>NZ_JACSIT010000019.1 GCF_014349155.1 Neolewinella lacunae
GGCAACAACCTCATTGAAGCCGCAGAAGTGTTGCAAGAAAACCACTACTACCCCTTTGGCATGGAGATGCAAGGGGGCTGGCTGGCGGAGCCGGGGGTGGAGCAGCGGTATGGGTATAATGGGAAGGAGTTGAATGAGGAAGTGGGGTGGCATGATTATGGGGCGCGGTGGTATGATGCGGCGGTGGGGCGATGGGCAAGCGTTGATCCATTAGCAGAAACTATTTCATCTTATTCAACGTATTCGTATACTTACAACAACCCAATTTCTTTTATTGATCCAACAGGTATGATAGGGGAGTCGGTTCAGGATTTAGTGCAACAAGCTTGGAATGATACACCTGATGGAAAAACTAGATCATACAACTACAATCAAGTCTCTGATGAGCCCATTTATGGAGAAGATGGACGGTTAATCGCTTACAGGGTCGAAGACGGGCAGGGGCCTACTCAAATTGCAAAAGATCTAAATGAAAATTATGGATGCCAATTATCATGTGAAATCAATTATCAGGACATTGTTCTTGATAATGCCAGCGATTTTACTAACGTAATTGATGCAAATGGCAATCCTCTTGGAAAGTGGAGTGAAGCCTACAAATCTGGAAATATATCTCCAGGAGATATATTATTAATTGCCTATGGCTCTCAATCTTCAGAGGAAATCACCCTTATTCTCATTAAGGCTGTAGAACTTCAACGAGAAATAGATTCTGTTTCAGAGATTGTTGCTAGACACCATCGCATCAATATTGGACATGAGATCTTTGCAGAAGGGCTTAAGTGGGAAAGAGGAGACAGATCTAGCGGGGCTGTTGGCGGACAAGCAGCTATAGCACTTCGAATGTTTGACAATGTGAATGATAGTGTCAGGGAAGACCGAGTTCGATCAACGTTGATCCGCATGCGAGATTCAATATTAAATAAGATTGAAGAATGAGTAATCTAAATTTTTAAGAATGAAAAGTAAAATTTCTAAGTTCCTTTACGCATTTATTTTGCTAAGTGTATTGACACAAATTGGTTACAACGCATTGAGTTTTAGTGCGGTCTATTTTGGCATTGTAGAAGGCTATAATAGCCTATATGTGTCATTATTTTTTGGTACAATATGCTTGGCGATTGCGATTATTGCAGGTTTATCTCTAAGCAAATATGTGCCAAGGCATATAATACTACTTATATTGTTCCTGGGGTTTTTATCGTGGTTAGATCCTAGTCTGTTTTCGTTGATACTATCCATTGTACTACTGAAAGTTAACGAAGAGTATAGGGATGATAGTAAAAGTGAAATATCCCGCAACTTAAAGCATAGAGATGATATCTTGGACCAAATTCCTTGATTCTTGGAGTGCTCCCCAACCCAAAGACTAAGTATACGCAGTGCCTCAAAGCAGGTTACGAAGCCAATTCAAGTGCTCAGTAAATGGGACCTCCCCAACAAAACTACTTGGACTAGCCCCCAACATTTCCCCCACCCCCACCGTTTTCGAAGCAAAAACCCAAATCGTGCTCGAAGCCAACTTCCAGGTACAACTCGGGGCCACCTTCACGGCCGACATCGTCC
>NZ_JACSIT010000020.1 GCF_014349155.1 Neolewinella lacunae
CCCCACCCCCACCGTTTTCGAAGCAAAAACCCAAATCGTGCTCGAAGCCAACTTCCAGGTACAACTCGGGGCCACCTTCACGGCCGACATCGTCCCCTGCGCGGGCGGTGCCGCCTGGCAGTACGAATATTTCCTGCGAGATCACCTGGGCAACAACCGGGTCCTCTTTGCCGACGAAAACGGCAACAACCTCATTGAAGCCGCAGAAGTGTTGCAAGAAAACCACTACTACCCCTTTGGCATGGAGATGCAAGGGGGCTGGCTGGCGGAGCCGGG
>NZ_JACSIT010000021.1 GCF_014349155.1 Neolewinella lacunae
TTGTCCGGACGGAAGCCCTGCGCAACGTCGTAGTTCGCGTCCAGTTGCAGCGTCACGTCAACGTCGGAGCACTCGTCTACCGCCGTGAAGGTCAGTGTCAGGTCGGCCGTGCACGTTACGCTCGTACCACCGAAGCATTCTTCCGGCTCGTCCGCCTCGATGACCGGGGCCACCTCGTCGTAGATTTTTACGAACTGGATGTAGCGGAA
>NZ_JACSIT010000022.1 GCF_014349155.1 Neolewinella lacunae
AGCTTCCCCGGCGGTGCGCAGGACGATACCGACCCGCAGGACGATGCGAACGGCAATATGACGATTGACTTCGGCTTCGTGCCGGTCAACAGCGTGGGCTCTTCGGTCTTCTTCGACATGAACAACGATGGCATCCAGATGGGTGCCAATGAGGTCGGCGTCCCGAACGTACCGGTTCAGCTGTTCGCGGACCTGGACGGCGACGGCACGCCCGAGACGCTGGTCGGTGAAACGACGACGAACGACGATGGCATCTACTTCTTCGACAACCT
>NZ_JACSIT010000023.1 GCF_014349155.1 Neolewinella lacunae
TTCAGCGCGCGCCCTTCCTCGTGGTAGATGGCCGTGGCTTGTTGGTTGCTATACTCGATCTCGCCGAAATAGTCGCGCCGGGGGGCACCGCCCGCTGGGGTCTGGGTCAGCTTACTACCCCCCGCGCCATAGACGATGCTGTGGGTGCCTTGGGGATTGACGATGGCGGTGGGGAGGTTCAAGTGATTGTAGGTTTGGGAGGTAATGCGCAGGCTCGGGTAGGCTACGATGCTGCCCCGGTCATTGTAGGTTATCGTTTGACTACCGGCGTAGGTTTTAAAGCCTAGGGTGGTCTCGCCGTACTCAGTTATGGATGTTAAACGGTTGTGCTGGGTAGGATCGTATGTGTAGCTTAGGTTATTGAGGGGGGATTCAAAGTAAAACGGAACGAGATCCCTATTTATTACTCGCTAGAAAACTTAGTTTAACTCATCTCATCAAAATCTTTCTTCAATTTAATATCTTCGAATTGAAGCCCCAAAGAAATTGATAAAATGACGGTTAAAAAAATACTAATTTGACTATGAGTAATTATTAATCCATTAGTTAAATATAATAATATTCCACCATCTAAAACAAGCAATAAAAATATTATATTAGCGATAAAAGACATCCACGAAGCAATTTTTGGTCTCTTAAAAAGAATAATATACATGCCTGCAGCACTTATAACAAATGCATGCATTACCAATCTCGTCAATGGATTTATGGGATATGAAAGAACATGGATTTTTTCGGTCACCAAACCCAAATACCAAAATAGCTTAGAATGTCTAATACTCTCAAAGAATAATAGAATGAAGCTAAAAGAAGTAAATAGATAAAATATTTTTTTCATAACTTAAAACCATATTTCGACTCCTGGAATAATTTCGTTTTGAGGTGTTACAACTTGTTTACCTCCATAGTATTGCCTAATTGTTGCGTTGGGATTCTTTGCCTTCCTGTAAGAATTAGTTTGTTGAACAGCTCTAGCCTCAAATAGCCCCTTAGCAACTCCTGGGCCTTTACCTTTAATTGAAGGATCATTATCTACTGTCTTTTTAATGAAATCTTGTGCGTGAACTAGTTCATGATTTAAGGTTTCATCCGGCTGAGATATAACTCCATCAATTTCGATTCCATCTAACTGCGAATAAGAAATACTTACTTCACCAGATTTTAAATCTCGTTTAGTACTTGATTTTTTTATAGTTGCAGCATTTTTTCCACCTCCAAGAACTGATTCTACAATTCCAGCAGGCTCTACCTCTGAAATAGTAATATCCTCAGGAGTTGCCCGAAGAAAATTCAGTAATTCCGCCCCAGCATCAGAAGAGTTTTCAATTAATGCTAAATCATTCAAAGTATTTATTCTAAATTCTTCACTTCCATTTATTCTGATAGTATCCCCCATCTGATCGCTATACATAATAGGATTATTCCCCATCCCATTGTACGGACTCATATTGTAATATTTTTCCGCCTTCGGGTCAACTTGCATCCATCGACCTACCGCAGGGTCGTAGTTTCGAAAGACCGCCATGTCCAGGCCCAGCTCATCCACCCGCTCGATCCCATTAAACTTATAAGCATACGTTCCAGCCCCGGAACTCCGGTCTGCATTGACCATCCCGAAGGGGTAGTAATCCAGCACCGACTGTACGGTCACTGCGCCCGTGGGGCTGGTGCGGA
>NZ_JACSIT010000024.1 GCF_014349155.1 Neolewinella lacunae
TCCGGAACTTCGGCGCAGGTGCCCTCTTCGTCCGTCGGGAAGGTGATCCGGTAGTCGTGGATGCCGTAAACCGTGATCCGCTGCTGGCAGACCTGTACGTTGGTCAGGCCCTGCCCGTCGGTGGCCGTGAAGGTCCGCGTGAAGCTACCCACACCACAGCTGTTGACGTTGCCCGTGATCGTTTCCGTGATCGTCACCTCGCAGTTGTC
>NZ_JACSIT010000025.1 GCF_014349155.1 Neolewinella lacunae
GTGTACTTCGAGCAGTGTGGCGTAGCCAACCCGACGCGGGCCAACTACCCCGCTCCGCGCCTGATGACGCCGACCTTCCGTGGCGACTACCCCGTACTGAACATCGGTGGCCGCATCTTCGGTCTCCGCTCCGGCGAAGCGATCTGTAACATCGGCGTGACCTACGCCGACGGCGAGGCGATCGTGACCTGCCCCTTCACCTACAAGTTTGTGCGGACCTACACGGTCATCGACTGGTGCAA
>NZ_JACSIT010000026.1 GCF_014349155.1 Neolewinella lacunae
TCCAGCCCCGGAACTCCGGTCTGCATTGACCATCCCGAAGGGGTAGTAATCCAGCACCGACTGTACGGTCACTGCGCCCGTGGGGCTGGTGCGGAAGGTGACCCTAGTATTTCCCAGATGATCCCGCAGCACATATTCGTACACCCAGGTGGAGCCTACCTTCAGCGCGCGCCCTTCCTCGTGGTAGATGGCCGTGGCTTGTTGGTTGCTATACTCGATCTCGCCGAAATAGTCGCGCCGGGGGGCACCGCCCGC
>NZ_JACSIT010000027.1 GCF_014349155.1 Neolewinella lacunae
TTCGCGTCCAGTTGCAGCGTAACGTCAACGTCGGAGCACTCGTCTACCGCCGTGAAGGTCAGCGTCAGGTCGGCCGTGCACGTTACGCTCGTACCGCCGAAGCATTCTTCCGGCTCGTCTGCCTCGATGACCGGGGCCACCTCGTCGTAGATCTTCACGAACTGCACGTAGCGGAACGCTCCGCGGCTGTCGTCGGCGGCGTACACATCGGTGTCGAT
>NZ_JACSIT010000028.1 GCF_014349155.1 Neolewinella lacunae
GTGAGCTACACGATTGACGCGACCTTCCAGGGCACGAGCCTGACCAACGTTGCGGAGATCACCGAAGACGACGGCGACGACGAAGACTCTACGCCCGACAACGACGTACCTACGGAAGATGACCAGGACGATGAGACGATCACGGTTGATCAGACCTACGACCTGGCGCTGACGAAAGACCTCACCTCCGCTGGTCCCTACACCCAGGGCTCTAC
>NZ_JACSIT010000029.1 GCF_014349155.1 Neolewinella lacunae
CCTCCGACTGTGCGGCGCGGATCGCGCGCTCGTCGCAAGGCTACGCCTTGCGATAGAGTAATAACTAACCCAGACACACTTAATTGAACTATCCCATCCGAACCTCCGAATGGAGTTTAGCCGGACGAGACGTCCGGAACCGGTCCGCATCCGACATTCTCTCTCCTCGTCCGTTTCATTGCACCTGCGACCGCGCCCCTTTCCCCTTTATTCCTTTCCCCCTTTATTCCTTTCCCCCTTTACTCCTTTCCCCCTTTATTCCTTTACTCCCTGTCTCACCTGTCCCTCGCGGCAGCTCATTCAATCATTCGCTCATTCACTCATCCACTCATTCGCTCATTCCTCCGGCCTAAGATCAAACCGCTTGCGCAAATCATCAATCGCCGGGTTCTTTTCCCGCATCCGCAGGTACTTATCCTTGGCCGTCAGCCGCCTTTTGACGGGGGCCTGGGCGGGGCGGAGGGTTTCGTCCACTTCCAGGCGCATCACCAGGGTGGGCCGGCCGAAGGTTTCGCGCAGGTACTGAATCAGCGTGCTGTCTTCGCGCAAAGAGGCCATCACGCGCTGGGAGCCGATGTTGACCACCACCTCCTCGCCTTCGAGTTGTGCTTCGGCCATTTGCAGGTGCAGTGCCAGGGTGGAGCCCTCGTTTTTTTGCAGGAAATTTTCCCAGGCCCGTTGCAGGCTGGCGGCGCTCAGCTCGGGCAGTTGGGTGACCACGGCGTTGCTCGCACTTTCCTGGGCGATCTCGGCCAGCATGTCCTGCAGGTTGATCGACTGAAAAACCGTCGGTGCGGGGGGCGTAGTTTTCTTCACCTGCGGCGCTTCCAGCTCGTGGTCGTCGTCGCCGCCGGTGGCCAGCTGTCCGCCCGCAGCACCCGTTCCCGCTACGGTGTGGGTGGCGTCAGGGTTTTTTTTTTCCGGATTTTGGGCGCTCAACGCAGGTGCCGGGGAAGGGGACGCAAGAGCAGGGGAAGTCGGGGCATCGTTGCGGAAGGCCCGCTTGATGGATACCATGCGCAGCAGACTCATTTCCACGTGCAGGCGCTTGTTCCGCGCCATGCGGAAACCCAGGTCGCAGTCGTTGGCCACGTCCAGAATGGTCAGGAGGAGGTCCGGCGGACTAATCGCGGCCTGCTGGTGGTAGCGCTCGCGGAGCCGTTCGCCCACCTCCAGCAACTGCAGGGTGGCCGTGTCTTTACACACCAGCAAGTCGCGCACGTGGGCCGCCAGGCCGTTCAGGAAGAGGTCTTCGTCGAAACCCTTCTGCAAAATCTCGTCGAAGAGCAGCAACATGCCGGCGCGGTCTTCGGTCAACACAAAGTCCACCGCCCGGAAGAAGTAGTCGTAGTCGAGCACGTTGAGGTTCTCGATGACGGCATCGTAGGTAATGGAGTTGCCGGTGAAGGAGACGATGCGGTCGAAAATGGACAGCGCGTCCCGCAGCGCACCGTCGGCCTTCTGGGCGATGATGTGGAGGGCGTCTTCCTCGGCCGCAATCTGCTCCTGCTGGCAGATGTCCTGGAGGTGCAAAACGATGTCGGCTGGCTGAATGCGCTTAAAGTCGAAAACCTGGCAGCGGGAAAGGATCGTGGGGATGATCTTGTGCTTCTCGGTGGTGGCCAGGATGAAGATCGTGTTCGGCGGCGGCTCCTCCAGCGTTTTCAGGAAGGCGTTGAAGGCCGCCTGGGAGAGCATGTGAACTTCGTCGACGATGAACACCCGCGATTTGCCCTTGTCCAGGGGAATCCGCGCCTGCTCGTTGAGCGAGCGGATGTGGTCCACCGAGTTGTTGCTGGCCGCGTCGAGCTCCCGGATGTACACGTTGGCGTTGTCGTCGAAGGAAACGCAGCTGTCGCACTGGTTGCAGGGCTCGAAGTCGGCCGTGCGGTTCAGGCAGTTAAGTACTTTGGCCAGGATGCGCGCCGAAGTCGTTTTCCCAACGCCCCGGGGCCCGCAGAAGAGGAAGGCGTGGGCCAGGTGGTCAGTAAGCAGGGCGTTTTTCAGCGTCTGCGACACGTGCTGCTGCCCGACAACCTCGTCGAAGCGGACGGGACGGTACTTACGGGCGGAAACGACGAAGTTGGACATAGTGGCGAAGGTACGAAAGTTCCCGCTGCTGGTGTTGCGGCCTAGGCAAAAAAGCTGCGGATAGCACCGACGATGTAGGCCAGGGTATCCTCGTCCATCTCACTGTGCATGGGCAGGGAGATCACTTCGCGGGTGAGCAGGTCCGTATTGGGCAGGAAAGTGACGGCGTTGGCGGCCGTTCCCCGGAAGGCTTCCTGGTCGTAGAGGGCCACAGGGTAGTAGATCATGGTCGGTACCCCGGCGGCCTGGAGGTGTTGCTGGAGCGCGTCGCGGCGGTCTCCGTCAATGCGCAGCGTGTACTGGTGAAAGACGTGGGTGCTGTTGGCCTGGCGGGCGGGGGTGAGCAGGCCGGGCAGGTCTTGCAGGTGCGCGTCGTAGTACGCCGCCGCCTGCTGCCGGCGGGCGCAGTAAGCATCCAGGCGGGGCAGTTTGCAGTTCAGGATGGCGGCCTGGATGGAGTCAAGGCGGCTGTTGCAACCCACCACGTCGTGGTAGTAGCGCCGGGACTGCCCGTGGTTGGCCACCATCGTCAGGGTTTTGGCCAGCGCCTCGTCGTCGGTGTTGATGGCTCCGCCGTCTCCGTAGGCGCCCAGGTTTTTGCTGGGGTAAAAGCTGGTGCAGCCAATGTGGCCGATGGTGCCCGTAGCGCGCACTTCACCGTCGGGCAGGGTGTAGCGGGCACCGATGGCCTGGGCGTTGTCTTCCACCACGTAAAGGTTGTGGGCCCGCGCCAGCTCCATAATCGGGGCCATGTCGCAGCTCTGCCCGTAGAGGTGGACGGGGATGATGGCTTTGGTCTTGGCCGTGATGGCCGGGGCAATGTCTTCGGCCCGTACGTTGAAGGTGCGCGGGTCTACGTCGACCATAACCGGACTCAACTGCAGCAGGGCAATGACTTCCGCCGAAGCCACGTAGGTGAAGGCGGGGACGATCACTTCGTCGCCCGGCTCCAAACCCAGGGCCATCAGGGCGATCTGCAAAGCGTCGGTGCCGTTGGCGCAGGGAATGACGTGGCCCGCCCCTAGGTAGGCCTCCAGGCTGGCCTGGAAGCTGCGCACCGCCGGGCCATTAATAAAGGCTCCACTACGAATGACGTCCAGTACGGCCTGGTCTACCTCGTCCTGCATCGCCAGGTACTGGGTCTTAAGGTCCACCATCTGGATGTTGGTTGGGGGCGGAAGCTGGGCGTGGCCTTGGGAATTGGTAGGGGTTGCCATCGGTAGGGAGCGTTTTGGGGCGCAAAGGTAAGGGCAATCCGTGGAAGGGAGTAACGGAGCAAGGGAGGCCACGGCAATAGGGGATAGTTCAGGGATAGTTCAATTAAGTGTGCCTACTGAACTATGAACTACTGAACTATGAACTTCCCCCCGTGTGCCGTCCTAACTCCGCTCCTCAACGCTGGCCTTTCACCTGCGGCCGCGCCCAAAAAAACACCGGCCGCAGTAAGACCCCTCAAAGCGGATTTTTCACCATCAGGTCGTACAGCTCGCGGCCCCGGCGGTAGAAATTTTCGATTTCGGCGCTGGGGATGAGGGTGCCTTTCCGGTAAAAGAGGAGGTAAAAGCCGAGGCCTTCCATCGACCAGCCCTTGTTGGTGGTGAAGTAATGGAGGAGGGGGTCGGGGAAGTGGTGGCGGATGTACTCCTCGTCTTCGCCCGTCAGACGGTACTGGCCGGAGAACTTGGGGAAGCGCACGAAATCGATGTCTTTGAAGCCCAGCAGCTCGCCGATTTTGTGGCCCAGCGTCTCGGGCTGCATCCAGAATTCGGGGAGGCCGAGGTGGCGGCTGTGCAGGAAAAAGACCGTCTGGTAGGTGATGCCGGAATTATCGGAGGCCCCCCACTTCTTGAAACTGTAGTCAAAAACGGCCATGTCGAACTCCATCATGCCGTCTTGCATGCGCAGCACGCGTTCCACTTTCTTCTTGTAGCCTTCGCTGAAAAGCTTGAAATCCTGGAGCTGGGTCAGCAGGCCCATTTCGTCGGTAGGGTAGAAGGAGCAGCCCAGCTTGTGGGCCAACTCGGCCAGGTTGCGTTCGCGGTAGGGGTGGACCATAATAAGTGGTTTGGCGGAGCCCAAGGTAAGGTGCGCGGCCGGAACAGCGGAGGGCAACGGTGTGCAGGGAATCCATAAAACGCCAAAAGCCCCGTTCCGGCGGGGGAACGGGGCTTTTGGCAAGCGGGACGGGGGAGAAGAAATTACTTGCCGCCGCCGTTGAAGAGGCCTTGCTGGCCAGCCGGAACGGCGTCGGGCTGGGCGGGCTTGGCTTCTACTACTCCTTTAATGGTCAGGATGATGGGCTCGGCGCTGGCGTTGGTCGTCAGCGTAACCCGCTTCTGGAACTGGCCGACGCGGTGGGTGTCGTAACGAACCTTGATTTCGCTGCTTTCACCGGGGGCGATGGGGGCTTTGCTGTAGCTGGGGACCGTGCAACCGCAGGAACCGCGGGCGTTGGTGATCAGGGCGGGCTCCGTACCGGTGTTGGTAAACTTGAAGACGCGGTAGGGATCGGAGTCTTGCTCGATGGTACCGTAGTCTACTTCCAGGCTTTCAAACTCCATCTTCGCGCCGGAAGTTTCCGTGGCGACGGGTGCGGGTTTGGTGGCCACCTGGGCCTGAAGCGCCAGGGTGAAACAGCTGGCAAGCAGGAAGAGAAGGAAGAAACGTTTCATGGTAGTTTAATTTTACAAGGACAAATATAAGGACAAAACCGGGGGATCCGGTTAATGGACTGTTAATGGCCGTCATGGACAGGCCGCACCGCCTTTAACGTCCGATCAGACGGCGGGGGTTGTGTGAAAGCCACAAAAAGCGTGTTAAACCTTTGCAAAAAGTTGGGGCAAAGAAAAATTGAGAAACTTTTCTACGGAGGGCTTGTGCATGTTGATGGGCCGATCTATCTTTGCGTCCGCTTAGGCAACTAGGCGGCTCTAACTGGGGGATTAGCTCAGCTGGCTAGAGCGCTTGCATGGCATGCAAGAGGTCACCGGTTCGACTCCGGTATTCTCCACCCCACCTACGGAACCTCCGGTGATTACTGGGGGTTTCGTCTTTTTTCGGCCCTGCCCAAGCCACTTCTGGTGGCTGCCGCAGGTCGCTCAAGCGGGCTTTGTCCCTGCGCCAACTGCCTGTCACCCCAGTGGATGGCAGCCAGCGCTGCGGAGAAAGCGGCAGTGGACGGTAAACCGTGTTACCGGTCTCGGAGCCCCCACACCCCGCCGGACGGGCAGGGTGGCAGGAGCTCGTTTCCGGGGTACTTACGCGGCGCAAGTAGCTCTGAATCAACTACTTCTTGCTCCGGGGTGTTTACTGCCTGAAAACATTTTCACAAAACACTTGGGCGGGTTGGGATAAAAGCTTACCTTTGCCCTCCGAAATTTAAAACATGTCCAAAAAAAACCTGATTAAGCAGGATGGCGTGATCGAAGAAGCCCTGTCAAACGCGATGTTTCGCGTGCGGCTGGAAAACGACCACGAAATCAAGGCGACTATCTCCGGTAAGATGCGGATGCACTACATCAAAATCTTGCCCGGCGATAAGGTAGCAGTGGAGATGAGCCCCTACGATCTGACCCGCGGGCGCATCACTTACCGCTACAAATAGTCTCCTTCCCGGCTGCCGCTGATTGAGTATAAATTTGACCAACTATGAAAGTACGGCCCTCCGTCAAGAAGCGCTCGGTCGATTGCAAAATCGTCCGCCGCAAAGGCAAAGTCTACATCATTAATAAGAAGAACCCCAAGTTCAAGCAACGTCAGGGATAAGTCTAAGCTACAGAATTATGGCACGAATTGCAGGTGTTGACCTCCCGCGGAACAAGCGCGGCATCATTAGTTTGACCTATGTCTTTGGCGTGGGCCCTACCCTGGCGGGCGAGATTCTCGACCGCGCAGAAGTAGCGCACGATACGAAAGTTGCGGACTGGACGGACGAGAACATCCGGATCATCTCTAACCTCATTACCAACGAGTACAAGGTAGAGGGTGATCTCCGGACGGAAATTCAAATGAACATCAAGCGCTTGATGGATATCGGCTGCTACCGCGGCCTCCGTCACCGTAAAGGGCTGCCCCTGCGTGGCCAACGCACCCAGACCAACGCACGGACGCGGAAGGGCAAGCGTAAGACAGTAGCAAACAAGAAAAAAGTCACTAAGTAATGGCTAAGAGACAAGCAGCCGGCCGCGTAGTCAAGAAGCGCAAAGTAAAAGTTGAAAGCGAAGGACTCGCCTACATCCAGGCCTCCTTTAACAACATCATCATCACCATCACCAACAAGAAGGGTGACGTGATCAGCTGGGGTACCGCCGGTAAGGAGAAATTCCGCGGTTCCAAGAAGAGCACGCCCTACGCCGCGCAGGTAGCTTCTGGCAACGCTGCCCGGGAAGCCTACGAACTTGGCCTTCGTGCGGTAGAAGTTTACGTCAAAGGCCCCGGAAGTGGCCGCGAAGCCGCCATCCGCGCCATCGACGGTTCCGGTATCCGGGTATCCAAGATCAAAGACGTGACGCCAATGCCCCACAACGGCTGCCGCCCCCCCAAGCGCCGTCGCGTGTAATCTTCCCCATTCTCTCCCTCCATTCAACAAAACATCCCCCGCTCTTTTGCCAGCGCGATCGATGGGGAATAAAGACTTCAGGTCACTATGGCTAGATATACTGGTCCTAAGGCGAAAAAAGCCCGCGCACTTGGCGAACCGATCTTCGGTTTCAGCCGCGCATTCGAAAAGAAGAAATACCGGCCCGGCATGCACGGCAACACCCGTGGCAAGCGTCGGCAGCCCTCTGACTACAAACTCCAACTGACGGAGAAGCAGAAGGCCAAGTACACCTACGGGGTGCTTGAGCGGCAGTTCCGTAACCTTTTCGAGAAAGCCGCCGCCAACCGGGGCATCACCGGTGAAGTGCTCCTGCAGTTGCTCGAAGCCCGCCTGGATAACGTAGTCTTCCGCATGGGCCTGGCCAGCACCCGCCGCGCCGCCCGCCAGCTCGTATCCCACCGTCACATCCTGCTCAACGGCCGCGTCAACAACGTACCCTCTACGCAGTTGCGCCCCGGCGACGTCATCGCCGTACGCGGTAAGTCCCAGGGCCTCGAAGTCATCCGCGATGCCGCCAGCAGCAAGAGCAACGTCCGCAACTACGGCTGGCTCTCTTTCAGCTCCGATAAAATGGAAGGCACCTTCCTCGCTTACCCCGAAGAAGGCACCATCCCCGAAAAGATCAACGCCCAGTTGATCGTTGAACTTTACTCTAAGTAAGGTTGCCGAGTCTTTCCGCACGCTGGTTCGCCGGCGCGCGGAAAGAACCCCTCGGGTGGTGTGCCCTCCCCCCCGCCCCCTTCGGGCCACCATCCAGTCCCCAGCCAGGTCTAAAGACCCGCTGGGGACAAATTAATTTAAAGTCCAGGTGTACTTTTTCGCTTAGCCCTATCGGCCGAAAAGACCCCACTCAAAGCGATATATCAAAATATGAGCAGTATTCTGAACTTCCAAAAGCCGGACAAAATCACGATGCAAAAGTCGAATGATTTTCAAGGCACCTTTGAATTCAAACCCCTGGAACCCGGCTTCGGCCAAACCATCGGTAACTCCCTGCGCCGGGTGCTCCTCAGCAGCCTCGAGGGCTTCGCAATCTCCGCCGTCCGGATCGCCGGTGTCGACCACGAGTTTTCTACCATCCGCGGCGTTACCGAGGACGTGGTGGAAATCATCCTCAACCTCAAGCAGGTCCGCCTCAAGCGCCTCATCAAGATGGATGAGAACGTCGAGGAAGAAAAAATCTACCTGACCATCAGCGGCAAAGACCAGTTCACCGCCAAAGACATCGGAGACCACACCAACGTCTTCAAGGTCATGAACCCCGAACTGCTGCTCTGCACCATGGAACCCTTCGTGAACCTCGAAGTGGAACTGACCATCACCAAAGGCTACGGTTACGTCCCCGCCGACGATAACCTGCCCAAGAACGCCCCCATCGGCGTGATCCCCGTAGACGCCATCTACACCCCGATCAAAAACGTAGCCTACCGCGTAGAAAGCACCCGCGTAGGCCAGCGCACCGACTACGAGAACCTGATCCTTGACGTCAAAACCGACGGCACCATTCACCCCGAAGACGCCGTTCGCGAAGCCGCCAACATCATCATCCAGCACCTCGTCCTGATCACCAACGAGGCCATCGTCTTCGAAAGCAGCGGAACGCGCGAGGAAACCATCGTCGATGAGCACATCCTCCACATGCGCAAGCTCCTCAAAACGAGCCTGGAAGACCTCGACCTTTCCGTCCGCGCCTACAACTGCCTCAAGGCCGCCAAGATCAACAGCCTCGGCGAGCTCGTCCGCTACGACACGCACGAACTGCTCAAGTTCCGCAACTTCGGCAAGAAATCCCTCGTCGAAATCGAAGAACTGCTGGTAGAAAAGGGCCTGACCTTCGGGATGGACCTCGGCAAGTACAAACTCGACGAAGAGTAAATCTCCCCGGCCCGGCACACCCCGCCGGCCCGCTAAGAAAACACGGACTGTCCGTTGCCCGGACATTTTTACTACTACAAACCGGCAATTACCGTCGCTGCACCTGGAGGGGTCCGTCCTCCGCTAAACAGCGGCAGTGTGTTGCCAACAAATCTTCCCCCAGACCATGCGTCACGGAAAAAAAGTTAACCACCTGGGCCGCACCAGCGCCCACCGGAAAGCGTTGCTCAGCAACCTTGCCATCGCCCTCATCACGCACAAGCGCATCAACACGACCCTGGCCAAGGCCAAGGCCCTGCGCGTGTACGCCGAGCCCCTGATCACCAAGGCGAAAACCAACGACACCCACAACCGCCGCATGGTGTTCAGCTACCTTCAGAACAAGGAAGCCATCATCGAGCTTTTCGACGTGGTTGCACCCAAAGTCGCCAACCGCCCCGGTGGTTACCTGCGCGTCATCAAAACCGGCTTCCGCCAGGGTGACGGCGCCGAAATGGCCATGATCGAACTGGTAGACTTCAACGACGTCTACAACAAGGAAGGCAAAGCCGCCGGCAAGTCCAAGCGCAGCCGCCGCGGTGGCAAAGGCAAAGGTGGTTCCTCCGCTGCGCCCCCCGTTGCCGCAGCTCCCGCAGTAGTTGCTGCCGCCGCTCCCGCCGCCGCCGAGGAGGAGTAAATCCTCACCATTCTAAGTTCATCTGGGCGCTGCCGCAGGTGCAATGAAAGGGATTAGAAAGCAAGCCTTGCCAGGTCACTACGATCGGCAAGGCTTGTTTCGTTTGGAGGGGCTAATGAGTGAATGAGTGAATGCGTGAATGAGCTGCCGCACGAGATAGGCTGCCGCACGAGATAGGCTGCCGCACGGGATAGGCTACCGCACGGGATACGCTACCGCACAGATTTGGAGTACTACCCACCATTGCTCCTTTCCCCCCTATTCACGCATTCGCTCATTCACTCATTCCCCCAAAAAAAAGCCAGCTTCCCGAGGGGTGGGAGCTGGCAGCAGGTTAACAGGGGAACGTTCATGGGATTATACAACACAGAGATTGAACAGGAACACGGGCTTAGATCGCGGCAAGCGACAAAGTCTTACCTTCGGGACTGCGGAAAAACTGCCCGGTTTGATTTTTTTTGGGGCAGGACTGCCATAACACTATGCCATTGCCACATCCGGACCATCGCTACCTGACTGCACTGCGGGAGAACGATTCGCAGACGCTGGAGGCCCTCTATCGCCTGGCCAGTCCCGGGGTGCAGCAATGGGTACTGGCCAACGGCGGGACGATGGCCGATGCGCGGGACCTCTTCCAGGAGGCCCTCATCAGCCTGCACCGCAGCGCCCACCAGCCGGATTTTTGCCTGCAGTGCCCCATCGGTGCGCTCATCTTCACCATTTGCCGCAACCAGTGGATCAGCCAGTTGCGCCGGAAAAAGCGGGAGGCGGAGGTAAGAAAAATTGAGGCCGAACGATATATCCCCGAATCCGCCACGGTCTCGGCCTACGAGCGGTGGGAAGAGGATCAGCTCGAAAAGCAGCGTCTGGATGCTACGCTGGCACAACTCTCGGAGACGTGCCAGCAGTTGCTGCGGCTGCTGGCCCGGGGGATCTCTCCGGCGGAGGCGGCAGAGCGGCTGGGAATGTCGAACGCCAACACCGTCTACCGCCGCAAGAATGCCTGCCTGACCCGCTGGCGGGAACTACTAGAAGCGAAGTAAACTGGCAATGACCAACGAAGAAAACTACCTCCGCATCGAGGCCTACCTGCAAGGGGAACTGGATGCCACCGAACGGGCGGCCGTGGAAGCGCTGGCGGAGCGCGATGCCGACTTTGCCCGGGCCTTGGCCGAACGGCGGGCGTTGGCCAGCCACCTGCGCGCCGAAGCCGGGGCAGACGCGCTGCGCTTTACCCTGGCTGACCTCGGCGCGAAGTATTTCCCCTCCGAGGCAAAGACCGCCCGGCTCCCCCGGCCCCGCAGGCAATGGCTGGCCCTGGCGGCGGTGGCGGTAGTGGTGCTCGTGCTTACCCTCGGCGGCATCGCCTGGTGGCCTGCGGGTGCGGCCAATTACGCAGATTTTGCGCGCCACGAACCCCTGGCCCTGGTGGAGCGGGGAGCCGCCGATCAACTGCCCAGCCGGGCGGAAGCGGCCTACAACGCCGGTGAATTTGAGCAGGCCATCCCCCTGCTGGAAAGCTACCTGGAGGAGCACCCCGCCGATGAACGGGCCCGCCTGGCCCTCGGCGTGTCCCTGCTGGAGCGCAACCGCGACCAGGAGGCGGTGGACATCTTCACGGCCATCGCCGCAGGAAAGTCTTCGCTGGCCGCCTACGGCAACTGGTACCTGGCCCTGGCCGCCGTAAAGCGGGGAGAAAGCGCCGCCGCAGAAGCTTTCCTCCGGCGCATCCCCACCAGTGAAAGCTACCTCAAAGCCCAGGTGGAACGCCTGCGGGCAGCCCTGTAACCCCAGTAAAGCCGGACTTAAGTTCCTACGTGGCCACAGTTTTCAAGCGAATTGCGTCATCCTTATCCTAAATTGATCCCATGCAAAGTATTGTTCTCAAGACCCTTTTCCTGGTGAGTTTCCTGGGCGGCGGCCACCTCGCAGCCCAGTTGTTCTCCGACCCCTTCGACGCAGACCTGGCGGCCTGGACGGCCATCGGAGCCTGGTCCTGGGATGCCAACGGCGCGGCGGAGGGCAGTCCCGACGCCGACTGGCGAAACCGCAGCCGCATCCAGTCTGCATCGCGCGGCGGAGCGGCCCTGTTTGCCGGCCCTGAGCAAGACGGGCAATTGCTCTCGACCATCATTGACGTTCCGGCGGCAGTAACGGAGGTTTACCTGAGCTTTTACCAGTACTACCGCTCCAACGGAGGGGGCGGGCGGGTCCGCATCCTGGCTGGCGGCGTGGAGGTGAGAACCTTCCCCCTCACCACCGGTCTGGAAGCGGACGACGAAAGCTCGGCGGGCAATTTCATCCTGCTGGATTTAAGTGACCTATTGGCCATCGGCATCAACGCCTTTCAGATCGAATTCGACGTCGAGGGGGCAACCCGGTTCTGGCTGCTGGACGACGTTAACGTCAGCACCACCCGGCCCGCCCGGCCCACCTTCCCCCGCTACTTCGGTGAGGCCCTGAGCAGTTTTGGCATACCTTATATTGTGGATGAAAGGGGGGCTCCCGCCGTCCCCCGGCAACTGGTCGCAGACTTCTTACCCGGTGTGACGGAGGCAGAACGCGCTGACTTCCGCGATGCCTTCGGGGCCAGGCTCCTTCGCTCCTGCGTCTGCGATCGCCTGGAAGTGTGGGAAATGCCCGGCGGACTTTTCTTCGACGCGACAACGGGTGAACCCCTCGGCAACCCCTCCGAAATCCTCCAGAACACCCTGCCCGGCATGGGGATGAATAAGGTCGATGGCCTCGACCTCAACTACTACAGTTACAATGATCTGCAGGCCCTCAACCCGGGCCCCAACCTTCCCCTCACCGCCGAGCAAGTAGCCAGCTTCCCACTGGGCGGCGGCGGGCTAAAAGTGGCCATCCTCGACACGGGCATTGATCTGGACCACCCTGACTTTAACGGCATGCTCTACCGCGACACCGACGGGGTAGGGGACAACTCCGATAATGACCAGGACTGCTACCCCGATAACCCCCTGGGCTGGAACTTCGTCGATGACAACAACAACCCCGAAGATAACAATGGCCACGGAACGCACGTCAGTGGCATCGTAGCGGATCTGCTGCGGGACTGCGACGACTGCCAGGCCCAGATCCTGCCCTACAAAACCCACGACAGCCACGGCGTCGGTACCCTTTTTGCGTCGGCCTGCGCGGTTTTGCAGGCGGCGGTAAACGACGGAGCCACGATCATCAACGCCAGCTGGGGGTTTTACGGGGGCGGCAGCACCATCCTGCGCAGTGCCATTGATACGGCGGGCAACTACGGTGCCGTCCTCATTGCCGCAGCGGGCAATGACTCCCTCAACCTGGTGGCCGACCGGCAGTACCCCGCCACCTACGAACTGCCAAATGTTCTCTGCGTGGGAGCCGCCGAAAACTCCGTTACGGATGGCATCGTCCTGGCGGCTTTCAGCAACTACGGCAGTGCTTTTGTCGATCTGGCCGCCGACGGGGTGGACATCGAAAGCAGCGTACCCGGTGGCGGCCGGGGCCTGAAATCGGGGACCTCCATGGCCACTCCGGCCGTCAGCGCGGCGGCGGCACTCTACGCCTGCAGCCAGGACGGCCGGTTGGGCGGGGCCCTGGCCTTCCTGATGAAAGACGCGAATAAGGAAAGAAACCTGGTGGGCGTCCAACAGGGCAACTACCTCAACCTCGAAGGGCTTTGCCCGGGGGTAGTAGATGAAGAGATTGACCAAGTTGGGGGGATCTTCACGGCCTTCGCCAACGCAGATTTTTCCAAAGTAACAGTGCGGGCGCTCGTAGACCTGCCCGGCGCGCTGGTGGGGCTTTACGGTCCGGAGCAAACCCTGCTGGACAGCCAGCGGCCTGACAGTTTCACGCGGGGCAGCGAAGTTGTTTTTGCCATTTCGACGCCACAACGGGGCAATTACCTGCTTACGGTGCGCGCCGGCGGGCGTACCTGGACCCAACGTTTGGTAAATCGGTAGGGATGGGGCCATTTTTAGGCCATGTTTCGATGGTTGCCCTGCGTTTTACTCCTTGGTGGATTTACGGGCGGGTTGTTTGCGCAGCCCTGTCCGTCCGTTGCGGAGACGCTGAGTGCCCTGTACGCGCGCCCGCAGGCGGTGGAGGACATCGTCGCCGAGGTGCGCGCCCGCTGCCCGGCCCACCTGGATAGCCTCTCGGTGGTCTTTCACGGCCGCAGTGTCTACGCTTACGGTAGCGAGGGATCTTACGCTGGTGCCATTGATTTTGCCCTGCGTGCCCTGGAGGTGCAAAGGGAGTTGTACGCCCAGGCCCCGGCCATTCCCCTGGGCAAGACCCTGGCCAACCTCGGCCTTTTTTACCGCAACCAGGGGCAGCTCCGCACGGCCGAACCCTACTTGCTGGAGGCGGAGCAAGTGTTCCGCCAACTGGATGCCTACCAGCGGCTACACAACAACCGCGAGCAACTCGTCTATCTATGGCAGGCCAACGGCGACTTCGGTCGGGCCGAGGAACTGCTGGAAAGTATGCTGACCGAAGCCCGCGCCCAGCACAACGCCCTGGGGGAAGCGGAAGTCTTACGCCTGCTCGGGGTCCAACACATCGAAACGGGATCCTACCCGGCGGCCCTCGCTCCGCTGGAGGCCTCGGTGGCCGCGTTTGAGGCGCAGGGACAGGCCTACTGGGCACTGACGGCCACCATGGAGTTGGGGCGCGCTCACTTCTACCTGGGGCACCACACCGAGGCCCGCACCCTTACGCTGAAGGCCCTGCGGGGAATGGCGGGTGAGGGCCAGGCCTACAACCAGATTGTTCAGCAAAACCTCCTGGGCCTCAATGCCCTGCGCGCCGGGGACGCTGCCGAGGCCAACGACTGGCTGGCCAAAGCCCTGTCACTGGCCGAGGGCAGCAACGACCCCCGGCTCCTGGCCCTGACGACCGATAATCTGGCGGAACTGGCGCGGAGCCAGGGAAACCATGCGGCGGCGGCCAACTTGAGCCAACGGGCGATTGCCCACCTGGTCCCGGGCTGGACCTACAGTGAAGAAACGCCTTTGCCTACGGAGGCGCAACTGGCCCTGAGCGTGTACCCCGCCGACGTCTTCAAGTACCTGGCCAACCTGGCGCAGTCGCTGGAAGCCGCTGGCCAGGTCACCGCCACCCGCGAAGCCCTGGCGGCGGCGGATGCCCTGGCCGACCTGCTGCGGGCCAACTACGGCGCGGCGGTCAGCAAACTCTTCTGGCGGCGCGAAGCCCTGCCGGTGTACGACCGCGCCATCCGCCTGAGTGCCTTGGCGGGCGACCGGGAAAACAGCTTCTACTACCTGGAAAAGAGCCGGGCCATCCTTTTGCTCGAAGCCCTGTTGCGGGAGCGGGCCGGGGCCAGCCTGCCGCCGGCGCTGGCCGATAGCCTGGTGCTTTCCGAAAAGCGTTTGCTGGCCGGGCAACGTCGCCTGTTGGAAGAGGAACTGGCCAACCGGCCAGCTGTGGAAGATTCCGTCCTCCTGCTGCGTGACGGGCTGGAAGAGTTGCGCAAGTCGGTCGCGGAGCGCCATCCCCAGGTGCGGGAGCTGGTGGCCCGTCCGCCCGTCGTTGATCTGGCCGCAGCGCGGAGCCGACTAGGAGAAGCGGGCTGGGATTACCAGTTGACTTACTTTTTGGGCGGGGATACGGCGCGGGTCTTCCGGCTTTCGGCGGAGGGCGCGGCATTGATTTCCCTGGGCCCGACGGCGGAGATCGAGTTGGCCGTGCGGGCGGTGCTGGCTTACTTTACGGCTCCCGAAAAAATCGACCAGGACCCTGCGGGCTACCTGCTGGCCAGTTCCCATGCCTACGCGCTGCTGCTGGCTCCGTTGGAATTGCCGGCGGGTGCGGGGGTGCTGATTTTGCCCGACGGCATTTTGGCGTCCCTGCCCTTCGTGGCGCTGGTGGAGGGGGAGGCTGGAGCGGACCTTGCGTCGGCCGCTTACGTCCTGCGCCGGCACCGGATCGGCTACGCCCAATCGGCAACGGTGTTGGACCACCAGTCTCGTCCAACGGACCTTGCACCTGCGACCGCGCCCCAAAAAAAATGGGCATTGGCCTTTGCGCCTTTTGCTCCGGCGGACCCTGCGGGGGGCGCTCCTGTGCTCCCGTTCAGTGCCCAGGAAACGGCGGCGGTGGCGCAGTGGTACCCTACGGAAACCCGCCTTGGTTTGGCTGCCGACCGCGATTTTCTGCTGGCCGCGCTGGCGGAATATCCTTTGCTGCACCTGTCCACCCACGCTTATTCGGTGGAGGAGGGGGGGCTGCCGCCGCGCATCCTCACGGCGAGCGGGGCGCTGTATCCGGCCGATATTTACGCGCTTCGGCTGCGCGCCGAACTCATCATGCTGAGCGCCTGCGAGAGCAACATCGGGCCGCTGGCCGAAGGCGAGGGGATGCTGGGCCTGGGGCGGGCGTTTACTGCGGCGGGTGCGCGGGGCGTGGTGGCCAGCCTGTGGGCGCTCAACGACCGGACGACCGCCGAAATTGTGGGCAGTTTTTACAGCCACCTGGCGGCAGGGGAGCGCAAGCCGACAGCCCTCCACCGGGCGCAGCTGGATTACCTGGAGCGCGACGATGTGCCGGGCTATCTGAAGTCGCCGTATTATTGGGCCGGCCTAACCTACTACGGCAATGCCGATCCGCTTCCGGCTCCGGCGGGCTGGTCAAACTGGTTCTGGCTCGGCGGGGTGTTGGTACTGCTGGGGCTGAGTTGGTGGCTGGCCTGGCTGCGATTACGGGCGCGGTCGCAGGTGCTCCCCCCCGACCCCCCGAAGGGGGGAGTCAGGACAAGGAGCAGAGTCCCCAAAGAGGGAGATCAAGGGTAGGGGAGGAGCTTGAGCGTCTTCATTAAGCGTGAGTGTTTACCCCAATAAATCAAGCCGTTATTCGTCCGCTCCATCCTATTCTACAAATCAATCTGGCCATGGTGTTTGTCGGGACCAGCGGCGTCCTGGGCCGATACGTGCCCGTTGAGGCACCGGTAGCCATTTGGTGGCGGGCCTGCCTGGGGCTGGTCTTTTTGCTGGCCTTTTGCTGGTACAAGGGTTACGGTTTTGGCCTGCGTGACCGGCGACAGCGTGCGGCGGTCTTGCTCTCCGGGGTGCTCATGGCGGTGCACTGGATCAGCTACTTCTACGCGCTAAAGCTGGGCGGGGTGGCCATCGGGATGCTGGCCATTTTTACCTACCCGGCGATGACGACTTTGCTGGAGCCTTTGTTGCTGAAGCGGCCTTTTCAGTTGCACCACTTGCTGTTGGCCGGGCTGGTCCTGGGCGGTATTTACCTGCTGGCTCCGGGCTTTGACCTGGCGAACCAGGCGACGTTGGGCCTGTTGTGCGGCCTGGGCTCGGCCCTGGTGTATTCCCTGCGCAATATTGTGGTGAAGACCCAGATTGCGAGTATGCAGGGGTCGGTGCTGATGTGTTACCAGGCGGGACTGACGGTGGTGTTGGTGGCTCCGGTGTGGTACTTTTTCGAGGCGGTCCCTCCGGCGGAAGCCTGGCCCTATCTTTTGGGGCTGGGGCTCTTTACTACGGCAATTGGGCACACCCTGTTTTTGGCCTGTTTCCGCTTCTTTTCGGTGAGCACGACGAGTTTGCTGAGTTGCATCCAGCCGATTTACGGCATTTTGCTGGGGGTGGTGTTTTTCCGGGAGGTTCCTGGGTGGTCGGCGGTGCTGGGAGGCGCGTTGATCCTTTCGGCCGTGGCGGTAGAGGCGGTGATGGCGATGCGGGGGCGGGGGGTGGGGGCGTGAAGTGAGCCGGTGGGGCTTCTTTCCTGGGGGGGCAGGGGGCAGGATGGGTGATGTTGGAGGGGAGGTTAAATGCGTACTTAGCCTTAAATTGATCGTTTATCCATTCCCTGGCCTGTTCATCTACCTTGGCCTTGAGTCCGCTAGGGTGGGGGGGCTATGTTTGTTTTAGGTTTAAGAGATGAAAAATTGGTTTCCACTTATTGAGAGAACAGTTCGACTGGTTAAGGCTAGCGGGCCGCTTGCAGCAGGGGCGCACTGTGACTACAAAAGTTAATTTCAACATTTGGTGTTTTTAAGTATTTTCTGTGTTGTGTTCTAATTGTTTATCGACCCTCCTGCTTTTGCTCAGCGCCTTACCAGGTAGTTGAAACAAGAGAAGGTTTTTTATTTTTCATGAGATTGTTACGGCAGGCATCGTTGCGATGACCTGCCTTTTTTGTGGCAGTGTAAAGCCTGAGGGGCTAGTGGGGCTATTAGGTGAGGCTTGTCCAATAGTCGGTTTGTACCGATATTAACCTAGTTCATTTCTGTTTTTAAACGTTTATCGGCACTTCAGTGAGTTTTGAATGTTGGCACAAGTACATTTGAGTACTGTGAACACGAAAAGTTATGCACCTCTACCAATTCCAAACATTTACCAGTATCTGTAGATTTCTGGTGCTCCCTTAGAAAAGCCAGCTACGGCGATGGCAACAAGCTGGTGATCCTTACTTGGAGGCCTTTTTTACTAGATCTTGGATTTAGTTGGGCAAAATTGCAACCAAGTTTGAACCATCTAAGCCCTCTATTGTCTACGCAAGGTCATGAAATTTCACTGAACTTTTGGCTGTAGTGCTGTAGCGGTCTTCTCTCGTTGTCTGGCTTTTTCCCTGGTTTGTCCACCTTTTCCGGTGACTGGTCAGGGTTTTTAAGCGAATGTCAAAAAGCTTTTCGCCACGCGAAAGAGCAAAGCGTCCATGCTTTGGTCAATGCTCCTGAGGAGAGGTTGCTTCTTTTGAACCAGCAATAGCTCGTGTTTGGCTTTGACAGTGGGCCTGTGGAAGCGCTTTGGTTTTTCGCTTTTTTCGGGCTAAGTCTTCGAGGATTTCAAATCATAACCGACCCATGAACAGCGCACTTACTTGTTTTTGTTTTTTTCTGTTGCTGGGCATTTGCTCTGGGCAGGGATGGAATCCAGATTCTTTGTTTTCCGTTTTCAGTAACCCGCAGCTGCCCGCTACGGAGCGGATCGGGGCCTTGGTTACTTATGG
This sequence comes from Neolewinella lacunae, assembly GCF_014349155.1. Taxonomy (GTDB): domain Bacteria; phylum Bacteroidota; class Bacteroidia; order Chitinophagales; family Saprospiraceae; genus Neolewinella; species Neolewinella lacunae. The sequence continues at coordinate 18,231 of NZ_JACSIT010000029.1, forward strand.
TGAGAGCAGTTTCGCGCGGGAAAACCCTGAAACTGTGCTGCTTTCCTTGTCCCAGGTAGAGAGACTCGTTGAAGACCAAGCGTCGGACAAGGAAAAGCGTCTAACCAGTTACTACAAGGGGGTCTCGCTGTACCGGACGACACGCTATGTGGAAAGCCTGGGCGTGTTAGGAAAGGTGTTGGAGGAAGCCAAGGCGGCTAGAGATACCGCATTAATCATTAAGTCGCTGAGCTATTCCGGAAACAGCCATTTGACGATGAGCAATTTCTCTACCGCCCTGGACGTGTATACTGAAGGCTTACTATTGGCCGAAGCTCGGGGTGAGCAGCGGTATATTGAAGTTTTTCGATCAGCCATCGGGCTGGTTTATCTGGCCCAAAAGGAGTTCGGGAAAGCACGGGAGTACATGCTTGCTGCCCTCAATTATAGCCGGACAAAAGGGGATACTGCTAATTGGATTAGGGGCTTGACCAACGTTGGCATCAGTTATTTTGACGAAGGGAACTTTGCCAAAGCGACGGAGCAACACTTACAAGCCTACGATTTGGCGAAAGCCCACCATTTCAATAAAAACCTGGGGACAATCCTCTTTAATCTTGCGGATGCTTACCTTCATCTGGGGGAAAATGCCAAAGCCAAATCCTTTCTCTGGGAGGGGATGGCTGTTGCCGAGGAAAAGCAAGATTATTTTGCGCTGGCCGGGGGGACGGTCTTGCTCGCCAACTTATACCGCCAGGTGAATCTGGATTCTGCCGCCTATTACGCAGAACGGTCCTTAGCGTTGGCTCGTCAAATAGGCGATAAAACAGTGCTGGAAGATGCGCTTCAGATCAGTTTTCTTCTACACGAAGACAGTAAAGACTATCAAACAGCATTAGAGTACCATAAGGAGTGGAGCCAAACCAGGGACAGTATTTACAGCGAAGATAACCAAAAGGCTTTGTTTGAAAACGAAGCAAAATACGCCTACGAAAAACAAAAGTTAATAGATGAGATGGCTTTTGAGGAGACCTTGCTGCAGCAACGTTTAAAGGCCAGAACGGTTGGTTTCAGCCTACTTGCGGTAGCCGTACTGTTGGTCATCCTCTTTTTGGCGATCCTCGACCGTCGCAAAGTCATAAGTGCGCAGGAGAAAATGGCCCTACAGCATGAGTTAGCGTTGACAAAGGAGCGGGTGGCGGCTCAGTCGGTTTCGGTTGAAGGGGTACGGAAAGAGTTGGAACTGGACAAAGCAGCGCTGGACGCTTACCTGGGTAAACCGCTGGGTGAATCTTCCTGGAACATCCTCTGTGCCATCTTCGAGAACCCTGCAATGAGCAATCGGGAGATCGCCGATAAAGTTTTCCTCAGTCTCGAGGGGGTGAGCTCTTCTCTCCGCCGGATGTACCAGGCCTTTGAAGTGAGTTCGGACAGCAGCCAGAACCTCAAAGTGGCCCTCCTTACCAAAGTCGTGAAGATTTCCTTGGAGAAATACCCCTGACGAGCAGATAGCGAACTGTTAAATAGTGATCATACGCCGTAATCTAAAGGTCGACTGTAGACTAAAACAGGGGAAATTAAAGTCCGTCTTTACGGCACTAGAGGTATGTCATGTTGCATATTTTGCCAAAAAAACGAACTAAAATTTTGTGCCAGCACTGTTGTTTACACCTTCCAATGCTGATTTGCCTTGCAGGTTTTTCCTCTATTGTCTAATTTGGTCGGCAAAGAGTGGCAGCACCAACGCTGGGGGACTGGTTCCCTCAGCAACAAAGACCAGGCAATCCTTCCTTCTGCAGGAACCCAGATTGCTGGTCGTTTCGATTGAACAACAGCAGGCTCCTCCCCTGGGCTATTTACTGAGAAAAGGGACCAGGCCACCTCGTTTTTGTGTAATTCCATTCGGCAGAACTTAAAACCATAAACGAACATGAGTAGGGCTTTTACGTTTTTTTGTTTTTTTTTGCTCCTGGGTATTTGTTTTGGTCAAGGCACCAAACCGGATTCATTGCTCTCCGTATTTGTTAACGGACAGCTGCCCGCCACTGAGCGGATTCAGGCTTTGATTGCTTACGGCGAAAGCAGTTACGCCCGGGAGCATCCAGACAGTATCCTGCATTACTATGCCCGGGCAGAGGATTTGATAGCGGCCGAAGGCACTGAGGCGGAAAAGCGCCAGATCAACTACTTCAAGGGTGTTGCGCTTTACCGCACGGCGCGTTACGTTGAAAGTTTAGGCGTTTTCAAATGGGTGCTGGAAGCGACCAAGGCGGCAGGTGATACGGTGCAATACATAAAATCGCTGAGTTATACGGCGAACTGCCACTTGACCTTAAGTAACTTTTCCATTGCTCTGGAGTTTTACACTGAAGGTTTACTGCAGGCTGAAGCCCTGGGGGACAAGCGATTCATCGAATCTTTTCGATCCAGCATCGGGTTGGTTTATCTGGCCCAAGAGGAGTTCGAGAAAGCGCGGGAGTACATGATTGCAGCGCTTGAGTACGGACGTGCAAGTGCTGATACTGCCAATTGGATCAGGGGGCTGACGAACATGGGGGTCAGTTACGGCGACGAAGGAAAATTTGCCAAGGCGGTGGAGTACCATCTAGAGGCCTACGCGTTAGCAAAAGCAACCGGCTTTAATAGAAATGCGGGCACGATCCTCTTTAACATCGGGGATTCTTACCTTAATCTGGGCGATACCGCCCAGGCCAAAGGGTATTTCATGGAGGGGTTGGCCGTTGCCGAGACGCACCAGGATCGTTTAACCCTGGCCAGGGGAACGGTCATGCTCGCTCACTTATACCGCCACGTAAATGCTGATTCTGCAGACCATTACGCTACCCAGTCATTAGTCTTGGCCCGCCGGGTAGGTGATCAAACGATCTTAGAAGATGCCCTTCGAATCAGTTATTTTCTCAGCGAAGATCAGCGGGATTACAAAACAGCGCTGGAATTTCATAAAGAATGGCAGCAAACCAAGGATAGCATCTACAGCGAACAGAACAGAAAATCTTTGTTTGAAAATGAAGCAAAGTACGCGTACGAAAAACAAAAATTGTTGCATCAACTTGCTTTTGAGGACCAGTTGGCCCAACAACGCTTGAAAGCCAGAACCGCTAGTTTTACGCTTCTTGCGGTGGCGGTGCTGTTGGTCATCTTATTTGTAACCATCCTCAACCACCGGCAAGTCCGAAGTGCCAGGGAGAAGGTGAAGCTGCAACACGAGTTGGAGTTGGTCAAGGAGCGGGTTGCTGCCCAGTCGGTGTCGGTAGCCGGTGTCCGTAAGGAACTGGAACTGGACAGGGAAGCACTTGAAAGCTTCTTGGGGAAACCCCTCGGAGAAAGCTCTTGGAACATCCTCTGCGCCATTTTTGAAAACCCATCCATCAGCAACCGGGAGATCGCCGATAAGGTCTTCCTGAGCCTCGAAGGGGTGAGTTCTTCGCTACGCCGGATGTACCAGTCTTTCGAGGTGACCTCCGACAGTAGCCAGAACCTTAAAGTGGCCCTGCTCACCAAAATTGTCAAGGTTTCTCTTGGTGAATAGGAGGATTTGGGAGGTATACCCAGGTTAAACGGGGTTGAACGGGTATCCGTGCATCTGCCTGAAAACCCAATTGAACGGACTTTATGTGTCGCTGCCTACTTTACTTTGTTCTATGCATCGTAGGTGTTATAAAGCTGAAAAAAAGAACCGTGCTTTAACCGACGACTGCATCGCCACTGGCGTTCTCTCGCTTTTCACAATTCTTTTCACCTCCCGGAAGACGCCCGCTTTGATGTCTGGGCTTTCGACCACTTAACTACCCGCTTTGCGCCAAGTTGCTTTGGGCTGTTACCCTCCAACTCTTTGGAGTCACCCATGAGTACTGGGCATCTAAAACGCCTGACATCAAATCAGAACACAATCTTCTCGTGAAAACAAAATGTTGAAAAATGGTTCCTTCCATCTACCAAACTGAAATCCTCGTTTGTGAACCTAACCTGTCATTCCGGGACCTGCTGCTGGTGCTGCTAACTAAAATGGGGGTCCGCAAAGTTGTGGCCGCTAGTAATGTTGCCGAAGCGGAAAGTAACTTTCGCCAGCACCCCCCGCACGTCTGCATCCTGGATGCCGATGTAGCCGAAAGTTTTGAGTTTGCTACCAAAATCAGGCAGAACGGCCTGCTCACTCCACTCATTTTTCTGGGATCCTCCGTCAATCGAGAGGCTAAGCGTAAAAAGGTTTCCGCAATCAAGAACACCAATTTTCTGGATGACGACCTCTCCAGCTCCCGCCTCACGGACGCGTTGAACTATGCCCTGCTTCAGTTGGAAAACAGCCTGCTCAACCAGAAAATCGCAATTGACCATTCCTCAGCAAGGGTGGGGCCAATTGCTGCACAAGGACTGCAAGGAGAGCAACACGTCTTCTTCAAAATCGGCGATGCCTTCCGGGCGATGAACATTGAGAAAATCAGTTTCTTCTTTGCGGACAACAAACTCACCTACGCCAGAGTCGAAAAAAGGAACTACCCTACTAACGTCCAGCTCAAAACCTTGGAGGAAAAACTGTTCCCCCAGTTTCTGCGCTGCCATAAGAAGTACCTCATCAATGTCATGCATATTGAATCCATCTCCACTAAGGACGACAAGATCAAGATCAATGAAGAGCAACTCCCGATTGGCTATAGCTACCGTAAGCCTTTTTTAGACCAGTTGAACCTGTTGCGATAGTTCAGAACTGGTGGCAAAGGACACCGGCGCGGGCCATTGTTCAATTTACCATTTAAGACGGTTTGTTTTGCGGGTCTGACTTGTTGTGGCTGTAATGGCCTTGTTCATCCTCAAAAACGCCTGACTTGTCTTGGTAACGGTTTTGCGCTGCTGAATGTCTGCCTATATTGTGCTAAATCTTACCCGCACTCTTTCCCTATTTTCTTGTGCTTACAGTAACTATATAAAAACTACAATTGTGTTGTTCAAAAGTGTTTATTTATGCGAGTGGCTCTTTGCCACTCGTTTTTTTTTGCGGTTGAGAGAAGTGTTTGGTAAAGGCAACACCAATAGTCTCTTCTACGATGCATTTCGTGCCGCTGTACTCTACACTTCAATCCTTCATCTTTGCTCAGCCTGTGACCCCCGGTCTTAACCCACTAGCCAGCCACTGCCGACAAACATGGCGTTTTGCAGATGAACGCAACTATCTGGGGGTAAACGTGGCAAAACCCAAGTTGAGTGCGGTTTGTGAGGTGTTTGAGCTGAAATCTGGCAATGCTCCTGGGTTGTCGCCTATTTATCGGCGCTCAGTCTAGCGAATGGGTACTTATCTGCTGGATGTTTATTTCCAGGTGCTATCCGAGCGACCTTCACGCTAGAAATTCGGATTGGATAAAGTAGAGTTAGAAGTTCACTTACAACAATGGTAGACAGATCAAGTTGCTGCACGATTCCGCTGTGATGAGCAAGTTGAGGTCTGCTTAAAGCAGGTTTTCGGTTAACGATATTTTCCCTTTTCAAATTTCAAGTAATTGGCTATCAGTAATCTGAACAATATATTCTCTCTAGTTTAGAGTTGGGTTAAACCAGTGCGTTGCTTTTTCTTACACGACAGCAACTTAAGTACCAAAAAGTGAAGGAGCAAGCCATCTAGGTTGGCGGGTTCTTTCTCTTTCTGTGGTACGCTCCACTACCAGAAAATATTGTTGGGGTTTAAAGCTTTGTTATACCAGGCTAAAAATTGCCGTTAGGTGATTCAGGCTGATAGTATTAGGTTTTGGTGAAAATTAATCTCGTGATGCGTCAAGCACTATAACACACTCACAAACGATCACCCTACTCGTTGGCGTGGTATAAATTTTTTGAAGTGAAAGACTACCTGAAAAAAAATAGCAGAACTGTTTATAACGCCCTTTTATGTTTCAATTCTGTTGACAAAATAACGTGGGGAAACGGTTCTGTTTGGAAAACATTAGTGGTGCTGTTCGCAGGTTTCGCCCTGTTGCTGGGCTGGAACGTCTCCTTGCAGGGGAAGGGGACTGGCCCGCAGTACCCAGACTTGTTTGCTACCTACCCATCTGAGGTCATTGAAGAATGTGAAAATGACCCTTCTGCGGAGTCTGTCTGGGCGGCGTTATGGCCTTTTGGCTCTGGACACCAGGAAAATTTGCCTGCTTATATAAGGAAGGCTGGTCAAGGCAAAGCGCATCAGCTTTCCGCTGGTCCGGCCAGTTTCTTTGGTGCCCATCTGGTGAAGCGTTTTGACCAGGGTCCATCACCTATCGATGGGTTTAACCTGCTGCCTGCAGATGCCAGTACTCAGTCCACAATGGCTACTGAGACTTTGCCGGCCGGAACGCTCATCATCGCCATGGACGATGCCAATCAAGCCAGCGATACCCGTATCACGCAAGCCTACGGGCTAGCGGTCAGGCTGTTGCACGCCGGGATTCCATTGAAGTGGATTATTAATTCAAGCAAAACCAGTAGAACTGGGATTGATTTTACCGCATCCGCCCGGCAGCGCTATCCCACCACGGGCACTTACAGCAGCCGAAGTTTCCGGGCGGGTCCCATTGCCATCTTCCCAGGTTTTGAGGCCCAGGCGGCCACGGTAATCAACAGTTTTGGCAATTCGATCCGAGTGTATGAGTTACAAAACGCCACCACCGTGGATGTACACTCCAACCTTACCCACAAGCCTTTTGTGTTTGTAGAAAATGGAGCCAACCCAGATATTCATTCAGATAATATTTTGGTACGTGCTGGTCTTACCCAAGGCACGCACTTCACAGAGGGATCCCTCACCACTATAACTGCCTCTTCTTGTGTTACCATCATTACGGTGCCGCACAACGAAAGTATTACTACCGCCCAAAGGACGGCAGTGAGAGCTTTTTTACAAAGCGGTGGCAACTTTCTTGCGCAATGCGCGGCGATACGGGGCTTTCAAAATAGTGCCCCCCGGCCATTTCTCAATGCCGGTTACAGGGATAATCCCGGTTTAGGCACTTTCCTGTACGATAACCCCACGGAGCCTTCCGCGCAATTTGAAGGAAATATCGGAGATAGAGGTGGTTCAGTGGAAGACTTTGGGTTCAATACTAACCCTCCCGGGGGTACCCGTATCGTATACGATAGTCAAAATGACTACAAGGCCTATACCGGGCGTATTGATGGGGTTACTGCCAGCGATGGGGGGTATATACACTACCTAGCGGGGCATGACCATAGTGATCAAGGCGCCAACCGGCTTGATGCCGATCGCTTTTACCTGAATGCGGTTTTGCGCTCTGCCATACGTCCTACCAATTGTGGGCTCAACTTGGGCCCCATCGCCCAAGACGACACCGGAACCATTAACTGCGGTAGTGCCTCCGTCACCGTTAACGTACTGGCCAACGACACCAACCCCCTGGGAGGCCCCCTCACCGTCAACCTGATCGGCAGCGGTACCAACGGAACCTTTGTCAACAACGGCAACGGCACCATCACCTACACGGGCAACGTTACCGGCTTCTGGGGCGGTGACCAAATCACTTATGAAGCTTGTAGTGGCGCGGTTTGTAGCCAGGCTACCATCACTATTACCGCTAGCAATCCTAGTCAGTCCACCATCAATGGTACGGTATTTCTGGATGCAAATACCAATGGCATCCTAAACGCTGGCGAAACAGGGGCGAGTGGGGTGACCGTAAACTTGTATAACGACCTAAACAACAACGATTTACTTGATGTAGGAGAACCCCTGATTACTAGTACATCTACCACAGCAGGCGGAGCCTATTCTTTCTCGATCAACTCCATTAGTGCGCCTAGTACAGTAACGCTTAGTAATCAACTTGTTCCAGCAACTACCAGCGATTCCTGGCAGAATAGTGCCGGAACTAACTTCCCAACTTCATTTCAGGACAATGGTGACATTATCAGGTATCAGGGCTTTAGGTTTCAAAGTTTGAACATCCCTGCCAATGCGACCATCACCTCAGCTACGCTTCGACTCATAGGGTACGATGATGGCAACATACCAGTAACCATTCGGGCTGAAAATTTATCTGCTCCACCTGCGTATACAGCGGCCAATAATTATCTTTCTACCCGGGCGGTAACGACTTCCTCGGTTACTTGGAATGTGCCAAACATTTCAGATGAGCAAGTACTGAACTCTCCAAATTTTTCCAGTGTAGTTCAGCAAGTGGTTAATAATCAGGGGGGATTGACGCATCTTTCTCTAATTCTGAGTAATACAACCGGAACTTGGTTGATTTACAATTCAGACGACGGTTCGGCTTTCAGACCACGGTTAGATTTGACCTATACAACTCCCGGTGCACCTAGTAATTTCGTTGTCACAGTCAATACAAGTACCTTACCTACTGGTGCTACTCTCACTACTGATAACGTTGAGGCGGTCAGTTTTACGGCCCTAGGCCAGCTCGATTGCAACAACAACTTTGGCTACGAAACCTGCCCGAACGCATTTGTAAGCATCACGCCTTCCAGCAGCACGGTATGTGTAGGTGGCGCCGTCACCTTGAGCAGCACGGTGAGTGGGGGCAATGGTTCCTGTACGCGGCAGTGGCAGAGCGGCCCCTCGGCCTCCGGCCCTTGGACCAATATCAGCGGCGCCACGGCCGCCACCTACAATGCGCCCACGGCTACGGCGGGCACGTTTTATTACCGGGCCACCTACGCTTGCACGGGCAGCACCTGCGCGGTCCCTACGTCCAATGTGGCCACGGTGGTGATCACGCCTGATCCCACCATCAGCATTGCGCCCAGCTCCTCTACGGTTTGCGTAGGCGGTACGGTCACCCTTACGGCCACTCCCGGCAACGGCACGGGGACCTGTACCATCCAATGGCAGAGTGGCACCTCGGCTGGCGGCCCTTGGACCAATATCAGTGGTGCCAATGCCGCCACCTACAGTGCACCGACTACTACTGCCGGTACCCGCTACTACCGGGCTACCTACTCCTGCACGGGCAACGGCTGTGGCGCCGCCAACTCGGCCACGGCTACCGTAGTGGTCACCCCCGATCCGACCATCAGCATCACCCCAAGCTCGTCTACGGTTTGTGTGGGCGGCACGGTCACCCTCACCGCCACGCCCGGCAACGGCACAGGCACTTGCACCATCCAATGGCAAAGCGGTACCTCGGCCAGCGGTCCCTGGACGAACATCAGCGGTGCCAATGCTACCACTTACAGTGCGCCGACCACTACGGCGGGTACACGCTATTACCGGGCCGCTTACTCCTGCACGGGCAGCGGTTGCAACGTGGCCAACTCGGCTACGGCCACGGTAGTGGTTACGGCTGATCCGACCATCAGCATCACGCCTGCTTCTTCTACGGTGTGCGTAGGCGGCACGGCCACCCTCACGGCTACGCCCGGCAACGGTACGGGCACCTGCACCATCCAGTGGCAGAGCGGCACCTCCGCTACCGGACCCTGGACGAACATCAGCGGTGCCAATGCCACTACCTACAATGCGCCGACTACCACGGCGGGCACCCGGCACTACCGGGCTACTTACTCCTGTACGGGCAGCGGCTGTGACGCGGCCAACTCGGCTACGGCTACCGTAGTGGTCACCCCCGACCCCACCATCAGCATCACCCCAAGCTCGTCTACGGTTTGTGTGGGTGGCACGGTCACCCTTACGGCCACCCCCGGCAACGGCACGGGCACTTGCACCATCCAATGGCAGAGTGGTACCTCGGCCAGCGGCCCCTGGACCAACATCAGCGGCGCCAACGCCACCACCTACAATGTGCCCACCACCACGGCTGGTACCCGCTACTACCGGGCCACCTATTCCTGCACCGGCAGCGGTTGTGATGCGGCCAACTCAGCGACGGCTACCGTGGTGATCAATGCCCTGCCCAATAACGGGCTGGCGGTGAGCGACGCTGCCATCTGTATTGGCCAGACCGCCACTATCACCATCACCGGCAGCCAGAACGGCGTGAGTTACCAGCTTCGCCTGGATAGCAACGACAGCAACGTGGGCGCTCCGGTGGCAGGCAATGGCGGCGCCATCAACATCACGGTGAGTCCTACCGCCACCACCTTGTACAATATCCTGGCCACCAACACCACCACCAACTGTTTTGCCGAACTGACCGACAAGCCCATGGTAACGGTCAATCCGCTGCCCAACAATGGCCTGGCAGTAACCGACGACGCGATCTGCGCCGGCGAAATGGCCTCAATCACAATTACCGGCAGCCAAAGCGGGGTAAGCTACCAGCTTCGCCGGGATAACAACGACAGCAATGTGGGCGCCCCAGTAGTGGGCACAGGTGGCAACATCACCATCATGGTAAGCCCGGCCAGCACCACTTTATACAATATCCTGGCTACCAACACCACCACCACCTGCGCCGCCGAACTAACCGACAAGCCCACTGTAACCGTGGAAGATCCACTTGATCCCGGCACCAACGGTGCACTTTCTATCTGCGCCGGCGAAACAGTCACTGCCGCAGCCCTGTTTGCTGCTTTGGGTGGCACACCTGACCCAGGAGGAATATGGACTCCTGCCTTGGCCGGTGGTGGCACCTACACCTACACCCATGCGGCTACGGCAAACTGCCCGGCCACCAGCGCCCAGGTAGTGGTGACAGAAACAGCCGGCCCTGATGCGGGTACGAATGGTACTTTGATGATTTGCCAGGGCGAAACGGTTACCACTGCAGAACTGTTCAATGCACTGGGCGGAACGCCTGACCCAGGGGGAGTCTGGACGCCCGCTTTAGCTGGGGCAGGTGTGTATACCTATACCCACGCGGCAGTGGGTGCTTGTCCTTTATCCAGCGCCCAGGTAGTGGTGACAGAAGAAACGCCTGAAACCGCAGGATCCAATGGCAGCCGAGAGTTTTGTGAAGGCACAAACACGCTGCAAAACTTGTTCGACATCATTACGGGCGAAGACCCGGGAGGAAGCTGGGCGGGAACGACTGCCGGACCAAGCTCGGGCGTGATGATAGGAGCTGGCACGGCAATCAACTTCAGCGCCGCAGCTCCGGGTGTGTACCAGTTCACTTATACGATTCCGGCGACGGCCGCTTGTCCAGCGGTAAGCGCCACGGCAACGATCACGGTAACAAACCGGTTACTGGCTGGCCCCGACAATAGTGATGAGTTCTGTGAAGGCAGTGGCCAGGGATATAACCTGACGGAATTGTTGTCGGGCGCAGATGCGGGCGGTACGTGGGCGCAGACGAGCGGAGCTACCGTAAACATCGGCGACCCTTCCAGTGTGGACTTCAGCGCGGCAGCCCCCGGTACGTATATCTTCACCTACACCCACGCGGCCAGTGGATCCTGCCCTGCTGACGTTGCGACATTGACGATTACAGTAACGAATCAGTTGCTGGCCGGTATCGATAATAGTGATGAATTCTGTGAGGGCAGCGGAGCAGCGTACAACCTCACAGCTTTGTTATCGGGTGCCGATGCAGGCGGTGCGTGGGCTCAAACGGGGGGGATTGCTGTAAACATCGGCAACCCTGCGAGCGTCAACTTCAGCGGGGCAGCCCCCGGCGTGTATACTTTCACCTACACGCACGCCGCGAGCGGATCCTGCGCTGCTGACGTGGCCGTATTCACAATCACAGTAACGAATCAGTTGCTGGCGGGAACCGATAACAGTGACGAGTTCTGCGAAGGTAGTGGCGCAGCATATAACCTGGTGGCTTTGCTGTCAGGTGCTGATGCGGGCGGAGTCTGGGCCCAAACAAGCGGAGCTGCCGTAAACATCGGCAACCCTTCGAGCGTCAACTTCAGCGGGGCAGCCCCTGGCGTGTATACGTTCACTTACACGCATGCGGCGAGCGGCTCTTGCCCTGCCGATATGGCGACATTCACCATTACGGTAACAAACCAGTTGCTGGCAGGTCCCGACAATAATGATCTTTTCTGCGCAGGCAGCAATGCGAATTACGACCTGACGGCTTTGCTGTCAGGCGCGGATGCTGGAGGCACTTGGAGCCAAACGGGCGGTGATATGGTTAACAGCAGTAATCCTGCAAACGTCAATTTCAGTGCTGCGGCCCCAGGAATGTATACCTTCTCATATACGCACGCAGCAAGCGGTTCCTGCCCTGCGGAAGTATCAGTAATGACAATAACGATTGAGTACTGCTGTCCAGAAGTGCCAATAGCGAGCGTAGGCACAGTGGAATGTGTCAATGGCACCACCTACCAATATACATTTGCGGCTTCTCTTGGTGCGACGGTTGCGAGTGCAAACGGTACGATCAGCGGCAATTTGGTGATGGTAGCGGTAGGAACTAACGACGTCCTCACGGTCTATAATGATGTAAACTGTGAAGCCGTAACGCTGAATATAACCAGCCCGACCATCTGTAACATTTCTTGTGAGCAGCCCAACCTGACCGTCGGCAACAGTGTATGCAACGGCGCGACTTACTCAGTGAGTTTCACGGAAACTACGGGTGCGACGATCACGACGGCCCCTGGCACCTACACCATCACGGGCAACGTAATCAGCGGCATTCCGCTGGGAACCAACGTAGTAATCACGGCGACAAACCCGAATGACGGCGCTTGTAACATTACACTGACAGCGATCAGCCCGACCGATTGCGGTAACTTATGTCCAGATGAGTTAATATCAGTGAGCGCCCTGGGCGTGTGTTCCGCTGATGGCCTGACCTACTCGGTGAACTTCGTGCTGGCTCCCGGAGCCACGCTGACGACTGAGCCCATGGTGGGCACGATTGGCTCGAACGTGATCATGGGCATTCCTGCGGGTACGAACATCCGTTTGGTAGCGACCAATGCAGGTTGTAATAAGGCGGACGATATCCTAATAACAGACCCCAATTGCTGTCCGGATGCCCCAATAGCTAGCGTAGGGTCGGTGGTATGCCTGAACGGCACTACCTATCAGTACACGTTTGCGGCATCGCCAGGTGCGACTGTCGTGAGTGCAAACGGCACGATCAGCGGCAACACGGTCACATTAACGGTGGGCGCGAACGATGTGCTGACGGTATACCGGGATGTCAATTGTGATGTAGTGACGCTGAATGTGGACAGTCCGGCCAACTGCAACCTGACGTGTGAGCAGCCCAACCTGACACTGGGCAACAGCGTATGCAACGGCGCGACGTACTCGGTTAGTTTCACGGAGACGACGGGTGCGACGATTACAACGGCTCCGGGTATTTATACGGTCACAGGCAACGTGATCAGCGGAATACCACTGGGAACCAACGTGGTAATTACAGCGTCGAACCCCAATGACGGTGCGTGCGCCATCACGCTAACGGCGATCAGCCCGATTGATTGCGGTACACCATGTCCGGATGAGTTGGTTTCAGTGAGCGCTCTGGGCGTCTGTTCCACGGATGGCCTTACCTACGCTGTAAACTTCGTGCTGGCTCCGGGAGCAACGCTGACGACCGAACCGCTGGTGGGTACGATCGGTGCGAACGTAATTACGGGCATTCCGGCAGGCACTAATATTCGTTTGGTAGCAACCAATGCAGCTTGTAACAAGACGGATGATATTATAGTAGCAGACCCCAACTGCTGTCCGGACGAACCAATAGCGAGCTTAGGCTCGGTAGTCTGCGTCAACGGGACAACCTACCAGTACACGTTTGCGGCATCGCCAGGTGCGACAATCGTGAGTGCAAACGGTACGATCAGTGGCAACATGGTAACGGTTGCTGTGGGCACCAATGATATGCTGACAGTATACAGGGACGCTAACTGTGATGTAGTGACACTGAATGTGACGAGCCCCGCCAACTGCAACTTGGCATGTGATCAGCCTGACCTGACTGTGGGCAACAGCGTTTGCAATGGTACGACCTACGCGGTGAGCTTTACGGAGACGACGGGCGCGACGATCACGACGGCTCCAGCTATTTACACAATCACGGGTAATCTAATCAGCGGCATACCGCAAGGCACCAATGTAACAATCACCGCAACCAACCCGAATGACGGTGATTGTACGGTAACTCTGACGGTGATCAGTCCAAATGATTGTGGCACGCCATGTCCGGACGAGTTGATTTCAGTAAGTGCGTTGGGCGTATGCGCTACGGATGGCCTGACTTACTCGGTGAATTTCTTTCTTTCCCCCGGCGCTACGCTAATAACCGACCCCGCCGTAGGTACAATAGGTACGAACGTGATCACGGGAATCCCTGCAGGAGCCAACATCCGTCTGATTGCAACGGATGCTGCTTGTAACAAGACCGACGACATCGTGGTGGCCGCACCAGATTGTTGCCCGGAAGCTCCCGTGGTGAGTGTCGGTTCAGTAGTGTGTGTAGACGGTACGACCTACCAGTACTCCTTTGCGGCTTCCCCTGGTGCAACGGTAACGAGTGCTAACGGAACGATCATTGGCAACACGGTTACGGTTGCAGTAGGCACGAATGACGTGCTGACGGCCACCAACGATGTCTCCTGTGATCTGGTCACATTGGGCGTTGCTAGCCCCGCCACCTGCGTGGACCTGATGTGTGAACAACCTGACCTGACACTGGGTAATGCCATTTGCGCGGTTACGACTTACTCGATCGCCTTCACGGAGACGACAGGTGCTGTAATCAGCACTGACCCTGGGACCTACACAATTACGGGCAACGTCATCAGCGGAATACCTATCGGAACCAATGCCGTAATTACAGCTACGAATCCGAACGATAGCGACTGCGCGATCAGCCTGACGGCTACGAGTCCAACTGCACTGGAGTGTGCTCCTTGTCCGGAAGAACTGATTTCGGTGAGTGCCTTGGGTATCTGTTCTGCCGACGGCAGCACATACTCTGTAAACTTTGCCTTGGTAGCTGGTGCTACACTGACTACTGACCCGGAAGTCGGCACCATTGGTGCGAACGTGATCACGGGCATCCCCGCAGGCACGAGCATCCGCCTGATTGCTACGGACGCCGCCTGTAACAAGACCGATGACATTGTGGTGGCTGCACCGAACTGTTGTGTCTCAATAGAAGCTTTTGTGTACCTGGAAGGAAGCCTCATCGCACCCCAAACCGGCCTGTACAGTACACCAATGCGTACTACCTTGAATGCTTCCAAACTTCTGCCAGGGCAGTACAGCGAAGACATTTTTATCGGTAATTTCTACCAACCCATTCTTGGAGCTTCAGGCCAAGCCTATAATGTGGCGCCTTGGAACTATGCGGGCACAGAAGGCATTGGTTTCGATTCAGAAATGATGAATGCGAATGCTGATGCTGGGTATCCGTCAACTGTGGTGGATTGGGTTTTGGTTTCCTTGCGTTCGACCCCAGAGAACGGTAGTGAAGCGATTTGCCAACGTGCCGGCCTGCTGCACAATGACGGAAGGATCGAATTCATCAATGACGCTGATTGCTGTGTGCTGGATCCATCACAGAGCTATTACATAGTAGTAGAACATCGGAACCACTTAATCGTAATGTCGCACGAAGCAGTTCCTGTCGTCAACAACGTGCTCACTTACGATTTTCGCAATAAGCAGTCATACGTCAATGATCCCTTCTCGTCAGGCGTGTTTCTCCGACAGAAAGAAGTCTTACCTGGTGTTTTTGCAATGTACGCTGGCAACGGTGATCACCTCACTTCAAACAGTGAATACACAGATATTACCGCTGCTGATTACACCAAGTGGCTTGTTAATGGCCCCGCCAACCGCGTGTATAACCTCGTCGATTATAACATGGATGGTGACGTTAGCGCGCTGGATTTCTTCCTGTGGTTGAGTAATGCTCCAGGCTTCACCAGCATCATCGTTTCCAATTGAAATGATTGGGGGATTCAAAAGTCAGGAACTTCCTTGAAATGTATTTGCCCATCATTCAGAATATTATTCTACTCTCTTTATGAAAAAAACATTTGCCACGCTGCTTTTGCTTTGCTTCACCTATACGCTCGGGTATTCCCAGAGAGTGATGCAATGGAGCATCGGAGAAGTTGAAGTGAACTGCGGCCCCGTCACCTCGGTTTGCTACCCCCTGCTGATCGCGCTCGAAGAAGCGTCGGATACGCCGGAGCTAGGGACCAGTACCTTGAGGTTTTTTTATGATTCGGGACTGTTGACTGGAATGAACATCATTAATGTTCAAAACGGTTACAGCGTTTCAGGGACAAACCAAAGCGCTCCGGTATACGGAGGAGTATTCAATTTTTCTACAAATGCTGGTACTTTTGTTGCCTGCAATATCATTGAAAATACCTCCATGCCAATCGCACTGGGTACCGTCCCAGTACACGTATTAGATATCTGCTTTACGGTACTCCCTGCTGCAGGCTTTCCCTTATGCGCACCCATCGTTTTTGATAATAACCACATCGGTGCAGGCCTAGGGATAGCCGAGGACGATGGTTACCTCAATAATGACGCTGGAGTGGTAGGCACCTATTATCTGAACCAGAATTACACAAATTTGAACTTGGCGGACGATGAAGTGGTCAACTTCTTATATACAGTGAATCCTGGGTTTGATGGAAACGTGGACGCCCTCACTGACAACGTAGGGATGACCCTGACTTCCGGATGCGTAGAGCTGCCCACTCCAAGCGATGACCTAGCAGTTAGTGACGATGAAATTTGTATCGGTGAGACGGCAATGATTACCATCACTGGGAGCGAAGTAGGAGTAAATTACCAATTGCGACTGGACAGCGACGATAGTAACGTTGGCACGCCCATAGCAGGTACCGGGGGGGACGTCAGTTTCTCTATTTCACTAAGCGAAACTACTGTCTACAACATATTGGCCACGGATGTTGCTTCGGGATGTTTTGTTGAGTTAATAGACAAACCTACCGTAGGGGTTAATTTATATCCTGATGCTACGCTTCCGGTTAGTGACGATGCTATCTGCCTTGGAGAGGTGGCAACGATTACCGTCATGAACAGTGAGAGTGGCGTGAGTTACCAACTCCGATTGAATAGTGACGATACCAATGTGGGGACCCCAATTGAGGGCACGGGCGCAAGCATCAGTTTTATGGTCAGTCCGTTGGTACTGACAACTTATAACGTATTTGCCACGAATACGACGACGGGTTGCGAAAATGAGCTAACGGATATTTCTACGGTATCGGTGGAGCCCGCCCTCGATCCCGGCACGAACGGCACCCTGACAATCTGCGAAGGCGAAACGGTTACGGCCGCTGAGCTCTTTGCCTCCTTGAACGGCACGCCCGATGCTGGTGGCACCTGGACCCCCGTCCTTGCTGGTGCGGGCACCTACACCTACACCCACGCTGCTACGGCCAACTGCCCGGCGGTTAGCGCCGAGGTGGTTGTCACGGAAGAACCCGCCCTTGATGCTGGCACGAACGGCACCCTGACGATCTGCGAAGGCGAAACGGTTACGGCCGCTGAGCTCTTTACCTCCTTGAACGGCACGCCCGATGCCGGCGGCATCTGGACCCCCGTCCTTGCTGGTGCGGGCACCTACACCTACACCCACGCGGCTACGGCCAACTGCCCGGCGGTTAGCGCTCAGGTGGTGGTTACGGAAGAGCCCGCCCTTGATGCTGGCACGAACGGCACCCTGACGATCTGCGAAGGCGAAACGGTTACGGCCGCTGAACTCTTTGCCTCCTTGAACGGCACGCCCGATGCTGGTGGCACCTGGACCCCCGTCCTTGCTGGCGCGGGCACCTACACCTACACGCACGCGGCTACGGCCAACTGCCCGGCGGTTAGCGCTCAGGTGGTGGTTACGGAAGAACCCGCCCTTGATGCTGGCACGAACGGTACCCTGACGATCTGCGAAGGCGAAACGGTTACGGCCGCTGAACTCTTTACCTCCTTGAACGGCACGCCCGATGCTGGTGGCACCTGGACCCCCGTCCTTGCTGGTGCGGGCACCTACACCTACACGCACGCTGCTACGGCCAACTGCCCGGCGGTTAGCGCCGAGGTGGTGGTTACGGAAGAACCTGCCCTTGGTGCTGGTACGAACGGTACCCTGACGATCTGCGAAGGCGAGACGGTTACGGCCGCTGAGCTCTTTGCCTCCTTGGGCGGCACGCCCGATGCTGGCGGCACCTGGACCCCCGTCCTTGCTGGCGCGGGTACCTACACCTACACGCACGCTGCTACGGCCAACTGCCCAGCGGTAAGTGCCCAAGTGGTGGTTACGGAAGAACCTGCCCTTGATGCTGGCACGAACGGTACCCTGACCATCTGCGAAGGCGAGACGGTTACGGCCGCTGAACTCTTTACCTTCTTGAACGGCACGCCCGATGCTGGTGGCACCTGGACCCCCGTCCTTGCTGGTGCGGGCACCTACACCTACACCCACGCGGCTACGGCCAACTGCCCGGCGGTTAGCGCTCAGGTGGTTGTCACGGAAGAGCCCGCCCTTGATGCTGGCACGAACGGCACCCTGACGATCTGCGAAGGCGAAACGGTTACTGCCGCTGAGCTCTTTAGCTCCTTGGGCGGCACGCCCGATGCTGGTGGCACCTGGACCCCCGTCCTTGCTGGTGCGGGCACCTACACCTACACGCACTCGGCTACGGCCAACTGCCCAGCGGTTAGCGCCGAGGTGGTTGTCACGGAAGAGCCCGCCCTCGATCCCGGCACGAACGGCACCCTGACGATCTGCGAAGGCGAAACGGTTACGGCCGCTGAACTCTTTACCTCCTTGAACGGCACGCCCGATGCAGGTGGCACCTGGACCCCCGTCCTTGCTGGTGCGGGCACCTACACCTACACCCACTCGGCTACGACCAACTGCCCAGCGGTTAGCGCTCAGGTGGTTGTCACGGAAGAGCTTGCCTTGGACCCGGGTACGAACGGTACCCTGACCATCTGCGAAGGCGAAACGGTTACGGCCGCTGAGCTCTTTACCTCCTTGGGCGGCACGCCCGATGCAGGTGGCACCTGGACCCCCGTCCTTGCTGGTGCGGGTACCTATACCTACACCCACGCTGCTACGGCCAACTGCCCAGCGGTAAGTGCCCAAGTGGTGGTTACGGAAGAACCTGCCCTTGATGCTGGCACGAACGGTACCCTGACGATCTGCGAAGGCGAGACGGTTACGGCCGCTGAACTCTTTACCTCCTTGAACGGCACGCCCGATGCTGGCGGCACCTGGACCCCCGTCCTTGCTGGCGCGGGTACCTACACCTACACCCACGCGGCTACGGCCAACTGCCCAGCGGTTAGCGCTCAAGTGGTTGTCACGGAAGAGCCTGCATTGGATGCTGGCGCAGATAACGATGATACTTTTTGCGCGGGCGCAGGTGCAATGTATGATTTGACGGCATTGCTATCCGGTGCCGACCCCGGTGGAACCTGGGTGCAAACTGGCGGAGCAACAGTTGACATCTCCAATCCAGCAAGTGTCAACTTCAGCAGCGCTGCTCCAGGAGCATATACCTTTACTTATACGCATGCAGAAACGGTTAACTGTCCCGCTGACGCTTCAACCATGGTCATTAACGTAGAAGCAGTTCCTATTGCTTTCTTAGTGACTGGTGGGGGAACCTATTGTGCTCATGAGATAATGGCCCAGTCCATCGGATTGGATGGCTCGCAATCGGGCGTGAACTACACTTTGTTCCGTGGTGCTACCTCGATAGAAACCCTTCCCGGTACTGGCGCAGCATTAAACTTTACCGCCCAAACGACTGCTGGTACCTACACGGTAGTAGCAACGAGCACGGCTGGAGAGCTTTGCAGCAGCGATATGGCAGGCAGTGCAGTGATTGTTGTTGAAGATTGCTGTGTGACCATTGAAGCTTTCGTATACCTGGAAGGAAGTGTTATTGTGCCACAAACAGGAGCCTATGCCCTGCCAATGCGTACGACACTAAACCTATCTAGGTTGCTGCCAGGCCAGTACAACGAGAATGCCTTCGAAGGTAATATCTACCAGCCGATATTAGGCGTTGCTGGTCAGGCTTACAATGTTGCTCCCTGGAGCTACAGTGGCACGGAAGGCATTGGCTTTGATTCAGAAATGATGAGTGCAAATGCCGATGCAGGTTATCCCGCTACAGTGGTAGACTGGGTTCTCGTCTCATTACGTACTAATCCAGAAGACGGTGATGAAGTGCTTTGTGAGCGAGCTGGGCTTCTCCACAACGACGGAAGGATTGAATTCCTGAGCGATGCCGATTGTTGCCAAATTGATCAGTCTCAGAGTTACTACGTGGTAGTTGAACACCGTAACCACCTGATTGTAATGTCGCACGAAGCAGTAGCAGTGGTGAACAATACCATTACTTACGATTTCCGGGATAAGCAATCTTACGTCAGCGATCCATTTGCAGCGGGTATTTTCCTGAGGCAAAAGGAAGTATTACCAGGCGTATTCGCAATGTACGGAGGGAATGGCGATCACGTTTCTTCTGGAAGTGAATACACTGACCTCACTGCCGCTGACTACACAACTTGGGTGACCAACGGACCTCAGAACAGGGCCTACAACCTAGTAGACTACAACATGGATGGAGACGTTAGCGCGCTGGACTTCTTTTTATGGTCCATGAATGCACCTGGCTTTACGAGTGTTAAAGCACGGGTCGAGTAAAAAGGCAACCGCGAGGAAGTACAAAACTTCCTCGCGGTATGTCTATTCAATTTATATTCTAAGATTATTGTCATGAAAAGAATTTTTACGACCATTTTTATTTTTTGCTTCGCTATTGCTTTAGGAAACGCTCAGAGAGTGATGGAGTGGAGTATCGGTACCCCACAGGTAAGTTGTGGAGCCACTCCTGAGATTTGCTTCCCACTCTTAATCTCACTCGATGATGCCACGGGCACTCCTGAGCTAGGTACAAGCACGCTCCGGTTTTTCTATGACTCCGGACTGCTAGGAAATCTTGATGTCACAAACGTCCAGAGTAACTATACGGTGAGTCCTCCAATTCAAAGTAATCCAGTTTTTGGCGATCCATTAAATTTTTCTACGGGTAGTGGGACCTTTGTCGCCTTAAATATTTTGGAAAACACTACTACACCCATCGGCTTGAGTACGACTCCTGTGCGTGTGCTAGATATTTGTTTTACCATTTTGGCGGATGTTTCAAATACTCTATGCACGCCGATTGTTTTTGACAATAATCACGTCGGTGCAGGTCAAGGTATTGCCTCAGATGATGGCTATTTGAACAATGATGCCGGTATTGTGGGTACCTACTACCTGAACCAAAACTATACTAACCTAAACCTGGCCGATGACGAAGTGGAAAACTTCTTATATGAAGTAAATCCTGGTTTTGACGGAAGGCTGGACGCCTTTGCTGATAATCTTGGGATGACTGCTACTACCGGGTGTTTAGAAATGGTATGTGCTGCACAGGTTGCCCTTTTGAAGAGTGGCGTTTTTGAAGACGAGAGCGGCAACGGCTTTGCCGAGGAAGGGGAGACGATTACCTACAGCTTCACCGTTACGAATACGGGTAATGCTATCCTGACGGACCTGAACATCGACGATGCGACGATCAACGTCACCGACTTGGTGGTGGTACCGTCCACGCTCGCTCCGGGCGAGGTGGGTATGGCTACGGCCAGCTACGTAGTGACCCAAGCGGACATTGACGCTGGCGGCGTTTACAACCTGGCGACGGTTACGGGAACGGACCCCAACGGCGACCCGGTTACGGACGATTCCGAAGACCCCAACCCCCTGGATCCCACCGATCCGAACTATGACCCCACCTGCCCCGACTGTACGTTCACTGAGCTGGACCCCAACCCGGAGGTAATGCTCCTCAAGGCGGGTGTTTTTGAAGACGAGAGCGGCAACGGCTTTGCCGAAGCAGGGGAGACGATCACCTACAGCTTCACGGTCACGAACACGGGTAACGTCACGCTGACGGACCTGAACATTGATGACGCGACGATCAACGTGGTTGACCTGGTGGTGGTACCGTCCACGCTCGCTCCTGGCGAGGTGGGTACTGCTACGACCAGCTACCCCGTTACGCAAGCGGATATCGACGCCGGCGGCGTGTACAACCTGGCTACGGTTACGGGAACGGACCCCAACGGTGACCCGGTCACGGATGAGTCCGAAGACCCCAACCCGCTGGATCCCACCGATCCGAACTACGACCCCACCTGCCCCGACTGTACGTTCACCGAGCTGGACCCCAACCCGGAGGTAATGCTCCTCAAGGCGGGTGTTTTTGAAGACGAGAGCGGCAACGGCTTTGCCGAGGAAGGGGAGACCATCACCTACAGCTTCACGGTCACGAACACGGGCAACGTTACGCTGACGAACCTGAACATCGACGACGCGACGATCAACGTGGTTGATCTGGTGGTGGTACCGTCCACGCTCGCTCCCGGCGAGGTAGGTATGGCTACGGCCAGCTACCCCGTTACGCAGGCGGACATTGACGCCGGCGGCGTGTACAACCTGGCTACGGTTACGGGAACGGACCCCGACGGCGACCCGGTTACGGATGAGTCCGAAGACCCCAACCCGCTGGATCCCACCGATCCGAACTACGACCCGACCTGCCCCGACTGTACGTTCACCGAGCTGGACCCCAACCCGGAGGTAATGCTCCTCAAGGCGGGTGTTTTTGAAGACGAGAGCGGCAACGGTTTTGCCGAGGAAGGCGAGACCATCACCTACAGCTTCACGGTCACGAACACGGGCAACGTCACATTGACTGACCTGAACATCGACGACGCAACGATCAACGTCACGGATCTGGTGGTGGTACCCTCCACGCTCGCTCCTGGCGAGGTGGGCACGGCTACGGCCAGCTACGTAGTGACCCAGGCGGACATTGACGCTGGCGGCGTGTACAACCTGGCGACGGTTACGGGTACGGACCCCAACGGCGACCCGGTCACGGATGAGTCCGAAGACCCCAACCCGCTGGACCCCACCGATCCGAACTACGACCCCACCTGCCCCGACTGTACGTTCACCGAACTGGACCCCAACCCGGAGGTCATGCTGCTGAAGTCAGGTGTTTTTGCCGACGAGAGCGGCAACGGCTTTGCTGAGGAAGGGGAGACGATCACCTACAGCTTCACGGTCACGAACACGGGTAACGTCACGCTGACGAACCTGAACATTGACGATGCGACGATCAACGTCACGGACCTGGTGGTGGTACCGTCCACGCTCGCTCCTGGCGAAGTGGGTACGGCTACGGCCAGCTACGTGGTGACCCAGGCAGACATTGACGCCGGTGGGGTGTACAACCTGGCGACGGTTACGGGTACGGACCCCGACGGCGACCCGGTCACGGATGAATCAGAAGACCCCAACCCGCTGGATCCCACCGATCCGAACTACGACCCCACCTGCCCTGACTGTACGTTCACCGAACTGGACCCCAACCCAGAGGTGATGTTGCTGAAATCCGGTGTCTTTGCGGACGAGAGCGGCAACGGCTTTGCCGAGGAAGGGGAGACGATCACCTACAGCTTTACGGTCACGAATACGGGTAACGTTACGCTGACGAACCTGAACATTGATGACGCGACGATCAACGTGGTTGACCTGGTGGTGGTACCGTCCACGCTGGCTCCTGGCGAAGTGGGTATGGCTACGGCCAGCTACCCCGTTACGCAGGCGGACATTGACGCTGGCGGCGTGTACAACCTGGCGACGGTTACGGGTACGGACCCCAACGGTGACCCGGTCACGGACGATTCCGAAGACCCCAACCCGCTGGATCCCACCGATCCGAACTACGACCCCACCTGCCCCGACTGTACGTTCACCGAGCTGGACCCCAACCCGGAGGTGATGCTGCTGAAATCGGGCGTCTTTACCGACGAGAGCGGCAACGGCTTTGCCGAGGAAGGAGAGACGATCACCTACAGCTTTACGGTTACGAACACGGGTAACGTTACGCTGACGAACCTGAACATCGATGACGCGACGATCAACGTGGTTGACCTGGTGGTGGTACCGTCCACGCTCGCTCCGGGCGAGGTGGGTTTGGCTACGGCCAGCTACCCCGTTACGCAAGCGGACATTGACGCTGGCGGCGTGTACAACCTGGCTACGGTTACGGGTACGGACCCCAACGGTGACCCGGTTACGGACGATTCCGAAGACCCCAACCCCCTGGATCCCACCGATCCGAACTATGACCCCACCTGCCCCGACTGTACGTTCACCGAGCTGGACCCCAACCCGGAGGTGATGCTCCTCAAGGCGGGTGTTTTTGAAGACGAGAGCGGCAACGGCTTTGCCGAAGCAGGGGAGACGATCACCTACAGCTTCACGGTCACGAACACGGGCAACGTTACGCTGACGGACCTGAACATTGACGACGCGACGATCAACGTCACGGACCTGGTGGTGGTACCCTCCACGCTCGCTCCCGGCGAGATGGGCACGGCTACGGCCAGCTACGTAGTGACCCAAGCGGACATTGACGCTGGCGGCGTGTACAACCTGGCTACGGTTACGGGTATGGATCCGGATGACAATCCAGTCACGGATGAGTCCGAAGACCCCAACCCACTGGATCCCACCGATCCCAACTACGACCCCACCTGCCCCGACTGCACGTTCACCGAGCTGGACCCTAACCCAGAGGTGATGCTGCTGAAATCCGGCGTCTTTGCCGACGAGAGCGGCAATGGCTTTGCTGAGGAAGGCGAGACGATCACCTACAGCTTCACGGTTACGAACACGGGCAACGTCATACTGACGGACCTAAACATCGATGATGCGACGATCAACGTCACGGACCTGGTGGTGGTACCCTCCACGCTCGCTCCCGGCGAGATGGGCACGGCTACGGCCAGCTACGTTGTGACCCAAGCGAACATTGACGCTGGCGGCGTGTACAACCTGGCTACGGTCACGGGTAACGACCCCGACGGCGACCCGGTCACGGACGATTCCGAAGACCCCAACCCACTGGATCCCACCGATCCGAACTACGACCCCACCTGCCCCGACTGTACGTTCACCGAGCTGGACCCCAACCCCGAGGTGATGTTGCTGAAGTCAGGTGTCTTTGCCGACGAGAGCGGCAATGGCTTTGCCGAGGAAGGGGAGACCATCACCTACAGCTTCACGGTTACGAACACGGGTAATGTCACGCTGACGAACCTGAACATCGACGATGCGACGATCAACGTCACCGACCTGGTGGTAGTACCGTCCACGGTGGCTCCGGGTGAAGTAGGCACGGCTACGGCCAGCTACGTGGTGACCCAAGCGGACATTGACGCTGGCGGCGTGTACAACCTGGCTACGGTTACGGGTAACGACCCCGACGGCGACCCGGTCACGGACGAGTCCGAAGACCCCAACCCGCTGGATCCCACCGATCCGAACTATGACCCCACCTGCCCCGACTGTACGTTCACCGAGTTGGACCCCAACCCAGAGGTGATGTTGCTGAAGTCGGGCGTTTTTGCCGACGAGAGCGGCAACGGCTTTGCCGAGGAAGGCGAGACGATCACCTACAGCTTCACGGTTACGAACACGGGCAACGTCACGCTGACGGACCTGAACATCGATGATGCCACGATTAACGTTACGGATCTGGTGGTGGTACCGTCCACGCTCGCTCCGGGCGAGGTGGGTTTGGCTACGGCCAGCTATCCCGTAACGACGACGGATATCAACGCCGGTGGTGTAAGCAACCTGGCTACGGTTACGGGTATGGATCCGAATGACAATCCGGTCACGGACGATTCCGAAGACCCCAACCCGCTGGATCCCACCGATCCGAACTACGATCCCACCTGCCCAGACTGTACGTTCACCGAGCTGGACCCCAGCCCGGAGGTAATGCTCCTCAAGGCGGGTGTTTTTGAAGACGAGAGCGGTGATGGTTTTGCCCAAGAGGGTGAGACGATTACCTACAGCTTTACGGTTACGAACACGGGCAACGTCACGCTGACGGACCTGAACATCGATGATGCCACGATTAATGTTACGGATCTGGTGGTGGTACCGTCCACGCTCGCTCCGGGCGAGGTGGGTATGGCTACGGCCAGCTACGTGGTGACCCAGGCGGATATTGACGGCGGCGGCGTTTACAACCTGGCGACGGTTACGGGTAACGACCCCGACGGCGACCCGGTCACTGATGATTCCGAAGACCCCAACCCGCTGGATCCCACCGATCCAAACTACGATCCCACCTGCCCCGACTGTACATTCACTGAGCTTAACTTTGAAGTCGCAATAGAATTGGAGAAAGTTGGTACGTTCGCAGACGAGAATGGTGATGGTTTCGCCCAAGTAGGTGAGACGATTACTTACAGCTTCACGGTAACGAATACTGGCGCTGCGCCACTTACTAACGTGACGATTAATGACCCAATAGTTGACGTAGATGGAGGACCGATTGCGGTTCTTGGAATAGGAGAAAGTGACAACACCACTTTCACAGCCTCCTATGTATTGACACAGGCAGATATCAATGCTGGTGAAGTGATTAATCAAGCAATTGTAACGGGAACTGATCCTTCCGGCGAGGACGTTTCGGATGAATCGGATGACCCGAATGACTTCGAAAACGTTGACCCAGATAACGATGGTGATCCTGACGATCCAACTGTAGTCACCGTTATTTCGCCAGATGTAAATGTTGCCTGCATAAGCTTCCTCAATGTTACACTTGATGCAGATTGCCAAGCAGTAGTGATTCCTGAAATGGTCCTTTCAGGCAGTTTCCAAGCCATTATAGATGATTTATCCATTTCCATCAATGGAGAAAATACCAACATCATCGGGTCTTGCGGCAACTTCACTTACATGGTGACTTACACGGGAGATAGTGACGATGTTGATTTCACTACTTGTTGGGGAACCATCTTCGCCGAAGATAAGACGCCACCGGCGGTTGTCACGGAGGTAGAAGATGTAGACCTGCTCTGCGTTGACCTGGACGACAATACACTGACGACGCTTCCTTCTGCGGTTAGCAAGTGCTACGAAGTCTTCTCTGCCACGGGCGCTACGGTTCCCGGTACGATGGCTCCCCAGTTGCGGGCCCGCCTGCTGGCCGGTGGGCTGACGCCGCTGCTGCCTACCTTCACGGACGGCTGCACGGACCGCATCCGGGTATGTGTCAACGACGTCGTCGCTTACGATGCCATCGACCCCCTGTGTGAGGACGTCATCCTGACTCGGACCTTCACGGCTACCGAAATTGCCGTCTGCCCGACGGCAGCTGGCGAAGCCAACGCGAGCGTAACGTCTTCCTTCCGCATCATCTTCAACCGTCCGACGCTGGAAGACCTTGACGATTCTGCCATTGAGCCAGTAGTTGAATTTGAGCAGTGTGGCGTTGCTAACCCCACGCGGGCCAACTACCCCGCACCGCGCCCTGCGGACTTCCCTGCGCTGAACATCGGTGACCGTATTTTCAACCTGACGGCTGGCGAAGCGATCTGCAACATCGGCGTGACCTACGCCGACGGCGAAGCGATCGTGACCTGCCCCTTCACCTACAAGTTCATCCGGACCTATACGGTCATCGACTGGTGCAACCCGGGCGACGTGCGCACCTTCACCCAGGTGGTGAAAGTGGGCGACACGACGCCACCGGTCTTCACCGGCCCGAGCCAGGACCGCAACTTTGACGGCATCACCGACGCCGACCTGGTTTACACGACCAATGCGGGCAACATCTGTGCCGCTTACCTCCGCCTCGACGCCGCCGGTGTCCGCGCGGTAGACAACTGCTCGGGAACCAACGTAACGATCACGGCCAACATCTACCCCGGTGCTGACCTGAAC
>NZ_JACSIT010000030.1 GCF_014349155.1 Neolewinella lacunae
CCTCCGACTGTGCGGCGCGGATCGCGCGCTCGTCGCAAGGCTACGCCTTGCGATAGAGTAATAACTAACCCAGACACACTTAATTGAACTATCCCGACAGGCCTCCCAAGTAAGTCCGCCTCATTCCCACCACGCCAGACCCCGCTAGGGGTCCAACCTTAATAACCCCGGATGGAGAATGCGAAGCATTCGTAATCCGGGGCACTCCCGAGAGTAGTCAACCACGAACTACTGAACTATGAACTACCAACTACTGAACTACTGAACTACTGAACTACTGAACTAATAAACCCCTCCCCCCGAGAACTTAGTAGCTTTAGTTTGTTATTTCCCCAAATAAGCGGCAAATTTGCCCGCCCAACCCAGGGGCACGTACCAGTGTACGCGTCTTCATCATTCAAGCAACCACCGCGGCACGCAGCGTCTTGCCGCCCACCAAAGAAAAAATTATGGCCGAGGTAATTCGCATGCCGCGCATGAGCGACACGATGGAAGAGGGAAACATTGTTGATTGGCTGGTAGCCGAAGGCGACAGCGTTGAACCCGGCCAGACCCTCGCCGAAGTGGAAACCGACAAGGCGACCATGGAGCTCGACTCCTACTTCGAGGGCGTTTTGCTCCACATTGCCGTTAAGCAAGGTACCGTGCCCATCGACGGCGTCATTGCCGTAATCGGCGAAAAAGGCGAAGACTGGAAAGCCGCCCTCGCCGCCGCCGAAGGAGGCAGCCCCGCCCCGGCCAAGGAAGAAGCCCCCGCCAAAAAAGAAGAGGCTCCCGCCAAAGCTGAAGCTCCCGCCCCAGAAGCGGCGCCCGCCAAAAGCGAAGCCAAGGCCGAAGCTCCCGCCAAGGCCGAAGCTCCCGCCGACGACAGCCGCGTAAAAGCCAGTCCCCTCGCCAAAAAAATGGCCGAAGACGCTGGTCTCGACCTGAGCACCGTCACCGGCAGCGGACCCAACGGACGCATCGTCAAAGAAGACGTTGAGAAGGCCAAGTCTTCCCCTGCGGCGTCCCCCGCTCCTCAAACGACTTCCCCTGCACCTGCGGCAGCGCCCACTGCTGCACCGGCCAGCGAAAAAACTGCCGTTCCTGCCGTACCCGCCTTCGCCTTCAACGCCGGAGGGGACAACTTTACGGAAACGCCGGTCAGCCAAATGCGCAAGGCCGTTTCCCGCCTGGTCAGCAATAGCAAATTCACTGCGCCCCACTTCTACGTGACCGTGGAAATTGCGATGGATAAGGCCTGGGAATTCCGCACCCGCATCAACGAAGTAGCGCCCGTCAAGATCAGCTTCAACGACCTGGTCATCAAGGCCTGTGCCGTCAACCTGCTCAAGCACCCGGTCATCAACTCCAGCTGGCAGGGCGAAACCATCCGCGAAAACAAAGACGTCCACATCTCGGTGGCCGTAGCCATCCCCGATGGCCTGATGATGCCGGTGGTGCGCTACGCCAATATGAAGTCGCTCAGCCAGGTGAACACGGAAGTGAAAGAACTCGTGGACCTGGCCAAGGCCCGCAAACTCGGCAACGAGCAAATGACCGGCAGCACCTTTTCCATCTCCAACCTGGGGATGTTCGGCGTGGAAGAGTTCACCGCCATCCTCAACCCACCCAACGCTTGTATCCTGGCCGTGGGAGGCATCAACGATAAGGCGGTAGTGAGAGACGGACAGGTGGTCCCCGGCAAAGTGATGAAAGTAACCATCAGCTGCGATCACCGGGTAGTAGACGGGGCTTCGGCCGCGGCCTTCCTCAACGACGTCAAGGCCAGCCTCGAAAATCCCCTTCGCTTGATGGTGTGAAGTTGAACCGCCCTAGTAGTGCTCAATTTAGCCCGTTTAGGGCTATCATGTAAGTGTAAACTGCTGCAAAAACATCAGTAAACACTTATCATTCTTATTGCTAGAAAAGAATGGTGCTTGGGTCACCCCTCTCCTGCGGAGAGGGGACGGGGGAGAGGTAAAATGGGGACGGTGCCTCCGCCGCTGCCTTCCTCAACGACGTCAAGGCCAGCCTCGAAAATCCCCTGCGCTTGATGGTGTAAAAAAGGCTTTTGGCAAAATTGTCTTGCCAGCGCGGGTGCAGTACCTATATTGTCGGCCAAAATCGACAACATGCAAAAGTACTGCCTCACCCTCCTCGCCTTTTACTGCTGCACGGCCCTCGCCGCCCAGATCACTGACCCCAAGGCCACCGAATTCTACGAGCCCGTACCGCCCAAGGTGACGGCCGGCGAATCCGTCAACACGCCCCCCAGCGACGCCATCATCCTGCTCGGCAAAGGCGCCGACGCCAGCGAATGGGTCAGCGTCAACTCCGGCGGCCCGGTGGAATGGACCACCGAAGGCGATGCGCTCGTGGTAAAACCCGGTACTGGCAACATCAAGACGCGACGGACTTTTGGCGACGTGCAGCTCCACATAGAATGGCGCAGCCCCCAGGAACCCGATAAGACCGGGCAGGGCCGCGGCAACTCCGGTGTCTTCCTGCAACGCCGCTACGAAGTCCAGGTGCTGGAAAGCAACGGCAGCGAGACCTACACCAACGGCCAGGCCGCTTCCCTCTACAAGCAGTCTCCCCCGCTGGTCAACGTTACCCGCAAGATGGGCGACTGGAACAGCTACGACATCATCTACACCGCCCCCCGCTTTGATGCCAACGGCATGCTCGTGGCACCGGCCCACGTGACGGTACTGCACAACGGCGTGCTCGTCCAGAACCACTTCACGCTCCGCGGACCCACCGAGTACATCGGCCTGCCCCACTACAAGGCGCACGGCGACGACAGCATCGAACTGCAAGACCACTCCAACCTGGTGGCCTTCCGCAACATCTGGATCCGGGAACTCTAAAGCGTAATTGGGGCGCGGCCGCAGGTGCAGGGAAGGGTGTCCCCTCCAACCCCCCGAAGGGGGGAGCAGCGATGGACGTCTTTACCACGCATCACCATTTACACGCCATTTTACGACATGACCGCTAAGCGCATCGGCCTGATCCTGGGGCCTCTTCTTTTTACGTTGGTGATGGTATTCTTCCACCCGGAGGGGCTGCCGTCGGCAGGCACGGCCGTCTTGGCGGGCACGGCGTGGATGGCAACGTGGTGGATCACCGAGGCCATCCCGATTGCCGTCACTTCCATGCTGCCGATGGTGTTGTTTCCGCTGACGGGCGTGTTGCCCATCGGGGAGACGACAGCGGCCTTTGGGCATTACCTGGTATTTCTGTTCCTCGGCGGCTTTATGCTGGCGATGGCCTTCGAGCGCTGGAACCTGCACCGCCGCATTGCGCTGGCTACGATCAACTTCATCGGCTCTAACCCGCGGATGATCGTCTTGGGGGCCATGCTGGCAACGGCCTTGTTGTCGATGTGGATCTCCAACACGGCCACGGCGGTGATGATGCTTCCCATCGCGATGGCCATTGCCCGGCAGCTCCAGGACGACCCCGACACGGACGTCGACGAGAACGCCGCCTTTGGCAAAGCCCTGATGCTGGCCATTGCCTACTCCGCCTCCATCGGGGGGATGGCCAGCCTGATCGGCACGCCCGTAAACATGGTTTTTGTCGGGCAGCTGGAGACGGTCTACGGCGTAGAAATTGGCTTCATGGAGTGGTTCCGGATCGGCTTTCCGGTGTCCGTGGTGTTGCTGTTCATCTGCTGGTGGTACCTCACTTTCGTGGCCTTCCAGCTGGGCTCGTCCAATTTCTCTGGTGGCCGGGAAGAAATTCGTCGGCTGCAAAAGCTGCAGGGGCCGATGACGCGCGAAGAGTGGAAAATCCTGCTCCTGTTTTCGGCAACGGCACTGGCGTGGATTACGCGGAAGTCCTTGCTCGATCCCCTCATCCCCGGCATTTCGGATACGGTGATTGCGATGCTGGGGGCAACGCTGTTGTTCCTCATTCCCGGTCGGGAGCGCGGGGAGGCCTTGCTGAATTGGTCGGAGGCGGTGAAACTGCCCTGGGGCGTGGTCCTACTCCTGGGCGGAGGATTTGCCCTGGCGGAGGGTTTCTCGGCCAGCGGCCTGGCGGATTACATTGCGGGAAACCTCAGCATCCCCGAAGGCGTGGGCTTGCTGGTCGTGATCCTCGTAGTAGTGGCCGCCGTGAATTTCCTGACGGAGGTGACCAGCAACGTCGCCACCACTTCGATGCTGATGCCGGTGCTGGCGGCGGCGGCCATCCCACTCGGCGTTCATCCGTACGCGCTGATGGTGCCGGCTACGCTGGCCGCCACTTGTGCCTTCATGCTCCCCGTAGCCACCCCGCCCAACGCCGTGGTTTTCGGCTCCGGCTACTTGAGCATCCCCGATATGGTGCGGGCCGGCTTTCGGATGAACGTCATCTCCATCATCATCGTGACGCTGGCGTCCTACTTTCTGTTGCCGCTGGTGTGGGGTTTTCGGTTGGGGGTTTTGCCGGAGTGGGTTGGGGGTTAATGCGTGAATGAGCGAATGAGTGAATGAGCGAATGCGCTACCGCACTAGATAGGCGAGACAAAGTATGGGAGAAAAGGAGTAAAGGCGAAAAGGAGCTACCGCACTAGGCAGCAGCGTAGGTAATGCGTGAATCTGGGGCCACTTAGCTGCACCGTCTCGAAGAAGAGGCCGGACGCGCCTAGGTATGGCCTCTGCCCTTCTGGCATGCTCCAAGAATTGGGTCAAACGCCGCCGAACCCGTATCCGTTCAAAAAGTGGTGGGTCGGGTCTGTGAAATACTGTAATTACAGTGTGTTCATTAGACCCATTGCTCTTTACCGCATACTTTTTCCTATTCTAGGTGTTGATTATCAGCTAGTTGTGAATCCCTCTCCCTCGCTTATTTCTGGGGCCCCTACCCCATAAAACGCATCCAAAGGAGAGGGATGACCTGTGAGTCGTGGCACTACTATCTTAAAGATTTGATTTCCAGCAGCTTGTGTTCTTTTCATTGTTCGTAGGAGTAGTATCTTCTCTTTCGCTCTGGGTACTATAAGTATTGCCCTCAAACAAGAAAAAGATCAGCGAGGGTCATCCCTCTCCGTTGGAGAGGGACCGAGGGAGAGGGCAAATCCGGTGAGCCCACCACTTTTGAACGGATACTCGAAACCCGTGTAAAGTTTTGATAATAAACACATTATCTCTGAACGGGGATTAAGAACCCCATAAAGGCCCGTGCGGCAGCTCCTTTATCCTTTCAACTTTACTCTTTTACCCTGTCTCGCCTATCCCTCGCGGTAGCTAATTCACTCATTCGCTCATTCACGCATTCACTCATTGGCAATTCACGCATTCACTCACTGTAGCAGGTACACCGTAGTAAAAGTAGTCTCCTCCCCCCCAAACTCACTCGTACTGGTGCTGATGGACGCCTTCAGGCTGTGCTCATCGTAGAGCAGGTAGCCATCCAGATCGAGGATGACGGGGACGCAGCTGACGGATTTCAGGTTGCGGAAGTTGGTGTCGCCGAACGTAAAACTGGGCACGCGGGCCACGTAATCGCCAGTAAACTTTTCGT
Organism: Neolewinella lacunae; assembly: GCF_014349155.1. GTDB lineage: Bacteria > Bacteroidota > Bacteroidia > Chitinophagales > Saprospiraceae > Neolewinella > Neolewinella lacunae. The sequence continues at coordinate 5,494 of NZ_JACSIT010000030.1, forward strand.
CGCCGTTGTAAAAAACGCAATCGCGGTACTGGAGGGAGGCCACTGGCGGTGCCATGAAGCGCAGGCTATCGGAGCCGTAGAAGAAAAACAGGGAGCTGCTGGCCCGTTCTTCGGGGCTGATGAGGAGGTTGCCCGGCTTGCGGTCGGCCGTGAACACCAGGCTATCGGTACGGCTGGAATAGGACTCGGTAAATTCAATCTCCGTCTCCGTCACCCCCGTAATGGTCAGGGTCAGGGTACTCGGCGCTTCGGGCAGGGCTTCTCCGCAGGCGTAGGAGAACATCTCGAAGGTATTGAACTGCCCCACCTCGGGTGCCTGGAAGTTGACCCGCTCGGGGTTGAGCGCGGGTTCTGGCTGGAGGTTCTCTTTTTCGCAGGCTACGAAGCCAAGGAGCGCGAAGAGAAGAAGGGAGAAAGCAGGAATTTTCATGGTTTGGTGGCTTGTTTCCTGGCAAGACGTTGCCGCTGCCTGCCACCGTTGGTGGATTCCCGGCTTTTGTTGGACCAGGGATAGTTTAGTAGTTCTGTAGTTCTGTAGTTCTGTAGACACACTAAATGGAACTATTCCCAGGGGGGAGCCTTTATCTCGCCTGTAACGTGCGGCAGCTCATTCTTTCCTTCAATTATTCAATTATTGATCCCTTCACCCCAGCAAGACCCCACCCGTCGATAGAAGCCCCATCTTCGTAGAACATACTTTTGCCGTACCTTGGGGACGTTGTTTATTTGTGTGTATTAATCAACATCCCCTCCAACGATGCCAAGAACAAAATTGACCGGATTCAGCCGCCTGCTCTTATTTCTCATCTTTTTCGTCCCCCTGGCCTATTTCGGCGCCAGCTACTACAACGGCGAAGACCCCATTGCCAACATCAAGGGCTACCTGGGGATGGACCAGGGCAGCCAGGGTTCCAGCCAGACCTACGAACCCGGCCGCGACAACCAACCCGTGACCGAGGCCCCTGCCACTTTCGAGAACGTGCAGAATATGCGCGACGAAATTGCCCGCCTCAAACGCGAGCTGGCCGTGGCCGAAGAAAAGCTCTCCCGCTGCCAGACCAGTGGGATAGACTAATGTATTACACCCCGACGCACACCCATCCACCGTAAGCAACGCAAAACCTGAGTCTGCCCGATGCTTCGCCAGATCCACGAATTTTTCTACACCCTGCTGGCCTTTCCCCGTGCCTGGAGTTTCATGCGGACTTACCGCCTCTGGGAAGGTCTCCGGCAGTACGGCTGGGTGGCCAGGTTTTTGGTCGTGGTTGGTGTGCTCATCGTTCTTTATCTGGTAGATGGCGTGAGTGAATGGTTCGACCGCCACCAGGATGCGACCTTCAGCGCCATGATCATGGGTCAGGAGAGCATCCTGCTGACCTGGATTACGGATGCTTACGACTCCCTTTCCGGCGGTGCCCTCAACTGGGTAACCCTGGTTTTATTGGAGGTGGTGATTTACCACTTTATGCGGCGGACTTTGCAGATCGTCCTGAAAAAGAACATCGAGAACGCCCACGCCTTCAAACCCTTCCTCGAGGCCCAGAAGCGAATGATTATTGTTTCTTTTTATGCGCTAATAGTACAAACGGCCGTGCTCAACGTAGCGGAAGCCATCCACGATGGTTTACTCTATTCCCTGTTTGCCGTCCTCTTTCAGGCGCTGCTGCTGGGTTACGTTATTGCCGACAACTACAATGAACAATTCGGGCTTACCATTAAGCAGAGTGCGCGCAACCTCCGCCTGCATTACCTGGGCATTTGCCTTGGCCTTGGGCTACCGCTCTTCCTGATGCTGAAGGTGCCGCTGCTGGGTACCGTTCTTGGTCCGTTGGTCACTTCCGTTACCGCCGCTATTGTCCTGCGGGAGAAAAGCGACCTCCACATCATTGGCTACCAGATGAGCGAGAAGGAACGCCAACAGGCAGCAAAAAAGGCGGCCAAAGAAGCGGCCAAAGAAGCCAAAAGACAAGCCCGCCAGGCGCGTCGCAAGGGCGGCGTGCGGCCAGCAGAGAAAATGGCCTAAGTTTACAACTCCGCCTCAAAAAGCGCCTTCTTCTTCCGGGAGGGCCCGGCATTGCCTATCTTTGCGGCCCTTACCAGCGCGCCAGATCGGTGCACAGGAGTAAACGGAAGCAGAACAGATGGGCAGGAAGGACCGCAAAATGATTTTTAAAACCCCGGAGGAAATCGAACGCAGCCGCGCCGCCTGCCTGCTGGTGACCAAGACTCTGGCCGAGGTGGGCAAACTCCTCAAGCCCGGAATGACCGGCAAGGAGATCGACGCCTTCGCCGAGACTTTCATCCGCGACCACGGTGCCATCCCCGGCTTCAAAGGCCTCTACGGCTGCCCATCCACCCTGCTGGTAAGCCAGAACGAGGAGGTCGTCCACGGCCTGCCCGACGAGAAGCAAGTCTTCAAAGACGGTGACATCCTGAGCATCGACTGCGGCACGGTAGTCGATGAGTTCTACGGCGATGCAGCCTACACCTTTTGTGTAGGCGACGTTACCGAGGAAGTTATGGACCTCTGCCGTCGCACCAAGCATTCCCTCTACCTCGGCATCGACGCGGCGCGGGAGGGCAACCGGGTAGGCGACATCAGCCACGCCGTGCAGCATTTCACCGAGCGGGAGTGTGGCTACGGGGTGGTCCGCGAGTTGGTCGGCCACGGCCTGGGGCGGAGCCTCCACGAAGCCCCCGACGTGCCCAACTTCGGCAAGCGCGGCCGCGGGCCCGTCCTCAAGGCTGGCCTCATCATCGCCATTGAGCCCATGATTACGCTGGGTCGCAAAGACGTTCACTCCCGCTCCGATGGCTGGACGATCGTTACCCGCGACGGCAAACCCGCCGCCCACTACGAGCATTCCGTAGCCATTACCGCCGGCGGAGCCCCGGCCGACCTGATGAGCGACCACCGTCCCATCGAGGAAGCCATCCGCAACAACCCTAACCTGAAAATCGTCACCAACCTCGACGAGGAACTCGTAGCGCGCTACCAGCCGACGTTGGCAGTTCAGTAGTTCATAGTTCATAGTTCAATAGTTCATAGTGAAGCTACTGAACTACCAGACTACTGAACTAAACACACCCTGGCCAAGCCAAAATCCCGTAACTTCGCCGCCTCAAAAGAGCCCATGGGAAAAGTCATCGCTATTGCCAACCAAAAGGGGGGCGTAGGAAAAACCACCACTGCCATCAATTTAGCCGCCAGCCTCGCCATCCTGGAGCGGAAGGTGCTTTTGGTCGATGCCGACCCCCAGGGCAACGCCAGCAGCGGCGTAGGCATCCCCAGCGACGAACTGGAAGCCACGATTTACGAGGTGCTGGTCAATGACCTCGACGTCAATGAAGTCATCTACGAAACCGAAACGCCCAACCTCCACCTCATCCCGGCGGGCATCAACCTGGTCGGCGCGGAGGTCGAGTTGATCAACCGTTTTCGGCGCGAAGACGTGATGAAAAACAACATCATCGCCAAGGTGCGCGACCAGTACGATTACATCCTGATCGACTGTCTCCCTTCCCTGGGCCTCATCACCGTTAACGCCCTGACGGCGGCCGATACCGTGCTGGTGCCGGTGCAGTGTGAGTTTTTTGCCCTGGAAGGTCTGACCAAACTCCAGGACACCATCCGCCTGGTGCAGGCCCAGCTCAACCCCAACCTCCGCATTGAGGGCATTCTGTTGAGTATGTACGACCAGCGCCTGCGCCTCGCCAACGTCGTGGTGGAAAAAGTGCGGGAGATGTTCGGGGATAAGGTATTTGACACCATCATCCACCGCAACGCCCGCATCAGCGAAGCCCCCAACATGCACCTGCCGATCATCATGATCAACGCCGGCAGCCGGGGTGCCACCAACTTCCTCAATCTCGCCGAAGAATTCCTGAAAAAGAACGAGTAGAGGCACTCAAGGGTGGTAATCGCGTGCCGGTCTGAACCCTTGCCCCTCCCCGTTCATTAGCGATCCTGGCGAGTGGCCGGTGCGGTGTATTACCGCCCGTACTTTGCTGCCCATCCAAGCGTACTGCCATGCCCAAAAAAGACCGCCTCAAAAAGACCGTAACGCCGCCCGAGCCGGAAACTGCCGGGAGCGGGTCTTCGCGTTTTCAGTTTTTCCTCTGGATCTGCTCCTTCTTCTTTTTTGCTGCCCTGGTGATGCGCCTCGACGTCATCACCGTCTGGCCGGGCGCCGAAGGGTATGCCCTCGACCTGGCGCTGAGCAACGAGCGCGGACAGTCCCTCTACGCCTTCGTTTCGGGTCTGCTTTTTGGTCCCGGACAAGCCATTGACGCACAAACGGAGGCCATCTGGCTTTTCCCCCGCCTGCTTTCGGCCCTGGCAGTCTTGCTGACGGGCTTTTTCACCTACCGCCTGGCGGGGCGTTTGTTTGGTCCCCAGGCAATTGGCTACGGACTCCTCTGCGCCGGTGCGTCCCTGTTCCTCCCCTTCTTCGGCAAGGTGGCTACGCCCGATGCCTTGGCCTTGCTGGGGCAGGTGGGCTTTTTTTGGTCCGTCCTCCTCGCTGGGGCCGACGCCGAGCGGAACTACCTCATCCAGGCCGGCCTGTTCTTGTTCGTGGCAGCGGTAGCGGCTCCGCTTTCCACCCTGGCCTTTGGGCTGGGCACCATCGTGGCGGGAAGAATGTTGCTGGGAGGGGGGAAACAGTGGATGAACCTGCTGTTCTTGCTGGCGATCCCGGTACTCATCCTCATCTTGCAGGGCAACCAGGGCGTGCGTAGTTACTGGTTCTGGGGCGGGCAGCCCTTGGCTTACGGGCGATGGCTGGGCTACTGCCTGCTGGGGATGTTGCCGCTGACGGGTTGGCTACTGGGCGGCTTGCGCGACCTGGTCTATAAGCTGCAGCGGGAAGAACTGGCGGCCCGGCTGATGGCCGCTGGCCTGCTCCTTGGCTTTGCTACGCAGTCGCTGCTCTTCCCCCTGCTCTTGGCCCTGCTGGCGGGTAAACAACTGCAACTTTACTTCCGCGAAGCCAACTACCCCTGGCGCGACTGGGTGCGGGGCGGCGCGGTGGTCCACGTAGCCCTCGCTTCGCTGGGTGCTTTCATGGCGCTGGCGGGTATCGGCATTGCCTTTCCCGGCGCGGGCTACCGGGCGGCCCTGGGGATGGTGGCCGCCTACTGGATTTTTTCCCTGCTGGGCGTGATCGGTCTATTTGGGGAACGGCGCGACTTCGCCATCGGCGGCAGTGTCCTGGCCGGGCTGCTGGGCGTGCTGTTTTTTTGGGTACAGGTCTACCCCTACTTTGAGGCAGAGCGCGGCTGGGCGGCCCGGCTGGCGGAGCAAGTGGAAGTGCCCCTGCCGACTTACGTGCCAGCGGATCCGATGTTTTCCGTGGCCCTACCCTACTTCCGGCGGGCGGGCATTCCCACCGTCCAGGATACTGCGGCGGCCGACCTCCGGCTGGTCAGTCGCTCTCCAACCGATTCGCTGCTGCGCGCACCCATTGAGGTGCCGGGTCGGATTTTGCTGGAGCGGCGGTTGTTCGGGGTAATAAAGGAGTAAAGGAGTAAAGGAGTAAAGGATAAAAGGAGCTACCGCACGGGATAGGCCAGATTGACGTTTGTTGCGTTGGTCCTTGGGTACCCCGCTACCACGGCAGGGACTGTTCGAGACTGTTCATCTAAGTGTGTCTACATTCATTCGCTCATTCGCTCATTAGCTAAGCTGCTGCCTACGGCGGTCACGCATTACCGCGCCAAAACCCCCACCAATTTCTCCTCCGCCGTATCGCCGTTGGGGTTAAACAGTTCTACGAACAGAACGTAGACGCCGGCGCGGGCCAGGAGCTGGTCTTCGTCCGTTCCATCCCAGCGGAGGGTGCCTTCGGAGCCCAGGAGTTCGACGCGGCGGAGGGTTTTGACCAGGCGGCCCTGGGCGTCAAAAATCCGCACACGGGCCAGGTAACCCGCACCGGCGGTAGCGTACTGCAATTCTAAAAAATCTTCGTTGCCGTCGCCGTCTGGACTAAAGGTGGTGCTGAGGAGAGAAAAGACATTTTCCGTTGTTTCCGGGAGGGCATCGCGGGCCTGGGAGTTGGGGCGGGTGGGCGTCCCGAAGTCTTCCCGGGCGGCGGCGGAAGCCCAGTTGGCATCGTCTTGGGTGGCCGACTTCTGCCGGAGGCGTTCCAGGCTCACGCCGTCGTCGGTGTCCAGGAGCGGGGAGTGGAGGTCGTCGGTATAATCAAAGGCATCGAGGACGGTACCGCCCGCAACGACGCTGATGTTGCCCTCGTCATCCGGCAGGGAGGGCAGGGTTTGGTCGACGAGCAGGTCGGGGTTAACGGAGCGAAAACGATTTTGTACGTCTTCCGGATCTTCCGTCAAGACCAAATACTCGCCGGGAAGGAAAAGGCGGGTGGCCGTCACCGTGCGGCTGGCGGTGGAGGAGGTGGACTGGTCATTGCGCAGTACCCAACCTTCAATTTGGAACACTTTGTCGGAGCAATTGTAGAGTTCCACGAAGTCGCTGCCGCCCGAAGCGGGGTTGAACAAAATCTCGTTGATCACCACTTCGCCCGGGGCGGGCAGCTGGGCAATGCCTAAGACCCGCGTTACGGCTGTGCCCAAGTTGCCCGCGCAGTCGCTCACGCCAGGAATGGTCAGGGTGTACACAACGCCCTCAACCAGTTCTTCGGCGAATCCCAGGCGGTAAGTCAGTCCGCCGTCGGGCGAAGTGACCGAAGTGATGGTGGGTCCGTTGGCCAGGGCAAAAGCCGGGGTTTCCGGCACGGGTTCGCTGAAGCCGATGGTGATGCCGTCGGGGTCGATATCGGCCAACACCACCAAGGGTGCCTCCGTATCGGCTGGCTGGCCGAGGACGCTGTTGGCGCGGCCGGGAGTGCCTCCCGTGGGGTCTAGGCTGGCCCGCCAACGGCCACTGCATCCTGCGTCCGCGCCCGTCAAAGCCGTGTACTCGATGCTGTAGCCGCCGTCGTCGCGGTCCGCATCATTGTACCAACCGATCGTGTAATTGATTTCCTGGATGATGGTGCCGCTCGCGTCGCTGAGGGTGATGACGTCGCCAGAATTCGTCAGACTTGGCAGGCTGATGCTGCGGGCGGGGATGCCGAGGGCGGCGAAATCGGCGGCGGTGGCGGAACCGATCAGCAGCTGGTAAGCGCCGGGGGCGAGGGTGTCGGGGAAGCCGTAGACCACCGGCGTGCCGCCGCTGGCAATGCGCAGGGGCGCGAGCACGACGGGCAGGTCCGATGGGTTGTAAATCTCCAGGTATTCTCCGTCGGGCAAGCCCAGCGGGGGCGTGGGATCGGCCATGAATTCGGTGATGATGAGGTTGCCGGGGCTGGGCAGCGAGACCGGGTTGTAGCAGAGGCTGGCGCGTAGGTTGGTGGCCACGTTACCCTCCAGGTCGCTCGCTTCGGCTACGGTAATTTCAAAGGATTCCCGCAGGGGCAAATCCCCCGAAAGGCGCAGGACGGCGCGGCGTTGTTCGAGTTCTTGCGTCACTTCCAGCACCGTGATGGCGGGCAGGGAAAGTAGGTAATTGGCGGGGTTGCTAATGGCTGCGCTGGCCACCGACTCACTGAAATCCAGGGTAATTTCGCGGGCCGCGGTGGCGCGGGCGGAGGTCAGCGTCGGGGCTGTGGTGTCGTCGGGAAGGCCGGAGGAATAAAAATTGAGGTCGTCAAAACTGAATTTATCGAAGCGCGTGGAAGTGTAGGTGCAGGTGAGTTCCAGGCGATCGGGAGTGATAAAATTCGGCTCCGTGAGTTGGCCAACTGGTGCAAATTCCCGCCCTCCGGTGAAGTCGGCGTCCAAAGACCAAATGCCCAGGATGCGTTGGAGGCGAAAACGGACGATGGCGGGCTCCGTACCCAGCGTGCCGGGGGCGCTGGCGAACTCGCCTAAAAAAACGTCGCCACCCTCCACAAAGGAAACGTTGAGCGCGTCTTGGTCGCCGGAAATGCCGCCGAAGCGCAGGAAAACGCCGGTGGGGAAATCAGCGGGGCCATCCAGCAGTGCAATCTCGGCAAAATTGCTGGCCGAGGGCGCAAATTTCATATCGACCAAAAATTCGTAGCGCAGGGTGTCGGCAGCAGGTTCGGCGGGCAGGTTTATGACCAGTTTGGCCGGGCTTTGGCGAGACTGGTCGAGGAGGCGCAGGCGGCCATCCAGGACGACAAATTTGGCGAGATCGCCCGTCCATTCGGGGTTCAGCAGGTCGCCGTCCTCGAAGTCATCCACGACCGTTTGGGCGCTGACGCAGGTGCAGAGCAAGGACAAAAGCAGGGTGAGCACGGCAGTCTTCATAGGCGCTAAGGTAAAGCAATTTGGTGGCCAGAGCCTCAGTCGCTACCTGAAATCTTTGCTGCTGAGATGGGCACAGCCCTTACTTTTTGCTGGCTTTGGCCAGTGGGTTGAACACCAGGCATTGGTCCAGCCAGTACCCTAAACTGTCATCATCCACAAAACCCGCCGGGGTGACGAACACGTAGCCTTTCATCGGCCTGCCCGTAAAATCCATCGGCAAGCAGACGTCCATAGCGAGGGCTTGAGGATATGCGACTTCCCCTACGCGGGCCATCAAGAGGTGGTCTCCGTAGCGTTTATCCAAATGAATACCGCAGAGCATCTTACCATCTACTTGGAAAATTCGGCCGCCCATCATGTCTTTTTCCGTGAAATCGACATTCTTCAGCGTCAGCAAATTGCCGATGCGGCTTGCCAAAAGGTGATCGTAGGCCATTCGGTACAGGAGTGTTTCGGGGAACTAAGGTAAAGTGTTAGGGGGTTTTCCTGGAGATTATTTCACCAGTGACTTTACCTTTATTCACCCCCCGCCATCCACCCCCTTGCCAGTGCAAACACCGCCTCCCGATCAATTCCCTCCCCCAGGCCCGGGGCCGACTGCGCCCCCGCGCTTTTGCTCAATTTCTCGCCATCGCCCGCCAGCAGGAGCGGGTGGTGCAAGAAGGTGATGCGCTCCACCAGGGGCGCGTAGCCCAAAAGATCGGATAAAATGGCCTGGGCGGCGGTGCTCGGCAGCAAATCCTGGCCCCGGCCGACGTGCGTGACGCCAAACAACACATCATCCACCGTACAGGCCAGTTGGTAGCTCGGCGTCCCGTCTTTTTTGCGGATTACAAAGTCGGGCACTTCCTCGTGCACCGCCACCCGGAAGCCCGCCGGATCGACCAGATCGGGCAGGTAAATCCCCGCGCTGAAAGCATCCGTAGCCACGCGCCAACTCACGTCTGCCGCATCCAGGTCAATGCCCGCCGTGGGGCAGCCGTAGCGGTGTTGCCCGCCGGCCAGGTCGCTCCGCGAACAGGGACAGGCAAAAACGGCGGGATGGCCCCGCAAGTGCTCCAAGGCGTCCAGATATTGGGGCATCCGTAGTTCCTGCCGCCAGTGGGCGTGGAAGTCGGCCGGGTCTTCCGGTCCCTGGGTTGGCCGCAGCCCCAGCCAGTCGAGGAGCCGAAAAACATCGGCCAGGTATTCCGGGCGGAAGCGGGCCCGGTCTAAATCGTCGATGCGGAGCAGCAGTTCTCCCTCTGCCCCCGCCAGCAGGGCGTTGAGGGCAAAGTTGGCCGCATTCCCCAGGTGGAGGTAGCCGGAAGGCGTTGGGGCGATGCGGGCAACTACGGGCACGGGAAAAGAGTTGAAAAGAGGGAGTCCCTCCGCTCAATAGCAGCTGTTTACCACTGCCCGGGCGATGAGTTCGTAGCCTTCGCGGCTGAAGTGGATGCCGTCTTTGCTGTATTCCAGGACTTTCTTCCCCGGCTTGGCGTGGAGGTCAACCAGACAGTAGCCCCGGCTGGCGGCCAGGCTGCGTACCTCGGCGGCGACGCCTTCCACGCAGGCCGTTGCGCCGCGAAACTGGGCCACCACGTCTTGGTCGTTCAAAGGTGGTGGGGTGAGCAAAACGATCCGGGGCTGGTCTTGGCCGCGTTCACTGAAAAAGGCCAGGGTGCGGTCTACTACCTCCGTCAGGTTGGTGGCGATTTCGGTGTGGCGGTCGGCGAATTCTACCTTGCAGTCGTTGGTGCCCAGGGCGATGAGGACCTCATCGATGGAACCCATTTCGGCGTAGCCCTTGCGCAGGTAGCTGGTCAGGTTTTCCAGGGTGTTGGTGCTCAGTCCTCCCGCTTCGTAGGTAAAGCCCAGGGTATTGCCGCTCAGGGAGGTATTGACCATAGGGCCGCCCGCGCGTAGCTTTTGGAGTTCGTACACCCAGCCCTGGCCCGCTCCGTTGCTATCGCCAATGACCAGCAGATTGCGCTTTTTGAGGGGTGTGGTGCAGGAAACGAGGGCAAGAGAAAGACAACAAATCAACAGTCGGAGCATGGGTACGAAGGTTTTCACAATTGGGGCACGGGGGCCGCGAATGAGGCACAATTTACGTCATCTGCGGCAACCGGGGGCCTATTTCCGGCGGAGAAAGGTCTCTTGCAGCCAACGGTGCTCGAGGAAATAAAACACGGCCAGCAGCAAGACGAACACCGCTCCCCTACCCCACATTGCATCCTGGCTACTGCCCCAAAAAACGGCTCCAGCCGCCAAAAGTACGTACAGCAAGATGCGCCCCAGGGGGTAATTGACGGGAAAGTAGCGGCGGGAAACGAGCCAGGCCAGCAGGCACATCAGCGCGTAGCAGGCCAGCATGCCGAAGGCCGGCGCGAGGATGGTGTAGCGGTCTACCAGCAACACACTCAGCGTGATGGCCACCACCGTACCGCTGAAGGCGATGGCCCCGCCGAGGTAGGTGCGGTCGGTCAGCTTGTAGGCCATGGCGAAGTTGCTGTAGAGGCCGAAAAGAAAGTTGGCGCCCAGCAAAGCGGGTAGGATGTAGAGGCCTTGCTGCTCACCTTCGTCGATGATTTCCTTGAGCCAGGGCAGGAAGAGCAAAATGCCCGCCGAAGCCAGCGCCCCCACGATGCCGTAGGCCCGCGTGGCATCGGCGTAGATCGTGCGGTCGGCCGTAGCCAGATCTTTGCCCGCCTGCCGGAAGAAGAAGGGCTCCGCCGCGTAGCCGTAGGCCGTGATGAAGAGATTGAGGAAAACGGCCAGCTTCATCGCCGCGTTGAACTGCCCCGACCAGTAGAGGTTCTCGCTGACCGTTTCCCCGAAGTACCATTTCAAAAAGGTGGGGCCAAAGAGCGCATTGATCACCCCGGCCACCGAAACGATGGTGAGGGGCAGGCTGTAGCGCAGCAGCGTACGCACAGCGGGAGCCCGGAGCGGCGTGGCTTGTTCCGGCACCTCCCGCCGCCGCCGGCCGTACTGCCGCAGGCCATCCCCCAGCAACAAAAAATAACGGAAAGCCGCCGCGCCCGCAATCGTGAGCAGATAGTAGCCTACCCGGTATTCGGGCAAATACTCATGGCCAAACCACGGTCCGCCCGCCGGCAAAGCCACCAGAAAGAGGTAAATCAGCAGGAGATTCACCGCAACGTTGCCAAGGTTGACCGCCACAAAAAACCAGGCCCGCTGCTCCAATCGCAAGCGGGCCAGCGGCACGGCACTCAGCACGTCAAAGGCCACCGTAGCCAAAACCAGCTGGACGTACACCACCCGATCGGGGTACTCCAGCCAGTCCGCCAAGGCATCGTCCAGCAAAAGCATCCCACCGATGCAGAGCAGGACCAACACCACCACGAACTGCTGCGCCCGGCGGAACACGGCCCCGGCATCGTACTCGTCCCGGCTGGCGAAGCGAAAGACCACCGTATCCATCCGGAAAATGAGCAGGGCGATCAGGAGGCCCGTCCACAAGAAAAGGTCGCCTACCACGCCGTATTCTTCGGAAGACATAATGCCGGTGAGGAATTTGGTGACGATCACGAAATTCAGCAGCCGCCCCAGGATATTGCTGAGGCCGTAAACGATCGTTTCTCCACCGAGTTTGCGCAGGGACATGGCCGCGAAGGTAGCGCTATTGCTCGTTTAATTTCGCTGCGTTAGCCTTGGGCGGCGTCCGGACGGGGACGAGGCGCGACACCAGCACGATGGTCAGCAACCCCGCGCCCATGGCCAGGGTCCGGAACGGAAAACCTTCGGGATAGGGCAAGTACTCCGGCAAGCCCAGCGTAGCATCTCCCCCGCCGAAGCGGAGAAAAGCCGCCACCAGAAAACCCGCCAGCGCCCCGTGGCGGTTGGCCTGCGGATCAAAAATGGCGCACACCAGCGCGGGAAACAGGAGGCAGTAGACGAAGTCCGAACACAAAAACCACAGCGCATAAACGCTCTTCACCTGGAAAGCAATCAGGGTAGCGGCTACGCCCACAATCCAGATGCAGCGCTGGATGAGTTTTACCAGGCGCTTGTCCGACATCCCCGGGTCCATTAATGGGCGGTACACGTTCCAGATGCCCATGCTGCTGGCCGAAAGCACACTGCTGTCTACACTGCTCATCACCGCAGCGGCCACCGCCCCAAGACCGATGACGGCCACCGTAGGATTGGTGAGGTAGCGGACGACCCAGGGCAGGGTCGCCGCCGGATCCGTCGGGGGGCCACTGCCCACGGCCGACCAATCCACCGTAGCTGACACCATCCCGATGAGCACCGGAGCAACGGCCGCCAGCAGGCACACTCCCCCGGCCACCAGGCTCAGGATGACCGCCGAACGCTCGTCCCGCGCCGCCAACACCCGCTGGAAGTAGACCTGCCAGGGGATGCCGCCAAAGACGAGCAGCAGCGCCGAATCCCACCAGGTCCAGTAGGCATTACCGAGCGCTTCGCGACTCGGCAAAAAGCTGGCCGCCGCCCCGAATTTTTCCTGGTAGGCCTCGTACGTCGCCGCCAAACCTCCGGTGTACTCCAGGGCAAAAGGAACGATGATGGCCAAGCCAAAGAGTAAAATCCCCAGCTGCACCACGTCCGTCAACGCCACGGCCCAGAGCCCGCCCAAGGCGGTATAAGCCACGGCGATGGCGGCCGAGAGTAGGATGGAGGTCTCCAGATCAATGCCCAGCACGGTCCCGAAAGTCGCTCCCAGCGCAGTAAGAATCGCGGCCGTCCAGAAGAGTTCGCCCGTCAGGGCCGGCAAAAACAGGAGGGCGGTGAGTCGCTTCCCGTAGCGATCCTCGAGGGGATCAAGCATGGTACGGTAACGCCGCCGCCGCATGGGCCGGGCCAGGAACAAGCCACCCACAATTAAGGATAAAGCGTAGCCCCACGGGGCCTGCACCCACACCAGGCCGCTGGTGGCGGTATACTCCGCCGTTCCGTTGATGAAGCCGCCCCCAACCCAGGTGGCCGACATCGTGAAGATGGCCACCCACAGGGGCAAGTTCCGCCCGGCCAGCATCAGCCCGTCGGCATCCGCATCGGCTTCGCGCCGACCCGCAGCCCTGGCCCCCACGTAGTACACCAGGGCGTAGAACGCCGCCATGCTCCCGAAGGCTGGCCAGTTCACCGACTGGTCCGTGAACCAGGCCAGGTACGCCGCCGCAGCGCCCAGCATGCCAAATAGCAGCAAGAAAGGTTTCACACTAGAAAATTTATCCGTCACCGGAGACGGTGCCAGCGCCAAAAATAGGCTAAGCCGGCGGGAGGCGCGTACCTTGCTGTGGTTTAGTAGTTAGTTCAGTAGTGCATAGTTCAGTTGTTCCCACCTTTATTACTTTACTCCCTTTACCCCCATACTTCCCTCCAATGAAAAAAGCATTCGCCTGGCTGGTCCACCTCTTCACCGCCTCGGGCCTCCTGGCCGGGTTCATGGGTTTGCTGGCCGCTGTGGCGGGAGACTACCGCACTGCCATGTGGTGGATGCTGGCCACGCTGGTCATTGATGGCATTGATGGCACCTTCGCCCGCCTGGCCCACGTCTCGGAGGTACTGCCCCACGTCAGCGGGCAGATGATCGATTACGTCATCGACTTTTTCACCTACGCCATTCTCCCCGCCTATCTCTTTTATGTGGCAACCGATTTACCCGCCACGCCACGCCTGCTGGGCAGTTTCGCCATGCTGCTTTCTGCCGCGCTTTACTACGGCCTGGACGGGATGGTCAGTGCCGATGGCCGCCACTTCGTCGGCTTCCCCGTCATGTGGAATATGGTGGTGTACCTGCTGATTTTTGTGGTTCCCGACCTCCCCTGGCCCCTGGTTTTTGGTGCGGTGCTGGCCCTGGCCGTGCTGCATTTCGTCCCCATCCTGGTGCCCTACCCCAGCCGCGGTGGCCGCTGGTGGATGCTCACCATCGGCGTCACCCTGCTTTTTGTGCTCTCCGCCGTGCTCAACGTCTGGTATTACCCCAAGCCCAGTCATTGGTGGCAGGGCATCGCTCTGGCATGCTCCGGCTACTATTGCCTCATCACTCTGCTCGATACCTGGGCGGCCCGTCGTAAAGCCTAAGCCTTTTTAGCCGACCAGGTTTTTCTTTGGGCGCGGCCGCAGGTGCAATGGATGTCGGATGTACGATGTCAGATGTGTAATGTTTGAGGTCAGATGTTAACAGAAGGACTCACACATCGTACATCTGACATCGTACATCTGACATCGTACATCAAACATCAAACATCAAAAAGGGGAGACCTACCCGCAGGTAAGCCTCCCCAAAAGTGCAGGTATTGGATGTGGATTATTGAACGACGAACCGCCGTGTCCATGGTCCCGTCGCATTACTGCCGCGCAGGATGTACACACCGGAGGGAAGGCCACGCAGGTCGAGGCGAACGGGGTTGTTTTCCGTAGCTTCATCTGCCAGCAGTGGGTAGTTCCGCACCAGTTTAGCGTTTACGTCGTAGAGTTGCAGGGTGACGGGACTGTTGCGGTCCAGGGTGCCGGTGATGACGAAGACCTCTCCGCTGGCCGGGTTGGGGAAGACCCCAATGTCCGTCGTAGTGTCTCCACCGGTACCTACTGGCAGCACGTTGATGCCCCGGATGAAGTTGCCCGTACATACTTTGCCGTTTTCGTCCGTCCGCACCACGGTCATCCGCACCCGGTAACTTCCCGCGGAGGGGAAGGTGTAGGCCTGGTTGACATTGCTGCCAACCGTGATCCATGGCCCCGTTGGGTTGAGGCGCCGAACCTCCCAGGTAAAGCTGTCGCAGCCCGTGAAATCCGCCACGGGTTCGAAAGTGTAGCTCAGCGGTGCCGGTCCCGTAAAGTTGATCCCGAAGCCCTGGTTGACCAGGCTGGCCAGTTCTTCATCGTTGTCGCAGCTGCACTTCTCAATCTGGCAGTCGGGCAATTGGATACAGACTTTAAACTGGCAACAGTTGAGGTGCTGCTCGTCGTCTTCCCCGAGTTGGTGTAGCGTGACGGTGAAGCAGATAGAGTCCAGCGGACCAGCCGGAGCGCCAATGAAGAGGTTGATCGGGAAGCTGCCGCCCGGTGCCAGGCCTCCGGTCAGTACGATCGTCGTATCCCACGCGCTCAGGCCCTGGGCCGCCGGGAAGGTGATGTGTGCTTCGCCCATCGGGAAGGCACTCGTATTGACAATGTTGCCCGCCCAGACGTAGAATTCCTCCTTGCAGACGATGGTATCCACTTTCAGGTAGCCACACGGTGGGTCACATTCCAGGCGAATGGTATCACGGCACACTACGCCGTCGCCCTGCAACCACTTGATTTCTACCAGCGTAACGGGCTGGCTGGGGTCATCCAGGCAGATGCGGGGCAGACGGATCAGGCCGTTGGGCAGCGCGCCACCTCCCGTAGCCGTAACGGAAACACTGCTGCCTCCAGCGTTGGTCACCGCCGTCAGCGGGTCGCCCAGGCTGGTGAACACCGAGAGGGTTCCGGAGCCACCCAGGACGCAGAGGTCAATGCCATCAAAATCGAAGTCAGACTCACCGTCGAAGAGGACGATGTCGTAGCAGCAGTCCCGGCCCACCCGGCGCACGTCGCGTACCCTCACCTCATCGCAGGGATCACAATCGGGAACCTCCAGGCAGCGGGGCTCCAGATCGGAGCAGCACAGGGCGTCGGGGTGGATGTTGGGATCAGCACTGTGGGCCACCAGGGTGTAGCAGAATTCAGCGCCCTCGGGCAGGCTGGCCAGCGTGACCGTGAAGGTGCGGCATTCCCCGGGGAGCATGGCCGGAACCACCGGAATGCCCTGCGGTAAGCTACCCGTGGCAGCAAACGAAGCAGCCAGCAGTTCCACGTAGCCAATGCTGTAATCCAGGTCGCTGGGCACGCACAGTTCCAGGGTGAGGGTAAGGCCACCATCGGCATTGCACGCCAGGGTATCACTCGTCACGTAAACACAATCGGGCTCCACGGGGCAGGTCGTCTCCAGGGTATCGCTGCACACTACCGCCAGGTCGGCACCCAGGTAGTTGATGATCACCGTTTGGGGATCCACCAGGAAATCTCCCGGACAGAACGCCACCGCACTCGTCGCAACTCCGCCTGCGGGTAAGGGCCCGGATGCCGTCGCGTCCGCCGCCAGCTGTATCGTCGACGGTGAAGCATTGGCTGCGTACCCAAACAAGGGATTGACGCTGCCGGGAAGGATGGTCAGGTCGGCATCCGGACTGCTGATCTCAATGGCGTGGATCCCCGCAGGCAGGCCACCAAAGACCAGCTCGTAGCAGCACCCCGCGTCAGTCCCGTCGGGATTAACGTAGGGCTTCAGTTCCGTGATGATGTCATCACAGGCCGTCGAGTCGCAATCGATGACGACCAAAATAAGGCTGTCGCTGACGCTGAAGCAACCCGTAGTATTATCCGTAACCACTACGCTGTAAGTTGCGGAGGTGGTGACGACCAATTGATTTCCGCTGCCCACCAGGTTGCCATCCTGGTACCATTCGTAGCTGTAATTTCCCGCTGGCGCGTAGAGGGTGTAGGGCGCGCAGATTTCGTAGCAGCCGGTGGGAACGATGCAGATGTCGGGCAGCGGGTTGATCGTGGCCTGGTCGGTGCCCGTACAGCCACTAATGACGTTGGTGGCCAATACGGTGTAGGTGCCCGCCTGGAAAGTGAAGATGCTCAGGCCCGTTTCTCCCGTGTTCCAGGTGTACACTACGTCGGGTTCCGGGTTGGTAACGGTGATGGTGCTGCCGTCCCCTTCACAATCGCCACCCGTGATGACCAGTACGGGTGCGGGGCTGGTCACTTGCTGGACATTAATCGCCGTATCGGCCACGCATCCATAAGCCACGTTGGTGACTTCCAGAAGAATGACCTGGGTAGCGGGGCCAGCCTGGTAGTTGACGGTAAAATTCATCGCTGTACCCGTTGCCCCGGTAGTCAGGTTCGTCCAGGCGTACGTATGACCGCCGCCCGCCAGGGCCTTCAGCGTAGTAGCCCCCTGGTCACAGATGTATGGATTACCGCTCCAGGAGACGTCGGGCAGCGGAACTACCTGGACTTCAACCGGGTCGGGTACCAAGGTACAACCGTCGCTGGTGGTCAGGGTGACGGAGTAAGTTCCGGCGGTGCTGACGGTGATGCTGTTGGTCGTTGCCCCGGTATTCCAGAGGTAATCGAGGCCACTGACCAGGTTGACGCTGAGCGTAGTGGATTCTCCGTCACAGATGATGAATCCGTTGGAGGCCAGGATCGTATCCTGCTGGGGCGCGGGGTAGATGTCGATGGTTTTTACCACCGTATCCATGCAACCCGCAGTATTGGTCGTGATCAGCGTCACGTCGTAATCGTCGGTGCCCGGGGGCGGAAGGAAGGTGTGCTGGGGGCCGTTGCCCGTGAAAGTGGCTCCGTCCCCAAAATCCCAGAAATACTCAATCACGTTGGATCCCGTGCCCACGAAGGTCACCGGCTTACCGTAGCAAACCGGGTTGGGGAGGAACGTGAAGTCGCTGTTGGGTAAGTCGCTCACCGTGACCACCGAAGTGAATACCGACTGGCAGGTACCATCCGTAATGGTCAGCGTGACCGTGTAAGTGCCATTGGCACCGTAAGCGTAGGTCGGGTTGGTGTCCGTACTCGTGCCCAGACCATCCCCAAAATCCCAGGCGTAAGTAACGGTGCCGGTAACGAGGGTCAGGGCAATTTCACTTTCGTCTTCAAAGGTGACCACCCCACAATTTTCGCTGTAATCAAACTCCGCCAGCAGCGGGTTGCAAATGGTCAGCGGAATGGCCGTACCGCACTTGATGGAGTCCACCTTGAAGATGGAGTCGATCAGGACGCCCGCTACCGGACCGGGAACCTGCAAGGTATCGTAGTCGTAGGCCCAACGGTAAATTTCACTTTCTACCGTATAACAACCTACCCCGGGAAGGCGAATGGTGATGGAATCGTTGGCCACCGTTTCGTCCCCTCCGAAGCCGAGGATGGAAGTGTAAAGGGGCAGGTCAAAGTTGTAGCAATCCACACTGTCCGCCGGGAAAGTCGCCACCAGGTCCCAGATGTCGCAATCGGGCGAACGCTGGGTGGCGGTGAAGAAGTGGTTGACGGGCAGGGCCTGGGTCTGGTAGGGCGGTCCACAGCAGGCCTGCTGGTACACGAACAAGGGGTCCGGACTGGTGGTGCAGCCGTTGGGGTCGGTTACCACTACCGTGTAGGCGTAGGTTTTGATGGTATCGTTCCAAACGTGGGTGAAGGTGGCGTTGCCCGTAGCGGCGGCCCCCTGAGAGATCCCGTTGCAGAACCACTCAATGGTATTCACGCCCGCCGTAGTGGCCGTCAGGACCGGATTGGCGGGGTAAGGTACGTTGTCAACGCAGATTGCATTGACCCCCGCCAGAGAGAGGGAGACGGCGGGGCCATCCACTTCCTCCACTTTGTAAATCCCAACACTGGGGCAGCCGTTCAGGTCGATGGTATTGACCAGATAGTTACCCGGCTGGGTGATCGTAATGGCCCCCGTCGTAGCGCCGGTATTCCACTGCCAGCTGGAAAACAGGGTGCTATCAATGTACAACACCGCCGAACCATCGGGGCACAAATCACCCAGCTGCACAATCGTAGGTTCCTCTGGCGCGGTCAGGGTCAGGTTTTCCGTCAGCGTAAGCACCTGCCCACACAGCTCGATCTCCAGCGTAATCGTCACCATCCCGGGGTCGTTGTTCCACTGGATGGTGGCCGAAGGCGTGTCCTCTCCGGCCACTACGCTGCCCCGGAATTCGGGGGAAACGGACCAGAAGTAGTTCGCATCCGGGTGCTGGGCTACGCTGATGCCGTAGCCGAAGAGGCTGTTGGTACAGGCGGCGGGCCCCGTAATGGCCGGTGAGCCAATGAAGTCGATGGTCGTAGGATTCACCGTAGCGGGCAGCGAAACGCAGTTGGGTGCACTGCCGTCCGTTCCCGTCACCGTCAAGGTGGCTCCGGTGGTGGAGGTAAAAACCACCGTCACCGTCGGCCCGCCCTGGCCAACCATCACCGAACCCACTCCCGGAGGAATGGACCAGTTGTAAGTGTATCCCGGCGCGGGGCTGGCAATGGTGTACACCACGGGCTCGCCCACGCAGTAGTCGGCAGGGCCCAGGATGACCGGGGCAATGGCTTCTTTGAGCACCACGGCAATGCTGTGCTCCGCCACGCAGTAATCCGCCGGGTTTTGTACCGTGGCGGTAACGATGTAGACGCCAGGACCGGGAACGTCGCCCGGATTGAGCGTAAAACTGGAGCCACTGGCGTTCAGGGAAGGATAGCCCATCACTTCCCAGTCGTACTGGGCCAGGGGATCAATGTCGCTGTTGCCAAAAACCGTGACCGCATCGTAAACGCAGGCGGGGTTGGGGAAAGCACTCAGGGTAAAATCGCCGAGGACGGTGACGGACAGCTGAGCCGTACCGTAGCAGTCGTCTCCACTATGGTTGGGCAGGCCATTCAGGAAGGCGCTGCCGTAATCGACTTCCAGCACATAAGTCCCCGGCGTGGTGGGCCAGGTAACGTTGATGATGTGTCCGCCGTTGGGCCCGATGATGGTGCCACCGCTTGCTCCCGTGCTCCAGTTGTAGGCCACGGTGAGCCACTTCGGCAGTTCATAACTCGCGCTTTCTCCTTTGCACACTTCAGTAGGTCCGGCAATGACGCCCGTAGTGGAGATGATCGGTACCACCACCTGCGTGGGGAAGGGGCAGTACATGCTGTCGCAGCCCGTAGCCTCCAGGGTGATGATGCCCGCAGGGCCGGCACCCCACTGTACCATGATGGTATCATTGTTGGTAGGGCCCATGATGGTTCCGTTGGCGGAGACCGTCCAATCGTAGTCGCCGCAGTTGGTGGCATCGGTCCAGTACTTACTCACGTCGCCTTCACAAAGGGTGGATACCCAGTAGATGGCTGGCCCCGGCTTAGGGTCGATGGTGATGTCGTAGGAAATAGAGTCCTGGCAGCAGCAGGCCTGGCTGCCGTCGGGGTTGGTCCCGCTGGAAGTAGCGTAGAGGGTAACGGTATAGGTACCCGCCGCGCCGTAACTGTGGACGGGGTTGGCGACGTTCTGGGCGGTGTTGCCGTCGCCAAAATCCCAGTCAAACGTTGCTGGCGCGCCGGTAGAAGTATTGGTAAAGTAAATGTCCTGGCCCAAGCAAGCGGCGCTGCTGGCGGAAAAGTCCGCAACGGGCGAAGGCGTCAGTTCCACGCACCAGGTACGGGTCAGTTGGAGGGTATTGCCCTGAAAAACACTGACCGTCAGGGTAGCAGCCCCGGCGTTGCCCCAGTCGACGGACACTTGCCTGGGCAGTCCGGGGCTGTAATCCGGCGGTGCCGTGGCGTTGGTGGCGGTCCAGACGTAAGTCAGGCCCGGGTCTTCGGGAAAGAGGTAGGTGGCGGTGCTGTTTTCGCAGGCGGGGATGCACGCTGCCTGCCCGTTGGGGTCGTCGCCGCCCGTGGGATCGCCGGCGGGGGGATAGTCGGCCAGGTCAACCAGCGCACAATCGGGCTTCGGGCACTTTATGGTGAGGAAGACGGCCTGAACGCCGAGAAATTCCCCGGGTTGGCCGTTGGAGCCCACCCGGAATACCTCCAGAAAGAAGGGTTCCTGGGGGCCGCAACAACGCTCTTCGCTGGCGTTGTTGCTGAAGTAAAGATCGCCCTTACGATCGACGAAGAAGCACTCCCGCTCCACTTCAGAGACCACAAAGCCCAGCCCCGGGGGCAGGTCTTCAGCGACGAGATTAGTGATGAGGCCGCGCCCAGAGGGTACGCAGATGGTGTCGGGCGGAAAGTCGAACTGCTGGGCCCGCAGGCTCGCACAGAGCAACACAAGAAGAAGCGATAGGTAGTAGCGTGGTGACATAAGCTGGGATGAATTTCTGGTGTGAGGCTACCCCATAGTAGCTACAAGTGTATCAATCTTACCCCCCCAGGCCAACTTTTTCACTTTTTTTATCCGGGCGCGGTCGCAGGTGCAGGGGATGTGTGATGTCAGATGTGTGATGTCAGATGTAGGATGTCACAACATCACACATCTGACATCTGACATCACACATCCAACCTCCCCTGCACCTGCGACCGCGCAAAAAAGAGCTTCCTTTCGGCAAAGCCCTTATCTTGGCCCTTAGCGTACAATTCCACCTTCCATGCTCGATCGCCTCTACATTGCCGCCACCTCTCAACACGTTGGCAAAACCACTTCCACCCTGGGCCTGATGGCGGCCATCCGGGCCCGCGGCAAAAAGGTGAGTTACTGCAAGCCTGTGGGCCAGGAATTTGTCGAACTGGGCGAACTGCGTGTGGATAAAGACGCCCTCCTCTTTGCCCGGGGCATGGATTTTGAGTTGCGCGCCGACATCCACAGCCCCGTCATCATCGGCCACGGCGTCACGGCGCAGTACCTCGATGATCCTACGCAGTTTGATTTTGCGGCCGAGATCACCCGGGCCAGCCGGCGGCTCCAGGCCGAAAACGACTTCGTCATCTACGAAGGTACCGGCCACCCCGGCGTCGGTTCCGTCTGCGAGGTGAGCAACGCCCAGGTCGCCCAGCTGCTCGATGCCCCCGTGGTCATGATCGTCGAAGGCGGCATCGGCAATACAATCGATAAGCTGAACATGAACCTGGCCATGTTCCGCGAACGCCGCGTGCCCGTGCGCGGGGTGATCGTCAACAAAACCATCCCCAAGAAGCTGGATAAAGTGCGGCACTACGTCGATATCTACCTGAAAAAACTCGGCATCCCCCTGCTCGGCGTGTTGCCCTACGAGAAGTCCCTCTCCAGCCCCATCATGGCCACGGTACGCCACGCCCTCAACGGCCGCACGCTGTTACACCGCGACCAGCTCGATAACCAGGTCGAAAACATCGCCAGCGGCAGTTTGCTGGCCCTCGAAGAAGTCGAAAACCTCAAAAACCTCCTCATCATCGTCAGCCACCGCCGCCTGGAAGAAGCCCTCGGGGCCTTGCAGGTCATCCTGGCCGACCGCGAGCTGCCGGGCTCCACCATCTCCGGCATCGTAGTGACCGGCGAAGAAGACCAGAACATCGAGCTGCCCCACCTGGACTTCATCAATACCCACAAGATTCCCGTGCTCGCCTGTGCGCTGGATACCTACGGCGCCGCCATCCGCATCAGCCAGATGGAGGTAAAGATCAACCTGAAAACCCCCTGGAAGATTCGCCGGGCGGTGGAATTGATCGAAGAGTACGTCGATGTGGATTTGTTGCTTTGAGGCCTCGCAGTAGCCAAAGGCTGCCGAGAGGCTCGGGTCGGGGGGCAAACGTCCAGCAAGGAAATTACCACCTGGTGGGATCGCCGAACAGGGCCAATCCACTTTAACAAAAGGCTATTGTACAGTGCCTTTCACCGCACCCGGTGCCGCCCAGCCCGCAGGAGGCTGCAACGGCACCGGATGGGCGAACTGCGGAGCAGTTAGGCGTCGGCGCTGCGTCCTTCGGGGAAGGGAATAACGAGCTCCTGGCCGGGAAAGATCTTGTTGGGATCGTCCAGCGTGTGGGTATTGGCCGCGAAGATGGCTTTGTAGGCCATGGCCTCCCCCAGGTATTCCTTGGCGATTTTGGAGAGGCTGTCTCCCTTCTCTACCGTGTGGTGGGCGTAGGCAGTGCGGTTGCGCACTTTGATGTCGGCCTCCACGTCAGAGGGGTTTTCGCCACCGATGCGCTTGATCTCGTCCCACATCAGGTCTTTGTGGTACTGGAATTCAACGGTTCCGCCCATGCGGAGCCGGCCGTCGGCTTCTTCTACGTAGCCGTCTTTGGCATCGAATTTTTCGCCCATGGTGAGGACGCTGCGGTACTTTTCGTGTAAACTCATTGCTGGTTAATTATGGATGAACATTTAATGGTTTTACCGGACATTGGGTCAGCAGACCGAATTTCCGGGATTGTGCGTGGTGTGACGAAGGGTCGCCAAAAAGGTAACGGGATGAAGGTACAGGCTTGTCTGCTTTATTCTGACGAAATCAAGTTTATTTTTTCGTCAACTTCCCAGTTGGCCCGCAGCGCTTCGATGGGAAAGCGCCGGATGGTTTCCGGCTGCCGCCGGAGGAGGTAGTTGCCAGCATCGTAGCGGCCGTTGGCGTTGGCGTCGACGATGATTTCCACCAGGTAGGTAGCGGGCTTGAGGCCGGCGTAGCGCAAATTGGCCTCCGTGGTAAAGCGCAGCACCCGTTGGGTCTCCGGCACGACTTTATCACTCTCCACCAAGCGCAGTAAGTACTGTTGGGTGGAGTCCAGTCCCGCAATCCCCAGGTTCAGGGTGCCGTACTGTTCGGGGGAGGCGGCGGTAAAGGCCAGCGCCAGGGTATCGGGATTGGTGGCGCCCGACCAGGCCGTAAGGGCAGCGGGCAATACCCGGAGGCGGTACTTTCCTTCGGGTGCCCATCTGGCTTGCAGGCGCAAGACCCCGGGGTAGAGCGTATCGAGGGCGAAGCGGTAGGGCAGGCCGCTGGTCAGGGTGTCGCGCAGGAGGCGGATGCGGCTGGTATCCACCGTTTCCAGGGGTTGGTTGTAGCGCAAGACGACGCCTTCCTCCGGGTTCAGGCGGCCGCCGGAGGCAGAGAGCAGCCGGAGTGGCGTCTCCTGCGTTGCCGGCCTGTTCCCTACCACCAGGGTATCCACCCACACGCCGTCGCGCCCCACCAGGATGGAGTCGGGGCCAGCACTGCGGTAGAACAGGCGGAGGGTGTCCTGATCGTTGCGGCGCAGGTAATCCCGTTGGCTGATCACCTCCACGCCTTCCGCCGCCTGGTTGAGCACCAGCCGGTACTGCCCCACCGCTGTTGAATCAAAAGTATTGACGCGCAACGGCCGGGGGATGGCCGAAAGGCGGATGGTGCCAACGGTATTACTGCCGTCGGCCACGTTAAGTACACTGTCCACAAAACCCACCGCCTGCGGCTGGGCAAAACCCGTAAAATCGAGGTAGTAGTTCGTGGCCGCCGGATTGCGCAGCAGGGCAATGGCCCGGTAGCGCCCGGGGCGAATATTGTACACCGTGAAGTTGCCTTCCTTATTGGTTTGGGCGAAGTACGTCGGGTTTTCCGTCAGCGCGGCGGTATCCGCCAGGTTGCCGTACAGCGTAAACGTGGCCCCGTCAATGGGTTTGCCCGTAAAATCCTCCACCAGCGTACCCGATACGGAAGCCGAATCGAGCACCGGCCCGGTGGCGAAGACGAAGCGGAGGTTCTCCGTAGGGTTACCTTCATTGAGGTCTTGCACGGCCGCCCCGATGTTCACCACGTAGGTAACGCTGTCCCGCAGTTCCAGGCCCGCCAGGTTGATCACCAGGCTGCGCCGCTGCAGTTCGGGGCGGTTGTCTTCTCCCAATTCCAAAGGTGGAGAAATCAGGATTTGCTGCTTGGGGTCAAGCTTCACCCATTCATCGAAAGTGAGAATGATTTCCTCCGGCCGGGAGTTGGTCTGGAAATTGGGACTGGATTTTTCCAATACCAGGGCCGGCCCGATCGTATCCCGCGGACCACCCGTGGGAGCCGAGGGCGTTGCACAACGTTGCAGGGTCGTCAGCTGGGCCAGTAACAGCAAAAGAAAAGCGGCAGCGGCA
This sequence comes from Neolewinella lacunae, assembly GCF_014349155.1. Classification (GTDB taxonomy): domain Bacteria; phylum Bacteroidota; class Bacteroidia; order Chitinophagales; family Saprospiraceae; genus Neolewinella; species Neolewinella lacunae. Next base: position 30,362 of record NZ_JACSIT010000030.1, read on the forward strand.
AGAAAGGATCTGATCATCTACTGGCTAAGAGCGTTTTTGGCGGACTTTCGTGGTCTGGAACAAAGGCAAAGGTAGGGTGGTCGTAGAAAACCCACTAGCGCACCAGCACCACGCTGCCCTCGCGGATGCCCCGGCCACCGTCGATAAAACTCGCCTCCAGGGTCCAGACGTAGGTGCCCGAGGGCAGCTCGCGGCCGTTGAATCGCCCGTCCCACCCCACCCCAGGGTCATTGGGTGCCAGGTCAAAGGCCTCGAAGACCTGCTCCCCCCAGCGATTGAAAACGCTCAGGCGGTGGATGAGCACCACGTCGCCGCCGTCCTGCGGGAACCACTGGTCATTGATGCCGTCTCCGTTGGGCGAAAAGGCCGTGGGCAGGTAGATTTCCCGGCAGTTGATGAAGTCCACGTCAATTTGGTCAAATACCAGCCCACAGGGGTCGTCCACGAAGGCCCGGTACCGCCCGGGCCGGGAGATGTACAGGGTATCGAAGGGCAGGCCGTCGTTGAAATCCAGAACGGGTTGGCCCACGTCGTTCTGCGGACTGATACGGAGCAGTTCCCCCAAACACAGGGTGGTATCGGGCGGCCCGAGGTCGAGAATCGGAACGGGGAGGTGATCAATCACCACCCGGTCGGAGGCTTCGCAGATGATGTCCTGGCGCGTCACGGTCACTTCGTACGTGCCGGGGGCATTGACGCTCACCCGGGGCCCGGCCAGCTCGGGGTTGGCCCACTGGTAAATCGCCGTGGGCGTGGTAACGTCGAAGCTGATGAAGTCGGCCGGGCAAATGCTCGTATCCGGCCCCAGCTTCACGAAGGCAGAATCTCCTTCCACCGTGATGCGCACGGTATCGACCAACGGAATACCACAGGCATCAAAAATCCGCACGGTGTAGACCGTCGTAGTGTCGGGCGCGGCCGTTACACTCGGTGCGGTGGGGTCGTCCAGGCCGGCCGCCGGCGACCATTCGTACCTTTCCCCGCCCCTTACGTCCAGCAAGACCTGCCCGCCCGGGCACATCGTTACGTCCTCCAGCTGCTTGAGGAAAGAATTGAAGCGAAAGCAGACTTCCTGGCGGTTGAACAAGCCCCCCGTAGCCGCCGCGAAGCCGTAAAACACGAAGGGGTCGCCGCCAAAGATTTCGTTCACAATATCTCCGGTGTATTCCAGGCGCAGGCTGCAGTCGAAGTACACCCGCAGCGTCTGGGCCGGGGCATCCCAGGTAACGCGCAGGGGGATGAAGCGGCAGGTTTCAATATTGGCACTCCGCTCGGAAGCCTGCACCGGCCCGGCCAGGTTATCCGGCCCCGAGTGCGTCACCGAGCCATTGGCCATGATAGCCACGTGGTCAAATACCGGGTCCAGCCGGTTGGTGTTCTCGTAAGTGTCGAATTCCACGCCCAGGGCCGGCCGGACTCCGCCAATGCCCAGGCCCTCGCCCGCCTGCCCCACACTGGCACTGATGGGCTGCAGTCCAAAAACCACCCCGTCCGCCCCGTCCGCGTCCGAGCAGCCGAAAAAGATGTCCATCACCAGGTCAAAACTTCTGCGCAGGTCTACTTTTTCGGGGTACCAGATGGACCCCACGTCAAACATCCGCTGAGAGGTAAGTTGAAAGCAGGAGTCGTTGGTCTGCACCGCCGAACCGTTCAAAAAATACTGGGCAGCCAATCCCAGGGGCAGGGCCGCAACCAACAACAGGCTAAAAAGGATCTTGCGCAACATCGCGTGAAGGTACGCCTCCCGCTCCTTCGCGCACCAGCTGATTTCCCGTTTTGCCGTAGCGTAGACAGCATTGCCGGCGGCCAGTGGGCGCGGCCGCAGGTGCACAGCAAGAACAAGAAGCAATGCCCGCACTAAGCCGGCACCTCCCCCCGCAGCAGGGCGGCAAGGTCAATACCGGCTACCTTAGCCAGATTGGCCATGAGGGGAATGGCGACGATGTTTTCCCCCAGCTCCCGCAAGTCGTCCTGAAAATCCAGGTGAATATCCGGGTGTTGCTTGTGGAGCAGGCTCACAATTTTGCTCGTCCGTTTCACTACGTAATCGTTGAGCGTACGGGCTTTCCCAGCGCTGAAAGAGGCAATCTTCTGGCGGTTTGGCCGCAACCCGTCGTTGAGCAGCAACAGATTGGCCTGAATTTCTCCGTACTTGTCTTTGGTGGTTTTTACGTGGCGCGTGATGTCTCCGCTGATGGAGCGCATGGCCAGCAACAGGTAGCCGGGCGAGTAAAAATGGTCAGCTTCCGCTTGCAGGTAGCCCTCAATTTCTTTGAGAAGGTCCAGCCGGCGATCTTCAGCCGTTTCGCCCGCATCGAGCAGCTCAAATTCCAGCTTGGCCACCAAAGCTGGCTCCTTAACCAAGAGGCGGAAAAGGAGTTTGTCTTTTTCCCGTGGGGAAAGCCGGCTGACGGCCTTCTTCATTTCTTCGCTAAGTGGGATGCGCTTTGCCATGGGGTGGATTTATGAGCGATTAAGGCAAAGGTAAACTTTTCGGCCCGCCCCGTTGGGGGCCAGATGCCCAAATGGCCAGCCCCGCCCCCCCGTTGAGCACCGCCTGCTCCCAAAAACACCGCTCCCCCACCAACGCCTGGTTGATGGGGGAGCAGTTTCGCTGTTTTCCAATGCGGTCGCTTAAGACTCGTACTGGTTGCAGCCAAAATCACCGTTGGTGATGAACTCCAGGCCAGCCGTAGCCGACTGTGACTGGAGTACGGGCAGGACGAATTTCATGCCGCTTTCGCTGAGCACTTCGCATTCGCCAAAGTTTTCACGGTTTTGTACGGCGGGGGCGTTGTGCTCCCAGTGGTTACAGGTTTTGCAAGTAGCTTCCATGGTAAAAGGTTTTTTAGTGACAGATGCTAATGTAACGCCAGCCAGTTGCGCAAGGTTAGCCTAACACACTGAATTTGAGCAATTTGGAGCAGGACTAAATAGGCTTAGATCAATGCTGTTGCCGCTTCAGCCCAGGTATTGTCGCGGCTTCAGCCCGACCCTCAGGTATTGTCGCGGCTTCAGCCCCCCCCAGGTATTGTCGCGGCTTCAGCCCCCCCCAGGTATTGTCGCGGCTTCAGCCCGACGAATACTGCCGCTACTTCAGCCTAAGCTTCCGATCTTTGGGCCAAATAATAGCTCCCAGTGTCCATCCCCGCCCACCTGGTTGGCCGCAAGCCTGCCTTGAAAGTTGCCGACGTCCCCGCCGAAGTCCTACACTACCTCAATCTCGGCACTTTGGAGAGTGCGAACCTGACGGAGTGGCTGGCCATTGACCCAGTAGCCCTGGTCAGTACCGTCTTTAAAAAGTTGCGGCCCAGCTGGATACCTGTCCTGACGGCCGGGATCCAGGATCTGAAAAAGCCAACGGCGATGGCGGTCACCCGCTGCGTAGGCGCGCAGCTGGCGGCCCTGGCGACGAAGGCCGGGTCGGTTGATGCGACGCTGAACTGGCTGCTGGCCCATCCGTCGGATACCGTCCGGGGTTACGCTGCGACAATGGTTGCGGCCCTGGACCTTCCCCTGGCCGACACCCTGCAAGGCCTGCGTCCCGTTGCAGCCGATGCGCATTTCGGCCCCCGCGAGATCGCCATGTTTGCCGCCAAGCCCTGCATCGGCCGTGACCTCGACCTGGCCGTCCGCCTCCTCCGGCCCTTCACGGCCGAAAGCGACGAAAACCTGCGCCGCTTCGCCATTGAAGCCACCCGCCCAATTGGGGTCTGGACGTCCCACCTTCCCGCCCTCAAGGCCCAACCCGGCATCGGCCTTCCCTTGCTCGAACCACTACGGGCAGACCCCAGCCGCTACGTACAAAACGCCGTGGCCAACTGGCTCAACGACGCCGCCAAAAGCCAGCCCGCGTGGGTCCGCCAAGTCTGCCAACGCTGGCTGGCCGAGTCGCCAGGCCCCGCCACCGCCTACATCGTCAAACGCGGTATGCGCAATTTATAACTACCGCTGGCCCCGACTTGCCCTGCTACTCCCCCTTTGGGGGTCGGGGGGCCAACTTTCTCCCCCTTTCGGGGGGTCGGGGGGGGAGCACCTGCGGCCGCGCCCAACTTAAATCATCCCCCACCAGAAACGGTCCGCAATATCCGCAAAAGACCGGCTGCGTCCAGGGCCCCGTTGTACTGAAAAATGCGTTCAAAAGCGGGGTTGAGGATGCAAACTGTCGGGTAAGCCACCCGCCCATCTACCGTTCCTAAGGCCTCCGCCAAGCCGTGGACGCCGGTCTTGCGACCCGTAGGCCGAAAGCGAAAAGTGTGGCCCCGCCACTGAACGTCCTGCTCCGTTTCCGCATCAAAAGAGACGAAATAAAAGTCCGTATTCAATAGCCGCACCACCGCCGTATCCCGCAAAGTAGTGTGCTCCATGCGGTGGCAGTAGCGACACCAGTCCGTCCGCAAAAACACCAGTACCGGCCGCGCCTCCACGGCCTGCAGGCTATCGACTTGCTCAAAGCGGTAGGCCACCGGCTGCGCCCCGAGCGACGCCACGCCGCCCAAAAACGCACTGATGAACAGCCAGAAAATCATCGGAACAGGCATACTGATGGTAAATGTATCACCGCCGCCAGGCAGCATCGTAGTTAATGTGTAATTCCCTGGCACCCCAAATCATATATCCAGACGCCCCCGAAAAATCTTCAAGTTTCCCTATGAACTACTGCACTATGAACTAATTCACTCCCAAAGCGTCCACCGCAAGCCCAAAAACCCCCGCCGCCCCTGGTTGGGCGCAAAGACGTAGGTGGGGTCGAAAGACAGGGCATTGGGATTTTCGGGGGTAGGCTCCACCTGGCCTTCGGGGCCGAAAGTTACTCCCCGATCGAAGGGATCAAAAGCGCGGGCGATGCTGTTGGCCGGCGGCGTGTAGTTGAGGAGGTTCTTGACGCCGCCGTAGACTTCCACCCGTTCGCCGAGGCGCTGGGTCAGCTGGATGTTTTGGAGGCTCCAGACTGGCGAGGTGCCGGGGCGATCGTCCAGTTCCCCCAGCAGCGGGAGGCGCATGGGGCCGTAGACGTTGCCGGTATAATCCACCGTCAGGCCCCAGCGCGGCAAGCGATAAGCGATGCTCCAGACGCCCGAAAAACGCTCCGTGAGCAGCTGGCGCTGCCGCGTGCCGTCCTCATCCGTCAGGCTCACGTCCTGGAACGTCCCCCCGGCCAGGAGTTGGAGCCCGTTGGCAAATTCCACGTCGACATTCAAACTCAGCCCCTGCGAAACGGAATGCCCCGCGAGGTTGGCGTAGATGATCTTGTTCACGTCCGTCTCGTAATCCGGCAGGATGCGGTTGCTGAAGTAGGTATAGAAGGCGGAGGCGTCCAGACCAATGAAGGTGCCGCGCCCCGCGTAAATTTTGCGGACGTAATTGAGGTTGCCGTTCCAGGAGGTTTCCGGGCTCAGGTCACCCCGGAATTCTACCGTCCGGGCTCCGGTGAGGGCGGCGTGGTCTTCGGTGAAGACGTTGGCCACCCGGTAGCCGTTGCCGGCGCTGAGGCGGAGGGTGTGCTTTTTGTCCGGCGAGGTGTATTTGTAGTTCAACCTCGGGCTCCAGACGCTGCCGTGGCGGCTGTTGTAGTCGTAGCGCAGGCCCAGCAGGAAAGTATGGCGGGGGCCGAGGGTAATTTCGTCCTGCACGAAGATGCCCGGCAGGGCAATGCGGGAAGGCGCCGTCTGCGTTGGGTTATCGGCGGCGGCCGTGGCGGGCGTATTGTCGTCGTACCAGGTGTAGCGGTAGGCGGCACCTAGCAGGAGATCGTGGCTGTTGCCCAGGACTTTGTTCCAGGTCAGCTGGCCGAAGCCGACGTACTGCCGTGCGGCGTAGGCTACCGTGCCGTAGTAACTGTCCTGATGATGGCCGTTGACGCTGTACTGGAACATCAGGGGTTCGCGGGTGGGCAGTTGGTAGGTGCCCAGTAATTCCCAGCGATTGGTGAGGATGCTTTCGCCGTAGCGTTCGTCGCCTCCCCGGTCGGCTTTTGTCCAGTCCATTTCCCCGCCGAAGCGGTCTTCGTAGACGTAGCGGGCGGCGAGGGAAAAGACGCGGTTTTCCGGCCGGTCGAGGGTGAACTTCTGGAAGACGGAGAGCCGGTTTTGCAGGGTCACGTCGGTGAACCCATCATCGTTGCGGTCTATCCGGTTCTGAAAATTGAAGTAATTGATGCCCAGCAGCGATTGTCCGCGCGGCCCCAGCCCGAATTTCAGTCCCAGGTCGGCGTTGACATCCCCCCAGTCGGAACTGAAAACGTCGGCCGAAAACCGGGGTGCATTGCCCGGCTTTTTGGTGATGATGTTGATCAAGCCACCCACCGCTTCGGAGCCGTAGAGCGTCGAGGCGGGTCCTTTGACGATTTCGACGCGCTCGATCATGGCCTGGGGGATGCCCGTCAGGCCGTACACCGTGGCCAGGCCGCTGACGATGGGCATGCCGTCAATGAGCACCATCGTGTAGGGTCCCTCCAGGCCATTGATGTGGATATCGCCGGTGTTGCAGACGTTGCAGTTGAGTTGCGGCCGCACGCCATTGACGTTCTGCAGGGATTCAAAGATGCTCGGCGTGGGGTTGGCCCGGAAAAACTGGGCGTTGTAGACTTCTACGGGTACCGGACTGTTGGCCTTCGAGACTTCCTTCATCGTGGCGGACACCACCACTTCTTCCAGCGCAGCGGCGGTGCTTTCCAGGCGGATGTCCAGCGTTTTGGCCTCGCCCTCCGCCAGGCTGATGGTGGTGGCCAGCGGACTAAAGCCCAGCGAAGTCGCCCGGAGGGTATAACGGCCAGCGGGCAGTTGGTCGAGCCGGTAGCGACCGTCGGTATCGGCCGTAACCGCGTGGTTACCGGGCTGCATGCCAACGGTGGCGAAGGGCAGCGCTTCGCCGTTTTCATCCAGCACCAGCCCTCCCAGACTGGCGTTCTGGGCTCCCAGCCCTAAGGCCAATGCCATGGCCATCATCAGTATGCTCTGTTTCATCACCATCTCGCTTTTGGGGCGCGGTCGCAGGATGCCACGTCCGTCTTGTTACGAGCAAAGATAGTCAAGCAGAATATTTTTGTTAGATATATCTAACTTTTATTTTTCACCATTCTTTTGCCTTCCCTACCGTAGCCACGGAAGTATCCAGCTCCTTCCATTTCCGAAGAAACCGTCCGTGTGCCCTACCCTGCTCTTGAAAACCGTCCCCTGCATCCTGCGGCAGCGCCCACTTAAAACGCCTCCAAATACCCAACCAAAATAAAAAACCAGCCCGCTCAACTTTATTTTGGAACGATCGTTCTGTAGTCATCCAATAACGGAACGATCGTTCCAAAATAATACCACATGTCTTCTTTACAAGGTAAAGTCGCCGTAGTCACCGGCGGCAATTCTGGCATCGGCTACGCTGCGGCCGCCCGTTTTAAAGCCAACGGGGCCACCGTCATCATCACCGGACGCAACGCCGACCGCGTTGCCGAAGCCGCCGGCACCCTGGGGGTCGAGGGCTTGGTGGGCGACGTCGGCTCCGTGGCCGACATCAGCCAAATGGCCAATACGGTGCAAGCCCGCCACGGCAAGGTGGACGTCCTGTTCATCAACGCCGGCGTCTTCGAGCCCGCCCCCGTCGGTTCCATCAGCGAAGAGATGTTCGACCGGCAGATGGGCATCAACTTCAAGGGTGCGGTCTTTACGCTGGAAAAGTTCCTCCCCATTCTCAACGACGGTGCTTCCGTGATCAACCTCTCCTCGATCAATGCGCTCGCTGGCATGACCAACACTTCCGTATACGCCGCCTCCAAAGCCGCCATGAATTCCTACTCCCGCACCGCCTCCACGGAGCTGGCCCCGCGGCGGATTCGCGTCAATGTCGTCAACCCCGGCCCCATTTCCACCCCCATCTTCGGCAAAACCGGAATGCCCGCCGAGCAGCTCGATGGCTTTGCCCAAGCCATGCAAGCCCGGGTTCCCCTCAAGCGCTTTGGCCAGCCGGAAGAAGTTGCCAACCTGGTGGCTTTTCTCGCCTCCGATGAGGCCGCCTTCATCACCGGCAGCGAATTTACCGTCGACGGCGGAGCGGCCGTAAACCCCCTGGTGGGCTAGGTCCGTAAGCGCCAAGACGAAAAACCTGATTAACTTAGCGGGGGCCGAGGTGGATGAACCACTTCCGCCCTCGCTCAATTTTACAACATGGCCCGCAGTAAAGCTTTTGACGAAACCGCTACACTCGAGAAGGCCATCGAACTGTTCTGGCGCCAGGGTTTTCACGGCACTTCTATCCAGGATTTGGTCGATCACCTGGGCATCAACCGCGCCAGCCTCTACGCCACTTTTGGCGATAAGGAAAGCCTCTACCGCCGCGCCCTAAGCCATTATCGCAACATCAACACCGAGCGCGCCCAATGTTTTCTGACCGCTCACCCCTCGGCAAAAACCGCCCTGCGTGAGTTGCTCCAACGCGCCACCGCTCCGCCGGATAAACAAAATGACCCGGTGGGCTGCTTCATCGTCAGCGCCAGCGCCGAACTGAGCCAGGGATCCACCGAAATTAACGAATTCCTCCTCCTCAACCAGGAAACCTTCGTAGGGCTGTTCCACAGCGTACTGCAGCGGGCCGTAGCCGAGGGTGAAATTTCGGCCGACCGCAACCTGCCCGCCCTGGCCAACCTCCTGTTTACCTACTACAACGGCGTGAAGGTCCTCAATCAGTTCAATGCCGACCCCACCCCTCTGCAAAACGCCACCGAAGAGTTGCTGAAGATTTTTGATTAAGCGCATTCATCCTTCGGTGAAGGGTGCCTCAGCTCAGCGCTTCTCCGCCCAGCGCAAATCCAGCGTCTTGGCAAATTCCCGCTTCGGTTCCAGGCGGCGCACCTCGATGGCGGGCGGCGGACTGTAATTCGTCGCTAAGTACCGGCTCGTGGTAGTCGCCGCACTGCCGGCGGGGTCGATGATCTGCTCAGTGGTGCGGGGCGAGTGGTTGTAGGCCCAAAAGCGGTTGACGCGGCGGCTTTCCGCTTCCAGCGAGTTAATCGGGAAAGTATCGTAGCTCCGGCCACCGGGGTGCACCACGTGGTAAGTGCAGCCGCCAATGCTGCGTTCGTTCCACTGGTCGTAGACGTCGAAAGTCAGCGGCACATCGGGTTCAATGGTGGGGTGCAGCGCCGAGGGCGGGTTCCAGGCCTTGTAGCGGATGCCCGCCACGTACTCGCCCTGCACGCCGGTGGGATCGAGCGGAACGACCGTTTGGTTGCAGAGCAGGGCGTAGCGGTCGGGGTTAAGCCCCGTCATCCGCACCTGGATACGCTCGGCCGAAGAATCGACGTAGCGGGCCGTTCCCGCACTGCCCAGTTCTTCGCCCAGGACGTGCCAGGGCTCGATGGCGCTGCGCACTTCGAGTGCCATCCCTTGCAGGCGCAGGTGCCCCAAGACGGGAAAGCGGAATTCCAGGAAGGGTTCCAACCACTCCATTTTGAAGTCAAAACCCGCCTCGCGCAGGTACCAGAGCACCTCAAGAAGGTCTTCGCGGACGTAGTGGTGGAGCAAAAATTTGTCGTGGAGGTCGCTGCCCCAGCGCACCAGCGGCCGGCGGTAGGGTTTGGCCCAGAAGGCCGCGCAGAGGGCCCGGATCAGCAGCAGTTGGGCCAGGCACATATCGCGGTGCGGCGGCATATCGAAGCCCCGCATTTCCAGGATGCCGAGGCGACCCGTGGGGCTGTCGGGACTGTACAACTTATCGATGCAGAACTCGGCACGGTGGGTATTGCCCGTCACGTCGATGAGCAGGTTCCGAAAGACGCGGTCGACCAGCCAGTGCGGCGGGTTGGGGTGGCGGTCGAGCTCCGCAAAAGCGATTTCGAGTTCGTAGAGTTGGTCTTGCCGGCCTTCGTCCACCCGCGGTGCCTGGCTCGTCGGGCCAATGAAGGCCGAGGAAAAGAGGTAGGAAAGTCCGGGGTGGTTTTGCCAGAAGTTGATGAAACTCCGCAGCAGATCGGGGCGGCGCAGCAGGGGGCTGTTGGCGGGTGTGGTGCCTCCGAGGGTGATGTGATTGCCGCCGCCGGTGCCGGTGTGGCGGCCGTCGATCATGAATTTGTTGGTGCCCAGTCGGCTTTCCTGGGCCCGGGCGAAGAGCGTAGTGTAGGTCGCCACGATGTCGCGCCAGTTCGTCGCCGGGTGCACGTTCACCTCCACGACGCCGGGGTCGGGGGCCACCACGAGTTTGGTCAGGCGGGGATCGGGCGCGGGGTGGTAGCCTTCGATGATGACGGGCCGTTGCAGCTCGGCGGCGGTACGTTCGATGGCTTGCAGGAGGCGGACGTAGGCCCCGTTGTCTTCCAGCGGCGGCAGGAACAGGTAGAGGTTGCCGTCGCGCGGCTCCAGGCAGAGGGCGGTGCGGACGTTCCGGGGGCGGCTGGCCGTTGCGTCAGCTGATTTTTCGTAGGGGGCGCGGACGCGGGTGCTGGGAAAGTCCTGGGGAGCGGGGGAAGTCAGGCCGGGCAGTGGCGGCAGGTCTTCCATGGGGCTGGCGGGCACGACGACCTCGGCCGGCTGGGTCACAAACTCGGGCAGGCGATCGAGCGGCAGGCGGAAGCCCATGCCGGAGTTGCCCGGCAGCAGGAAGAGGTGTTCCCGCCGGAATTCCCAGGGGCTGCTGATCCACTGGTCGGCGTCGAGGTCGTAGCCGAGGGGCAGGACGTAGCCCTTGGGCTTGTCGAGGCCCACTTCCAGGAGTTGGGCGAGCGTCTGACGTTCGAGCTTATCGGCGGGGTTGATGCGGCGGGGATCGACGTTGAAGGGGAGGTTGCCCGTTTCCCAGAGGAAGTAGAAGGTGTCTTCGTAGGCGGGCCGCAGGTGGTTGGGGTCCAGCGCCAGGTTTCGGGCCAGCGCGGTACCGAAGGCGGCGGCGTGGGTGTGGTCGGCATCGCCCTTTTGGGTGGGGTTGGCCAGCAGGGCGGGGTTTTGCCAGAGGATTTCGCCGTCGGTGCGCCAGTAGATGGCGTACTGCCAGCGGGGGATGGGCTCACCGGGGTACCATTTGCCCTGGCCCTGGTGGAGGAAGCCGCCGGGGGCGAAGTCTTTCCAGAGTCGGGTGGCCAGGTCGTAGGCCAGGCGGCGCTTGTCTTCGCCGTCGGCCGCCTCGTTCCACTGGGGGGATTCCATGTCGGCCTCCGAGACAAAGGTGGGCTCTCCGCCCATGGTCAGGCGGACGTCTCCCGCCTGCAAGGCCTGCTCGACTCGGTCGCCCAGGGCCAGGAGTTCCGCAAATTGGTGTTCGCTGTAGGGCTTCGTTACCCGCGGCGTTTCGTGGATGCGTTCGACGACGTTGGCGAATTCGAAGGTCACCTCGGCTGGTTCGGAGTAGCCGGAGAGGGGTGCGGCGCTGGCCGGCTCGGGCGTGGCGGCCAGGGGGATGTGGCCTTCGCCGGCGAAGAGACCGCTGGTGGCGTCGAGACCCACCCAGCCCGCGCCGGGCAGGTAGACCTCCGCCCAGGCGTGGAGGTCGGTGAAGTCGGCCTCGGGTCCGTTGGGGCCGTCGAGTACCTTTTCGTCGGGCGTCAACTGCACCAGGTAGCCGGAGACGAAGCGGGCGGCGAGGCCGAGGTGGCGGAGCATCTGGACGAGCAGCCAGGCCGTATCCCGGCAGGAGCCGTTGCGGCGCTCCAGCGTGACTTCGCAGGCCTGCACGCCCGGCTCCATGCGGATGTTGTAGTGGATGTCTTTGGCCAGCGCCTGGTTGACGGCCACCAGAAAGTCAACCGTTCGCCGGCCCAACGCGCCTTGCACCTGCGGCAGCGCCAGATATGCCTTCAATAAGGGCCCGGTTTCGCTGATGTGCAGGTAGGGTGCCAGTTCCGCCCGCAACTGCTCTTCGTAGGCAAACGGAAAGTGCTCGGCGTAGTCCTCCAGGAAGAAGTCGAAGGGGTTGATCGTCACCAGATCCGTAATCACCTCCACGTCAATGCTCAGCTCACGGGTGGGCTCGGGGATCACCACGCGGGCCTGGTAATTCCCGAAGGGATCCTGCTGCCAGTTAATGAAATGGTTGGCCGGCCGGATGTTGAGGCTGTAGCCCACGATGGGGTTGCGGGCGTGCGGCGCGGGCCGCAGGCGAATGATCTGGGGCGAGAGTTTTACCGCACGATCGTAGTGGTAGCTGGTATGGTGGCGGATGGCGACGCGGATGGGCATTAGAAAATTTTCATTGGTGGGGGGCAAAATGCTACTTAATTGCCAAGGTAAACACATATTTACCGCCAAAGACACCCTTGTATCGCGAATATTTGATTTATTTGGAAATCGATAGCACCTGCGCAGACCGCCCCTGCGCCCCTTCTGATGGCAAATGACACTCGGCTTAGCGTTGATCAGCAGACCTGCACTTTCACTTTTTAACTTACCCACATGAAAAAACACGCCGGGCTTTTCGCCAACTACACCGTTTCACCGGGCACCCTCGACGAAGCTTTCTCCGAGTTTCCCGGGGCCTACGCCGCTTACGACCGCATCTCGGAAGAGTTCGGAGCCCTGCAACAAGCGGAGTTCGAACGGCTCAACCAGATGGCCAAGCTGTCTTTTCTCAACCAGGGCATCACCTACGCGGTGTACACAGAAGACGGCGGCGGAACGGAAAAAGTATTTCCCTTCGATCTGTTCCCCCGCGTGATCGCCGCCGCAGAATGGCAAAAACTGGAAAACGGCCTCAAACAACGCAACGAAGCGCTGAACCTGTTTTTGGCCGACGTCTACAGCGAGGGCAAAATCCTCAAAGACCGGGTCGTGCCCGCCGCCCTGATCCACTCCTCGGCCCACTACGTGAAGCAAATGGAGGGCTTCTCGCCCGTTGGGAATATCTATACCCACATTTGCGGGACGGACCTGGTGCGGCACACCGACGGCAATTTCTACGTTTTGGAAGACAACCTGCGCAGCCCGTCGGGTGTCAGCTACGTCCTCTCCAACCGGCAGGTGATGCGCCGCACGATGTACGAAATGTTCAACCGCACGATGGTGGAAGACGTCAGCGCCTACCCCAATATGCTGCTGGAAACCCTGCAGTCGGTGTCGCCCCAATCGGCGGAAGTGCCCCGCTGCGTCCTCCTCACCCCCGGGCAGTACAACTCGGCCTACTACGAGCACAGCCTGCTGGCCCAGTTGATGGGCATCGATTTGGTGCAGGGAGCAGACCTGTTCGTCAACAACGACCTGGTGTATTTGAAAACGACGCGGGGTCCGCTGCGGGTTGACGTCATTTACCGCCGCATCGACGATGCCTTTCTCGACCCCCAGGTGTTCCGCAAAGACAGCATGCTGGGCGTGGCTGGCCTCATCGGGGCCTACCTGAAGGGCAACGTCACCATCGTCAATGCACCGGGAACGGGGATTGCCGATGACAAGGCCATTTGCTCGTACGTCCCCGACATGATCCGCTACTACCTCCAGCAGGAGCCCATCATTGAAAACGTAAAAACCTACATCTGCGACCGTCCCGAAGACCTGGCCTACGTACTGGAGCACCTGGGGGAACTGGTGGTAAAGCCCGTGGATATGTCGGGCGGCTACGGCGTGACGATTTGCGACCGCCTGAGTCGCGCCGAGCTAGACGCCGTGGCCACCCAGATCAAAGCCGACCCGCGCAACTACATCGCCCAGCCCAAAATCATGCTGAGCACCCACGCTACCTTCATCGACGAGGCCGGAACTTTTGCGCCCCGGCACATTGACCTGCGGACCTTCACCCTGCTGGGGCAATTCCGTAGCCAGGTGCTCAAGGGCGGCCTGACCAGGGTTGCACTCAAGGCGGGCAGCCTGATCGTCAATTCCTCCCAGGGCGGAGGCTCGAAAGACACCTGGGTGGTGGCCGATGGGTCCGCAGCCCCCAGCCAATCCCAAAGCCAGTACCAAGGCCCATTTTCCAGTTCCTCCCCAACCGACCACTGATGCTTACCCGAATTGCCAACTCCCTCTACTGGACGGGCCGCTACCTGGAACGTTCCGAACACCTGGCCCGCTACCTGCGGGTACAGTACTTTTCGATGCAGGACATCCCCATGCAAGACAGCCGCGCCTTTACCCTGCGCAGCATCGAGCGCATGTACAAGGGCGACAATGACCCGGAAAAAACCCTGAGCGAAGCCGAGGTGCTCCGCTCCGTGGGCATGTCTTACGAAGAGCCTTCGTCGATCCGCTCCACCGTGCGCCTGGCACGGGAAAACGCCCGGGCGCTGCGCCACGTCATTTCCACGGAGCTGTGGGAAAGCATCAACGCTTTCTACCTCTACTGCAATAATTTCAGTCCGGACTTTTTCGTCACCCACGGCCTCCACGAGTTTACCAGCGAGGTGGGCCGCTGTTGTGCGATCATTCGTTCGCGGCTCGACGATACCTTGTTGCAGGACGAAACCTGGACGCTGATGAAACTGGGCATCCACCTGGAGCGGGCCGTGCAGTTATTGCGGATCTTGCTGAGCAAGCTCTACGACATCGAGGAGATGAACGCCCGGGGCGACAACCCCATCCTGCGGCAGTACCAGGGGACGGTGATCCTGAAAATCCTGGAGGGTTTTGACCTGCACCAGCAGATTTACCACCAGCCCCTGTCTCCGCAAACTACGGTCGACTTCCTGGTGGCCCACCCCCAGTTTGCCCGCTCAGCCACCTACAACCTGCGCGCGGTGACCACCCTGATCGAACGCCTGGACGGCAACGCGCCGGAGAAAAACCCCGTCCTGTTTCAGGCGGGCAAGCTCTTCCACTACTTCCGCTATCTGGAGTACGCCGAGGTGGAAGACGACCTGGTGGGCCAGCTTTCCAAAGCCCTCGATTCCGTCTACGCCCTCCACGACGCCATCCAGGCACGTTACTTCGGGGAAAGTGAATAAGCCCTGGTCCGCGCTACCAGACCTCCCTCTGCTCTTAGAACTCGCGTATCTTTGCGAGACCACGTTCCTATTTCCCACTTCTGTTCACCAGTATTTTCCCGCCCCATGACCTACTGCCTCGGCATCCGCGTTAAAAAAGGCCTCGTTGCCATCGCCGATACCCGCATCACTTCCGGTAGTGAGACGACCTCAGCCAAGAAAATTTCCATCCACAAGCAAGGCCACAACAACATCTTTTTGATGACGAGCGGCCTGCGCTCCGTCCGCGATAAAGCCGTGACCTACTTTGAGGAAGTGTTGGAAAGCGAGGGCAACCACTTCGATAAGATGTACAAGGCCGTCAATGCCTTTGGCGAGCAACTGCGGCGGGTAGCAAAGGAAGACAAGGCTTCGCTGGCCGAATCGGGCATCTCTTTCAACCTCTTCACCATCGTCGGGGGGCAACTCGAAAAGGACAAAGACCACAAACTCTACCTCCTCTATCCCGAAGGCAACTGGATCGAGATCGGCGAAGCAACGCCCTTCACCATCATCGGCAATTCCGGCTACGGTACCCCGATTTTGAAACGGACACTCACCTACAATTCCTCCCTGAATTTCGCCATCAAGACGGGCTTTTTGTCTTTCGACAGCACCCGCGTGAGTGCCAACGACGTCGGTTACCCCGTAGACATGGTCATCTACCACAAAGACACGGGCTTCATGCACGAGGCCCGATTTGAAGAAAGTGAAACGGCCTACTTCGGCAACGCCTGGGGCGAGAAGCTCAAAGCGGCCATCAAGGAAATCCCCGAAGACTGGATCAACGACCTGGTCAGCACCGTCGAAAAAAAGGGCAAGGACTCCATCGTCCGGCAAATCCAGGAGGCGCAGCAGCAGTAGTTTGCCCACGCTTAGAGCTTATCCCAGCGCAATCGCAGGGTGCCGTCGACTTCGGAGACGTTGAGGTTGAAGTTGTTTTTGGTCAGTTTGGTGATCGTCCCCAGCCAGCGGAAGGCCAAAAAACCGTTGCCGTCGAAGAAGTCGGCATCGAGGGTAAACTCCACGTCGTCCTGAAGATCCCGAATGGCATCGATGTACCAGGTGCCGACGAAAAAGCGGCCGTCTCCCGTTACGTATTCCACCGTTCCTCCGCGCAAAAAGGTGATGCGGTCGTTGCGGAATTCGTCGGTCACGTTGTTGTTAAAAAGGGAGCCATCGCCGTCGAAGGAGGCTCTTTCAATCACCCAGGTACCCAGCAGGCGGTCTTCGCGGCGCTCGATGCGGTCTTCGATGGAGCAGGCGGATAAGAGGGGCAGAAGCAGGAGTAAAAGCTGGAAGGGGTTTTTCATTTGGGGAGCTTTTTGCGTCCACCCAAGATCGGGGCCTGGCCTTGATTTACCCCGACCAAGCGGTCGCTTTAAGCCGATTTTAACGTAAGTATTGGCCTGTTGCGGCGCTTTAAGATTTCCCTAACTGCAACGAAAACCCGGTCATGGGGTGTTGACGCCCCCAAACCGGCAACCATTACTTTCCTCCCCCATTATTCCTCCCACCGCTTAAACCAGCATATCTTCGCGCCATGAGCCAAAACAAGACGATCCTTTCCGGCATCCAGCCTACCGGCAAACTCCATTTCGGACGCTATTTCGGGGCCGTGGAGAACTGGAAACGCCTGCAGGAAGAATACGACTGCCTCTACATGGTGGTGAATTACCACGCCATGACGATGCCCTTTACGGCCAAAGCCCTGGCCGAAAACAGCTGGGAGTTGTGCTTCAATTTACTGGCCTGCGGCATCAAGGCGGAGAACATTTTCATCCAAAGCCTCGTACCCGAGCACGTGGAGCTGAACTGGATCCTCAACTGTTTCACGGGCTACGGGATGCTTTCGCGGATGACGCAGTTTAAGGACAAAAGCCAGCAGAACGAGGAAAGCGGCAGCGAGGGTTTCATCTCTGCGGGCCTGTTCACCTACCCCGTTTTGCAGGCGGCCGACATCCTGATTTACCGCGCCCACTACGTACCCGTGGGCAAAGACCAGGAGCAGCACCTGGAGCTGACGCGCAACATCGCCCAGCGCTTCAACAACTTCGCGGGCCGGGAATTCTTCCCCACCCCCGAGGGGCTTTACACCAAGGTCCCCAAGGTGATGAGCACCGCCGACCCCACCCGCAAGATGAGCGCCAGCCTGGGCGATAAACACAACATCGACGTGTTTGCCGACGATAACCGCATCCGCAAGCAAGTCCGCAGCGCCGTGACCGATGCCGGGGGCGCGGACGCAGGTGCAATGTCCGCCGGGGTCAGCAACCTCTTTTCCCTGCTCGACGCCAGTGGGAACGCCGAGGCCCACGCCTCCCTGCTGGCCGATTACGAAGCAGGGGCTTTGCAGTACGCCGACCTCAAAGAAGCCGTTGCCGACAGCCTCATTGCCATCTCGCGCGAGATCCGCGAAAACCTCGCCGAACTGAAAAAAGACCGCAAGGCCGTCAAAGACCAGATCAAGCAGTCGAGTGCCGACATCCGCAAGCGCGCCCAGGAAACCCTCCGCGAAGCCAAGGACATCTGTGGTTTGATGAATGTGCGGTTCTGATGGCTCATGGGAGGATGGTCAGCCGATTCCCTTTACTCCTTTCCCCCCTTACTCCCTTACTTTCGTGGGAGTACCCCGGATTACGGATGCTTCGCATCCTCCATCCGGGGTTATTGAGGTTCGGGGCCGTCTAAAAAGTCTACTAGGGGGGCATTCTGGTACAAAATACGAAAAAGTAGTATTTTGAGGCTGTTCCCATCCCCGTAGCCGATGAGCACAAAAAGAGCAGTTTTCAAGCCTGACCTCCAGAACCAAGGCTTGCTATTCCCTCCACATCTTGCCGACATGGTACCGCCTCATCATAAGGCGCGGCTGATCAGCCAGATTATAGATGGGATGAACATTGATTCGATCCTAAGCACCTATTTAGGAGGTGGCAGTAGCGCGTACTCTCCTCGGATGCTGCTTAAGGTGTTGGTTTATGCCTATTCTGATCGGGTGTACTCATCTCGTTCGATTGAGAAGGCTTGCTATGAGAACGTGTGCTACATGTGGCTAAGTGGGATGTCCACTCCCGATCACAATACGATCAATAACTTTCGCAAGCACCGCATGGGTGGCCGGGTAAAGGAAGTGTTTGCCCACGTTTTGTTGACTTTACATGAACAAGGCTATGTCAAGCTGGATGATTACTTTTTAGATGGCACTATACTGGAGTCAGTAGCTGGCCGGTACACCTTCGTTTGGAAGTCAAACGTTGAGCGTTACAAGAAGTCGGTGCTAGACCAGATAGGGATGATCGTTTCTCAGATTGACGCTTTATGTGAAAAAGCGGATAAAGAGGATGAGCAAGCTGCCGATGGGGATGATCAAGGGGACAAACTCAGCGACAGTGCAGCAGTCCAAGAAACGATTGATCGACTCAACAAAGCCTTAGAAAGTCAGTCCCCCAGCACCAAGGAGGAAGCCAAAGAGGTCAAAAAGGCAAAGACAAAACTGAAAAACCTGGAGAGCAAGTCCTTGCCCAAACTCCAGGAATATGAGCGCCAGCAAGAATTACTGGGAGATCGGTCGTCTTACTCTAAAACGGATCATGGTGCTACGTTCATGAGGCCCAAAGACGACCACTTGGGCAACGGGGAGCTAAAACCCGGCTACAATGCTCAAGTGGGAACGGAAAACCACTTTGTTGTAAACTGGACAATGCACCAGACGCCTTCTGATGCGGCCTGCCTCATTCCTCATCTTGAAGACACCGAATCGATCTTAAGCCAAATCGGATTGAACTTGCCCAAGGCCATTACAGCCGATGCGGGGTATGGCAACGAAGAGGCCTATCGCTATTGTGAGGGCAAGGAGATAGAAGCCTACCTCAAATACCCGGGCTATTACAAGGAAGAGCAAGGAGTACTTAAAGCGCCATTTGCGCCAAGCCAGTTATACTATAACGAAGAGCAAAATGTGCTGATATGCCCCATGGGTCAGCATATGACGTATTGTGGAGAGGGAGAGGAGAAAACAGCAAGTGGGTATATCCGTGAAACAAGTAAGTACAAAGCCGTCAATTGCATAGGCTGCCCCTTGCGCGGGATGTGTCATAAACAAGACGGCAACCGAGTGGTAACCATTAGCCACAAAGGTCAAAGCTATCGCCAGCAAGCCCGAGCTCGTCTGAGCACGAAAGAGGGTAGAGCAAAGTGCCTGCGCCGTAACGCAGAAGTCGAGGGCTTCTTTGGCAACTTGAAGGCCAATCTGGGAAGACGTCGGTTTACACTAAAGGGACTTACGGGGGTTAACATTGAGATGGGCCTCCTTTCGATAGCCACAAATCTTCGTCGATTACATAAATTATCGATTGAGCAAGGGCGTAGTCTGCTTACTCCGGTCGTACAAAGGGCCCAAATGACCTAAAACGGCCCAAAAATCCGTCTAGACGGCATTTTTAACTCCCTGAAGGCCCACCCAGCATGTGGGGAGGCCCAAAAAAGGAACACATATTTTTTCTTAAATGTGTCAGAACGCAACCAGCACAGCCACCGTGGCGCACCCCACAGCTTTGGGGCTGACTTTTTAGACGGCCCC
>NZ_JACSIT010000031.1 GCF_014349155.1 Neolewinella lacunae
GTGATGTCGTCCAAAGTGACGTTGCCCGTATTCGTCGCCGTGTAGGTGTACGTAATTACCCCCGTGACGGCGTCGTAGCTGCTCATCTTGATCAGTCCCAGGTCGGGCGTCTGCTGAACCGGCGTCTCCGTGGGATCATCTTCCACGTTGCTGTCGTCATCCGATTCATCCGTCACCGGCATGTCGTTGGGGTCCGTTCCCGTTCCTAAGGCCTGGTTAGATACCCCGCCTGCGTCGATGTCGGCTTGCGTCACCGTGTACGTGGCGGTGAATACCATGCTCGTACCCGGCGCGAGGTCCAATGCGTCGCCATCGCCGTCCAGATCGGCTCCGCCGCTCACGTATGTCGGTACCGGGAGCGTGCCCGTCCCCGTAAAGTCAATGGCTTGCTCCGTGACCGTGATGTCGTCCAAAGTGACGTTGCCCGTGTTGGTCGCCGTGTAAGTGTACGTGATTACCCCCGTGACGGCATCGTAGCTGCTCATCTTGATCAGTCCCAGGTCGGGCGTTTGTGGAATGGGGGTCTCCGTTGGATCATCTTCTCCGTCTAGCGGGCTTGATTCATCAGAAAGATCGGTCACCGGATCTGGGCTACCCAGTAAAAACCCTGCTCCAAGTGCCTGGTTGGTAACAGAGCCTGCGTCAATATCTATTTGAGATATTGTATAGGTGGCCGTAAAAACCAAAACAGCACCAGGTGACAAATCGAACGCGTCTCCATCGCCATCCAGATCGGCACCTCCACTTAAATAAACAGGCGTTGGAGGTGCTCCAGAACCACTAAAGGTACCTCCTTCTTCCGTTACTTCTATGTCATAAAGTGTTGCAGGTCCAGTGTTCGTAACGGTGTAAGTGTAAGTAATTATTCCGTTATCAGAATCGAGGACAGAAGTTTTGACGAGGCCAATATTGGCATTACACACATCTTCAATGCAATCCGTGCCCACCGTCATTCCAACATTGTCTGTTAGCATATCAAGGTTGCAATCAAATGCGGGATTGGCTGTCCAAAGATAATTGATGACCTCATCATCTACAAGGATAGCATTGTTCGTGACTCCATTGAAGTAAATCAAGCCCACAATGCCAGCATTGTTGTCCTGGTAACCATCATCAGCGTCTATTCCCTGTCCGGCACCACAATGATTATTATCAAACACAATGGGTGCACAAAGAGGGAAAGTGGCGGTGGGCTCTACGGTAAAACAGAAATCAGCAATCCGAACAGGCAGGGTGGAAAGACCGATCAAATTGTTGTCATTCGACAACAAATTGAACTGTACGTACCGACCGCCGCCACCAGTGAAGTTGAATACATCACCGAATACATCGTTGCTTTGATTCAATCCGCTGATGGTGTAGCCATTCTGCACATTGGCAACATTTAAGTTACTGAGGTATCCCGCGTCATAGTAGAAACGAATCGTGCTTGTTGCCAGTGCTGGGCTATCCGACGGATCGTCGATAGCAACCGTGATGGGGTAACAAATCTGGCGCGGGGTTCCGCAAGCGACTTGAACATCACCAACACTCCAGGTGAGCGTCCTTACCTGTCCACTTAAGGGAATAAGCCATGCTAAAGTCATTAAAGTGAATAAAATCCTGTTCATATTTGAATGTTTTTTGAGGCCTTAAGAAGATCCTCACTGGTGAATGTCTACTAGTTTGCAATGTGTTTAGATAAGAATGTGATTTTCTCATCCAGGAAATGTATTTAGAGCATGCGGAAATTTAAACATGCTCCTAGTCTCTTGGCACGGTGGAATTAAGGGGGGAGTTAGACAGCCACAGTTCAAAGTCGAGAGAACTGATGTCCCCATCCATATTGTAGTCCACCAAATTATACTCCTGGGACTCAGGACCATTATTGAACCATTTTGAAAAGTCTGCCACCGTAATGTCCGTATCCTCCGTACCAAGTGAAGACTGGTCTCCATTACCCGCAAATAGTGCAAAAAATCCTGGGATCACTTCTTTTTGCCCTACCAGATTCCCTGCCCCAAACGGGTCGTTTAAATAAGATTGCTTGTCCCGGAAATCATAAGAAATGACTCCATTTGCTACTGCTACCGCTTGGTGTGACATTGCAAGCAAATGGTTGCGGTGTTCGACAACCAGATAATAACTCTGACTCATGTCTAAATTACAGCAGCCGGAGTTATTAACTAATTCTATATGCCCGTCACTAAACAGCAGCGCAGCCTGGCGACAGAACGACTCATTTACGTTGAGCGGATTGCTACGAAGGGAGACCAATACCCAATCCACTACACCTACCGGATAATTCGCACTAGCCATCGCAGCATTTCCACCGGAATCGTACGCATTACCCTCCGGGCCTAGATAATTCCAGGGAGCAATATTGTAAACCTGCCCGGTAGCTCCTAAGGGAGGAGTGTATATGTCACCCGTAAAAGGATTCTCGCTAAACTGGCCAGGAAGCAGCCTGGAATCATTCAAGGTAGTACGCATGCTGGTTTGATAGGTTCCTGTTTGAGGATTAACCAGTGCCCCCTCTAAGAACAAGAACGCTTCAATAATTATGCATACCTGATTAACGGTGACCATTACCGTCGCGCTGTCGCAGTCACCGTCCGCATCGCAAATTTGGTACTCGAAACTATCAGCACCACTGAACCCTACAGCTGGCGTATAGTCCACCGTATCGTCCGTCGGGTCGTTGGGAGTACCAGCGTTGTTTACCGTCGCATCACCATTAGCTGGAGGCATCGTGACAATGATCTCTCCTCCACTCGGTCCATCACCCCCAAAATTGTCATTGACTAGCACAGGTATATTGGTTGCAACACCTTCATCCGTAATCGCCATATCGTCCTCTGCCAGGGGCAAATCATTGATGGGACTGATCGAAATATTCACAGTGGCGGTATCGCAAAGACTAGGAACTCCATTATCGCAGTAGGAATAACGGAAGCTGTCCAAGCCGTTGAAATCTCCATCTGGAGTATAGGTAAAGGTTCCATCGGCGTTAAGCATCAGATCTCCATTGACTACGCCCTGCACTACAGTCAGCAGCGTGTCCGGACCGTCTGGATCTGTATCATTATTTAAAACAGCGATGACCAAAGGTGTATCTTCTTGTCCGATTACGCTGTCGTCCACCGCATCAGGGGGAGTATTCAATTGTATGATGATGCTCACCGTTGCCGTATCAGTACTCCCATTTGAGTCTTCAATAAGGTAACGTAATGAATCTACACCTTGATAACCTGCCGCAGGGAGGTAATCGATAAAATCATCCGTGGGATCAGCAGGAGTGCCATTATCATTCACCGTAGCTACACCATTTTCCGGCAAAAGGACGATACGAATGGCATTGGTACCGGGTAAATCAGGACCGAAATCGTCATTGGCCAGTACGTCCAATACCACGGGGTCTTCCACAAAAAGTTCAAAGGTATCGTTGACCGCAACGGGCATTCCATCACAGGCGTCCGGAATACCGTTTCCATCACCGTCCAGTTGATCATCTCCTGCGCAGCACTTGTCCAGACAGTCAGGAACACCATCCCCGTCCGAATCTGCTCGAACGTAGGCATAGTAGACGATGAAGTCGCCCAATACACTGGCATTAATCAGTCCACCCACCGAAATCCTTACCTCATTGAAGGCTGCCGTACTGGGAAAGCCGATGAAGGCAACATCGGCGCTGCCACTGAGCAGCGTAACCCGCACCAAGGGGTCATTGGCGGTGAAAGATTCAACAAATGCCCCGTTCAGATAAGTCGCAATGGAGATGCC
>NZ_JACSIT010000032.1 GCF_014349155.1 Neolewinella lacunae
GGTCTGGCCGCAGGCACCTACACGGTGACGGTCACCGACGCCAACGGCTGTACGGAAACCGCCACGGGCACGGTCAACGAGCCCACTGACCTGGAAGCTACCATCGCCGATGCGGACGTGCTCTGCAACGGAGACACGGACGGCACGCTGACGGTAGTGGCCACGGGTGGTACCCCCGACTACACCTACCTGTGGAGCAACGGACAGACGACGGCTACGGCCACGGGTCTGGCTGCGGGCACCTACACGGTAACGGTCACCGACGCCAACGGCTGTACGGAAATCGCTACGGGCACGGTCAACGAGCCTACGGAACTGACCCTGACGGGCATTGAAACCGACGTTGAGTGCAACGGCGACGCTACCGGTGCGATCAACATCACGGTCGGCGGCGGCACCCCCGGCTACACCTACCTGTGGAGCAACGGTGCCACGACCGAAGACCTGACGGGTCTGACCGCCGGCATCTACTCCGTGACGGTAACCGACGCCAACGACTGTACGATCGAAGCGACCTTCGAAGTGGAAGAGTCTACGGACCTGGAAGCTACCATCGCTGACACGGACGTGCTCTGCAACGGAGACACGGACGGCACGCTGACGGTAGTTGTCACCGGCGGCACCCCCGACTACTCCTACCTGTGGAGCAACGGACAGACTACGGCCACGGCCACGGGTCTGGCCGCAGGCACCTACACGGTGACGGTCACCGACGCCAATGGCTGTACGGAAATCGCTACGGGCACGGTCAACGAGCCCACCGACCTGGAAGCTGCTATCGCTGATACGGACGTGCTCTGCAACGGAGACA
>NZ_JACSIT010000033.1 GCF_014349155.1 Neolewinella lacunae
GACATCAACGAAACCACCCCCGGCTCCACCACCCTGGGCTACAAGCCAGGGCTCCCCAATTATACTTACGATACCTACGGAAACGGAAACCTGAGAACCGACCCCAGCCGGGGCATCACCATTACCTATAACCACCAAGACCTGCCCACCAGCATCGTGTGGGCCAATAACCAGCGGCTGGACCTCACCTACGATGCTGCGGGCACGCTCCTGAGGCGGGAAAAGAAAACGAGTTTTGGGAGCCCGGAAGAAACGCGGGATTACGTCGGGGGTATTGAATACCTGCAAAATGGCGTGGGGGCCAAAACCCTCGAATCCATCCACCACGCCGAGGGGCGCATCCGCTTCACGGGCGCGGCCCAGGAATGGCAATATGTGCTGACGGACCATCTGGGAAATACCAGAATAATGTACGCCGACCTGAACAACAACGGCATCCCCGAGGTGCCGAGCGAGATTATTCAGGAGGAGCATTATTACCCATTTGGGATGAAGATGACCGGCCCCTGGATGGGCGCGACCGCAGGTGCAAAGTCCGCCTACCAATACAACGGCATTGAGCACCTGGACGCTTTTGACCTGGACGTAAACATGGCCCTCTACCGGACGCTGGACCCGGTGGTGGGGCGGTGGTGGTCGGTGGATCCGAAGGGGGAGTATCTAACTGGCTTGAGCCCTTACAATGCTATGAATAATAGCCCTGTAGTTTATAATGACCCCGACGGGGACATTGTGCCACTAGTCTGGGCTGCCATAGCAGTTGGCGGAGCCGCATTCAACGTTTACCAGAATCGGGATCAGATATTCCAAGGGGGGCAGGTCAATTGGGGTAAACTCGGTGCTGCAGCAGCTATTGGTGCTGGCGCAGCGGTTGTGGGCACTTTGGCGGCACCTGCTACAGCTGTCGGTGGCACTCTTGTGGCAACGGTTAGTTCCTTTGCAGTCTCTGGTGCAATCGGTGGAGCCGTAGGTGGTGGAATACAGGGCTTTGGTAATGGGGCAGTATTTGGCACAAGTGATGATTGGGTAAATGATGCTATATCTGGCGGATTCCGAGGAGCTGTAGTGGGTGGACTGGTTGGAGGTGCTTTGGGGGGTGCTTTCGGAGTAGGGGCTCACTGGTTTTCTCGCGCTTACGGAGGCGGCAACATGGTAAAAGATCCATCTTTTGCTGATGATGTTGATTCTGGCGTAACTTTGGATGAACCAGTGCAGTTGAATGGAGGTAAAAGTCCATTCGACAACTTTTCGGTACAAAAGCAGTTTCGACATATAAAGGGACATAAGATGTATGATGGTGCTAGCTATTTTGAAAGTATTGACGATGCGCGTAAAGTTGCAGAGGCCATAAAAGACGGGCAAGGTCAATTTTTAGGCAACACTCCTGGGAAAAGTAGGTTCCCAGTCTATAGGGTAAATGGAGTGACGGGATATAATCACAATGTAGGTGCAGGCTTTTTGTCTCAAAAAACGAATGTTTTTATAGTGAAGGGGACTTCCAACTTCTCCATCGTACCTTACAATCCAAATTTTTAGTATGGCTACAGAGATGAGCATTTTGTATTACACGGTTCAAAGATCTTTACTGGGTAATATTAGCAAGGATGTGATGCATATCAGTCTTGATTTGCAAGGAGATGTTGTCGTGATCCGTGCAGTTGTGTTAAATGAAAGCGCCTTCAATGAAGACTTGAAAAAACATGTGAGCAACTGCGTCAAATCAGAATTGTATTATTTGGATATTGATTTTCAAGTCAATTGTATAACTTTAAACCAGTTTAATGATTTTGAATTTGATAAATTGTCGGTTCACATGTTTGGACGAGCTATAATTAATTTAATATGAAAGACTTCAGAGTGGATATCTGTACCCTAAACGGCGCTCTTGTGGGGTGCGTGACAGACAATTTACTAAGTGCTTCCTTTGAGTATGTAGACGATAGAGTTAAACTAAAACTAGTGTATAGGGAGCCTAGTATGGTTGATGCGGAGTTGGAAGAAGATATTGTAACTGACTTTTGTGCCCTTTCGGGATACATGGATAAAGACTTTCTAAAAGACTACCCTATCGTTTTTTTTGGGGAACATGAGTTAAGCCTAGAGCATAAAGTGTACTTGGCACCCGATTCGTTGGAGGTAATAGGCCAAAAAATTGATTGACACCAGTCAATATTCTGGCATTCGTAACCGCCTTGAATTGGGATAATGAAATTTATAGATACTGAACCGGATACTTCAATTGAGGCAATCAAACAGATTGAGACTAATCACGGAATACAATTTCCGTCAGAATACGTACGTCATATTTTAAAGTACAATGGTGGAAGTTGTAGTCCCGATACCTTCTCTTTCATGGAAGATGGCGAAAAAGCTGAGTCTCAGATTGACTACTTCCATGCTGTGAACAGTGGAGATGACTATGACTTGAGTAGATGTATTCAAGATTTAAATGGTGAGGGGAGGCTAAACAAATACCTTATACCAATAGCCACTGATCCCCTCGGAAATTTTGTATTGATTAGTTGCCGGGAAAGCGATTTTGGCAAAATTTACTTTTGGGATCATGAAAACGAATTCGATAACTCATACCAACCCGCTTATCTATCGGACACGTTGAATGAGTTTTTGAATAGCCTTTATTCTTAGTTTGCGTGGGGCAGTCTCGCCCTAGCTCCCATAAAAATGAATCGAACATCGCAAACATTTGGCGCTGTTCCTCATCGGCCACTCTCCTATGTATCTACACAGGCTCGCCGCAAAACACCGCTTCAGATTTCTTACTTTGCACCTGCGGCCGCGCCCAAAAAAACCTTATCTTCGTCTCATGCTGCTGCTCCGTTTGCTGTTGTTGCTCGTTGTTTGGCTGAGCCCGCTGGGGTTCCGGGCGGATGGCGACATCAACGAAACCACCCCCGGCTCCACCACCCTGGGCTACAAGCCAGGGCTCCCCAATTATACTTACGATACCTACGGAAACGGAAACCTGAGAACCGACCCCAGCCGGGGCATCACCATTACCTATAACCACCAAGACCTGCCCACCAGCATCGTGTGGGCCAATAACCAGCGGCTGGACCTCACCTACGATGCTGCGGGCACGCTCCTGAGGCGGGAAAAGAAAACGAGTTTTGGGAGCCCGGAAGAAACGCGGGATTACGTCGGGGGTATTGAATACCTGCAAAATGGCGTGGGGGCCAAAACCCTCGAATCCATCCACCACGCCGAGGGGCGCATCCGCTTCACGGGCGCGGCCCAGGAATGGCAATATGTGCTGACGGACCATCTGGGAAATACCAGAATAATGTACGCCGACCTGAACAACAACGGCATCCCCGAGGTGCCGAGCGAGATTATTCAGGAGGAGCATTATTACCCATTTGGGATGAAGATGACCGGCCCCTGGATGGGCGCGACCGCAGGTGCAAAGTCCGCCTACCAATACAACGGCATTGAGCACCTGGACGCTTTTGACCTGGACGTAAACATGGCCCTCTACCGGACGCTGGACCCGGTGGTGGGGCG
>NZ_JACSIT010000034.1 GCF_014349155.1 Neolewinella lacunae
CGCCCCACCACCGGGTCCAGCGTCCGGTAGAGGGCCATGTTTACGTCCAGGTCAAAAGCGTCCAGGTGCTCAATGCCGTTGTATTGGTAGGCGGACTTTGCACCTGCGGTCGCGCCCATCCAGGGGCCGGTCATCTTCATCCCAAATGGGTAATAATGCTCCTCCTGAATAATCTCGCTCGGCACCTCGGGGATGCCGTTGTTGTTCAGGTCGGCGTACATTATTCTGGTATTTCCCAGATGGTCCGTCAGCACATATTGCCATTCCTGGGCCGCGCCCGTGAAGCGGATGCGCCCCTCGGCGTGGTGGATGGATTCGAGGGTTTTGGCCCCCACGCCATTTTGCAGGTATTCAATACCCCCGACGTAATCCCGCGTTTCTTCCGGGCTCCCAAAACTCGTTTTCTTTTCCCGCCTCAGGAGCGTGCCCGCAGCATCGTAGGTGAGGTCCAGCCGCTGGTTATTGGCCCACACGATGCTGGTGGGCAGGTCTTGGTGGTTATAGGTAATGGTGATGCCCCGGCTGGGGTCGGTTCTCAGGTTTCCGTTTCCGTAGGTATCGTAAGTATAATTGGGGAGCCCTGGCTTGTAGCCCAGGGTGGTGGAGCCGGGGGTGGTTTCGTTGATGTCACCATCCGCCCAGAACCCCAGCGGGCCCAGCCCAACAACGAGCAACAACAGCAAACGGAGCAGCAGCATGAGACGAAGATAAGGTTTTTTTGGGCGCGGGCGCAGGTGCAAAGTACAGGATGCTAGAGCGATGTGAGCCCCCGGTGAAAGCCCCCGCCTTTTCAGAATCAGAGAATCAGTCCAGCTACGCAAACAACTATAAGTACAGTGCAGGGTCCTCGCTATGGCCATCAATAATGAAAAGAGAATTATGAATCCACTTAACGTTAGACAGAATATATTTCAAATCAACTAGGTCCTAGCGAAATGGGACAAGAAAATATGCCCCTAATACATTACTTTCCGACTTTTGACAAAACTTATGGATTCGACTATTGTATTTTGTTCAGCGTAATTAGGGAACCAGAGTATAGTTGTCATGTCTCTAAACACGAAAGGGCACCCTAATCGGGTGCCCCTTCAATCTTTTTAGCAGTCAAGTTACTTCTCTCTGGCCCAACGGTCATAACCAAAGTCAAAGAGCTCCTTTAGCGCATCAC
This sequence comes from Neolewinella lacunae, assembly GCF_014349155.1. Classification (GTDB taxonomy): domain Bacteria; phylum Bacteroidota; class Bacteroidia; order Chitinophagales; family Saprospiraceae; genus Neolewinella; species Neolewinella lacunae. Next base: position 1,169 of record NZ_JACSIT010000034.1, read on the forward strand.
TATTTAATTCTTCATGCTTCTTATAATTTTCATCAGTAAGAAAATTTTTGTTTTTGGCCAAAATTTCACGAGCCGCGCTTGCCAATTTACTGCCATCTATTCCGCTACTCTGTAACTTTTTTAGTAGAGAGACCGCCACTCCTGGCTGATTAACAAAGTCCCGATGCGAAATTTCAGTTAGGTAGAATAACTGGTCTTCTGTCGGAGCGCTCGCTAAAAAGTCAGTATTCTCCATCAAAAAAGAAATCGTAGCCCATTGGAGGTTATCAAAGTAGACTTCCTTACTTTGAGCAAGAACATCCTCTCGATAAAGTTTATCGTACGCACCCCAATCTGTCTGTCCCGACATCATTAGAGTGTTAAGCTTGGAATCTGCGGGGATCCGCTCAGGAAAACCCAGTACCGGAGAAATATCATCCGAAAGTACAGTACCTTCCGTCACTGAGTTTTCGCTTTCGCACGAAAAAAGGGAAAGGGCAAGCACACTGGCAACGAAAAGGTAAAGCAAATTAGATTTAAACATAAAACATGAATTTTTAATTGAGCCAAACAAAAAAATGTTAGTAAATTTAAACCATCACATATTAAATTGTTCGGTTTATGGTATAAGAGATTAGTAGAGATGGGATTCTCAATAATTCTAATTGGGTGCCAGTAAATCAGACGGCCCTCATTGGAATGAATTAATCGGGACCTATTGGAGGAATAGCGACGTCACAGCAATCACTTTGCGCATCTGCCCCACTTACTATGGTCGACCCCGTGACTGACCACACGCCTTCGTTTTCCTCATAAGTGTGTCGAACTCCACTCCCAACTACACTGCCTGAACAACAACCACTTCCGGACACGGTGTAAGCGGTGATTCCGCTAGAGTGGGTGCCGCACTCACAACTTATGTAGGCATTGAGGTAACTGGTAAGTAAAAGCAAAGGGAAAACTAGCAATAATTGTTTAGCAACTTTCATAAAACAGGTTTATAAGTTTTAGTGAATTAATAGCGAAAATCTAAAAGACTACAATTTTTACTTCAAGGCAACCAAGCCCCTTAGAAATTAAGCACCAAAATAATTTCCGCGATTACAATATGCTTCCTCGGTATTGTGAAGCTCGAAAGCTAAAATAGAGATTAAACATCAGGTGGCAAAAAAAATTACCTTTAACAAAATTTTAACATACCATCCTTTTGGTCGGACGCCAACTTACTGGGAGTCTAACATAGACAGCCATACATCAAAAATTACCCCCCCAAAATGACAACGAGCCCCCCAGGGAAATCCCCCAGAGCGCTCGTTGTCATTTTTAGCAACAGCACCGAAGTGCCGGTAAGGATCGATTAATCACGCCGATCACGACGGTCACGATCGCGGCCACCACCACCGCCGCCGCCACTGCGACGGTCGCCGCGGTCACCACGGTCGCGGCCACCACCACGGCGATCACCGCGGTCTCCACGGTCACCGCGCTCGCGGGTTTTGCTGGCTTGGCGCTCTTCCTCGAGCTCCTCGTCGGTCATGATGCTGCCGTCAGCACGGGGCATGATGGCTTTGCGGCTCAGGCGGAGCTTGCCGGTGCGCTCGTCGATGTCGACGATCTTGAAGGTCACTTCATCGCCTTCCTGGAAGACGTCCTCGACGTTGTCAATGCGGCTGTGGCTCATTTCTGAGACGTGGAGCAGGCCATCTTTGCCACCCTCAAAGCCTACGAATACGCCGTAAGGCACAATCGTTTTGACCGTTCCGGTGTAGACGCCGCCCACCTCGGGGGTGAAGGTGATCTTCTTGATGCGGGCAACGGCGTCTTCGATGTTCTCCTTGTTGCTGGAAGCAATGGAGACGTGGCCTTTGCCGTCGATCTCGTCGATGTTGATCGTCGTTTTGGTCAATTCCTGGAGCTCCTGGATGATCTTACCGCCGGGTCCGATGACGGCACCGATGTAGCTCTTGTCGATGATCAGCTTCACGATCCGCGGAGCGTGGGGCTTCAGATCGGGGTTGGGCTTGGCAATGGTTTTGTTCATCTCGCCGAGGATGTGGAGGCGACCAACGCGGGCCTGCTCCAGGGCCTGCTCGAGTTGCTCGTAGGGCAGTCCGTCGATCTTGATGTCCATCTGGCAGGCGGTGATTCCCTTTTCGGTACCCGTCAGTTTGAAGTCCATATCGCCCAGGGCATCTTCGTCGCCCAGGATGTCGGAAAGAATGGCAATGTCACCTCCTTCGGCCACCATGCCCATGGCAATACCGGCAACGGGGCGGGTGATTTGCACGCCACCGTCCATCAGGGCCAGGGAGCCCGCACAGACCGTAGCCATGGAGCTGGAACCGTTGGATTCCAGGATGTCGGAAACGATGCGGATCGTGTGGGTCATCTCGGCGGGCAGTACCTGCCGGATGGAACGGGCGGCGAGGTTGGCGTGGCCAACTTCGCGGCGGCCGGGACCCCGCATGGGCTTAGACTCCCCTACCGAAAAGGCGGGGAAGTTGTAGTGCAGGATGAAGTCGGTGTAGCTGTTCTCGTGGGCGATGTCCACCATCTGCTGGTCGGTCTTCGTGCCCAGCGTAAGGCTGGTGAGCGACTGCGTTTCGCCCCGGTTGAAGATGGCCGAGCCGTGGGCGGAGGGCAGGTAGTCGATCTCCGTCCAGATGGGACGAATCTCGTCAAAAGCCCGCCCGTCGAGGCGCTTCTTCTCCTTGAGCATCATGGCCCGGATGGTCTTCTTCTGGATCTTGTCGTAGGCCGCAGACATCCGGGCTTTGTTTTCCGCCACCCATTCTTCGCCTTTTTCTTCGAGCACGGCGGCTTTGAAGTTTTCCTTCACCTGGCCAAAAGAATCTTTGCGGGTCTTCTTATCGAGGCCAGCGCGGGAAACTTCCATCACGGCGTCTTTGACTTTGCCTTCGACGTAGGCAATCATTTCTTCCAGGTCTTCGGGCTCCTCCACCGGGCGGGTGGTAACCCCAACCATCTCGCGGAGTTTGAGCTGCACCTCGCACATCGGCTTGATGGCGGCGTGGCCGGCCTTCAGCGCACCGAGCAGGGCCGCTTCGTCCACTTCTTTGGCTTCCCCTTCCACCATCATGATGTTGTCCTTATCGGCAGCAACGATGACGTCGAGGTCCGCATTTTTCAGCGCACTCCGGTCGGGGTTAATGACGTACTCTCCGTCGATGCGCGCCACCCGGCACTCGGAAATGGGGCCGGCAAAGGGCACGTCCGAAACCATCAGTGCCGCGCTGGCGGCCAGGCCGGCCAGTGCGTCGGGCATCACCTCGGGGTCGAGGGAAATCAGGTTGATGATGACCTGGGTATCGAACATGTAGCCCTTAGGGAAGAGCGGGCGGATGGCCCGGTCGACGATGCGGCTGATGAGGATCTCGTAGTCGTTGAGGCGGGTTTCGCGGCGGAAGAAGTTCCCGGGAATGCGGCCAGCGGCGGCAAATTTCTCCTGGTAATCGACGCTGAGCGGGAAGAAGTCTTGCCCTTCGCGCACGCTGTGGGCAGAAACTACGGAGCAGAACAACATCGTGTTGCCGCACTTTACTACTACTGCACCGTCGGCCTGGGTGGCCAGTTTGCCGGTTTCGATGGTGACTTCCCGCCCGTTTGGCAGATCAAAGCGCACCGTCATTGGGGTCTTGTTACCCATTGTTGTATAGAATGACTTGGTTAATTATTCAATGTTGGTTCGCGAACTCCCCTCCTTCCGGGGGGATTCCCCTTCGGAAGGGCGGGTCGGACGTCCCTGGCTCCCCCCTTCGGGGGGTTGGGGGGGGATGCCTCACCCTGCACCTGCGGCCGCGCCCATCCTTAAAAAACGGCAGTGGCCGGACAAAAAGGAAGCGCACGGCACCCATTGGGCCCGCGAGAGACAGACAAAACAGCCTTGGCAAGGAGGGGAGGGATGGGGCACGGGAAGCTCCGCACCAGGCAACACCAACGCTGGCGCTGCTGCATTTCTTTACTCCCGCCGGTGGTCCGCTTTGCGACCGGCGGCAGCCACACGTTTGCGGCCTGGTCTTTTTTAGTCTTGTTTCGTCGCAAAGATACGAAAGGATTGCGAGATTTATTGCTCGGCCGCGTGGGGCTTACAAGAGCTTACGCAGGGCCAGCATAGTGCCCAGGTGCATCGCTTCGTGCATATTGTTGAAGGTCAGCGCCTCGTCGATGTTGTGCAGGGTCACACCAAAGCTGGTGGTGTACACCTTGAAGTTGGAAAAATCCAGGCTTTGCAGGTCTTCTTCCAGCCGATCGACGCGGTGGAGGAGACTCTCGCCAATCAGGCCATAATCGCTCTCCGGCTCCTGCCCGTCGGGGCGGCTGCCCTTGCGGTAGCGCGCCACCAGGCCCGGGTCGGAGGGCAGCGGCAGCCCCGCCAGGCCGTAGGTGAGCAGGTCCAGCGTCACCATCACGTGGCCCGCGTTCCACAGCAGGTTGTTGCTTAAACCGGCCGGAATGGAGTTGAGGTGGTCGTAATCGTAACTGTTGTAAATGCCCAGGATGTTGTTCCGGGTCGCGCGCAGCATCGCCAGCGTCATTTGTCTTTGCTCATTCATGGGGGCTAAGGTAATGAGCGAATGCGTGAATGGGTGAATGCGTGAATGAGCGAATGCGTGAATGAGCGAATGAGTGAATGGCTACCGCACGAGGCAGGCTACCGCATTGCTGCCCGATGAGGCGGATAGCTAACGCTACCTCATTATGACTTACTTTAATATGCTTTTCCTTCCATGTTGATACGGGTTTTCGGAATACACTAAAGTCTGGTTGAGGGTGTCCCCACCCGAATGTACAGGTTTCGGGTGTCTCTCCCCTCAGCCGAGAATTTTCGGGAGGGGATACCCACATCCGGGACTTTTGCTTCGCAGTATTTCATGCTCCGGGAAAGGGGTTAACTCTGCCCTACTGTTTCACCGCCTGCCTCGCCTGCCTCTCCTATCTCGCCTATCGCGTGCGGCAGCTCATTCACTCATTCACCCATTCACGCATTAGCTACGCTGCTGCCTACGGCGGTCACTCATTAGCAAAGCGAAACCAAGGCACCACCTCCCGCCGCCCCGCATTCAACTCAGGCAGGCGCAAAAGCGACCGTTGCAGGGGCAGGCTGCTGCCGGTGGTAAAAAAGTGATGGGCGCGGCCGCAGGTGCTCCCCCCCGGCCCCCCGAAGGGAGGAGTTAAGACATCCCCCCGACCCCCAAAGGGGGAGAGCAAGGGAAGGCCGAGCCCCCGCTCCACCAGCAAGCGCTGTACCTGCCGGGCCGCAGCGGGCGAGGGGTCAATCACCCGCACCCCGGGCCCACACACGGCCTGGATGTCTTCCAGCACCATCGGGTAATGCGTACAGCCCAACACCAGGGTATCGATGCCCGCCGCCAACATGGGCGCGAGGATGCTTTCTAACTTGTCCCGCAACAGTAAACTGCCCGGCGCTTCCCGCTCAATAAGGGGCACCAGCCCCAGGCAAGGATCTTCCAGCACCGGTCGCTCCGGCAGGTAACGTGCCCGCAGTGCGTGGTAGCGCGGGCTGGCCAGCGTGGCGGCGGTGGCCAAAACCCCCACCCGCTCGCCCGTACTGGCCGGCTTCACGGCGGGCTCCAGGCCCACGAATGGCACCTCCGGGAAGCCTTCCCGCAGGGCGTCGATGGCAATGCTCGTTGCCGTATTACAGGCCACCACGATGAGCTTCGCCCCCGCCGCCAGCAGGAAGCGGGTAATCTCCTGACTGTAAGCGAGGATATTTTCCGCAGGCTGTGGCCCGTAGGGCGCCCGCGCATTGTCGGCCACGTAGAGCATCGACTCCGCCGGCAATAGCCCAGAAACAGCATTGGCGACCGAGAGGCCGCCAATGCCGGAGTCGAAGACTCCGATGGTTCCGGAAAAATAGTTGCGGGGAATGGGCTGCATCACCGAAAAGAAGGAGGTTTCGGGTTCGGCAAGTCACGCCTTCCCAGCGGGGTTTCCCCCGGCCGGGCGCAACCAGCGCAGGGCGGTTTAGAGGCCGAGCTTGGCTTTTACGTCGGAACTGACGTCGGCAGATTCTTCACCGTAGAGCAGTACCTGCTGGTCGAAGATGAACAGGAAGCCTTTTTCCTTAGCGACGGCCGCGATGGCCTCGTTGACGGATTTGTAGATGGGCTCGAGGAGTTCGGCCCGCTTATCCTGGAGGTCTTTTACCATCTGCTGCTCGAAGTCGCCAATTTCTTTTTGGCGGGCTTCCAGCTTAGCGGCTTCTTCCTGCTGCTGCTTGGGGGCCAGGGTGCCTTCCTGTACTTTCTGCTGGAGGGCCAGGTAGTCGGCCTCGAAGGTCTGGACCATCGCCTGGCCCCGCTTCTGAAGCTGCTTCTGGAGGCCTTCCAGGTTAGACTCTGCCGCCTTCATCTCGGGCAGCTCGGAGAGGATCTCGGCGGAGTTGACGTAGCCGAACTTCTGGGCCGAAGCCGTAGCAGCGGCGGCGAAAACCAGGACGGCTACCAGTGCGATTTGAGTGAGCTTTTTCATTGTTTGCGTTGGTTGAGGAGTAGTTGTCTTAAATACGGGGCGCAAAGGTAACATAATTGCAGCACCCGTTAAAGCGTGAGAAAGAGGTCTGGATGGGCCAGACGGTTGGTGGGATGATTAGTTTTTGAGGGCGCGGAGGATGTCGTCCGTCTTATCGTAGGTGGGGCTGCTGAAGATGATGCCTGCGCTGCCCGCCCGGTCGAAGATGAAATCGTAGCCCCGGGTGGTGGCGTAAGATTCAATGGCTTCGTAAACGGCGTCCTGGATGGGCTTGACGAGTTCCTGCCGGCGCGCAAACAGCGACCCCTCGGGGCCAAAGCGCTCACGCTGCATATCACGAACGGATTTCTCCTTGGCAATGATCTCGTCTTCGCGTTGCTTGCGCTGGTCTTCGCTCAGCAGGACTTGCTCCGCCTGGTACTTGTTGTACATGCCTTTGATGGCGTCGTACTGCTGGTTGATCTCCTGCTGCCACTTGGCGGCCAGCTGGTCCAGTTGCTCCTGGGCGTCCTGGTATTCAGTGATGCTGCTGAGGATGCGCTCCATGTCCACGGAGGCAATCTTTTGGGCTCCGAGGGTGGAAGTGAAGCCCAAAACGGCAAACAGCAGGATGAAAAGGGAAGTACGGATACGCATGACGTGGTTCTTTTTTAGGGTCCAAAAGTAATTCCGGCCCCGCGGACCGGCTGTAGGTAAAGACGTTCGCCCGCTGGCGAAGTTACTCAGGGGCCACAACTTTAATATTTCGATTCAGCCCGCAAAATACTGCTATTCAAACGTTTAAGCCAAAATCACTCCCCCTACCCCACCCCCTGTTTAACTAATAATTAACGAGCGAAACGGCCAGAACTTCTTGCGCCGGAAGAAAAAAAAGAAGGCCCCGCCCGGGTAGATATGCAACCTTCGGCCCCCTCAGGGCGCTTTTCTGGCCAGGCGGCAAGTCCTGACCAGCCCTTATCTTCGCCCCCCGATATGATATTTCAGATCCGCGATAATGAGAGGATGATCTTTGAGGTCATCAGCAAGGCCGCCGCCGCGCTGGGCTCCCCCACCTACGTCGTGGGCGGCTACGTGCGTGATCGCCTGCTGGCCCGGCCGAGCAAAGACCTCGACATCGTCTGCGTAGGCAGCGGCATCGAACTGGCCCAGCGCGTAGGCGATAGCCTGCACCCCCGCAGCCGCGTCACCGTCTACAAGCGCTTCGGCACCGCCGCCCTGAAGTACCGCGACCTGGAAATCGAGTTCGTCGGCGCCCGCAAGGAAAGCTACCGCTCCGACAGCCGCAAGCCCACCGTAGAATCCGGCACCTTGGCCGACGACCAGAACCGCCGCGATTTCACCATCAACGCCCTGGCCATCAGCCTCAACGAGCACGACTACGGCACCATCATCGACCCCTTCAACGGGCTGGAAGACCTCGAAGCCAAGCGCATCATCACCCCGCTGGAGCCCGGCAAGACCTTCAGCGATGACCCGCTGCGCATGATGCGGGGCGTAAGGTTTGCCGCCCAACTAGGCTTCGAAATCGATCCTAAGACCCTCCGCTCCATCCGCGACAACAGCGAACGGCTCAAGATCATCAGCTGGGAACGCATCGCTACCGAGCTCAACAAGATCCTGCTCTCCCCCGTACCCAGCGTCGGCCTCAGGTTGATGTTCGATACGGGCTTGCTCAACTACGTCCTGCCCGAACTCGCCGCCCTCCACGGCGTCGAAACCCGCAACGGCCGCAAGCACAAAGACAATTTCTACCATACCATCAAAGTGGTCGATAACCTGGCCGAACGCAGCGATAAACTCTGGCTCCGCTGGGCTGCCCTCCTGCACGACATCGGCAAGGCCAAAACCAAACGCTGGGAAGATGTGGCGGGCTGGACCTTCCACGCCCACGACGCCGTAGGAGCCAACATGGTGCCCCGCATCTTCCGCCGCCTGCGCCTGCCCAACGAACAACTCAAGTACGTCCAAAAGCTCGTCGCCCTCCACCAGCGGCCCATCTCCCTTACCCAGGAAGAAATCACCGATTCCGCCGTCCGCCGCATCCTCTTCGATGCCGGCGAAGACATTGACGACCTGATGACCCTCTGCCAGAGCGACATCACCAGCCGCAACCCCGTCAAGGTCAAAACCTTCCGGGAAAACTACGATTTCCTCCGCCAGCGCATGGCCGAGATCGAAGCCCAGGATCACCTGCGCAACTGGCAGCCCCCCATCACTGGCGAGTACATCATGGAAACCTTCGGCATTCCCCCCAGCCGCCAGGTAGGCCTCATCAAAGACGCCGTCCGCGAAGCCATCCTCGACGGCGAAATCCCCAACGAATTCGAAGCCGCCAAAACCCGCATGCTCGCCGCCGCCGAGGCGATGGGGCTGGAACCAGTTGGCGGATAAAAAGAGCAAGCCCGGCACCAGAGTGGTGAAGAACGCAAGCCCACTACCGCTGAGCCGTTCCAACGGGTTCGCCCCTGCCCTACCCTCCAGCTACCGGAAGTAGCCGGAATATGACCCACCGACAGCAATTCTTAGTTTAGTCATTTCTAGTGTACTATCCTGCTACAACCAAGGGGAAACCCTCCTCTACTGGTTGTAAAAGCTACCCTGGCGAAATAAAATTTTGCTCTTTGCCAAAATTTAGCTCGAAAGGTCATCCCTCTCCCTTGGAGAGGGACCGAGGGAGAGGGATCAAAGGCTAAACTGAGTGCACGAAGTACTGCAACGCAAATTACAGCTCTACCGAGCACTTTTTCAAGTCAACCAACTTGAACAACTAAACGTTTTCCAAGTCAACTGACTTGAAAATGGACAGACTAAAGCTATTGAGCGCTGCTGCGGCCAGGCGGGTAAGCCTGGACTTTGTCCGGCCACTCTACCACAATATCGACTGGGAAGGCAACCTCACGGCACTACTTGGCGCACGGGGTGTAGGAAAAACCACCCTGTTGCTCCAACGGCTCAAAGTGCTTGACTTGCCGCCGGAAACCGCCCTGTACGTGGACCTTGGGGATCTTTATTTCCAGGAAAATCGCTTGCTTGACTTCATCGTCTCCTTTGTCGAACAGGGAGGCCGCTATCTATTTCTCGACGAGGTACACCGCTACGGTTATCAAACCTGGGCCCAGGAACTTAAACAGGCTTACGATCTCTACCACGGCGAACTGCGCATCGCCTTTACGGGATCTGCGGCCATTCGCATCCTCGACCAGAAAGCGGACCTGAGCCGGCGCGCGCTTCAGTTTCGGGTGCCGGGCTTATCCTTTCGGGAGTACCTCATTTTAGTACACGGCATTGAATTACCAACTTACACCTATTCGGATATTTTACAGCACCATCAGGCTATCGTCCAACAACACCTCGGCCTGACGGGATTTCATCCCCTCCCGCTCTTGCAGCGTTACTGGCAAGAAGGGTACTATCCTTTTATGTTAGCCGACCCGGCGGGCTATCTGCGCCGCGTCAACGTAATGATTCAACTGGTGCTCGATAGCGATCTCCCCGCGGTAATCAAGACGGGCCGGGTGGACTACCAGAAAATTAGCCGCTTGCTGTACGCTATTGCCTCATCCGTACCCTTTACCCCCAACATCGCTAAACTGGGGGAGCGACTCGGCATGGCACGGGAAACCATCCTTCAGTACCTTCACCTGCTAGAACAATCGGACCTGATCAGCACCCTGCGCAGTGAAGCAAAAGGCATCTCTTTCCTGACCAAACCCGATAAGATCTACCTCAACAATCCGAACCTCATGCACGCCCTTGCTCCCGGTCAAGTTGAGGTCGGCACATTGCGGGAAACCTTCTTTTTAAACCAGTTGCTTCATACCACCTACGAATCCCATATTTTACCACCGGAAATCCGCCTGCCAAAAGTTGGTGATTTTGCCTTGCTGGATAAGGAAACGCATTTCCTTTTTGAGGTTGGAGGACCAAACAAGTCCAGTAAACAGATCGGCCCCGGCGCTAACCATTTCGTGGTGCGGGACGTGGAAAGCAGCGTCGGGCAGCGCATCATTCCGCTGTGGTTGTTTGGCCTGTTGTACTGAGCACCCTGCGCAACTGGCAGCCCCCCATCACCGGCGAGTTCATCATGGAAACCTTCGGCATCCCCCCCAGCCGCCAGGTAGGCCTCAGCAAAGACGCCGTCCGCGAAGCCATCCTCGACGGCGAAATCCCCAACGAATTCGAAGCCGCCAAAAAACGGATGCTCGCCGCCGCCGAAGCGATGGGGCTGGAACCCGTGGGGTAGATAGCCGCTGATCACCAACGAGAATACCTATGGATAGATCATCCACAGGCATCCCAAAATTTTCTCGGCAAGAATTAGCAGCTGCACTTATTGTTGGTTGCCGCCCTCACATTTCTTGCGTTGCGCAGGGTACGCATTAAATGCTGCGTTTGTGTAGGTCCTCTGCCGCTAGCCCCCTACCCTTGGCTAAACCAATCCCAATAGCGTTCGTCACGGGTAAATTGGCAATCACCTCATCTTTACCCGTGGTATTTACGTGGAAATAGTAGACTTTCTTTCCCGCCAGGTCGTCAATAATCAATTGGTTTTTCAGAAAAACCACCTTGACATTTTCGAGGTGGGTTGGAAAATCCATTGCTTCGTCCAGTTGCACCTCAAAGATGGCCGTTCGCACCAACTCTCCTCCCTGGTTTTCCTTCATTGCCATCCGGAGGAAAGGGGATTGCTGTTCCTCATCAAAGCCACGGTAACTCTCCAGCACTGCGTTGCGCTGAAAGGCGGCGTTTGGATCATCTGGGCTAGCGGGTCTTCCGCGGTTGGCTTGGGAAACCAAAGTCTCGACTTCACCCGTTGCAAGGGGCTCGTACTGAGAGGAGATGGAGGTTAGCGTTTTAGCTCCCCCACAAGCGAAGAGGAACAAAGAAAATAAAGGGATACATAAAAGAGCACGCATGCGAGAGGGTTTGCGGGGTGAGCGTTTTTGGAGCGTTTGCCCTAACCATACCCCTGGTGATCAGATGTCTTCAAAATTAGGACACCAACCCATTTAACGCAAAAAAAATGCTAAGCGGGGCACTTTAACAATTCGCAAAACTCACTTCGCCCCCCCTTCACTCCCGCCAATTCCACACCACCAGCAACCAGTCTTTACCACTGGCCCCGGTAAAGCGGTCTAGCTCCTCAAAACCCGCCCGCTCGTGTACGCGGCGCGAGCGCAGGTTGCGGGCGTCAATGGCCGTCACCAGGTAAGGATAATGCAGGCTGTAGCAGGAGCGCATGTAGCGGTACATCCGGTCCACCAGTTTCTGGCCCCGGGCTTCTTCCGCTACGCACACCTGCCCCATTACCAAGTAGCCCGCGTCAATCATCCGTACGCCGTTGTAAGTGGCATTGTCTTTGCGTTCAAACAGCTCGGTCAGGGCGGGCACGTCTTCGGCAAATTCCCGCTTCATCGTCAGGGCGTAGCCTACTACACGCGTGCCGTCTTTGGCAATGACGGAGGCCGCCGCGTTGTTCATCCGCGTCAACACGTCGAGGGTGTGAACGGCGGTGACAAAGCCTTGCTCCTGCGCCACCCCTTCGGATACGGCAGAAAGGTGATTGCTTTTTTGCAGAGCGATGATCTGCTCCAGTTCCGTCTTCTTACGCGCCAGCGTGATGCGGATGTCCATCATTGGTCCTTATTCTGGTTTTGGGCCCATGGAGTTACTTGGAGTTGAGCATGGAGTTGCATGGAGTTTTACTGGATCTTGACCTTCGGTCAAGCTTTTCATACAGGTTCCGAACCTCCGGTCCGGCACCCACCCTCATCCTGCCGCCCCCCAACAATTAGGCTTTGCCCAGCGCCCGCTTGGCGGCGGCGATGATGTCTTTGACGCCCAGTCCGTATTTTTCCAGCAGCTCTTCCGCTTCGCCCGATTCGCCGAAGGTGTCGTCGGTGGCGACAAATTCCTGGCGGGTGGGGGCGTGCTTGGCGAGGCATTCGGCGATGGCGCTGCCCAGCCCACCGTACTTATTGTGCTCTTCGCAGGTCACTACCGCGCCGGTCTTTTTGGCGCTGGCTACTACGGCTGCTTCGTCCAGGGGCTTGATCGTATGAATATTGATCAGGTCTACGCTGATGCCTTCCTTGGCCAGTTCGCGGGCGGCTTCGATGGCGTACCAGACGAGGTGGCCGGTGGCGAAGATCGAGACATCGGTGCCAGCGTTCAGGTGCAGGGCTTTCCCGATCACAAATTCCTGGTCTTCGGGGATGAACACGGGCCAGCTGGGCCGACCGAATCGGAGGTAAACCGGTCCGTGGTGCTCCGCAATGGCCACTACGGCCGCCTTGGTCTGGTTGTAGTCGCAGGGGTTGATGACCGTCATGCCGGGCAGCATCCGCATCATGCCGATGTCTTCCAGGATCTGGTGGGTAGCACCGTCTTCGCCCAGCGTGAGGCCGGCGTGGCTGGCGCAAATCTTGACGTTCTTATCGCTGTAAGCCACGCTCTGCCGGATCTGGTCGTAGACGCGGCCGGTGGCGAAGTTGGCAAAGGTGGTGGCCATGGGGATTTTCCCGGCGGTTGCCAGGCCCGCCGAAACACCAATCATGTTGGCTTCGGAAATGCCGCACTGCACGAAGCGGTCGGGGTAGGCATTGATGAAGTCTTCCGATTTCATGGAGCCGCGCAGGTCGGCCGTCAGCATCACCACGTTGTCGTGGGCGTCGCCAGCGGCTTTCAGGCCAGCGCCGAAGCCATCGCGGGTGGCTTTTTTGCCCGTTGATTGAAGTTTATCCAGGTTCAGCATCGCTGTAGTATTCTGTAAAGGTTAAGGAAAAAGGGCGCGGCCGCAGGTGCTGCGCGGTGGACAAGAAGGAGCAAGGACCGGCTAGATCCCCTCGGCGGGAAAATCTCCGAGGGTTTCTTCCAACTGGGTCAGGGCTTTTTGCGCCTGGTCTTGGTTGGGGGCTTTGCCGTGCCAGTGGTGGGTGCCGACCATAAAGTCTACCCCCTGGCCCATTTCGGTTTTCATCACGATGCAGGTCGGTACGCCGTTGCGCTTGGCCTGGGCCTCCTGCAGGGTCTTGATGGTTTGCTCCAGGTCGTTGCCGTCCATGCGCATCACGTCCCAGCCAAAGGCGGCGTATTTCTCGCCGAAGTCACCCATGCGGAGCACTTCCCTGGTGGGGCCGTCAATCTGCTGCCCGTTGTCGTCGATGATGAGGACGAGGTTGTCCAGCTTGTGGTGGGGGGCAAAAAGCGCGGCCTCCCAGATTTGTCCTTCCTGCTGTTCGCCGTCGCCGGTCAGTACGAAGACCGTGCGGTCATCACCGTCCATTTTCTTGGCCAGGGCCACACCACAGGCGGCGCTCACCCCCTGCCCCAAAGAGCCGGAAGCGATGCGGATGCCGGGCAGCCCCTCGTGGGTGGTGGGGTGCCCTTGCAGGCGGGAGTTGAGGGCGCGGAAGGTTTTCAGTTCCTCTACGGGGAAGTAGCCGGCGTGGGCCAGTACGGAGTACCAGACGGGACTGATGTGCCCGTTGGAGAGGAAGAAGACGTCTTCGCCCTTAGCATCCATGTTGAACTTCGGGTCGTGCTTCATTACCGCAAAGTACAGCGCCACTAAGAGATCGGTATTGCCCAGCGCACCACCGGGGTGACCGCTTTGGCACAGGTATACCTGGCGAATGATGTCGCGCCGCACCTGGCTGGCAATGCGCTTGAGTTCCTGAATATCTGCCATGAATGGGGATTTTTTATGGGTGCCCTCCCGCAGGAGGAATAAGTTTAGTTGCAAAGCTAAGCTGTTCTGACTTAACCGTTGGGAGAATTTTGGCCAATCTATCGGGTCCAGACACCCGGGGCTCTTGCCGGTTTGGACCTGGGAACAAACCTTGGAGCAGCTGCTTACGTATGCCCCGTGTCGAGTCTGGAATGTGCAGCCACCGCTTAAACCCACTGTCCAAGCTCAGGGTTCGTTTAGCGGAAGCAGGTCCAAACCGGTGCACAAGGACGTCTCCTCCCGCCCGAAACTAGGCAAATTCTGTACAGCGCCCAAGTTAAATCTTCCGCCACGTCTTTCCCCTAAACGAAAACGACCCGCCCGGGTAAGGAGCAGGTCGCACATTTTCAGCGGTTGCTGGAATCTTAGTTGATGCTGTCGGTCAACTTCTTGCCGGGCTTGAACTTAGCGACGGACTTGGCAGCAATCTTGATCGTTTCGCCGGTGCGGGGGTTACGACCCTCACGGCCGGGGCGCTGGCTCACCGAGAAGGTGCCGAAGCCTACGAGGCTGACCGTGTCACCGTCCTTCAGGGCAGTTTGAATGCTATCAATAGTGGCGCTGAGCGCGGCTTCAGCCTGGCTCTGCGTGATGCCGGCTTTTTCGGCGATGGACGCCACGAGATCTCCTTTATTCATTGGTTCAGGATTTAAATTGGATTAAGGGCGGCAAAGATTGGTCGGGAGCTACTCCCTTGCAACATTTTCGCCCGGAAAAATGAGTTTCTCAGGGGAATTCGTGCGTAAACGAACGATAATTGCGTTTTAGTGCTTACGCAGCAATCCTTCCAACGCATGAAACAGTCCAAAGTTTACCTTTTTTCCCTCCTCCTTTTTGTGGGCATCCCGCTGATTTCCACGGGTTGCGCCCGCAAATCAGGCTGCGCAGCCATCCAGAGTACCGTGCGTCAGGATCTGCGCAAAGACGGTACGCCCAAGCAAAAGTCGTCGTCCAGCTTGTTCGATAAGAAGACCACCCGCAAAATGGGGCGTGGCCGCTAAGCGCATGGCCTACCCCGGGTTAACGGGATAGATGGGGCGTTCCAGATGGGCCTCGGTCGCCGTAGGGTCCGCCAGCACCACCGCGCTCCCCCTTTTGATTTCACGGATGCGGTAGGGTCGCTTGTTCTGGCTTTCGTAGTAGGTCCGCATCAACACTTCCACGATGATGCCGACCGTGACGAGCTGAATGCCCGCCAACACCAGCAGTACGCCTAAAATCAGCAAGGGCCGACCCCAGACATCGTTGCCAAAAAGCTTCAGCACCAGGAGGTAGACGTTAATGGCTGCCCCGACGCTGAAGAGCAGGAGCCCCGACTGCGCAAAGAGGTGCATCGGCTTCTGGAGGTACTTCTTGAAGAAGAGCATCAGGAGTAAGTCGCTCACCACCTTAAACGTCCGCCCCAGCCCGTATTTGCTGACACCGAATTGCCGGGCGTGGTGCCGTACGGGAATCTGGGTAATCCGCGCACCTTCGAGGCTGGCCAGGACGGAGATGAAGCGGTGCAGCTCCCCGTAAATGCCCATGTCTTTGGCGATTTCGGCCCGGAACACTTTCAGGGCACAGCCGTAGTCGCGCAGGTGTACGCCACTCAGGTTGCGGATGATCCAGTTGGCAATGCGGCTGGGGATTTTGCGGAGCAGCGCCCCATCCTGTCGGTTGACGCGTTCACCGACCACGAGGTCCCACTCGCCGTGGGCGACCAGTTCGAGCATGGCCGGAAGGTCCAAAGGGTCATTTTGCAGGTCGCCGTCCATGGTGGCGATGTAATTGCCGCGCGCCACGTCAATGCCCGCCATCAGGGCCAGGCTTTGGCCGTAGTTTTTGCGGAATTCCACGACTACCAATCGCGGCTCATCGAGGGACTTCAGCTCCTGGAGGGTGCCATCGGTGCTGCCGTCGTCGACGTAAACGATCTCGTAGTCCATCCCCGCCAAAGCAGCATTGATGCGGCTGATGAGGGGCCGGATGTTTTCGCGCTCATTGTAAACGGTAACGACAACGGATAGTAGCATGACCGCAAAGGTACGGGACCTGGGGGGGAGTTTTGTAGTTCAGTAGTTCATAGTTCATAGTTCATTGCATTGACTAGTGAACTAACGACTAGTGAACTAACGACTACTGAATTAGTGAACTAACGCCTCCCCAAGCCCCGTCCCCATGCCATCGCGCAGGGGTTCTTCCAGGGGGATGGGTCCGGCGGGTGGGTTGGGGAGCGTGCCCAGGGGGTAGTAGGTGCGCAGGTGCCGGAGGTAGATGCTGTCCTGGGGCAGCACCTCCACGCCGGGATACTGGAGGGGTGAGATGATGTACAAGGTCTGGGGAGCAAAGTCTTGCCACTGCCGGGGAATGACGCGGCCCCGGGCCATGCTCAGGTAGTAGCCAGTGGCGGGTTCGATGAGGGTGTAAGCAAAAATGGCGACCGAATCCTGGGGGTGCGCGCGCATGGCGGCGGTGGCCGTTTCCCGCACTGCCAGGGCCCGTTCGCTGCTGGCCGCGCGGGTGGGCAAGACGAAGAAATTGAACCCAATCCGCAACAAGAGCAGGAAAATGGCGAAGAGCAGGAGCAATTGACTTTCCTTGCGCCACGCTGCGACGCACACCGCACCTGCGGCCGCGCCCACCGTCAAACTCTTGACCCAGGCCAGCGGTACCCCTTGCGTAGCCTCCAGAAGGGGAACGAAGGGCATCACCACCGCGCAGAGCGTCATCAGGCCCAGCAGCAGATAGCGCAAGGCCCGGTACGTGCGCGTACGGCGCGCCTGATGGCCCACGTGCAGGTGCAAAAGGCTGCCAAACAGGAGCGGAAAGAGCATCAAAAGGTAGCGGGGGTACACGTTGGGCGAAAGCCAGTACACGGGTAGATTGGCCAGAAACACCACCAGGCAAAAGGCCGCAAAATCATTTTTCCTGAGCCGCCGCCAGCTACCCCGCTGGAAGAGATAGACCAGCAGAAGGGTCCAGGGCAGAAAATGGTAGCTCATCTCGAAGGGAAAAGCCAGCAGGTGCTGCACCAGGTCACCCACGCCGTGGGCGACGGCCGTCCGCTTCCCACTTTCCAAAAAAAGCCGTTCGAAGACCTTCGGGAGATCAACGTAGTAGCTGTACTGCCAGTAGTAAAGCCCCAGCACGGCCAGGCAACCCAGGCCGCTCAGCAGGTGGGCGGGCCGCAGGAGTTGCTTCCACGCCCGCGTCCAGGCCAGCAGCGCCAGCAGCGTAATGCCCTGGAAGACGAAAGCGGGTAAGCCCTTGAGCAGGAAGCCAACCGCCGTCAGGGCGTAACTCCAGGCAAAAGCCCTGGTCCACTCCCCCCGCCGGCCGTAGGTGTACAGCAGCATCACCTGGGCGTACACCACGAAGCTGAAAGTGACGTCGATGAGGGCCAACATGCTGTCCCAAAACAACATGCGCCCGCAGGTGATGACCGTCAGGGCGTGCACGGCGGCCAGGTACTGCGAAAAATGCTGCCGGCTGAAGTGGTAGGCAGTGGCCGCAAAAGCCACCAGCGCCAGCGTCGTAGGCAGGCGTGCAGCCCACTCACTCGCCCCACCGTGGAGGTAGAAACTCAGGGCCAGCACCCAGTTCCAGAGCGGGGGCTTGTTCAGGTAAGCGTCGGCGTGCAGGGTAGGAAAAATAAAGTTGCCACTCCAGAGCATTTCCTGTGCGACCAGAGAACGGATGGCCTCATCATCGATGAAGACCACCGCCCCGAGGTGAATCAGCAGGGCGGCGGGCAGCAGGAGCAGCGCAAGGAGAAAGAGTTTCTGGCGCACTACTTAACCATTACTTCGTAAAGATGACTGGCGCTGACCAGCTGTCCTGTGGCGGAGCGGGCCACCACCACTACGCGGTAGTTGCCATAATCGTCGGTGGCCGGAAGCTCAAAGGTGGCCGAAGCGGTACCGCTGCCCGTCGTCCAGTACAGCAGCGGGGAAAGGGCCGGGACGTCATCCTCCGCCGGACGGCGTACGGGAAAGTCGAGCGAGGGCTGAAGGCCTTTTACGGTCAGCAGATCGTCGGCATCAGCGGCGGGGAATTTCTGGGCGGGCCGCAGGGTTTCGATCTGAACGACCCCGTTGTTGCCCAGGGCCGGGAAGTCGCGCCGCAGTTCGGCACCCACGTAGTAAAACGCCAGGTAGCTGACCTCGGCGGGCGAGAGGCGATTGACGTAATTGTCGTCCCGCGTAAGCTTTCCGTCGACGATGTAAAGCGGGTTTTCGGCGAAGAAGCGCTGGTTGGGGGCGTTGTAAAGTTGGGCGGAGTACTGTTCTTTTTTCAACCGCACGCGCAGTTCCCCGGCCACCTCTTTAAAGAAAGTGTACATATCGGGGAAGGCCTTGTAGTCCTGCACGGCAAAATCGCGGTTGGGCTTGAGCGACTTGCGTTTTTCGGCCGCCGGGCTGGCCTCGAGTTCCGTTTCGACGGTGGCGAAGAGTTGGTAGATTTTCTGTCGGCGGCGGTAGAGATCGAGGTAGGTGGCCACGGTTTGCGTCAGCGGCGGAGCCTGGGTCAGGGCGGGCAGGCGGAGGGTCAACAGGCTTGGGCGGAGATCGATCCCCTCCAGGGCCCGGGCCTGCACCGTCTTTTGTCCTTCGAAGCCGGGCAATTCCAGGGAGAAGTCGCCGTTGGCTTCCGTTTTTGCGAAGCCGAAGGCGAACCTTGCCGGGTCGAAGACGGGCAGCAGGTTGGTTTGGAAAGGTTCAGCAGCGGCGGTCAGGGCCCGGGCGGGGTAAAAGAGGGTGTCCCGCCAGGGTCCGCTGCCCTGCGTGGTGCTTTCTACGACGGTGGCGGCGTTGGTTCCCAGCAAATCGGCGTTGAACACACTGACGCTATAGGCTCCGTTTTCCAGTCCGTCAATCGTCACCCGGTTTCCCGCTAAGGTCAGTTTAAGGGCACCAGCCGTCGGGGGCACGGGAGCCGGGTCGGCCACCAAAGCCCCGGCCTCCGGGCGTTTGTTTTCGTAGACGGGGTGCTGAAAGGTGCCCAGATCGGCCGTCGTCGCGGCGCCGGTGCGCGCACTCAGGGCCAGGCGGTAGTAGCCTGTTTTCAGGGCGAAGGGCCAGCGGTAGTGGCCAGCGGCGCGGCCGGCGGCGTCGGTAGCCAGGAAAAAATAGTCGATCTCGCTGCCGTCGGGTGCATAAATCCCCACGCGCACCTTCGGAGGAGCGGGCTGGGGCAGGTAGACGGAGAACCAGGTGACCTCACCGGCAATGTGGAACGGACGATCGAGGTGGAGTGCCGACTGGGCCGGCAATGCCGCCGCAACCAGCAGCAAAAACAGGAAGAAGACGTAACGCATGGCGGGATATTTTTCCACGGTGGTATGGATGGGTAGGCGGATCAGCTTAAGCCAGGGCTAAACCCCGGCGGCGCTAAAAGGGGAACCAGACCGGGCGCGGTAGTTCCGAACCCTCGATCCGCAGGCAGTCGTCGCAACTGTTGGGCTGGGGGTTGGGCGAGGGCGAACGGACCAGCGGGCAGAAGCGGCCGGGGTTATCCGCCTGGGCCGGAGAAATGGGTACCCGGACTTCCGAGCGGCTGGTTGCGTAGAAAAAGCCGAAGACATTGGAGGTCAGTCCGTTCACGTCGCGGGCGTTGCCGACGATGGGTCCACCGGGTGGCTCAAAGATGCTGGATTCGGTACTCGCGATGCGGCGGACCTGATCAAAGTATTCGTAAGCCGCCCGGCTCAGGGCTTCCTGGTAAATGGTCATTACGTTGCCTTCAGCGTAGCGGAAGTCGCGGGCTTGGGCGGCGAGGGGAAAATTGTCCACCCGATTGGCGGGAACGTCGAGGCTGTTGAGCAGGAAGAGGTCGTTGCCTTCAAAAGGCTGGGTGACGTAGCAGACCTTGGGGTCGTTTTCGTTGAAGGGGAAGATTCCCGGTTCGTCGGTCACCTTCCAGGTTTGCTCCAGGGTCCAGCGGATGAAGGCGGGGCTGCCGTCGGGGTAGCGGATGGGCCCGGAAATGTTGTACGCGAAGCCGGGGACCATGATTTCGTCACCGGCAGCGTTGAGCCGCGTCACGGTGCTTGGTTCTCCGCTGGCGCCGTCGGGGGCGAGGGGGGCGGGTAAGACGTCAAAGTCGGTCTCGTAGGCTTCGCCCTCGCGGGTGGCCACGCGTACGCGGTAGCCCAGGCCCGGCGCGACCAGGAAGTCGGGGTCTCCGGCGGGGATGGTAGCGCGGTAGGCACCGTCGCGGAAGGGAAGGCTCAAAGTCTGCCCTTCGCTGTTCTCCAGCACCACGGTGGCGTTGGCGACTTGGTCCGGGCGGTTGGAGTTTTCGAAGCGGAAGAGGCGTTCGAGGCGGATGCGCACGTCGCTGGGCGCACCCGCGTTGATGCGGCCCTGCAAGACGATGCCCTCGGGGAGGGCGGCGCCTTGGTTGAGGTCAATTTCGTCGAGGCAGGAAAAAAGCGCCAGGGCGAGCAACAGAGCTGGCAAAGCGTGGCGGAGGGCGAAGGGGAAGTGCTGCACGGGCATCGGGAGTTGGGGTTGGGCGCTTAGCGCGTTTCGATGTTGAAGGTGACGGCGGGAAAGACGGTGCCCAAAACAGCCAGCTGGTTGGCCACGTTGGTTTGGTCGGGGGCCTGGGTGTAAAAGACGGAAAAGGCGTTCCTGCGGCCGTAGACGTTGTAGAGGGAGATCGTCCAACTGGTCTGGAAGTTTTTCGTTTTGTTGTAGCCTTTGCCCAGGGTGTAGGCCAGGTCGAGGCGGTGGTAGTCGGGGATGCGCACGGCGTTGCGGTCGCTGTACACCGGAACGGTCAGGCCGTTTTCCACGCGGTAATTCCCGACGGGTGCGGTTACGGGCCGGCCGGTGCGGTAGGTAAAGTTCGCCGTCAGGGTGTTCCGCTGGTTGGGGTTCCAGTTGATGGTGGTCACGAAATTGTGGGGTTTATCGAAGTTGCTGTTGTAGTAGTTGCCGTTGTTGATGCCCGCAATCTTGCGCTGGGTGGAAGAAAAAGTGTAGCTGACCAGGCCATTGAGCACCCCCACCTTGCGCTTGGCGCTCAGCTCCAGGCCGTAGGCACGCCCTTCGCCGATCAGGATTTCCGTTTCCAGGGTGGGGTTGACGATCACCTCGGCAAAGTCGCGGTAATCCCAGAGCTGGTCGATCCGGCGGCCGTAGACTTCAGCGCCCAGCTCAATGTTGTTGTCTTCCTGGTTGAGGAAGTAGCCCAGGGAAAAGTTGTGGGAGAGGAAAGGCGGAATGTAGGTCGTACTCAGCTGGTACTGCGAACTGGGCGTAGGGGAATCGCTGACGAAAATCTGGTTGAGGAACTGGGCAGTGCGGCTGTAGCCCCCCCGGATGGAAGCGTTGGCGTTGAGGCGGAAGCGCAAGCTCACGCGCGGTTGCAGGCTGTTGTAGGCCGCCATGACCTCACCCGCACCGTAGCGGATGGAGTCGGTCAGCCGCCCCCGCCGCGGAACACCGTCTTCGTACTGGAATTCCGTGCCCGGCCCCAGAAAGCGGTAATTGGTAAAGCGCAGCCCGCCGGAAATGCTGAAGCGGTTCGAGACCGTGTAATCCGCACTGGCAAAAAGGCTGGCTTCCATGCCCTGCTCTTCTTCCAGGGCCTGCCCGGGCGTCAGGGATTCGGGGGTGGCCGGACTGCGATCACCGGGGTTGACCCAGAACTGGTTGATGTCCAGCCCGCCCTGCAATTGCAGGTCTTTGGAGGCTTCGTAAAAGAAAGTGGGTTTCACCGTCAGGTAGCGAATGCCGTTGTTGACCACTTCGGCCGTCAGGCTGCGCAGGTCGCTCTGGCTGCTCTGGTAATCGTTGTACACCAGGCTGAAATCGGCGTAAAACTGGTCGCTAAAGATCTGCTTCCAGGTGGCCTGGCCCATAACCGTGCCGTAGTCGAAGGCAAAAGTATTGTTGTAATTGAACTCATCCTGCGAGCCGTAGCCCTGGAGGATGAGGGTGGATTTATCGCCAATGCGCTGCGTCAGCCGCAGGTTGCCATCGAAGAAAAACGTTGCGCTGTTCTTCACTTCTTCTACGCTAGCCAGTTTGATGGCCCAGTTGGCGTAGCTGGAACGCGCGCCGAAAATGAAGCTGCTTTGGTCTTTCACGATGGGCCCTTCCACCATAATCCGGCCAGTTACCGGCCCGATGCCCGCTTTGACGCGGTGGCGCTCGAAATTGCCATCGCGCATTTGCACGTCGAGCACCGAGGCCAGCCGCCCCCCGAAACGGGCGGGAATGTTGGCCTTGTACAGGTCTACGCTCTTGATCAGGTCGGCGTTGTAGGTACTGAAAAAGCCCAGGGCGTGGCTGGAGTTGATGAGCGCGCCGTTGTCCATCAACAGCAGGTTCTGGTCAATTTCACCGCCCCGGACGTTGAACCCCGAAGCGCCTTCGCCAATGGAGCTGACGCCGGGGTTGAGCAGCAGGGCCTTCACCACGTCGGTTTCCCCCATGAAGGTGGGGAGCTTTTCGAGCTGGGCCATATCCAGGCGTTGTACGCCGGCCTGTACGCGGCCGACGTTGGCATCGACGGCCTGCTCGGTAACCACAATTTCGGTCAGGTTGGTAGCGCTGGCACCGAGCGCAATATCGAAGGTTCCGCTGCCCTGGACGCGTACCGGACGCAGGTTAGTGCCGAAGCCGACGTAGCTGATGACCAGGGTATAGTCTCCCGGGCGGAGCCGGAGTTCGTAATTGCCCTCCGCGTCCGTCACCGCCGCCGTGGTGCTGTTCTCCACCTGAATGGTGGCCCCGATGAAGGTTTCGCCGCTCTGCTGGTCGGTCACTTGGCCTTTGACGGTGGCCAGCCCGTCGGTTTCCAGCGTTTCCAGCGCGCCAATGTAGGCGGGGCCTTCCTGCCCTTCGCGGGTGGGCGGCGCGGCGGTGCGGGCGGCCACGGCGGCGTAGTAGGCCGCGTCAAACTCGGTACCGATGGTGATGGCCGGGCCAACCACGAAGATGCGCTCGCGGTAGTCGATAAAATCCAGCAAGGTGCCCTTCAGGATGGCGTCGAGGGCCTCGCGGACGGTCGCCTGCCGTAAGTCCAGGTCAATAGCCCCCTTCGGCACCTGGTCTTCCTGGAAAAAGATCGTCACGGGCAGGCCGTCGTTGATCGTCCGGAGCGCCTCGGTCCGGGTAATGGCCGTGCGTTTCAGGTCCAGGGTCAGGGCTTCCTGGGCGCTGACGCAGGTGCAGAGCAAGGTGACAAGAGCAAGGCAGAGAAAGTGTTTCATACTAGTGCGGGTGGGGCTATTGGTCAATGTGCGCGATCTGGTCCACGCGGATGGAACGTCAGGGGGGTATTGCTCCCCGCCGGGCGGGCCAGCGGAACCCCCTCCCCGGAGCAGGGTACCCGGCAAAGCTAAGGATTCATCCGGGCTATTTACGCCGCAGGCCCCACCCGCGTGCCTCTTTGCGTACGGCGACGGACGAAACTACCCGCCCCAGACCCTTTCATCGCCGTTCAACCGGGCCCCGGCACCTGCGGCCGCGCCCGTCCAGCGCGGAGTAAAATCTGGTTAAAACGCCGTTAAAGCCAGGTGACTTCCCCGCCTTACACAACCCAAACCCCCTCTGAAACATTTAATATCCGGATTTTGCAAAGACCGCTACCGATTGGGTTGGCCAAGCCGCCGCTGCAACTTAAATTTGTCGCAGCTGGCTCCAGACCGAATAAAGATGGTCGTCTTTGCGTTCTCTCGTTCCGTACCCCAGCCTTCTTTCGTTGGGTAACCGGCCATCCATCCGCTACCCTTTCAAAAAAAGCACGTATGAAATTTCGCGGCACCATCCTTTTTTCTGCCCTCTTTGTTGTCGTAGCCGCTTTCTACGCAGCCTACCTGCCCCAAGCGACGCCTCCCGGAAACAAAGACGCCGTCATCATCCAAACGATGATGGCCAATCTCCAGCGTTTTCACTACCAGCCCAAAGCGATCGACGACGAGTTCAGCCAGAAGGTTTTCGATTACTACATCGATGACATGGACGGTGCCCGCCTGTTCTTCACCGCCGAAGACCTGGCCGCCTTCGCCCCCCACAAAACGCGCATCGACGATGAGGTGAACGAAGGCTCTTACGCCTTTTTTGACCTCATGCAGGAGCGCTGGACCGCCGCGCTCAACAAAACCCAGGGCTACTACCGCGAAATTCTCGCGCAGCCCATGGACCTCAACCGCGGCGGCGAGATCAGCCTCCGCGACGAAAAATCGGACTGGGTTAAATCCGACAAGGAACTCCGCCAGTATTGGGCCGATTACCTCAAGCGCGACGTCCTGAACCAGGTCGTAGACAAGCTCGAAGAAAACGAACAGGACGAGGAATTAACGGAAAAACCGACCGCAGCCGAGATTGAAGTGGAAGTCCGCGCCAAAACCCTCGAACGCTACGACAAGTGGTTTGAGCGGATGCACAAGGCCAACATCTCCATCCGCCGCAGCCAGTACCTCAATGCCCTGACGGCCATGTTCGACCCCCACACGAGCTACTACCGCCCGAAAGACAAAGAGAGTTTCGACATCTCTTTCAGCGGTCGCCTCGAAGGCATCGGGGCAACGCTCCAGACCTTCGAAAACTACACCAAGGTAGCCACCATCGTGGTGGGTGGCCCCGCCTGGAAAGGCAAAGACCTCCAGGAAGATGACGTCATCCTCGCCGTCCGCCAGGGCAACGAAGAAGAGTCTCTGGACATCAAAGACATGGAAGTTGAAGACGTGGTCCAGTTCATCCGCGGCGACAAAGGCACCACGGTGCACCTGAAAGTCCGCAAGCCCGACGGCACCATCAAAGAAATTTCCATCGTGCGCGACATTGTGGTGATTGACGACCGCTTTGCCAAGTCGCTCATCGTCGATGGCCCGGGCGAAGGGGAAAAGATTGGCTACATCAATCTGCCCAGCTTTTACGCCGACTTTGAGCACGAAGACGGGCATTTTTCCGCCAAAGACATCAAACTGGAGCTCGATAAGCTCAAAGACCGCGACGTAGACGGCATCATTCTCGACTTGCGCAACAACGGCGGAGGCTCCCTGAAAGATGTGGTGGACATGACGGGCTTCTTCATCCCCCAGGGCCCCATCGTGCAGGTAGCCGGCCGGGGTGGCCAGAAAGAAGTGCTGCGGGACACCGACCCGAAGGTGTACTACGACGGTCCTCTGGTGGTGCTCGTCAACCAGTACTCCGCCTCCGCCAGCGAAATTTTGGCGGCGGCCCTGCAAGACTACCAGCGGGCCGTGATTGTGGGCAGTACTTCCACTTTTGGCAAAGGCACCGTCCAACGCTTCATCGACCTTGACCGCACCATCCCCGGCCTGGCCGAGGTAAAACCCCTGGGCACTGTCAAACTGACCATGCAGAAATTCTACCGCATTGACGGAGGCTCTACGCAGTTGCGGGGCGTGGTGCCCGACATCGTCTTGCCCGACAGCCGCTCGCTGATCGAAACGGGTGAGCGCCAGCAGACCGGGCCGCTGGCCTGGTCAAAAATCGATGCCGCCGAATACTACCAGGATGTGTACCGCATTGACTTTATGGATGACCTGCGTGAGCGCTCCAACAACCGGGTAGCACTCAACCCCACCTTCCAGCGCATCCAGGAAAACGCCAAGCGGGTTAAGCGCCAGAGCGACCAGAACACTTACCCACTGTCGCTGGCCGCCTACCAGGCGCTGGAAAAAGCCAACCAGAAGGAAGCGGAGCAGTACAAAGACCTCTACGACCAGGTTGTGATCCCCGGCGTGTACAACCTCGACGTTGACCTGGAAGAGATTCAGGTGGACGAGAGCAAAGACGCCCGTAATACCGACTTCAAGAAAGGCGTCAGCAAAGACGTTTATATCCAGGAGGCGCTCAACATCATCCACGATATGCGGCAGTTGCGCAAATAAACAGCGCGGCTTTTTCCGCTCCTGGAAACGGCCGGACGCTCCCCGCAGTGGGGGGCGTCAGGCCGTTTTGCGTTGGGGCCAGCGGGAAGCGACGAGGGGGGCGGATAAAATTTGCCAACGGTTGCCCCGGCCGTCTGCTACCGGTGGAATGGTTTATCTTCGCCGCCACTTATGACGGACTTACTCTTACAGATCGGCCTTTTCATCGTTAGTTTAGCGGCCTTGTTGTGGGCCAGCGACCGCTTCGTGGAGGCTGCCGAGCGCATTGGCCTTTCCCTGGGCATCTCTCCCTTCATCATTGGGGTAACGATTGTGGCTTTTGGCACTTCGTTGCCGGAGTTGGCCACGAGCATCGTAGCGGTTTTGGATGGCACGCCGGAGATTGTAATTGGCAACGTGGTAGGGTCCAACATCACCAATATCGCCCTGGTCTTGGGGCTTACGGCCGTGGTGGTGAACAACATTGAGCTGGAGTATAACCTGTGGCACATCGATATCCCCTTCCTGTGGGGCAGCGCCTTTTTGCTCTATTTTGCGGTATCCGACGGGAACCTTTCGATGTTTGAGTCGCTCCTCTTTCTGGGCGGCATCGCTATTTTCCTGGCCTACAGCCTCAAAGACCAGGACCGGCCCAGTAAAGAAGACCGCCCCTTGGCTTCCTGGAAAGATTATCTGCTGCTGTTGGTTGGCGCAGCCATCGTCAGTTTATCCGCAACCGGAGTGATTGAGGCCATCACCAACATCAGCACCATCCTGAACATTGCGCCTACCGTGATCGCGCTTTCGGCGGTAGCCATTGGCACGAGTTTACCCGAAGTGGCCGTCAGCCTCGCTGCGGCCCGGAAGGGCAAGGCCTCCATCGCCGTAGGCAACGCCATTGGCTCTAACGTTTTCAATACCTTCGTGGTAATGGCGATCCCGCGGTTTTTCGGCCCCCTGGCGATCCCTACGGAGATCCTCAGCATCTACCTCCCCTTGATGATTGCGATGACAGTGCTCATCGGGGTGATGAGTAATAACCGCAAAATTACCCGTTGGGAAGGCTGGATGCTGCTGCTTTTCTTTGGCTGGTATTTGGGGGTTTTAATTGGAGGACCAGCCTGATTGTCCGCCAGCGCGTGCATTTAGACGGATTCTAAATTCAGGACAACAATTCGACCTTTCCGTATTATATGGTGTTCAATGGCCGAAAAGATTCTGCTATCGGAATAAAAAATATCCTTTCCGATATTTTGCGCACTATAATTTTGTTTGCCATAATTTTTCCCTTGCACCGTTGAAATGGTTCCAACGTTTAATATAACCGATTCGTGACAGAATCAAGGGTGCCCTCAAATTACCTTTGCGCCCAGCGTTCACTGCTCTATGCTCAATCACGTTCACTTACTCACCCTTTCCCATCGCCACGCCAAACTCAAGGAGATTGGGGAGATCGTCGCGGCCTTTGAAGGAGGCGGGCGCTTGCGGGACCGGCTGACGGCCATCCGCCAAAGCCAGAAGGTTGATGAGTTGCTGTATCTGGCTACCTGCAACCGGATTGTCCTGCTCTTCACTACCAGCCGGGAGGTCAACGCTGCCTTCCGCCAAGGCTTGCTGGGCGAAGAGTCGGTAGCGGCCATGGCCGAAATGCAGCACCTGACGGGCATGAACGCCATCTACCACCTTTTCGAGATCAGTTCTTCGATAGATTCGCTCGTCGTAGGGGAGCGGCAGATTCTCGGCCAGTTCCGCGATGCCTACCAGCAGTGCCGCGATTGGGACCTGGTGGGCGACGACCTGCGCATCATCTGCGACCGGACCGCCCTGGCGGCCAAAGACGTGTACAACAACACCCGCATTGGCGAGAAATCCGTTTCCGTCGTTTCCCTTTCCATGCAGCAGTTGCGCAAGTTCCGTCCCGCCCCCGCGAGCCGGGTGCTGATGATTGGGGCGGGACAGACCAATGTGCTGGTCGCCAAGTTCCTCAAGCAGGCCGGGCACCAGCATGTGACGGTAGCCAACCGCGACCGCCGCCGCGCCGAAACCCTGGCCAGCACTTTCCCCCACGGTGAAGGCATCGCCCTGAGCGACCTGGGCAGCTACGCAAAAGGCTTTGACATTCTGGTCATCTGTACCGCCGCCGCTGAGCCCATCATTACCCCCGAAATGTTTCACTGGCTTTTGGCCGGAGAAGCCCCCGAAGACAAAATTGTCGTTGACCTGGGCGTACCCGCCGACGTCTGCGAAAGAACCATCGCCACCCACCCCTTCCACTACATCGGCATGGAGCAACTGCGGGTTTTAGCCGACGAAAACATGGGCTTCCGCCGCGAAGAAATCAAACGCGCCCACGGCGTCTTGCACAAGCACCTCGGTGAACTGGAAACCACCTACCGGCAGCGCCTGCTCGAACGCGCTCTGGCGCACCTCCCCGAGGAAATCAAAGCCGTCAAGGATTCCGCCGTCAACCACGTCTTCGCTAAAGAGCTCGGCCAACTGGACCCTGCCACGCACGACCTGATGTTGCGCATGCTCACCTACATGGAAAAACGCTGCATCGGCATCCCCATGAAGGCCGCCCGGGAGGCGATTCTGGGGTAGTTTATAGTTCACTGGTGCATAGGGCACACTGGACGCCTATTTTATCACCACCTCCTCCAAATACTCTTCGCCAAACTCCTCGTTGAGGCGGGTGCGGATGCCTTCGCGCACCATCAGCAGTTGATTGCGCAGCGGAGCGTTGGAGACGTAGACGTAAAGCTTGCGGTTGCGCACCATCAGATCGCGGGTGTTATCGGCTACGTGCTTGCCGAAAAATTTCTCCCACACCAGGCGGGTACGGGCCTTGAAATAACCCGCCTCGTTCTTGTTCGTCCGCAGCAGGCGCATGAAGGCATCCTTCAGGGCGGTGGTATTATCGGGGGCTTTTTTCATCGTTGCGGGGTTGGGAGGGTGGCGGAGGAGCTTTCCCGCCGCAGCTAATTTACGGCGCTTTAGTGGCTTAGGGCTGCTTAATTAGCTACCTTTTCGGGGGGCTTTGACTGGAGTCCCGTAGCCCCACCTTGCTCCCAATCCAGACTCCCCCCTTCGGGGGGTTGGGGGGGAGCACCTGCGGCCGCGCCCAAAAAATCCAGGGGCCTTATCCCGTCACGCGTCCGTCCGCTACCAAAAAGCGCCGCCAATCGAGCGCTGGGTTGCCCTCAATGAGTTGTGTGACGCGCTCGGGATCGGTGTCGGAGATAAAAACCTGCCCGTAGGCGGAGCCCAGCACGAGGGTGAGGAGTTGGCGTACGCGGTCTTGGTCGAGCTTATCGAAAATATCGTCGAGCAGCAAAATGGGCGTGCGTTGGGTATCGCGTTCCAGCAGGCGGTACTGGGCGAGTTTGAGGGACAGGACGAAGGATTTCAACTGGCCCTGGCTGGCTACCCGGCGCAGGGGGTGGCCGTCTTGGCTGAAGACCAGATCATCGCGGT
Organism: Neolewinella lacunae; assembly: GCF_014349155.1. GTDB lineage: Bacteria > Bacteroidota > Bacteroidia > Chitinophagales > Saprospiraceae > Neolewinella > Neolewinella lacunae. Next base: position 30,703 of record NZ_JACSIT010000034.1, read on the forward strand.
GGATGCCCGCCGTAGTGCGTTGCAATACGCGGTCTTTTTCGCGGTTGGCCTCCATCAGGGCGGCCCAGGATTGCTCTTCCAGTTGGCTTTTGTAGCGGAGTTCGACCTGCTCTTTTTCGCCGCTGATGGCCGCGTAGGCTTCCAGCAGCAGTTCCGTGAAGGGGCCGCTGAAGCTTTGGCGGCGTTGGTGCAGGTAGGTGGCGGCGGGCTCCAGTTGTTGGTCATAGACGGAGAGCAGGCCCGAGGTGTCGCTGCGGCCGGCGAGTTCCTTAAGCAGGGCATTGCGGTTGGCCAGCAGGCGATTGTAGTGGATGAGGTGGTTGAGGTAGGCGGGGTCGGTTTGGCTCAGGCTGTTATCGATCAGGCGGCGCCGCACCTCGCTGCCCTCCAGAACCAGGGCACTGTCGTCGGGCACGATGATGACTACGGGGTAGCGGCCAACGTGGTCGGCCAGGCGATCGTAAGGGGTGCCGTTGCGTTCGATGACCTTGCGCTGCCGTTTGCGGAGTTTGACCACCGTCTTATCGCGCTCGCTGGCGTCCAGCAGGAAAATGCCCTCCAGACGGCTGCCGTCTTCGCCGTGGCGGATGGCGTACTGATCGGGGTTGCCCGTGTGGCTTTTCCCCATACAGAGGTAGTAAACGGCCTCCAGCAGGTTCGTTTTCCCCGCGCCATTGGGGCCCACAAAACAGTTCAGCCGCGGGCTCAGCTCCAGTTGCTGGCTGCCGTAATTTTTGAACTGGGTAAGCGTCAGGGAAGAAAGATACACGGGCGTTGGATGCGGAAATGGATAATTACCGGGCAAGTTTGGGCGCTGCCGCAGGTGCAAGGTAGGGCGTTTAACAGCAGGGGGAAGTCCGCGCCGGCCTACTCCATCTCCATGCCCAGAATGCGTCGCTTGCTGCCCACCCCTTCAATGCTCTCCAGCAGGCCTTCCGCCTTCTCGATTTCCCGCAGGCTGTAGAAATTGAGCGTCAGGGATACGGATAGAACTACCCACACCACACCGTACAGCACCAGGTAACTGAAAGTTTGCAGTATCACATTGAAGTTATCAATCGTGACGGGGTCAGCGTACACTATCCAATCCAGAAAAGCAAAGAGCAGCCCCCCGATCGCCGTATCCAGCACCCACATCGAGGGGATGGCCATGGTGAGGATGAGCAGAAAGTTGCTGTACGAACTGCTCAGGTTGGTGTACACAAACTGGAAGGTCTCCTTGGTCGTGGCCAGGCCGGAATAACCAGCGTAAGCCCAGGTCATCACAAAAGGCAGGGTGAGAAAGGCGAAGAAAGACGCTACCACCCCGTTGAAGGCCAGCCCCACCGCCAACACCAAAGACACCAGGTACAGGTAGGCTTCCGAGCGCCAGTTAGCGGGGCGCAGCCTGGTCTTCAACGCCCGCCAGAATACTTCAAAAGCCAGTCGCTGGAGCGCGTACAAAACCCCCGCTACCAGGAAAAGGTACAGCAACCCGCGGTTGCGCGAAAAGGTCGTCAGCAGCTCGTGAAAATTGCTGAAGTCAGCAAAAAATGAACCGTCAATGATGTTGGTCCACGGCGTCCCCCCAAAAAAGTAACGGGTGGCGGGGGCAGCATCGTAGAACCAGAACGACAGGACGCAGGTTCCCAGGGCAATAAGCCCAATCCACCGGAAGAGCATCCCCGGACTGCGTCGCAGCACGCTGAAAGTCAGCGATAGGTTTTCTCCCGCCGTCCGGACTTTCCCCAGCTCTAATGCCTCTTCGCCCGCGTCGGCTCCCCGCGCCAGGTCTTCCTCCTCCAGTTGAGGGCGCCGGGCTACCCGCCGCGGGTAAAGCACGTAATACCAAAGGATAAAGGCAAAGCAGAGCAGGATGAAGAGCGCCCGCACCGCGTCCGGCAACTCCGTATGCCGCGTGAGGTAGCCCTCCAGAAAGCCCGCGATGATGAAAAGGGGAACCGTCCCCAGCATAATTTTCAGGCCATCCCGGGCCGAAGCCTTAAACGCCGTAAAGCGGGAAAGGGTACCGGGAAAAAGCAAGCCCTTACCCATGGCCAGTCCCGCACCGCCCGCAATGACGATGCTGCTGATTTCCAATGCACCGTGGATCCAGATGGTCAGAAAGCTTTCCCGGAAAATCCCCTGGTCGTAAAAGAAGTACTGGAATACCCCCAGCATTACTCCGTTGCGGATCAGTTGCACAATTGAACCCACCGCAAAAAAAGCCCCCGAAACGAAGGTCAGCAGCGCCACAAAAATATTGTTGAGCGTGATGCGCAACGACATATTGAAAGGGGCCATCTGTTTGTACACCGCCATGGGGTCTCCATTATCGATGTTGGCCCGGGTCATGTTCATGTACTGCTCGCCCATGATCGTTTCCGCAAAGCCCGGGTCGATCCGGTAGCTGATCACGCCAACGAGCATCGCCAGGCTGAAAACGAGCAAAGAAATGACAAGCGGCCGCCGCTGGGCAAAGACAACGCGGGGCAGTTCGTCCGTCCAGAAGGAGAAAAAACGGCTGCTTTCGCCCCGCCGCCCGCGGTAGATCTGGAGAAAAGTGCGCTGCGCCAGGCTGTTCAGATAAACCCGCACCGAACGGTTGGGGTAGAAAGTACGCGAGAAGGAAAGGTCATCCGTGGTATGGACGTACAACTGGTTGAGCAGCTCGGGATCTTGGTCCGCCCGCTCCAGGGCCCGCTCGTAGCGCTGCCACTTTTCCTTGTTTTTCTCGATGAATTCGGTTTCCCGCACGGGCTCGGTGATTATGGCGTAAACGGAGGCCACCAACGGCGCGCCCCGCAATGGCGTGAAGATACGTTCCGCCGCAGAATTACCGAAGCACGCTTACAGGGTGCCCGCTGCCTCCCGGTAAACGACGGCCAGGACGACCTGCCCGACGGCCTGTAAAGTGTTTCGATCGATCACGTCGAGGCCATCGTCGCCCGTATGCCAGTGCGCGACGAAACCCGTTTCGGTATCGGCCCGGTAGTTGATGATGTCAATCATCGGGATGCGGGCGATGGTGTTGACGAAGTAGTGATCGTCCGTTACCCCCTTGCCCTGGATTTTGGGAAAGTAGGTGCCGTAGTTCATCCGCTCTGCGAGGTTCCATACCTTATCGACGATCTGCGGAGCGCTATTGAGAGAAACCAGTTCCTGCGCAAAACGGGCGTCCTTGGCCCCAACCATATCCAGCAGGATGCCGTAGCGCGGGCGATTGGGAGGGAGGTTGCGGGAGTAGTACTGCGCCCCCAGGCCCCAGGAATCGAGCTGGCCGGAGTCTCCGTAATCTTCGGCGTCAAATAAGACGATGTCCACCCCAATGTAGGGCGTTGAGGCTCCCAGTTGCCGCGCGATTTCCAGCAGCACCCCTACCCCACTGCCGCCGTCGTCGGCACCTTCTACCACCGCCCCGGGGTCAGTTTCCAGTGGGCTATCCGCCACGTGGCGCGTATCCCAGTGAGCGGCCAGCAGGACGCGGTCCGTCAGGTCGGGATTGTACCGGGCAATGATGTTGAAACTTTTCAGGGTCGTTCCGTCGTAGGCCGTGGCGGTGAAGTCCTGCCGGGTCACTTCTGCTCCGAAGCTTTCCAGCTTGTTGATCAGCCAGGCCCCGGCAGCGTCGTGGGCGGCAGTATTCATTACCCGCGGACCGAAGGCCACCTGGGCGGCCACGTACGCGTAGGCACTATCGGCCACGAAGCGGGGGACGGGTTTGGCCTCCGGGCGCGGCACGGGGGCGGCGGCCGGTTCAGTGGTGCCGGCATCGGGTACGTCAGCCCCGCAGGCGCTCAACAGCAGAAGGAGCAAGAAGGCTCCGGACAACGGAAAAGGGAAACGGAGGAACAAAGTCAAAGCATTTTCAAGAGAAGGAAAGCCCGGTGCATTACCGGTGTGCTGCTCAATTCCCGGCGCTGTCTCCGTTGCCCGTCACGAGCTCGGCGTCAATGAGCACGTACATCAGGCGGTTAATGTCATCGTCGTTCAACAACAGTTTACCGCGCAGGCGGATGCGCTCGGTGCTGTATTTCACTGGCGCTTTGCTGGTCACTTCCATGACCGTCTCCGGGCCAGCGCCACCGCAGAAAAAGCACATATTGTAGGGGTAGGCGCTGAAGACAAATTCCGTGTGGCTCTTGTAGCCTTCTACCGGGACGATGTAGCCCGTCACCTCCACCACTTTGCCTTCCAGCGCTTTGATCTCCGGCGCAAACACCGGAACATCTACTTTGAAGCCCAGCAAATCATCAAAACGTTTCTCGTAGGTGATCTTGGCCAGGGTCGTCCAGAGGTTGTTGCTCTGGGCGGAAAGCGTCGCCTGACCAGCGAACAGCAAGGCGCAAAAGAGAAGGAGGGTACGCATGAGTGGGGTAGTTTGATGAACTTCCGCAGGGGAGAAGTGATGCAAAGATAACAACGTCAGAAGCGCTGGATAGATGTATAAGGTGGCGTTAAAGTCGGGCCGATGCTCAGTTGCCGCAATTAAAAGTCCACCCTCAGTCGCAGGTTGATGCGCCGGCCCGTCAGGCGGTTGGGCACCGCGTACTGCTGTTGGCCGATGGTTTTGATCCAGGTATTGCCCGCCTGGTTGGCCACTTGCATCAGATTGAAGACTTCCAGGCTAAGGAAGGTCGAGCGGGTAAAGCGCAGGAAATGCGTGCTGGCCCGGCGGCTTTTTTCCCGGTCGTAGAGCCGGAAGCTGAAGCCGATGTCAATCCGGTGGTAAGTATCGAAGCGCAGCGTGTTGCGAAATTCCCGGTTGTTGTTCAGGATGCCGAAGGGCAGCCCGCCGCCCACCGTCAGGTTGACGTGCGTGCGGAAGGCCTCGTTATTGCGCAGGTAATCCTGGAAAAAGAGGCTCAGCTGAAAGAGCTGGTCCGTAGGCCGGGGCACGTACTCAACCACCTCACTCAGCGTCTCCCCTTCCGCGCTCCGTCCCGTCACTTCACGGTGTTCCACCCCCAGCAGGCGTTCCCGGGCCTGCAACAAACTCAGGTTGAGCCACGAATCCGCCCCGGGTACAAACTCCCCATTGAGCCGCAGATCCAGCCCCGCTACGTATCCGCTGGCGTCGTTGAGGCCAGAGTAGCGGATGCGGACGTTCTCGATTTCGTAACTCACCAGGTCCCACAAGGATTTGTAGTAAGCTTCGGCAATGAAGCGGAACTTCTTAGGGTTGCGCCGGCCGTAGTAGAAATCGGAAGTAAAGCCACCAACGATGTGGGCTGATTTCTGGCTCCGCAGGTTCGTATTCACGGTGCCGTCCGCGCCGCGCATCTCCCGGTAAAACGGCGGTTGGGCGTAGAGTCCACCCGCCAGCTTGTAGGTAATGTCGGCCGTCCCCCCCAGCGGTTTAAAGAGGATTTGGGCGCGGGGACTGATGAGGAATTCCTCGTTCAAATCCCAGTAGGCCGCCCGGAGTCCCGCGCTGATCCGCCAGTCTGCCCGGTCTTCGCGCCGCCAGGTCCAGGTATCCTGTAAAAAGGCGGTGTAGCGCAGGCTGTTGAGCTCGTTTTCGGTTTTCAGGACGGAGAAGAGTTCAACGGCATCCTCGTTGTAGGGCAGGCTGTAGCCCGCTGAATCGAGGCGCTCCCACTCGTTGATGAAGTCATTTACCCGTTCGTTCTGGATCTTCAGGCTCCACTGTAAAAAGTGGGCGGTACTGAGGTCACCCCGCTGCTGGTTCATCTCCAGTCCACCGCGCAACTCAGCGTTGTAGACCTGGATATCGAGGAAGTTCCGGACGAATTGCTGCTGCGTCCCCGCGCCCAGTTCATTGATGACTTCGCCGAAAGTGCTGCTGCCCAGGTCGGTGTCCAGCTGCCCCAGCCGGTACTGCCCACCGATGGAAATGGCCTCGTTTTCGTCGCTGCGGAAGGCCGACGTCAGGAGCTTAAGGAACAGTGGGTTGCGTTCGCGTTCGGGGATGAAGGTCAGCGACAGTCCACCCATGCGGGTCAAAAAATCGTCCCGCTCGCCCCCTTCAAAACTGGTGAAGAGTTGCAGCGTTTCGAAAAATCCCCCGAAGGCGGTGGTCCGCGAAACGGGGTCAAAATCATACACGCTGCGGTTGTAGTTGGCCAGGAGCCCGAGTTGAAGCTGGGGGCTGAAGTCGTACGTCAGGTAAGTCTGGACGTCGGCAAAGTTGGGCAGGTATTCGCCCGTTGTTTCCAGGCTGCCCAGGAGGTAGCGCGTCGTTTTGTAGCGGGCTCCAACGAGGTAGCGGAATTTCTTGAGGCCTACGGCGTTGGCCCGGGAGCTGCCTTCCAGGTAGGCGGAGCCCCCCAGAAAACTCGCCTGCAGGCCCGCCCGGAGGCTGTCCGGCCGCTTGTACTTGATGTCGAGCACCGAGCTGAGCTTATCCCCGTACTGCGCATCGAAGCCGCCGGAACTGAAACTGAGGCTGCGCACCATATCCATATTGGCAAAGGTTAGCCCTTCCTGCTGCCCGGCGCGGATGAGTTGAGGACGGTAGATTTCGAAGCCATTGACGTAGACGAGGTTTTCGTCGTAGTTCCCGCCGCGCACGTTGTACTGGCTGGTCAGCTCTCCGCCGGAGCCGCTGCTGACGCCGAGGGCCAGGTGGGGCAGCAGGCTTTCCAGGTTGCCCGTTGTGGACGGCAGCAGACGCAGCGCCTCGGGTTGTTCCCGTATCATCCCGCCTTCCTCAATCTTGCTTTCGCGCACGATGACCTCCAGGGTCGACTCGGTCGGCGCCATGGCCACGTCAATTTGTTTAATGCTGCCTTCGGGCAGGGCGGCAACGTTTACCGCCGTTTCGCGGTAACCCAGGCGACTAAAAACCAGCACGAAGTCCTCCCCCGCCGGCACGTTAATCAGGTAGCGCCCCGTATTGCCGCTTTCCACGGCCCGCATGGTGCCCCGGATGTAAACCGTCGCAAAATCCACGGGCTGCTCCGTGAGCAAATCCGTCACTTTACCGCTGATGGAGGCGGTGGCGACCTGGCCCAATAATCCGGCGGCGGGCAAGAGCAGCGCCAGGAGCAGGCACAGGCGGGCAGCAAATGCTTTTTTGGGCGCTAAGACGCAGGTGCGGGGGGAGGTAGCCGCAGCAAAGGAGGTCAGTACATTCATCGGGGCGGGCTTAGCCGGAAAAGGGGAGCAAGAAGATGGACAAAGGTAGCGCGGCAAGATTACCTTTTTTGCCCGCTCCCTGACTTTCTGAGCCACCTGGCCCATTCCTTGCACTTGTCCTTTCCCGTGCACCTGCGGCCGCGCCCTAAGCAATAAAGAGGCTGGTTGGCCTACTAGATCTCTGACATCACCTCCCGCAGCGTTTGCTCCAGCATGGTTTTTTCCGGGAAGTCTGCAGTAGCCTGCAAAATGGTGGTCGCCTTTTGGAGCATCAGTTTGCGGTATTGCTGGCGGCGGATCTTTTCCTGGTTGAGGGACCGGCGTTCGTCGGCCTTAGCCAGGGCGTTGACCACGCTGCGTTCCAGGGCTTCCAGGTGATCTTTCAGTACGTAACCATTCGCCCCCTGCAGGATGGCCTCGGCCGCCTTTTGCTCGCTGTTGAGCGTGCCGGTAACGAAAATGAAGGGGAGGTAGGGGAAGTGCTCGCGAACGTGCAGCAGCGCCTGCAAGCCATTATAGCCCGGCAAATTGTAATCGGCCAGCAGTACATCGTGTTCTCCCCACTGGATTTTTTGCAGAAACTCTTCCTCCGTAGCCGCCATAGTGAACATGGCATTGGGGGCAAATTGGAGCACTGCCCGTTTGGTGAGCTCTGCTTCCATTGGCTGATCTTCCAGGATAAAGACTTTGAGAAGACGGTCTTTCATGCGTATAAACTTCGGGGAATAGGGATAATGGTAAGTGCGCGGAAACCAGGGCCAAAGAAAGAAGTCTGGGTGACCCCTACAAGCACCCACGTGGCCACCCTTTCGGCCAGATCAGTTCTTGAAGATGATAGCAGCCCCATTTGTTCGGTGTCGGGATGACTTAATTTTACCATGCTACCCCCCTTTTTTGTGGTTTGGTCGCCAAAGAATGCGTTTGGCTTCGCTTTTTGCAAGCCTGGCTGGCGGACCGAAAATAAGGCCCAGCCACTTACCCTGGTATGCGCGCGTGATTTATATTTTTCCTATCCCCCCCCGGCTCGTGGGCAAGGGGCTGCGCAAAACCCGGAGAACGTTCCTGGGGAATAGCGCTGATTCACTATTAAAAATTGTGTTATGCGCACAAAATCAACAGTTTGCGTTTTTTAGCCTGGTGGCAACCACTCGTTCATCCGTTGCATCACCACTTCCATTCCCGCGCTTCCGCCCATTTCCAGCAGGTGGATATTTCGGCGCCGGCGCAGTTCATGACTGATGGTTGGTCGGGGGTCGATGTAGATGATGGGCGCGTCCGCAGGTGCATAGTCCACCAGGCCAGCGGCGGGATAAACCTGCATGGACGTCCCGATGATGAGCAACAGATCGGCCGCCGCCACCGTCTGAGCAGCGCGGGGGATTTCGGGCACCTCTTCACCGAACCAGACGATGTGGGGCCGGAGCTGGTTGCCCTTGTCGTCGGTATCGCCCAGGTTTAAGTCGCCCGTCCAGGGCAGGATGGGCCAGTCGGCATTGACCGGGCGTACTTTTTTAAGCTCGCCGTGGAGGTGGATGATGTTGGTGCTTCCCGCTCTTTCGTGCAGGTCATCAATGTTTTGGGTGACGATGTGGACGTCGTAATCTTTTTCCAGCGCGGCGAGGAGTTGGTGGCCCCGGTTGGGCTGGACGGTGAGGAGTTGGGCGCGGCGCAGGTTATAGAAATTGAGGACGAGGGAGGGATCGCGGTAAAAACCCTGGGGGCTGGCCACGTCCTCCACGCGGTGGTTTTCCCAGAGGCCATCGCTGGCCCGGAAGGTGGGGATGCCCGATTCGGCGGAGACCCCAGCACCGGTGAGGACCACAATTTTTTTCCTTTCGCGCAGCGGTTTAGCGGACATAGGAGGGCTTATTTACCTTTGAATTTGGCCAAAGCGGCGCGGGCCTCGGGGGTCAAGACCAGTTTACCCGAAACTTCCGCCCTTTCTTCCAGGAGTTTGGGCCAGTGGCTGGTGCCGTGCCAGAGGGTGGTTTTGAGTTGGCTGGATGCCTGGGGGCTGTAGGTGGCCAGCTTAGTGGCCAGGGCTTCGGCGGCGGCGTACATTTCCTGGGGGGTGGCGAAGACGCGCTGGTAGAGGCCCGCAGCTTTGGCCCAGTGGGCATCGTGCCACTCGGCGTCCAGGCTGAGTTCAGCGGCGGCGGCGGTGCCCATCTTGCGGATCAGGGCGGGGAGAATCACGAACGGGCCGATGGCAATGGCCAATTCGCTCAGTTTGATGCTGGCCGCTTCGGTGGCCAGGCAGTAGTCCGCCGCAGCGGCTATCCCGACTCCCCCGCCGATGGCTTTGCCCTGCACGGCAACGACGATCGGCTTGGGGCAGCGGCGCATGGCCAGGATGAGGTTGGCAAAACCCATGAAAAAGGCCCGCCCCCCGCGTTCGTCCTGGATGGTGAGCAGTTCATCGAAGTTGGCTCCGGCGCAGAAGGTACCCTCCCCCTGGCTGCGCAGCAGGATGCAGCGGGTGTCTTCGTCGTCTCCCGCCGCGTCAATCGCTGCAACGGTAGCCGTCAGTTGCCCCGCCGGGAAACTGTTGTGCGCCGGGTGCCCGAAGGTGATGGTCCGGACGCCGGTAGGATGTAAGATGCTGGAGAGTTCGCCACTTGCTTTCATGGGGGCGAAGATAAGGTAAAGCCCCGCCGTGGCCCAGTTGCCTTCGGAGGCCGCCCCACGTAATTTTCGTCGTTTCCGTACCGTTTAGCATTATTCGCTCTGCCAGCAGGAAGCCACGGAACATTTCAGCTCCGGGTCCACATTTAAAATGTACACATGCACGAAAATGCGCTGCGCGGGCTTATTTTACCGGCCGTTAATCCCAAATTATGCACGTTTTTACACTGAATCGAACACTGCTCATCTGTTTATTTGTCTTGCAATCCGGTTTTTCCCTCCAGGCCCAGAAAATGGAGGGGATCGCCAGTTTTTACGGCGACCGCTTTGACGGGAAAAATACCAGCACGGGCGAGACCTTTCGCCAAAAACTGTACTCTGCGGCCAGCAACGACTTTGCCTGGGGGACCATCCTGGAGGTGACCAACGTAGAAAACGGTAAACAAACCCAGGTGCGGGTCAATGACTGCGGCCCGCACAGCCGGGGCCGGATCATTGACCTGAGTAAGGCGGCGGCCAAGGACCTCGGTTTCATCAAGCAAGGCGAGGCCAAGGTGCGCTTGCGCGTGGTGCGCGACAGCGACGCCGGGCCAACCTGCGGGCGCTCCGCCTGGGCCAAAAAACTGAAAGCGGCGGGCAAGCCCATCCCCCCTCCTCCACCGGCCTGGGACCCCAAAGAAACGGCCGAACTAAAGAACGCCGCGCTCTTCGTAGTCCCGGAACCTAAAATTTTGGACCTCGGGCCGCTGCCAGCGGGAGCCGTTGAAGGCATGGCCACCTACTACGCCGATCGCTTCGACGGCCGGCCCACCAGTACGGGCGAGACCTACGATAAGGACGCGCTTACCACGGCCAGCAAAACTTATCCCTACGGCACCGTCCTTCTGGTTACCAACGTAGTGAACGGCAAACAAGTGGAAGTGCGGGTCAACGATTGCGGGCCCCACAGCCCGGAACGTATTTTAGAACTCAGTCGCGCGGCAGCGGCCCGGATCGATATGCTTTCGGCCGGTACTGCGGCGGTACGGGCCACGGTAGTAAAGATGGGCACCGATGGCCCCACCTGCAACCGCGCGGATTGGGCCAAAGCCAGGCAGGAAGCCGCCGCACCGGCCACTACGCCCACCCCCTCTGGCCAGGTACAGCCACCACCCCCTACCGTCCCCGGAGCCAAAGCTGCCACCACGCCCCCCAAAACTGCGCCCGCCAAACCAGCTCCCGCCCAGCCTGCCCCCGCAGATGTCCCCACCGTCATGATTTACGGCATCCAGGTAGGCGCGTACGGCAGCGAAGTCAACGCCGATCGGGTGGTTAAAGAGCTGGCGGATAAAGGCTTCTCTGCGGGTTACGCCCAGCGCAAAGACAACCTGAGCCGCGTCTACGTCGGTAAATACCCCACCGAAGCGGAAGCCGAAAAGGCCTTGGCCGACGTCCAAAAGGCGGGATACCCCAAAGCTGCGGTGAAGGAAGTGTCCGTCCCCGCCAACCAGGTGAGCTTCCCCATCCCCGCCCGGACCAGCAGCCCGGCCCAGGCGACCAAGCCAGCTACGCCCGCCAGCCAACAGCCTAAGCAAGCAACGCCCGCCAATCAGCCAACCACCTACGGCAGCACCGTCCAGCCACCGCAGCCCGCTCCCCTGCCCAGCCCCAGCGTTCCGCAGTACGATCCTACGGACATCCTCTTCGGCGTACAAATCGGCACCTTCACCACCCAGGCCAATGCCGATAAGGCCATGGTGGGCCTGCGGGCAAAAGGATTCACGGAAGTGTACAGTGCCCGGGTCGATAAAAAGTACCGGGTATTTGCGGGCAAATTTTTCTTCCAGCACCAGGCCGAAGAAGAAAAGACCAGATTGCGCGAGGCGGGGTTCAATGACGCCGTGGTCCGGCGCGTCCAGTAAACATCAGGCACTCACCAGCGAGAGCAGCAGTGCAGGCGTAATCAGCAGAAGGATGATGACGAGTAATCGCCAGGTTTTTGCCGTAGTATTCATGCGGGTATTTACGTTGGCGCTTACCCCTAAGTTACTTTCCAATGACCATTTAAACCTTTGCTAACGCTCCGTTGTCTAGCCTTAACGCCCGTTTAACGACGGCGGGCCAACGCACACTTCCCCCAATCTCCAGCGATGATTCTTTACAAAACCAACGGCGACTGGTTCGGCGACATCCGTCACCTCTTCACATCCTACACGATGCAGAAGATCGTGCGCTCGGTCATCGGAATAGGGATTTACGCAGCCGTCTTCGTGTGGCTGGTGGAATTTTTCCGGTTGGAGGATTTTCTGGTGATGGACACGATGATGTTTTCGCTGCTGGGGGTGATCCTTTCCTTGTTCCTGGGCTTCCGGACCAACACGGCTTACGACCGCTGGTGGGAGGCCCGCAAGCAGTGGGGGGCTTTGGTCAACAACTGCCGCAACCTGGCCATCTACGTGGACAGCATGTGGCCTGAATCCGATACCGGCATCCGCCGCTTCATGGCCAAGCACATCGCCAACTTTTGCATCGGCCTGGCCTGGCATCTCCGGGCGGGGGTGGATCTGGATAAACTCGTCTACCTTAGCCCCGAGGAAGAAGCCTACTACAAAACCAAAGACCACGTTCCCAACTTCATTGCCCTGCGCATCTTCCAACGCATTGCTGCGGCACACCGGGACGGGACGATCAGCGAGGGCGACTACCTCAACATCAAGGCCCAGCACCAGAGTTTGCTCGATATCCTCGGGGCCTGCGAACGCATCAAGAAAACGCCCATCCCCTTCAGCTACAACGTCTACCTCAAACTCTTCATCTCCGCCTACGGCCTGCTGCTGCCCTGTGGTTTGCAGGAAAGTTTTGGCTGGACAACCGTGCCGCTGACCATGCTCGTCTTTTTTGCGCTGCTGGGCATCGAACTGATGGGTGAAGAAATTGAAGATCCCTTCGGCCTGGATTGTAATGACCTCCCGACGGGAGACATTGCCCACACCATCAAGCGCAACGTCTTCGAAATCCTGGAAGACCGTACGCCCGCCGACCGGGAAAACAAAGAACTGTACACCAAGGTCTTTTGAGGCCCAGACGGGTTTTCTCAAGCGAAAGGGCTTCGCTGCTCGCAAGGGCATTCCTTGCTCCTTACGACGGCCCCCGCACCTGCGGCCGCGCCCCGTTCCCCGCTGCCGGTCTTCACCCCCAAGGGCCCTGCTCGGTTGTTTCCCCGCCGAGCGGTTCGAGGTGATCGAGGAACTGCTGGCGGGTGATGGGCTGCCCCCCGAGGCTGCGCAGGTGCTGGGTTTCCTGCTGGCAATCGATGAGGCGGTAGCCGCGCTCCCGCAAGCGATGGACGAGGGTGATGAAGCCAAATTTGCTGGCGTTGGAGCGGTACTGGAACATGCTCTCCCCGAAGAACACCCTCCCGAGGGCCAAGCCGTAGAGCCCCCCCACCAATTCTTCCCCTTCGTAAACCTCCACGCTGTGGGCCAGGCCCATTTCGTGGAGTTTAACGTAGCTGGCAATGAGGTCTTTGGTGATCCAACTGCCCCACTGCCCGGGCCGGAAGCGCTGTTTGCACTCCTGCATAACCCGTTCAAACTGGGTATCGTAACGGACGGTAAACTTACGCTGGTTGAAGTAAGGCCGCATGCTTTTGCTGACCTTCAGTTCCGCAGGAAAAAGCACGAAGCGGGGGTCGGGGTGCCACCAAAGTATGGGTTCCCCCTCACTGAACCAGGGAAAATAGCCGAGCTGGTAGGCGTAGATCAGGCGCTGGGGGGAGAGGTCGCCGCCGAAACAGGCGGGTCCGTTGCCACTGGTCTGGAGAGGATCTGGAAAAAGTTCGGGAAATCGTGGGTCGAGGCGAAACAGGGGCATGCCGTTTAGCGTCCTTCGATCACGGCGGATAAACCGCGGTCCACGAGGGCCTCCCGTTTGGGCCGTAACTCCGCCATGGCGGCAGACTTTACGGTTGCCTTGCCTTTAAAGTGGATCAATAGCGCCAGTTGCTCGCTTTGGGCGGAGCTGTGACCGAGGATTTCGATGAAGCTTTTCATCACCCAGTCAAAGGTATTGTGGTCGTCGTTGTACACGATCAGGTCGGCGGGGTCGCCGGTCCCGATGTCGATGTCTTCTTCGAGCAATACGTCTTCCTGTCCGTCGTGCGCGTGCAGCATACCTGTTATCCGTGGTAAATTTCCTATTGCCTGAGAAACGGCTACAGCGCAGCCAAAGTTTCCCGGATGGCCGTAAAGTTAGGCAAATCCCCGGCAGAATCCAGCACTTCGGCGTAGCGGATAACCCCTTCGCTGTCTACTACGAAGGCGGAGCGTTTGGATACGCCCTCCATGCCGAAGACGAAAGTATCGTAGAGGGAACCGTAGGCGCGGCTGACGTCTTTATTAAAATCGCTCAGCAGGGGGAAGTTGAGGGATTCGCTTTCCTTGAACTTGGCCAGGGTGAAGGGGGAATCTACGCTGATGGCCAGCACATCGGTGTTCATGCCATTGAAGTCGGCCAGCGCATCGCGCATGGTGCACATCTCTGCGGTGCAAACGCCGGTGAAGGCCAGGGGAAAGAACAAGACCACCACGTTTTTGCCGGCGTAATCGCTCAGGCTGACGGGCTGGGTATCGGAGGCGTGGAGGGTAAAGAGTGGGGCTTTGTCGCCAGCTTTCAGGGCCATGTTGGATGCTAGATTAATGGATTGTAGTGGATACACAGCCGGCGGAAAATTGTTGACCTCCGCCACTGGAAAACCCGGTAGAGTGTGGCAAAAAAAATCGCCCGCCGGGGTACTACTTTTGCCCCGCCGCCCTGCCCCGGGGAGGAGCGGCAACCATTCTCCCGCCCCTCAGAACTCCCGCCGCCATCAAGCCTGCTTATTCCGATTCCCGCGCCTACGTAGAACTCCACCTCACGGTTGTATTGTGGGGCTTTACCGCCATTCTGGGCGACCTCATCCAGCTTTCGGCCCTGCCCCTGGTATGGTGGCGGGTTCTGCTGACCAGCCTGAGTTTGGTGGCCTTCGTGCGGGTGGGCAAAATGGTGCGCGAGCTGGGCCGCCGGCAGCTCCTTGTCTTTACGGGCATCGGCATTCTGGTAGCTGCTCACTGGGTGACTTTTTACGGAGCCATTAAGCTGGCCAACGCCAGCGTGGCGCTCATCTGCCTGGCCACCACTTCCCTTTTTTCGAGTATGCTGGAGCCCTTGATCGTCCGGCGGCCCTTCAATTGGTACGAGTTGTTGCTGGGCCTGTTCATACTTCCGGGCATCTGGCTGGTCATCGATGGAGTAGAAGCAGGGATGAACCAGGGCGTGATCATCGGCTTGGTATCGGCCCTGCTGGTGTCTGTTTTCACCTCCCTCAATAAGCGCTACGTGGATAAGACCGACCCGCTGCGCATTACCTTCGTGGAACTGGCGGCGGCAACGGTTTTTCTTACGCCTTTTCTGCTCCTCCTCGGCTCAAACGGGTTCTGGCCGACGCCCCTGGACTGGGTTTACCTGATTGTGCTGGCCCTGCTTTGTACGACCCTGACCAACATTCTTTTCCTGCGGGCGCTCACCCGCCTCTCCGCCTTTGCGGCCAACCTGACGGTTAACCTCGAACCCGTCTATGGCATCTTTCTCGCCTATTTCCTGCTGGACGACGCCCAGGAGTTGACGCCCAGGTTTTACCTCGGTACGCTGCTCATCCTCATCGCCGTTTTTGGCTACGCCGCCGTCAAGCGCTGGTTCCGCCTGCGGGGTACGGTACCACGGGGATAAATGGCCGTGGCGGACCGGAACTCCGCCCCCCGGCAACACTGTGTACCAACAAGATTATACCTTTGCGGCATGGAAAAAACTGCCTTTGATACCTACCTGGAAACTGCCGGGACAATGATCATCGAATACGCGCCCAAGGTAGCGGCCGCCCTGGTCATCCTGCTCGTGGGTTTCCGGATCATCAACCGCCTGGTGCGGCTGGCGGTCCGGTCAATGGCGGCCCACCGGATGGGTTCGGACCTGGCGCCGTTCCTCGGTTCGGTCATCGGCATCGGGCTTAAAATCATGCTGTTGTTTACCGTCGCGGGCGTGTTGGGCATTGACGTGGCGTCTTTCGTGGCGGTGCTGGCTGCGGCGGGTTTTGCCGTGGGCCTCGCCCTGCAGGGCAGCCTCAGCAATTTCGCGGCGGGCATCATCATCGTCCTTTTCCGTCCCTACCGGGTGGGCGACTGGATCCAGGTGCCCGGCGAATTTTTCGGACAGGTAGAGGAAGTCCAGATTTTCAACACCGTTTTGGCGACGCCGGGTAAGAAAACCCTCATCGTTCCCAACAGCGAAGTGATCAGTGGCGTCGTCACCAACTACAGCCGCAAGGGCCACATCCGCCTCGAACTTACCGTTTTGATGGGCTACGCCGAAAGTTTCCCCCGCATCAAGGCCATCATTCTGGAAAGCCTGCGGGGCATTGACCTCATCCTGCAAGACCCTCCCCCTCAGGTGGGCATCGAGTCTTACGACAGCCACAACCTCATCATCGCCGTGCGGCCGTTCGTGCGGCCCGATGACTTCTGGCTGGCCACGTTTGCCGTCAACGAGGCCATCAAAGCCGCCCTTTCGGCCAACCAGGTGAAAATGGCCTACAGCGAAGGGGTCGAGCTGGGCGACATCGGCAACTGATCATTTTTTGGCTGCGCAGTAAATTCCGCCGGGCGCGGCCGCAGGTGCAAGGCCCGGGACCCGGAGCAAGGGAAGTTCCCAGCCGCAGGATAATCCCCCATCCTAAAAATTATAGTTGATGCCCGTGCGGAACTGATACGGGCTGTCTCCGATCCGGTCCGCCTGCGTAAGCCGAAAGAGGATCAGGATTTCGAAGCCCGTCAGGCCCGGTCCGCCGCCCTGGCTGATGCCGCCTCCCAGAAAAGGGATGGCGCGGGTGCTGCGCAGGGGGTCGCCGTTGATGTCGAAGCTGTTTACCTCGCTGAGCAGGCTGTATTCGGCGTGGGCAAAAAAGGTGAACCCGATCTTCGCCCGGGCGAAAGCTCCGGCAGACCAGGTCCAGTACTTGGCCTTAAAATCGGGGACTCCGCCGCCCAGGGTTTGCCGGTAGGCATTGTAAGCGAAGCTGCCCCGTGGTCCTACGCTAAAAATGTTATTGATCTTGTAGCCCACAATCGGGGAAAGGCCGATCTGAAAAATGCTCTCAAAATTATTGGAGAAAAAGCCGAGTTGAGCTCCTGCGCCGTACCACAGTTGGCCGCCGAAGCTGCCGCCGTTGTCGCTTACCTGGCCGTTCCGGTCTTGGTTGTAGTAGTCCAGGTCGCGCTGGGCTTCCCGCTCTTCGGTCGTTTGGGCGCTTAAGGGGAGCGCAACGGCGCAGAGTACGAGGAGAAGGAGTAGTTGCTTGAGCATGGGTATTTTGTCGTTTGTTGCAAAGATAACGGAGGGCCTTAGCACGGAGTTTAACCTTAAGATTTCGCTAACCTCGGGTGTTGGGTGAACGACGTTTCGCGCCTATCTTCGTCCGGATGACGGATCGTAAAAAAACGGGCATAATCGGCGAAGCCATTGCCCGTGAGCACCTGGAGGCCCTGGGCTACACCATTGAGGTGGCCGGCTACCGTTACCGGCGGGTGGAGTTGGACCTCGTTGCCCGCCTGGGGGAGTGCCTGGTGTTTGTGGAGGTAAAAACCCGCCGTGGCCTGGACTACGGGCATCCCTCGGCGGCGGTCTCCCCGGCGAAGGAGAAAAACATCTGCCGGGCGGCGGCGGCCTACCTGGAGGAAGTCAACCACACCTGGGAGATCCGTTTTGACATCATTGCCATCCTGCTGCACCCCGACGGCAGCCACGCCCTGGAGCACATCGAAGACGCCTTTTTTCCCGGCCTGTTCTGACCTTACACCGCCACGTCGTGCTCCCGCAGGGCCTGGTTGAGGCTGGTTTTTTTGTCGGTGCTCTCCTTACGCTGCCCGATAATGAGGGCGCAGTTGACCTGGTAATCCCCGGCGGGGAAAGTCTTGGTGTAACTGCCGGGGATGACGACGGAGCGGGGTGGCACGTAGCCGCGGTGGATGACGGGTTCGGCACCGGTTACGTCGATGATGTGGGTACTTTTTGTCAGCACCACGTTGGCCCCCAGCACTGCCTCGTGGCCTACCCGCACGCCTTCCACGATGATGGAGCGGGAGCCGATAAAGCAATCGTCTTCAACGATCGTGGGGGTTGCCTGGAGCGGCTCCAGTACGCCGCCGATACCGACGCCGCCACTGAGGTGGACGTTGCGGCCGATCTGGGCACAGCTGCCCACGGTGGCCCAGGTATCGACCATCGTCCCACCGCCTACCCAGGCACCGATGTTGACGTAGCTCGGCATCATGATGACCCCGCTTTCCAGGTACGCGCCGTAGCGGGCAACGGCCGGCGGAACTACCCGGACTCCCTGGGCGGCGTAATCTTTTTTGAGGGCCATCTTATCGTGAAATTCGAAGGGGCCCAGCTCAATCGTTTCCATTTGCCGGATGGGGAAGTAGAGCACTACGGCCTTCTTGATCCACTCATTGGCCTGCCAGGATCCATCGGGGGTCGGTTCGGCGACGCGGAGGCGGCCTTTGTCCAGCGCTTCGATGACTTCGTTGATGGCGGCCTGGGTGGCGGGGTCTTTGAGGAGTTCGCGTTGTTCCCAGGCGGCTTCGATGCGGGCTTGTGCGTCTTGCATGGCGTTGATTTTTTTTTGCGGGGCGAAGATAGTACCTGGCTCCTCCACCGCTCTATGTCTTGACTCCCCCCTTCGGGGGGCCGGGGGGGAGTACCTGCGGCCGCGCCCGATACTTATGGCTGAACTACCCAAGCTCTGCGGGTTAGAACGTATCTTTAAGCCCCCCTTCCTAGTTGATTTGCTCTTTCCCTATGAAAAAAACGTACCGTTGCACCGGTCGGCCGTGGGTATGCTTGCTGCTGCTATTTCTGGCGGGGCCCTTGCTGGCCCAAACCCCGGAATCCCTGCTGGCCGCCGAGGAATACGCGGCGGCGGCGCAGGCATTTTCCGCCCGCGGAGCGCGGCCCGATCACCTGGCGGCGGGGGAAGCCTGGCTGAAAATCGACTCTTTTGACCGGGCCAGGGACGCCCTGCACCGCGCCGTGGCGGGGGCCAGCGACAGCCTGAGCGGACTGGC
Source organism: Neolewinella lacunae (assembly GCF_014349155.1). Lineage (GTDB taxonomy): Bacteria > Bacteroidota > Bacteroidia > Chitinophagales > Saprospiraceae > Neolewinella > Neolewinella lacunae. The sequence continues at coordinate 49,545 of NZ_JACSIT010000034.1, forward strand.
CTGGCACAAGATAGGCCTGAGCCATTACTACGAATTTGACGATGCTGCGGCCAGCACCGCCTACCTGAAGGCCATTGCCGTACGCGACCGGATTTTCCCCGCCGACCACCTTGACCGTGCGCACACGCGCAGCAACCTGGCCGGCTCCTACCTCTTTCTGGGCAAGGTCGATTCCGCCGGCCTCCTCCTGCGCGAAGCCATTGACATTTACGCCGCCGCACCGCAGTCCGACACCCTGAACTGGCTGCGCAGCCTGATCGACCTGATGAACGTCTCGGTCCACCTGCGCGATTACCAGGTGGGCGTCAGCTCCGCTGCCGCTGCCCTCGACCTGGAGGGCCGGGCACAGGACTTGCGACCGCGCGACCGACAGAGCACTTTCTACAGCGCGGCCCTGACCTACCTTACCTTCAGCCAGGCTACGGAGGCCCTGCCCTACGCCCAAAAAGCCCTCGCCATGGCGGAAGATTTACAGCGCCCGGAAGACGTCGTTCAGTCCCTCAACCTGTTGGCGGCCATCAGCGACCAGCGCGGGCGGACGGACGAGTACATTGCCTTCAGCGAGCGGGCGGTGCGGGTTTGCCGGGAGAACGACCTGGTTTCGGCGGAGCTGGGTCTGCTCTACTTCAACCTCGCCCGGGCCTACGGTGCGAAGGGGAATCTGGACAAAGCCTTCGCCAACGCCCGGTTGGCCGAAGCCATTTTGGTGGATGCGGAGCCCGACCGCTTACCCGGCCTGTACAGTGTCCGCGGCAGCCTGGAACTGCAGCGCGAGGCACCCGCCGCCGCCCTGGTGGCCCTCAATCACGGCTTGAGTCTGCTGCCCGGAGCCCGTCCTTTGGACGCCCTGCCCCGCCCCCTCCCCGATAGCCTGGAGGGCAACCTGCTGGAGGTGAGTGCCAACTTGCTGGGCGACCGCGCCAAAGTGCTGGCCCTCCTCGGCCGCCCTACCGAAGCCCTCCAGGATTACGCCCTCCTGTTTACCATCCACGATCTGCTGCGCGGGCGGGTAAGTACCGACGCCAGCCGCCGCTACCTGAGCAACAACCTGCGCCCGTTTTTCGACCGGGCCATCGACCTCCACGTAGCTGCCTACCGCCAGGACGGTTCGCCCGAGCACCTCTGGCGGGCTTTCCACCTCAGCGAACGCGCCAAGGCCTACAGCCTGCTCACCGCCCTCCAACGCGACCGCAACAGCATGCCCAAACGCGAGGCCGCCCTGCGCGCCCGCATCGCCGAACTGGAACGGCAGGCCAGTGCCAATGCTCACCAAAACAGCGCCTTAGAGGCCGCCCGCCTCCAATTGGATCGCCTGCTGCTGCTCGACAAAAACCGCCCGGTTACCACCACCCCAGCCTTGCCCGATAAAGATGAAATGCTGGCCCTGCTCCGCGCCCGGGGCAGCGACCTGATCGCCTACCACCTCGGGCAGGAAAACGGGCACCGCTTTATCCTGCGTCACGCAACGGGCGGCATTGAATGGGCGGCCGTTACGGACGTCGCCACGCTCGGCGAGCGCGTAGAACGGTGGCGGGCCGCGCTGGTAGGCAGCGCCTTTCGCCGTAAAAGCCTGCGCCCGGCTGCGGAGCAAATTGCGCTGGACCGCGCCTACCTCACGGAGGGGCTGGCCCTGAGCCGGGAACTCCTGAAAGGCACCGGGGCAGCCGCAGAAAAGGTGATTATCGTGCCCGATGGTGCCCTGAATTTCCTCCCCTTCGCTGCCCTGCCCCTGCGGGAGGCCCCTTTTCCGCTGGACTACGCTGCGCTGGATTATTTCCAGCGCGACCGGCAGATCAACTACGCCTATTCCGTCAGTTTCCTGGTGCGACTGGCTGGCGTGCCCCGTGCCACGTACGCCAGCAATGTGGTAGCTTTTGCCCCCGTTTTCAGGGGCGACGCGGCGATAGGTGGCATTACCCGGGCCAGCTTGCCGGAGCGGACCCGGCTGGGCGAGCGGGCCATTGCGGGCTTGCGCCCCCTGCGCCACAACCGCGAGGAGGTGGAAGCGATTGCCGGCATCATCCCCGGTACCCGCGTTTTGCTGGCCGCGGATGCCGACCGGGCCCACTTTCTGGAACTGATCGGGCAATCCCGCATTCTCCACCTTTCCACCCACGGCATGGTAGATGCCCTCGACCCGGGCCGCAGCTTCGTGGCCTTTTCCCAGCTCGGCGACAGCCTGGAGTTGGAGGAAATGCTCTACTTCAACGATCTCTACGCCCTGCCCCTCAACGTGGAGCTGGCCGTGCTTTCGGCCTGCGAAACCAGCCTGGGCCAGTACCTGCCCGGCGAAACGGCGCTCAGTCTGGCCAGTGCCTTCGCGGCGGCGGGAGCACGCAGCACCCTGACTACGCTGTGGCAGGTCGACGATGCCGCAACGAAAGACCTGATGGTCAGCTTCTACCAAGGCGTCATGCGCGGCCTCGACCGGGGGGCAGCCCTGGCCGAAGCCCAGGAAATTCACCGCCGGGGCACCGAGTACGCCCATCCATATTACTGGGCAGCGGTCACCCTCTACGGCGAGAGCGACCAACTGGAGCTTTCTTCCACTGAAAAGACTTTCCAAACCCGCTGGATAGGCCTGGTGGGCCTGGTGCTGGGCCTCTGCTTTATGGTGTGGCGGCGGCTTCGCTTCTTGTTCGTGCTGCTTCCTTTGCTGGGCAGTTTGGGCGCCGGAGCGCAGGATGCAGGGTTAGGGACGGAAGAGCAAAGCCAGGACCCCGTAGCCGTGGCAACCGCCAAACTGGCCTACGTGAAAGCGGCCGGCCAGGCAGCCAGCGATACCCTGGTACAACTGCTGCAAGAAGCGGTCGCAGTCCTGGAAAAAGCGCCGGCCCACCACCAGGACGAACTCGTAGACGCCTACGTGTGGCTGGCGGATAAGGCCGCAGGCTTACGCAACTACGATTTGGCGGAGAGTGCGCTGCAACTGGCCCTCCCGACCCTGCAAGCGGGAAAACTGGCACGCGGCAGGCGCTTCCAACTTTACCTCCTGGCCGCGGGTGCCCAAACGAAAATGTACAACTTCGAAGCATCCATCACCCTGAGCAAAAAAGCGGTGGAGCTGGCCAGTACCCCCAGGGAAAAGTTCGACGCCCTGAACCGCTACGCCTACGGCTACCTGGGGACGGACGACATCCCCCGGGCCCTGACCATTCTGGAGCAAGCGGTGGCCCTGGCCGATCAGCTGGACGCTAAGGACGTGGCGCGGGTGAGGAACAACCTGGGGATTCTGCAAACGGGCCAGGGAGACTGCGCCGCCGCGCTCCGGAATTTCACCGCCGCCATCGAGGGCTATACTGCCGGACGAGACCGTGCCCGGTGCTACCTTAACCGTAGCCAGTGCTACCTCAAAGATGGTGACCGCGCTGCGGCGTTGCGGGAAGTGGAACTCGCGCTGCGGGAGTTCATCCCAACCAGCCAAAAACCATCCCCCCTGGGCCAGATCCGCTACGACCAGGTGGAAGACCGCCGCGCCAACGAACTGATCCTGACGCTGCTGAGCGAACGTGGCCGGCTGCTCTTCGGCTTCGGGCGGGCCCCGGAGGCCATCGAAACCTACGCCCAGCAGTACCAGTTGCTGAAACTCGACCGTGAGGGGCTGCGCAGCGAAAACAGCCGCCGCATCCACAATGGCATCAACCGCTGGGCTTTTGACCGTATGGTGAGCTACGCCCTGGCCGCCGCGCAAAACGAACCCTCCGCCGGCTACTTTTGGGATGCCCTCTGGGCCAGCGACCTGGCCAGGGCCTACAGCCTGCAGCTTACGCAGGAAAGCGCCTCCCGCCAGCTCAGCGCCAGGGAAACCGAGTTGCTGCGCCGCATCGCCGCCCTGGAACGGGGCAATGCTGACCCCCGACAACTCAGTGCCGCCCGGCTGGAGCTGGAGCAGCAACGGCGCCTGCGCGATAAAAAAGGGCTGGCCGACCTGGCTCCGGCGGAGATCCGCACTTCCCTTCAGGACTACCTGCGGCGCGAAGCGGCCGAATTGTTGGTCTACCACGTTTCCGATACCGTTGCTTTTGCCCTGCACATCCGCACGGACGGGCAGACGGCAGCCTGGCGCATTGCTACCACCGACTCGCTGTTTCAACTCACCGAAGCATGGCGCAGCAGCATTCAGGAAGGCGCGTACCGCAAGAAATCCCTCCGCAGCGCTGCCGTGCAAGACAGCCTCGATGCTGCCTTTCTGCGCAATGGCCGGGCGCTGGCTACCATGCTCTTGCCCGAGCGCTTGTCTGCCCGCAAGCTGGTAGTTATACCCGACGGCCCGCTCAACTTCCTGCCTTTCGCCGCACTGCCCCTGGAAGAAGCCGGATTGCCCCTGGACTACCGTGCGCTCGCCTACCTCCACCACGGCCGTACGCTGCACGCCGCCTTTTCCGTCCGGTCCCTCCTCCGGCAGCGGACCCGCCCGCCGGTGGACAGCCCCTACGACCTGGTGGCCTTCGCGCCAGAGTTCTCCGGAAAAAGCGGGCCGCTGGCCCTGACGAACCAGATGCGTGCGGCCCAGGCGGGAACCGACAGTGCCGCTTTGCCTGGCTTGCTGCCCTTGCAATTCAACCGGGAGGAAGTAAAAACCATCGCCCGCCTGGTGGGCAAAAGCCGTACTTTCCTGGGGGAAGACGCCGACCGCGCCGCATTCCTGACCTCCGTAGGCTCAGCCCGCATCGTGCACCTCTCCAGCCACGGGATGGTCAACACCAACGATCCCAACCTCAGCTTCCTCGCTTTTTCCCAACGCGGAGACAGCCTCAATACGGAAGAACTGCTGTACTACAACGACCTTTACAGCCTGCCCCTCGACGTCGACCTTGCCGTGCTCTCCGCCTGCGAAACCAGCCTGGGACAATTGGCTCCCGGTGAGATGCCCCTCACCCTGGCCAGCGCCTTTGCCGAGGCCGGAGCCCGCAGTACGCTGACCAGCCTCTGGCAGGTGGATGACGCCGCCACCATGGAGTTGATGGTTCGCTTTTACCAGGAGTTAACGGAGGGAAAAGACCGCGTGACCGCCCTGACCACCGCGCGGGAGGCGCAACTCAAGTCGGAGGACTTCGGACATCCCTACTACTGGGCCGCCATGTCGCTGCAAGGAGATGAGGGACCTCTCTCTCTGGCGGAGCCCCGCGGGCTTGGGCACCTCCTTTTGCCGGTCGCAGGGGTTTGCGCCCTGCTGCTGGCCATCTGGGCCTGGTTCCGCCGCCGTCCCGGGCATCGGGCTTAGCTCCTTACAACTTCCCCCGCACCTGCGGCCGCGCCCGAATAAGCACCAGGGCTAGCACCGTGAGCAGCGTGGCGAACGACATTAGTGCTGCCAGCTGGTGGCAATTCCGTTACTTTTGCACCTAAACCAACGTCAAGAGGCCACGCCAAAGGCCCACGTGCACCGGGCCCGTGCCCGGCCGCGTTCACCAAAATCTCGATTCCCATGTTACGCAGATTGCTTTTCATTTCCCTGCCTTTCTTGTTTTTCGCCTGCACTACGCAGCAAATTAATGATACGCTGAACACCGTGCTGAGTGGCAACCTCAGTTCTGCCGACATTGCCAATGGCCTGAAGGAAGCCCTCCGCCAGGGTGCCCAGAAGGGCTCCAGCGAGCTCTCCGTTGAAGGCGGCTACTTTAACGACGTGGCCTACCGCATCCTCCTCCCCGAGGAAGTGCTCAAAGTTACCGACCGCCTGAAGGGGGTGCCGGGCTTCCAGAATCTGGAGGAAATCATCATCCGCAAGATCAACCAGGGCGCCGAAGATGCCGCGAAAACTGCCGGACCCATTTTCGTGGAGGCCATCCGGCAAATGACCATCCAGGACGCGCTGGGAATTCTGAAGGGCGACAACAACGCCGCGACTTCGTACCTCCAACGCACTACCTACCAAAACCTCTACAACGAGTTCAACCCCGTCATCAGCACTTCCCTCGATAAATTCGATGCCCAAAAGATCTGGGCCGACGCCGCCAACGCCTACAACAATTTCCCACTGACGCGGCAGCCCGTAAATACCAACCTGGCGGACCACGTCACCCAGCGCGCCCTCGAAGGTCTTTTCCGCAAGGTGGCGCTCGAAGAAGAAAACATCCGGCAAAACATCTCCGCCCGGAGCTCAGAGCTCCTGCGCCGGGTGTTTGCCCTGCAGGACGGGGAAAGGTCTGGCCAGTAAGCTAACTTCCTCTTAATTTGCCACCCAAAGCACAACTACTTTATTACTATGAAACTAGAAGGAAAAGAAGGCAGCAGAAACATCGATGACCGCCGGGGCAGCCGGGGCGGCATGAGCCGGGGCACCAAAACCGCTGGCGGTTTCGGCCTCGGTACCCTCATCATCGTCATCATCGTTATGCTCCTGGGCGGCGACCCCTCCGAATACCTCGGCGCAGCCAACACCGGGGGCTCCCCCGCCCAGTCTACCTCCCCCAGCGCCCCGGCGGGCAATCTGGAAGAGGACACGCCCAACATGCAGATCGTTTCCAAAACCCTCCGGGACACGGAAAAACTCTGGGGACGCGTATTCCCCCAAGAGTATGGCCGCCCCTACCAAGAGCCCATTCTGGTCGTTTTTGAAGGGCAAGACCAGTCGGCCTGCGGCTTCGCCAGTGCGGCTACGGGGCCTTTCTACTGCCCTGCCGACCAGAAAGTCTACATCGACCTTTCCTTCGCCGATTTGCTCCGGCAGCGCTTCCGGGCCCCCGGCGACTTCGCCCTCGCCTACGTCGTTGCCCACGAGGTAGGCCACCACATCCAGAACCAGCTGGGTTACAGCGGGCAGGTCAGCCGGGCCCGCCAGCGGATGAGTGAGGCAGACGCCAATGCCATGTCCGTTCGCCTCGAACTGCAGGCCGACTACCTCGCCGGCGTCTGGGCCCACTACGCCGACCGCACCTCGGGCCTGCTCAGTGACGGAGACATTGAAGAGGCCATCAAAGCCGCTTCTGCCATTGGCGATGACGCGATCCAGAAGCAGAGCCAGGGCTACGTCGTTCCCGACAGTTTTACCCACGGCACTTCTGAACAGCGGGTGCGCTACTTCTCGGCGGGCTACAAAAGCGGCGACACGAGCAAAAAGACCCTGGATTATTTCTTCCAGGCCCCTGATCTATAGCGCCTGCCAGGCGGAATACATCGTTGCCAGTACTTCCCCATCGCGTAGTAAGGCGTGGCGAAAGTGCGTGCCCCCATCCGTAGCGGGTTCGCTTTGGGCGCTCAGCGCATCGCCGTAGCGGGCTTCCTGCTGGAAGGAAATATCAACTTCCGTCGGGAGGTGTGTCTCCAAAAACGCCAGCCCGAGGGGTTCAATCATCAATTCGGGGAAGACGGGATTGGTAAGGTGGCCGTTGAAGTCCAATTGATAAAAAGCTACATGGCTGCTGCGTTCAGCGTTGGGGCGGGCGGGTGGTGGCAATTTACCGATGGGTCTTTTGAGGTGCGCGGTCGCAGGTGCCAGGTCCGCTGCCAGCGCAGCAATGTGCGGGGGGATGGCCTTGATGCGTCGGGTATGTACGTCCATCAAAAGCCATTCCGTAGTGGCGGAGATGCAGGTTTTGCCCTCCGCGTCCAGCAGGTGGAAGTCGCGGTAAGTAAGCAAGCCCCGTTCAAAGCCCGTGGGGGCGGTAAGCACGCGCACCCTTTCTCCGATGCCGGGCCAGCGCAGGCAGTGCAAAGACTGCCGTCGTAACACCCAGGTGCAGCCGTGCGAGAGCAGCAACTCCGGGCTGGAGATGCCCAGGCGGACCGTATTGCGCATCGCCGCTTCTTGCAATAGCCGGATCAGGTGGGGCAGGGTCAACCGCTGGTGTGGGCCCACCGCCGAGGCGGCAATCTGAAAAGAAAGATCGTCGTGGAGGGGAGAAGCGCTGAGCAATTAAATGTTTTGTTTTATTTTTGTTTCAAACTTTAAGCAATGACTAAGCAGACCGTAGCCAGGCTGGGAGGAAGGCCGGTATTCTTGGCCAGGTACGAGCCGGTGGTTCCTCCGACTGATTTCCCGGCAACCGCGCCAACTGCGCGTGCAGAAGAGGAGGACAAAGCCTCTGCGTTCCGCATCCGGGAGCACTTTCCTGCCGTGGGTCCGGATTGCGATGGCCATTGCTACCGCATTACTTTCGCCGCTGGCCGGCTGGAGCGAACTTACGACATGATCCTAACTTTCCTGCAGGAACAGGGCTACGCCAACGTCCCCGTCCCCGGCAATATCCAGGAACTGCGCAAATTCCGCTTGCCTCCCAAGCTTCGGCACCAACTCTCCCTTTTCGGGGAGGATGGCTACGTCCATAACCCCATCAAAATCCTCTTTCCTTCCCCCGCTGGCCGCCGTGGCGAGCTCTGCCTGGAGTTGTACAACGAGGCGGCCCCGGACCACCTTTTGAAGTTCCACCGCCGGATTTGAAGCGCGTTTTTCCCACAAAGTCCCCTTTTAGCCGAAAAAGTCGAGCAAAAACACAATGTTCCCCAGCAACATTATGAGTTATCCGATTTAAACCAGTAAAATTGTACCTTGGTAGCGGTCTTCCCGAACATTCTTGAAAAAAATGCGATAGGATAGCTGCTACCGGTACCCTTGTAAAACCGGATTTCAACAAAATTTCAACTTACGTCAAACTCAGCGCTAATGTTAAAGCACTTATTACTAGTATCCGCAATGCTGACCTGCTTGTCTCTCGCAGCTCAGGATTCTCAGTATCCTTGGGAGTTCGGCATTCGATTAGGGACCTCCTCCATTGGCGGAGACATGATCGAGAACGACATCATCTTCCTCAACCAGCCCAAGTTCAGCGCTGGTCTTTCTTTGCGCCGCCGCCTGGGCACCACCTTCGCGCTGCGGGGTAGCTTCGATTACGGTACGCTTTCGAGCGACGACACCAAGTCTGATGACGCTTCCCAGGTTGCCCGTGGCTGGAAATCCGAAGCCACCATTCTGGAGCCTTCGCTTTCGCTTGAATTCGAGCCCTTCGCGGGCAAGCGTTTCAGCAACGGCACCTTCAAAAAAATCCTCTCTCCCTACATCAGTGCGGGAGTTGGGTACGGCATCTGGGGCGAGGTAGACACGGACTTCAACGGTGCGTCTAACGCTGCCATCGTCCAAGACCAACAAGAGAACCTCGACGACAAAGGCGGAGTGGTTTTCCCCGTTGGTGGTGGTCTTAAGTGGTACGTTTCCCGCAAGTCTTCCATTGGTCTTGACCTTGCCTACCGCATTACCGGTGCGGACTTGATCGACGGCGTAAGCCAGTCTGGCAACCCTGCCAAAGACGACAGCTATATCTTCACCGGCCTGACCTTCGCTACCGGCTTCGGTAAGCCCGATGCCGACAAAGACGGCATCTTCGACGAAGACGACGCCTGCCCCACCGAGCCTGGCCCCGCCTCTACGATGGGTTGCCCCGACACGGACGGCGACGGTGTAGCCGATAAGGACGACGCCTGCCCACAAGTTGCCGGCCTCGCTACCCTCATGGGTTGCCCCGATGGCGACGGTGACGGCGTTGCCGACAAAGACGACGACTGCCCCACCGAAGCCGGTGTTAAGGCCCTCAACGGTTGCCCCGATGGCGACGGTGACGGCGTTGCTGACAAAGACGACGAGTGCCCCACCGAAGCCGGTGTTAAGGCCCTCAACGGTTGCCCCGATGGCGACGGTGATGGCGTTGCTGACAAAGACGACGACTGCCCCGCCGAGCCCGGCACGAAAGCCAACCGCGGCTGCCCCGACACCGACGGTGACGGCATCATCGACAAAGAAGACGAGTGCCCCACGGTGGCCGGTGTAGCTTCCCGCAACGGATGCCCCGAGCCCAGCGAGCGTCCTGAAAACCTCCAGGAGCGCATCGCCCGCTACCGCGCACTGCTCGATGGCCAGGACTTCAAGCACATCCGCGTGGATACCGTCACGGGTACCATCGCCATCGATCGGATTTACTTCCCGACCGACGTAAGCAGCCTGAACCGCCCCGACCGCGTCATCATCGAAGAAATTGACCGCTTCCTGGAACTGCCCGGTGCCTCTGAATTCAGCATCCGCTACGAAGGACACGCCGACCGCCGTGCTTCTGACGAGTACAACCAGGCACTCTCCGAGCGCCGCGCTGGCTCCGCTGAAGCCTACACCGCTGAAAAAGGCGCTCCGGCTGCCAAACTCAGCCAAATTGGTTTCGGTGAAAACCAACCCGTTGGCGAAACCCTCCGTGAAAACCGCGTAGTCATCCCCGTAGCTACTGAGCCTACCCGGATGGTCTCTGGCAACTAATTTCCCGAGCCGGTAAAAACCCGGATCACGTTAGCGGGCTGTTTCCTCCCACGGGGGAAGCAGCCCGCTTTCTTTTTGGGCGGAACCCACCGGGAACGCAAGTACTCGTCCCAGGGCCAGGTAGCCATAAGTAGCGGAGGGTCACCCCCTTGTGAGAAATTTATTGCGGCATTTCCTTTGCCGTTCGCGCAGAAAACCGCACTTTTGTAGTCCTGCCTATATTTTGCGAAGTAAACGGCAGGTTCAGTCGATACCACCGCTAGTAAGTCTTATTCATGCCTTACGTCCGGTTTCTTCCCGGGCACAGGCCGCACTACGATCAATCCGCTCCGAATAGCGGACCGGACGGAAGGCCTCTATTTGTGTCGGCTAAGCACATTTTGTCTTTCATTCTTGAACCACTGGGAAAAGCACAGGGATATGTCAGATTACAGGATCATCATTGCGGGACAACTCGAATTCGGCTCCGAGCGCGTCTTCCGGCAGGTTTTTGACCAGTACGTTCACCGGATGGAGAACTACTACAAAGGAGATATTCTGCTGAAGCCGGAAGATTTCTTCAAGGAGCAGGACCTTATCCTCGACGTACCCCGCACCGTTGTCAATGGCAGCGAACGACACTGGCTCAACACCCTTAACCTCCTCGAAAGGGTGGTTTCTTTCAGCATTGCCGGCAGCCTGAATCTTTGGCGTTTGGATGCGGGGACCATTCTGGATCACCACCTTTTGGAACCGCAGAGCGACCGGACCACAGTGCAACTCTTCAACCAGGGCCGGCAGTTGGTCAATCAGGAGGACAAGGAAGAAGAGGCCCTGGCGATGATGACTACGGTAGTAGACCGCTTCGCGCGCCACGCCCAGGCCTACGAACGCCGCGGCTTCGTTAATTTCCGTCTCGGCAACCTCAAAGACGCGCTCTACGACTACGACAAAAGCCTCAACATCTACCCCGCCATGCCCGAAAGCCACTACGGCCGTGGGCTCACCTACTCCCGCCTGGAGCAGTGGGAACAGGCTGCCGCAGACTTTGAAGCAGTAACCAACAACAGCATCCCCCACCAGGCCATTTACTGGATGGCCCAGGTGGCGCTGGGGGACACCTACCTCCGCCTCGGCCGCCCGGCCGACGCCCAACGCCTCTTCAACCTCTTCTCCAAGCGCAAGCAACGGATTGGCAGCCTCGACCGCTACGACCGGCGGGTAAACTACGACCTGGGCAAACTCCTGGCCAAAACGGGTCGGTACCCAGATGCCCACGCCGCCTTCGAACTGGCCCTGAAAGCAGTGCCCGACGAGAAAGCCCCCTCCGAAGCCAAAATCCACTACCACTACGGCCTTTCCCTTAAGGCCGCCGGACAGGTCGATAAATCCGTCGAACACCTTACCCTGGCTGCAAAGGAACTTCCCGAAGCCAACGAGGCGCTGCAGCAAGGCCGGATCGGGGCCTGAGGCCACCGTTGCCAGAAAAGCAATTACGATAATTGAAGCGGACGCCCCAGCCCGGCGGCAGTTCCGTAGGGCCAGCCGGGTAACATCCCACCCTTTCCCTGCGTTATGAGCGGAAAGTAATTTCCCTTGACTTTCTCTCGCTGCTTACTGCTTTGCTTTACTGTTCTCTGCCTGTTCTCGTCCTGTGCGACGGCCCAAACGGCCATGAAGAAAAAGGACCAGGAAAAACTGGTGGCGGCCCGTTCTGCCCTGGACCTCGGAAAATTTTCCGATGCCCGCAGCGTACTTTCGGGCCTGGTGGCCAAATACCCCGCCGAAAAAGACCTCTATTACCTGCGGGCCCTGGCCGCTAAAGGAAGCTATGACCTCCCGGCCGCAGTTGCCGATCTCCGGCAGGGACTGGCCCTGGACCCGAAGAAAAGCCCAACGGCCTACCGGGAATTGGGCGAAGCACTCAGCCTGCTGGAAGACTTCACCGGGGCCCGGAGCGCCTACGAGCAGTACCGCGCGGCGCTGGGGGAAAACGCCCGCCCCGAAAGAAAACAGGAAGCCGAGCGCCTGGTGAACACCGCCAATACGGCCGTTCAACTGGCGGCGGAGCCCGTGCCTTTCACACCCGTTCCCGTTCCGGGGGGCATCAACACGGCCGAGCACCTGGAATACTTTCCTACGTTAAGCATCGACGGGCAGCGGATGATCTTTACCCGGCGCGTCAACCGTGAGCAGGAAGACTTTTACTTCAGCGACAAGCTCCCCGACGGCACCTGGCACACCGCCGAGCCCTTGGCCGGGGCAAATACGGACTTCGACGAAGGCGCCCAAAGCATCACCGCCGACGGTAATTACCTGGTGTTTACCGCCTGCAACCGTCCTGACGGCGCGGGCAGTTGTGATCTGCTCTACACCGAATGGCTGGGAGACCGTTGGACGCCAGCCAAGTCCCTCGGTCCCAACATCAACACGAAGTACTACGAAGCCCAACCCAGCCTTTCGCCCGACGGGCAATTTCTCTTCTTTACCAGCAACCGACCGGGCGGCCAGGGCCAGAGCGATCTTTACGCCAGTGGTCGGTTATCCGACGGCGGGTGGTCTGTCCCCACCAACCTGGGCCCCCGCATCAACACCAGTGGCCAAGACCAGTACCCCTACTGGGCGGCCGATGGGCAAACCCTCTTTTTTACCAGCGATGGGCACCCGGGCATGGGCGGGGAAGACCTTTTCCGAAGCGTGCTGGGCCGCGACAATGTATGGAGCCTGCCGACCAACCTCGGCTATCCCATCAACACCGCCGCAGATGAGACCAACCTCTTCATCGCCCTCAACGGCAGTACGGCCTACTTCAGCAAGCGGGAGGTGAACCCCGGCAGCGGAGTGGTGGACGTGAATATCTTTACTTTCGAGCTGCCCGCTGCGTTGCGGCCCGTGGCAGCCACCTACCTGCAAGCCTTCGTGACCGATGCCACCACGGGGATGCCGCTGGCCGCAACGGTGCGCCTGCGGCCCCTTGACGCTGCGGGGCCAGCCACCCAAAGAACCAGCAACGAGGCCGGGCAATTTCTGGCGGTTTTGCCCGCCAACCGGGATTATGCCCTGACCGTAGACCACCCGGGCTACGTCTTTTACGCCGACCGCTTCAGCCTCAGCGACGGTTTTGCGCCGGAGGAGCCCTTCCGCCTCGAAGTGCCACTGGTGCCCGTGGAAAAGGCCCTGGCCGACGGAGGGCAAGAGGCCGATGGCTCGACGGCCTTCCGCAATGTGCTTTTCGCGACGGGCAGTGCTGCCCTGTTGCCCGTCTCTTCGGAAGAACTTGACCGCCTGGCCGAGCTGCTGCGCAAAGCTCCAGACTACCGCGTGGCCATCATCGGGCATACGGACGACGTGGGCAGCGAAGCCGACAACCTGGCCCTGAGCCAACAGCGGGCCGCAGCGGTAAAAAGCTACCTGGTAGAACAAGGCATTGCCGACGCGCGAATCACTACCGAGGGGCTCGGGGAAAGTAGGCCGGTAGCTGACAACTCCACGGAGGAAGGGCGGGCGAAAAACCGCCGTACCACTTTCCGCCTTTTCCGGTAATGGATCAGCCTTGGGAGGACGGGCATTGCTCCTCCCCCTTTGGGGGCTGGGGGGCCAACCTTCTCCCCCCTTCGGGGGGCCGGGGGGGAGCACCTGCGGCCGCGCCCTAAACGACCTCCCGCAATGGAGTCGTGCGCAGGCTCTACCTTTACGGCATGGACGATACTCCTCTGCCGCCCCGATCCTTGCCGCGCCCCTACTGGGCCCTGGCCCTGAGCGTCTTGTTCCACCCTTTGCTGGTGCCGACGTACATGTACATTTTGCTCCTACGGATTAACCCGTTCCTCTTTGGCTCCAATGGGTTTGGGGACGAGCGAGCGATGCTTACGCTGATCATGCTGGTCGTCTACACCTTCGTAATCCCGGTGGTGTCGGTTTTGCTGATGATCATGCTCAACATGGTGAGCAACGTGATGGTGGAAGACCGGATGGAGCGCGTGGGGCCGCTGTTGCTGGTGATGGTACTGTATTTCTGGATCTACTACAACCTGAGCAAGAGCAACGATGTGCCGACCATTTTCTCGGCTTTTTTGCTCGGCGTAGTGGTGGCGCTGGCGGTATCTTTTGCCGTCAATACCCTGGAAAAAATCAGTCTCCACGCCGTGGGCATGGGTGGGCTGACGGGGATGGTGATGATCACGATGGCGCTGTTTGGCAGCCAGGGACTAGTGGTGGGGGGTGCGACGTATAGCCTGGGGCTGCTCGTGATGGCGATTGTGCTGCTGGCGGGACTGGTGGGGACGGCCCGTTTGGCGCTGGGTTCGCATACGCTGGCCCAGGTAGTTGCGGGCTACGTGGTGGGCTTTGTGGCGCAGTGGGTGGGCCTGAAGTTCTATTTTTAGTTTTGGCAAGCGCAGTTACATGGGAAACAACGAACAATCGGCCCGCATCATCGGGCACTTCAGGGGGGAAGAAATGGGGCCACTGGTGGTGGCCATCGGCGGTATTCACGGCAACGAACCGGCGGGGGTGCTTGCTTTGGAGCGCTTGTTTGAACTGCTGGCGGAGGAGCCGCTGGTGAACCCAGGCTTCAACTTCCGCGGGGAATTACTGGCCCTGCGCGGCAACCTGGCGGCGCTGGCGGCGGGTAAGCGCTACATCGATACGGACCTGAACCGCATCTGGCGGGTGAGGAACAGCGACCCCGAGCAATTTACCACTTCCGAAGACCACGAACTACACGAGCTATTGGCCGCCATTGAGACGGCGCTGGAAGAATCGCCCCTGAGCGAGCTGGTTTTGCTGGACCTCCATACCACCACGGCGGGCGGGGGCATTTTTGCGGTTACGGGCGACGATGAGCCCAGTCTTTCGCTGGCCGCCGAGATGAGTGTGCCCGTGATCAAAGGGATGCTGAGTGGATTGCAGGGGACGACCCTGCACTATTTCCGGGGCAATCACTTTGCTACGTCTTTGCCCGTGCGGGCAATTTCCTTTGAAGCGGGATTCCACGAAGACCCCGCCTCGGTGGAGCTGGCCCTGGCCGCGACGGTCAACCTGCTGCGGGCCCTGGGCTGTGTGAAGGAAGAAGACGTCAGCACCCACCACGACGCCCGCCTGCGTGAGGCGGCCCGGGGGCTGCCCCGCCTGACGGAACTGGCCTACGTGCACCGCATTGCCCGCGACGGCAGCGACCAGTTCAGGATGCGGCCCGGCTACCGGAATTTCCAGCCCATCGTAAAGGGGGAACTCCTCGGCGAAGACTGTGGTGGCCCCATCACCGCGCCAGCCGCCGGTTACCTGCTTATGCCGCTCTACCAGGCCCAGGGTGACGAAGGATTTTTCATCGTCCAGGACTACCAGTTGCCCTCCGCCTATTAAACTTAGTCTCCATGGCCCCGCGCAAAACCGGTCTTTTTTTCGGCTCTTTCAATCCTGTGCACGTCGGGCACATGATCATTGCCAACTACATGGCAACGCGTACTGAACTGGATGAGGTGTGGCTCGTGGTGAGCCCGCAGAACCCCTTTAAAAAGGCGGGGAGCCTGGCGCGGGACCACGACCGGCTCCACCTGGTACAGCTGGCCATTGGCGATACGCCGGGCTTACGGGCCAGCAACGTCGAGTTTGACCTCCCGAAACCCTCTTACACGATCGACACCCTGGCGGTCTTGCGCGAGCGCTACCCCGAGCGGGAGTTCAGCCTCATCATGGGCAGCGATAACCTGCCGACCCTGCCGAAGTGGAAAAATGCGGACATCATTCTGCGCGACTTCACCATCCACGTCTACGAGCGCCCGGGCTATCCGGCGGGCGAGCTGGGCAGCCACCCCAGCGTGCGGCGGCACGAGGCACCGCTGATGCACCTCTCGGCCACCTATATCCGCGAGTGCATCCAGGCCGGACACAGCATCCGTTACCTCGTGCCGGCGGCAGTGGCCAAAGAGCTGGACGCAACGGGCATGTACCGCTAGGGGGCGCGGCCGCAGGTGCTCCCCCCCGACCCCCCGGAGGGGGGAGACCGGATGTAGGAGCAAAGAAGGCCAACAGCACGGTTGTAGCGGTGTACATTGTGAAAGGAATGCGCTACTTTAGCCCTTCTAATCAGCTCACCACACTTGAACATGCGCGTACTCAGCCTAGGTTTACTGCTCCTCTTAGGTCTTACGGCCAATGCCCAACTGACGAAGCCCGGCGACTTCCTGCCCCACCAGCTGGGGGAGAACTTCACGCCCCACCACTTGCTCGTGGATTACTACGAGCTCATTGCCGAGCAGAGCAGCCGGGTACAGCTGGAAACTTACGGACGTACGAATGAGGGCAGGCCCCTCCTGCTGGCTACCGTGAGCACGCCTGAGAACCTGGCCCGCCTGGAGGCCATCCGGGAGAATAACCTGAAAAACGCTGGTTTGCTGCCCGGCGCGCCGGACCCCGCCCTGAACGACATTGCCATCGTGTGGCTCTCCTTCAGCGTCCACGGCAACGAGGCGGCGGGCAGCGAAGCCAGCATGGGCGTGCTCTACGACCTGGCCAATCCGGCCGACAGCCGCAGCACCGCCTGGTTGAAGAACACCGTCGTCTTACTCGACCCCAGTCTCAATCCCGACGGCTACAATCGCTACACCAACTGGTACCGGCAAAACGCCACCTTGGCCCTGGACCCCTACCCCGGTGCCCGGGAGCACAACGAGCCCTGGCCCGGCGGCCGCGTCAACCACTACCTCTTCGACCTGAACCGCGACTGGGCCTGGCAGACCCAGGTGGAAAGCCGGCAGCGCATGGTGAAGTACAAGCAGTGGATGCCCCAAATCCACGCTGACCTCCACGAGCAGGGCTACACCAGCCCCTACTACTTTGCGCCCGCTGCGGCACCTTACCACGAGTACATCACCGACTGGCAGAGCGACTTCCAGGTAGAAATCGGGAAGAACCACGCGGGCTATTTTGACCGGGCGGGCTGGCTGTACTTCACCCGCGAGCGCTTCGACCTGCTTTACCCCAGCTACGGCGACACCTGGCCGACCTTCAACGGCGCCATCGGGATGACCTACGAGCAAGGGGGGCACAGCCGCGCCGGGCGGGCCATTGACCTGCCCAATGGCGATACCCTGACGCTTTACGATCGCGTTGCCCACCACCGCACTACCGCCCTGAGCACCGTGGAAATTGCCAGCCGGGAGAGTGGCCGGCTGACCCAAAACTTCCGCGACTACTTCAAAAAGGCCACCTCCGCGCCGCAGGGGGAATACCTCACTTACGTCATCAAAGGCAGCACCCCCCGGGGCAAAATGCGCAACCTGATCACGCTGCTCGACCGCAACGGCATCAGCTACAGCCGGGCGGCGGGTTCCTACACCGGCAAACTCTACGACTACCAGCGGGCGGCGGACGACAGCAAGGGCAGCGTCGAAGCGGGTGACCTCCTCATCAGTGCCTTCCAGCCCCGCTCCGTACTGGCCCAGGTGTTGTTTGACCCCAATGTCTACGTAGAAGATTCGGTGACTTACGACATCACCGGTTGGTCCATTCCCCTCGCCTATGGCCTGGACGCCTACGCCAGCAAAGAAAAACTGAGCGTCAAGACGGAGGCTTTTGCGCTGCCGACTTACGTCGACCCTCTGGCGGGCAAAGACCTCGCCAATGCCTACGCTTACGTGGTTCGGTGGACGGACCTTTCCTCGGCCCGCTTTCTGGCGGCGCTGGTGGCTGCGGGGGTAAATGCCCGGACGGCGACGACGGATTTCACCTTTGGCAAGCAAAGCTTCGCGGCGGGCACCATCGTCATCACCCGCGCCGACAACCGCAAGAAGGAAGATTTTACCAACGTGATCCGTCGCCTGACCCAGGAACACGAAGTAGACCTGAGCATACTGGAAACCGGATTCAGCACGACGGGCGGCGACCTGGGCAGCAGCAACTACCAGCTGGTGGGCAAGCCCAAGGTGGCCATCCTGGGCGGTGAGCGGGTCAGCCCCAACGAATTTGGCCAGGTGTGGTACTACTTCGAGCAAGACCTCCAGTATCCGGTCAGCATCTTCTACCCCGATGATCTGGGGGCCGTGGCGGCGGGAGATTATGACATCCTGGTCTTGCCCGAGGGCCGTTATAGCCTGAAGGGCAGCGAAGAGGTGCTGAGCAACTGGCTCCGCGCCGGCGGTACCCTCATTGCCATCGGGGACGCCAACGCCAGCCTGAGCAGTTTAGCGGGCTTTTCCCTGAAAACCAAGGAACAAGAAGAGGGTAAAGACGCAAAAAAAGAAGATGCGGAAGATGAGCGCCTGCTCCCCTACGGAGGCTCCGAGCGGCGCTTCATTGCCGGCTTCAACCCCGGCGCGGTGGTGGCCGTGGAGATGGACACGTCTTACCCGCTCTGCTTCGGCCTGGGCGAGCAGTACTTCAGCCTCAAGACGGGCAGCGATGCTTACGACTACCTGGAAGACGGCGTCAACGCTGGCCGCATCCGCAAAGACCCCTTCATCTCGGGCTTCGTAGGGACCAAGGCCAAGGCGGCGCTGGAAGAGACCCTGGTCTTCGGGGTGGAACCCATCGGCCGGGGCCAGGTCATTTACCTGATCGATAACCCCCTCTACCGGGGTTTTTGGGAAGAAGGGAAACTGCTGTTTGCAAATGCTTTGTTTCAGGTGCGGTAGCCTTCCCCAGCTCCTTATCCCCGGAATAGCACCTGCGGCCGCGCCCGAAAACGCCGCAAAAATTGCTATGCGTAGATGGTAGCGATGAGCCGGCGGCCGCTGGCCCGGTTGCGAAATTCGCAGAGGTAGATGCCCTGCCAGGTGCCGAGATTGAGCTGGCCGCCAGTGATGGGGACGGTGATGCTGTGCCCGATCATGGCCGCCTTGATGTGGGCGGGCATATCGTCGGGGCCCTCCAGGGTGTGCACTAAAAAGGGCATATTTTCCGGGACGAGGTGGTTGAAGACGGACTCAAAATCGGTGAGCACATCGGGGTCGGCGGCCTCATTGATGGTGATGGCGGCCGAGGTGTGCTGGATGAAGAGGTGGAGCAAACCCACGGCGGGCAGTTCGGGCAACTGGCTGAGCACTTCGCGGGTGATGACGTGGTAGCCGCGCTGCCGCGGGGCCAGGGTGAAACTTACTTGGGAGACCATGGAGTGATCAATTGGGCGTGGGCAGGTCTAGCGGCGACGGCGGCGGCTCTTCTTGTGGCCGTAGTCCGGGCAGCGCACGTCCCCAAAATAGTAATTGATGCCGAGGCCGACGAAAAAGTAGGTATCCTTCAGGGTATCGTCGCCGCGTTGTTCGCCTTGGCGGTCGATGCGGTTCCCCTCGGGCGTGCGCATGAGGCCACGGTCGTAGAGCTCAGCGGCCAGGGGGCCGCGGCTGCGGCGCAGGTCGGATTGGTCGGGGTAGACGGTGCTGACGTCGTCGAGGTAGTCCGTATTGGCGTTACGGAAGCCGATGTTGGCGTCCATGCTTAGTTCGTAGGTCAGGTCCCACTTGATGCCCAGGCCGTAGGCGAGGGCACTGGAGAGGACAAGGTATTCCTCGCCGCGCAGCTGCCCTTCGGTGCCCAGTTCGCGGAGGTTAACCAGTTCGCCAGCGTCGGTTTCCGTTTGGGGGTTATGGCGGAAAACGGAAATGCCGGCGAAGGCGTAGGGCGTGAAAAAGTACTCGCGGTGGCCGTGGAAATAGGGCAGGAAGTTGAACTCCAGCTGGGCCGTGCCATCAAAAATGATGGATTGAAAACTGAGGTTGCGGTTGCGCTCGAAGGGGTTGTCGCTGTCGCTGTCGTAGGCTTCAATCTTGCCGTAGTTGAGGCTGACGCGGGCGGCCAGGCGGTGGTTGAAGTTGTAGCGCGCGCCGAAACCGCCCGCCAGGTTGACCCGGTCGAGGCGGTACTCCGTGTTCAGGTCGCCGAAGTAGAAGGAGGTCCCGACCCAGGGCCCAACTTCCAGTCCGCGCATCTCCAATTGGGCCCGGAGGCAGGTGCTGGCGAAGGCCGTGAGTAAGAGCAGGGTAAAGGCAGAACGAAGGATGCGCATGGTAAAAAAAACTAGCGCGACGATTGTTGAAAATCGTCGCGCTGGTGAGACTTGCTTACTTAACGTCGGTCACCCCCGGCTGGTACGTAGGGGGGCGAAAAAGTTGTTACACTGGGCTTAGTTCCCGTAGCCTTGGTAGATTTCCTTCAGGTCGGCCAGGGTTTCGGCGGCCTTGATCTGTTGGATGGCCGTACCGAGGGTAGCAATCTGGTCGGCGGGGGCACCGGCTTCTTTAAGTTCTTCGCGCCAGTCGTGGAGGGCCTTAGTAGCGGCCAGGCGACGCCAGGGACTGCCCGCCTGGTTGAGCCCCAATTCGGTTAATGTTTTGATGCCAGCGGTGATCTGGGCGTCGCTGCCCTTTTCGAGGAGGATTCGGTAGGATTCGAGCAGGCCGATGGCCCCGTAGCCATCCGCCTTTTTGATCTGCTTTTCGAAGAAGGGAAGCTTGCTGACGTCGCCCGCCCCGGCGTAGATAGCGGCCAAGGCAACTTGGATGTCGTCATTTTCAACCTGCTCCAGGTCGGTAGCCGCTTTGGCGGCGGCGGTGGGATTGACGTTGGCCAGCACTTCCAGTCCCTTGGCCACTACAGCGTAAGATTGGGCCTGGAGGGCCAACTCGGCGGCCGCCTGCCGGGTTTCGTCTTCGGCCAGGGCCAAAAATTCGAGGGCAGCAACGCGGGGGGCCGTGTGCGGATCGCCCTGGGCGATTTTCCGGATCAGGGCCAACTGCTCGGCCGTGGGCTCCTCGCCGATCACTTCAACGGCCATTTCGCGGATGGCGTAGAAAGGGTCCTGTAAGGCGGCGGTGTAGGTGGCGGTACGGGCACTGCCGCCTTCGTCCTGGTTGGCCAGGCGCTGGATGGCCAGGTAGCGGTCCACCAGGCTGGGCGCTACCCGGAACTGGGCGGCGAGTTCCTCCTCCGACTTCGTATAGTCGTACTGGGCCAAAATAGCGTGCTGGGGGTCGAAGATGACCACGTCGGGGCGCACGGAAGTCTCAAAAGTGAACGTCTGGGTGCGTTGCTCCACCCAGATGCGCTCGCGGCGGGGCGTGCTGCTGCCATTGAGGTAGAGATCCACGTCAACGGGCAGGCGGAAGATGGCGGGCACGTTGTTGTCCGTAGACTGGGTTTGCTCCACCGTCAGGGTCACTTTGCCGTCGGCGTAGCCGGTCGTTAACGCCAGTTTGGGGTGGCCCGCCTTGAGGAACCATTGGTCGAAGAACCAGTTGAGGTCTTCGCCGGTGGTGTCTTCAAAGGCCATGCGCAGTTCATCCACTTCCACGGCGCTGTACTTGTTGTCGGAGAGGTAGCGCTCCAGGGAAGCGAAGAAAGCCGCATCGCCGAGGTAGGCCCGCAGCATGTGCAGCACGGAGCCGCCCTTGTTGTAGCTGTGGGCGTCAAACATCTGCTCTTTATCGTCGTAGTCGAGCCAAATTAACTCGTGGGGCTCGCCGCGCTGTACGGAGCCGAAGTAGCCCGAGCGTTCGCCGAGCATGTGGTGGTCGGCGGCGTCCCGGCCGTGTTTTTTCTCCATCCACAGGTATTCGCTGTAGTTAGCGAAGCCTTCGTTGAGGGTGAGGTTACTCCAGCTTTCGCAGGTCACGTAATCCCCAAACCAGTGGTGGAACATTTCGTGGGCAACGATCTTTTCGTTGATGTCTACGTCCATCAGCTCGCGGGCCGTCCCGTGCATAAATTCACCGAAGATGACGGCAGTGGTGTTTTCCATGGCACCGGAAACGTAGTCGCGCACGGCAATCTGGCTGTACTTAGGCCAGGGATATTCCGTGCCCGTCAGCTCACTAAAAAAGCTGAGCATCTCCCGGGTGTGGGGATAAATGGCTTTGGCGTGGTCTTTCCAGCCTTTTTCCATGTAGTAATTGACGGGCTTGCCGTTCCAGGGCTCATCTTTGACGATGTCAAATTCCCCGATGGCCACCATAAACAAGTAGGGCGCGTGGGGGAGGTCCATTTTCCAGTAGTCAGTCCGGGTACCGTCGGCGTTTTTGGTTTGGTTGACGAGGCTGCCGTTGGAGAGGGTGACGTACTGGTCGTCGACGGTCAGGTACATTTCCTGGGTGCAGCGCTCGTTGGGTTTATCGATGGTGGGGAACCAGCGGCTGTTGTTTTCGGTTTCGCCCTGGGTCCAGATTTGCCGGGGCTTATCGCCCTCCTCGCCGCGGGGGTTGATGAAAAACAGGCCTTTATCGGAGGTGATGGCTTCCGATCCGCCGGATTCAGCGGGGATGGCCGTGTAGTCAATCACCAGGGTATAGGACTCGCCTTTTTTGTATTCGCGGTCGAGCGTGATGCTCACCTGCTGCTTTTCGCCGCCGTAGGTGTACTTCAGGTCCTGGCCAGAAGCGGTTTTGATGGATTTGAATTCGAAGCCCTTGGCGTCGAGGACCACCTCCTGGCTGGGGTGAAAAATGGGGCTCAGTTGGAGGGTGGCCTTGCCAATGACTTGCTCCTCGGCCCAGTTGAAGCGCAGGTCCAGGCGGGTGTGCAGCAGGTCGTGGGTACGGTGGTGAGCGGCTCGGTAGACGGGCAGTTCGTTGGGGATTTCGGCTTCGGCCAGCAGGCCTTCCAGGTCATCGATGACGCCGTTCGTCTCGGGCGTGATGGTCATCGTGTCGAGGTTGCGGACCTCCATTGCAACGGGTTGGTCGGCCACCGTAGGCTTAGAGGTATTGCAGGCGGTGGAAAACAGGGTGGCCACCAGGCCAAGCAGAAACAAAGAATTGCGCATGCAGCTAAGGAATAGTTAGAACAGATAGGACGCTGTGAGCGGGCAAAAGGTTTTGTCAGCTCTCTTGCGCTTGTTCTTGAGGGCTGAGAAGGATTGGGCGCGGACGCAGGTGCGGTGTAAGTCTTCCAACTACCGGTAAGTCCCCCAACCATCCAGCGGACCTGCCAGGCGGGGCAAGACAGCGGGGCTTACTCAACAAGCTGAGGAAGAAGCCCAGCCAGGCCCACACCGGAAGCTTTATCTTCGCCCCATCTTTCCGCCCAGCACTTCACTGCCATGCCCCAACTCCCCTGCCAAGCCCTCCTTTTTGACCTCGACGGTACTCTGGTGGATAATATGATGGTCCACCACCGCGCCTGGCAACGCAAGCTGGCGGAGCTGGGCCTGGATTACGACCTGGACCGCGTAAAAGCGGAAATCCACGGCGTCAACCTGGAAATCCTGGCCCGGCTTTTTGGCGACCGCTATACCCTCGAGGAGCGCCACCAGATTGCCTGGGAAAAAGAGGCGGCCTACCGCGACATCTTTGCCCTGGAGTTGTTGCAGCGGGTGGTGCCGGGGGCGCTGGAGTTCATTAACCGGGCCCACGCGCTCGGTCTCCCCATGGCCATTGCTACGGCTGGCCCCGAAGAAAATGCCTACTTCGCCACCGATGGACTCGGCATCCGGGCGATGATGGGTCACATCGTTCACGCCGGTATGGTCAGCAAGGGCAAACCCGATCCGGAAGTCTTTCAGCAAGCCGCCAATGCCTTGGGCGTCGACTTGGCCGACTGCATCATCTTCGAAGATTCCGTCACTGGCGCCCAGGCCGCCAACAACGCCGGTTGTCCCGTGGTAGTCATCACCACCACCCACGCGGAGGAAGAGTTTGGGGGGCAGCGCGTGGCTGCTTTCCGGCCGGATTTTACTGGGCTGGAGTTGGGGAAGGGAGCGCAAGGTTTTTGGTTGGGGCTGTAAGGCCCCTCGCAGAGACGAGCGGTGGCTCCGACAAAGACCAAAATTGGCTATCTTTGTAGACCATCTCTAGCCACCATCAAACGCCTGACCGTGAGTGCTTTGAAAGACAAATACATCCATCCTTTGACGGATTTCGGCTTTAAGAAACTGTTCGGTTCTGAACGTCTGTTCGAAGCGGCCGAAATAGCGAATTTTTCTCCCGGTGAACGAGACGCCTACGAAGACAGCCTGAAATACTACCGCGATTTGAAAAACGTAGTAGATACCTCGCGGGAGGAAGGCGTTCAGGAGGGAATGGAGAAAGGCATCGAGCAAAGTAGGATCGAAATCGCCCGAAAAATGAAACAGGAGGGCGAGCCGATCGAAAAAATAATGGCCTATACCAACTTGAGCCGGGAAGAAATTGTAAAGTTGTAGGTCCGTAGCGGGCGGAGGATGAGCGGCTGTTCTGGCCTAACCCCTCCCCCCGCTGCTCCCCCATTGGGGGTTGGGGGGAGTCCTTCCCACTGCACCTGCGGCCGCGCCCCATTACCCTCAACTCTTACTAAAAACCGCTAACTTTGGCGAATGGCGAAGAGCCCCTGGACCATCACTTTCCTTTCCTTTGCCGCCCACCTCAAACTGAGCTGCGGCTACTCCGACCATACGGTGAGCGCCTACCGCAGCGACCTGGAAAAGCTGCCCGCTTACCTGGCGCTGCGAAACTGGGATCTCCACCCACAGGCCATCGAGCGCTTTCACCTCGATGACTTTATCCAGTTTCTTTCGGAACTCGGCCTGGCCCCCCGCTCCCAGGCCCGGCTGATCTCCGCCCTGAAAACCTACTTCGGCTTTTTGCTCGACGAGGGCCAGATTGTTACGGACCCCACGGAACTGCTCCGCGCCCCAAAGCTTGGCCGCAAGGTGCCCGAGGTACTCAATTATCCCGAGGTGCGGGACCTACTGGCCCAAATTGACCTGAGTACCGACCACGGCCTGCGCGACCGTGCGCTACTGGAAACGCTCTACGCCTGCGGTTTGCGCGTCTCTGAAGCCACTGGCCTGAAGCTGACCCACCTGTACCTGGAGCAGGGGTTCGTCCGCGTAACGGGCAAGGGCAACAAAGAGCGCATTGTCCCCATCGGTCCCGAGGCCGTCAAACATCTGGAAATTTACCTGGAGTACGTCCGGCCCCACCTGCCCATCCAGCCCGAGGCCGAAAACCTTGTATTTTTAAACCGCCGGGGCGGCGGGCTGAGCCGCATCAGCGTTTTCACCTCCGTAAAAAAGTACGCCGAAGCGGCGGGGATCACCAAAAATGTGAGTCCACATACCTTCCGCCACTCTTTCGCCACCCACCTGATTGAGGGCGGGGCCGACTTACGGGCGGTCCAGGAAATGCTGGGGCACGAGTCCATCCTGACCACCGAGATTTATACCCATCTGGACACCGAGTTCCTCCGGGAAACCATCATGAGCTACCACCCGATGAACCAGCGCGGCTGAGTGCGGATCCCGAAGGACCGTCTGGCAGCGCTCTTACAAGAAGCTGGTAACCTGCGGCAAGAGAAAAAGGCAGGCGTACAGCAGGAGCAGAAAGGCTAAAAAAGTGAGGCGGCCGAGATTTTCACGAAATTCCATGGGGTGCTTGGTTTGGCGGGGTAATTGGGAAAGCCGAGCGGGCGATTATTGGCCCATTTACGGCTTAAACGTGCCGACAGATTTATGGGTTCAGGAAAAAAAGTGCTCCGCAGTGTAACGGCATCGAAGGCCGGGGCATAAAATTTGCGTAACCAAGTCATTCAGCCCGCTCCGGCGGGGCTCTCAATAAAACCATTTCACCATGCAATTCCGTTTCCTCTTCACTTTTCTCGCCCTCCTCATGTGTGTGAGCCTCAGTGCCCAAAACCCCGCCACCCGGGCCACCAACCGGGCTAAAAACCGGGCCGAAAGCCGCGCCAACAGCCGGGTAGACCAGAAAATTGACCAGGCCGTAGACGATGCCTTCAACTCCCTGTTCAAGAAAAAGGCCAAGCCAGCCCCCGAAACCAGCAAAGGATCCGAAGACAGTGCCGACAGCACCCAAGCGAGCGCCGACGAAGCCACCGCTAACGTTTTGAGCAGCATCATGGGCGGAAACAGCGGCCCCTGGGAACCCTACACCAATCCGTACACTTTCAGCATGACCATGCAAATGAAAGAAGTCAAAAAGAACGGCAAGGAGGAAAATATGACCATGGATATGGCCGTGACCACCAACCGCTTCGGTATCCGCGCCAAAGACAGCGAAAGCAAGGAGGTCAGCCGCATGATCCTCAACACCGAAGACGGCAAAACCACCATGATCACCATCGATAAGGACGGCAACAAAAACGGCATCCGGATGCAGATGCCCGGGATGCGCGCCGCCTTCGAGGACGCCGCCGAGGACATTGACAACAACCGCTTCACCTTCTCCAAAACCGGCGAACGCAAGGTAATCGACGGCTACAACTGCGAGAAGTACATCGTAAAAGACACCCAGGAAGGCACCACCACCGAATCCTGGGTCACCCAGGATCTCGGCATGAACGCCCAAGACCTCTTCGGCAGCATGATGGGTATGTTCGGAGCCAGCAAGCAGCGCCAAACCGGCCCCGCCAACGCCCTGGCCGGCGGTTTTACCGGCTTCCCCATCCTGTCCATCAGCGACGATGGCAAATCAACCTACGAAACCCGCTTCACCAACATCAAATTCGGTGAAGCCAAAGCCGACCGCAGCATTCTGGACACCACCGGAGTACCCATCCAGGAACTCGGTTTCTAAACACCCACCTCAACCCCCAAAAGCATTCGCATAGCATCGCATCGTAATCCTTGAACGAAGCCCGTCCGGTCGTCATGATCGGGCGGGCTTTTTTGTGGCGCTTCCCTCGGTGGGGTTAGCAAAATCGTCTTTATCCCCCAACCCCCGAAGGGGGCTTTTGAGGGGTTTCATCCTTTGCGCTGAAGTTGGTCTTACGCATACGGCCATGCCACGCTCCGGCAGCCCAATCAAATACCAGGATTCGTCTGCCGTCGATCCCTGGCACAATAAAAAGGCCGGTCCGCCCGCAATTGGGGGACCGGCCAATAATCGTAAAACTGGGCCAGCGCGAGAACGCCGCTGGCGAAACGGGAGTGGGCCCAGTAGGATTTGAACCTACGACCAACGGATTATGAGTCCGCTGCTCTAACCGCTGAGCTATAGGCCCGCACGTTTTGCCATTTCCAGGGTAAAGGTAAGGGCCACGGGTAAAAGTTTCTTGTTGCCCTGCTCATCGCCGGGGAAAATTCTTTGTTTAGCCGTAAAGCGACCTCAGAAAAATCAGCCGTACAACTCCGCAATGACCTGTTCCGGGGCGTAGCCCAGGGCCAGCAGCCGCCGCTTGGCCTCGTCGACCATCTCCGACCAACCGCAGAGGTAGAAGCATACGTCGGGCCGCACCGC
This sequence comes from Neolewinella lacunae, assembly GCF_014349155.1. GTDB lineage: Bacteria > Bacteroidota > Bacteroidia > Chitinophagales > Saprospiraceae > Neolewinella > Neolewinella lacunae. The sequence continues at coordinate 76,926 of NZ_JACSIT010000034.1, forward strand.
CGCGTAATCCCGTTCGTAAACGGGGTGTACGTAGCCCCGGTGAAAATCAATGCCATCTTCAGCGAGCACGTCGGAGCGGCTCAGGGCAACGGAATAGGTAAAATTGGCGTACTGCCGGGCCAGGGCAGCAAATTCTTCCCGGTAGAGGATGTCCTCGGCAGTCCGGCAGCCAAAAATCAGGTGAAAATGAACGGATTCCCGGCCCAGGCGCTCCTGGAGCATGGCCCGGAAGGGAGCCACGCCGGTGCCGGTGCAGATCATCACCACGTTCTTGGTCAGTGGGCCTTCGGGCAGGGTAAACACGCCGCCGGGTTCCTTGGCCAGTAGTTCCGTACCCACGTCAGCCCCTTCAAAAAGATACGACGTCCCCTTGCCATCGGGCAGTCGCACGATGCAGAGTTCGGCCTGGTTCGAGCCGTCGGGGGCGGCGGCGATGGAGTAGCTGCGCCAGCCATCGCGGCGGCGTTCGCTCACGGGCAGCTCCAGGGTGAGGAACTGGCCGGGACGAAAATCCAGGCTGGCGCGATCGGGCATTTCGAGCCAGAAGCTGCGGACGGTAGGGGTACGCTGCTCAATGCGGCGGATGATGGCGGGTTTCCATTTCATGGGCGCGGCGGGTCAACCCACCATTTGCTCGTAGGCAATAACCGTAGGAAAGCCCCGGCCGTTGAAGTAAGCGTGGATTTTTTCTGCGGGCGCTTCGCTCAGGGCCCAGATAAAATCGCCGCCCCAGGCCCCGAGGCTTTTGGTCTGGCCGGGGAAGTCTGGGAAAAGGGCCGCCTGCACGGGTTCCATGCCGAGGGCCGTAGCTACGAGGGCTTCGTGTTGGGCCAGGATTTGGGCGCCGGAGCGCAGGTGCAGGGTTGGGGACAAAAGAGCGAGGGTAGCCGCGGCAATGGCTTCGCGCTGGGCGGGGAGAACCTGGGCCTGGCGGTAGGCCCGGATGCCGTCGCGGCTGTTCTGCTTCTGGCCGCGGTAGACGAAGTAGGTGTGTTTGAGCCAGGCGGGGTGCCAATCCAGGGGCGTCACCAGGGGCTGAGAATCGGTGCGTTGGTAGAGGATGGGCCCTTCGGCGACGGCGCAGGCCAGGTCGTAGCCACTGCCCCCGAAAGTCAGCTCCAGCAAAGCGTAGGGATCCACCGCCAGCCAGCGGGCCACGGCGGCCACCAGGGTGGAGCTGGAACCCAGTCCCCAGGCCCGGTCAAATTCCAAAAAAGTATCTACCGCCAGTCCGCTCAGGGCGGTGGTGGCGCCGGGGCGAAGGCTTTCGGCAGCGTGGAGGAGCTGGCTGATCCTGGCTCTTGGTTCTTCCCCCGGCACCTGCGTGCGCGCCCAATCCTGCTCGGGCAAATGGGCCGTAAACCAGCAGTCGCCCCGGTGGTCGAAGGCCCGCCAGCGCAAGCCGGGCTCGGGGCTCCGCACCACGCGCAGGCGCTGCCCGAGGCGGGTGGGTACGGCCAGCGCGGGCACGCCATCGAGCACAAAATACTCGGCGGTGAGCAGGAGTTTTCCGTGGGCAGTGAAGTCGAACAACACCTCAGGCATGGCGGATTTTTTTGACGCCCCAGAAGGCGCCGAGCAAGGCAAACAGTGCCAGGGCGGCGTAGGCCCAGGGGCTTTGCCACCACGGGTAGGCATCCTCCCAGCGGGGGATGCCCCGGCCGCCGTAGCTCTCAAAAGCGGCCCAGCGGCTGGGGTGGGCCTCGGGATGCCTGGCCAGGTAGGTCCGCCGGGCGGTGCGCAGGGCAGCGGGCGGCGACTGCCCGGCGTCGATGGCGCGGTAAAAAGTTTCCATGAGCTCGGCCGTTGCGCGGTCATCTACCGCCCAGTTGGAGGCCACCACGCCACGGGCACCGGCGGCGATGAAGGCCTTGGTGAGCCCAACGGTGCCTTCCACCACGTGCTGGCTGCCCGCCCCGGTTTCGCAGGCGCTGAGGGTGACGAGGTCGGCATTCAAGGTCTGGTTGCCGATGTCGGCGGCGTAAAGCGAGACGGGCTGGCCGGCGTCGTCGAGCAAATACACGCGGCTGGCCAGGCCATCGACCTCACTGGAGATGGCGTGGGTGGCCAGATGGATGATGCTGTGGCGGTCGGCGTGGCGGAGAAAATTCCGGAGCGTTGCGCGGTTGGCAAGGTAAAAGCGGCCGGGCCCGATGGATTGGAGGGTGGTGACTTCCTCGGCATTGTAAAGCAGGGGCGGCAGTTGAAAGCCCGCTTGCCGCAGGGCACTGGCCTCCAGCAATTCGTTTTCGAAAACGGGGGCCAGGGCCAGGGGCTGCGCCTGCACGTCCGGCAACTGAATGTCTTGTAAAAGTTCCATGCTGCGCAGGGAGAATTGCCGGCTCAGCGTTTTCTCCACGCCGAGGTAGCGGGGGGCCTCCCCTTCCCGGTCTTGCCGCAGGGCCGAGTAAGGGATTTGCTCCAGGTAATCGTTGGCAATGATGTGGAGACGCTCGGGCAGCAGGCCATCGATGCCGCTGAAGAGGTGACCGTAGATCTCGCGCAGCGCCGCGTGGAAGGGGGCGGGGTCGGCGGCGTTGTCCCGCAGTTCAGGAAGTTGCTCGGAAAGGGTACGGACCCGGTCTTTGACGTCGTCGAGAATCGTCAGGTCAATGGTATCGGCGCTGACGAAGAGCCGGTACATGATCTGGGCATTGCCGTAGAAACCGATGACGGCCGATGAATCGGCAGCACGGGCACGCTGGATTTGCCGGAGATCAATGGAGTAGTCAGACTTTAAATCCGCGTAATGCTCGGGGTATTTGTCCCGCATTTGCTGCCGCTGGGCAGCGAGTTCTTCTCTGCGGGCCTCGATTTCGGCGATGGAAAAGTCTTTGCCGCGGTCGCTCAGTTCGCGCACGAGGGCTTCCAGGCGGTATACGTCGGCACTGAATGCCGCGTTATTGCGCATCCGTTGCCGCGTCTTTACCCAGTTGTAAACCGCGCCGCCAAATGCTCCATCCGCCACCGTGATGGCCCGGCTGAGGTAATCCACCTCGCCAGTGTGCTGGTAGAGGTAGGTGGCTATGATGAGGAGGTTCAGAAAGTCTGTTTCTTTAGCTGAGTTCTTTTTGGAAACTAAAGACTCAACAAATAGAGTCCTAGTATTTAACCTGTTTCTTTCAACCGCTTCAAAAAGGCTAAAAGCGTCTTTCACTACAGACATATCTGCCCCTGTCCGTGTCAAGAATAGGTTTGCTTTCGCAAATCTTGAAACATATTCTAACTGAAGATCCGTCTCCTCAAAATCTTCAACTTTCTGCAACAAATCTTCAATTTTTTCAAATTTCCCTAATTTTTTCTCCAAGGCAATTTTGGAATACTCCCAAGATTTTTTATAATCCCCCTTTCGCTCTTCAATTTTTTGCATGGCCCCAAAATGCATTGTAGCCAATTCACTAGAAACATATTTGTATGAATCTTGGAGCACACTGCTTATCATATCAAGGTCTGCCCCTAGACTATTAGCATAATGGAAACCTAATACGTGAGTAGTTATGAATCGAAGCCTAGGGGCTTGAATGTTATTTGCCATTTTAAAATACTCACTATACTGACCAATTAAGACAGTATTTGGAACAGCTTGTGTAAACTCCTGAAAAATAGTAACCTTCTCCTCAAGTGTTAATTTTTCGCCTAATAAAGCTTCCTTAACACGAACCTCAAGTGACTCATTCAAACCCGAATTATTTTTCCCATTGGCGATACCAATTTGAGAAAGAATATGCAAGGCATCTTCTTGGTTCACAATACCAATAATCTTACTAAATAATGCATTAGCCTGAACGAAATCCCCATAAATCTCTAAGTATTTTGCATAGCGGTACATTAGCCTAAGACGAACTTTCTCATCAGGTGAATCATCTAAAATCAAATTATACGCTTTATCGAAATAATATCGAACGGAATCCCGTTCATCTTGTCTCTGGGATTGAATCATCCTATAGAAATAAAAATACCTTGGATTACAGCTTAATTTTTTTGAGCAAATCTCCATTTCTTCACTCGAAGGCAAATCTGTGCCATCCACGATAAGAGAAATTTCAAATTCGCAACATTGCCCTGATAGGCTCGCCACAACCGACAGGCAAAGCAACCCTACAAAAATAAGTTTCTTTACCCAAGAACAAAATGAGATCAAATTTCTTTCCATGGCAATTAAGGATAATTAAAAAGGCCACCTTCCCAGCGTGGAAAGGTGGCCTTAAGATCGGAAGAAAAGCTGAGAATGTTATTCTCCGTCTTCGTCGTTGTTGCTAAGCTGCTCGCGCAGGAGGCCGAAGGCGGAAAGATCACCCAGGGTGGAGGGCTCGTTGCTGGCGCTCGTTTTCTGGATGGCTTTACGAATGGTTTCGCGCTCTTCCTGCCGTTCCTTAGACACCTGGTCTTTGGCTTCGCGGCGGATGTCGTTGACGTAGCGGCTGTGGCTGACGGTCAGGCGCTTGGATTCGCGATCGAATTCAATCACCTTCACGGTCAGGGTCTCGTCTACTTCAGCGATGCTACCGTCTTCCTTGCGCATCAGCTTGATGGGGCCGTAGGCTTCCAGGCCGTAGGGCATCTGTACGATGGCGCCGCGGTCGTCCTTGCGGAGTACGGTTGCTTCGTGGTAGCTGCCTTCGGGGAATACGGACTCGAAAGATTCCCAGGGGTTTTCTTCGAGTTGTTTGTGGCCGAGAGACATTTTGCGGTTCTCTTCGTCCACTTCCAATACCACCACGTCGATTTTCTCGCCAACTTTAGTGAATTCGGAGGGGTGGCTGAAGCGCTTCGTCCAGGAAAGGTCGCTGATGTGGATCATCCCGCCAATGCCTTCGTCGAGTTCCACGAAGACACCGTAGGGGGTAAGGTTTTTGACTTTACCGGTGTGGTTGGAACCTACACCAAATCCGCTGTTGATCCGCTCCCAAGGATCGCTGGCCAGTTGTTTGATGGAGAGGGACATCTTGCGGTCGTCGCGGTCGATGGTCACTACCCTGGCCTTCTTCATCTCGCCTACGGTGAAGTACTCACGGGCGTTGATGGGCTGGTTGCTCCAGCTTACTTCGCTGACGTGAACGAGGCCTTCTACGCCGGGCTGGATTTCGAGGAATGCGCCGTAGTCTTCGATGTTGACCACTTTGCCTTCCACGGTGCTGCCCTCGGTGATCGTCTCGTCGAGTACTTCCCAGGGGTGTGGGAGGAGCTGCTTGAGACCGAGGCTGATGCGTTTCTTGTTCTCGTCGAAATCGAGTACGGCCACGTTGACTTTCTGGTTGAGGTCCAGTACGTCGCTGGGGTGGTTGATCCGTCCCCAGCTGATGTCCGTGATGTAGAGCAGGCCGTCAACGCCACCGAGATCCAGGAATGCACCAAAGTCGGTGATGTTCTTAACGATGCCTTCGAGAACCTGTCCACGTTCGAGGGAAGCGATGATGGCTTCGCGCTGCTCGGCCAGGTCGCTCTCGATGAGGGCCTTGTGAGATACGACGGCGTTTTTGATGGTCTCGTTGATCTTTACGACCTTGAACTCCATCGTTTTGCCTACGTAGGCATCGTAATCGACGATCGGCTTGATGTCGATCTGCGAACCGGGGAGGAAGGTTTCGAGACCGCCGCAGTCGGCGATGAGTCCACCCTTCGTTTTGCTGATTACGCGGCCGTTGATGACCGTTCCGTTGGCGTAAGAATCGCGGATGCGATCCCAGGCGCGGAGCAGCTTAGCCTTGCGGCGGCTGAGCACCAGCTGGCCACGCTCGTCTTCCTGCTGTTCTACGTAGACCTCTACGGTATCGCCTACTTTCAGGTCCTGGTCGCGGAATTCGGAAAGCGGCAGGAGGCCGTCGCTCTTGTAGTTCAGGTCGAGGATAACGTCGCCATCAATAATGCTGGAGACTTTGGCCGACATGATCTCTGCCTCGGCGATGTTGGTCATGGAAGCTTCGTATTCCTGCTCCAGCGAAGTCCGCTCGTCGGCGGAGTAACGGCTGGCGGCAGAACGCGCGCGCATGTTCCAGTTGAAATCGTCGTGGGCTGAACCCGTCGCACCGCTGAGGTCTTCCTCTTCGATTTCGACGCCTTCTTCCTTTACTTCTTCTGCTAAAACGACCTCTACCCGGGAGGCTTCCTTGCGGATCACCTTTACGGCGGGTTGGGCTTCTTCTTCGTCTTCAGCGACTTGTTCCGTTGGAGCACTAGCTTCAACAGTTTCTTCGCTGGCCTCCGGTGCCGCATTGGTCACGGGAGTTTCTTCAGTTCCACCGTCAACGGTTGGATCCTTGTCATCATCCATCATCATGGGATGCAAAATTTAAATGGTTAAATACACACAACCACTTCGGGGGTGGTTTTTCCCCACTTTGCCAGACGGGTCCGGCAAAAGCCGCGCAAAGGTAGTAATTCCCCTATTAAGAAACAAGTTTTTCACCGGAAGCTTTTGCCAGAGGACACGCAAAGGCAATCCCAAGGAATGGGTTGTAAGAGAATCTAAGAGAACATGAGCGAATCAGGCCCCGAAGCGACGGTGCAGCAACCGCAAGGTCTTGAGCTTTTTGCCCTGGGAATCGTAGATGGATACGAGGTAGAGGCCATCGGGCAGGTCCTGGATTTCGTAGCCATCTTTGCCCATCGGCCGTTCGAAGGTACGCAGGCGCTTACCCAAAGTATTGGCCACCTCGATCTTCCCCAGTTTCACGCCCGGCGGGGCCTCCACAAAAAAGCGCTCGTAGGCGGGGTTGGGGTACAGCCGCACGTCAGTGGGAACGGGACGATTGGCGGCCGCAGCCTCGTAGGCGGCGGTGGACAGGGGCAGGCTGGGGGGGGTGGCGGCATTCACCCGGGGCCGACGGATCACCTTGGTGGCAAAAGTCGACGTTGCCAGGATGTTCCCCGGTACGGTCAGGTCAGAAAAGCGCACTTCAATGCTGCCTTCCCCGCTGATGCCTTCGGGCTGGAGGACAATATAAAAGGATGCAGATTCCCCGGGGGCAAGGCGAACGGGGATGTCTCCCTGCCCGTCGTCCTCCGAAAGGACGTAGGGAGCCGTACGGCTGCGGCGGCTGAAAGTGCCGTATTTCCAGGCCCTGGGTTTGTTTCCCACCAGTTGTTCCTGTACCAATTGGATGGTCCGCCCCGAAATGTTGGTGACCGTCACGTTGGTAATGTCCTGGTAGTCCTCGTCTAAATCATCGACGACTACTTCCTTGACGACATTGCCTGGCTCAACGCGAAGAACCGTTCCTTGCGCAAGCACGTAAAGGCTGAAAAGGGAAAGCAACAAGAGTAACGGTGACTTCATCAAAGCGGGTGGGAGAACTTGTATTTGCTCTTGGGGTAACTGCAAAAGTATTTTGAAAGTTAGCAAAGATGACAAAATAATACTAACCCAACCGGCTTATTCTGTCCGTCACCGGCCAATTTAACGCTTTAGTAGCATTTTGGAGGGCTTTCGGTCGGTCCGGGTAAGGGAACGGCGGAAAATTTCAGCGACCTGTTTTCCCTTCCCGGTCGGTTTGGCTGTCCTATCTTTGCCGCCCTATGAAAGTATCCCTGAACTGGTTGCGCCAGTACCTAGATATCGATCTCGAGCCCGCCCAAATCGGCCAGATCCTCACGGGCACGGGCCTGGAGGTGGAAGGCATCGAGAAAGTGGAGTCCATCCCCGGCGGCCTGGCGGGCGTGGTGGTTGGCCACGTTGTGGAGTGCGGCCCCCACCCCGGTGCCGACCGCCTTTCGCTGACCAAAGTTGACCTCGGCGGCGGCGAACCGGTCTCCATCGTTTGCGGAGCGCCCAACGTTGCGGCGGGCCAGCACGTCTTGGTCGCCACCGTCGGCTGTACCCTGCACCCCCTTAACGGGGAGCCCCTGACCATCAAAAAAGGCAAAATCCGCGGCGAAGTCTCGGAGGGCATGATCTGCGCCGAAGACGAACTCGGCCTGGGCGAAAGTCACGCGGGCATCATCGTGCTGGAAAAACCCTACGCGCCGGGCACCCCCGCCAGCACGGTCTTCAACCTGCAGGAAGATTACGTCTACGAAATCGGCCTCACGCCCAACCGCTCCGATGCCACCAACCACCTCGGCGTAGCCTTCGACCTGGCCGCCGCCCTCAGCGTCACCCAGGGCAAGACCATTGCCCTGAAACGGCCCGACGTTTCGGCCTTCCGCGCGGGCAGCAAGCCTCCGCTGCCGGTGCAGGTCCAGGACCCCACCCAGGCACCCCGCTACGCTGGCCTGACCATCGAAAACCTGCAAGTGGCTCCGAGCCCCGACTGGCTGCGGCAGGCCCTCCAGGCCATCGGCGTACGCCCCATCAATAATGTGGTGGACGTGACCAATTACGTCCTCCACGAGCTGGGCCAGCCGCTGCACGCTTTTGATCTCGATAAGATTGCGGGCGGGGCCATCTTCGTCGAAAAACTACCCGCCGGAACACCATTCGTAAGCCTCGACGGGCAGGTGCGCAGCCTGAGTGACGACGACCTGATGATCTGCGACGGACAGCACCAGCCCATGTGCATCGCTGGCGTTTTTGGCGGTGCGGGCAGCGGGGTTACGGACGGCACCACGCGCATTTTCCTGGAATCCGCCCACTTCGAAGCCGGCACCACCCGCCGCAGCAGCATGCGCCACGGCCTGCGCACCGACGCCGCCCGGGTCTTCGAAAAAGGCAGCGACCCTAACATTACCGTTTACGCCCTCCAACGCGCCGCCCTCTTGCTGGAACAAATTGCCGGCGGGCGGGTGAGCAGCCAATTGCTCGATCTCTACCCCCAGCCCGTGGCTCCGCAACAAATCACCGTGCGCGACCAACGCGTGCGCGACATCATCGGGGCCGATCTGGCGCGGCCGCAGGTGCAAAGCATCGTTGAAAGCATGGGGATGAACATCGTCTCCTCCGGACCGGAGAGCTTCGTCGTAGCCGTACCAACGAATAAGACCGATGTCCTCCGGGAAATCGACGTCATCGAAGAAATCCTGCGGATCTACGGCTTCGACAATGTCCCGACGCCCACCATGATCACCACGGCCATGATCGTTGCGCCGCAGCCCGACCCCCACTACCTGCGGGAGCTGGCCGGCGACCTCCTGAGCGCCAACGGTTTCCACGAAATGATGGCCCTCTCCCTGAGCGAGAGCCGCTTCTACGAACCAGGCGAAGACGGGCAGCCCAACCCCTCGCTGGTCTACATCAACAACACCAGCAACGTCCACCTCGATGTGATGCGTCCCGGCCTGCTGATGAGTGCCCTGGAAGCCGTGGCCCACAACCACAACCGGCAGCAGCACGATTTGCGGCTCTTCGAATTCGGCCGCAGCTACCACCTCGACCGCGAGAAGCCCCCCGGCAAGCAGTACCGGGAGATCAACCAACTCAGCCTGACCATGACGGGGCAGAAGCGGGCGGAAAGCTGGCACCCTGCGCCGGCCGGCTCGAAAAACGTTGGGTTCTACACCCTTAAGGCAGCGGTCGAACTCCTCTTCCAACGCTTCGGCATCGAGGGGTACCGGACGGACGAAGCGCCGCCGGAGGGCTACAGCTACGGCCTGCGCTACAACAAAGGCCCGCTGGTACTGGCAGACTTTGGCGCTGTCCATCCCCGGCACCTGCGTAAGCGCCAAATAAAAACCGACGTCTTTTTCGCGGAAATTAACTGGGACAATGTGCTGCGTGTCCTGCCGCGCAAGCCCGTGCAGGTAACTACCCCGGGCCGCTATCCTTCCGTGCGGCGCGACCTGGCGCTGATCCTGGATAAGGCCGTCTCTTTTGCCGAAGTGGAACGCCTGGCGCGCAAGGCGGAGAAAAGCATCCTGCGGGAGGTCAACCTCTTCGACGTCTACGAGAACGCCGAGCAGCTCGGGGCGGGTAAAAAAAGCTACGCGGTGAGCTTCCAACTGGAAAGCGAAGACCGGACGCTCGACGATAAGGCCGTGGACAAAGTAATGAGTGCCATCGAAGGCACCCTGACGAGACAACTTGGGGCCGAAGTGCGGCGTTAAAGCCGTGGTTTGACGGCAGGTTACGGCATATTGCCCAAGGTACAGTATCTTGGCAGCCGGTATGTGGACCTCCGCGTACGTCTACCCTATTCTGCATCCCGAAACACATTAAAATGGAGCCGTTAGCCTTACTTGACGGTTTAGAAATAAAACTTCGGCAACTTGCCGCTAAAGCAGACCGCCAACGGGCGGACTACGAGCGGACCATTGCCGAAAATCAACAACTCAAGCGGGAGCTCGATCGCCAGACCGGCATCGTCAACTCGCTGAAGGATAAACTCGAACGCAGCCGGCCGAATGCCGAAACCGAGGCTTCCGCCCCGGCTTCTGGCCTCGCGGAACCGCGGGAAACGATTGAATTTTGCCTCCGCGAAATTGATCGTTGCCTCGATTGGCTGCAACGGAATTGATATATGGCGGAATCTGCCCAGGATAATAACCCCATCATCGTGGTCATTGCAGGCCGCCCTTATCCCCTCCGCGTAGCGGCGCGGGACGAGGAAGGGCTGCGTGAACTGGTCAAGGAAATCAACCAACGTTTTAACGATTTCCAGATCAAGTACAGTGACCGTGATAAACAGGATTGCCTGGTCATGACCCTCCTGACCTACGCCGATGAATTGCGCGGCGTCCGCACCTGGTCTGATACGGGCCAGAGCGGTGAACTGGCCCGGCGCCTGGATGCCCTCAACACCTTGGTGGAGGGGATGCTTTAGCGTTCGGATGGATGGTTTTCCGGTGGCCGCTGCCACCCTGGCCGAGGGCTTTTCGTTAAGAGTTTACCTTTCTATTCCCGTTGTTGATGTTCACCTTTTTTTTAACCCGCTGCTCGCCGGATGGTCAGTTGGGCAAATACCACGTTGTGCCCTTTTTTGCCTCCACTGGTTCCGGTGGATCGAAAACTAAAGCACAGACTGGTAAATACCCCAATCCTCCAGTTCAGTAGCCGCACTCAATCATCAAAACAATGGAATATATTCTAGGGGCGGTTGGCCTCTTACTCGGTGCCGTCATTATGTATTTTGTCGGGGCCGGACAACGCAAAAAAATCCTGGAAGGGCAAAGCCAGCAGGACCAAAGCTACAAGCTCGAAGCCGAGAAAGTGGTCTCCGACGCCAAGCTTAACGCCGAGAAGATTATTGCCGAGGCCAAACTGACGGCCGAGAAAACCTTCAGCGAATTCAAAGACAAGCAGGAAGAATTCAAGCAGGAAAAAATCCGCGAAAGCCGGGAGAAATTTCAACGCTTCAAAGACGAATTCAAGCAGGAGAAAGAAGACGAGCTGGTAGAGCTCAAGGCCAAGCGCGAAGCCCTCAAAGAAGAACAGGCCGCCATGAAGGAAGAGCGCGCCAGCTTCAAAGCCGACCGCGACGAGATCCTCAAACTCCAGGAGGCCGTCAAAATCCAGGAGCAACAGTTGGAGCAGCGCAACAAAAAACTGACCGAAGAAATCGAGCGGGCCCGCCAGAAGCAGGAAGAGCTGGAGCACCAGCACGAACGCTTCACCAGCGAGTTGGAAAAAATTGCCAGCCTGAGCCAGGAAGAAGCCCGCGTGCGGCTGATGGAAGACGTACGCGGCAAAACCGAGAACGAGGCCATGGCCCTGAAGCGGGAGATTCTCGAAGCCGCCAAGGAAGACGCCGCCAAGGACGCCCGCAAAGTGGTCATCAACACCATCCAGCGGATGTGTTCCGAGATGACCATTGAAAACACCGTCTCCGTTTTCCCCCTCGACAACGACAATGTGAAAGGGCAGATCATTGGCCGCGAAGGACGCAACATCCGCGCCATCGAAGCCGCCACCGGTGCCGAATTGGTCGTAGATGATACGCCGGAGACCATCGTCATTTCCAGCTTCGACCCCATCCGCCGTGAAATCGCCCGCCTTTCGCTCAAGCGCCTCGTCACCGACGGCCGCATCCACCCCGCCCGCGTAGAGGAAGTTGTCGCTAAAACGAAGAAGGAGCTCACGCAGCAAATCATGGAAATCGGTAAGAAAACGGTGGTGGAACTCGACATCCACAACCTGCCCTCCGACCTCGTCCGCTACGTAGGCCGCATGCGCTTCCGCAGCAGCTACGGACAAAACCTCCTCAAGCACTCCATCGAAACGGCCCACCTCTGCGCTACGATGGCCGCTGAAATGGGGATGAACAAAAACCAGATCAAACTCGCCAAACGCGCTGGCCTGCTCCACGACATCGGCAAGGTGGCCGAAGAAGACAGCGAACTGAGCCACGCCCTCTACGGCATGGCCCTGTGTGAAAAGCTCGGCGAAAACCCCATCGTCGTCAACGCCGTCGGGGCGCACCACGATGAGATCGAGATGAACAACCTCATCTCCTGCATCGTCCAGGCCTGTGACGCCATCTCCGGTGCCCGGCCCGGTGCCCGCCGGGAGATCCTGGACGGCTACATCAACCGCATCAAGGAACTCGAAGAAATCGCCAAGAAGAACCAAGGCGTCTCTTCCGCCTTCGCCATGCAGGCGGGCCGCGAGCTCCGCGTCATCGTCGAAGCCGATAAGGTATCCGACCAGCACGCCGACGAACTCAGCTTCAAGATCAGCCAGGAAATCCAGGAAACGATGCAGTACCCCGGCCAGATCAAAGTGATGGTCATCCGCGAAACCCGCGCCGTGGCGTACGCACGGTAGGATATTCCCGCCACCATAAAAAAGGCCCCCGGCAGATCGCTACCGGGGGCCTTTTTCGTGGTGGAGAAAGCAGTTTTACAGTTTCAGGATCTTCTCCGTATCGCTGTAATCGGTGCCATCGGCCTTTGCCATTTCGATGGCTTTGCGGGCGGTTTCCTGGGCTTTTTCCTTATTGCCCATTTTGCTGTACAACCAGGCCAGGGTATCGAGGTTGGCGTAGTTGGCGTTGAGGGCGACGGATTCCTGGGCCCAGCTTAAGGCCATTTTCAGTTGGTTCGGATCGTCGCTGCTTTCGTAGACGTTCCAGGCGGCCGTGTTGAGTTCTACGTAGTCGGTGCTGCCGTAGGTGCCCAGGTAGGCGATGGCGGCGGGGACGTAAGCTTCCATGTTCTGCGACTGCTGGGCGTGGAACATAGCGTAGTGCAGCATGAGGCGGTCTTTCTGCGCGGCGGCGTACCGGGTGTAGTAGGCTTCCATTTTTTCCTTGGGGGGCAGGACGCGGGCACCGGCGTCTTCCATGTACTGCGTGACGAGGGAGCGCTGGAGGGTCATTGCGTACTTGCCGGGGCCGACCATCGCAATGGCGGCGTCGGCATTTTCCAGCAGGTAGGTCAGGCCTTTGTCTCCGGGTTTGCCGGGGTTGGCGATGATGAGGCCGATGGTGGCAGGGTCAGACCAGTCCTTGAGGCCATCGAGGTAATTGCTGATGACCGTGGCGGCGCGCTCGTTTTCGTAGACGGCGTTGAGGGTTTCGGCGTAGGCCAGCACGAACTCGCTGCCGCGTTCGCCGGCGTCGTAACGTTTGTTGAGGGCACCGAGGCTTTGGGGGCCAACGGCGGCATCGGCCAGCGCCAAAAAGGCATCCTGGGGGATGTAACCGAGGCCCTTGTGGACCAGGTCTCCGTTGCCATCAATGAACAGATAGGTGGGGTAAGCCGCTACGTTGTAGCGCCGGGCCAGTTCGGGGCCTTCGCCCTTTTCCATGTCGAACTTGGCGTTGATGAAGCGTTCGTTGTAGACTGCGCCGACGGCCTCGAGGGGGAAAACTTTGGCGGCCATCATCTTGCAGGGGCCACACCAGGTGGTGTAGGCATCGACGAAGATCACCTTGTTCTCGGCCTTGGCCTGGGCGATTAGATCAGCGAATGGCTTCTCGACGAAGGTCATGCCGGTGGTGGCTGCCTCCTTCTGCGCACCGAGGCTCAGGGAAAACAGGCAAAGCAGAAGGTAAAAGGTAAACTTCATTGCGTTTTTTTGTAGATGAGGTTCAAAAATACGAAGATTGTGGCTCCCCTCCCTAAACGCGCTGCGGGTGGGGATAATTGCCGGGCTGCTTTGCGGGGCGCGGCCGCAGGTGCTCCCCCCCGGCCCCCCGAAGGGGGGAGTCAGGACAAGGAGCAGTGGAAGGCTCCCGAGACCCAGCTTAATCAGGTAAAAGGAAGCACCCTTCTTACCACAAATATTTAATATTTTTGTGATTTTGGCACAAATTGATTTTTTTAGTCCGTTTTGAACCTACTTCCCCCGCTCATCATTCGTACCTTTGCACCTGCGGCCGCGCCCTTCTCCACCTCCGGGCGTCGCCACGTACCAACCGCTCAATCTCCCGTCCCTTGTCCCGGAATACCGACCTTAGCTCCGCCGATCTCCGCACCTCGATCTTCATCAAAGGTGCCCGCGCCAACAACCTGAAGAACGTCGATCTGGTCATTCCCAAAAACCAGCTGGTGGTGGTGACGGGCGTGAGCGGCAGTGGCAAATCGAGCATCACGATGGATACGCTCTTCGCCGAGGGGCAGCGCCGCTACGTGGAATCCCTGAGCAGCTACGCCCGGCAGTTCCTGATGCGGATGAAAAAACCTGACGTCGATTTCATCCGCGGCATCTGCCCGGCCATCGCCATTGAGCAAAAGACCACCACGGCGAACGCCCGTAGTACAGTGGGCACCCTGACGGAGATATACGATTTCCTGCGCCTGCTCTACGCCCGCGCCGGCCACACCTACAGCCCCGTGAGCGGCAACGAGGTGAAGCGCCACAGCGTGACCGACGTAGTGACCCACATTCTGGGCCTGCCCACCGGCAGCCGCGTTTACCTCTACGCCCCCCTGACCCGCACCTACGAAGACCGGACCCTGCGCCGCGAGCTGGAACTGTTGCAGCAAAAAGGCTACACCCGGGTGCTCGACGACGACGAGGTGCGCGAAATCGAAGAGGTGCTGGCCGAAAATGGCCCCTCGCTCGCCAAGACCCTCAACGCCCTGGACGACCACGAGGAACTCATGGTCTTGATCGACCGCTTCGTGGTAAATACCGAAGACGAAGAAAACAACAAACGCATTGCCGACTCCGTACAGACGGGCTTCAGCGAGGGCAGCGGCGAGGTGATCGTGTACCTGGACCACCAGAACTGGACGGCCTGGAACAACCGCTTTGAGCTCGATAACATGAGCTTCCTGGAACCGAGTCCGGCGCTGTTCAACTACAACAATCCCTTCGGCGCCTGCCCCACTTGCGAGGGTTTTGGTCGCACGATGGGCATCGACGAAGACAAGGTCATCCCCGACCCCAGCAAATCCGTCTACGAAGGCGCAGTTGCTCCCTGGAATGGCGCGACCTACGGCAGTTGGGAAAAAGACTTCCTGCGGCAGGCCAATAAGTTCGATTTTCCCGTCCACACCCCCTACGCTGACCTGACGCGGGAGCAGGTGCGGGTGTTGTGGGACGGCAACCAGCACGTGGGGGGCATCACCGATTTTTTCGATGACCTGGGCAAGAAGCTCTACAAGATCCAGAACCGCATCATGCTGGCCCGTTTCCGGGGGCGCACCACCTGCCATACCTGCCGGGGCGGCCGCCTGCGCCGCGAAGCGGAGTACGTAAAAGTCGGCGGCGTAGCCATCACCGAATTGCTGGACCTGCCCATCGATCTGCTCCAGAAACACTTCCTGGAACTTAAGCTGAACGAGCACGACAGCACCATCGCCCGGCGGTTGTTGCTGGAGATCAACAACCGCTTGCAGTCGATGATGGACCTGGGCCTGAGCTACCTCACCATCAACCGCCTGAGCAGTACCCTGAGCGGGGGCGAAAGCCAAAGGATCAACCTGACCCGTACCCTGGGGAGCAACCTGACGGCGAGCATGTACATCCTCGACGAGCCCAGCGTGGGCCTGCACCCCCGCGACACCGAGCGCCTGGTGAAGGTACTCTACCGCCTGCGCGACCTGGGCAACACCGTACTCGTGGTAGAGCACGAAGAAGGAATCATTGCCGCGGCGGATTACCTGATTGACGTCGGTCCTGCAGCCGGCGTGCACGGCGGGGAGATCGTTTTCGCCGGTCCCTACGCCGCCATTTACGACGAAGCGACGGAGAGCCTGACGACGAAGTACATGACGGGGCGGATGTCCGTCCCCGTACCCGCGCAACGGCGCAAGCTCACCAACTGGCTCACCATTGAAGGCGCGCGGATGCACAACCTCAAAAAAGTGGACGCCCGCATACCGCTCAATGCCCTTACGGTAGTTTCGGGGGTCTCCGGAAGTGGAAAGACCAGCCTGATCAAGGGCATCCTCTACCCGGCGTTGCGCCGCGAGCTGGGGGAAGGCTCCAGCCAGGCCCCCGGTCCCCACAAATCCCTGGGCGGCGATCTGAAGCTCCTGAGCCAGGTGGAGATGGTCAACCAAAGCCCGATTGGTAAGTCGAGCCGCTCCAATCCCGTCACCTACGTGGGTGCCTACGACACGATCCGCAACCTGATGGCCAGCCAGCAGTTGGCCAAGATCCGGGACTACAAGCCGGGGCACTTCAGCTTCAACGTCGATGGTGGTCGGTGCGACACCTGCAAGGGGGAAGGAGAGCAGATGGTGGAAATGCAGTTCCTGGCCGACGTTCGCCTGGTGTGTGAAGAATGCAACGGTGCCCGCTTCAAGAAAGAGCTTCTGGACGTGCGCTACAACGAAAAGAACATCACGGAGATCCTGGACCTGAGCGTGAACGAAGCCATTGGCTTTTTCGCTGGTGAGGAATCCATCCAGAAAAAGCTGCAGCCGCTGCAAGACGTGGGCTTGGGCTACATCACGCTGGGGCAGTCCTCCTCTACCCTCTCCGGCGGAGAGGCGCAGCGGGTCAAGCTGGCCAGCTTCCTGACCAGGGAAAAGCAAAACGAGCACCTGTTCTTCATCTTTGACGAGCCGACCACGGGTTTGCACTTCCACGACGTAGCCGTTTTGCTGGACGCGCTCAATGCGCTGGTGGAGCGGGGGCACACTGTTTTAGTCGTAGAACACAACCTGGACGTCATCAAATCGGCGGACTACGTCATTGACCTTGGCCCGGAGGGTGGGCGCGATGGGGGGCATATTGTTTTCCAGGGTACGCCGGAAGCTTTGGTGGCGCACGGGGTGGGGTATACTGCGCAGTATTTGGCTGGGGTGTTGTGATTGGGGAGCTTCCCTCTTTTTTGAACCACGGTTTTGGGGGAGCTTCGCTCCTCTTTTTGAACCACTAAGGGCACGAAGAGGTACTAAGAATTTGGGGGAGCTTCGCTCAGTTTTGTACCACGGCTTTTTGGGGAGCTTCGCTCCCCTTTTTTGAACCACTAAGGGCACGAAGAGGGGCTAAGAACGCCTCCCCTATGGTACCCGCTCTGGTGAAAAAAACTTAGTGGACTTAGTGTTCTTAGTGCCCTTAGTGGTGAAAAAATGCTGCGCAGCAGCAACTGTCTGACCGGAATCAATTAAAATGGGCCAGTTACGATGAAGTCATCAAAAGTGGCGAGGTCTTGGAATAGATAAAACTCATTTTTATCCAGGTTCACCGCCAGGTATTTTTCCAGCATGGTATCGTACAGGTGGAAATTCTTGTCTTCACTTATTTTGATCCTCAATCCGGTATTGATCAAAACATCCGCCAGGCTTTCGGGGACGATCATAACTTCATCGGAACTGTGGGGAACCAGGTGCTTTTTGTCTATCGACGCCAGCGCCGAGTCTACCTCACCATTCTCTATCCTCCAGGCCCCATAAGCCTCCTCGTGCTCAAACAAATAGGCGTCACTACTAAAAACAATCGCTATGCGTCCATCCTTTATTTGGTACGTATCAACTGGCGGACCTGTGGAGAAAAAAAGCCTATCATCTTCATCCATCGGGACAGTTTCTTCATCTTCTAAGACATCCACAACAGTCTTATCCTTTTTGTAATGAATGTTATAATAATATGACATTCCATTACGGGCAGTGAAACTCATTTCCAGCATCGTATTATAGTTGATCTTGGCACAATTCTTCAGCATTAGGTGGTATGCTAACTGGAACAAGATATGTTTGAGCAAAATTCAACGTAGGGAGAGAAAAATCTAATCTTGCAACATCGTAATTGAATGTATTTGACAAACATTTTTCCATGCTTCTTTTTAAGAAAGACCTAGGCATCTTCAGATAATTTGCTAACAACCCTGGATACCGAAGACCTGGCATATTCTGAACAATGGAGGTAATAAGGGGTGCTGAATTTCAAACCCGCAGGACTGCTAATTGCAGACTGCGCCCGGAAGGCAAGATACTGCAAATTTCGCGACGCTCCTTGAAGTACGTTGGTGCGTCACATAAACGGGGGTGTTGCTGATTACCCATCCTCATTTACGCAGCACCAGCTCCACCCGGCGGTTCAGGGCGCGGCCCGCATCGGAGTCGTTGGTGGCTTTGGGGGCCAGGAAGGCGAGGCCTTCGGGGAGCAGGCGTCCTTTGGTAATGCGGTAGTGGCTTTCCAACCTTGCTACTACTGCGCTGGCCCGGGCGAGGGAAAGTTTGCGGTTATAGTCGAGGCTGCCGGTCATGTCGGTGTGTCCTACGACAAACAATTGCACCTGCGGCCGCGCCCGCAAATACGCTGCGATTTGGTCGAGAACGGCGTCGGCATCAGCTTCCAGCGTGGCCGAATCGAAGCCAAAATTGATGCCGTAGATGCTTACGCTGCCCCGGGCGGTGAGTTCGTCGGCCAGGTAATCAGGGTTGATGCTGACTTGCCCCAGTTCGGCTGAGTTGGTTTCGATGATGTCCACCAGGTAATTCACCAGTTGGTCGCTGTGGCGCTCGCCGTAGATGGCCACTAAAACGGGACCGGAGGGGCGCTCCAGCCGGCCTACAATGGCAAACTTTCCGCCCGCGGTGGAGGTGCCGGCGAAGAGCTTGCTGGCGGCCGAGTGGGGCGGCTGCTGCGGTGCCAGTGCTACACCTACCCACTGGTTTCCACCGAATTCATTGGCCTTGGGATCGAGGGCCTTTGCCAAAACCTTCACGCCCGCCCGCTGGAAGGCCTTGAGGTAATCGGCGTAGACTTCGCCAATAGACACTTCTTCAGGGCCACCCGGCACTTCGTAGTAGATGCGGTACACCTGGCCCGCGTGCTTTTCGCGTTGACCGATGGTCCGGTAGCCCGTGATGGGGCCCGTGGCCAGGTCGTATTCCAGGTACTTTTCCGTCTGGTACCAGGCAATGTGTGCGCCGGGATAGCGGGTCAGCAGCGGGTGATCCGTGGAGCCGGGCACGTCGGTCTGGGCGAAGACGGCGGTGGACAAAAAGAGGAGGGCGAAGCAGAAAAGAGAAGGGTTACGCATGGCCAGTCGATGGTTTTGTGGAATAAAACTAGGCCCCTCCAGGCGGGCGCGCCATCCCCCAAAAGCGGGATTTGCTATTTTTAGGCGGAATAACCGCTGGCCGGGCCGTTTGCCCACCGTTGGGAATGCTCTCCATTATGCGCCTTTTCCTCTCCCTGCTGCTTTACTGCACTTTGCCTGGAACGGCGGAGGGGCAACCCCGCATTTTCCATTATCCGGAGGGGCACGACCTGGCCTACGGGACGGTGCAAGACCTCCTGGTGGGGTCGGATGGGTACCTCTGGGTGGGTGGTCAAACGAGCCTGCGGCGCTACGACGGCAGTACCACCGAAAATTTTGGCCACCGGCGCGAAGTCCCGGGCAGTCTGAGCAACGATTACGTGCAGGTTCTCTACGAAGACCCTTACGCCCGCCTTTGGATCGGCCACCAGCGTGGCCTTTCCTGGCACAATCCCTCCGACGAGAGTTTCCGAAATTTCCGTCCGCCAATCTCCCCCGGCACCGACGCCAGCGCCGGCTTAATCGTCTACCGCCTCCTGGCCCAGGGCCGGGACAGCCTTTGGGTGGCCAGCGGCGGCGGACTACTCTTGTTCGACGTGGGTACGGAAACCTTCCGGACCGACAGCCTGCTGCTCCGGCGGCAGCGCGCACTCGGCATCGGGGCTATTCGCGACCTGGCCCGCAGGACCGACGGGCAGCTCCTGTTGGCGGGAGACTTTGGCCTGGCCAGCCTGCATCCCTCCAGCGGCGGGCTGCAGTTGCTGCTCAAGGAGCAGTGCTACGGGGTGGCCCAGACGGCCAACGGAGACCTGGTTGTGGCCCGCGCTGGGGCCTTGGAAAGGTACCGTCCGCACGGCAGCGGTCTGGTCCTGCTGGGCAACGTACCCCTGCCAGCCAGCACGGGCGAGCGCCTGTTACCCATTCGTTTGCTGGGAACGGGGGGCGATGTCTTTTACCTGGGCAGCACCAACGGCCTTTTTCGCGTGGATTGGCAAGACGTCTTGCAGCCCCGCCTGCACCACTACTTCCACGACCCCGGAGACCCCAACTCCCTGGCCCACAACAGCGTCTTCAGCCTCGCCATTGCTCCCGCAGACATCCTGCTGATCGGCACGCGCAAAGGGATCGACCGGATCTCCCTGCGCAAGAGCCCCATCCGCATTGTTCAACGTCAGCCCGGGGTGGTGGACCTTTGCCACAACCTCACCAAAGGCTCTGCCTACGACCCCGTTCATCATCTTCTGCTGCTGGGTACGGAGCAAGGCTTATCGATCCTGGACTTGCGGACGGGCAACGTGCGCTGTTACACGCCGGAGACCTTGCCGGGGCTGCGGAAGCACTACATCTTTAACGTGGACCCTGGTCCACGGCCCGGTACTTTCTGGGTGGGCTACCGCCAGGGCGGCGGTAATCTTTTGGTGCTCGATGACCCCGCCGCTCCGCATTTCGAAGCGCTTGACCTGAGCCCCTACTCCCTGGACGGCGAGGCCCTCTACCAAACTGCTCAAGACCCCACCGGTACGCAGTGGCTGGCCACCAGCAATGGCCTTTACGCCTGGCAACCGAGCAGCGGCAACACCCGGGCCTACCTGCCCGATGCGGCCGACTCCAGTGCGCTTTCCAGCGCCAGCCTTTTCAGTGTCTTGTACGACCGCCGGGGGCGGCTCTGGGTCGGCACCCGCAATGCCGGCCTGTGCCTACGCCGGATGATGGACGGCAAGGAGGGCTTCCAGTGCTTCCGTTACGACGAAACGGACCCCGGCAGCCTGCCCAGTGACATGATCCTCCACCTTTTCGAGGACCGCCGCGGGCGCATCTGGGTCAGCAACCCCGAAGCCCTGGCCGTTTATCAGGAAGACGGCACTTTCCGGTCTTTCGGCCTGGCTGACGGCCTGCCGTACGCGCTGTGCTACGGCGTTTTTGAAGATATGCAAGGGCGGCTTTGGGGGTCCTTCGGCGGCAATTTCACCCAGTTTGCGCTTTCCGACGACGGCAGGTTCTCAGTCCAGAATGTCGTCACGCGCCACGATGGTCTCGCCGGGCAGTCCAACGCCCAGTACGGGTGGACGGTGTTGCCCGACGGGCAACTTGCCCTGAGTCAGCGCGACGGGCTCAACCTTTTCCACCCCGATAGTTTACTGCGGGAAGACCATTTCCCGCCCGTCATCCTCACCGGTTTCGAACTTTTTGACCACGTGATCGGCACCAGCATTTCCCAGGACCCCAGTGCGCCGCCCGTGGTTTTGCCCGACGACATCAACCGCCTGGAAGAAATTCGTTTGCCGCCCGGCCAAAACTTCATCAGCCTTTCTTTTTCAGCGCCCGAATTCCGGCCCCACCACTCCACCTATTTTGCCTACCGGATGCGGGGTATCCAGGAAGAATGGACGGACACCGACGGTCGCAATTACCTTTCCTTCCCTCACCTTCCGCCGGGCACCTACACCCTGGAGCTAAGGACGGGTGATGCCCAGGAGCGCTACTCCGACCAGATTCGCCGGCTAAAAATTTACCTGGCGGCACCGTGGTACCAGCGCTGGTGGGCGCTGGCGCTTTTCGCCCTGGCGGGAGGGGCGGTCTTGGGCGCAACCTTCCGTATGCGGGAGCGGCAGCGGCGGCGGGTGGAGGCCGCCCGGATGGCCGAGCGGGAAAATTTTCGCCGGCGAAGTGCCCGTGACTTTCACGACGAAGCGGGCAATCACCTCAGCCGCGTCAGCCTGCTCACAGCCCTGGCCGCCCGGCAGGTAGCAGCGAGTGAGGGGGCGCGGCCGCAGGTGCAGGGCCTGTTGGAGGATATAAGTTCGAACGTACAGGTCGTCCGCGAAGGAATGCGTGATTTCATCTGGGCTCTGGACCCCGACAACGACAATGCCTACGAATTGGCCCTGCGGCTCAAGCGCTTCGGGCAGGATCTTTTTGCCCATCACCCCGCCACTTTCATCAGCAGTGCCATTTCACCAGAATTGGAGGCGATCTCCCTCCGGCCGGATCAACGGCGCCATCTCATCCTCTTGTTCAAGGAGGCGATGCACAATACCTTTAAGCACGCTGCTAGGGCAACCGAAGCGCAGCTTAGCTTCGGGGGGGCGGCCGGGCAACTTCGCCTGGAGTGGCAAGACAATGGTCCGGGCTTTGACCCCGGGCTGCATTCGGAGGGCAACGGCCTGAGGAACATGCGGGAAAGGGCGGAGAAAATCGCCGCCCGGCTGGAGATGCTCCGTTTGCCTGCGGGGGGCTGCCGAATTAGGGTGGAGCTTGCGTTAAAGAGTGACCGACCGGCAGCAGGGAGGGAATAAACCTTGCTCTTTGCGGGTGGCCTGAAAGGGGGCAGCCGTAGGGCCGGGCGGCCGAGAAAGTAAATCCTCCAAACGGGGGATTGGCGGGGCGCGGAGCTTTGGCCTATATTTAGCGGATGCTAAGCCAGCGCAACACTACTGAACGTCCCTTGGAGTTGGTCATCGTGGAAGACGACCGCCGGCAGCGCGAGCTGCTGGAGCTGCTGTTGAACGGCACTCCGGGATTTTACTGCCGGGCGGCTTTCCCCGACGCCGAAGCCTTGCTGGCCGAATTACCGGGCTTGCACCCCGGCCTGGTGCTGATGGACATCGACCTGGGCAGTGGCCGCAACGGGGTGGCGGCGGTGGCGGAGATCAGGGCCCGACGCCCCGAATTGCCGGTGGTGATGCTAACAGTACACGAAGACAGTGACTACGTATTTGCGGCCCTCTGCGCCGGGGCTGTGGGATATCTGGTGAAGGGCATTGCCCCGGCTGAACTGCTGGCGGCGGTGCAGGATGCAGCATCGGGCGGATCGCCGATGAGCCCACAAATTGCCCGGCGGGTGGTACAGACCTTCCACGTTGGCCCCGCCAACCCCCTGACGGAGCGGGAGAAAGAAGTACTCGCGCAGCTTTGTGCGGGAGAAAGTTACCGCAGTATTGCCGAAGCGCTTTTCATCTCGGGGCACACGGTGCGCAGCCACATCAAAAACATTTACGAAAAACTGCACGTCCACACCCGGGCGGAGGCGGTCGTAAAAGCCCTGAAGGATCGGCTCATCCAGTAGCTGAAGCACGGCGTACAGATAATAGCGACGCGGTGTAACGACCATTCCGCGTTGAGACACTAAGGAGGGGCGGGACTGGAAGCTTGCCCCAAAAAGACTAAGTTTACACACGGGGCGGGGTCATTCTCTGCTCTTTTATTCATTCTTTGCACCTGCGGCCGCGCCTAAAAAAGGAGGAGCCCGCACAAAATTTCCTTCATGTTACGGATTACCACAGTATTGATTTTAGCGGGCACCTTGCTGGCCTGCGGCGGAAAAAGCGCCGAACAGGCCGCCGTTGAAGACCTTTACGCCAACGCGACGGAGCAGCTCAAAAACCTGCAGGAAGGGACTACGGAACGGCCCGCGCTGACGCGGGAAGACCTGGAGGCGATGGTTCCCGAAACCCTGCTGGGCCTGGCGCGGACGAGCCTGAGCGCCAACCAGACCGGGGCTATGGGCTTCACGATTTCTACGGCGACGGCGGAATTCAAGAACGAGGATTCGTCTCGGCGGATCAGCCTGACGATCACCGACGGAATGGGGGGCAACCTGCCGGGTATGTCGTTGGTGAACAGCATGACGGTTGACCAGAAAGAGGGGACGCGCATCACCAAAACCACCAGCATCGACGGGCAAAAGGCCATTCTTACCTGGGATTCGGAAACGAAAGACGGGGAGCTGACGGTGATTTTTCCGCAGAGCATTCTTAAACTGGACGGCCATGACCTGAATGCAAAGGAAGATTTGGGGGAGGCATATGGGGAGCTTAGCTTGGGTAAGCTGAAGTAGTTTTGGGGAGCTTCGCTCCTCTTTTTGAACCACTAAGGACACGAAGAGGGGCTAAGGTTTTGGGGAGCTTCGCTCATCTTTTTGAACCACTAAGAACACGAAGAGGCACTAAGCGTATTTCTCTTAGTGCCTCTTCGTGTTCTTAGTGCCCTTAGTGTTGAAAAAAAAGCGAAGCTTGCTTCGCGGGAAAAAATGCCCAAAATGGAGAAAGCCCCACCGCTTTGTAGCGATGAGGCTTTCATAAAAATTGGCGGCGACCTACTCTCCCGGGATCAAGTCCAAGTACCATCGGCGCTGGGCAGCTTAACTTCTCTGTTCGGAATGGTAAGAGGTGATCCTGCCCGCAATAGCCACCAAAGTCTTTTGGTTGGCACTTCAGTGCAAACCACGTTCTTTAGTGAAACGATCAACAAGTGGGAAAGAGAGTGTTCAATAACTTTGCAGCGGACTTTGCTGGCCACGTAAAGACCTGGTTTTGCTGATTTAAAATTTATCATCAAGCGTCAGCTTCAATTTACTTACTCATAAGTTCTAGGGCAATCTATGTTGACCTCGTTTGCTTATTTTGTAGACTTTTCTTAACCGTTTGCCCTACTACACGTAGTACGGCTTTGATTAAGAAAAAAAGGAAGCTGTCGGGCGATTAGTATCACTCGGCTCCATACGTTACCGCACTTCCACCTATGACCTATCAACGCAGTCATCTTCTGCGACCCTCAATGGAATACTCATCTTGAAGTTGGCTTCGTGCTTAGATGCTTTCAGCGCTTATCCATTCCGCACATAGCTACCCGGCACTGCAGCTGGCGCCACAACCGGTACACTAGAGGTGCGTCCATTCCGGTCCTCTCGTACTGGAAACAGATCTTCTCAATATTCCTACGCCCGCAACAGATAGAGACCGAACTGTCTTGCGACGTTCTGAACCCAGCTCGCGTGCCACTTTAATGGGCGAACAGCCCAACCCTTGGGACCTTCTTCAGCCCCAGGATGTGACGAGCCGACATCGAGGTGCCAAACCTCCCCGTCGATGTGAGCTCTTGGGGGAGATCAGCCTGTTATCCCCGGAGTACCTTTTATCCTTTGAGCGATGGCCCTTCCATACGGAACCACCGGATCACTTGAGCCTGCTTTCGCACCTGGTCGAATTGTCTTTCTCTCAGTCAAGCTCCCTTATACTCATACGCTCTTCGCATGATTACCAACCATGCTGAGGGAACCTTTGCGAGCCTCCGTTACGCTTTAGGAGGCGACCACCCCAGTCAAACTACCCACCACACACGGTCCTCCTGTTTTGCAGGAGTTAGTGTCAAAGTATAAGAAGGGTGGTATTTCAAGGACGACTCCACAAGCACTGGCGTGCCCGCTTCGTAGTCTCCCACCTATCCTACACATCTTATACCCTAACACAATGTGAAGCTATAGTAAAGGTTCACGGGGTCTTTTCGTCCCGTTGCGGGTAATCGGCATCTTCACCGATACTTCAATTTCACCGAGCTCATGGCCGAGACAGTGCCCAGATCGTTACACCATTCGTGCAGGTCGGAACTTACCCGACAAGGAATTTCGCTACCTTAGGACCGTTATAGTTACGGCCGCCGTTTACTGGGGCTTCAGTTAAGACCTTCGGATTGCTCCTAAGCCCCTTCCTTAACCTTCCAGCACCGGGCAGGTGTCAGACCCTATACTTCATCTTGCGATTTAGCAGAGTCCTGTGTTTTTGCTAAACAGTCGCCTGGGCCTCTTCACTGCGGCCCCACATCACTGTGGGGCGACGCTTCTCCCGAAGTTACGCGTCTAATTTGCCTAGTTCCTTAGCCATGATTCACTCGAGCGCCTTAGGATACTCTCCTCAACTACCTGTGTCGGTTTACGGTACGGGCCGCTTCACTCGCTATTTCTTGGAAGACGCTTCGGTACACTATCAAATTCCCCCGAAAGGGTCTCTGTACTATCGGCCAGTTTTACCCAGCCTTCAACGTACTATTCCGTCAGTACGCGATACCTACACTACTCCGTCGCTTTCATTGTGAGCGGGTACGGGAATATTAACCCGTTTGCCATCGGCTTCGCCTGGCGGCTACACCTTAGGACCCGACTAACCCGATTCTGATTAACATCGAATACGGAAACCTTAGTTTTACGGCGAAGGGGTTTCTCACCCCTTTTATCGTTACTCATGCCTACATTTGCTTTTGTAGCCGCTCCAGCATACATCGCTGTACACCTTCGGCGCTGACTACAATGCTCCCCTACCACGTACAGACAAGACACGTCTTGTCTCCACATCCATAGCTTCGGTACTGGACTTATGCCCGAGTATTTTCCGCGCAGGAACGCTCGACTAGTGAGCTGTTACGCACTCTTTAAATGAATGGCTGCTTCCAAGCCAACATCCTAGCTGTCTTAGCATCCCCACATCGTTCAATTCAACTTAGCCCAAATTTAGGGACCTTAGCTGATGGTCTGGGTTGTTCCCCTCTCGGCAACGGACCTTATCACCCGCTGCCTCACTGCTGCTACTGTTATGCTGGCATTCGGAGTTCATCAGGGGTTGGTAGGCGGTGAAGCCCCCTAGCCCTATTGGTAGCTCTACCTCCAGCACACATTACACAACGCTGCACCTAAATGCATTTCGGGGAGTACGAGCTATCTCCTGGTTTGATTGGCCTTTCACCCCTACCCACAGGTCATCCGAAAACTTTTCAACGTTTACCGGTTCGGTCCTCCATTCCGAGACTATCGGAACTTCAACCTGCCCATGGGTAGATCACCAGGTTTCGCGTCTACCCCCACTACCTTGACGCCCTGTTAAGACTCGCTTTCGCTCCGCCTCCGGTTCTGAAAACCTTAAACTTGGTAGTGAGGAGTAACTCGTAGGCTCATTATGCAAAAGGCACGCCGTCATCCCATAAGGACTCCGACCGCTTGTAGGCGCACGGTTTCAGGGTCTTTTCACTCCGCTTCTCGCGGTTCTTTTCACCTTTCCCTCACGGTACTTGTTCACTATCGGTCTCTCAGGAGTATTTAGCCTTAGCGGATGGTGCCGCCAAATTCAGACAGGGTTTCTCCGGCCCCGCCCTACTCAGGATACCCAACTCAGCATTCACCGTACCTGTACGGGACTTTCACCCTCTGTGGTCACCTTTTCCAAAGATGTTCCAATTGAGTGAATACTGATTATTCGGGTCCTACAACCCCAAAGCGACGTATCGCCTTGGTTTGGGCTCTTCCGCGTTCGCTCGCCACTACTTGCGGAATCATTAAATTATTTTCTCCTCCTCCGGGTACTTAGATGTTTCAGTTCCCCGGGTTACCTTCCTTGCGGATACTTGGTCTTCAACCAAGTGGGTTACCCCATTCGGACATTCAGGAATTAACGGTCGTTTGCACCTCCTCCTGACTTTTCGCAGCTTACCACGTCCTTCATCGTCTCTGAGAGCCTAGGCATCCCCCGTACGCCCTTATTTCACTTCCTAATCTTAATCCCTAACAACTCTCTCCGAAGAGAAAATTAATTAGCGACAATTCTTACGAAACAAAATAAAGTTATCGAGTAACATTATTTGCCTAAAACTAATGAGTTAGTTATTAAAATATCCAACAGACGCTTGAGAAATGAATTTCTCTCGCAACGAGATCTTATGTGAACATAAAATCCGTTTTAAAATTACTGTTGCTCTCTTTTCCCAACTTGTCAAAGATCGTCACTAAACCCT
>NZ_JACSIT010000035.1 GCF_014349155.1 Neolewinella lacunae
CAATGGTCCGCTGCGATTTCAAGCTGCTCTAGCGGCGTAGTTCCTGACCTCCGCCAGTACCTCTTGACTTTTTGGCAGGTTCGGGTCAATCCCACACCTGCTGAAAATGCGTAAAGCCAAGCGCTCATTGGTATAGGCAGTTGTAATATCAGCCATGGAAAATGCTCCGCGTTCAAGGTCGGGAACCGCTAAGTGGTGGGCAGCTTTAGCCAAATTAACTACCGTTAGCGCGCAGTTGACGTGGAAGTCGATCTTAAGCCAATCACGCCCTTGCCCCTCTTCTAAACCGCTGAACTGCTTGCCATCGCGGAAAATGAATTCTTGTTGGTAACGACAGCGGTAAGCATGGACAATTTGTTCGGCTGGCTGATCAACATCGGTGCTCATGTATACCTTCACAGACTTGATTTTGTTTTTTTCGTCAAGTTGGTGTATAACCACGATACGGATTTTTAATCCTGCTACTTTTAGTTGAACCACGCCCGTCCAAGCAACGGTTTGAGGTGAACTCAGCGCTTCCACTCGACTAAATACGGCAGGATCAAGGTTAAATAAGTTGACAAAGCCAGCATATTCCTTAGGCCGCCCTTTTGACTTTTGTGGTCCGCTGTAGTAGTAGCGCAGACTGACGTTTTTACGCAAGCGGGAGACTACATGAAAACCTGCATTGACAACGCGTTGGATGAATGGATTTCGGGAAAAGTACGCATCGACTACCACGTATTTACTGATCTGGAGCAGTTCGTCAGCCCGTTGCTCAAGGATTTCGGCATAATAATCCAGCAAAGATTATTTCACATGTCGACCGACGGTTTGAACCGCTTCAAGATGATACGCAGTCTTATTGTCCAAGTCAACAACTGCTAGCCCCGTAATCTCCAATCCCCATTTTCTTTTCCCGGCAACGCCAGAATGAAAATAACCGACTCCAGCAGTATGCTTGCCACTCTTACTCAGGTATGAGGGGTCGAGAGCAATGATACGGTTGGGGCCTAAAAACGGCTCGCTCAACTCTCTGTTGAAGCCCAGCCAATCCATGCGTTTACCAAAGTGCTTACGGTAAGTGAACTCAGAATATTCGCCTTGACGACCTAGGTTGACAAAGTTCCGTCGGCCAATCATTGAGGGCCACAAAACGAAAAGATGGAGCAAAAAGCGGTAGCGCCATGCGGAAATACCAGGAAGTTTTTGCAAAATTGAGGCGACGAGGATTTCGATCTTCGTTGGGCAAGTCATATCTGTACGGTGTAAGGAACCAACAAGATAGGGCTTGCCCTCTTTATATGCATACTTTGCTAAAGTGTTGCCTCAAACCGTAGCGGACCATTG
>NZ_JACSIT010000036.1 GCF_014349155.1 Neolewinella lacunae
CAATGGTCCGCTGCGATTTCAAGCTGCTCTAGCGGCGTAGTTCCTGACCTCCGCCAGTACCTCTTGACTTTTTGGCAGGTTCGGGTCAATCCCACACCTGCTGAAAATGCGTAAAGCCAAGCGCTCATTGGTATAGGCAGTTGTAATATCAGCCATGGAAAATGCTCCGCGTTCAAGGTCGGGAACCGCTAAGTGGTGGGCAGCTTTAGCCAAATTAACTACCGTTAGCGCGCAGTTGACGTGGAAGTCGATCTTAAGCCAATCACGCCCTTGCCCCTCTTCTAAACCGCTGAACTGCTTGCCATCGCGGAAAATGAATTCTTGTTGGTAACGACAGCGGTAAGCATGGACAATTTGTTCGGCTGGCTGATCAACATCGGTGCTCATGTATACCTTCACAGACTTGATTTTGTTTTTTTCGTCAAGTTGGTGTATAACCACGATACGGATTTTTAATCCTGCTACTTTTAGTTGAACCACGCCCGTCCAAGCAACGGTTTGAGGTGAACTCAGCGCTTCCACTCGACTAAATACGGCAGGATCAAGGTTAAATAAGTTGACAAAGCCAGCATATTCCTTAGGCCGCCCTTTTGACTTTTGTGGTCCGCTGTAGTAGTAGCGCAGACTGACGTTTTTACGCAAGCGGGAGACTACATGAAAACCTGCATTGACAACGCGTTGGATGAATGGATTTCGGGAAAAGTACGCATCGACTACCACGTATTTACTGATCTGGAGCAGTTCGTCAGCCCGTTGCTCAAGGATTTCGGCATAATAATCCAGCAAAGATTCTTTCACATGTCGACCGACGGTTTGAACCGCTTCAAGATGATACGCAGTCTTATTGTCCAAGTCAACAACTGCTAGCCCCGTAATTTCCAATCCCCATTTTCTTTTCCCGGCAACGCCAGAAT
>NZ_JACSIT010000037.1 GCF_014349155.1 Neolewinella lacunae
AATCTTTGCTGGATTATTATGCCGAAATCCTTGAGCAACGGGCTGACGAACTGCTCCAGATCAGTAAATACGTGGTAGTCGATGCGTACTTTTCCCGAAATCCATTCATCCAACGCGTTGTCAATGCAGGTTTTCATGTAGTCTCCCGCTTGCGTAAAAACGTCAGTCTGCGCTACTACTACAGCGGACCACAAAAGTCAAAAGGGCGGCCTAAGGAATATGCTGGCTTTGTCAACTTATTTAACCTTGATCCTGCCGTATTTAGTCGAGTGGAAGCGCTGAGTTCACCTCAAACCGTTGCTTGGACGGGCGTGGTTCAACTAAAAGTAGCAGGATTAAAAATCCGTATCGTGGTTATACACCAACTTGACGAAAAAAACAAAATCAAGTCTGTGAAGGTATACATGAGCACCGATGTTGATCAGCCAGCCGAACAAATTGTCCATGCTTACCGCTGTCGTTACCAACAAGAATTCATTTTCCGCGATGGCAAGCAGTTCAGCGGTTTAGAAGAGGGGCAAGGGCGTGATTGGCTTAAGATCGACTTCCACGTCAACTGCGCGCTAACGGTAGTTAATTTGGCTAAAGCTGCCCACCACTTAGCGGTTCCCGACCTTGAACGCGGAGCATTTTCCATGGCTGATATTACAACTGCCTATACCAATGAGCGCTTGGCTTTACGCATTTTCAGCAGGTGTGGGATTGACCCGAACCTGCCAAAAAGTCAAGAGGTACTGGCGGAGGTCAGGAACTACGCCGCTAGAGCAGCTTGAAATCGCAGCGGACCATTGCAGATGGCACACCGGTGATTAGATGTCAGTTTGGCTCTGGGTCTTGCGAAGCTTGGCAGCAAAAGTCATGCAATGCACCTAGCCAGTAGAGCTTTAAGATTGGGAGGGGCAGGTCATACTTTGGGCTTGCCTACCCAATCTCTTTAAATAGAAAAGCGCTGCTCCATGAAACAGTATTCCAAAATTTAAACACTATGACCCGGAAAAATCACTCCTGGAAAAACGCCACTTTTCTTGTTTTGCTTATGACGCTACTGGCCTGTTGCCAAAAGGTGGACAGTAACCCAGGCACAAGTGAAGCAGAGGTGTTCAGCCCAGAACAGTTTGAACCCTTGGACTTTCAGGAGATGTTCGACATTGAGCGTTACGTGCCCCTTCTTTCGGTAGAAGGGAAGGATTACCTGTACAGCATTAACAAGCTGAGGTTTTACGACGACGATATTTACATTCTACAGGATCAGTTGGATCGAACCATATTCAAATTTTCCAGTAAGGGCGAGTTGCTTGAGAGTGTAGAGGGGACCACGTCGATAGAGAAAAAATTCTACGCAGTTGACGATATTGTATTGCACAACAACGAGGTAATCATCCCTGATCGTTTACAGAGCCAAATAATATTCTACGACCAAAGTCTAAATTATTTACGTCATATAGATACTAACTTTCCAAACGGATTGGTAAATATCGCCTTTCTGCCGTCCGGCCGAATCATTGCGCGGCCGGTCATCGAAAACGGAGAGCCCAGTTCACTGTACCTGAATACGCTCCAAAATCCAGCAGTGTTTAAGCCAGTCGAGGGGTTTAAGGGCATTGCGCACACTCCCGCAGCACGTTACCGGTTAAGCACGTACGAAACCTTTTTTCATTCTTCGTCGCCCGACGCCGTGCTTTATGCGGACGTAAGGCGCGGGTGCATTTGGGAGATCAGTGAAGAAGGGGTGAAAGAAAAATACCTGGTGCAGTTGCCCGCTGCCTACCTGTTTTCGGAGGAGGAAATGGAGACGATGGAGCACATGAGTGCTGAGGAAATACTAACCTTTGGTATGAAGTTCAAAGGAGAAAAGTTTACTAACTTTGACTACATTTTTGAAAACAATGAGTTTTTGATTGTTTCCTTCCTTATGCCTTTGCGTAGGCGTTTCATCATTAAGAACAAACGAACTGGCCGAACGATCTATCGGGTAATTCGCTTTGACAACACCGGACCAAACAATATTGACCAGTCATTACCTTTGAAATATCTGGTTGGAATTACGGATGAGGGTCAGCTGGTTTTCTACCACGATGCAGAAGCGTTTAAATTGCGGGCGGAGGCGCTGCGGGCCAGCCACCCTCCCGGGCACCAGTTTACGCCAAAAGAAGCCCGGTTTTTAGCAGCAGCCGACCAAGTGACTGAGTACTGTAGTGTGGTGCTGGCTTTTGTGTCCGTTAAATTGTAGGGGATTTGCGGGCGCTCCCCTGGCATTCCTATCCACCTCGCTCACCCATTCCGGTAGTACATCAATATCCCCCCGAAAGCCGTGATGAGGGCCATCAGCACCGTCGTCATCTGGATGCTGCGGCGCAGGTAGTTGCTGAAATTGCGGATGCTTTCCGCCTGGGCGGGGTAGCTGGGGATGATCTCGTGCTCCACGCGGTAGGTGCTGAAAATTTGGGCAGGGGTGAAGTCCACGCGGTTCATCACCAAAATGCGGTAGGCGCGCAGCACCTTGGCCCGGAAGTAGAGGTTGACCCCCAGCATGGCCAGAAAAAGAACAATGACGACGGTGAGGAGAAGACTTTGCATGGGGCCAAGATACGGGCGAGTGAGCGGCAGAAAGGGCAGAAAACGAGCCGCAGCCCACCAAATTTTTCTTCAGCGGGGCGGCTCTTAACCATTCCCTAACGCCTGGCTACCGCTTTCGGGTGTAACTTTGTGGCCAAGTAATCCTCCCCTCTCCCTTTGAAAATCCTTCCCACCTTCGGTGTCGCCCTGGTTTTTCTGGCCGTTTGCGGCACGGTGCTGACCAACTTCAGCCAGCGCAACACGGGCCTGATGCACTATGAACGTTACTTCAGCGCGACCCCGCCGACGGGCTACGGCCTGCAACGCAGCCTGGTAAGTACTGAGGTTGCGGCGGATGACCTGGACCAATCGATCCTCCGCCAAGGCATCCTTTACCACCAGGCCGAAGATTACGACCTTGCCCTCACTTCCCTGCGCGCCTACCTGGAAAGCAACCCCGCCCCGGCCGATCACCTGCCCCAGCTGCTGGCCACCACCGCCGCCCTCGCCACCGGCCATTACGGCGAAGCCGCCAGGCACCTGGAGGCGATGCCACAAACGAACCCCGATGCAGAAGCCGCCGCCGTCTGGTTCAGCGGCCTGCTCGACCTGCGGGCCGAAAACCTCCCCGCCGCCCGCTCCAAATTTCAGCTCCTGAGTAATATGCGCTCCGACGGCAATTACCCCGTGGATGCAATGCTGGAGGACTTGGGGGAATAGGGTCCTGAAGGGCTAAATTCATGACGTAAGGAAATCGCTGAGTCCATTTTGGTGGGTAGGGGTAGCGGCTGTGTCGATAAAGCGTAGGGTAGGCGAGTGGGAGAGTGAGTTAGTTTACAGGTAGTCTAAAGACCTTGGGATAGGGAACTGAAATTTTTCCCATTTTAGATAGGTCGGTACGTTTACTGGCAGTGAAAAGGCTTTTCTTAATGGTCTTTACGGCTAAATAGTAGGCAGAATGACCAAATTTCAACTATCGCTGTAGAATGAAAACCCTGGTTCTTTCCCTCATTTTCTTGTTTTTTCAAGTCTCTTTATTTTCGAGAGAAAGTCGGTTCCCTTTTGGAGAGGCTGTTGCAATTGAGCTTTGTTACGAAATTTCCCGTTCGGAAAGTGGCTTTGGAAGCACACTCTACTCCCAAGCGCTCTTTGACGAAGCTTGTGCGGTGAAATCGATGGTAATGGCCCATTCTAACGCGGATTTTGACGTTGTAGGCCACGACTACTATTACCTGCTAGTAAAGGCAACCCCGAACTACAACTTTGAGCAAGCTTTTAGAGATGCCTTACGTGCTGAATACCAAAGCCGCTCTTCCTTCATTGTTATTGGCAAAGACATATTACCGACTGGTAAGGTGGCGCATCGCGTCGAGTTGAAGCTGCCGGACGTTGCTCCTTATACTTCAGTTTCCGCATTGGAGGAGGCTGTGATGGCCAGTATGATTGAGAAGCGGATAAAAGAGGTTGCGGATCTTAATAACGCTGAGTTGTGGGCCAATGCGGCTGCGGAGATTGCGGGGTTGAGACTATTGGCGGATTTATTGAATCAAATACACGCTGGGACGTTGAACTTAGCGGGAGACTTTAACCAGGCGGGATTTACCGCTGAGCCAATTAATGATGAAGGGCTTTTCGTGAGGGGCATTGGCCCGGCTTACATTGGCTCTGTGGGGAGCGGCTCGGCAACTACCGTTAATGTCCACGACTT
Source organism: Neolewinella lacunae (assembly GCF_014349155.1). Classification (GTDB taxonomy): domain Bacteria; phylum Bacteroidota; class Bacteroidia; order Chitinophagales; family Saprospiraceae; genus Neolewinella; species Neolewinella lacunae. The sequence goes on from NZ_JACSIT010000037.1 coordinate 4,265, forward strand.
TGTCAACTTAGAAGTTGGAATAGGGAATGATGGCACGTTATTTCGACATTTGATGGGCGCTGGGTTCGGGAGTTCGGTTGCGGCTATCGAAGAATTGGGGCCCTTATCTGCCACCCTGATTATTACCGATCCCTTGAGTAACAATGCGGAATTGGATTTGGCCGCTACGGCGTTCAACAACAGTTCGGAAAAAATGGTGATCTGGTTTCACCACACTCCAGATACCCTTTACACAAAGAAATTGTTCAACTTCACTCAAGACGAAGCTGACATCATCATTGGGCATTTTTACCTGCAAAGAATGCAGCTTTTGAACCCGGATTTCGGTAATGGTACGGAGCCACCTGCTGCGGCTTTTAGTGGCGGGAATGCTGAGGAATCAATGAGTTTGCCCGACGAATGCGCACTAGATTATGAGCAGTCTTGTGGCTTGAGTTGGACCTTTGGTAAGGATTGTGTACTCCACGAAATAAATGATGCCTTTGATGGTGATCCTAACAAGTCATCCCTCCTTCAGATAACTGATGGCATGAACAGGTTGAAGTTGGGCATTGTGGTTGGTATTTTTGATGGCTTACTGGGTACTATACAGTATATTTATGATGCCACCACGTCAGTGGTAGAATGGGTAATTGCTTCTGTTCAGTATGTGCAAGCGCTTTGGGATATTTATCTTGCCGAAGGATGGAAGGCTACCGAGGCCAAAGTAATCCAAGATCTGAATGGATATATTGATAAGGTAGTTCAAGCCTATAATGATATTCAAACCATCCTTGAGCAACTGGATTGGAACAAAATCAATGCCCTTTTCAAAGAAATGCTGGTGACGATAGAAACTTGGTTCGGAGGTCTGGCTAATGGCTGCACAATGCAGGGATACGACATTGGAGTACTTATGTTTGAGGTCATACTGGGTTTTTTCTCCGGGGGCACTTCGGTTGCGGGAAAGTTGGCGGCCAAGTATACGGGAAAAGCCATGGTAAAGATTATGCAATTCTTAGATGAAATACATATCCCCGGAAGCAAACGTTTTGATGATCTTTTCTACGACTCCATTCATGAGGTTGAGAATAGCATTGTAAATATAGGAGAAAAACACAAACTAGCAAAGTGCAAAATCCTGGGTAAAGGCTGCTTTGTAAAGGACACGCCAGTGTGGATGGCGGGTAGTACCAATGGCTACGCCTTCGGTAGCAAAGCAAAAGCCCTGGCCCTCGCCGCCGCCCTACCGGTATTACCTATGCCCATCCAGGAGGTTCCACTCCTAGGTTATGCTTTGGCCCACGAAACAGTAAATGCTGGTCCCAAACAACTGGTAAGCACAGAGGATGCCCTTTACCTCGATCTATCCGTTCAAGACCCCTACACTTCAGATCAGCAAAGAGATCGAGACAAATACGAAGTAAACGACACTGACTGGAACGAAGTAGTTTTTGAAGAAATCAAAGGCAGTTCCACCGCCCGCCTGGCGCTACACAACGACTGGATGACTCAAAAGGGATATGAAACCGGCGCAGTAGTCCAAATGCACCTGCCGGAGCAAGGCATCACCGGCCCCTTCCGCATCACGTCCATCAAGCACCTCCTCCCCCAGAAAAAGCCGATGGATGAGGACCCAACGGATGAATACGGCTACCGCCCCGTCACGGCCATCTTCACCCACGTATCCGATCAAGTTTTTAGGCTTACCTTTGAGGATGGAGAGACACTGGGCGTTACGGCCCGGCACCCTATCTACTCGGCTACGGCGGGTACCTGGCGGCTAGCTGGTGATTTACGGGAGGGCGAACGCGTTCTCACCAAATCGGGAGTTGCAAGGGTGGTGAAATCTGAGCGCAAACGGGTGCCCAGACGGTGTATAACCTGGAGGTGCAGGAGTGGCATAATTTCTTGGTGGGGGGCTTGGGGGTTGTGGTGCATAATAATTATGGGGTCCTTCAAAACATAATTGATGGGATATCTGATGCAACTAAACAGTATCATAAAAAGTATATGTGCAAAGAGTATGGTACAGCATTGAGAGAGTATTTAATTCAGAATGGAGAGGCTAACCCCAAAGCTGTTATATTTAGGTTATTTGATATGAATGGAAATCGAGCACAAATGAGAATCTATCATAATGGAGAGGAGATCGCCACCAATGGATTACATGTAGGTACACCAATCAACGGGAAAATGTTTGACAACATGAACCCCAATGGAATGGATGTAGATGAATGGTTAAGCAAGTTTGAATATCCTCCGCATTTAAAATTGAAGCCTGATGTTATTGATGCAAGTCAAGTAATAAATTCATTTTACTAATGATGAAAGACAATAAGATAATAGATTTTTTGCTATGGGCTAGAAATGATGAAGTTCACTTTAGGGAATTTACTAGCATAAGAGAGATACATTATTTTCTTTTAGGGTACCAGGCGTCAGAAAGTGATAATTCAGTGAAAAACGGAGTAGGGGGCTGGGTTTCAGATTTTATGGATTTTTGCGAAAAAAGGAAAAATAGTATTTTTAGTAATAAGGTGGAATGTCCATCTGGTCTTAGCTACTACTTGTTTATTGTTGAGCATCAAGAAAGTGAGGCAGAGGGGCAAAAAGTTTTCTACCAATTATTAATAGATTTTCTATCTACTTATAATAACATGTAGCGCCTAAAATTAGATCGGATGCGTGCAAATTTCATGAGTCTGCGCGCACTAATGGTATGTTTTTGCTGTGCCTAAGGTTTATTCTCATATAAAGATTTAGCCATTAGATATCTCCAACCAGCCAAGGCCCCTACCTCGACACTCCCACCCAGCAAAGAGATCGAGACAAATACGAAGTAAACGACATCGACTGGAACGAAGTAGTTTTTGAAGAAATCAACGGCAGCTCCACCGCCCGCCTGGCGCTACACAACGACTGGATCACTCAAAAGGGATATGAAACTGGCGCAGTAGTCCAAATGCACCTGCCGGAGCAAGGCATCACCGGCCCCTTCCGCATCACGTCCATCAAGCACCTCCTCCCCCAGAAAAAGCCGATAGATGAGGACCCAACGGATGAATACGGCTACCGCCCCGTCACGGCCATCTTCACCCACGTATCCGATCAAGTTTTTAGGCTTACCTTTGAGGACGGCAAGACACTGGGCGTTACGGCCCGGCACCCGATCTACTCGGCTACTTGGCGGGTGCACGATCAACCGATGCTGGTCTCCCCAAAGCAAAATCTCCCCTTCAAAGCCATCAGGACCTCGCAGCGTTCCTTGCCCCGGATAATCTTTTCGCTTGCAAAATGAAGTTCCAGCAAGGAATCTGGGAGCGTCCGGTCTCCCTCCGTTCAGGCGAACCCTCTCGGTGCCACCCAGTTCATTCACTACCCCCTCACTTCAACCGCTGCACAAACAACAACATCTCCTCCAACCCACTCACCACCCGCACGCGGCTGTTGTCCCCGAAATCGTGGAGCGTGGCCTGGTAACCCGTCAGCAAGAGCGTGGCATCGGGACAATTGTGGAGGACCGACTTCACGTGCTGCTCCACGGGCTCGTGAATGAAGGCGTTGGAAAAGATGGTAAACAGGTAGTCGATCGTGGTGCAGCGGGTGGCGTCGGCCAGGTCGGCCACACCCACGTCGGCACCGAGGTAGATGGTGGAAAAGCGGCGCTTGCGCAGCAGGTAGTTGATGAAGAGCAGGCTCAGTTCCTGCCGTTCGCCGTCCGGCAGGTAGAGGCAGAAAACGGGGGAGCGCTTTTGGCGCTGGGGCGGCAGCGCATCAGTGGCGGCAATGATTTTGCGGCGGATAAGGTTGCTGATGAAGGCCTCCTGCACGGGGTTGATCGAGCCGGTGAAGTACAGCAGGCCGAGCTTATCCAGGAAGGGGTAAACGACCTCCAGCAGCGTCTCTTCGAAGCCCCGCTGGTGGATATTTTTATCGATGATGTGGCTGAACTTGAACTCGTCCATCTCCACCGTAGACAGGGTCAGGGCGTCGAGTTGGGTATCGGGACTGACGTTGATGGAGCTGATGGAAGCCACTTTTTCGGCGCGTTCGTCGCGGCTCAGGCTGGCGATTTTGGAGATCCGCATCCCGTTTTTGTTCAGCAGGGCGACGTTGAGCAGCTGCCGCAGGTCCTCATCCAGGTAGTAGCGGATGTTGGTGTCCGTCCGCTTCGGCGTGATGATTTCGTACCGTTGCTCCCAGGCACGGAGGGTCGCGGCCTTGATGCCGGTGAGCTTCTCCAGATCGCTGATTGAATAAACGGCCAAAGCAGGTGGTGCTAAAAGGTCTATTTATGCCTTGCGGGGGACTAACAGCGTCCTTAGTTAAAGGTTCAGACTTTCCGGCACTATTCGTTTTCGCGCTTTTGGCTATTTTTCGCGGCCCGTTCTGGAATGAGGGCGCGGCCGCAGGTGCTCCCCCCCGGCCCCCCAAAGGGGGGAGTAGGGACAAGGAGCAAAGTAAGGAACCACTGAACCTCTTTTATGCCTTACCTTTCCCTGCGCTTCAAAGCGACTTACCTTGCATCCTGCGGCCGCGCCCAAACGGAACCCATGTTCATTATCCACCCTCAAACCCCGCTGAAAAACCGAAAAATTATGCTCCACCGTTACTCCCTCCTGCTCTTCCTCCTGGCCCTCGGCCTGGGCATTTCCGCCCAAGACTGCCAGTACCAACTTTTGCTGACCGACACCGAAGAGGACGGTTGGAACGGCGGGGAAGTCACCCTGCGCGTCGCCGGGGTCGCAACCACCTACACCCTGACCCGCGAGATGAACGACGCGGGCCAAACGACGGTATTTTTTATGGTCAACGACGGAGATGAGGTACAGATCGACTTCCGCGGCGGGGCCTTCCCCGAAGAAATCGGCTTTTCCATCCTGGACAACAACGACAGCCTGATCTACACCGCGCCGGCTAACCTGATGACGACCACCAACCTCTTCAGCTTCACGGCCGCCTGCGTCGCTTGCGCCGGTCCGCCGGCAGCCAGCGTCGTCTTTTCCCGCGTTCGTTCCACCTCCGTGGAAGTGACTTTCGCCGCCGGCCCCAGCGCCGCCAACCCACTCTACCGCCTGGAATACGGCCCCGGCAACTTCGACCCCAACACGGGAAGTATCGGCCAGACCATCACCCGCGCCGATACCATGTTCCGCATCAACAACCTGATGCCCGATACGCGCTACCAGTTCTGGATCAGCACCATTTGCCAGGCGGAAAGCGACACGACCGCCCGGCGCGGACCCTTTGAAGTCCTCACCCAAAAGCGGGCGGACGTGGGCATCACCGCGCTCATGTCTCCGCAAACGGGCTGCGACCTGGGCCTGGAGGAAGTGACCATCGGCATCACCAACTTCGGCGGGGAACCCCAGCAGTTCTTTAATGTCGATTACCTCATCAACGACCAGCCGGCGGGCGTCTCCCGCCCCGAAGACGGCATCTTTACCGGTGTGGTGGGTGTAGACAGCACGGAGTTTTTCACCTTTGACCTGCGGGCCTCCCTCAATCGCCCCGGCACGTATAAATTCACGCTTTTCACCCAACTGGAAGGCGATGAAGACCCCAGCAACGACACGTTGGTCATTTTCGTCAACCACGTCCCCCTCATCACCAACTTCCCCTACCACGAAGATTTTGAGGCGAACGACGGCTTCTGGTACAAGGAGCGCGCGGGCCGGGCGGCGGCTAGTTGGCGCTGGGGCGAACCCCTGGGCACCATCATCGACCGAGCCCCCGATGGCCGCAACGCCTGGGTGACGAACCTGCGCGGCGACTACAACAACGAAGAAAAAAGCTACCTCTATTCGCCCTGTTTTGACCTGGCCGACATGACCGAAGCCCCCCTCTTCAGCGCCGTCTTGCAGGTGGAAACGGAGGCGGATTTCGACAACGTCTACCTGGAAATGACCAAAGACCGGGGCGAGAACTGGTCGCGCGTGGAAAACAGTCCCGCCGCCTTCAGTTGGTACAATGACCTTGCCAACCGCTACTGGGAAGGCGATGGTGGCTTCAACGGGATGCCGCGCCTGGTAGGCAACCTGCTGGAAGGCGCGGCCGGTGAAGAAATTCAACTCCGCTTCGTGTTCAACAGTGGCCTGAGCGACACCCGGGAAGGAGTGCTGGTGGACGCCGTCAGCCTGGGGCAGCGCGCCGAACGCAACCTGGCGGCAGTCTCTGCCGAGGGCGATGCCGACTGCGGCATCCTCAGCAATACCGAGCTTACTTTCACCTTCGCCAACGTGGGGACGACCACGGCCGACAACATCCAGCTCAGCTTTTCCGCCGATGGCGTAATGAATACCGAGACTTTCCCGGATTCACTCCGTCCCGGCCAACAAGCGACCTACACCTTCCTGGAAGGTACTCCCGGCAACGCCTTCTCCGGCCCCATTCGTTTCTGGGTCAGCCTGGCCGACGATGTGGAGCCGGGCAACGATACCACGCTGTTGTTTTTCCAAGGCATCCAGGATTTGCCCTTCTTTGAAGGCTTCGACGGAGCGGGCGTTCCGGAAAAATGGCGGGCGGACGATGACTTTACCATCGGGGTGCGCCCAGGCAATGCCTCGGCTACGCTCTCGACCCTGCTGAATGCCGCCGATACCCTCGGGACCTTTGCGACGGCTACCTACCGGGATATTCTGACGACGGACACGCTTCGCTTTGACGTAGCCTTGAGCGACACTGATAACCCCGACGAATACACCGGCGTGGCCAGCCTGACGATTCTGGCGGACTACTGCGACGCGGCGGCTCCTCTCTTTCAGTTCGACACCCTCCAGCCGGGTTCCTACGCGCTGGCCATTCCGGAGGAAGCTGCTGGCGTAGCGGGATTCATCTTCGAGGTGCGCCGCCTGAGCGGTAGTTTCGTTGTTGACTACGACAACATCAGCATTGCCCGCTGTCCGGAAAGCCTGGGCTTGATTCCCGCCATCGTAGGCGTTAGTCGCGCGGGCCGGGCGGATGCGCTGGTGACGATTGTCCCCACCGCTGGTTTGCCTCCTTACCGCTACGAGTGGTCGACGGGCGACGAGGGGGCCACGGTCGACGGACTGGCCGAAGGGGAAGTGACCGTGATCGTCACCGACGCCGTAGGCTGCACCGATGCGGTTACCTTCACCATCGATATGACCGTGGCCGTTGACCAGGACAATGAATTGCTGGCAGGATTACTGCTCTCTCCCAACCCCACGGACGGCCGCTTGAACCTCCAACTCACCCTCCCCGAAGCTGCGCCGCTGCGGGCCGATGTGTACGACCTCACCGGCCGTCGGGTGCTGCGCCGCGACTTCGGCACCCAGCGCGAACTCAACACCGCACTCGACCTGACGGCCTACCCGGCGGGCATTTACCTGGTGCGCCTCCAAGCGGGAGACGCTGCAAAAACTGTCCGGGTCATCAAACGATAGGAATGGGCAGCAAACTAATTTCCGGGGGATGCCTTATTGAAGCATGAAGATTGGAGTAGTATGTTATCCCACCTACGGAGGGAGTGGTGTATTGGCCACGGAATTGGGCCTGGGGCTGGCGCGACGCGGCCACGAGATCCACTTTATTACCTACCGCCGGCCGGCCCGGCTGGGGGTGTTCCAGGCCAACGTCTTTTACCACGAGGTCGATAGTGGCTCGGATTATCCCCTGTTTGAATTCGCGCCCTACGAAACTTCCCTGGCCTCCAAGTTGGTGGATGTGGTGGAAAACTACGGCCTGGATCTGTTGCACGTGCACTACGCGGTGCCCCACGCCTCGGTGGCCTACATGGCGCGGAAAATTTTGGTCAGCCGGGGCCGCTACGTGCCCTTCGTTACTACCCTGCACGGAACCGACATTACGCTGGTGGGCACCAACGCCGCCTTTGCGCCCACTATCACTTTTGCAATCAACAAGTCGGATGGCGTTACCGCCGTTTCCCAGTCGCTCCGCAGCGATACGCTGAGCAATTTCGCGATTTGCAACCCCATCGAGGTGATCTACAACTTCATTGATTTCAAGCGATTCCGCCGCGACAACAAGGAGCACTTCAAGGCCGCCATCGCCCCGAACAAGGAACGCATCCTCATCCACGTCTCCAACTTCCGGCCGGTTAAGCGCGTCGACGACGTGATCTACATTTTCAAGATTGTCCACGATGCCATCCCCAGCAAACTCCTCCTCATCGGCGATGGGCCGGAGCGGGGGCGTTGCGAAGACCTGAGCCGGCGGCTGGGGCTGAGCCAAGACATTCGCTTCCTCGGCAAACAAGATGCGATTGAGGAGTTGCTCGCGGTTTCGGACGTCTTCCTGCTGCCTTCGGAGAGCGAAAGCTTCGGTCTGGCGGCGCTGGAAGCCATGGCCTGCCAGGTGCCCGTAGTTTCCAGCAACGTGGGTGGTATTCCCGAAGTCAATATCGATGGGCAGACGGGCTTCCTCTCCGGCGTAGGCATGGTCGATAAAATGGCCGAAGACGTACTCAAAATCCTGCAAGACGACGCCATCCTGGGCCGCTTTCGCGCCGCCGCCCTGGCCCAGGCCGCCCGCTTCGACATAGAGGAAATCATCCCCAAATACGAAGCCTACTACCAGGAGGTGATTGACCGGACGCAGGTGAAGCCTGAGGAGCCGGTGTTTGATTGTTAGCCCGGAACTGGGCAACTATTGGGGGTGGTTTTTGCGTTGTTCCTTAAAATTTGCTGCCATGAGTACGACGGTGTCCGATCTTTCTGCTGATCAGTTGAAAGAAGTTGTTTTAACTATCTTTCGGGAACACCCGGAACTGATTAAACATGCGGTTATGGAAATTCTCGAACAAAATCCCGCATCCGCCACGGAAGATGCTGCCGCCCGACGGGAAAGAATGCGTGCCTTGATTCAGGAAGATTTTGACCAGTATGACAGTACTTTCAAGGCTCTGGCGTGAGTATCAGTTATCTGGAATACGATGATATCGTACTCATCAATCAGATGAGTATAGAGCAGCACGGTGGTAATTTTGTCCCCCCACATAATTTCTTGAAAGAGGAAGGACTTCTTTATACGCTAGAATCCGTGGGCGCTGAAATGTTTGGAGCACCGCTTTACCCTTCCATCCCGGATGAGGCGGCTATTTACATGTTTAACATCATTAGCAACCACGTTTTCCAGGATGGAAATAAGCGAACGGGATTAGAAGCTGCGCTGCTTTTCTTGAAACTCAACGGCCACCGTTTAGTATCCGGGGAGACCGAGGCAGACATCTCCCCCGACGAACTTTACCACTTCACCATGGCCGTTGCGGCGGGGGAGCACAACCTGGATGCGGTGCGGGACTGGTTTGCGGTGCACGCCAAAGAGAAATAGCTGGGTGGGGTGTTGGCCTTTCCTTGCTCTTATACTTTTCCTTGGCACCTGCGGCCGCGCCCCAATTGTTTTTCATTGTGGCGCGGCCGCAGGTGCAGTGAAATGCCTAAATAATAAGGAAGGCTCCGGGGTAGACGAACCCTATTCTACCACGGCGTCTACCGTTACGGGAACCTCATCCTTGGGGCCATCTCCCGTAAAGCGGAATTGGCGACGATCTATTGTAGCCGTAGCGTGCAGCCGGTAAGGGCCGCTGCCGCTGAGCGTAAAGTCAATCGGTATTTCCCGCGTTACCCCTTTCATTTTTACGCGGGCGTTGGCGCGGTAGCTTCCCGGTGTGTCCCCGGGGGCCGCCCCGTCGATGGTGATGCTGGCCGTGGCGAATTTGCGACTGTGAAAGTAATCTTTCTTCTTGTGCAACGATTGCTCCAGGTCTTTCCATCTGCAGGTGATGGACGCCATATCCAGGGTAGCCGTAACCCCAATCTGCAGCGGTTGGTCGAGCCGCTCCAGGCGGTCAAATTTCCACTGTTCAACGGTAAACACATTAGGGCTGCCAGCGTCGCCAACGAAGGTGATGGTGCCCGGTGCGGTGGCGGGGAATTCCACCCGGCTACTGGCCATGGCCCCGAAGACCAATAACGCGAACAGTAAGGCAGGCAGGAAAATGAAATAACGAAAACGCATAACGAATGATTTAGTGCCCGAAGGCGGTTTGACAGACAGGATCAGGCGGCGCGCTGTGCGGTGAGGGCGGCAGAAAACTCCAGGCGTCGGCGCGCTTCCGCTGGCCCGTCGGGGCCAGCGACGCCGAATACCTCCGGGAAATCCAGCCAGAAGGTGGCCGCCGCACGCAATTCCCCGTTCGGGGCCGGCGTGAAGGTGCTGCGCAAGGTGACGGTGATCTTTTGCCCAAGGATTTCCAGTGTAGCGGGCAAGTCGATACCCTGCTCCACGCCCAGCCGCCAGGGAGCGGGCACCCGGCAAGGTGGGATGGTCAGTGCCGCCGTCGGATAGCGCCCCGCCCGCAGCAGCGTGCCGAGTACGTAGTCGTCCAGCGCAGTAGAACTGGTGCGAATGGCCGCCACCGGCAACTCGAAGCGACCGCTGATCTGACGGCCATTATCCGCAAGGAAAAACTGACCGCTGAGCCGACGGACTTCGCCTGCGTAGCGATCCAGCGGCGCGGGAAAACCAAAGAACAGGCCCGGCGGATCTGCTTCGTCCTGATTCACGACGTAGCGGGCGCCCAGGGCCAGCGGCGGCTGGAAAGTATCGCGGGCCTGGGCAGCCAGGGCCGCAGCGGGAGCAACGTAACCAATGCTGGCCCACGGGGCTGACGGAATATCCGCAGCAATTGCGGCTGGCGTAAATCCCGCCTCGGGCCGATTAAGCGCCCGAAACGCCACGGCAATCTTCTGGATAAGTTCTTGCAGCCCCTGGCCATCCGCCCCGACGGCCACCGGATCGCCGTAGTTGGTGCTTACCGCTTCATGACAGTTGAATTGACTGAACAGGGCGTAAGTGACCGCGTAGTTCCCCGTCGGTTCCGCGTAGGGGTGGAGGTCCAGGTACACCCGGCGGTCGAGGGGGCCGAGATCACAGGTGCCTTCCGTCAGACCAAGTTCGCTGCCCAGCGCCGCTTCAAAGCGAGCGATCAACGGAAAAGCAGCGGTGTATTTGATGGGCAGGCTGATGCGCTGCCGACCCCGTTCCTGGTAGAGACCCGTCCGGATATCGGGGACCATGGAACGCAACATCAATTGATTGGACCGCAGCCAGCCACGAATGGCCTCGGCGTCGTCGTGGCGGCCACTGTAAATGGAGCGTCCCCGGGGCGACTGCAGTACAAAAGCGGGCGTTCCGGTAATTTCCGCAGGAAATTTTGCACTCCGGCTGCAGCGGATTGCGCTGACCATCGCAAAGTGCTCCACCTCATCGGCAACGGGGCTATCGCTGCCTTGCGGGAGGAAAATGGTCAGGTGGTCTTCGGAGGCGGCCTGCCGGGCCAGCAGGCCGAGTTGGCGGCTTACCGCGCCCCCGATCTGCCACTTCAACTGGGTATTCACCGCCGCTACCGATACCCAGTTGGCCGCCACATCCATGTTCATGATGAAGAAGTAACCAAAGAAGTTTCCTCCGCTGTACACCATGCCTTGTTCATCAACGTGGAAAAGCAGGGAGTTGAAACCGTACTGGGCGGTGGTGCCCGCCAGCGCCAGTTCCCGCCCGAGAATCGGATTCGCCCCTTTGCGGGCTTCCAGGATGGCCCGGCCGAAGCGGGCGAAATCGCTCGGCGTCGTCCACAAACCCATCGCAGAAAGCTCAGCGTAGCGACGGTTTTCCAGGATGGGCCGGCCATCTTCCTCGTGGCCCACTGCTGCATTGACCAGTTGGCTTGGCGTGAGTTGCAGCGCGTAAAAGCTGTTTCTCATTCCCAGCGGACTGAAAACTTCCCGCTTAAGGATTGCGGGGAGAGCTTCTCCGTAGCTGTCTTCCAAAAGGAGCTGGAGCACGAGGTCGTTGCCGTAGGTAGTATTGCCATCGGGTGGCCGGACTTTATCGGCACGGAGCTTCTTTACCAGGTTGGTGGTAGTGGGCAGGTCCTGGCCAGGCGCCAGGCCGCGTGGTTTGCTGCGTTTTCCCAGCTGGTAGCGGCCCAGGAGCAGATCGCGTACCGTAAGTGTAGCACCAAAGCGGCCGGCGAGGGGGACGCTGCACAGGTAGCGGTTGACGGGCTGGTCCAGGTCAATCCGTCCGCGCTCGGCGAGCTGCAATACCGCCAGGCGGATGGGCATCGTCCCCGCCGCACCCGCCGGATAGTACGTGGTCTTGGCGGGGGCGGGCCCCTCCACTGCGTAAGTGAAGCTGCTATCGAGGGCCGGGGCACTCAGGGCGGCGCTGACGTTTGAGGCGTGAACGTTACGCATTGCCTCTGCCAAACGAAAAGACTGCCCATCAATCTGGAACCGGAAAGGAGCGTACAATTGGCCACTGGCAAAGACCGTCAGGAAGAAGAAAAGGAGGGTAACGAATAGGATGCGCACGGCAATTGGGGATTGGTTGCCACAAAAGACCGGGTTCCACCGGGCCGCTGCGCTCTAAATCAGGATTTGGGCCGTGTCAAATTATGATTTGCCCCCAATGGCTTGTCCGAAGCCTTCGTGCGGAAGGGGAGTGGCGTCGATTTTGGCGATGGCTTCCCGGGGGCTGTAGCCATACTGCTTGCGAAAGGCGCGGTTGAAGGTGGATTTTGAGTTGAAGCCACAGTCGAGGGCCAGGCTCAGCAGGGTATGCTGCTGGTGTTCTCCCGCCGCCAGTTTTGCGATGAAAGCGCTGCACCGTCGGGCGTTGATGTAGTCGTTGAAATTCATCGCGTAGGTGGTGTTGATCACCCGGCTCAGGACGGAGGAATTGGTGCCAATGCGCTCGGCGAGGGCGGCCAGCTTTACTTCGGGGTCGAGGTAATCGGCGTGGACTTCCAGGCGGCGCTCCAGGCGGGCCGCAATGCGCTGCAACTCCGCCGCATCGTTTCCGCCGCGCTCCGTTTCCGGTGTTGCGGTTGCCGACCTTGCTTCCTCCTCGGGGTCGTCGGGGGCAAAACGCAGCACCCGCGTCAAACGGGGATCGATATCGTAAAACTGGATCGCGGCCAGAAAGACCAGGATGGACATCGAGAAAAAACGTTTCCACTCATCGACGTAACTCGGTGAATCCGTCAAAACGGTGATGGCCTCCAGCACGAAGGTGATCGAAATGCTGCCCAGCAACAGCAGCAGCAAGTAACTCAGCCCACTCAGCTGAAGATGCCCGGAATTGCTGAACTGCTCGCGCACGTAGCGCCGGTAGCGTCGGTAATCCATCACCACCAGGCCGAGGTAGATGATGGTCATGATCCGGATGCTCAGGTAAGCGAAAGTGGAGTATAACTTACTTCCGTTCTCATTGTCCCATTCAGCGGCCGGGCCGCGGGTTCCGTAAAAAAAGGTGAAGTCCTCGCCGAGCCACAGCCACCAGTACAGCCAATCGTAAAGCAAAATGCCCAACGGCAGGAGGCTGAACAGGGCAAACGGCAGAAAATGCCACCAGTAGCGCCGCCGCCAGGTGAAATCGGTATTGGTAGCGGAGCGGAAATAAAGCCACACCAGGGGGCCGAGCAAGGATAGGTTATTCCACGAGCCATAGAACATCAGGGTGGTTCGCCAATCGTGGGCATCGTACCAGCCCGCAAAACCCAGCATCCACGGAGCAACGTAGAGCGCACCCACCAGCAGGATGCTCGCCGCAAAAAAGTCGCTGATCCGGTCCTGGCGCAACCCCCGCAGCAACAACAAGCACGCGTAGACGAGGCCTTGGACAAAGCCGATGAGGAGCAGACTGGAGTAGAAGTTGAAGTCGAACACGGCAGCTAAGGTAGGTTTCCCTGCGGCACGGGAAGCCATAATTCATGGGGGGGGAGTTCCCCAAGGAGCCTGCATTTCGGGCGCGTCCGCAGGCGATAGTCCCGGAGGATTTCGGGATGCAGAGGAAGTCTTGGAAGCAGTGCAGTGACGGCTACCTGGTCGTGCTAACAGCAGCCTGTTACAGTGGTTCAACGATAGGTATGCCGCATCACCAACTGCCCGATTGGCACACGGCGGTCCTTACGGGACCAAATCCTCCAACCGCAATTCGTAGCGGGTGCTTCGCCCTGCGCCGGTGCGAAGAAGTGCTCCCATTTCTGTCAACTCCGTCAATTCTCGTGTGGCGGTAGCTTTCGAAGACCTGGTTAAGCGTTCATAGTTATTAGCGGAAAGCCCCCCCGGAAAGCCTTCCCTCCCCGCATCGAATAATCTACGGATGAGTTTTTGTTGTCGGTCGTTTAACTGATTCCCAAACCGGTCAAAGAAGGCTGTTTTGGCGAGTAGAAAACTAATCTCTTCGTTGGCATTAGTGATAGCGGTGACGACTGATTCAATGAAGTATTCCATCCACCTAGTGATATCAAGCGTCCTTGATGCCGTATTGAGTTGGGCATAATATTCTTTTTGGTTATCAGCAAAAACCTGTGAAATACTAAACGGCATCACGAAGCCAACACCCTGCGATATAAGATGATCAATTATTGCCCGCCCAATTCGACCGTTGCCATCTTGAAATGGGTGGATGCTTTCAAAATAAGGGTGGGAAACTCCCGCCCTTAGTACGTAGTCCAATAGACGATCCGCATGCTGAGATTTGTACAAAGAAGCTACCATTTTCTCCATCTCTTGCGACACACGATCTGAAGGAGGGGCTTCGTAGTGGATGGTCAGATCGTAATCAGGACCACTTACGATTTGCATTGGTTCTGTACTCGTACGGTAGCCTCCAATAATATTTATCGTTGGTAATCTGTCAAACAAAAGCTGGTGCCAGTATTTAAGTGTAGTCTCGGTAATGTCATTGGAATGATTTGATGCCATAGTTGACAATAATTTGCCAATGCCAACAGCCCTCAGGTCTCGGATATTTTTTTTATAGTTCCCGAGGTACAGGTGAGACAGAATGGAAGAACGCAGATCTTCCCGGCTAACAAATTCGCCTTCTATTTTGGATGTTTTTTGCGCCTCGGCAATCAACACTTCTATGAAATAGCGGTGGCGATCTTCTTCCGGTAAGTTCTGAACCTTGCTCAATAAAGGCCGCAAGACATCACTAAGCCTTTTTAGCGGCTCAGTCAAATCCTCCATCCTATAAAAGAATTCAGGCCAGTTATCGTGTTGCCAGTTGTACATGAGGCGATTGAGTCCGTTAATCGGCTCAAAAATACTCATTCTTGAGCCGATTAGCAAGTTTAATCGGCTCAAAACGGTATTCCAGCTCCCCCCCTTGCTCCTTGTCCTGACTCCCCCCTTCGGGGGGCCGGGGGGGAGCACCTGCGGCCGCGCCTGAAAAAAAGTCAGGCCAGTTCGCGAACACCTGACTATTTTTCCGATACGTTGCCCGGGAACGCGCTTTGCACGTTAAGGTCGGGCCGCCTTCGCATCCAAATTGCTCCTAAGGCTGTTTTTCAGGTGGTGCTAATCCATTAACAATCACCGGTTTAGGCCGGAACAACATAAGCTATGAATTTCAATAACTTCACCATCAAAAGCCAGGAAGCCCTGCAACGGGCCGGAGAAATTGCCCTGGGTAACGGGCAGCAGAGCA
The DNA here is from genome assembly GCF_014349155.1 of Neolewinella lacunae. Taxonomy (GTDB): domain Bacteria; phylum Bacteroidota; class Bacteroidia; order Chitinophagales; family Saprospiraceae; genus Neolewinella; species Neolewinella lacunae. Next base: position 19,730 of record NZ_JACSIT010000037.1, read on the forward strand.
TCGAGCCCGGGCACTTGCTGAAGGCGGTTTTTGAGATCGACGAAAACGTAACGCCCTTCCTCTTTAAGAAGATGGGCGCCAACCTCCAGGCCGTCCGGCAGGCGACCGACAGCATCGTGGCGGGCTATCCCAAAGTGAGCGGTGGCCAGCAAAGCCTCAGCCGTCCGGCGGCCGAGCTGGTGCAGCACGCCAGCGTTATCGCCAAGGATCTGGGCGACGAATACGTATCTCTGGAACATCTCCTCCTGGCCGCGCTGAAGGTCAATGACGTCAGTACCCAGGTGCTGCGCGACGCCGGCGTAAGCGAAAAAGTCCTGAAAAAAGCCATCGCAGAACTGCGGCAGGGGAAGAAAGTCACTTCCAACTCCGCCGAAAACCAGTACAATTCCCTCGAAAAGTACGCCGTGAACCTCAATGAGCGCGCCCGCAGCGGCAAGCTCGACCCCGTCATTGGCCGCGACGAAGAAATCCGCCGCGTCCTCCACATCCTGGCCCGTCGCAGCAAGAACAACCCCATCCTCATCGGCGAGCCCGGTGTAGGTAAAACCGCGATCGTGGAAGGTTTGGCCCACCGGATCGTCAATGGCGATGTCCCCGAAGACCTCCGGGAAAAAGACATCTACAGCCTCGATATGGGGGCGCTCATTGCCGGTGCGAAGTACCAGGGCGAATTCGAAGAGCGGCTCAAGGCCGTCATCAATGAAGTCACCCAGGCCGAGGGACAGATATTCCTGTTCATCGACGAAATCCACACCCTCGTAGGCGCGGGCAAAGGACAAGGCGCCATGGACGCAGCCAACATCCTCAAGCCCGCCCTGGCCCGCGGTGAACTGCGCGCCATCGGGGCCACCACCCTCGCCGAATACCAGAAATACTTCGAAACCGATAAGGCCCTCGAACGCCGCTTCCAGCAGGTAACCGTGGATGAGCCCAACGAAGAAGACGCCATCTCCATCCTCCGCGGCCTCAAGGAACGCTACGAAACCCACCATAAGATCAACATCCTGGACGAAGCCGTAGTGGCCGCCGTACAGCTTTCCCAACGCTACATCCCCGACCGCTTTTTGCCCGATAAGGCCATTGACCTGATCGACGAAGCCGCCGCCGGCCTCCGCATGGAAATGAACTCCATGCCCGCCGAACTTGACGAAGTAGAACGCAAAATCCGCCAGCTCGAAATCGAACGCGAAGCCGTCAAACGCGAAAACGACGCGACCAAACTCGACCGCATCGCCAGCGACCTGGCCAACCTCGAAGAGCGCCGCAACGCCTTCCGCGCCCAGTGGGAAACGGAACGGGAAGTGGTCCTCGGCATCCAGCAAACGAAGGAACGCATCGAGCAGCTCAAGACCGAAGCCAAGCAATCCGAGCGCAGCGGAGACTTCAGCCGCGTTGCCGAAATCCGCTACGGACTCATCCCCGAAATGGAGCAGGAACTCGCCACCTACAACGAGCGCCTTACGACCATGCAGACCAACGCCAAAATGCTGGTCAAAGAGGAAGTCGACGCTGAAGACATCGCCGAAATTGTGGCGCGGTGGACGGGCATCCCCGTCACCCGCATGCTTCAGAGCGAACGCGAAAAGCTCCTCAAGCTCGAAGAAGAACTTCACCTGCGCGTCATTGGCCAGGACGAAGCCGTTGAGGCCGTCGCCGACGCCATCCGCCTGAGCCGTACCGGCCTGAGTAACCAGGACCGGCCCATCGGCAGTTTCCTCTTTCTCGGCACTACCGGCGTCGGGAAAACGGAGCTGGCCAAAGCCCTGGCGGAATACCTGTTCAATGACGCCGACATGATGACGCGCATCGACATGAGCGAGTACCAGGAACGCCACGCCGTCAGCCGGCTCGTTGGTGCGCCTCCCGGCTACGTCGGCTACGATGAAGGCGGGCAGCTCACCGAAGCCGTGCGGCGCAAGCCCTACTCCGTGGTCTTGCTAGATGAGATTGAAAAAGCCCACCCCGACGTCTTTAACATCCTGCTGCAGGTGCTCGACGAAGGCCGCCTGACCGACAACAAAGGCCGCGTGGCGAACTTCCGCAACACCATTGTGGTGATGACGTCCAACATCGGCTCCGACCTCATCCGCGAAAACTTCAGCCGGATTGCCGGAAACAACGAAGACGATATTGTTGACGAGACCAAAGACGCCCTCTTTGCGCTGCTCAAGCAAACGGTACGCCCGGAATTCCTCAACCGCATTGACGACGTAGTCATGTTCCGCCCCCTGACCCAGAAAAACATCCGGGGCATTGTGGAGCTACAGCTCAACGAGCTGCGGGAGCAGCTGACCGAGCAGGACATTGTCTTAACCGTCGCGCCCGAGGCCATGGATTGGCTGGCGGCCGAAGGCTACAGCCCCGAATTCGGTGCCCGCCCCCTCAAGCGGGTGATCAAAAAGCAGGTCTTGCGGCAACTCTCCAAGCAGATGCTGGAGGGCAGCGTGAAGGCGGGCAGCCAGCTGGTGCTGGATGTATTCGATGGCCTGGTGGTGTTCCGCAAGGCCCGGGAGAATGAGCGCGTGGCAGAGCTCGCGCAAAAGATTTAATGGGTGTATTAGTGAGGGTATCAGCGGCCGGGAGTTTTCACGGCCGCTTTTTTTAAACACGAAAATGTTACCTTACTGGTATGTTTGAAATAATTGGGATCCTCGTTGTTGAGCTACTGGCCATCCTCCTTTCTGAATGGATCTTTGGAGGGCTTTTCAATTTTATCCAAGGCGTTGGCCTGAGAATTTACAGTCTGTTTGACGGAACGGGCAAAATATCTATTGCGGAATTAAGGGTAAAGCATGACGACAAAATCCTACCATGGTTTCTTGGCTTCCTAGTTTTCGGGACGACGATTTACCTATTGCTTACTTCATTGCTATAAATCGACAACCAATAGAGCCACGCTTCGTTCCCTATCCATGCAAAAGCACAAAATCGTCGTAGCCATCGGCGGCAGCAGCGGCAGCATCTACGCCAAATTATTGCTCGACCGCCTGGTGGAACTGCGCGGGCAATGGCAGGCCGTAGGGGTGGTCTTGACGGACAACGGCCGCTACAACTGGGAACTGGAGCTGGGCAAATTTGACCCGGCGGCGTACCCCTTTGATTTCTACGCCAAGCGGGATTTTCGGGCGCCCTTTGCGTCAGGCTCGGCCAGGTATGGTACGATGATCGTTTGCCCGTGCAGCATGGGCCTGCTGGCGCGGATGGCCACGGGCGTGAGCGAAGACCTGATTACGCGGGCGGCCGACGTCGTACTCAAGGAGCGCCGCCGCCTCATCGTCGTGCCCCGCGAAACGCCGCTGAGCCTGATCCACCTGCGCAACATGACGGCGCTCACCGAAGCCGGCGGCATCATCTGCCCGGCAATCCCCAGCTTCTACGGCGGGGCGGAAACGAAGGAGGAAATTGCCCGCACGGTGGTGGACCGGGTTCTCGACCTGGCCGGCCTGGAGCTGGATTCCTACCGCTGGGGAGAAGAATAAGGTGGGCGCGGCCGCAGGTGCTGAGCCAGGATAAGGAGCGAGGGACGGAAGAGCTAGCGCAGCAACCTGGTTGAGGGTATCCCCACCCGAATGTCCACGTTTCGGGTGGGGACACCCTCCGCCGGGTTTATTCTGTAACACCCCCACCTTAATTCGTCGACACTCTGGGTTAATTCATCGGAATCCGCAGCGGAGGATGCAACTTCAGGAGGAACTTCATCGTCGTTTACGATAACAGCCATTCACCCACCGTACGGCGCTGTTACTCGTTTTTTTTCACCTGATCCGTGCGGCCAAATAACCCAAACCATGAAAACCTTTTTCCTCGCTTCTTTTGCTTTCCTGCTCTTTGCTTTTGCCGCCCCCCTGGCGGCGGCCGATGGCAACGAGCCCCTCATCGTCCGTAGCCAAATGTCGGAAAGTGGCCTCGAGCTGATCGTTGCCAACCTCGAACAGGCCTTCACTACGGTCTCGCTCGAAAACCTCGATACCGAAGAGAGCGTTTTCTACGACCGCATCAAGAACCACAATGGCTACAGTTACAATTTCCAGCTGGATGCCCTGCCCAAGGGCCGCTACCTCCTCAAGGTCACGAAAGACAAAACCGTCCGCCAGCAAGTCATAGTCATCGCCAAGAACGGGGTGATGTGCAGCGACTGGAAGTAAGCCTACAACACACCGTAGATATTTTGTCAGCGCCGGCGGAGAGTCCTCTCCGCCGGCGCTTAACGTACAACACCCGGCGGAGCTGTGGCGTTATGAATCATGCCAGGCAAGCCGGCCGGGTTTGCACACTTCCCCCCCGGTCCGCTTCCCGCCTCCAACTGGAATCTTCCCTATCCACCGCATTGAATCAACACTAACATGCGTTATCTGCTTTCCGTCGCCCTGCTGGGCATCGCCGCCGTGGCCTTTGCACAGGACCCTGCGGACATCTTCCACAAAACCGTCGACCTCGACTCCATCAACGTCGTCAATCTGGATGTGTACGAGTACGACCAGTACGAAGTCCGGCAGTGGCCGGGCGACGACATCCTGATCGAAACCAGCGTCAAGATCAACAACGGCAAGCCCCACATTCTGAAGTTTTTCCTGGAGCAAAAGCGCTGGGACCTGAAAGAAGAAGTGGCCGGCGACCGGCTTTCGCTGGTGAGCCGGGATAAGGTCCGCCGCGTTGTCCAGGGCACCCAGGGCACGACCTCCGAAACCGTCAACATCGTGGTGTACATCCCCCAGGAATTCACCGCTGCGGGCAGCAACGTTTACCAGCGTAGCACGAAGTAGACCGGGTTATTGGGCGGGCTCTGCTCGCTGGTCATTCCCCGGCATCCTGCGTCCGCGCCCTATCCTTAGCAAACGTCAGGTTGGGGGCGTACAACGTAGATATTCATTGATTTTCAGCTGCTTAGAACGCAATGGTTTTTAAGTTCGGTAGTGGAACGTATTGTCCACGACAAAACTACAGTACTACAAAACTACCGAACTACAGTACTGCCTTCTGAAGACCAATTAGTTGTGATTATTGCCTTAACCTTACGTTAAGCAATATATTTGCCTTCCTCAGTCCGCTATTCTGGCGGGAAGTTCATTTCCCGTGGATAAGCGCGTACTTTTGTCTTTCCATGGCAAAATCGTTGGAAATCAAGGTTGCCCCGGCTGATCTTCACAACGAAGCGGCCCTGCGCCAGGCGCTCATCCGCCAGGGGGGACTGGCCCCGGCCAGCGTCGGTGAAGTGCGCGTAGTGCGGCGCAGCATTGATGCCCGCAGCAGCCGCCCCCATTTTCTTTTGCGCGTAGACGTGGCTGCCCCCGGCGAGACTTTTACGCCTGAGGCCCCCTACCTGGAAAGCCTGGGCGAGGTGGCCGAAGCCCCGGCGGTGGCCATCATCGGCTGCGGTCCGGCGGGGATGTTTGCGGCGCTCGAACTGATCGAGCTGGGCCTTCGGCCCATCATCATTGAGCGGGGCAAAGACGTGCAGGAGCGCCGCCGCAGCCTGCGTGCCATTCAGCAATTTGGGGAAGTCGACCCCAATTCCAACTATTGCTTCGGCGAAGGGGGAGCCGGGACCTACTCCGACGGTAAGCTCTACACCCGCAGCCTTAAGCGCGGCAATTACCAAAAGGCCCTCCAATTGCTCGTCGAGCACGGTGCCCAGCCGGATATCCTCATTGACGCCCACCCCCACATCGGTTCCAATAAGCTGCCCAAGGTGGTGGCCAATATGCGCGAAACCATCGTTGCCCACGGCGGCGAGGTGCGCTTCGGCCACCGGGTGATTGACCTGGAGCGCGACGCCCAAGACCTCCGGGCCCTGGTCATTGCAACGGAAAATGGCGAAACCTACCGCCTAAGCGCCACGGCCTACATTTTCGCCACGGGACACTCCGCCCGCGACATTTACCACCTGCTCCACCGCCACGGGGTGCGGATGGAGGCCAAGCCCTTTGCCCTCGGCGTGCGCATCGAGCATCCCCAGCCGCTGATTGATGAGATCCAGTACGGCCAACGCGAGCGCGAGGAAAACCTGCCCGCCAGCAGCTATAAACTCGTCACCCAGGTCCAGGAACGTGGGGTCTTCAGTTTCTGTATGTGTCCTGGCGGACTGGTAGTGCCCGCCGCAACGGCACCCGGCGAGATTGTCGTCAACGGCATGAGCCTGAGCCGGCGCGATAGCCCCTACGCCAACTCCGGTACCGTCGTGGCCGTAGAGATGGAAGACCTGCTGCCCTACGCCAGTCACGGCATTTTTGCAGGCCTGGCTTTCCAGCAGGCCGTCGAACAGGCCATGTTTGTGGCGGGCGACGGCACCCAGCGCGCACCCGCCAGCCGCCTGACGGATTTTGCCCGGCAGAAACTTTCCCACGACCTGCCCGCCACCAGCTACATCCCCGGCCTTTTTCCGGCCCCGCTCCACGAACTCTTGCCCGCCGGCATCTACACCCGCCTGCAGGAAGGCGTAAAAGACTTCGGCCGCAAAATGAGGGGTTACTTCACCGCCGAAGCCAACGTCATTGGCACCGAAAGCAGGACGTCCAGTCCGGTCCGGATCCCCCGCGACCGCAGCACTTACCAGCATCCCGAGCTGCCCAGCCTCTACCCCTGCGGAGAAGGCGCGGGCTACGCGGGGGGCATCCTCAGTGCGGCCATGGACGGCCAAAACGTGGCCCGTGCCGTAGCCGCCAGCGTTGCGGCCCAGCCTTCGGCAAAGCACAAGCATGAATAAGGCAAAGCCGATCCTCGCCGCTGCGGCACTTTCCCTGGGGGTGCTTTACCTCGGTTTTGGGGTAGATCGCCGCGATTTTTGGTCGCTTTTTCTGGCCTTCGCCCTGGCATTCAGCGCTTATTTGGCGCTGCTCTACCGCCCGGCTGCTGAACGGCTTCCTTGGCTGATTGGTCTCGGCATTGTGCTCCGGGTGGCCCTGGTGTTTGCCTTTCCACGGTTGAGCGACGATGTGTACCGCTTCATCTGGGATGGCAGTTTGGTAGCCAGCGGGCACAACCCCTTTGCCCACCTGCCCGCGCACTATCTGCTGCCGGAGAACAGCGTGGCGGGGCTGACGCCAGAGCTTTTTGCCTTGCTCAATTCACCGGAATACTACACGATCTACCCGCCGGTGGCCCAGGGTGTGTTCACGCTGGCGGCCTGGCTGAGCCCGGGCAGCTGGTACGGTGCGGCGGTGGTGATGAAGCTGTTTTTGCTGGCTTGTGAGCTGGGTACGCTCTGGGTTTTCTGGCGGCTTTTACAAGGGGGCGCTAAAACGCAGGTGCTGGCATCCGTTCCCCCGGGGGAAGAGCAAGGGAAGTCGGACAAGACGCCCTGGCCTCCCACCAACTTGCTGCTTTACTGGCTGAATCCCCTCATCCTGATTGAAATTATGGGGAACCTGCACTTCGAAGGGGCTATGGTTTTCTTCCTCTTGCTGGCTTATTATTTGTTGCGGCAGCACCGTTGGGTGGCCGCAGCGGCGGGCATGGCGGCCTCGGTGGCGAGTAAGCTTTTGCCGCTGTTGCTGCTGCCGTATTTGATCCGGCGACTGTGGGGACGGCCCTTCTGGGTTTTTTCGGTGGCTTTTGGCGGGGCTTGTCTGCTCTTTTTTGCGCCGATGTTGCTCGCGGGCTTTCCGGCCGGCTTTGGGGATAGCCTGGATTTGTACTTCCGCAAGTTTGAGTTCAATGCGAGCCTTTACTACCTGGCGCGCGCCTACGGATACTACGAAATTGGCTGGAACCAGATTGCCCGCTTCGGTCCGCTACTGGCCAAGGCGGCTGCGGCGGGCATCCTCTTGCTGGCCCTGCTCGACCGGCGCCGGGATTGGAATACCCTGCCGGCGGGCTGGCTGATGGCTTTCGTCCTCTACCTGCTGTGTGCCACCACCGTTCATCCCTGGTACCTGAGTGTACCCATTGCCCTGTGTTGCTTCACGCGGTGGCGCTTCCCCCTGCTCTGGTCTTTCCTCATTATGCTCACCTACACCAACTACGTAACGGTGCCCTACGCCGAGAACCTTTGGCTGGTGGGCGTGGAGTACGTAGCAGTAGCAGTATTTGCGGGAGCCGAATGGTGGCGCTACAGCGTAAAAAACGCTAAAGCAGGAAGGCGTGAAAGTGACTAGTCTCCTCCACCCCTTCCTAACCATTAGAGTGTTGTTCGCCACAAATATCCTCCCATTAACTCCCCGACTGTGCCCCCAAACCGGCCAAATGCAAGCCCCAAAGCGGACAAATCACCGTCTATCCACCCCTGAACCAGCGGAAAGAACCGCCAATATCCCGTTCAGAGGCGGGTAGGTTCCCGGAACTGGCCGAGCGTTCCCCAACGCTTTTCAGGGTCTTGATCTGTTTGGCCCAAAGTTGCATTGCCGGGCTCAGGAGAGCGTATGCACGTGCTTTTGACGAGGCGGCCATCAATTTTTTTCTACCGCGTTGCTTTCCCTGGCCAGTGCGTTGAGGTATTCGGTGGGCGATACGCCAAAGCGATCGCGGAACCTGGTGGCGAAGTAGCTCGTCTTTTGAAAGCCGATGGCTTCGGCCAGGGCCGGGGGGGTGGGCGGCTGGCGCTGTTCCAGCAGGCGCCGGGCCTCGAGCAGGCGGAGTTCCAGCATAAACTTGTTGGTACTCAGGCCCGTCGCGGCCTTGATGCGACGGCTTAAGTTGCGGGTACTCATAAAGGCGGCGGCGGCGAGGGCTTCGTTGCCGAAGTCGGGATCCTGCAAATTGGCCTGGACGATCGCTTTGATCTCTTCCAGCCAGGTGGCTTCGTCGGTAGAAATGGCAAAGGAGGGCGCTTCGACGGGGTCCGGGGTGCTGTTGAGGTTTTTGCGGCGGACTGCGGCGTTGCGGAGCAGGTTAGCGATGCGCAGGCGGAGTTCCTTGCCGTTGAAGGGCTTGAGGATGTAGTCGTCTACCCCTATGCGGAGGGCCCGCAGGCGGTCTTCGGTACTGGCGCGGGCGGAGAGTACGATGACGGGCAGGCTGGCGTAGGTGGGGTGGGCTTTGAGTTGTTCCAGGAGTTCCATTCCGTCCATTTCGGGCATCATCAGGTCGGTGATGATGAGGTCGGGTAGGGAAGCGGCCGGGCAATTGAGGCGTTCGAGGGCTTCGCGCCCGTTGCTGGCGGTAAGGACGGAAAAGTCGGACATCAGGATGTCGACGAGATGTTCCCGCAGGCCGGGATGGTCTTCTACCACCAGGATGGTACGTTGGCCATTGCCGGCTGGGCTGCTGGGTGGGTGGACTTCCACTGCGTTATTTACCGTTCCCGGCACCTGCGGCAGCGCCCCCTCGGTGGTCGTGGCGGACGATTGCCGCTCTCCGGGTCGCGCCCCACGGGGCAATGCCCGTTCTGCTACTGCGGCGGGGATTTCCAGCACAAAGGTACTCCCCTGGCCCAGGGTGCTGCGGGCGATGAGGGTGCCCCCCATTAGGTCGGCAAACGATTTGCAAATGGCCAGGCCAATACCCGTTCCCCCTTCGGCACTGGTGGCGGCGTGGCGCGCCTGGTAGTAGCGCTCGAAAACGTGGGGGAGATCCAGGGGATGAATGCCCCGTCCGGTATCCGTAACCACGACCCGGAGGTGCTGGTCGTGGTAGACGGCCCGCAAGGTCGCCCTTCCGCCACGCGGGGTGAAGCGGACGGCATTGGCCAGGAGGTTGCGTATAATGGTCTCCAGTTTGCTGGCGTCGGTCAACAAGTTTAAATCCTCGGGAAAGTGGTAGGTATCGGCTACGCTTACCCCCACTTGCTGGGCGTAAGACACAAACTCTTCCACAATGCGCTGCAAAAGCGGGCGGACGGCGGTGGGCCTGGATTCTAAAATCATTTGCTCGTTATCGAGCTTGGAAAGGTCGAGGATGCCGTTGACGAGGCGCAAAAGTTGTTGGGCCTGTTCCTTGGCCCTTTGCAGTCGTCGTTGGCTCGGTTCGGGCAATGTGGCTTGTTCCAGTTCCTGTTGGAGGGGGTCAAGAAGCAAAGTGAGTGGGGTGCGCAGCTCGTGGCTGGCGTTCGCGAAAAACTGGGATTTCAGATCGTCGAGGCGCCGAAGTTCCGCCGCCTGTTGGCTGATGATTTGCTTATCGGCTTCAATCTGCCGGGTGCGCTCGGCTACCAGATAGCGCAGGCGGGCACTCTGGTAGGAAGTGACCAGGTAAATGATGCCGATGATGGCCATCAGAATACCCAAAATGAACCAGAGCCTTAAATAGAAAGGGGCAATTACCCGCAGTGGAATGGTCATTTCCTGCAGCAGCCGCCCCGCCATGTCTTGGGCGACGATGCGCAACTGATAATGCTGATAGGGGAGCCCCTCCAGCAGGATGCCGTTGCTGCCCACGGGAATAGGGTGTTCTTGCCAGCCGATCACCTGGCTGGTGATGAGGTAGGGAACGGGGGACAGGTCTGGCGAAACCAAGGTAAGACGGGTGCCTAAATCGGCAGGGTATATGGTTATGGACCCGCTTGCGATCAGGTCGGCCATCCGGTTAAATGCTGCGCCGTCTTCGCTGCGGCGCTGTAGCAAGTCGAGCAGGCGCAGGTAGTCTGGCCCGGGTGCGAGTTGTTGTTTGGCGTGAAAATGACGGGGGTTAAAGTAGGTGATGCCGGTGTTTCCCCCGAAGTACAGGTTTCCGTTGGGGTGGCGGTAGTGCGAAATGCGGTTGAACTCAGCATCCACTGTTCCGTCATCGGGGCCGTAGTGGAAGGCAAATTCGGAGTCCTTGTGAAACTGGACGATCCCGTTTTCGGAAGGAATCCAGAGATAACCTAGTGAATCTTCGTAGGCGGCGTGGAGTACCATTGAAGGAAAGCCGTTGCGGGTGGTGTAGGTCCGGGTAGGTACTGCGCCTTCGGGATGCCAGCGTAGGAGGCCGGCATCGCCGGTAGCCAGCCAGAAAACACCCTCCGCGTCGATGTGGCAGTGATGGACGTTGGTGGCGGGAAGGTGAAAGTTGCCCTCGGCCCGGTCGTGATAATGCCCCAGAAATTCACCCCCGGCGTCAAAGCAGTACAGACCGGTAGAAGCACTCATCCACACCCGTTGCTGCTCATCTTCGGTAAAGGCATAGATGAAGATGGGCTGGCGCACCCGCCTTTGGTCATAATGAATGCGGCGGACATCGCCCGAAACAGCGTTCACCGCAAAAACGTCTCCCGAAAGCGTTGCGCACCAGATGGTTTGCGTGTGCTTTTGCTCCCACAGCGCCCAGAGCTGAAAGTTGACCAAAGTATCGGCGAAAAACAGGTCAACTGAATCCAGGTTCCCCCCCCGAAAGCGCCGCAGGAAAGGACGGGAGAAATTAGAAGATTGCTGTACGTTGTAGGGCAGTCCCGTCCAGATGTCTCCGGAAGCTGCTCTGAATACCGCGTGGTTGTGCGGGGTGACAACGTTGGGCGCTGCCACGGGTAAATCGCGGGCGTAAGACCCCGTTTCGATGCCCGCCCAAAGGCGACCAGTAGTATCGAAGCTGATCCCCCGGTGGGCGTGGCCGGGAATACCCGTCCGGCTGAAAAAGTCGCGCTTGAGACGGAGGTGGGAAAAGCCATCCTGGCCATTGGTGGCCAACAAATTCCCACTGCGATCGGCCCGCACGAAAGGGGGCAACTGCAATCCGGGGAACTCCGCCAGGGTGCCTTCCCCTACCCGCATCAGCAGGGTAACCTCCCCGAGCTGTATCCAGTAATGGTCTTGCCGCTCGTCGAAAAAGCGGAGCTGGGCCGAATCGGGAAGCTCCGGGAAGAGTTCTTGCAGCGAAAAAGTGCTGGCGCCCAGGTCGGGGCCATAGCGGATGTACCGCCAGTTGGGGGTAGTTTCTTTAGGCGTATGGAAGGAAACCAGCCAGCTTTTACCCGTCCAGTACATATAAGGTTGGCCCACCGTGAACGGGGAAGGGAGAGACCACGGAGTGGGTTCCTCACTTGCCAGGGAGATGGCTTTGCCCGTCAGGTCGTAGCCTTTCCAGGTGCGTTCCCGCTCGTTTCTGACGTGGCCCTGCGAAATGCAGAAGCCAGTACCAGCCAGGGGGATGACCCGCACCAGATTCTCCAGGGGCTCGGGCAATTGGACGACGGAGTAATTGTCCTGCCGTCGGTAATGAACGAAGTAGCCCCGTTCACTGACGAAGAGCAGGCTTCGATCAGGCATTTGGGCGTAGACCTTGCAGCCTTCCAGGGCGGCGCGGAGTTGCGCTGGAAGGTAGGTTTCCGCCGGGACGGTCTTTTCCCGAAAGGCGTCAAAGAGGGTGAAGGTAAAGGAATTGTAGTAGGCCGTGTAGCGGGTGCCGTTGAGGCCGTTGAGCATCCAGATCAAACCATCGGGGTCTTCCATTACGTGCCCGATATTGTTGCTGTGCAAGCCGTGTTCTTCCTTGGTGTACACCCTGAACTGGTTGCCGTCGAAGCGGTTGACCCCGAAGCGGGTGGTGAGCCAGAGCAGGCCACGGCTGTCTTCGAAGATATTGCTGACGGCATTGTGGGAAAGGCCGTCCTCCGCCGTGTAGTGGTCAGCTTGCAAACGGTAACCCTGGCCGTAGGCGCAAAGCCCGAAGCCCAGGAAGAGCAGTAAGAGGAAAAGCTTTTCTGACAATGGCCGTACGACTATTTTCACCACCCAACGGGAGCTGGGGGTGGAAAGATGAATTCACCACTTCTATAGCCAGAAAACGAAAAAACAAGTTCAGCTGCAAAGGACAAAAATAGCATTTTCCCCGGTTTTTCCTAGTGTGCTTCCCCTGTGGACGAAAGGCTCGTGGCCCAACCTTCCCCCGCCTGCATTGTTTTCAGGGTTATGGCAGCAGCATCTCCCGTCCTTTTTTTCGATGGCCTCTGTAATTTGTGCAACGGGGCCGTCCAGTGGTTCCTCCTCAATGACCGGGAGGGGAATCTCCGTTTTGCCAGTTTGCAGTCGGAACTGGCCCAGGAATTGCTCCCGGCCGCCGGGGTGGACCCTACGGCCCTCAGCAGCCTGGTCCTTTACGACAATGGCGTGGCGTACACGGAAAGCGACGGGGCGCTTCGCGCTACAGCCCTCCTCGGTGGCGTGTACCGACCCCTCGCCAGGTTCCTGCGATTCTTTCCCCGGGTGCTGCGGGACGCCGTTTATCGTCTCATTGCCGCAAACCGCTACCGCTGGTTTGGCAAACGCGAAGCCTGCCTGCTGCCCCGCCCGGAATGGAAGGCCCGCTTCCTTGGTTAAAGGCAATGATTGAACGCGCTGCGGCGTTGAAACAAACGGTGGCCATCACCCTACCTTTGCGGCCCAAAAAATCGGTTTATGCGCGTTTTTATCTTCCCTTGTCTACTCCTGGTCCTGAGCTTTTTGGGCATCTTCCCCGGCGGAGCGACTGCCCAGACCATGCCAACGGAACTCAACCTGGTGGCCCGCTACACCTTCGATGGCAACTTTGGGGATGCCACCGGAGACAGTGCCAACAATGGCGTGCCCAGCGGCGTGCCGGAATTTGCCTGCGGCATCAATGGCTCCGCCCTCGCCCTGAACAGTGGCAACGACTTCGTGCGGATCCCCGGCGGCAACAGCAACAACGTCAACCGTCGCTTCGAATCCGAAGACTTTACCCTTAGTTTCTACTTTAAATCCATCGGTACCAACGGCACCCAGTACCTGGTGTCCAAACGGGATACCAACTGCAATAACCTTCAGTTCATCGCCATCCGCTACGCTCCCCTTACGCGTACCATCTCCGCGGTGCTGCGGCAAAACAATCAGGAAGCCCGCGTTGATCACCGCATCACCAACGCCGCCTGCTGGCAACACGTGGTCTTGCTGCGGGAAGGCAACAGCGTACGCCTTTTCCTGAACGCCCGGGAAGTTGGCGAGGCACGAACCTCGAGCCGCGTTGACGTTGACAACACCGGCGACTTCCTCATCGGCTCCACCAACTGCCGTACCCCGGGAGAGACGCCCTTCGATGGCCTCATCGACGAAATGCGCATCTACAGCCGCGCCCTCCGCGACGCAGAAGTGGAAGGCCTCTACGAACGGCCCGACCGCATCGTCAACACCACGCGCCGCCTCTTTCTCGGGGAATCGGTCGATATCGAACTCAACAGCGCCTGTGGTGTGGGCTACGACTGGCTGCCCCGGGCCGGGGTAGATGACCCTTCGGCGGCCGAGCCCACCATCACCCCGGTGGCGGCAGGTCGGCAAGCTTACCGCGTCCGCATCCAGGACGCCGAAAGCAATTGCACGGCCATTGATAGCATCGTCTTACAGGTCATTGACCCCGCCCTGCTGGATTGCTCCCAGATCTTCCTGCCCAAGGCCTTTACCCCCAATGGCATCGGACCAACGGAAAACGAAACCTTCGGCATTTCCAACCCCTTCGCCATCTCCGAGCTCGTCAGCTTTGAAATCTACGACCGCTACGGCGCCCAGATGTTTCAAACGACCGACGCCTTCGCCCGTTGGGACGGCACCTTCAAGGGTTCCCCCGTTCACCCCGGCGTGGCCGTCTGGCGCGTCGTCTACCGCTGCCAGGGCAATGAGTTCGTGGAAAGTGGTAGTGTGATGGTTATGCGGTAGCGGTGGTTAGTTCATAGTTCATAGTTTACTAGTTACCAGTAAACTACCACACTACTGAACTACTAGACTATTGAACTATGAACTACTAGACTACTGAACTAATACCCTCCCGTAGCAAAATCCGCCGCCCGGTCCATCCATTTGCCGTTGGTAAAATCGGGAAAAGCTTGCAGGGTGCCTCCCTGGGCTACCGATTGCTCGGAGAGGGGGGTGATCGCCAGCCAGGTGGCCGCATCGTAGACGTCAATGGGCGCTACGGCATTGGCTTTGGCGGCTTCGACGAAGGCGTTGACGAGGAAGAAGTCCATCCCCCCGTGTCCGGCCCCTTCGGCCCGGTCGGCCATGCGCTGCCACAGCGGGTGGTCGTATTTTTCCAGGAAAGGCGCGGCCGCAGCCCAGCGGTGGGCCTCGGTGGTACCTTCAAGGTGAAGGGACTGGTTGACGTCCATCCACAGGCCCTTCGTCCCCTGCACCCTAAAGCCGAGGCTGTAGGGCCGGGGCAGGTTGGTGTCGTGGTGGAGGACTACCGTTTCGCCGTTGACGGTGGATAGTAGGGTGGTTACCTTGTCGCCGAGCTTAAATTCTACTTTGGCATTGGGGTGGCTGGGGCCACCTTTGGGGTGGTTGACGATGTATTCGTGCAGGCCCCGGGCCTTACTGGCCATCGAGGTGAGGCCCACAAAACGGTTGCCCCGGTTGATGTTGATGTAGTTGGCCACCGGCCCGACGCCGTGGGTGGGGTAGAGGTCGCCGTTGCGGAGGACGGAATGGGCGGTGCGCCAGCGGGCCTCGTGGAAGGCCTTGGGACCAAACTCCACACCCCCGCCGTAGGCCTCCACGCCGTCGTTAAATTTAACGTTGCGCAGGTCGTGCTGATAGCCCCCTTCGAGGTGGAGCAACTCGCCGAAAAGTCCCTGGCGGACCATATTGAGTACCGCCATCACGTCGCGGCGGTAACAGACGTTTTCCAGGAAGAAGAGTTGGCTGCCGGTGGCCTCGTGGGTGCGCACCAGTTCCCAGCACTCGTCCAGGGAAAAAGCCCCGCACACTTCCACGCCCACGTAGCGGCCTTTGCGCATGGCGGCCACCGCCATCGGGGTGTGCCAGCGCCAGGGAGTGGCAATCATGACGGCATCCAGATCTTCGGTCTCCAGCAGGCGGAGGTAATCTTCCGGTCCTTGGTCGTAAACGACGGGCGCGGGCGCACCCGCTTTCGCAAACAGTTCTTTCGTCATCCCGATCATACGCTGGTCGATGTCCGCGATCGCCGTTACAACGCAGTCGTCGCGGCGCAGCAGCAGGTCCAGGTGCGATTGCCCGCGGAAGCCCGTACCCAGCACCGCCACGCGCAGTTTTTCCAGCGAACGGCCAGTAGTAGCAGGGGCGCTGAACGCAGGTGCAGTGGAAAGTACCGCAGGTGCAGCGAGGGAAGACTGAAGGAATTGACGTCGGCGCATGGTGGTCTGACTTTAGGAAAGCTCCGTAAAAAGTGAGTGGTTTTGAGCGCCTAAACTACAAACTCCCCGAATAATCCCGGCTGTAGGATGCCCCCACCCGAACCCTCCCTTGCTCCTTATCTTAGCTCCCCCCTTCGGGGGGCCGGGGGGGAGCACCTGCGCCCGCGCCCCACCTGAAATACGGCACCGCAAAAATCAGCCCTGGCTGCTGGCAATCAATTTCCGGCCCCACACGAGCACCTGAACGCCGTAAACGCATAGCCACAGCAGCAGCACCGTATAGGAAAGCGCCTGGATGCCCGCGTACCAGGCCAGGCCGCGGAGGTCTGCCCAGTAGTATTTGTAAGCCAGGAAATCGGCGGACGAGAGAATGGCGTAGGCCAGGATGAAGAGTAAGCAGCCTTTGAGCAATTTGCGGAGGTACCACATGTGGCGCGGCAAACTCCGCCGCTGCAATTGCCGCCGCTTGCGCCGCAGGTAGAGGTAGCTGAACAAGACGTAAAGGGGCCAGCCAGCCAGGAAGAGGAGCTGCTCCAGGCTCCCGTAAAAAGGGTTGTAAAAGGATCTGCCCGTAGCGTGGCGCAGTGCCGGGAAGCACCAGATGGACACAAAATACAGCGTTTGCCCAATGGGCAAAACCAGGTGCTTGAGGTCGGTCCAACGGAACCGGTAGCGGGGGAAGAGGCTGATTTTGACGTGGCTGAACAGCAGCACCGGCAGCCAGAGACTGAAGTAGATGGGCAGAAAACGCAAAGGTGGATAGCGCAACAGCCAGCCGCTGAAGTCGAGCAAAAAGTGCAGCTGGGTAAGCCCGCC
Source organism: Neolewinella lacunae (assembly GCF_014349155.1). Lineage (GTDB taxonomy): Bacteria > Bacteroidota > Bacteroidia > Chitinophagales > Saprospiraceae > Neolewinella > Neolewinella lacunae. The sequence continues at coordinate 36,516 of NZ_JACSIT010000037.1, forward strand.
GAGCACCAGCAGGGTGCCGTAGAGCCGGTTGGCACGCCGCTCGCCCGACTGCTTGAGGAAGAACAAGCCACCAATGCCAATGGCCGCGAGCAGGGTCGCGGCCATCAGAACAACAGGAATGATTTTGGGAAGTGCGGGCATGCCGCTAAGGTAAGCGTCTTGGCGGGGTCAGTGGGAGGCAAAAAGTCATACGGCGGGCAGCAGGCGGAGGGGCCTTTACTTGGCCGTGTAGAAAGCGTCGGAGGCCAGTTCCTTGTAGAAACCTTTGAGGTAGCGGGTGATTTCGCGCTTGCTCTCGGCGCTCAAGCCGTCAAAGTCTTCCACCTGCTGGAGCAGGGTGTCTTTGAGGGAGACGAAGTAGGCGACGCTGCCGCTGAAGTCGGGGGCCGTGTCGTATTCCCAGATCAGCGTCCGGTCGGTCACCTTCGTTTCGTTGTAGTGAGCAAAGCCATTGGCGTAGGTGGCGTTGACGAGGCCGCTGTAGTCGAAGTCGTAAGGAACGGCGGTATAGGTGCCGTTGGCGTTTTCGAGCAACTTCAGGTTGCGGACCATCCGGTTGGAGAAGTCGCTGTTGCCGATCATGAACTGGAACAGGGCCAGGGTTTCGGCGTTGGTGATTTTCTCGGCGGGCAGGGCGTAGCAGGATTTGCAGTTGTCGGTGTCAAGGCGGTTTTGCAGTTCGTCGTTGTCTTCGATGAGGATGCCGTAGCTGGTGGTGCTGCTGCCGTCAACGGTGTTAACGTAGGTGACGGTAAGCAGCTTGGTGCGGTAGCTGGCGTTGGGGGCAACGGTCTGGTAAAGCTCGTAGGCCAGTTTTTCGCGCAGGAGGGCATCCTGCCCAGCGGCATCGCCGGTGCAGTGGGTAACGAGTTTGAAGTCGTTGTGGGTGTTGAGTCCGGCAGCACGCAGGCCATCCTTAGCAAACTTGAGTTCCAGGGGAGGCATCACGCAGGTCCGGCGGCGGAAGCGTCCGCGCACGGCGGCTTCCAACTCCAGTTCTTCGCCGTTGTGGATAACGGTGGCGGCAAAGAAGTTTTCCGTTTTGCGGTTGGCCTCGAGGGTATCGAAGTTGACGCGGAAGGTGATGTGGGTGCTGCTCTCGGTCAGCCACTGATCAAAGAGGCTGGGGCCTGCTTTTGCGCCGCCCCCGTCTTGATCGGCAAAAACAGCGCAGCTGAAAAGAATGCTGAAAACGAGGGTAAAGAAGAAACGCGTCATGATCGGAATATTGGCTGGGTCTGGTTTAAGAGACTTGGTATTTAGTTATGGGTTGCACGGGTTGCCTTTGCTTTCCGTGCTTTGATGACACAAATATCGGGGGGTGTTTCAGTCGCCGAAAATTTGTTCGAGCCCTCCTAGGTTTCCATCGACGAATGCTAGTAAAATCCGACGAACGGCCTGGTGACTTTCCTGATTTTCAACGTCTCACCCCGCTGGGCTTCGGCGAGCGCACTCCACTTCGGTGGTGGGGCTGGCCTCTCTTGCCCTCTCCCATGCCAAAAGCGTGCCCGAAATTTATGTAGCTGATAATCAGCGGTAAACAATTGCAATAAAAGCAGCAAGTGACCGCTTTCGGACATCCCCTGCCCGCTAACGGACGGCACGGCAGCGGAAAAACCCGGCCGCAGGCCCTACCTTGGCGAAAGCGGACCAAACGACTAATGCCCATGCTTTCCGGACTTCCTCTCTTGCTGGCCCTTGCGGCGGCGATCCTGTTCCTCATTGTGGCGGGGAGTCGTTTTGGCTGGCATCCTTTTTTTGCCCTGTTCGTGGCTGCGGTGGGCTTGGGGCTGGCCATCGGCTTTGATTTGCCGCAAGTGATCGCGCTGCTGAAGGAGGGTTTTGGCGGGCTCGTCGGAGGGGTAGGCTTGCTCATTGTGCTGGGCAGCATCATCGGGGTGGCGCTGGAGCGCTCGGGAGCTGCCCGCCGGATTGCGGATTTGCTCATTGGTGGCGGCGGCCGCCTGGGCCTGCGGCTCGTCGTATTGGGGGCGGTCATTTCCGTGCCGGTTTTTTGCGATAGTGGCTTCATCATTCTGGCCGGTTTGTTGCCTGCCCTGGCGCTGCGGGCGGGGACGAAACTGGCACCGCTGGCACTGAGCCTGGCCGGTGGACTTTACCTGACCCATACCCTCATCCCGCCCACCCCGGGCCCACTGGCCGCCGCCGCCAACCTGGGGGCGACGGACTACATCGGCACCATCATGGGCCTCGGCCTGGTCGTTAGCCTGCCTGCCTTGTTCGTCGTCTGGAAGTCCGCCGCCTGGCTGGGTGCCCGCATTCCGGCCCGCCCGCCCGCAGCAGCGGAAATTCTTCTGGAGGCCACCCCGGGCCTACTCCCCAGCTTGCTGCCCCTGCTTACGCCCATGGTCCTCATTGCGCTGGGCTCGGTCTTGCAGCTTACTACGGAGCCGGGGGGATTGGCCGACTACCTCCGCTGGTGCTGCGAGCCAACGGTAGCTTTAGCGCTGGGCTGCATCCCCGCGTTGCTGTTGCCCTCGGCTACCCCCAAGACGGAATGGATAAAGGACGGACTGAACCTGGCGGGCCCCATCCTCATCATCACCGGCCTGGGCGGTGCCTTCGGGGCCATCCTGAAAGCTTCGTCCTTGGCCGCCGACGTCGCGGCCTGGGTAGGCGAGGCCGCGCTATCCGGCAGCGCCCTCCTCGGCCTGGGCTTTGCGATTGCCGCCCTGCTCAAAACGGCCCAGGGCTCCAGTACGGGCGCACTGGTCATCGCCTCCGGCATCGTCGCTCCGCTGCTGCCGCTGGCGGGCTTCAGCTCGGCCACCGACCTGGCCCTCCTCACCCTGGCCATCGGCGGCGGGGCCATGACGGTGAGCCACGCCAACGACTCTTACTTCTGGGTCGTTTCCCGCTTTTCGGGCATTGAGGTGGCCGACGCCTACCGCAGCTATACGCCCCTGACGGCGGTGATGGGGTTCACCGTCTTAGTCACCGTCTTGCTGCTGGGCCTGGTGCTGCGCTGATCAACGCAGCAACGGCAGCCGGACGGCACTGGGGTATGCCACGCTGTGGTGGACCTTGTTTTTGGCCACCACGCCCTCTTTTTCGTCGTAGTTCTTCCCACCCGTATTCAGGTTGCGCTCGAAGCGCGGGAAGTTGGAACTGGAAACCTCGATGCGGATGGAATGGCCCGGCTGGAAGTAGTTGCTCGTGGACATGGGCGTAAGTTCCACCTTATAGACCTTGTCTTTTTCCATGAACACTTCCCGGTCGTAGCCCTCGCGGTAGCGGACGCGCTGGATGGTTTCGTCGAGGTTGTAGGCCGTGCCGTCGGGGTACACATCGATGAGCTTCACGGTGAAGTCGGTGTCTTTGGCATCGGAGCTGACGTAGAGCGTGGTCTCGATGAAGCCGGAAAGTTCGACGCCCTCGGCGAAGGGCTCGGTGGTGTAGACGAGGATGTCGTTACGGTTTTCCATTACGCGCTGGTCGAAGGAGCCGCCTTTTACGGCGTTGCCGGTGCAGCAGACGTTGCCGCCGTAGCTCGGTACGGGGTCCATGGGGTCGTAAACGAAGGCATCGGGCTGGTCTTTGGCGGGGGCCTTGGTTACGAGGCGGCCGTTGCCGTGGCGGGTGTTGGCGCGGCCGTCGGAGTCCAGGTAGTAGGTCGTCATCACCGCAGCGGGCGGGGGCCAGGCGGTGCTGGTTTGCCAGACATTGCTCCCCATGGTATAGAATTGCACCTGCGGCAGCGCCTTTATTTTGCTGCTTTCGGTGCCTTTGAGGTGCTTATCAAACCAGCCGTAGATGAGTTCGTCGTAGTCCAGGCGGGCATCCCCCACGTTGCGTTCGCCGACTACGGTGTTGGCCGTAGCGCGGGTGTAGGCGCAGTGCAGGGTGGGGGCGATGACCAGGTGCTGCTGCTCGCGCACGGCCGGGCTGGTAGCGTTCTGGCGGACGTGGTTGAACAGGGCCAGGTTGGGACTGATGGAGACGTCGTACCAGCTCGTGAACCAGAAGGTGGGCACGTTGAAAGGCATATCATCGTGGTAAAGCCCGCCCTGGTACCACTTCGGGTCGTTGGGTTGGCGGGTGATCATCTCCTCGTAAATGCCCTGGGGGCCGTGCTGGGTGCGGATGATGTCCTGAACGGGCAGGGTGCGGAGGCCTTCGGCCCAGTCGACGCTGGGGTATTCGGGAGACATATCGTAAAAGCGTTGCAGGCGCAGGAGGTCTTCGCGGCTGGTGCCGGCGGCCAGGCGCGGGCGCTGCGGGTCGTGCTGCACGGAGTAGAGCCAGGCGGTGAAGAGCATCTGTTGGGCGCCGCCGCGGTACCAGTTGCCTTGCTCCATGTACTTGCCAATGCGGCCCACGCCCGCGCCGTAGCCCATGGGCACCATGGCCTTCAGGGCGGGGTGGCCCAGGCTGGCCACGGCCATTTGCCACTCGGCGGTAGAACTGCAGCCGTAGAGGCCGATGTTGCCATTGCTCCATCTTTGTTCGGCCAGCCAGGTGAAGGCGTCGTAGCCGTCGGTGAGGGGCACCCCGAGGATGTCCCACTCCCCTTCACTGTAGTAGCGGCCGCGTTCGTTTTGTTCCACGTAGGCGTAGCCGCGCACTACCGCCTCGTAGGCCCGCTCGTAGGTGCGGGTGCGCTCTTCGCCGTCTACCCAGGCGTTCATCTGGTAAGGAGTACGGCTCAGGATGATGGGCACCCTGGCGTCGGTTTTGGGGCGGTAAATGTCCGTACACAAGCGCACGCCGTCGCGCATCGTCACCATGTTTTTCTGCTCAATGTGGGCCACCTGGGCCAGTTTCAGGTAAGCAGCCGATGATTGGGCGCTGCCGCAGGTGCAGTGCAAAAGGACCAGTAAGAGCAAGGAAAGGCGAAAAGACATAGTGTACATTATCGTTGGACAGTCGGGAAAGCCAGTAAGGTACACCAAGTTTTATTTTAGGGTCAGGTTGGGGAGTTGTAACGTAGCTGTTTGCTGATTTCCAGAGGGTTAGATGGCAATGGTTTTGGTAGTTTGGTAGTGGGCATTGTCAACTACCGAACTACAAAACCACCGAACTGCCTTCTGAAAGCCGTTGAAGACCAGTGGGTGGTGATTGTTGCAAGGGCTCAACCTCACGTTTTTTTTAGGCACTGTACACAAAACAATGCCGCTGTGCCCCGCTCCTCCCGCCCTCAGAAAGTGTGGTGGGCGCTGAACTGGGTTTGCCATTTGCTCCAGGTGGCGGTGGTCTGGTTCATGGCGCCGAGTTGTACCCGCAACTTCCTGCCCAACCCGTAGCCCAACCCGAGGTAGGTGCGGTTGCGGTCAAAAGTAGCAACGCGGTTGCCATTGCCCACGTCTTGCTGTCCGTTGATGAACAACTCGTTGTACAGGGCCAGGTAGGCCGTTTTGTGGCCCAATTCCCGGGCGTTCAGGGGGACGTTGAGGAAGAGGTTGTAGCGGTAACGCGTACGGAAATCCTGGCCTTCCACCCAGCGCTGTTCGTAGCGGAAGCGATGGGTCAGCAGAAAGCGGCCCCCTACCTTGTGGGGCAGGAGTGCTTCCTGGTAAATGCGGTTTTCGTGACTGCTTTCGCTGCTTTCGCCCGGCACTCCTGAGGTGATGGTGGCGTAGCCGAGGGTAAAAAGTACGTCGGCGTCTTTGGGCCGGTACGTCAGGCCGTTGCGGATCAGGATTTGCTCGAGGTCGGTCCCGAAATTCCAGTACCGAAACTGGAAATCGCCCTGGATGCCGAAGGGTCCATTGCCGAAGCGGGCGTTGTAAAAATACATGTACCAGGCCCCGAGCTGGTCTTCATCAACGGCTTGTGCGCTGAGGGGGAGGCCAGCCAGCAATAGACAGAAAAGCAGAGAATATCGCATAAGATTAAGCTAAGAATTTTGGGTACCCAGGCCCGCGCTGGAACGGGTTTTTTCGTGGCTCCACCGGTTGGGGGAGCGGGTCTTCCAGCGCGGGTACAGGGCCCAAGTTCGGGTTTACTTGTTGAAGGCGGGCAAGCTTTCAATCGTTTCTTCCAGGAAACTGACCAGACCCGTTTCCAGGTTGTAGACGGCACCTACGATCAAGACTTCGCCGGATGCGAAGCGGCGGCTGAGGACGGGTTCGAGGTCACGGAGTTCATTGACTTGCTCAATGACGTTTTGGCGGATGGCGAGGTCTGTCTGCTCCTTTTCCCCGCTGGCGTGCGCCTTGGCGTAAAGGGAGGCAGGCTTGATGGCGTTGATGAGGGTAACCACGTGGCCGGGAGGGTTCTCGGGTAAAGACATGGCGGCCTTGACGGCTCCGCAGGATTGGTGGCCCAGTACGACGATCAAGCGGGTGTTGAGCACCACCGTAGCGTATTCGATGGTGCCGTAGGAAGCCTCGGCCATCACCTGGCCGGCGGTACGGGTGATGAAAAGGTCTCCCACTCCCTGGTCGAAGATGATCTCGTTGGGTACCCGGCTGTCTGCACAGCCAATGATGGTGGCGAAAGGTTTTTGCCCCAGCGATCCATTTTTAAGATCGGCATCCGATTGCCGGGGCTTGATGCTTCTGTTGTCCACGAAGCGGCGGTTGCCGTAGATCAGTTTCTTGAGGCCATAGTAGGGGTTCTTGTAGGCACTGTCGCGGTCGGCGAAGTACTGCCCGTCTTCCAGCTCGAGGAGCCGGTCGACTACCGCTGCTTGTTGGGAGTGCAGGGCCAGCGGGCCGAGCAGCAAAAAGAACAGTAGTGAGAAAAAAGAAATTGAGTTCATGGTCGGTTGTTTAGTGAGATAGCAAAACTTTCAATTTTGAAAGTGTGTTTAATAAATTTGATAGCTTAACTATCGTATTTACGATGAGGTGACAATTTTTGGTTTTCAGCCCAGGGTACGCGACGGGAAGAATTGGGGAGCCAGGCAGGCCCCTCCCAACCCATCCCCAAAAAGTAAAGGAGGCAGGAAATGTGGAATTCCGGTAGCCGGAAGTAGTGGAGCAGCCCACCCCAAAAACGGGCCGCAATAAAAAGATGGCCCAAAGTTTGGCGCTACCATGGTCTCGGACCTACTTTTGCATCCCCGATGGTTGGGTGGCCGAGTGGCTAGGCACAGGTCTGCAAAACCTGCTACGGCGGTTCGAATCCGCTCTCAACCTCAGAAGAAACCCGCAATCGACTGGCCAACAGTTGTTTGCGGGTTTTCTTTTTTGGTTTAGCCTCCGGCGGGAGTGCTCGTCGACTACGCACTTGGTAACTCGTTAGCTTCAGCGGCCGGAGCAGACTTTGGGGGCCGGGTGGTGGATTCGGCCGGGATTCTACGCCATGCGCGGCAAAAGCCTTAATTTTGCCAAAGTCCTGTAACCAAGCCAGCGGATTAACCAACCGCACCAAAGAACCAACGCACATGGCCTTAGTCGAGCTGATCATGCCCAAGATGGGTGAATCCATCATCGAAGCCACCATCCTCAACTGGGTGAAGCAAGTGGGCGATACCGTCGAAGTAGACGATACCATCCTGGAAATTGCTACGGATAAGGTGGACAGCGAAGTCCCCTCGCCCGTAGACGGCACCATTGCCAAAATCCTCCACGGCCCGGATAGTACGGTGGCCGTAGGGGAAGTCATCGCCCTGATCGAAACGGAGGCTGGCGCGGCGGTGGCCGCCAGTCCCGCGACGGGTGAGGCCGTTTCCGACAGCAACGCGAACGGCAAAGAGAAGCCGGTGCCGGCCACGCCTTCCCCTGCTGCTCCCCCCGTGGGGGATGGGGGGCGTCCTTCCCCTGCACCTGCGTCCAGCGCCCCAATGACCGCCGAAGCCACCGGCCCGGTAAAAACCCACAGCGAAGGCCGCTTTTACAGCCCGCTGGTCCGTACCATCGCCGCCCAGGAAGGTATTGCCCAGGCCGAGCTCGACCGCATCCCCGGCAGCGGCCTGGACGGACGGGTCAACAAGGCCGATATGCTGGCCTACCTGCAACGGCGGGACAACGGCTTCCTCCACGGCACCGCCCCCGAAACCGCCGCCGCCGCCAGCCCTGCACCGGCAGCTGCCCCGGCCCCGGCCCGGAAGAGCAGCGGCGAAAACGAGATCATCGAAATGGACCGCATGCGCAAGCTCATCGCCCACCACATGGTGGAGAGCAAGCGCACCAGCCCCCACGTCACCAGCTTTATTGAGGTAGACGTAACCGACATCGTGCAGTGGCGCGAGCGGGTCAAAGACGACTTCCAGCGCAAGCACGGCGAAAAAATCACTTTCACCCCCATCTTCCTGGAGGCGGTGGCCCGCGCAATCCGCGATTTTCCCATGATCAACGTCTCCGTAGAGGGCGATACCATCGTTAAAAAGGCCGGCATCAACCTCGGCATGGCCGCAGCCTTGCCCAATGGCAACCTGATTGTGCCGGTGATCAAAAATGCCGACCAACTCAACCTCCTGGGCCTCACCAAGGCGGTCAACGACCTGGCCGGCCGCGCGCGGGAAAACAAACTCAAGCCCACTGAGATCCAGGACGGTACCTTCACCCTCACCAACGTCGGTACCTTCGGCAACGTCATGGGCACCCCCATCATCAACCAGCCCCAGGTAGCCATCCTGGCCGTAGGGGCCATCCGCAAAAAGCCAGCCGTGGTAGAAACCGAATACGGCGACCTCATCGCCGTGCGCCAACTGATGTTCATGAGCCTGAGCTACGACCACCGGGTGGTAGACGGGTTCCTCGGCGGCTCCTTCCTCCGCCGCGTGGGCGACTACCTGGAAGCTTTTGACAAAGGACGGAAGGATGTTTGATGTCAGATGTCAGATGTGTGATGTCAGGCGTCAGATGTCAGGTGTTTAATGTCAGGTACTTGCTGCCATTTTTCATTCGCTCATTACCTACGCTGCTGCCTACGGCGGTCACGCGTTCGCTCATTCACGCATTCGCTCATACACCCATCCGCTCATGCGCTTTCTCCTCCTCTTCCTCCTGCTTCCCTGCTGCCTGCTGGCCCAGCGCAAAGAGCGTCTGGAGCGGGCGGAGCGGGAATTTGCCGCCGGGGAATACGCTGCGGCCATCCGCACCCTGCAAGGAACCAAAGGCCTGACGGAGACGGACACGGACGCGGGGCTGTTGCTGGCTGTGAGCCAGTTTCACGCCAATGATCTGTTGGCAGCGGAGCAGGGTTTGCTGGCCATCGTGGAGCGGGAGCGGGATAACTTTCCGCTGGCCTGGTTTTACCTCGGCCGGATTTACCACGCCCAGCACCAGTTTCCCCGCGCGGCGGTGGAGTACAAACGCTACCTGCGCAGCCTGACGGGCGACGGGCCGGAGCGGCGCACGGTCATCAATCTGCTGCGCAATACCGACAACGGCATTCGCGCCGGCTTCGTCAGCGACCAGATGGTGGCCGAGAACATGGGCAACCGCATCAATACGGAGAACGATGAATTTGGGCCGGTGCCCAGCCCAACGGGTAGCGGACGGCTGTACTTCAGTCTGCTGCGGCGCGACCTGGCCAGCGGGCAGGTGCAGAGCGACATGGTGGTCTCGCTGGCCGATCCGGCGGGGTGGGGCCCTCCCGCGCCCGTCAATCCCCTCCTGAACACCGCCGCCCAGGAGACCCTGCTGGATTTTAGTCCCGATGGCCAAAAGCTCTACTACTACCGGGGGCAGGATGCCACGGACGGGCGCTTTTTGCTCGATACCTTTACCACTGGCGGCAACCAGCAATTGGTGACCATTGCTCCGGACGCCCCCCTTTCGGCGGCGCTGGGGGATGCCACGCCTTATTTCGGGGCGGAAGATGCCATCTATTTTTCCAGTCGCCGCCCCGGAGGCTTCGGCGGACTCGACCTCTACCGCATGCCCCGCCTGCCCGGTGGTGGCTACGGACCGGCCCTCAACCTGGGGCCCAACGTGAACGGACCTTACGACGAGATTTGTCCCTTTGTGGCGGCTGACGGGCGTACCGTCTACTTCAGTACCAACGACCCCACCTACAGCGTGGGCGGTTTTGACGTGGTCTACACCTACCGCGTTGAAGGCGTCGATAACCGCTTCACCCTGCCCACTAACGCGGGCTTGCCCCTGAACTCCGCCGGCGACGATACCCACTTCCGCGTCGCGCCAGATCATTTCACCGGCTTCCTGGCCAGCGACCGCAAAGACGGCTTCGGGAAACGAGACCTATATATAGTGTACTTTGTAGCTCCCCGCTGATTGTTTTGATTTGAAATTTTTTGCGCAAAATTGTTGCAAAAAATCTGCGACCGCCCTAATTTGCCAGGGCGTTGGTAAACTGTGCGCATACTATTCACCCGGCGGCCAAGGCTGGATCGCCACCAAACCTTTTGTTATGCAACAGTACCGGATTGAAATCAAATGGGGCCTTATTTTCGTTGCCATGAGCCTGCTTTGGATGCTGGGCGAGCGCCTGGTAGGGCTTCACGATGAGTTGCTTGAACACCATGCGGTGTGGACCAACCTGATTGCCGTGCCCGCCATCATCCTCTACGTGCTGGCCCTCAAAGACAAGCGCGAGAACTTTTACGGTGGTAAAATGAGCTGGGGGCAGGGCTTTAAGGCGGGGATGATCGTCACGGCCGTAGTCGCCATCCTCAGCCCGCTCACGCAGTTGATTACCAGTAAAATCATCACACCGCACTATTTTGATAATGTCATTGCTTACTCTGTAGCGCAAGGATTGTCCACCCAGGCGGATGCGGAGGCTTTTTTCAATCTTGGCAATTACATTGTGATGGGCTTCATCGGTGCCATTGTCATGGGGGCCGTCACCAGTGCCATCGTGGCGATTTTTGCGAAGCGCGGCTAGTGGGCCTTCAGCAGTACCGAATGCTCTCGGGCGGGAAAAATGGGCGCGGCCGCAGGTGCAGGCGCTGATCCAATGAGCAAGGGAGGGAACCCCAGGGTTGCGTGGCGCGTACTACCTTTGGCGGATTCACCGAGGGGTTGCTCCGGTGGCAACCGTGTCTCGTTTCAAAACCGCCGCTGCCTTGCCTTATGTCGACCATTTCTTTTTTGCTTGAGGGATTGCGCAACCTCCGTACTACGGGTACGATTACGCGCAGCAGCCCGGCCCTGTGTAAAGCGGCCATTGCGGGTATTGACTTTTACCGGGCCCGCGTCATTGTGGAGCTGGGGGCGGGCGATGGGGTGATTACGCGGCACATCCTCAAGCGCCTGCATCCCGAGGGGAAGGTTATTGCCTTTGAGGTGAGTCCGGACCTGTGTGCTGACCTGCGCGCGTTGGGTGACGACCGGCTGGTGGTGGCTGAAGACAGTGCCGAGAACATCCGCCACTGGCTCGATAAGATCGGGGCGGAGCAGGCGGATCACGTGGTATCGGCTATTCCCTTTGCGGCCTTGCCCGAGGCGTTGGGGCGGCAGATTGTTACCGCCGCCCGCGATAACCTCCGGGAAGGGGGGTGTTACAACCAGGTGCACTACAGCCTTAAGACCAAGCGCTACTACGAAGAGGCGTTCGGGCCGGTAGCCACCCGCCGGGTTTGGGGCAACCTGCCACCCGCCTGGGTGCTGTACTGCTGCAAGCGGAAGTAAAGTCCCCTCCGAAGGCGACAGCCTGAACCATTTTCTCCGGTTATATTTGGGCTCCGCATCCGCCCGGGCTACGGCTGGGGTGGGTGAGGATAAAAAATGGCTCATGCGTCTCCTTACCTTGCTCCTTGTTCTGTGCTACGGCACCTGCGTCCGCGCCCAAATTGGGCTCCACCCGCCTTCGGTAGACTGGCAGCAGATCGAAACGGACCAAGGGCGCATCATCTTTCCCAAGGGCTACGAGGCCCGTGCCCAACGGGTGGCTACGCTGGTGGAGTTGCTCAATACCCAACACGCGGGGACCATCGGCGAGCAGCACTATCCCTTCGATCTGGTGTTGCAGACGCCGAACCTGACGATCAACGGCTACGTCGGGCTGGCCCCCTTCCGTTCGGAGTTTTTTGTGAGTCCTCCCCAACAGCAAAATCTCCTGAGTACGACCGACTGGGTGGATCTGCTGACGATTCACGAGTTCCGGCACGTCCAGCAAAACAGCAACGAACGCCGGGGGATCACCCGCCTTTTCTCCTTCCTGCAGGGGCAGTACGGCTGGGCGGTGCTTTCCAGCCTGGCCACGCCCAACTGGTTCAGCGAAGGCGATGCGGTGATTTTTGAGACGGCCCTGACGAGCGCCGGCCGGGGGCGCACGCCCGCCTTCAGCGCCGAACTGCGCAGCCTGCTGGCCGCCGGTACGGACTACTCCTACGCCAAGGCCCGCAACGGGAGTTTTGCGGATCTCGTCCCTGACCACTACCGCTATGGCTACGCGATGCTGACCTTCGCCCGCGAGCGTTACGGCAACGACGTCTGGAAATCCGTCGTGCAAGACGGGGCGGCCTACAAAAGCCTGCTTTACCCCTTCAGCCGGGCCCTGGAAAAGAAGACGGGCTACACCACCAAAACGCTCTACCGCGCAACGCTGGCCGCGCTTCAGGAGGCCCAGGACAGTGCCCTGGCCGCCCGCCCTCCCCTCGTGGAAGGCGAAGCCATCGGGTACCCCAGCCGGGAAGTGGTCAGCTACCGCTTTCCGCAGGTGAGCGACGACGGCAGCCTGCTGGCCCTGCGCAGCGGCTTTCAGGTTACCCCCGAGCTGGTCAGGGTAGACCCCACGGGACAACAAAAAGACCAGGTCCTCACCAGCGTAGGCATCCAGCGGGAGCCGTACTTCGACGTGCGCGGGAACCTGGCCGTATGGATGGAGGCCCGGCAGGACCCCCGGTACACCAATCTTGATTACAGCGACATCGTCCTCTACGAACTCGGCAGCGGCCGCAAGCGCAAACTCACGGAACGGGGCAAGTTCGTTTCCCCCTCCCTGAGTTTCGACCGTCGCCGGATCGTTGCCGTCAGCACCGACCCCCTCCGGGGCAACCCGGAACTGGTGGTACTGGATACGCAGTCGGGAGCAGCAATCCGCCGCTACCCCTCTGCCGCGGCCAACGTTATTTTCCCCCGCTTTTCTCCCGACGGAGAGACGATTTACTTCCTGGAGCAATCTTTTGCGGGCATTGCGCTGCTGGCCCTGAACGTGGAAAGCGGCGAGACGCGCGTCGTCCGGCCCCGCTCGACGGAAAACGTCGACTTACTGCGGGTGGCGCCGAACGGGACGCTGACCTTCAGCAGTGGTCGGGACGGCGTAGACAACGTCTACCAACTCGACCCGGCAACGGGGGAGGTGCGCCAACTCACCAACGTGGCCATTGGGGCCCAGATGCCCTACCTGAGCGGGGGCGGAGACCTATACTATACGGAGCCGGGGCCGCGGGGCATGCGGCTGCACCGTTTGGCGGTAGGCGGAGCAGAAAAAGGGGGTGGCTTGCTGCCGGGGTTGCCCGGCGGAATGTTGCCCGCCGGCCCTTCCTTCTTCGAGCGGCCAGCGGCCTACGCCGATGAGGCCGTTGACCTTTCGGCGGGGGTGGAAGCCAAGACCTTCCCGACGCGGAACTTCCCGGACCACCTGGGAGGCATCAAGCTCCACAGTTGGTCGTACAACGGCAGCTACGTGGTACCGGGCCTCACCATCGAAGCGACGAACGCTTTGGAAACGGTCGCGCTTTCCCTGGAGGGCTTGTACAACATCAACGAAGACCGTTATTCCGGCATCGCGCGGGTGAGTTACGGCGGGCTTTACCCCGTACTGAACCTCAGCGGGCAGTTTCGGGACCGCAACTTCCTGACCCTGGACCCCGCCCCCGATACTTTTCTGGTGCGGCGGCGGGAGCTGCAGCAGTTGTCTTTTTCCGCCGGAGCGGAAGTGCCCTGGCAGTGGGTGGCGGGGGATTACCTGACGAGCCTTACCCCGGCCGTAGCCTACACGCACTACGCGCTGCGGAACGCCGAGGGTGGGGGAGCGGCCGGGAATTTCGGGGGAGTAACCCTGGCAGTGGGCTTCAGCAGCTTTCGGCGGATGGCCTCGCAGCAGGTGCAGTCGCGCCTCGGCATTGGTTTGAGTGTGCTCTACGACCGGGCGCTGGGGGACGAAAATGCGGGGCAGCGCCTCTTGCTGCGTTCGGCACTGAACCTGCCCGGACTGTGGCGCACCCACGGGCTGCGGATTGAACTGGACTACCAACGGGAGCCCGCGCAAAACCCGTACCAGTTCCCCGACGTATTCCGCTACAGCCGGGGTTACGCCGCGCCGGTCAACGACGGCGTTTACCGCCTGGGCATCAACTATCAGCTGCCGCTGCTGTACCCGGAAATTGGCCTGGCGGGCATCACTTACTTCAAACGGATACGGCTCAACGCCTTCTACGACCGCAGTACCTTCGTCATTGACCAGTACGACTTCACCGGCAGCGAAAACTCCGTTGGCGGGCAGTTGCTTTTTGACAATACCTGGCTGAATACGCAGGACATTACGATTGGGGCAGAGTTCGCCTACCGCCTCAACCAGGACCTCTTCTCCAGCGACCGAAACGACTTCCAATTTCGATTTTTGCTGGGCGGAAGTTTTTAGTGTAGGATTGCGGACAATTTCCTATCTTTGGGCTGTTATGTGGTCTTCCTCCACTTTTTGATCGAAACTTGAGCATATTCCGGGGCGGCACATTGGCCAAACCTTGAAGCTATCTACCTACCTGATTTCGCAAAATCCCCTTCCGCCCCGTGCGAAAGGGAGAAAACCCTGTATGTATTCCCGAGTGGGTACCGGGGCATAAAGATCTTAAATCGGTTTTTGGGATAGCCTCTCTCCCGCGTTTCGGGAGAGGGGTTTTTTTCTGGGGTTCCGTCGCCAATCCCGCAGGGTTTCGGGGGGCCACAGAGGCCTGGGTAGCGGTAAGAACCGGCCGGGTGGGTGCACCGGCCCCGTCGCCGCCGGCGCTACGGGCGTCGGAGTCCGGCAGGGCCACAAATCCCTCCTATGTACCCAGTTGGCTGTCTTACCTTTGTGGCCAGACCGGGCAAGCCGCTGCGGTCCTTTGGCCATAAACTTCTCGCCTTGATCCAGATTTTCGTCACCGGGGGCACTTTCGATAAAGAGTACAACTTCGTTACCGGGCAACTGTACTTTCAGGACTCCAACCTGCCGGAGATGCTGGAGCGGGGCCGGTGTACCCTGGACGTGAACGTACGGACCCTGATGATGGTCGATAGCCTGGAGATTACGGACCTGGACCGGGAGAACATCGCCCACAACTGCCGGGGCACTGGCACCAAACAGATCCTGATCACCCACGGCACGGATACCATGGTAAAAACCGCCGAGTACCTGGCCAAGGCCGACATCCGGGGCAAGACCATTGTTTTGACCGGGGCGATGATTCCCTACGCCTTCGGTTCGTCTTCCGATGGGTTTTTCAACCTGGGCAGTGCCCTGGCCTTTGTGCAGGCCCTGCCGGCGGGGGTCTACATCGCCATGAACGGTCGCTATTTCACCTGGGACGGGGTGCAGAAGAACCGAAGCACGGGATACTTTGAGGCCGTTTCGCCGGAACAGTAGTTGCCCCCATATCGCCTGGGCTCATTACCTTGGTGCCTGGCGGCCCTTGCTTCCTACGCCTTTTCACCATCCTCTTATAATTGTACACCATGTTACCAGCCTGGTTTGGTCGGTTGATGCTTCGCCTGAATGGCATGCGAATTGTGGATCACAACGTGGGCAAGTGGCCTGAGAAGTACGTGCTGCCGGTGGCTCCGCATACTTCCAACCGCGACTTCTTCTACGGCGTCTATTCCCGGATGGTGATCCGCGAGTACGTCAATTTTGTGGGGAAGTCTTCCTTGTTCCGCGGCCCACTGGGGCTCGTGCTCCGTTGGATGGGTGGGGTGCCGGTGGAGCGGGAGAAGCGGACGAACTTTGTAGACAGCGTAGTGGCCCTGTTCCGGCAACGGGATGAGTTCAGGCTTTGCATTGCCGTGGAGGGGACCCGCAAAAAAGTGGATCATTTCAAAACGGGCTTTTACTTCATTGCGCTCAAGGCGGGCGTCCCGCTGCTGCCCTGCAAGTTCGACTTTGCCAATGGCATCATTGAGTTCGCGCCGCCGTACTATCCCACTGGAGACATCCGGGTGGACTTCGATTTTCTCTACCGCTATTTCGACGGGGTCCAGGGGCTGGTGCCGGAAAACAGTTTTACCTACGATCCGGCGGTGCTGGATTTACTGCCTGAGGTGCGGCAATAAAGTAGTCCTCTTTTGGGGCGCGGCCGCAGGCGATAGTCCCGGAGGATTTCGGGATGCAAGGATAGGTGAAGGAGCGGGGGGAATCCCGGCTGAGGGTGTCCCCACCCAAACCGTGGACATTCGGGTGGGGACACCCCCAACCAGACCTTACTGCGCAACGGAGGGGAGGCAAATCCGACCCCGACGCTTTACTTTCTACCGAAGTCGGCGGGAATTTCCCCCCATGCTTCGGTGTTCCATTTGTAGACGGGGTTGGTAATGCGGTTGTTTTTCAGCCACTCCTCGGCGCGGTCGATGTAGGTGTAGAGCTCCTCGGTCTTGGGGGAGCGGGCCAGGGTGGTTTTGCATTTGCCTTTCTTCACCCAGCCGATGGCGATCTGGGAGTCGCTGTAGATCGGTAAGTCTTCCATTCCCTGGCTCTTGAGGAAAGCAAAGGCGTGGACGAGGGCCAGGAACTCCCCGATGTTGTTCGTTCCGAGTTTGAAGGCGCGGTGAAAGAGTTGTTTTTGGCCGGCGGTGGTGACGCCCTGGTATTCCATGGCCCCGGGGTTGCCGGAGCAGGCTGCGTCAACACTGATGCTGCGGCTGAGGATGGTGGGGGTAGAGGGGGCATTGGAGCGGCGGGGAGAACCAGACGAAGACCGGGGTTTGGTGGCGGAGCCGGCATTGGCCACTACGGCCTGGTCGAGGTAGTGCTGAAAGCCCTTAGCGTAGGCTGCTTCGGCCTGTTTCCGTTCGGGGAATGACTTATACTTCGCACCTTTGTACCCATCCACCTGTTGTTTGGCCGTGGCCCAGTCGGCGTAAACCCCCGGCACGTGGCCCAGCCAAATGACGTAAAATTTCTTCTGTTTTGCCATGGAGCGAAGGTAAGCCACACATTTTTTTCGTGGCTTAACCGTCAAAAACTCCGGGGAAGGCATTATTCGTTGCAGCATGTACATTGATACGCATACCCACTTATACAGCCGCAAGTTTGCCGAAGACCGGGCGGAAATGATGGACCGGGTCCGGGCAGCGGGCGTCGCTTTGGCACTGCTCCCCGCCGTAGACCGCAGCAGCCACGCGGCCATGCTGCAGTTGGAACAGGACTACGCTACCCAGACCCTGGCGATGATTGGCCTGCACCCCGTGAGCGTCAAAGAAGACGTTGACGAGGAACTGGCGGTGGTAAAAGCCTACCTGGACCAGCGCCCCTGGGTAGCCATTGGAGAGATTGGGATGGACCTGTACTGGGATAAG
The DNA here is from genome assembly GCF_014349155.1 of Neolewinella lacunae. Taxonomy (GTDB): domain Bacteria; phylum Bacteroidota; class Bacteroidia; order Chitinophagales; family Saprospiraceae; genus Neolewinella; species Neolewinella lacunae. Next base: position 53,888 of record NZ_JACSIT010000037.1, read on the forward strand.
AGCTTCCGCAAGCAACAGGAAGCGGCTTTTCTTACCCAGTGCCAGTGGGCCCTGGACTACGACCTGCCCATCTGCATCCACGCCCGGGAGGCGATCGATGAACTGCTGGAATTGATCACGACCGTCGGCGACGACCGGCTGCGGGGCGTTTTTCACTGCTTTACGGGAAACCTGGCACAGGCGCGGCGGGCCATTGACCTGGGCTTCTACCTCGGCATCGGCGGCGTAGTGACGTTTAAAAACGGGGGGCTGGAGCCCGTGCTGCGGGAAATGCCCCGCGAGCGCATCCTGCTGGAAACCGACGCGCCCTACCTGGCCCCCGTCCCCTACCGCGGCAAACGCAACGAAACGGCTTACCTTCCCCTGGTCGCGGAAAAGATTGCCGAGCTCTGGGAAACTTCACCCGCGGCAGTTGGCCGACAAACCTGCTACAACGCGTGGCAACTCTTTGAACTTGACCACTTTGTGCAAGCAGATTACCCCTGGGCGGCCCTCGGGCCACCCGTACGGGAAAGCTTAATGTGAGGCTTTGCCGATAAAAATTTTGTTTTGTTGATCGTTTTTACAATTTTTGCGCCTATCCTGGGCTAAAGCGTCAACGGACGACAAAGTTTCCAGTAAATTGCAGCGCTTTTTGAGGGCAGGTACGCACCCCGGTTCGCACCCCCCAAAGCATTGCTCGCCGAATCGGCCGTCAACTTACTCCCGTAAGCTGAACCGACTTAAGATCCGGCACCTCCGCAGATAATGGTCTGCGGAGACCCATTGACAAATTAAGGAGAGGTGCTCGAGTGGTTGAAGAGGTACGCCTGGAAAGCGTATATACGGGTGACCGTATCGAGGGTTCGAATCCCTTCCTCTCCGCCAGATCCATCCCCACTGGAACGCCAAGGGAAGGCAAGGTTGGTTTTCAGACCGTCCGCTGGTTCGAACCTGAGCCCTGGGCGATCACGGTGTTTCACCGTCATCCCTTCCTCTCCGCCAGCAAAACAAGAGTAGATCCCTTCCCTTGGGTCAGCACCACCTAGGAGAGCACTACTTTCCCTGGGGCGACCTAAGTAGGGTAGGGAACTACCCTGAGGTGGTTCAAACGAAGATCCACCCTGTTCTTTCTCTTCTTTCTCCCGGGCCAAGGCCGGATTTAGGTAGGGAGATGACAAAAAATTGACCCGGAAGGAGCAAGTAAAGAAGTTCTTTATATCTTGCTGCTCTTCCGGAGTGTTTGGGGAGCTACTCCTTTGACAACCTGGAAAAATCGTAACGACGATTATCCTCAAAATAACATTCTTTCGGGCAACTCCGCCCGGATGGGATTTTTCTTCACGCACAAACTATTCGTTAAATCCAATTTCGGCTATGCGACATCTATTCAAGACGCTGGCGGCCCTCACGCTGGTAGCATTTTCCACTGCTGACCTCGCGGCACAGGATTCTTCAGGAGGCTTCCAAATTCTCAAGAAGTACTTCATCGATGGAGACTGGCGCTTCATGGCCGTAGTACTCATCTGTCTTATTCTTGGCCTTGCTTTCTGTATTGAGCGCATCATTACGCTCAACCTGGCTTCCACTAATACCGACAAGCTGCTCTCCCGCATCGGCGAGCGCCTGGAGGAAGGGGACGTAGAAGGCGCCAAGGAAGTAGCCAAATCTACCGCTGGCCCTACCGCCAGTGTACTTTACGAAGGACTCCGCCACAGCAGCGAAGGTCCCGATGCAGTAGAAAAGGCCATTGTTTCTTACGGTTCCGTACAAATGGGACTTCTGGAGCGCGGCCTCGTTTGGATTTCGCTCTTTATCGCCATTGCCCCGATGCTCGGGTTCATGGGTACGGTAATCGGGATGATCCAGGCCTTCAACAAAATCGAAACCGTTGGTGACCTTAGCCCCGCAGTTGTTGCCGGTGGTATTAAGGTAGCACTTCTTACGACGGTATTCGGTCTGGTGGTGGCCATTGTACTGCAGATCCTTTACAACTACATCGTAAACAAGATTGACGGCATCGTCAACCGCATGGAAGACGCTTCCATTGCCCTGGTCGATACCATGGCGACCAACAAGGTATTCAAGTAACCCGGCACTCACGTTTAAATCCAATCATTCATGTACGCATTTTTGAACAAGTACGGCCAGGCCCTGGCTTTCGGGATTGGAGTTCTGGTTACCCTGATTTTCCTTCTTGGCATCTTTACCGCTCCCGCAGCGGAAATGGAAGCAACCAGTCTGGACGGTTCCCCACCCGAAAAGTACGTTACGACGGCCTTCGACTTTGGGATCATGATCTCCGTGATCCTCACGGTGCTGGCCTTCATCGTTGCCGGAATTTTCGGTGCCGCCCAGTTTGCCTCTAACCCGAAGGGTGCACTGAAGGGCTTGCTCGGACTGGCTGCGCTGGTCGTCATCGCCCTCATTGCCTACTCTACGGTAAATGGAGACATCGCTCAGGAATCCCCCGAAATCATCAACTCCATCAACAAATTCAAAACCGACCAGGAAACGGATTTTGGTAGTGGAACGCTGAAATTCGTTAGTGGCTCTATCCTTACTTCCCTCGTGCTGATCGGTTTGGCGGTACTTACCCTGGTAGGTTTCGGCGTCCGCAGCATCTTTAAGTAACCGTAAAACGTTTCCCGACCATGGCAAAGACCAAAACGAGAGACCGGATGAACAATGAGATCAACGCAGGGTCGATGGCCGACATCGCCTTCCTGCTGCTGATCTTCTTCCTGGTCACCACTACCATCGCTGAAGACAAAGGTATCCTCGTAAGGCTCCCACCTTGGTCCGACGAAGAGCCCGACATCACCAAGCTCAAAACGCGCAACGTGTACTCCGTACTCGTCAACGCCCAGAATGAGTTGCTCGTTCGGGAAAACCCCATGCGCCTGGCCGAACTGCGCGCCAATGCCAAGGAGTTCATCTCCAACCCGAACAACGCCCCTGACATGTCGGAATCTCCCCGCAACGCCATCATTTCGTTGAAGAACGACCGGGGTACGAACTACGAAACGTACCTCGCCGTCTACAACGAACTGAAAGGGGCTTACGAAGAACTGTGGGATGAGCTTTCCCAGCGTCGCTACGGAGAGCCTTACTCTGAAGACATGGAATTTGCCAAGCGCAAAGCCATTAAGGAAGAGATTCCCATGGTACTCTCCGAGGCAGAGCCCACCAACTTCGGTGAAGAGCAATAAGGCAAAAGCGGGCCGGTCTTTTGTTTAACCAAAGGACCGGCCCAATTTTTTCTTAGCACTCCCCCCACCAACCCCGCCGGAAACGGCATCTTACGAACGCTCAGTTGTTCTAACCCACTTTAAGCTAAAAGCACAATGGCCAAGTTCACGAAAAAACGTGGTAAGGCCAGCCCGGCGGTATCTACTGCCTCGCTGCCCGACATCATCTTCATGCTTCTCTTCTTCTTCATGATGGTAACCGTTCTACGGGACTCCGACCTGAAGCTGCAAGTGAATACCCCGGAAGCTACCCAGCTGACGAAGCTGGAGGAGAAATCCCTGGTAAACTACATCTACATTGGCCGGCCCACCAAGCAGTACCAGGCGGTGTACGGTACCTCTCCCCGCATCCAGCTGGGAGACAAAATCTCCACCGTAGATGATATTCCGCTGTTTCTCGAGCAGCACAAGGTGAAACTCCCCGACAACAAGCGGGACCGCATCACCTCTTCCCTGCGGGTAGACGGTGAGGTGACCATGGGCATCGTTCAGGACGTCAAGACCAAGCTGCGCAAAAGCAACCAGTTGAAGATCAACTACTCCGCTGGCAAACGCGCCCAGGCGCTGGAGTAAAGTACCCGCCCTTCGCTGGTATCCCCTCGCAAAGCCACAAGCATCAACCGCTTGTGGCTTTGCTCGTTTTAAGGCTTACCCATCCATAAGCCACTTCCTTATAAATCTTATCCATGGAACCGCCGTCCGATCCCGCCGCCCGCCAGCCGGGAGTGATTCTTTTCTACCTGGCGGAAAAAGGCCAGGGCTATTTGCGCCTGGTCGGCACGGCGGAAGAGTTTTTCTTCACCGCCCGCCAATTGCAGTGCCCCAGCGTACATAAGGGCGACTTGGTGACCTTCATCCCCCGCGAGGGCCGCAATGGTTATTTTGCGGATGCTATCATGGCGGCGGGTTTAGCGTAAAGTGGGCGCGGCCGCAGGTGCTCCCCCCCAACCCCCCGAAGGGGGGAGTTCGTTGGCCCCCCAACCCCCAAAGGGGGAGCAGCGAGGGAAGTCTGATTGCCTTAAAAATACACCAAAATAAGCGGCGGACCTCGCTCCAAAACAAGCACACCATGAATTTAAGGCTTCAGCTCAGTACGCTTCTACTACTCCTTGCTACTGCCACAGTATTCGGTCAGGATTCCTTTGGGCCGGGTTCGCGCTGGGTGTATGATCACTACGGCGGGTTTTACGAAGGGATAAACATTGTTGAATTTGAGGGATTGACTAAGGTGGGAGAACTTGAATTCAATAAGTTCAAGATTTCGCAAACCATCACCAGGTTTAACGAAGACACCATACGTAGGGAACGGCCCCCAATTTACTTTAAAAATCAGGACAATTTGATCCTGGTTTCGTTTGACGGAATGGTGGCGGATACTTTGTTTGACTTCAATGCTGGCCCAGGAGACAACTGGTTACTCAGCTATCCCAATACAGACGTAACGATCAGGCTGGAAGTGTTGGATACCTTCAGGCATTATTTAAATGAATTGGAGGTTGCTGCGCAAATATTGTCCTACGAGTATTCTGACAGGGGAACAATTATAGATACAGTCATGAATTATATTGGGAATACCTTGGGGTATATTGATCCATTTGAGTTGGTATTCAGTGATGTTGAGACGGTGGAAGGAGGACCTCCGCGGTGCCTATACCACCCTGCGATAGGGCTCAAAGAATTCAACGATTATCTTATTTTTGGATATAGATACGACTGTGAAAATATTCTGACCTCTACTCGTGGGATTGGCGATGTACATCTCGACCCGGTGGATGTTACGGCTTTTACCGCCGGAGGAGTATTGCGGGTAACGTGCGAAAACTGCGTAAACAGGCAATACCGGGTTTTTGATGTGACGGGGAGAATGGTGAAAAGCGGTTCGTTGGCTAGGGGAACAACGGAGCTAGGCTTGCAGGGTGCCACAAGTGGACTGTACTTCCTCCACATTGAGGGCCACCGAGCGCATAAATTTATCCACCACGCCAATTACTGATTGGCGTGGGAAATGAGACCGTGGAAAAGGAGGGCGTTTTTTCCGGCGGATTTCTCTTACGAGGGCATTCACAGTATCGCAGCGAGCAAGAAGGGAAACCTGTGTCGTCCCCGGCGGGCTAAACCCAAAGGAGTTCGAGGCAGGGTGGAGAAAAATTCCCACAAACCTGTGTTAACGCAAGAAATTGCCAACAAAAAAGCGAAAAACAATCTTATCTTTGTTCCGTTGGGATAGCGCCCTGCGGCGTCCCCGCCCGAAAAGAATGTTATGCCCCGCGTTAAAACCACTGCTTCTTCCAAGACTTCCCCTGCATCCCGAAATGCTCCGGGACTATCGCCTGCGGCCGCGCCCAAAAAAGCAGCGGTGGCTACTGAACTGGCCCACGCGGAGCGCTTCCTGACCGTCATCGGGGCCAAGGAGCACAACCTGAAGGGCATCGATGTGGAGCTACCCCGCAACCAGTTGGTCGTCATCACCGGCCTGAGCGGCAGTGGGAAATCGAGCCTCGCCTTTGACACCATCTACGCCGAAGGGCAGCGGCGCTACATGGAGACCTTCAGCAGCTACGCCCGGCAGTTTATGGGGACGATGGAGCGGCCGGACGTGGAACAGATTACGGGCCTGAGCCCCGTCATTTCCATCGAGCAAAAAACGACCAACCGCAGCCCCCGCTCTACGGTGGGCACCGTCACGGAAATCTACGACTTTCTCCGCCTCCTCTTTGCCCGCGCGGCCACGGCCTATAGCTACGCCAGCGGCGAAAAGATGCTCCGCTACACCGAAGAGCAGATGAAGGAGCAGATTGCCGAACAGTACGACGGCAAAAAGATCGTCGTGCTCGCCCCGCTCGTCCGGGGGCGCAAGGGCCACTACCGCGAACTCTTCGAGCAGGTGCGCAAGCAAGGCTACACCAAGGTGCGGATCGACGGAGAAATCCAGGACCTCGTGGAGGGCATGCAGATCAGCCGCTACCAGGTGCACGACATTGAGCTCGTCATTGACCGCATCCGCATGGGCCCGGACCGCCGCGATCGCCTCAGCCAAAGCCTCCAGACCGCCCTGAAAATGGGCGATGGATTGCTCTTCGTGCAAGACACCGACAGCGGCCACACTGCCCCCTTCTCCAAAAACCTGATGGACGCCGAAAACGGCATCAGCTACGAAGAACCCAACCCCAATACCTTCAGCTTCAACTCGCCCTACGGCTACTGCCCCACCTGCCGCGGACTGGGGCAACTGAACAGCCCGGACATCGATAAGATCATCCCCGACCGTACCTTGAGCATTAACCAGGGCGGAGTGCTGCCGTTGGGGGAAAGCCGCGACAACACCACCTTCAAACAGGTGAAGGAAATCGCCAAAAAGTACAAGTTCAAGCTCACCGACCCCATCAAGTCGCTGCCCGCCGAAGGCCTCAACGTGATCCTGTACGGCGAGAAAAAAAGCGGCCGGCAAAAGAAGAGCGAATACGACAAAATGGCCCACGACATGGTGTGGGACGTGGCCCAGAACGGCCTGGTCAACATGATCTCCCGCTGGTACGAAGAGACGACGAGTGAGCGCATCCGCACCTGGGCCGAGGAATTCATGACCGTGGACACCTGCCCCGAGTGTGAGGGAGACCGCCTGCGCCGCGAAGCGCGCAACTTTAAGGTGAAAGACAAAACCATCAGCGACCTGGCCCGCATGGACCTGGACGAACTCGGCCAGTGGATGGAAACGGCCGAAGAGGGGATGGACGAGCGGACCAAGCTCATTGCTACCGACATCCTCAAGGAAATCCGCTTCCGCCTCCGCTTTTTGCTGCACGTGGGCCTGGGCTACCTCAGCCTCGACCGGCCCGGCCGCAGCCTCTCCGGTGGCGAAGCCCAGCGCATTCGCCTCGCTACCCAGATCGGGAGCCAGCTGACGGGCATCACCTACATCCTCGACGAGCCCAGCATCGGGCTGCACCAGCGCGACAACCAGCGCCTCATCCAGGCCCTGCGTGACCTGACGGACATCGGCAACACCGTCTTGGTCGTCGAACACGACCGAGACATCATGATGGCCAGCGACTACCTGCTCGACCTCGGTCCCGGCGCAGGCATCAAAGGCGGGCAGGTGGTGACGGCAGGCCCACCGAAAGAGTTTTTGCTGAAGAAAAATGCCGGTAGCATCACCAGCGATTACCTGGCTGGCCGCAAGGAAATTGCCGTCCCCACCAAGCGGCGCAAAGGCAACGGGCAGTTCCTGGAACTCAAAGGGGCCAGCGGCAACAACCTCAAAAACGTCTCGATAAAAATCCCCCTCGGCACCTTCACCTGCATCACGGGCGTGAGTGGATCGGGGAAATCCACCCTCATCAACGAGACGCTGTACCCCATCCTGCGCCAGCACTTTTACAACAGCGTCAAAAAGCCGATGGACCACCAGTCGGTCTCCGGCCTGGAGCACCTCGATAAGGTCATCGACATTGATCAATCCCCGATCGGGCGGACGCCGCGGTCGAACCCGGCCACTTACACGGGGGTGTTTACGGACATCCGCAGCCTGTTTACGGAACTGCCGGAAGCCAAAATCCGGGGCTACAAACCGGGGCGCTTCAGCTTCAACGTAAAGGGTGGCCGCTGCGAGACTTGCAAGGGGAGCGGCATGCGGACCATCGAGATGAACTTCTTGCCCGATGTGGAGGTGGAGTGCGAAACCTGCCTGGGGCAGCGCTTCAACCGGGAGACGCTAGAGATTCTCTACAAGGGCAAGTCGATCAACGACGTGCTGAATATGTCGGTGGCCGAGGCTTCCGAATTTTTTACGGCCATCCCGAAGATTTCCCGGCGGCTGTCTACCCTCAACGACGTGGGCCTGGGCTACATCACCCTGGGGCAGCGGGCGACGACCCTCTCCGGCGGCGAAGCACAGCGGGTGAAACTGGCCGAAGAACTCAGCAAAAAGGCCACCGGGCAAACGGTGTACATCCTCGACGAGCCTACGACGGGCCTGCATTTCGAAGACATCCAGTACCTGCTGCGCGTCTTGCAGGGCCTGGTGGATAAGGGCAACACGGTCATCGTCATTGAGCACTCCATGGACGTCATCAAGGTAGCGGACTACCTCATCGACATCGGCCCCGAGGGCGGGCGCGGCGGCGGCAACGTGGTGGCCAAGGGTACACCCGAGCAGGTGGCGAAGGTGAAGGAGAGTTATACGGGGCAGTTTTTGGTGGGGGAGTTAAGCCCCCCGGCCCCCAAAGGGGGAGTTTAAGCCTCGTGGTTCGAAAGCAGCAGGCCATTAGGGCGCGGCCGCAGGTGTAAGGTTTTGTCTTCGGGCAAGGGGAGTCGTGGGACATTCCGCTTGCATTCCTTCTCCACAGGCATCGTCAGGCAAGCCAGGACTATTCCTGAGCGTGAATTTTTGGGTCAGAAGGAATTGTTTCGGCCGAATTTATGGCTAGGAGGGTGCAACGATTGGGCCAAAGGCGTAACTTGCTTGCCGTTCCTGGCATTTAGCCAATGACCATTATCGGCTCCAACCTGGTAGCTATTCGAACTGGCCACCTGATTCACGGGCTGAAGTGTCCGCTGGTGCTTGGCTGAGTTGGTGGAGGGGGGGCGAAGAAATAGTACAAAATTCATTAACAGATAAGTTAACCGTTCAACACCATAACATGGCTAAGAGGGATAAATCCGTATTATTGCTACCCCTTCTGCTTGGAGTAGTGGGCTTCATCGCTGGAATTGGTCTGCTGTTCACGGAGAGTTGGCTTATTGGAATCTTTGGTTCCATAGCGAGTGCTGGGGTGGCTTTTAAAGGTTACCAGAGTTATGTGGACTCGAAAAGCTGAATCTTATCCCTTCACGTAAGCAGCTTCGGATGCAGTTGAAAGTAGCTGCCCCGGGTGTACGGGGGGATTTGAGTCTAGTGGTCTGTCAAACTTAAATTTTCGGATAATCTGTAGCATCTTTTGCCGCCTGCCGTCATCAAAAAGCCTCAACAACGCTATGGCGTTGCCTGCGTTTTTTGATTTAGTCAGTCAACAAAATCTACTAGCACCTTACCCGAATTTTAAATGTTGACAGGCCACTAGTGGAGTAGGTGTGGAGTGGCGAAATCCCCGGAGCATGTCCGTTCATCAAAGGGGTTAAAACAAATCAAAAAGCGAAACGCATGCTCAAAAATAAAGTCATTTTAATCGTCTTATTCCAAATAATCTGCGCCACCGTGTACAGCCAAGCGGCCCCTGTAAGAATGGGCGTAGTGGGCCTGACCCACACGCACGTCCACTGGATATTCAACAGTGATTTCCACCCGGAATTTGACATCGTGGGCATTGTAGAGCCGAATAAAGACCTGGCCCAGCGGTATGCCGACCAGTACGCGTTCTCTATGGACCTGGTGTACAATACACTGGAAGAAATGATCGCCGCAAAACAGCCCACGGCGGTGACCGCATTTGGCACCATCTACGATCACTTGAAAATCGTGGAGGTCTGTGCGCCAGCCGGAATCCACGTAATGGTAGAAAAGCCATTGGCCGTAAGTTTGCAGCACGCCAAAAAAATGAAGCAGCTGGCGGATAAGCACGGGATTCATTTACTGACGAACTACGAGACCACCTGGTACCCCACCAACCACAAAGCTTTTGAACTGATCCAGCAGGATACTCTGATTGGCGATATTCGGAAAATAATCGTCAGAGATGGGCATCGGGGGCCCAAAAAAATAGGTGTTGATGATGAGTTTCTGGTATGGCTGACCGATCCGGTACTGAACGGCGGCGGGGCCATTACGGATTTCGGTTGCTACGGCGCTAATTTGCTGACCTGGATTATGGAGGGTAAAAAACCCAACAGCGTAACTGCGGTGACGGCCCAACAACAAGCCGCGAACAATCCCAAGGTTGATGACGAAGCCATCATCATTTTGACCTACGATAATGCAGTCGCCATCCTTCAGGCGTCCTGGAACTGGCCCATCGGGCGGAAGGACATGGAAATCTACGGACTAAAAGGAGCGATTTACGCAGACAATCGCCATGACCTGCGGGTGCGCATAGCCCGTGGCTACGATGAATTTACGGAGGAGCAAATGACGCTGGCCGAAAGGGAAAGCCCTTACCACGACCCCTTCGTGTATTTTGCGGCGGTCATCAATGGGACGGTGAGTGCAGATCCCTACGATTTATCTTCACTGGAAAATAATATGGTGGTCATGGAGATTTTGGATGCGGCAATTAAAAGCGCGAGGCTGAATAAGGCGGTGAAGTTGAAGTGAGGACGGTTGTCCGTCTGATCGATGGTCTGGTATCCTCGGCATGATGTAGCTTTTTTAGCGAAGGACAGCGTTTCCTTCGGCAAAACATTGCTCCTTGTCCTGACTCCCCCCTTCGGGGGGGTGGGGGGGAGCACCTGCGGCCGCGCCCAAAATGATGCACTGCACAGCAAAATTCCCACTGCGAGCTGGGGGGCTACTTCCGCCCCAATGCTTCGTGAGCAGAAGTGAAGTGCCCCTCGGCCAGCGCGGAGAGGATGGAGAGTTCGCCCGCCAGGCAGACGGCGGCGGTGATTTCGGCCAAGCGTCCGGCCTTGCCCGCTCCGAAGCAATCCATCAATTCGAGGCATTCCCGCTGGGTGGGCAGCCCGGTGCCGCCCCCGACGGTGCCGACGATCAAGTTGGGTAAGGTGGCGCAAGCGTAGAGGTCGCCGGAAGCAGTGATTTCGAGCCGGACGGTCCCAACGGCCGCCTCCGCCACGCAGGCGGCGTCCTGGCCACAGGCTATGAAGAGCGCCGCCAGGCCGTTGGCGAAGTGGGCCTGCACACCCATGGTGCCGGACTGTACGGACCCGTAAGTGGCCGCCAGGCTGAAATCGGCCAGGGCCCGGGGCGTCGTTTTCAGTACTGCCGCTACTACGTCGCGGGGGATGACGACTTCGACGGATACTTTTTTGCCGCGTACGCGCTGGTAGCTCAGCTGGCTTACCTTTTTATCGCCACCGGCGTTGGCTTCGATGTACCAGATTTCGATCTTTTCGGGCGATTCGGCCACGAAGAACTGGCAGAGGCGGTCGGTGCAGATCGTGACCATGTTCTGGCCTGCGGCGTCGCCCGTGGTAAATTCCACCAGCAGGGTGACGGCGTTGCCTTCCAGAAAGGGGATGATGTTTTGCAGTTGGGCGTAGCGGCTCGTTTGGGCGGTGATGGCTTCCAGTGTGGGGCGAACGCTGGCCACCCAAGCTACGAAGCGGGTGGCGGCGGCCAGGTCGGCGAGCCGGAAATAGGGGGCGCGCTGCACGCCTTCGGCCAGGATGCGGGCGGTGGCACCGCCGGCGTCGGTGATGGCTTTCATGCCGCGCGAGTAAGAAGCTACGAGCGCTCCTTCGGTAGTGGCCAGCGGCACGAGGTAATCCCCGTGGGCGTGCTGGCCGCGCATCCGCAGGGGGCCAGCCAGGCCGACGGGCACGGCGGCCATGCCCATGAAATTCTCGATGTTGCCGCGTAAATCCTCGGCCGTGGCGTGCGATCGTTCGCCGCGCAAGTGGGGGAGGGCGTGGCCCGCTGCCGCCAGCCGGGCCATCCGCTGGGCATACTGTTCTTCGAGGCTGTGCTCGGTGGACTTAAGGGACATAGCGGAAGGGGTTGATGAATCAGTAGGTGCGAAGGTAGTTGCCACAACTGCGGCACCCATCGTTATTGAACGCAGGAGATGGGGTGCATTCCACGAACTTTGCGTATCTACACCCTCCGAAACTAAACTTCGACCAATGCAAAGAAGGACTTTTTTGACTAAAACAACGCAGGCAGGCCTGGGGCTGGGGCTGCTGGGCAGCGTTGCCTACCTGGGCTGTGGCACCAGCGCTACGCAGGAAATGGACGGCACCACCGCCAGCTCGGCCGTGCCACCTGCGGCCGAAAGCCCCCTGTGGTTCGACATCAGCCTGGCGCAGTGGAGCCTCCACAAAACGCTTTTTGCGGGCAAAATGGATAACCTCGACTTCGCCGCTACCGCCCGCAACACCTTTGGCCTGGGAGGCATCGAGTACGTCAACCAATTTTTCAAGGACAAAGCCAAGAACCAGGATTACCTCAAGCAGATGGAGCAGCGGGCCAACGACCACGGCGTGAAATCCCTGATCATCATGGTAGACGGCGAAGGCAATCTGGGCGATTCCGACGCTAAGGCCCGCACCCTGGCCGTCGAAAACCACTACCAGTGGGTGGATGCCGCCAAATTCCTGGGTTGCCACAGCATCCGGGTCAACGCTGCCGGCAAAGGCAGCCGCGAAGAGGTGGCCAAAAACGCCACCGACGGCCTGGCCCGCCTGAGCGAATACGCGGGTAAAGCGGGACTGAACGTCATCGTAGAAAACCACGGCGGCTTCAGCTCCGATGGCAAGTGGCTGGCGGACGTCATCGCCGCCACCGGAATGAGCAACTGCGGTACGCTGCCCGACTTCGGCAATTTCTGCATGGAGCGGGGCCTGACGGGCTGCAAAGAGGAATACGACCGCTACCAGGGCGTGGCTGAACTGATGCCCTACGCCAAGGCCGTCTCGGCCAAGACCCACGATTTTGCGGCAGACGGTACGGAAACCCACACCGACTACCAGCGGATGCTCAAAATCGTCAAAGACGCGGGCTACCAGTCGTGGATCGGCGTCGAGTACGAAGGCAGTGAGCTCTCCGAAGAAGAAGGCATCCGGAAAAGCATCGCCCTGCTGCAAAGCGCCGGGCGGATGGTGTAAAGAGACCCTGAGGTGGGGGCGGGGCCGGCGAGGTTTCCTCCGGCGGCCTAGCCCCTGCACCTTGGTTGTGCGGCGAGATAAATCGTATCTTACAGTCGTTTTTTGCGAACCATTTCAACTTACCATGCCTCTCCCTCCCGATCTATACCAGCGCGTAACCCAGATGGTGGCCGAAAACCGCATTACTGAGGCGATGGACCTGATGGAGCAGCAACTGCCCATTATGCAGGAAGAGATGCCGGACCACTTCCACGCGGCCGTCGCTTTCTTGCGGGAATACGACGAGTTGCAGCAAAAGAAGATCCAGGGTTTGATGGTGGCCGAATCGGCCGAGCGGGAGTTCTCCCTCCGTTTGCTCAACTACGCCCGGGAGCTGAAGGAAATGCGGTGGGGGAGGTACAAAAAGTATACGACACCACCGGAACCCAAGCCCAACCCCACGCCAGCCCCCAGCCCCCAGCCCGCCCCCGCAACAGCAACGGCCTGCCCATGCGGCAAACGTTCCTCCGGCTGCCCCCAAATCCGGTGGGGGCACTCTGGGGAAAGTGCTCTTATTCGTTTTCCTGGGCCTGGGTGCCGTGATCTTCCTGGCGGTCTTTGTAGATGCCATGGCAGCATCCACCTGGGAAGAAGACGGGGCCGATTTCTCCGGGCTATTCAACCAGCAGTTGCCCCCAGCAGCGGCGGATCGCCAAACGATGGGCAACTCCAGGACGGGGACTACCCCGCTGGAAGACCCCGCGACATTGTTTGACGATGCGGAGTTGGAAGAAGCCAGTACGGCTTTTAGCAACCAAGCGAACAATACGGTAGCGGCACGGCAGGCCCAGTTGAGTAACTCGACCTGGTGGAATGATAAACTCTTTACGATACAGTTCGGACCGGAAGGCACCTACGGCACCTACCACAACGGTAACTCAGGTTTTTACCTGACGCAGGTGGATGCCGCAGGGCAATTTCACGGCAGCTTCGTGGCGGGGGATGGCACGATGGGCACGCTTTATTTCCAGTTACCCTACGACCAGAACTACCTGATCCTTCACTTCGTCAACGGTATCACTGGCCTGCAAGGGAGTTTCGAGTTACAACGGCAGTAACAAGTAAGCCCAAAGTCATAATTATTTAGACCACCTAAAAACAGTTTGAACTGGCTTATCTTTGCTGGTCCTAAGTAATTCACTATGCCTTTCCCCCGCCTTACGGCCGCAGTGCACTTTACCGCCGGAATGTCTGGCATCATTGATCGTTTTACCAACGAAGACCTCGCTGGTAAGCTGCTGGATATTGGGGTACGTCCGGGATCGCGCTTGCGCATCGTGCGCTCCAGCCCGTTTGGCAGTTGCTGGTACGTTAAGATTGACCGCCATTGTCTGGCCCTGAGGAAGCAAGAGCTCGCATGCATAATGATCAAGTAAAGCGCCGGGCCGTAGTGGGCCTGGTTGGTAACCCCAATAGCGGGAAGTCCTCGTTGTTTAATGCACTAACTGGCTTGCGGCAGCGCATTGGTAATTTCCCGGGTGTCACGGTGGAAAAGAAGTCGGGGGAGATCGCCTTGGCCAGTGGGGTAGGGGTGGAGCTGGTGGATTTCCCCGGCGCTTATAGTTGCTACCCCACCAGCCTGGATGAGCGCCTCGTGGTGCAGGAACTGACCAACCCTAAAGGCGATCTTTTTCCGGACGCCATTCTGTACGTTGCCGACGTTACCAAACTCGACAAACACCTATTGCTTTTCACGCAGTTGCGGGACCTGGACTTGCCGATGATTCTCGTCCTCAACATGATGGACGTCATTCAGGAGACAGGGCTACAGGTAAACGTGGCCCGACTGAGCCGGGAGCTGGCGGTGCCGGTGCTGCTGGTCAGTGCCCGCGAAGGGCAGGGCCTGGAGGAACTGAAAACGGCCGTCGCTGACTTGCTTAAAGACCCGGCGAAGTACCGCCCCGAAGCCCCTTTTTACGAACCCGGTGCGCGGGCGCGCGATGTGCTGGCGGACCTCCGGCAGGAACTCCCCGCCCGCAACGATTACCACGCACTTTTGCTGACCCACCACGCCAGTTGGCTGCGGCACATTCCGGAGGAGACCCGGCACCTGGTCCAGCAAGCCCGGGTGCGCCACGAATTCCACAGCCTCCGCGCCCAGGTGGAGGAAACGATGGAGCGCTACAACACCTTCGAGCCGATTGTGCGCGACAGCGTACGCTTTGCTGGCGACCAAGCCAGCCGGAGCGAGCGCCTGGACAACATCCTGACCCACCGCATCTGGGGGCCCCTCATCTTCCTGGCCGTAATGTTCTTGCTTTTTCAGGCCCTTTTCGCCTGGGCGGAGTGGCCGATGAACGGCATTGAGTGGGTTTTTGAGACCCTGGGCACGAGCGTCCGCGCCACCCTGGTGGAGGGCTGGCTGACGAACCTGCTCGTTGACGGCATCATCGCGGGCCTGGGCGGGGTGTTGGTGTTCATTCCCCAAATTGCCATCCTGTTTTTCTTCATTGCCATTCTGGAAGAGGTGGGTTACCTGGCGCGGGCTGCTTACTTGTTTGACAGCCTGATGCAGCGCTTTGGCCTCAACGGGCGCTCGGTAGTGGCCCTCATCAGTGGCCACGCCTGCGCCATCCCGGCCATCATGAGTACGCGCACCATTGCCAACTGGAAGGAGCGGCTGCTGACCATTATGGTGACGCCCCTGACCTCCTGTTCGGCGCGCATTCCGGTGTACGTCATCCTCATCAGCTTTGCGGTTCCTAAGGAAACGTTTTGGGGCTTTGGTTTGCAAGGGTTGGCTTTCGCGGGGCTTTATTTCCTGGGGATTGCGGCGGCGATGCTCTCCGCCCTGGTCTTTAAGCTCGTCCTGAAAACCCCCGAACGCAGCTTCCTGATGCTGGAACTGCCCGAGTACCGGACGCCGGTGTGGCGCAACGTGGGGCTTACCGTCTGGCAAAAAGTGCGCACTTTCGTAGAGGAAGCGGGTAAAGTCATCCTCCTCATCAGCATTGTTCTGTGGGGGCTTTCTTCCTTTGGCCCATCCCAGCGCATGGCCGCCGCAGAGGCCAACGCTGCGCGCATCAACCAGGAACTGGGCTACACCGGGGAAGCCGCCGAAGACGTCCTGGCCAGCGAACGCCTGGAAGCCAGTTACGCCGGCCTCCTGGGCAAAGCGATGGAGCCCGTCATCCGTCCCCTGGGCTACGACTGGAAGATCGGCATCGCCCTACTGGCCAGTTTTGCAGCGCGGGAGGTTTTCGTCGGTACGATGGCCACGATCTATTCCATTGGCAGCGTCGATGATGAGCTGCGGATCCGCGAACGGATGGCCGAAGAGATAAACCCCCGCACGGGGCAGCCCGTTTATAACTCCGCGACGGCCTGGAGTCTGTTGATCTTCTACGTTTTTGCGATGATGTGCATGTCGACCCTGGCCGTCACGCGCCGCGAAACGGGTGGGTGGAAGTGGCCGGCGATCCAGTTTACGTTTATGACGGTGCTGGCTTATTTTTCGGCTATGGGGGTTTATCAGGTGTTGAGTTAGCCCCTCACTCCCCCCCCTTAGGCGGTTTGGGATCACCCTTCCCCCCCCGCACATTATACTTATTCATCGTGTTTTGCAGGCCGTGCCCGCAAAAATGCAGCGCCATTTCGGCGGCGGTATCCACCAGAGTGGGCAGGCCAGCTCGCTCCGCGCCGCTCCATTCGCTCAGCACGTAGTCGGCTTGCTGGCCGGGGTGGAAATTGCTGCCGATGCCGCAGCGCAGGCGGGCGTAGTCGTTGCCGCCGGTGAGTTGATCGATGCTTTTCAGGCCGTTGTGGCCGGCGTCCGAGCCCTTGCCGCGCAGGCGCAGTTGCCCAAAGTCGAGGTGCAAATCGTCGAGGATGACCAGCAGGTTTTCCTTCGGAACGTTCTCGGCCTGCAGCCAGTAGCGCACGGCCTTGCCGCTCAGGTTCATGAAGGTGTCGGGCTTGAGCAGGGTGATTTGCTTACCGCGGTGTTTGATGCGCGCCAGGAGGCCGTGGCTGCCGGATTGCCAGTCGTCGCTCAGCTTTTCCACCACGCGAAAACCGATGTTGTGGCGGGTATTTTCGTACTTGGGGCCCGGGTTGCCGAGGCCGACGATCAAAAATTTCATGGTGGGGTCAGTTGTTTGGTCGGCGTCGGGGAACGCAGTTTGCCGGGGGCCGAAGAGCCGGCGCAGGAAGGTAAGCATGGGGCGAAGATAAGGGCGGGTTGTGTTTTTGCGCGGTCGCAGGTGCAAGGTTCCGGGACGCAATAGCAATGATGGCCTGTAGCGTCGGGTTTTAGCCCGACCAGGGGGTCGGGCTAAAGCCGCGACAATACCTTCCCGGCTAAATCCCGGGAGCACCTACCTTTGCCCCCTATGCAATTTACGCTGCACCATACCGATACCCACATCGCCGCCCCCTGCGCCGCCTGTAATGTCGGGCTTTAGCCCGACCAGGGGGTCGGGCTAAAGCCGCGACAATACCTTCCGGCTAAATCCCGGGAGCACCTACCTTTGCCCCCTATGCAATTTACGCTGCACCATACCGATACCCACACCGCCGCCCGCGCCGGTACCCTCCGCACCGACCACGGGGAAATCCCCACCCCCATTTTCATGCCCGTCGGGACGCTCGGCACCGTCAAGGGCGTCCACCAGCACGAGCTGCGGCAAGACGTCGGGGCCCGCATCATCCTCGGCAACACCTACCACCTCTACCTCCGGCCGGGCACCGAAGTGCTGGAAGCAGCGGGCGGCCTGCACCAGTTTATGGCCTGGGACGGGCCGATCCTGACCGACAGCGGAGGCTACCAGGTCTTCAGCCTAGCCCACCGGCGCAAGATCACCGAAGAAGGGGCCACTTTTGCCAGCCACATTGATGGCAGCAAGCACCTGTTTAGTCCGGAAAGCAGCCTCGGCATCCAGCGGAGCATCGGGGCCGACATCGTCATGGCCTTCGATGAGTGCCCACCTTACCCCAGCGAACGCCGCTATGCCGAGAACAGCATGCACCTCACCCACCGCTGGCTGGAAAGGTGCGTGGCTTTCATGGACGCTTCGGCTCCGCTGTACGGCCACAGCCAGGCGCTTTTCCCCATCGTCCAGGGCAGCAGCTACGACGACCTGCGGCGGGTGTCGGCGGAGTTCATCGCCGGCCAGGACCAACCCGGCAATGCCATCGGTGGCCTCTCCGTCGGGGAACCCATTGAAGACATGTACCGCATCACGGCGCTCTGCTGCGAGATCCTCCCTGCCAGCAAACCCCGCTACCTGATGGGCGTTGGCACCCCGGCCAATATCCTGGAGTGCATCAGCCGGGGAGTGGATATGTTCGACTGTGTCTTGCCCAGCCGCAACGCCCGCCACGGCGTCTTGTATACCCGCCAGGGGATCATCAACATCAAAAACGCCCGTTGGCGGACTGATTATTCTGTCCTCGACCCTGCACCTGCGGCCGCGCCCACTTCCCGCACCCACACGCGCGCCTACCTCCACCACCTCTTCCGCGTGAATGAGCTACTGGGGCCACAAATCGCTACTCTCCACAACCTGGCCTTCTACCTCGGCCTCGTCACGGAGGCCAGGGAACGGATTCTGGACGGCAGTTTCGGCGCCTGGAAAGACCAGATCCTGCCCGATCTGGAACGCAGGCTTTGAAAGAAATTTTTGATACCAGACGCCCCAAAATCTTGCTTGTTGGCACACTTTATCGTTGCGGCTAATACGTTAAATGTTGGTCCGAACGGCCAGTTTCCCCGCCCCGTATCGTGCTAAGGCCTTAACTTAGACCGAGCTGAACGAATCCCCACAAAACAAATGGTATTGACTAACTGCGCTACAACTGGCCTGGAAGCCTACGTGCCCACCGCCGAACGCCCCTGGGACGAAGCCCGGGTGCAACATCTTTTCCGACGCATTGGCTTCGGTGCCAAGCCCGACGAGATCGAGCAAGCCCTCGTTGCTGGCCCCGCAGCCACCATCGACCAACTCCTGACGGAAGCGTCTACCCGCCCCGACCGCCCGGAACCTGAGTGGGCCTACTGGGATTACGACGCCTTCATGGCCGCCGAAGTCGATGTCTTCGAGTCTTATGCCCTCTGGGGCCAGGGCTTTTTGAAAGAAGCCCAGCAGTACGGCGTGCGGGAAAAACTCGTCCTGTTCTGGCACAACCACTTTGTGACCAAGTACGAGACCTACAGCTGCGCCAGCCATTACTACCAGTACTTTAAAGTGCTGACGGATAATGCGTTTGGTAACTTCCACGATTTTGTGATTGAGGTGACGAAAACGCCCGCCATGCTTTTCTTCCTCAATGGCTTTGAGAACACGCGGCAGCAGCCCAACGAAAATTACGCCCGCGAACTGTTCGAGCTTTTCACCCTCGGCGTCAATAATGGTTACACGGAAGAAGACATCGTGGAGGCCAGCCGGGCACTGACGGGCTGGAACGGCTGGACGAGCTTCTGCGGCGCGGTGGAATGGGCCGAGTGGGGCTACGATCCGGGGGATAAGACCGTCTTTGGTCGCACCGGCAACTTTAATTACGAAACCTTGATTGACGTCCTTTTCGAAGAACGTGGCGTACTGATTTCCGAGTTCATTTGCGGCAAACTTTACGCTTACTACGTCAATCGGGACCCCGATACGGAGGTGATCAGCGCCATGGCGCAGACTTTCCGGGCCAGTGGGTTTCAGATCATGCCCGTGCTGCGGGAGTTGTTCAGTAGCGCGCATTTTTTCGATGCGGCCAACGAAGGCGTGCTCGTCAAAAGTCCGTTGGAGCTGCTGACTTCCTTTATGCGGCAGGGCGACTTCGGGGAATTTGAAAACTCGGCAGGTTGGGGCTTCTGGGCCACGGCCAACATGGGCCAGTACCTGGGTGAGCCCCCCGATGTAGCAGGTTGGAAAGGCGACCGGGCCTGGATTGATTCCAACCGCCTGACGCTGCGCTGGGATTTTATGGATGGCTTTTCCTGGGGCGTGCACAACGAAAGTGAGCAAACCTACCCGGCCTTTGCCAAGCGCCTTTCCGGCAACAGCAATTCGCCCGAGGTCATTGCCCGGGCCATTGTGGATTACTTCGTTCCGCGCGGCCTGGTGACGGAGGAGGCTTACGACATTGCCACCGATGCGCTGAAGTGGGAGATTCCTTCCAACTATTACGATACGGGCCAGTGGAACCTTGATTGGGATTCGGCGTCGTGGCAGATCACCGTTCTGTTGCGCCACATTGGCCGGATGCCCGAATTCCAGTTGAACTAATTAGCTCCTCCCAGTGCCTCGACCCGGTGGGCCGAGCGTGCTGAAAAAATATCGTCCGTTTTATGGGACCAACTAACAATAACAAATCTACCCGGCCGGGTGAGCGCCTGAGCGATGGCCTGGCCCACCAGCAGGACCACAGCCGGCGGAACTTTCTCCGCAACCTCGGCATCATCGGTACCTCCGGTTTTTTACTGAACAAGATTCCGGTCAACGCCCTCGGCATGTCTCCGCTCATGGCGGCGCTGGCGGGTGCCGATGACGACCGGGTTTTGGTGATGATCCGCCTCAAAGGCGGCAACGACGGCCTTAATACTTTGATTCCGATCCACGACTTTGGGACGTACCAGCGGCACCGGCCCGACATTTTCGTCCCCCGCAATGAGGTAGTCGATCTTACTTCCACCCTGGGCTTACACCCCCAGCTCGCTCCGCTGCGCAGCCTCTGGAACGAGGGGCAAATGCGGGTGGTGCAAAACGTGGGCTACCCTGGCCAAAACCTGAGCCACTTCCGTTCTTCCGACATCTGGGCGACGGCCTCCGACTCCGAAGAAGTCATCAACAGCGGCGTACTGGGGCGCTACCTGAGCATTCAGCACCCCGATTTCCTCAGCATGCCGCCGGCTACTCCCCCTGCCATCCAGATCGGTGGCCCGGGCAACCTGCTGTTCAACAACGCCGATGATTTCAACTACGCCATTTCTACGGAGAACCCCACACAGCTTTACCAGATTGCCCGCACGGGGCAGCTTTACGACGTGAACGATGTGCCGGATTGCACCTACGGCGAACAGCTCAGTTACCTGCGGGCGGTGGCCAATACGACCTTCCGCTACGCGGGCGTGCTGGCCCAGGCCTACGACGCCGGGGAAAACTCCGCTGAGTACCGCAACGACCGGCTGGGCGACCAGCTTTCCCTCGTCGCCCGGATGCTGCGCGGAGGGCTGGGCACGCGCTTTTTCGTGGTCGAACTCGATGGCTTTGATACCCACGCCAACCAGGTGCGCGATCACGGCTACCTCTTGCAAAGCGTTGCAGAGAACGTGACTGCCTTTTTTGCCGACTTGAAGGCCGGGGCTATCGACGACCGGGTGCTGGCCATGACCTTCAGCGAATTCGGCCGCCGCATCTTCCAAAACGGCTCGGCGGGGACCGACCACGGCGCGGCCGCACCCTTGCTCCTCTTCGGCAAAGGCCTCAACGGCAATGGCATGACCGGCGGCTTGCCGGACATGAACGACGTGGACAATAACGACAATATGAAGTTCCAGGTCGACTTCCGCAACGTCTACGCCACCGTCCTGAGCAATTGGCTGTGCATCGATGGCGACCTGGTGGACAACATCATGGGCGCACCTTTCGAAAGGATGAGCGACCTGGGCCTATTCTGCCAAGGCACCACCAGTACCCGCAACCGCAACACTACGGAATTGCCCTTCAAAGCCTACCTGAGTGGCGGCGAGGTGGTCTTGGAATACGATCTCCCCACCAGTTCGCGGGTGGCCGTCCACTTCTTTGACGTCAGTGGCAAAAAGCTGAGTGCACCCTACAGTGGGCAGCAATTGGCTGGCGGGCACGTGCAGCGTTTCGCCCTCAACAGCGTGGGCTGGGCGTCGGGGCTCTACGTCGTCAGCCTGGAAGTGAACGGGAAGATGCACAGCCGCAAGTTGGGCGTTTTCCGCTAGCGTGGGTATTGTTCAGTAAGGGGAGCTCCCCGCCGGGGGCTCCCCTTGCTCGTGCTTAGGGCGTATTTTTGCCACCAGCCATTTTCGCTATCTTGGCGGCAACATGATCCGAAATCTCTGCTTTTTATTGTCATTGGGCTGCGGTGCATCCCTGCTCGCGCAGTGCGAACCGACCTTCTACGGCTACCAGTTTCTGAATCCCGCGCTGGTGGATTTTGACGCCAACATCTCCCCGTTCTACCTCGCCTTTGGCAATGCCTACCGGGAAGCGCAGCAGGAAAAGGACAACCGCCAGGTGCTCGATAACGTGGCGGAATGGCACGAGCGCTACTGCGAAGAGGTAGAGCAGCCCGATATTCGGGCCCTTATTTACGAGGGCGAAGAAGATGAACTGCGTCGCTTACTGACGCTCCTCGGCCAGGAAGGGGCAAAGGCGGCGGATTTGCCCAGCTCGCTGCGCAGCAACACCTTTGCCCGTCATCTCATCGCCTACCGCTGTCGCGAGGTCGTAGAGTACCTCCTTTTTGCCAAACGCGCCGAGCCCTACGTACTGCGCCCCCGCAATGCATTTGACGGGCGCGAGTTACAGCGGGTGGAGATGGAACGCTTGATCGACGAAGGGCTGGACCAGTTCAAAAGCCTGGAGAGCCACTACGTCCGTCTGCGCTACGCCTATCAGGTCATTCGCCTGGCCCATTACCTGCAGGAGCACGAATACGTTATCCGGCTCTACGATTACCTTATGCCCAAAATTGAGGCTGACCCCAGCATCATCTACGACTGGATCGAGGGGCACCGGGCGGGGGCTTTGCAGGCTTTGGGGGACTACCCCCGCGCAGCTTACCTCTTCAGCCGCATTTTTGATCGCTGCCCGAGCAAGCGCCAAAGCGCTTACGAAAGCTTCAAAATCCGCACCGACGAAGAGTGGCGGGCAACCAGCAACCTCTGTGCGAACGACCACGAACGGGCGATGCTTCACGTATTGCGGGCCCAGAACGGACGGGCTGTAGTATTGGAAGAGATGGTCAGCGTTTACACCCTCGAACCCGCCAACCGCGCCTTGGAGCCGCTTTTGATGCGGGAATTGCTGGAATTGGAAAGCGACCTGCTGGGGCTCGACTTCAACCCCAACCGCCGCGAAAACCAGGTACGGGCCCGCCGTCCCCGCCCTAACGCTGCCCAGCGCCTGATTACCCTGCAGGCCTTCGTTAATAAGGTCGTGACCGCTGGCAATGCTGCCAACCCCGAAGTGTGGAAACTGGCCCGGGGCTTCATCGAAATGCTGGCCGGAGATTATTACTACGCCCGAAGGACCTTCGGCGAGGTTGCCGCCGCCGCCAAAAACGACAGCATCCGCCAGCAGGTGGACATCCTCAACCAGGTGATGCAGGTGCTGGCCCTCGACCGGGTAACCGACTCCGTTGAAATGCACTATTACGACCTGCTCGTCGGGGAAAACATCCAAAGCCGTTACCCCGATTTTCAGCCGATGGTCAACGATAAGCTGGAGGCAGTGTACCTCCGTTCCGGGCAGCGGGGCAAAGCCGCCCTGCTCCGCTACGGCTTCGATGCGCTGCAGAAAAACCCGGAAAGATCGATGATCCGCGAGTTGGAAGTCGTTGCCGACAGTATTTTGGGCAATGCTTTTGACAAGCGACTGCTGGCCAATCGGGTGGGCCCCAACGCCAGGGACGACATCAATGACCTCCTGGGCATCCACTACCTGCAGATGGGGCAGTGGGAGACGGCTCTGGAAATCTTTCAGCGCATCCCCACCGCCCGGCGCGACCTCTACGGCACTTTTGCGCCTTTCGAAAAACAGTTTCACGACCGGGTCAATTATTCTCCTTCCGCGGCCGTAGTGCGCTACAATAAGGTTGACTTACTCGAACGCCTGCTGGAGTTGGAAGACGAAGCGCGCCGGACGACCAACGACACCATTGCCGCCCGCAACTACTTCAACATTGGCCTGGCGCACTATAATATGAGCTACTACAGCTACAACTGGCGCATGGCAGACCCCTTTCGCTCGGCCACCAGCGCGGCGCGGGCAGCGGCCCAGGCCAATCCCGACGCCCTGTTTAGCCATCCCGAAGCCCCGCTGGGCAACCGCGAAAACTTCAGCATGGACCGGGCGCGCTACTACTTCGAGCGGGCCCTTACGCGCGCGCCCAACCGGGAAGCGGCCGCAGAGATCATCTATTACGCCGCGAAGACCGAACGCAACGCCCACTACGCTGCGGGCCGACCCGGCGGAGCACGGCCCTTCACCTACTTCCGCTTGCTGCGGGATGAATACCCCGACACCGAATTTTACGAGAAAGCCATTGCCGAGTGCCGCACTTTTGCCTGGTTTGCGGGGAGATAATGTTTCCCGGTAGGAGCGGGACTTCCTTTACGCCATTCACGCATTAGCGGGGCTGCTGCCTACGTTGGTCGCTCCTTCACTAGCCCCGGCACCTGCGA
Source organism: Neolewinella lacunae (assembly GCF_014349155.1). Taxonomy (GTDB): domain Bacteria; phylum Bacteroidota; class Bacteroidia; order Chitinophagales; family Saprospiraceae; genus Neolewinella; species Neolewinella lacunae. The sequence goes on from NZ_JACSIT010000037.1 coordinate 78,239, forward strand.
CCGCGCCCCTTACTCCTCCTTACTGGGTAAGGTGATGAGGATTTCCTCGATGCGGCGGTGGGTGATGGAGACGATTTTGAAGCGGAAATCCCGGAATTCCAGTTCTTGCTCGGCCACGGGGAACTGCCCGAGCAGCTCCAGTAAGAGGCCCGCGAAGGACTCCGCGTCCCCCTTGGCCTCGTCGAAGGTGGAGGTGGGCAGGTCGAGGATGCGGCAGACGTCTTTGAGCAGGGTCTTGCCCTCAAAGATGAAATTGAGGTCGTCGATTTGCTCGTAAATGATCTCGTCGTCTTCGTCGAATTCGTCCTGGATGTCGCCAATCACTTCCTCCAAAACGTCTTCCAGCGTGACGATGCCTTCCGTGCCGCCGTATTCATCGACGACGATGGCAAGGTGCATTTTCTCTTGCTGAAACTCTTTGAGCAATTCGCTGATGCGCTTGTTTTCGGGGATGTACAGGACGTCTTCGCGGACGAGCTGGAACCAGTCGAACTCGGGGCCTTCGTTGCGGTGGCCAAGCAAATCCTTTACGTAGAGCAGGCCGCGAATCTTGTCAAAGTCCTCCTCGTATACCGGCAGTCGGCTGTAATTGTTTTCGCGGATGATGGCCAGCAGGGCGTGGTAGTCGATGTTTTTTTCCACGGCGATGACGTCGCCCCGGGAGCGCATGATTTGCCGCACGGTAACGTTGGCAAATTGGACGATGCGCTTGAGGATGTCCACATCCTGCCGTTGGCCTTCCTCACCGCTTTCCTGAAGTTTTACCGTCAGGTCAATGGCCTCGTCAATGTCCTGCTGGCTGGCGGCGACGATGTCTTGGGTATGGTTTTCGAGCCGGCGCTCAATTACGGCAGCTCCGTTGACGAGGGTAAAGGTGAGCGGGCGGAAAAAGCCCATCATCAGGTTGAGCGGGCGAGACATCCGCAGGGCCAACGGTACTTTGTTGTAGCGGGCGTAGACTTTGGGCGCGACTTCGCCGAACAGGACCAGCAGAAAGGTCACGCCAATTACCGTAATGCTGAAGCGGAGGACCGTAGCGAGGATCTCCTGGTCAACGCTTCCCTCAAGGGAGAAAAGCTCGATCAGCGCCCGCCCCCAATCCTGGGTCAGTTCATCCGGCAGAAGGGTCTTGAGGAGCCATTCCGAGATGAGGACGATGGCAATGTTGATGAAGTTATTGGCAATCAGGATGGTGGCCAATAATCGGCGGGGCTTTTCCTTCAGTTCCAGCAGGAGTTTGCTGGAGGAGTTGTCCATATCCTGGATTTCCTCGTAGTCATTGGGCGTGAGCGAGAAAAAGGCGACTTCCGACCCGGAAATCAGGCCCGATAGAAACAGCAGGACGGCAATTGCCAAGAAGCCAGCGGCCAATTCCAGTCCGGAATTGATCATGAGCAACGGGGAAAAATACCAATACGGTAAGTCGGAGACGTCCAACGGGCAGGAGGAAATAAATTATGGGGCAAAGATAGTCCTTCCTGCGCAGAGTGGGGAAAGTACTGCGCGCTGATCCGGCCAGGAGGTTGGCCCACTAGAACGGCAGGTCTTCCCCGGGGTCGGCGGGGAATCCACCATCGTCCTCAAAGCTGTTGGCAGCGGCGGTGTTGGGAGTGGCCGGAGACGCATTGCGGGGTGGGGGAGCCGACATGGTGGGGGCGGGCTCTTCGCGTGGAATGTAGTTGCTGTTGCCACCTTCGTCACTGCGGCTGCTCAGCATGCGGAAATAGTTGGCTACCACCTCGGTAGTTTTGCGGGGGTTGCCGTCTTTGTCTTGCCACTTGCGGTGGGTGAGCTTGCCTTCGATGTAAACGAGGCTGCCTTTTTTGAGGTATTCCTGGGCCCGCTCGGCAAGGTTGCGCCAGAGGATGACGTCGTGCCATTCGGTCTGCTCCTGCCACTCGCCCGCACGGTCTTTGTAGCTATCGGAAGTGGCCAGCCCAAAGCGGGCTACCATTGCTCCACTTTCCAGGGTTCTGATTTCGGGATCCGCGCCAAGGCGGCCAACGAGGGTGACTTTGTTGATCATTGCTGTTTTTGTTGGTGGTTAAAGGGAAGCGGACAAGACGGGCAGGCGGCAGGACTAGGAAAAGAGGTCCAGCAACAGCCGTTTATCCGCTAAAAACCGGGTGATGACCCGCGGAAAGGCGAATTTAATAAACATTTTGTTTTTTATCAAAGCGTAACCCGAAATTTTTTTTGGCATTTGCTCCCAGGTGAAGGTGTGGAAGACGGCTTCGATGGTCTGGTGGGTCAGTTGTTGCTGATAGGGGGGGCTGCTTTTTTCCAGCCGCAGTTCTCCGGCGGGGAGCCAACCGGGCCAATCGGGGTGATGAACCAGGTCCGTTACCTGGCCACCGGCTTGTGCTGTTTCGATCAGGGGGAACTGGAAGAGTTCCTGCCAAATGTCTTTCTCCAACCGTTGTTGTACGATGGTGTTGCCCGCCCGGTCAGTAATGACGAGGTAGTGAAAATAGCGGGTGCGCCGGGCCATCTTCTTGGTCTTGCCGGGCAATTCGGGCCAGGTGGCCAGCGCGTAGCCCCGGCAGTGGGTACGGAGCGGGCAGCTGGGGCAGGCGGGCTTGCGCGGGGTGCACACCAGGGCACCGAAGTCCATAATGGCCTGGTTGTAAAGCGGAGCGGCCGCGTCGCCCAGCGCGGCACTGGCCAGCGCTCCGAAGTGCTTGCGGCCCGGGCCAGTGTCTGCCGGCGTAGCGTCGTTGGCAAAGCGGGCGAGGATGCGGAACACGTTTCCGTCCAGCACCGCCACCTGCGCACCGAAGGCAAAAGAAGCGATGGCCGCCGCCGTGTACGGTCCCACGCCCGGTAAGGTGAGCAGCCCCTCGTAGGTAGCCGGAAACTCCCCCCCGTACTGCGCCACCACGTAGCGGGCGGCCTTGAGCAGGTTGCGGGCGCGGGAGTAATAGCCCAGGCCCTCCCAGAGTTTCATCACTGCAGCGTCCTCCGCAGCCGCCAGGTCGCCCACCGTAGGGTAGGCTTCCACAAAGCGTTCGTAGTAAGGCAGGCCCTGCTCTACCCGCGTCTGCTGCAGAATGATCTCACTCAGCCAGATGCAGTAGGGGTCGGGATGGGCCTTCCAGGGCATGGGCCGCCGCTCGGGCCGGTACCAGGCCAGGAGGGCAGAACGGAAAAAAAGCCAATCGGGGGAAGCAGACATGGCGCAAAAGTGCAAAAAAAATCCGCCGGAGCACGGGGCTTCGGCGGACGGAAGTGTCTTTGGTTAAAGTGATAGTTTACTAGACACTATTCAGCAGCAGACCCGGGGCGGGAACTGCTAAGCTTCGCGCAACTTGCCGTACTGCCGGCTGATCTGCGACTTAAGATCTTTGCGCGCAAAAAAGATGCGGCTTTTTACCGTACCCAGCGGCAGGCTCAGGTGGTCGGCAATCTCCTGGTACTTGAAGCCCTGGTAGTGCATCAGAAAGGGAATGCGCGTACTGTCGTCCAACACCTCAATCATGCCCGTTAACTCCTTGATCAGGATGTTGCTGTCGGCATCGTTCTCTACCGTCTCCGCACCGGAGTTGATGTAGTAGAGGTTATCGGTATTGTCCATAATGGTATTGGCCTTCACCTTCTTGCGGTAGTTGTTGATGAAGATGTTCTTCATAATCGTGAAGAGCCAGGCTTTCAGGTTGGTACCGGGCCGGAACTTGTCGCGGTTGGTCATTGCACGGAAGGCGGTCTCCTGGTATAAGTCCTTGGCATCCTCCGAATTTTTCGTAAGGTTGTAGGCAAAGGCATTGAGCATGGAAGTCATGCGGCTAAACTCGGTGAAAAATTCTCCCTGGGTCATCATAAGTAAGGTCTTTTGCTTCTTTGTTGAAGTAAAGTTAGGGAAAGCTTAGATGTTGTGCAAGTTTTCAGACCGTCGTAAGGCTTACATATGGAAACTTCCGGGCACGCTTAGCAGACATTTTAAATACAAGTGATTGATTAACAGTAATTTAAAGGATTGTTAGACGATTGTCAAATATTTTAAATTTTCAGTAAAAAATGAAAATTAATTACGTTTGTCTAAGTTTTCGGGGCAAAAACCTAGTAAAAGCTTAGACAAAAAGCCCGAGTACCCGCATTCCTGATTTCATACAAGCCGAAAAGGTGCCAGGACCCTGACTTTGTACGGATGCCCGCAGTTTAGGTTTTCATACCCCCGGAACGGGCGATTTGCGGCCTGTGGCGGGCCCCCGGGGGCGGTCACGAACTTTACGGCTGTTTTGCCCTTACTGCTGTATTCTTGCGACCATATATATAAGGATATGCAAACCATCATCATTGGCGCTGGCATTGCGGGCCTGGCGGCCGCCGTTCGCCTGGCCCAGGCTGGCCATACGGTCACCGTATGCGAAGCCAACGGAGGCCCCGGCGGCAAGCTGAGCCAGTTCAGCCTGGGCGAATACCGCTTCGACTTCGGCCCCAGCCTTTTCACTATGCCCCAGTACGTGGATGAGCTTTTCTCGCTCGCCGGCGAAGACCCCGCCGAGCACTTTCGTTACGTACGCCTGCCAGACGTATGCCACTACTGGTGGCAAGACGGCACGCGCTTCACCGCCCCGGCCGCTACCGACGATCTGGCCCGGGCCGCCGCCGCTACCTTCGGGGTACCTGCCGGACGGGTGGCCGACTTCATGGCCGACGCCGCCCGTAAGTACGAGCTCACCGGGCGCACCTTCCTCGAAAAATCCCTTCACCGGGCAGCCACCTGGCTGGATTGGAGCGTGGCCGCCGCCCTCCTCCGCATCCCCGGCCTCGACTTGTTCCGCAGTATGCACGCCGTACACGCCCGCGATCTGGGCCACCCCAAGCTCATCCAGCTCTTTGATCGCTTTGCCACCTACAACGGCTCCAACCCCTACAAAGCCCCGGGCTTGCTCAGCATGATCCCCCACTTCGAGCACCATTTCGGCGCTTACCTGCCCGAGGGTGGGATGTTCGACATCAGCCAGTCGCTCTTCGAACTCGCCCAGCGGCTAGGGGTGCATTTCCGGTTCAATACCAGGGTGACGGAGATCCGGCGCGAACGCAGGTGCGTGGTTGGGGTAACAACGAGCGGGGGAAGTCTGCCCGCCGACAACGTTGTCTGTAACATGGACGTCTGGCTGGCCTACGATAAACTCCTCCCCGGGGCGAAAAAGCCCGCCCGCACCCTGCGCCAGCAAAAAAGCACCAGTGCCGTCATTTTCTACTGGGGCATCCGCCGCGAATTCCCCGAACTGGGCCTGCACAACATCTTTTTCAGCGACGACTACGCGCGGGAGTTCGCCGCCCTCGAAGCCGGCGAACTGGCCGAAGACGTCACCGTCTACGTCAACATCAGCAGCAAACTCGTCAAAAGCGACGCCCCGGCGGGCTGCGAAAACTGGTTCGTCATGGTCAACGCTCCGGCGGATACGGGGCAGGATTGGGACGAATGGACACGGGGCCTGCGCGAGCGGGTCCTCACCCGGCTCGCCCAACAGCTCCTTGCACCTGCGTCCAGCGCCCCTGCTGCCCAGGACCTGGAGGCCCTCATTGTGGAAGAAAGAATCGTCACGCCGCCCCAGTTGGAAGCACTTACCGGTTCTCACCAGGGGGCCCTCTACGGCACGAGCAGCAACAACCCCCTGGCGGCTTTTTTGCGGCACCCCAACTTCAGTCAGGAGATTTCCGGCCTCTACTTCCTGGGCGGCAGCGTGCACCCGGGCGGCGGTGTTCCCCTGTGTTTGCTCTCCGCTAAAATCACTGCCGGGCTCTTAGCTGCCCGCCACCCCCCGGCCCCCCGGTCCGTGGCGCCCACTAGTGCCTGAATTGTTGGTCCTTAGTTCCAAAAAATTGCGGTGGGGTGGTGACCAACAAGACGAACATGCGTCTTGCAACTACCGTTTCAATCACGTAAACCAACAGCAAAGCAAAATGGAAAAATTCGCAAAACTATTCTTTCTTACCCTCCTCGCTACGGTGCTCTTCGTGGGCATGGGCTGCAACGCCAGCAAGTCTGCTAAAGGCGGCGTCATCGGCGGTGCCGCCGGCGGTGTCATCGGTGGTGCCATCGGCAAAGGGAGTGGTGACGGAACCAAAGGTGCCGTAATCGGTGCCGTCATCGGCGGTACGGCCGGTGCCATCATCGGTAAGTACATGGACAAGCAAGCCAAGGAACTCGAAGAAGAAGTGCCCGGTGCAAAAGTCGATAAAGTAGAAACCGTTGACCCCGAAACCGGTGAGACCATCACCGAGAGCGTTACCGTTACCTTCGATGGTGGTGTACTCTTCGAATTCGGTAAGGCCAGCCTGACGGCAGCGAGCATGGCGGAACTTGACCGGATGTCTTCCGTCTTCGCCCGCTACCCCGATACCGACATCCTCATTGGCGGACACACTGACGACGTCGGTAGCGACAGCGTCAACCAGCGCCTGAGCGAGAAGCGCGCCGCTTCCGTAGCCGATTACCTGGCCGCCCATAACGTGGCCCGCAGCCGGATGAAGACCACCGGTTACGGTGAATCTGCTCCCGTTGCGAGCAACACCACCGACGCCGGCCGCGCCCAGAACCGCCGCGTAGAAGTGAGCATCAAAGCCAGCGAGAACCTCCAGCAAAAAGCCATGGATGGCTCGTTGACGGTCCCTGAATAAGCCCTTCGCGCACTAGACCACCCGGAAGCGGGCACCAGCCAACCCTGCTGGTGCCCGCTTCGTTTTATGGGCTGTTCCCTTCAATCATTCCCCCCACGTATGTCCATTCTCCAACGCACCTCCGGCCTCCGGGCTTTTGTACCGGCCAAAAACTTTGCTGCCTCGCGGGCTTTTTACCGCGACCTGGGCGCAACGGAGCGGCCCATTGACCCCAAAATGGTTTTGTTTGAGCTGGGGGACTCGGCCTTTTACCTACAAGATGCTTACGTAAAGGACTGGGCGGAAAACACCATGCTTTTCCTTTTCGTCGACGACCTGGACGGCCTCTGGGCGGAGTTGCAGGCGGCGGACCTGGTCAATCGTTACCCCGGCGTCCGCTGGAAAGCACCGACGGATTACCCCTGGGGCCTGCGGGAGATCCACCTGCTGGATCCGGCGGGGGTGCTGTGGCACTTTGCTGAGGAATTGGCTCGCTAGGTGGGGAGGAATTTCCCTTTTTACTTACTTGGCACTCCTGCAATGGCGGCTTTTTTGCCTACAAAACCTTAGCTTTGGGCAATGTTCAAACTGGACCGAACTGCCTTCCGGGCCAATACTTTTGCTAGCGCCGATGACCAGATCCGGTACTGGCGCAAGCGTAGCCCGGCGGAGCGCTTGCTGGCCGCTGATTTCCTGATTCGGCAAGCCTGGGGAATTGCACCGGATGCACCCATGCGGGTTGACCGTTCCGTCGCAAAAATTCGCATTCGCCGCATGGCTAACGTATTTAACTCCGACTTCAAAGACTTTATCGACGCGCTTAATCGAGCGGGTGTTGCTTACCTTTTAGTAGGCGGGTACGCGGTTATTTTGCACGGCTATTCCCGGACTACGGGTGATTTGGACATTTGGGTGCAGCCTACGTCCGAGAATTACCAATTGCTCGAGTTGGCCTTCGCTGATTTTGGTATGCCTACGTTTGATATGACCGAGGCAAATTTTCTGGCGCCGGACAAATTCGATGTGTTCACCTTTGGGGTTCCCCCGAGTGCGATTGACTTGATGACGCGGGTTAAAGGCCTCGTTTTTGAGGAAGTTTACGCTCAATCCAGCATTTACGAATTTGAGGACCTGGCCGTGCGGGTGATCAATCACCGGGATTTGATTGCTGCCAAACTGGCGGCTGGCCGATACCGGGACCTGAACGACGTGGAGCAACTCCGGAAAATTGAAGAGGAATAGGGTTGTGGGGCTTGCGCAGCATCTTGGTTGAGGGGGGCAACCGAAACCTGGACGCCCCGGTGGGGACACCCTCACCCAGGTCTTACGTTTAATCTGCGAGGCCGCGGACGAAGTTGAGCAGGGCGGCTTCTTCCCAGTGGTCGGCCATGAGTTGGTAGCCGACGGGCAGGTGGCCAGCCGGCGGGGTAGGGACGGCGATGGCGGGCAGGCCGGCGAGGTTGGCCAGGACGGTGTAGATGTCGGCCAGATAATTGGCAACGGGGTCGTCCGTTTGCTCCCCGACGGGCCAGGGCAGGCTGGGGCTGACGGGCATGAGGATAAAGTCGTGGGTATCGAGAATGCCCTGGAGTTGATCCCGGATGAGGCGGCGCACCTTCTGGGCTTTGCCGAAGTAGGCGTCGTAGTAGCCGCTGCTGAGGACGAAGGTGCCCAGGAGGATGCGGCGTTGGACTTCGGTGCCGAAGCCTTCGGAGCGGCTCAGGGTGTAGGTTTCGGCGAGGTCTTGGGCGGCGGGGCTGCGGTAGCCATAGCGCATGCCGTCGAAGCGACTGAGATTGCTGCTGGCCTCGGCGGTGGTGAGGACGTAGTAGGTGGGGACGACGTAATCGAAGTAGGAAAAACTGGCAGGAGATACCGTGTGGCCGGCGGCGCGGAAGGCATCGACCGTATCCTGCATCGCCTGGCGGATGGCGGGGTCGATGGCTTCGCTGGAGTGGAGGTCGGCGAAGTAGGCGATTTTTTTGGGGCTGCGGTCGGGGTCGGCTTTAGCGTAAAGGGGAACTTCTTTGTTGGGCGCGGTGGCGTCGTAGGGGTCGGCACCGGCGCTGATCTGGAGGGCCAGGGCGATGTCGGTAGCATTGTGGGCCAGGAATCCGAGCTGATCGAAGCTGGAGCCGTAGGCAATGAGTCCGTGCCGGCTGATGCGTCCGTAGGTTGGTTTGAAGCCGTAGAGGCCGCAGAAGGAGGCGGGCTGGCGGATGGAGCCTCCGGTGCTGGAGCCGACGGCGAGGAGGCAGGTGCCGGCCTGGACGGAGACGGCGGCGCCACCGCTGCTGCCGCCGGGGACGCGGGCGGGGTCGGCGGCGTTGCGGGTGGGGCCGTAGTGGCTGTTTTCGGTGCCGGAGCCCATGGCGAACTCGTCGCAGTTCGTGCGCCCGATCACGATGGCGTCTTCGTCGAGCAGGCGCTGGAGGGCAGTGGCGGTGTAGGGGGAAACGAAGTCTTCCAGCATGCGCGACCCGGCACTGGCCCCGTGGCCCGCGTAGCAGATCACGTCTTTGATGCTGATGACTACCCCGGCTAGTTTACCGAGCCTTGCATCCTGCGTCCGCGCCCAATCCTGTCGGGCTGCGGTGGCCAGGGCCTCCTCAGCGAAAACCTCGACGTAGATGTTGAGGTGGCGATTTTCTTCGATTGCGGCGAGGTAAGCTTCAACGAGCTGGACCGTTGTCAGGTCCCCGGCATCGAGCGCAGCCTGGGTGGCGCGAATGGAAGTAGGTGGTGCGGCCATGGGGCAAAGGTAAAACCCCTCCGGCAATGCGGCGCGGATTGTTGAAACGACGAACTCCGGCGGCCAAGGCCAAGATTTTAAGACGACTTTATTAAGCCATAATAGCTTCTTAACTGTCTTAAGACCGAACTTCGGTCCCATAATCAAATGATCTACCAATGAAATTTTCTTCCCTTACCCTACTGCTCGTCCTTACGCTGGGCGTATTTACCTGGTCTTCCTGCGAAGACGACGATGGCGATGGCACTGCGGTGCTGAGCTACGACGGTCCCCAATTTTCGGCACCCAACAACGGGGCTGGATTTACCACCTTCGCCGCCTTTTTTCCTGGCAACATCACCCAGCAGTACGCGGGGCGGAGCCTGGAGAGTGTGCAGTTTTACCTGCAGGAAATCCCTCTTTCCACCTCCCTCATCGTTTACGGAGCGGGAGCGGACAATAACGCCCCCGGGGCGGTGCTCTACGAGATCAACCTTACCCAGCGCATCAATACCACGGGCTGGATTGAGCATTTCCTGACGAACCCGGTGGAACTGACGGGTGATGGCATCTGGATCGGCATCGAAACCGAGTTGCTCAACCCGGGGCAGTCCGTCGGCTGCGACCAGGGCCTCAACTACAACCCCAATGGCGACCGCCTCCAGACCCCCAGCGGAGCCTGGACAAGTTTTAACCAGATCACCGGCAGTGAACGGGTGAACTGGAACATCCGCGGCTTCGTCAGCGCGCAGTAAGCGTGGACGGCCTCTCCCACCCGGTGGAACGGCAAGCTGCCGGACAAATTTCCGGGTGGGAGATGCGGTCATTTGGCAATTCCTTATCTTACCGGCGTAATCAGTGCTTTTTTACCATCTTACGTAATCTCCAACAACTCCTCCTGCTCTTGCCCTTGGCCCTGCTGACGGCTTGCCTGCCCGACGATACGGCCGTTGCCGATCGCTACGAGGTGACCGGTGTTGACGTGAGCCATTACCAGGGCGTAATTGATTGGGATTTGTTGGTGGCCGACGGGCACGACTTCGCCTTCATCAAAGCCACTGAGGGCCGGGAGTTGCGCGACCGGGCATTTGAAGGCAACTGGTTTGCGGCTGGCCGGACGGGCATCCGCCGGGGGGCTTACCATTTTTTCCGGCCGGAAGTAGCGGCGGCCACCCAGGCCAACCTGTTTTTCAAAACAGTAGACCTGCTGCCGGGCGATTTGCCGCCGGTGCTGGACGTAGAGGAGCGGGGTAAGCTATCTCCGGCCCAGCTTGTGGCGGCCATTAAGCAATGGGCCACGATGGCGGAAGTCCACTACGGCGTGAAGCCGATCATTTACACCGGTCAGCATTTTTACAACCGCTTTTTGGCGGGGCAGCTCGATGAGTACCCCTTGTGGCTGGCCCGCTACGACAAAGACGAACCCGTCACGGTCTGTGGCCGCTCTTTTGAGTTCTGGCAGTACACGGATGCTGGCAACCTGCCCGGGGTGGTGGGCAATATTGACCGGAATGTTTTTACCGGGACCCACCTTGATTTGGCTTTGCTCTGTATTCCGCCCGCCTTGCCGGGGGAGCGGGATTTGGCTGATTTTGGGGAGTAAACTTTTTCTGGAGGGGTCCGGACCTTTGGTCCGGCGGAGCACTTATAGCCCATGGAGTGACATGGAGTATAGCATGGAGTTGCTTAGAGTTTTGCTGGGTCCGGACCTCTGGTCCGGCGAGACGCTTTTAGCCCATGGAGTGGCATAGAGTGGGGCTGTGAGTTGCTTGGAGTTTTGACCTCACGTCTTGACCTCGCTTGGACCGCTTTTCCTAGCGCGCGCCAAAACTTAGTGGTCTTAGTGCGCTTAGTGAACTTAGTGGTTCAAAAAACGATGGAGCCGTGGTACGGCGACGGTTTACGTTTCGCCGTACCACGGCTCGACCAGGCAGGTCTTACCCTGCGACGTAAAAGGTCTTGCCCGTAAGTCGGGCCCTCACACCTCCTCCGTTCCTGGGATGGCGAAGGTGCGCCCGCTCAGGCTATCGGTGAAAGCGTGTTTGGTGGCGGCGTCGATGGTGAGTTGATCCTGGAGGAAATCGGCCAGCAGGCGTCCGATGGTCGGGGTTTCGACGAGGAATCCGTCGTGGCCGTAGTCCGATTGCATCACTTCCAGGCGGCTGTTGGGAATGTGGCGGCTGAGGAAGGATTGCTCTTCGGTGGGGAAAAGGATATCGGTATCGATGCTGATGATTAGGGTTTGGGCCAGGATGCGGCCCAGGGCAGCGGCTTCTCCCGTGCGCCCCCGGCCGAGGTGGTGGGAGTCCATTCCCCGGGAAAGGTGATAGTAGCACAGGGGGTCGAAGCGTTTCCAGAGCTTATAGCCCTGGTAACGTTGGTAGCTGCTGGCGCGGAAATCTTCGGTTTTGGCGGGGTCGGGTTCGGTTTGGGTGGCCTGGTAGGTGCGGTAATGGCGGTAAGAAAGGATGGCCAGGGAGCGCGCGGCTTCCAGTCCGGCGCGGCCCGCCTCGGGGGAGTCGGTGGCAAAGGTGGTGTCGGCCCGCAGTGCCATCCGCTGGCTTTCGTTGAAGGCAATGCCCCAGGCGGAGTGGCGCGCGTTGGTCGCCAGCAGGCAGAGCAACTCAATGCGCTCGGGTTGCAGGCAGGCCCACTCGCTGGCGTGCTGCCCGCCCATGCTGCCCCCCATCAGCAGGCGGATGCGGCCAATACCGAGGTAATCGGCCACCAGGGCAAAAAAACGGGCGTTGTCCCGCGTAGTCACCAGGGGAAAATCCAACCCGTAAGCCTTCCCCGTGGCCGGGTCCAGGCTCCGGCAACTGGTGCTGCCGTAACAACTGCCCAACATATTGACGCAAACGATGAAGTATTTCGCAGGATCGAGGGTAAAGCCGGGGCCAACCAGGCCGGGCCACCAGTCAGCAGCGTCGCTGTTGGCCGTCAGGGCGTGGCAGACCCAAATGACGTTGTCTTTGGCCTCATTCAGGGTGCCGTAGGTGTGGTAGGCCGCCGTCAGCGTCGGCAGTACCGCCCCGGATTCGAGGGGGAAAGGATGATCGATATAAAGGTAGCGGGTCAAGATGGTGGCTATTGGTGTTGGAGCTGACTGGCCAGCAGGTTGATCTGGCCGAGGTGGTAGATGTCGTGCTGGACGGCCCCGTCAAGCATATGGAGATTGGTGTAGTAGTAGTCGGGGTGGAGCTTTTCGCCGAGGGTGCTGAAGTCAAATTCCGCCAGGGCCTCCACCAGGGCGTCCTTGGTTTCGATCATTTCGGCAATCATTTCTTCCTTGGTTTTGCCGGAGTAGTCGGGCCAGTCTTCGGGCGAGTTCAGTTCGATTTTCGGACGGGGCAGCCGGCGCAGGCGCAGGGCCGTATTCCGCCGCCAGGCTACGAGGTGGCCGATGAGCTGGGCGATGGTGCGGTGCCCCACCGGGCGGTGAAAATCTGCGGCGGGAATGCGCTCCAGGCTTTCTTCTACGCCGCTGCCAAACTGTGGCATGACGCCGTGGAGGACGCGGTACTGTTCTTGGTAATACGCTTGGGTCATTGGAGAGGTGGTTTTGGGTTGGTCTTGAATCCCTCTCCCTCGGTCCCTGTCGCTACGCGGCTACTTCGTGGTCCAAAGGAGAGGGATGACCTGGGAGGAGTGGTTTTTTTGTTTTGAGAGTGGTTTTGGTTTGCTTGTGAACCCCTACGCTCCGTGGGAGCGGGGGTTCACAAGTTAAGAAACTGCTTTGGCTTACTGATTGAAAGCCTGTTCGAGGTCTTCTTTGAGGTCTTCGATGTGTTCGATGCCGACGCTGAGGCGCAGGGCGTTGGGCAGTACGCCAGCGGCCAGTTGCTCTTCCTCGGAGAGTTGCTGGTGGGTGGTGGCGGAAGGCTGGATGATGAGGGTTTTGGCGTCGCCGACGTTGGCCAGGTGGCTGATCAGTTTGAGGTTGTCCACGACCTTGGTGGCGGCGGCTTTATCGCCCTTGAGCTGGAAGCTGAGTACGCCGCCGAAGCCGTGCTGGAGGTACTTTACGGCGTTGGCGTGGCCGGGGTGATCGGGCAGGCCGGCGTAGCTGACGGCAGCCACTTTGGGGTGGGCAGCCAGCCATTTGGCGAGTTCCAGGGCGTTATCGACCGTCCGTTGTACCCGCAGCGAGAGGGTCTCGAGGCCCTGCACGTGGAGCCAGGAGTTGAAGGGGCTGGCCGCCGGACCAAAATCCCGCAGGCCTTCCACCCGCGCGCGGATGGCGAAGGCGATATTGCCGAAAGGACCGTTTTTGCCAAAGACGTCGTTGAACACCAGGCCGTGGTAGCCGGGGCTGGGGTCGGTAAACTGGGGGTATTTGCCGTTGCCGAAGTCGTAGGTGCCGCCATCGACGATGACGCCGCCAACGCTCGTGCCGTGCCCGCCGATCCACTTGGTGGTGGACTCCACAACGATGTCGGCCCCGTGGCGCAGGGGTGCGCAGAGGTAACCGCAGGCGCCGAAGGTATTGTCAACGATCAGCGGCAGGTCGTGGCTTTTGGCTACGGCGCTGAGGCCGGCAAAGTCGGGCACGAGGTAGCTGGGGTTGGGCAGCGTTTCGGTGTAGATCGCCTTGGTGTTGGCGTCGATGAGTTTGGCGAAGTCGGCCGGGTCGTCGCTGGCGGCGAAGCGTACTTCGATGCCAATGCGCTTGAAGGCGACCTTAAACTGGTTGTAGGTGCCGCCGTAGAGGTTGGCGCTGGAGACGATGTTATCGCCCGCCTGCGCCAGGTTGTTGATGGCCAGAAACTGGGCCGCCTGACCGGAGCCGGTGGCCACCGCCGCAACGCCCCCTTCGAGGGCGGCAATGCGCTTTTCGAGCACATCGGTGGTGGGGTTCATGATCCGGGTGTAGATGTTGCCGAACTCCTGGAGGCCGAAAAGCTTGGCCCCGTGCTCGCTGTCGCGGAAGGTGTAGCTCGTCGTTTGGTAGAGGGGCAACGCGCGGCTGCGGGTGGTGGCGTCGACCTCCTGGCCGGCGTGCAATTGCAAAGTTTCAAAACGCATGGGAAGGTAATTTATAAGGTTGTGGAGAAAAAGCGCTCGGGGAGCTTAGTGATTTCTTGGGGCGCGGCCGCAGGTGCTCCCCCCCAACCCCCCGAAGGGGGGAGCCGTCGCTTCGAGAGCAAGGAGAGAGGCCCAAGCGGGTAGGCGAGGGCTCGGAGTTCCCCGTCCATTGCTTTTAAAAGACTTGCCTGGCATCCTGCGTCCGCGCCCAAAACCGGGCGGGCATACGGGTGGCTGGCCCGCTGGATGGCGAATTGTCCCGGCTCAAAAGTGGGCAGTGCGGGCTTATCCATAGACCGCGCGGATGGAGGCGAGCGGACGGAAATACGGCGTTGGTGGAGGCATTGGCGACGGTTTTTTATAGTTTCCCGCAATAGCGCGGGACAGGCTTTGGCACCTTTCCCTCCCGGCCGGGGAGGAGTGGTTGCCAGGGCTTCAGGGAGCCTGTGCTCTCCACCCTTCGTTATAAAATGGCCGGCACATCCTGCTGGCGCGGGGCAAAGGTAGGGGCTGCTTGCTTACGGGACAAATGATGAATTGTTCATGTATTTGCGGCGGATGGGCGGGGAGCTACGGCGGCCGTGTACCTTTGTGGCCATGTCGCTCAAATTCCGTCTATCGGCACTTAATTTCCTGCAGAACATCACTTTTGCCAGCACGCTGATCTGCCTGGGCAACTACCTGCTGCAAACGCTGCACTTCAGCGGCCGGGAGGTGGGGATGGTCTACGCGACGATGGCCGTGGCCGCTACGCTGACGCCGCCCATCATTGGCTGGCTGGCGGATTACCGCTTCAGCGTCAACCGCCTCTTGTTGCTGCTGAACCTGCTGTGTGCGAGTTTCCTGGGCGCGGCGTATTTCGCTACCGAATTTTGGGTGGTTTACGTACTGGTGCTGGGCTTTTACCTGTGTTTTATGCCAACGTTCAGCCTGGTGGCCTCGCTGTGTTTTCACCAGTTGCCCGATGCGGCGCGGCAGTATCCCCGGGTGCGGGTGTGGGGGACGGTCTCGTTCATGCTCGTGGGGCTTGCGCTGAGCTTGTTCGGCTGGGAGGCTTCGGCGCTGACCTTTTTGATCGGCTGCGGGGGCGCCTTGGCTTCGGCCTGGCTGTCTACGCAGCTGCCGGCCGTGCCGCCGCAGCCGGGCTTTAACCTGGCGATGCTGCGGGGCGACGAAGTGCGCAGCCTGTGGCAAGACCGTGGCCTGATTGTGCTGCTGTTGGCCATTCTTTTATCTACCCTGCCTTCGTCTTTTTACTACAGTTTCCTCAATCCTTTTCTGAATGAGGTGGGTTGGAAGGCGGCGGCGGCGAAGATGTCTTTGGGGCAACTTTGTGAAATTGCCGTGGTACTGGCCACGCCCTTTATGCTGCGGCGGGTGCGTTTCCGGCGGGTGGTTTTCTGGGGCTTGCTGGTGTGGGGACTGCGCTACGTGGCCTTTAGCGTTGGTCGGCCGGGCCATTTCGAGTGGTTGTTGTACGCGGGGATTGCCGTGCAGGGTTTTGCTTTCGCCTGGATTGTGATTGCGGCGCAGATTTACGTCAACAACCGCGTACCGGGTAATTTGCGGAGTACGGCCCAGGGCCTGGTGGTGTTTGCCAACCAGGGTTTGGGGGCCTTTTTCGGGGCCTGGATTGCGGGGGAGGTGGTGTTGGCCAACACCCTGCCGGGCGGGGGGCATGACTGGAGCAGCATCTGGGTGGTGCCAGCGGTGGCGGGGGTTTTATCGGCGTTGTTGTTTTGGTATTTTTTCCCGCGGGCGGGGAGGTTGGAGGGGTAGATAAAGGTTTGCAGGCCCTTGGGGTGCTTGATGGGGGGCGCGGACGCAGGTGCGGGGTGGGGGACCTGGAAAGCAAGGGGAAGTTATTACCAGAAAGGGACAGCGGAGCGGGCGACGCAACTTGCACTACCATGAACGGGCGGATCCCATAAGGGTTATGTCAAAGTATTGTCAGTAAGTAATACTATCAGTAGAGATAGCTTTGTTTTAATTGTTGATAGTATTACTTTTATGTCCAACTTCCAGGCTTTACTATTGATTAAATAATCTTGGATGAAATATACACTTCTCACCTCCCTTATCCTCGGATTTTTCGCAATTTTCGCAGGAACTTTGCTGAAAATTCAGCAGCCGGATGTTTCATCTACCACTAACTATCTCTTAATCGGTGGTATCCTATTGAGCTTAGCGGGTGTTGTCAGCTACGCCCTCTTTAATAGCCCTCGAAAGGCTACGCTTAAGTCTTGATGCAGAGCTATTGTTATTCAGTCTTAACTTCAGGGGGGCTTCCAGTAGGGAGCCCCCCCTGTCGTATGTGTCGCTGGGGGGCTGACGAGCGTTCTAGCGATTACCCTAAGGAACCAAACACCCCACCCCCCCCACCAAAATTTCCCCTATCTTAGCCGCCCTCATTCGCACCCCGGTCCACTGTGATAACACGATTTTGCCTCTTCCTGCTGCTTTGCGGTATCCCCAGTCTTGGCGCTGCAGCTGACGACCGCGCCTCTGCCGCCGCCGCCGCCCTGGATGCGCAGGCGGAACACATCATGGCCATCGCTGATTCCGTAGTCCGGCGGCGCCTGGCCCTGCTGGACAACGGCATGGTGGAGCACCGCTTCGATCCCGTAGTTAAACGCCGCATCATCAACTACCTGGAGAACTGGCCCATTACCTCGGCGCGGTTGCTGGCGCGGTCGGCCCGTTTTTTTCCCATTTTCGAAGAGCAGCTGGCGGCGGCGGGCTTGCCCACCAGCCTGAAGTACATCAGCGTCCAGGAAAGCGCCCTGCGCCCCTGGGCCACCAGCCACGTGGGGGCGGGCGGCCTCTGGCAGCTCATGCCCGGAACGGCCCGCGAGCTGGGGCTGACCGTAGACGCTACGGTGGACGAGCGCCTGGACCCCGAGCTGGGCTGCGCCGCCGGACTGGCCTACCTCAAAATGCAGTACGACCGCTACCAGGATTGGGCGCTGGCCCTGGCCGCCTACAACTGCGGGCCCGGCAACGTCAACCGCGCCCTGCGCCGCAGCAAAAGCCGCGACTACTGGAAAATCCGCAAGCACCTGCCCGGCGAAACCCGCGATTACGTTCCCTACATCATCGCCGCCGCCTACCTGATGGCTTTTCACCACGAGCACGAGGTTACGGCCTCGGCCATGGAGCTTGACCTGCAAATGACCGAAGCCATCACGGTCTACCGCGAACTCAGCCTGCACCGCGTAGCCCAGGTGACGCGCCTGCGGCCGGAGGTGGTCATCGAGCTCAACCCCCAGTACCTGCGCGGTTACCTGCCCGGACGGCCCGGCGGCCACCGCCTGCGCCTGCCCCAACGGGTGATGCCCGCCATGCAGACCTACCTGGAAACCCACCCCGCCACCCGGGCGGAAGCGGCCATCGCCCTGCCCTGGACAAGCCCCCGCCTCCACGACGGCGAAATGGACCCCGACCGCTTCTACACCGGCTACCACACCGTGCCCGGCACTACAGATACCACCCTGCGCGCCGCCGCCGCCACCTTCGGCCTGCCCGTTGATCAACTGGCCGTGTGGAGCAACCTCGGCGAACTCGACCCACTGGAACCCGGAGACGAACTCTTCTTCTACCGCGTCGAAATCTACCTGCCCTATGACCCCCGCGTGCGCGAGGTGCCCCCCGCCGCTCCGCCCATCGCCAGCCTGGCTACGGTGCCCCTGGCCGTGCCCGGGTTCTGGTTCGACCGGTCATCGCTTCCCGTGCCCAACCCCGCACCTGCGGCCGCGCCCGGGAAAATGTCTTTACTCCGGAAGATCGGCGCGTGGTTTAAGTAAACCCCGCGATGGCCATTTGATGCTGCTGGAAAATTGCCGCGCCCTCTGGGAGCAACAATTTGCGGAAATCAGGCAAGTCCTGAAGCAGTCCCTGGGCAATGGCGAATTGCGCCGCGCAAAAGGAAATGCACCTGCGCACCTGGATCAACGCAGTAATTGAACAGGAAAGAAAAACGCGCGGGCAGGCGCTTCACCCATTCACCTTCCTGACGCGTTTTACCAGCGCGACCATCCCTCAAAACTACGCCCCCATGCCCACCTCCGCCATCTCCATCAACGATCTTTCGGTTTCCTACGACAGCAAACGCGTACTGAGCAACATCTTCCTGGAAATCGAAGAAGGCCACCGCTACGGCATTCTCGGCCCCAATGGCTCCGGGAAATCCACCCTCCTCAAGGCGATGCTCGGGCTGATTGACGATTACACCGGCAGCATCCGCGTCCTGGGCCAGCCCGTGGAGGAGGTCCGCCGCCGCGTCGTGTACGTCCCCCAGCGCAGCGAGATCGACTTTACCTTCCCGGCTACGGTGCGCGACGTCGTTTTGATGGGCCGCTACCCCCACAAGAAGGTGTTCCAAAAGCTCAACGCCGCCGACCATGAACTGGCCGACGAGGCCATGCGCGAGCTCGACATTCTCAACCTCCAGCACCGGCAAATCGGGGAACTCTCCGGCGGCCAGCAACAGCGCACTTTTCTGGCCCGCGCCCTCGCCCAGGGGGCAGAAATTTTGCTGCTCGATGAGCCCCTCGTGGGCGTCGATATCCCCACGGAAGAAAAAATCATCGAGGTGCTCCGCCGGCTCTCGGCGGCGGGCAAGACCCTGCTCGTCGTCCACCACGACCTGCAGGCCGTCCCCGAGTACTTCGACCACGTCATCCTCGTCAACCAGCGCCTCATCGCCGCCGGGCCTACCCCGGAGGTCTTTACCCCCGAACTGCTCAAGCGCACCTTCGGCGGGCAGCTCGCCCTCCTGCACCAAATGGGGTAGGGGGCGCGGCCGCAGGTGCTCCCCCCCGACCCCCCGAAGGGGGGAGTTAGGATTAAGGAGCAAGGGAAGGGGGATCTACCCTAACGTGAGGTTGAGCCCTTGCCATAACCACAACCAATTGGTCTTCAAGGGCTTTTAGAAGGCAGTACTGTAGTTCGGTAGCGGGCATTGTCCACTACCGAACTACAAAACTACTGAACTACAAAACCTTTACGGTCTGGCCATCTGAAAATCAGCGAATCTACGTTCGATACCCCCAATCTGACCTTACCTTATTTTTTGTTCGGCCGGGAAAAGCGCGGTGGGCTTCGTCGTAAATTTGTGGCCTGATCATTCTTTCATCCCACCATGGTATATCCGTCTTTTCGCTTTTTCTTTCCGCTTAATGCGGAGGGTGTCCTCGCAGGTCGTGCTGGCTTGCGCTCCCTTACTGTATTGGCCCTTTTCCTGGCCCTGTTGTTCTCCGCCTGTGGCCCTAAGGAGGACCCCGCCTGGCAAGCTTTCCTTGCGTGCACGGAGGGCAGTTGTATCGAGGAGGCGCTGGACGTGAGGGACGCCTTACTCCGCGACCCCGCAGCGATGTTGGTGACCATGGACGGCATGGCGGAACTGGGGGACGACCGGGCCATTGGCTGGCTGTTCATCCTGCGGGACTCCGTGCTGGGCAACCCCGCTTACGCCCCCGTGGCCCAGCGCAGTGCCGAGCGGGACAGCTTACTCCGCACCCTGGAGCCTTTCCTGGAAAATGGCCAAACGTCGGGAGAAATGGCTACGGCGTTGGTCACTGAGCTGCGTACCCTCAACTTCACTGAGGAAGAAGTGGGCACTGGGGATGCCTTTTTGCCCATCGGTGGCACTTATCAGCTGGGCGACAATGTGGAAACGACGGGCAGCAAGCAACTGGCCGTACAACGGACTTCCTTCGATACCCTTCACTTTTCGCTGGAGCTGGTGAATGGTCCGCCGGCCTACAACCAGGGCACCATGGAAGGCTATGCCACCCTGACCGGGTCGAATACCTACCAGTACCGTACCACAGAATTCGGTGACGAAGGCTGCACCCTGGAGTTCCTTTTTAGCGAGGGCAAAGCGACCGTGCGCACCCTTGCCGGTACACCGCCAACTTGCGGTTTTGGCAACGGAGTGGTAGCCGATGGAGCGTACACCGTAGTGAACCATCAGGATCCTTTCCTCAGCGGAGCCGATTCCCTGGCGCTCGCCCAGTTCCAGGGGGAGTGGGTTGCTGAAGATGATCCCCTGTCGGGCATCCTCCTCAAAGACGGCATCTTCTCCATGCGCTACGAAGGCCAAAGCCTGGAAGAGGCCCCCTATGTGTACCATCCCCGCTGCCCCGCCGATTGTGCGCCGGCGGGCGACTTCGGCTGCCTTGCCCTCTACGGTCAGGATGTGGTCTGTTACGCGCTGGTGAGCAGCGGGCCCGCGCAGCTGGAACTCTCCATGGTGGGAGGCCGGGGCAATACGCTCCGCTACCGCCGGGTGCAGTAAGCGGGCGGCAGGCGGGGTGAGCGCCTAAAATATCGGTGTCACCCCGTACCTTCGCCCTATGGCTACCCCTACCGACAAAAGACTCTTCCTGCTCGATGGCCACGCCCTCGTGTACCGTGCCCACTTTGCCTTCATCAACCGGCCGCTCATCAACTCCAAGGGCATCAACACCTCGGCCATGATGGGTTTTACCCGGACGCTGTGGGACCTGATGAAAAACCAGCACCCTACCCACCTGGCCGTTGTTTTTGATCCCTCCGGTCCCACTTTCCGTAATGACCTCGCCCCTGACTACAAGGCCAACCGCGAAGAACAGCCGGAAGACATCACCGTAGCCTTCCCCTACATCCACCAGATTTTGCAGGGCTTCCGCATCCCCGTCATCGTCATCGACAATTTCGAGGCCGACGACGTCATCGGCACCCTCTCCAAGCAGGCCGCCCGCCAGGGGTATACCGTATACATGGTTACGCCCGATAAAGACTACGGCCAGTTGGTAGAGGAAAACATCCTGATGTACAAGCCCAGCCGCATGGGCAATGGCATCGACATCCTGGGCGTGGACGAAATCAAAGAAAAATGGGAAATTGAGCGGCCCGAACAAGTGATCGATCTCCTGGGCCTGATGGGGGATACGGTAGACAACATCCCCGGCGTCCCCGGCATCGGGCCCAAGACGGCGGCCAAGTTCATCCAAGAATTCGGCAGCCTGGAAAATTTGCTCGACAACCTCGACCGGGTAAAGGGCAAAAACCAGGAACGCCTGCGGGAATTCCGCGACCAGGCCATCCTCAGTAAGGTCCTGGCAACAATCGACGTCAACGTCCCCATTACCTTCGACGCCGAAGCCTACCTGATCGAGGACTTCGACCGGGAGCACCTGACGGACATTTTCCGGGAGCTCGAGTTCCGCTCCATCGCCAACGAAATTCTCGGGGAAAAGGAAGAGGCCAAAGCTCCGGTCAGCCAGCAGGGGGACCTCTTTGCTCCTTCAACGTCGGCTGCACCTGCGTCCGCGCCCACCGAAGCGCCGCAGTTCCGCCAACCCGCTGCCCACGCCATTGCCGATTTCCACATTGGTAACACCGAACAAGACTACCGGAAGGCCGACCGCCCCGAAGACCGCGCCGCGCTGGTCAAAGCCCTGGAAAGCCAAACGATTTTTGCCTTCGATACCGAAACGACGGGTCTGGACGCCACCACCGCCGAACTGGTGGGCCTCTCCTTCAGCTGGGCCGCAGGCCAGGCCTACTACGTGCCCGTGCCGGAAGACCGTGCTGCGGCCGAAGCCATCGTGGCCGAGTTTGCCCCCGTGCTGGCCAACCCTGCCATTAAAAAGGTGGGGCAAAACATCAAGTACGACCTGATGATGCTGGAACGCTACGGCGCACCCGTCAGTGGCCCCTTGCTGGATACCATGGTGATGCACTACCTGCTGCACCCCGATAAGCGCCACGCCATGGACATCCTCAGCGAGGAATACCTCAACTACAAGCCCATCCCCATTGAAAACCTCATCGGCAAGGGGGCGAAGCAGCTGAGCATGCGGCAGGTGGCCATTGACCGCGTGGTGACCTACGCCTGCGAGGACGCCGACGTGACGCTGCGCCTCTACCACGCCCTCTGGCCCGAGCTGGAGGAGGAAGGGCTGACGGAACTCTACGAAACCATCGAAGCGCCCCTCATCCCCGTCCTCAAAAACATCGAACTGGCGGGCGTCAACCTTAACGTCCCCTTCCTGGAAAACTACAGCAAGCAGCTGGCGGCAGAAATTCAGGAGCTGGAGCGGGAAATTTACCAGGATGCGGGCTCGCCCTTCAACATCGGCTCGCCGAAGCAGATCGGCGAAATCCTCTTCGGCCGCATGGGCGTGGCCTACAAGGGCAGCAAAACCAAGACGGGGCAGTACAAAACCGACGAATCGACCCTGCTGGAAGTGGCCGCCGATTACCCCATCGTCAAGAAAATCCTGCGCTACCGCAGCCTGAGCAAATTGCTGAGCACCTACGTGGATGCCCTGCCGCTGCTGGTCAACCCCGCTACCGGGCGCATCCATTCGTCTTTCAACCAAACCATTGCCGCCACCGGCCGCCTGAGCAGCGCCAACCCCAACCTGCAAAACATCCCGGTGCGGACCCCGCAGGGCGCGGAAATCCGCAAGGCCTTCATCCCCCGCGACAAAGACCACATCCTGCTGGCTTCCGACTACAGCCAGATCGAGCTGCGCCTGGTAGCCGCCTTGAGCGGCGACGAAGGCATGGTGAAAGCCTTTCAGGAAGGACGCGACATCCACACCGCCACCGCCGCCCTGGTTTTTGACATTCCCTTCGAGCAGGTGGACCGTGAGCAGCGGAACCAGGCCAAAACCATCAACTTCGCCATCCTCTACGGCGCGGGCAGCCAGCGCCTGATGCAGGAACTGGAAATCAGCCGGGCTGAAGCCAGCAACCTCATCAAGAGCTACTACGAGCGTTTCCCCGGGCTCAAGGAATTCATGCAAAGCTCCGTAGAGCAGGCCCGTGAAGAAGGCTACGCTTGCACGCTGCTGGGCCGGAAGCGTTCCCTGCGCGACATCAACTCCAGCAGCAGCCTGGCCCGTTCCATCGCCGAGCGGATGGCCATGAACACGCCTATCCAGGGAACGGCGGCCGATATGATCAAGATTGCCATGATCCGCATCGACGAAACCCTCCGGCGGGAAGGGTTCAAGACCCGGATGATCCTGCAAGTCCACGACGAACTCGTGTTCGATGCCCCCAAGAGCGAAGCCGACCGCGTCATCCCCATCATCGAAGAACTGATGCGGGAAGCCATCCCCGATCTGGCCGTCCCCATCGTGGTCGAAACGGGCCGGGGGGAGAACTGGCTGGAAGCGCACTAGGGCTGGCCAAAGGACTTAAAAAACGTCAGGTTGGGGGTATGAAACGTAGCTATTCAATGACTTTCAATGGTTACCGTAACGGTTCTTTAGTTCGGTAGTTTTGTAGTTCGGTAGTGGGGTATTGTCCACTACTGAACTACAAAAACTACCGAACTACAGCACTACCGAACTGCCTTCTTAAAGCCATTGAAAACCAAATAGTTATGATCATTGTAAGGTGGCCAACCTCACATTAAAAAAGGCAAGCCAGCTAAGCTGACCTGCCCGAACATTAACCAAAAACCCAGCAAAAGACTTGACTTGTTTCATGAGTTGCCGTTTCACTGTGTGAAACACTCGCGATAGTCGTGTCGCTCGAAGGGAAGCCGCCGCAATGAGCAGCTGCCTCGGTTTCACCAGGGTGGCATGTTCATTGTAGCAGTATAGTCCGCAACGGATGCGGTGGGGTTGGTACTTGCTATTAAAAAGCAGCACCCGGTGGCGATGTTCGGGCAATACGTTACAATTTTCGGGACTGTGGGGGGCTTTAGCCTGGGGGGGGCGCGGCAAAAAACCCAGGGTAGGGTGGCTTCCGGCTGGTGGCAACCTCCATTCCTGAGCGAAGGCGAATGGCCAAACATCGATGCCTGCCAATCCGTTGGCATGATTATCAACAAAACCAAAATTTCCATTTCCCATGACGGACGCAAGCAACGAGATCACCCAACAAAAGCACGCCATTGTCCAGCATCTGCTCGCTGAAAAAGAGCAGTCTTACCGCAACATGCTGGAGAGCCAGCAATCGGACCTCGCCACCGCCGAAAAAGAAGGCGAGGATGAAGACAGTCTCTTCGACGGCGGCAAATCCGACCAGGCAATGAACCGGGTGAACTCCCGCGCATCAGTTGTGGAAGCCCTGCAAATGGAGATAGACCTGCTGAATGGCCTCGACTCCATCACGGCCAACCCCGAAGTACAGGTGGGCGACATCGTGGAAACGGACCGGGGGAATTTCTTTGTAGCCGTAGCAGCCGATGAATTCAGCATCGGAGGAAAAAGCTACCGGGGGATCTCCGCCGCCAGCCCGCTTTTCCAGGCCTTGCTCGGCAAAAAAGCGGGGGATAAGGTGCGGGTAAACGACACGGAATACACGCTGCTGCGGTCCTTCTAGGCAAAAAAAAGCCCCTCCGGAACCATAATCCGAGGGGGCTACATCATAATCTCACGAAAAATTTTGGCAGAAGCTTGCCGGAATTAAAGATTCCGACTATCTTCGGCTCATCTTTAGTGCTTTTTGTTTTGATCCCATGAATGTATTACAGCCGGTTCCCCATTCGGGACCGGCTTTTTTTTTGGGTGTTCCCATGGTGGGTGGGGAAAAAAGTGGCCGTCCCAATGGTCAAACTGGGACGGAGCCACTCACAAATCATAATCCCATGAACATATTTCTTATCGAAAAGAAGGCGCTTGACCTTCCCGATGATACAAAAGTGCGGCAAGTCGGGGAAGGGAACAAGGACATATTTAGCTATTTGTGAACGATTTTTTAATAGATTTGATACACAAAATACTGGTTGTTAGTAATTTGTTTTCATCCGTTGTGAAAATTTTATTGTCTGGCCCTGCGTTTAGTCCACCGAATTGCCCGGAAAAAGCCGCAAATTTGTGTCCATGACTCTTTCAGAAGCGCAAGCTACCGTTGATACCTGGATCCGTACCGTAGGCGTCCGCTACTACGGCGAGCTGACCAACACCGCCATTTTGATGGAGGAAACCGGGGAGGTGGCCCGGCTGATGGCGCGGCTTTACGGTGAGCAATCCTTCAAGCGCCCGGAAGATGCGGCTACGGCTCCGGCGCAGTTGGCCGATGAGCTGGCCGACGTCCTTTTCGTCCTCATCTGCCTGGCCAACCAGACTGGGGTAGACCTCGAAGACGCCTTTCGCCAGAACCTGGAAAAGAAAAGCATCCGCGATGCTGAGCGCCACCGCGACAATCCGAAGTTGAAAACCCCCTGACCTGGTAGCGGGAACAGAACGACAGCCGGGCAGGTGCTGTGGCCGGGGGCGCGGCCGCAGGTGCAGAGACCCGGACGAGGGAGCAATGCCGGGGCCAGCCCAGCGTTCCTTTGCTCCCTATCCCTTTACCCGGCACCTGCGGCCGCGCCAAAGGATGAGCATCCGCCGGTGGGTACTGCCTGATTCGCGTAATTTTGGCCTCTTCAATCCTTTACCATGCGCACCTCGTTGTTGATCTTACTCTTGCTGGCCTTGCTCTCCGCCCCCGGGTGGGGTCAAACTGATGACCTTAAAGTTGGTTTGGTCTTGAGTGGAGGAGGTGCGCGGGGATACGCCCACATCGGGGCCTTGCAAGTGTTGGAGGAAGCGGGCATTCGCGTGGATTACATCGGGGGGACGAGCATGGGCTCCATCGTCGGTGGCCTCTACGCGGCGGGCTACCGGGCCGGGCAGCTGGAGCGGATGCTGCGGCAAACCGACATCATGGCCGAACTGCAGGACGTCATCGGTCGGGAAAACCGCACGATCTACGAAAAACTTTATAATGAGCACTACCTGCTGGGGCTGAGCCTGCAAAATTTTAGCCTTCAACTCCCCGCCGCCCTCTCCGACGGGCAGCGCATCCGGGATTTGTTCAGCCACTGGACGGCCGGGGTGCATACCGTGCGGGACTTCAGCCGCCTGCCCACGCCCTTTCTCTGTGTGGGTACAGACCTGGTAACGGGCGAAGCCATCCTGCTCGAAGAAGGCATTCTGGCCGATGCCATGCGCGCCAGTGCGGCCTTGCCCGGCGTACTGAGTCCCCACGAAATGAATGGCCACATCATGACCGACGGTGGAATTTCCAACAACTACCCCGCCGAGGAAATCAAGGAGAAGGGGATGGATTACATCATCGGCATCACCGTAGAACAGGACCCCTACGATGCCGATGAAATCAATTCGCTGGACAAACTCCTCCTCCAAATCGCCTTCTTCCAGGCCACCCGCCGGAACATCGATCAGTACGCCGCCACCAACATTGACCTGAAGCCCGAACTGGGGGGATTTTCCCAGCTCAGTTTTGAGTCCATCGACGACATCATCCTGGCGGGGCGCCGCGCGGCCGAAGCTAAATTGGACAGCCTGCGGATGATTGCCGCCCGCCAACGTCCAGCCCCGGCCCAAGACAGCATTTCCGTCCCCAGCCACCTCAATGCTCCCATCGTCGAAATTGTCGGCAACGTCGATCTCAGCCGCCGTCAGATCCTCAGCTTTTTCAAGGGGGATCTGCCGGGGCGCATTGCCTGGACGGATTTCCGCGAAAACCTGGTAGCGCTCTTCGCCACCGGCCGCTATACCAACGTGGACTACGACTGGGAGGCCATTCCCGGCACGGAAGACGAAGTCAAACTCACCCTCCGCCTTAAGCAATCCCCCGACTTCGGCCAGCAACTACGCGTGGGCTTGCACTACGACCAGGTCTACCGGGCCAACCTGCTCGTTGGCCTGACGGTCAATGACTTCATTGCCAACAATTCCCTGACGACCATCGACCTCATCGGCGGTAGCCAGTTTCGGTACCGGGCCGACTACCGCGTTAACCGGGTCAATGGCATGGCCTTTGGGCTCCGCAGCCGGCTCCACTACTCCGAGGTGGACTTTGACCTGCCCCAAAACGTGGTAGGGCCGGGTGGGCTCACTTTCAAGGAACTGAATTTTCGCTTCTCCGACCTCAACCTGGAGGCCTACTGGGATTTTCTCCAAACCACCAACTCCTTCAGCGGCGTCTCTGCCGAAATAAAGCGTTACCGCAGCAATTCCGAGCAGTTGCTTGCGGCCGACACCGCCAATATTTATGCGCTGGCTGATGCCCACTACTTCGTCCCCCAGCTCTATTTTCTCTACGATAAGCTCAGCGCGCGGGATTTCCCCATGCGGGGCTTCAGCATCCAGGCCAAAGCCCGGGCCATCCGGCAGTTGGGCACCGACGGAGCAGAGGCGGGTGCCTGGGCCTACAACGCTGATCTGGACTTTACGTTTTTCGTCCCTATTACGCCCTCGTTCAGTCTGGGCATGGAACTCACGGCGGGCGGTTTTCTGGATCAGCCCTCTTTGCCTTACCGGTATTACCTGGGCAGCAACAACCGCAACCTGATGAACAACTTCAAGGCCTTCCCGAGTCTGCGCCTGGGCGAAGCCTCGGGCAAAGACTTGCTGATGGGGGAATTTTTTGCCCGCATCCGTCCAGGTCAGGCGAGCCATTACTTTACGCTGGCGGGGCGGGTGGCGCGCCTGACCCTGGATGCGGCCATCCCCAGTTCCGTCCGTCGCGATCTCCTGGCTGCGGGGCGCATCACTTACGGTTTCGATTCTCCGCTGGGGCCCATTGAACTCACCTACGCCCACGGCAACGCGGGCCGGGAGTTGTATTTCAATTTGGGCTACTGGTTTTAGAGGGGGGCAGGCATAAGGTTTTATTCTTCCTCCGGCCATCCAGCGAAGAAAGTGCAACGTAGGCAAAGGGAGGGCTAGGCCGCAGCAGCAGCTTCGAGCTTATCCTAAAAGAATGCAGGTATGAGGAGTATCCTTAGTTGCCTCCCCGCTCGCCACGGATGAATCCTTTCATCCGGTTACTGTTCCAGGTAACCTGGCCGGTGTAGGGGTTATCGACCTGCAGCCAGCGCACGTAGCTCTTGGCGAAGATAACGTCCTGGAAGTGGACCTCTGCGCCGTTGGTCACGCGAATGGCGGGGTTACAGCCTTCGCAGATGAGCCTGAAGCCATTGCCGTTGTAGGTAGTGGGTTGGCTGATCACCAGGGTTTCCGTAAGGACGAGATCCTGCGTGAGATTGATGGTAACCTGACCGTAGGCGAAAGCGCCCAGAGCGAGGAGTACAGTAGTGAAAAAAACCTTCATGTTGTGTTGTTGCTATAGTGTAAACGGGAATAATAAAACTTCTGAAAAACGAAAGGCGGAAAATCCAGGAGAGATGACTGCTAAGACGAGGCACAACACGCAAAAGATACCTCCGGAGCGGGTCCAGAGAAAAAAACGGCTAGGTTTAAGATGGTAAGGCGGTACAAAAGGTCGCGAGGCGGGGGGGATTATGACGCTACTGCGGTTCTGACCACCGAGGATCATGAGATGGTGCAAATATAGGGCCATCGCCCAATGATTGGTAGTTGTGGAGCTTTTTTGTCCACCAGCCTAGTTCAAAGCGTTGCCAATGCCTACATTTACGGGGCTAATCTACCTGCCATCATGCTGAATATTTCCTTGCTTAAAGCCATTTGCGAAGCGCCTGGCGTCTCTGGTTTCGAACGCAGAATCCGCGAACTGGTCTTACGGGAAATCAAGGAGCTGGCCGACGAAGTCCAGATTGATAACATGGGCAACGTGGTGGCCATCCGCCGCGGCAGGGTGGCTAAACGGGTGATGGTAGCCGCCCACATGGACGAGATTGGCTTCATCGTGAACCACATTGACGACAAGGGCTTCCTCCGCTTCCTTCCCCTCGGCGGCTTCGACCCCAAGACGCTGACGGCCCAGCGCGTTATCGTCCACGGCAGCAAAGACCTCATCGGGGTGCTGGGCTGCAAGCCGATCCACATCATGAAGCCCGAAGAGCGCAAAAACGTCATTCCGCTGGCCGACTATTTCGTGGATACCGGCCTGAGCAAAGAGGAAGTCTCTCGTTACGTTTCTGTGGGCGACCCGATCAGCCGCGAACGGGAACTGATCGAAATCGGCCACTGCGTCACCAGCAAATCTTTGGATAACCGGGTCTCGGTCTTCATCCTCATCGAAACGTTGCGGCGGCTGCGGGACCAGGAATTGCCCTACGACCTCTACGCTACCTTCACCGTTCAGGAAGAAGTGGGCCTGCGCGGTGCCATGGCCAGTACCGCCCACATTGACCCCGACTTTGGCTTCGGCCTCGACGTGACGATTGCCTACGATGTACCCGGCTCCAGCGCCCACGAAACCGTCACCAGCCTGGGCGAGGGCACGGCCATTAAAGTCATTGACGGCTCGGTCATTTCTGACTACCGCATGGTCAATTACCTCAAGGGCGTCGCCCACCGGGAAGGCATCAAAACCCAGCTGGAACTCTTGCCCGCCGGTGGCACCGATACGGCGGCCATTCAGCGCTACGGCACCAAGGGAGCCATCGTCGGGGCCATCTCCATCCCCTTGCGCAACATGCACCAGAGTACCGAAATGGCCCACTGCCAGGACATCGAGGCATCCATCGCCCTCCTCAGCGCCGGCATCCACCAATTGGACCGTTACGACTGGGACTTCAGCGCCAGCCACGACAGCAACCGTCACCCCGATGCCAAGCCCAGCAGCGGAGGCGAGTTCGACTGGCTCTAAGACCCAAAATCAGGGCGCGGCCGCAGGTGCTCCCCCCCGACCCCCCGAAAGGGGGAGAACGGATAAGGAGCAGGGACAAGCCAAAACCAGCCTACCATCTCCCGACCAGCCAGCGCTTACACTTCCGCAGCTTCGGCTTTGGGCGGAGGAGTGGAAGCATTGAAACGCCGCATTTCGTCGCGGATGTCCACCAGCAACTGAATATCGCGCGGGGTAGGCACCTCTTTGTTAGTCTCGTCTTCAGAGCGGTCTTTGAGCCTATTGATGAGGCGGATAACGACGAAGAGGGTAAAGGCGACGATCGCAAAATCCAGCATGGCCTCAATCAAAAGTCCGTAGCCCAGTACAACGCCGGGGTCGGTCACAGTACCATCGGCGGCCAGGACGGGAGCTTTAAGGACCCACTCAAGATCGGAAAGATCCACGCCCGTGGTCAGATAGCCCAGGGGAGGAGTGATGATGCGCTTGACCAGGACATCAACGATCTGGTTAAACGCTGCCCCGATGACGACGCCGATGGCCAGGTCAATCATGTTGCCCTTGACGGCAAATTTTCTGAATTCCTGCAAGAAATTGCTCATGGTAAAAAAGAAGTTGGTGAAGAACGATAGTACTGGTGGGCCAACCAGTAAGTATCGTTACATTAAGTCGACGTCAGCACCGCGCTGGCTAGACTAAGGTGTAACAGGAATTGCTGGTTGGCCCACTAGGCGAAAAGCATAACCCTGCGGTCCAGCCCTGCGTTCAGGTCCGCCTCGCTCCTCATCCGATCTGCGCACCTGCGACCGCGCCCCTTACCACAGCAATCCCGGTACCAGGGCGGCGCTGAACAGGAGCAAATGGAAAAAATTGGCTCGCGCTACCGGGGCTTCCACGATGGCCAGGCCCAGTAAAATGCCCAGGGGAACAACGGCCACCTGCGCGAAGGACGCGTAGACCGTCGCACCAAAAAGGACCAGGGTGAGGGACGAAAGCAGCACCCAGAACTGGATGTTTATCCCCTTGCTCCCCTCAATATTGAGCAGGCGCTGGATGCGGCCGGAAAGGGTGATCAGTACCAGGATCAGGAGTGCCAGCAAAGCCAGTCCTGCCAGGCTAAAAGGTGTGGCAGGCATAAAGTCGGCCAGGCCAATGACGGAAAATTGGAGCGTTAGGAAGCCTACGAAAGTCCCCCGGAAATAATGCCAGGTGCCCATTAAGAAATAGACCGTGAGTAATCCTACCGTCACTTGCAGGAGACTCCGGGGCTCGGGCCTCCCCAAAACACCCACCCCAATGAGGAAGGCTGGCAGAAAAAAGAGGTACTCCGGGAAGAAAAGTGAGGCGACCCCCAACCAGGCCCCCGCGTTAAACAGTGCCACGGCAGGCTCATTGCGTTTGTAAAGCCGGCCCAGCGAAAGGAGTGCAAAAAGCAAAAACACATTGGCCACCTGGATGGGGTGCAGCCACCGGAAAGCTGGCACCACCGCCCACATCAGGACCAGAAATAAGCCGGGAAACTGAGTGACTACCCGCGACAGCTGGTGCCGTGTGGCCAGCGTGTTGGCCTGAACCCCTTGTACGCCCACCAGTAAGACGGGCAGCAGCAGGGCAAAGTTGCGGTGCTGCGCCAGCTGCTCCATCAGCCAGGTTCCCAGCACCCCGCCCCCCGTGTACGGCGGTCTGGGCTCGCCGCCACCCAAAAAAAGGGGAAGCTGCAACACCAGAGCGTACAGAAACAAAAGAAGGCCGGCGTAGGCTTGGTTGGTGCGGAAGAGGGAAAGCAATGGCTGGGCGGAGTTAACTCTGGTGCCAAAGGTAAGGTAATGCCCGCAAGTGGCTAATGAGTGAATGCGCGAAGGAGTGAATGAGTGAATGCGCGAATGAGTGAATGCGCGAATGATGCTACCGCGAGCGACAGGCTACCGTACAGGGCTACGCGAAAAAATCGGCTGAGGGTGGTATCCCCACCGAAAACACCAGTGACATGGGGCTACGCGAAAAACACTGCTGAGGGCGTCCCCACCCGAACCCATCTTGGCTGTGTCCCCACGCAAAACCTCTCGCTAAAGGGAGGCAAATTGGTAAAGGAATAAAGGGGAAAGGAATAAGGGGAATGAAGAAAGGGGGAAAGGAATAAAGGGGAAAGGTTTGAAGGAAAGCTTCCCCCTTGCGGCAGCTCCACTCACGCATTCACTCATTCACTCATTCACTCATTCACTCCACCTGCCGCTCCGTATCCACAATCAACTCTCTTGCCGCGCGGTAGGTGTCGGCCAGGTCGTCGGCTTGGTCCTGGCCAGCGTAGAGGGCCATTTCGCAGCGTTGGAGCAGGCGGTCGTAACGTTCCGCCAGGGCGGCATCGGCGCCGGCGTCCCGCAGCGTGGCGCTTACGTTGCGGCGGTTAAGCTTGGCTACGGAGAGGTTGAAACGGTCGCGCAGGTAGCCGAACAGCGCGCCTTCCACGGCGTCGTAGAAGGGGCGGGGTGCTACGGCATCGAGGTGGACTTTAGCGCCTTTCAGGCGTTGGGTAGCGGCCTGGGCGGCGCGGGCGCGGGCTACTTCGGCGGGGTCGCGGCCCGCCTGCCGGGCGCGGTAGGCCTGCCAGGCCAGGGCCCCGCCCGCCCCCAGCAAGGGCAGCAGGAAAAGCAGCCAGTAGTAGAAGCGGGAAGCGGTAGCACTGCCGTAGCTGCGGCCTGCGGGGAGGTCCCTCACGGGCAGTAAGACCAGTTTGGCCGCCTCTTCGCTCAGGGTATCGATCTCGTAAGTCGCCTGCCCGGTGCCGCCGGTGACGGTGATGGGAAAGACCGCAGGGGCGTTGGTCACGTAGCGGTTGCTGTCAACATCGAAGTAGGTCAGGCCAGGCCGCAGGTCATACTGCCCCGCGCGTTTGGGCACTACTTTGTACTCAAAAATCTTGCGGCCCAACATACCGGAGGGGCTGTCCAGCAGCTCTTCCTGGAGAATGACGGGGTCGTAGATGTCCCAGTCTTTGTCGCTCACCGGAGGGAAGGCGTCAAGGCGTTCAATGTCGCCTTCGCCAGTGACGATGATGCGCAGCGTCAGGGCATCGTCGGTGGTCAGTTGATCGCGGTCGGCCTGCACGTCCAGTCGGTAGCTGCCAACGGCACCGCTGAAGTCGGCGGGGCGCGGCTGGGGCAGCTCCTTAACTTCCACGTAGAGGGTATCGGTATTCAGCGGGATTTGCTCGGTGAAGCGACGGGAAAAGGTGCTGGAATTGCGGTAGCGCACCGTACCGAGCACCATCCGGTAGGGGTCAATCCGGATGCGCCCGCTCTTGGTAGGAAAAAGGGCGAGGCTGCCGAGGGTGCGGCGTTGGTATTCGCGGCCGTTTTCGATCACGGTGCGCGGCCGCCCGTCGTACTGCCGCCGGGGCTGGGAGAAAAAGCCAGCAAAATCGGGCTCCTGCATCAGGTTGCGGGAGATGACGTTGGTAGTGGAGTAGAGGTTGAGGTCGAGGATGATCTGCTGGCCCACGTAGGCCGTATCGGTGGAGAGCTCCGCGCGCAGGAAATCATCGGGGGCCAGGGCGGCGGCGCCGGCATCGACGGGCAGGACTTCTACCGTTTTGGAGTTGGCACGGTAGGTGCGGCCCGCCGCTACGATGGTGGCCGTTTCAATGGTGAGCTCGCCAACGCGCTTGGGTTGGAGGAGCCAGGAGTGGGTGAGGTGGCTGCTGCCCACGCCGTTGATGATGGTGGTACCCATAGCGCGGCTCGGGCCGCGTAAGACGATAAAGTCCCGGAAAGCCGGAGGCACCAGATCAGTGCCCTGGGCATTGCGCAGCACCAGGCTGTATTCCACGGTGCTGTTGATGAACGTGCGCGCTTTGCTTACCTCGGCGCTAAAATCAATGTCCTGGTGTTGGGCCAGGGCCACTTGGGCGCGGCCGCAGGTGCAAAGGAAGAAGAGTAGAGCAAGGTTTCGCCACATAGGGCGAAGATACGGAGCCGGGCGGAAGTGGTGCTGCCAGGCGGTGCCCCGCAACGGAGGTGAAAGGAGGGAGGGGGTGGGGCGGAGCAGAAATGTCTTACTTTACCGGAGGCGGGGTTTACGGCATCCTGCATGCCCGATAGTATACCTTCCGGGTGGCGTAGGGCCAAAACCACTTTCCGCTTATATCGTTACACTCCAAAATCAGTTTGTTTTGCAACAACAAGTTACCGTTGTAGGGGCCGGATTTGCGGGGCTATCCGCCGCTTGCTACCTCGCCCGCGAAGGCTACCGGGTGCGTATCCTGGAGAAAAACCCTGATCTGGGCGGCCGGGCGCGGACCTTCGAGGCCGCAGGATTCCGTTTCGATATGGGCCCCAGCTGGTACTGGATGCCGGAAGTATTTGAAGATTTTTTCAACGACTTTGGTTCCTCCGCCGCCGAACATTACACCCTGCAACGCCTGGACCCGAGCTACGAGATTTACTTCGGCCCCGGCGAGCGCATGGAGGTGCCCGCCAATGACGCCGAGCTCTTTGCCCTCTTCGAACGCCTGGAGCCCGGCAGCTCCGCCAACCTCCGCAAGTTCCTCTCCGAGGCAGCATACAAATACCGCGTCGGCCTCGGCGAATTTGTTCGCAAACCCGGGCATAGTATTCTCGACTTTGCTGACCTCCGCGTAGTCCGTGCCGCCTTCAAATTGCAGATGCTGACGGATATGGCCAGCTACGTCCGCAAGCTCTTCCGCCATCCCCAACTGCGGCAATTGCTGGAGTTTCCCGTCCTGTTTCTCGGTGCCACCCCCGCTAAGACGCCCGCGTTGTACAGCCTGATGAACTACGCCGACCTGAGCCTGGGCACCTGGTACCCCCTGGGCGGCATGTTCAAAATTATTGAAGGCATGGTGGCCGTGGCCAAAGGGCTCGGCGTGACCATTCACCCGGGTGCAGAAGTGCAAAAGGTAGTAAGCCAAGGCGGCCAGGTGAAGGAAGTGCTCACCGCCGACGGGCAGCGGTACCCCACCGACGTCCTCGTCTGCGGAGCCGACTACCACCACTTTGAGCAGGAGGTGCTGGATCCCCAAGACCGGGTCTACAGCCCGGCCTACTGGGAAAAGCGCGTGATGGCTCCCTCCAGCCTGCTCTTTTACGTGGGGCTGGACCGCAAGGTGCCCGGCATCCACCACCACACCTTATTTTTCGATGCGGACTTTGCGCGCCACGCCCACGAAATATACGAGGAACCCGCCTGGCCCGCTGACCCCCTCTTCTACGTGTGTGCTCCCTCCGTTACGGACCCCAGCGTAGCGCCTGCGGGGCAGGAAAACCTCTTCTTCCTCCTGCCCCTGGCCGCCGATCTGGACGATACCGACGAAGCCCGCGAACGTTACTGGAACCTGATGTGCGAACGCTTTGCGCTGCGGACGGGGATAGACATCCGGCCCCACGTCGTTTACCGCCGGGCCTTTGCCCACCGGGAGTTCAAAGCGGATTATCACGCCTACCGGGGCAACGCCTACGGGTTGGCCAATACCCTGGGGCAGACGGCCTTTCTCAAGCCAAAGCTCCGCAGCCGTAAGTTGCGTAACTTGTGGTACACGGGCCAGCTCACTACCCCCGGGCCGGGCATGCCCCCCAGCATCATTTCCGGCGAAGTGGTGGCGCAAGACATTCACCGGACCCTGACCGGGGCCAAAGGCCTCAGCGCCCCAACCCCCAATCCAAAAACCTATGCTTAGCCTTTACCAACAAGTTTGCCGCGAGTGCGCTTCTTTGATCACCCGCCGCTACAGCACCAGTTTCAGCCTGGGCATTCGGGTGTTTGATAAACCCCTGCGGGAGCCCATCTACGGCATCTATGGGTTCGTGCGCTTCGCCGATGAAATTGTCGATACCTTCCACGACAAAGACAAGGCGACGCTCCTGGCCCGCTTCCGGCGCGATACCTACCTGGCGCTCGAAGAAGGCATCAGCCTTAACCCCGTTTTGCAGGCCTTTCAGGAAGTGGCCAACCGCTACGGCATCGGCCGCGACCTGATCGACCCCTTCCTCGATAGCATGGCCATGGACCTGGAGTTTTCGACCTACCACGACGGGCTCTACAAGCAGTACATCTACGGCTCGGCGGAAGTCGTGGGGCTGATGTGCCTTAAGGTCTTCGTCGATGGAGACGTGGCCGAGTACGACCGGCTCAAAGCTTCCGCCTGCGCCCTGGGCTCGGCCTTCCAGAAAATCAATTTCCTGCGCGACATCAAATCCGACTACGAAGAGCGCGGCCGGGTGTACTTCCCCGGCGTCGATTACCAGCACTTCGACTGCGCTACCAAGCGCGAAATCGAAGCCGATATCAAAGCCGACTTCGACCACGCCTACACCGGCATCAAACAATTGCCCACCAGCGCCCGCCTGGGGGTTTACCTCGCCTACGTGTACTACACCAAGCTCTTCCAGAAAATAAAAAATGCCCCCGCCCGGCAGGTGGCCGACGAGCGCATCCGCGTACCCGATGGCAAGAAAGTCTACCTGCTGGCCAGCTCCGCCGTCAAAGCCCGCTTCGGGATGATGTGAGGTCAAGGCGTTCCACGTCGCAGCAAACTGGATCAAGACCTCCGGTCCGGCGAGGAGTTTCTAGTCATTTTCCCTGCTTCGCAGGTTTTTTGAACCACTAAGGACACGAAGAGGGACTAAGTCGGGAAAGACTTGACATCACACCGCCTAGGGGAGAACTTCACTCGACCTGGGGGGCGTGGACCTTGGCAAACACTTGCGACATCGAAAGTGGGTCAATTGCTTCCATATCAATTAAGTTGAGCGACTTGACCATGTGGCGTGTTGCGGATTTGTAATGCAGAAAATGTGGTGATTGTAGGTGCGACTCGTAAGCCGCTTGGCTTGCGTAAATCTCCAGCAACCTTACGGCACTGGGAGTTTCCCGTTGGAACATGGGGTATATACAGATAACCCCAGGCTCTGATAGGACGGAAGCAGCCGCCTCCTCTTTCAGGATGGCGATATAATCGTCTAAATATGCGGAATCCACCTCGATTTCGGCGATTCTGATCATCATTTCCTTCGGGTCTGGTGCATTAGTCTGTTCCCGTGTATCTTCGCTTCGCGCGCAGGAGAAGTGTAAGCAAGCGAGAAAAAGTAATGGGAATATCTGGGTGGGCAATTTCATTGTGCTTAGTCTTAATTCAATGGTCCGCTGCGATTTCAAGCTGCTCTAGCGGCGTAGTTCCTGACCTCCGCCAGTACCTCTTGACTTTTTGGCAGGTTCGGGTCAATCCCACACCTGCTGAAAATGCGTAAAGCCAAGCGCTCATTGGTATAGGCAGTTGTAATATCAGCCATGGAAAATGCTCCGCGTTCAAGGTCGGGAACCGCTAAGTGGTGGGCAGCTTTAGCCAAATTAACTACCGTTAGCGCGCAGTTGACGTGGAAGTCGATCTTAAGCCAATCACGCCCTTGCCCCTCTTCTAAACCGCTGAACTGCTTGCCATCGCGGAAAATGAATTCTTGTTGGTAACGACAGCGGTAAGCATGGACAATTTGTTCGGCTGGCTGATCAACATCGGTGCTCATGTATACCTTCACAGACTTGATTTTGTTTTTTTCGTCAAGTTGGTGTATAACCACGATACGGATTTTTAATCCTGCTACTTTTAGTTGAACCACGCCCGTCCAAGCAACGGTTTGAGGTGAACTCAGCGCTTCCACTCGACTAAATACGGCAGGATCAAGGTTAAATAAGTTGACAAAGCCAGCATATTCCTTAGGCCGCCCTTTTGACTTTTGTGGTCCGCTGTAGTAGTAGCGCAGACTGACGTTTTTACGCAAGCGGGAGACTACATGAAAACCTGCATTGACAACGCGTTGGATGAATGGATTTCGGGAAAAGTACGCATCGACTACCACGTATTTACTGATCTGGAGCAGTTCGTCAGCCCGTTGCTCAAGGATTTCGGCATAATAATCCAGCAAAGATT
>NZ_JACSIT010000038.1 GCF_014349155.1 Neolewinella lacunae
AATCTTTGCTGGATTATTATGCCGAAATCCTTGAGCAACGGGCTGACGAACTGCTCCAGATCAGTAAATACGTGGTAGTCGATGCGTACTTTTCCCGAAATCCATTCATCCAACGCGTTGTCAATGCAGGTTTTCATGTAGTCTCCCGCTTGCGTAAAAACGTCAGTCTGCGCTACTACTACAGCGGACCACAAAAGTCAAAAGGGCGGCCTAAGGAATATGCTGGCTTTGTCAACTTATTTAACCTTGATCCTGCCGTATTTAGTCGAGTGGAAGCGCTGAGTTCACCTCAAACCGTTGCTTGGACGGGCGTGGTTCAACTAAAAGTAGCAGGATTAAAAATCCGTATCGTGGTTATACACCAACTTGACGAAAAAAACAAAATCAAGTCTGTGAAGGTATACATGAGCACCGATGTTGATCAGCCAGCCGAACAAATTGTCCATGCTTACCGCTGTCGTTACCAACAAGAATTCATTTTCCGCGATGGCAAGCAGTTCAGCGGTTTAGAAGAGGGGCAAGGGCGTGATTGGCTTAAGATCGACTTCCACGTCAACTGCGCGCTAACGGTAGTTAATTTGGCTAAAGCTGCCCACCACTTAGCGGTTCCCGACCTTGAACGCGGAGCATTTTCCATGGCTGATATTACAACTGCCTATACCAATGAGCGCTTGGCTTTACGCATTTTCAGCAGGTGTGGGATTGACCCGAACCTGCCAAAAAGTCAAGAGGTACTGGCGGAGGTCAGGAACTACGCCGCTAGAGCAGCTTGAAATCGCAGCGGACCATTGAATATTAAATCCTCAACTCTTCCGCCCCTTCTTCTTCCCCCTTGGCTTCTGCCCCCTGGTCTGTGGTTTTTTGTATTTCGCCATCATTTTGTCGCGGCGGCCCACGCGGACGTTCACTTTCTGGTTTTTGAGGCTCTTTTCGTGGAAGGCCGCATTTTCCGGGGCGGGGCGGATGAACACCGTGTTTTCCGCCACGTATTCGGGTTCCTGCTCCAGGGCGATGAGCTCGTCGGAGAGGAGGCGCGGCGCGGGGTGGGGGAGGGTGGGGATGCTGCGGCCCATCAGCGCCTCGATGGCGGCCAGCGCCTCCGCATCCTCCGGGGCGTGGAAGGTGATCGCCACCCCCTGTTCTTCAGCCCGGCCGGTGCGGCCCACGCGGTGGATGTGTTTTTCGGCGGTGTCGGAGACGTCGAAGTTGACGACGTGGGTGACCGCTGAGACGTCCAGGCCGCGCGCCACCAGGTCGGTAGCAATCAGGCAGCGGTAGGTGCCGGCCTCGAAGGCCGCCACGGTATTGAAGCGGAAGTTTTGGGACTTGGAGGAGTGGATCACCCCCAGGGCTTCGCCGAAGGTGGGTTCCAGGCGCTCGTAGAGGATGTCGGCCAGCTTTTTGGTGCTCACAAAAACGAGGACTTTGCGGAACCCGGCCTCCGTTTGCAGGAGGTGCTCCAGCAAATTGGCCTTGGAATTGAAGTTCGGCAGCGCGTAGCCATATTGGTCAATGTTCTCCAGCGGCGCGCCGGAGGGGGCGGCTTCGACCACCTCAAAGTGGTCGGTAAACTGCTGGATGGTTTCCAGCACTTCGTCGATCATCGTGGCCGAGAAGAAGAGGTGTTGGCGCTTGCGGGGCAGGAATTCGAGGATGTCGTTGAGCTGGGCGCGGAAGCCAAGGTCGAGCATCTCGTCCACCTCATCGAGGATGAGGCGCTTGACCTGCTTGAGCTTCAGAATGCCGTCTTTGAGCAGATCGACCAGGCGGCCGGGGGTGCCGACGATGACGTCCAGGCCCACTTCCACCTCGGCCTTGTGGACCTTCAGGTTGGTGCCGCCGTAGACGCCGACGACTTCCAGATTGAGGTAGGCGGAGAGCTTGCGGACCTCCCCGACGACCTGCAAAACGAGCTCGCGCGTCGGCACAATGATCAAAATCTGGGGGTAGGGCGACTTCGTAAATTGCCACAGCCGCAGGCTCGGCAGCAGGTAGGCGAAGGTCTTCCCCGTACCGGTTTGGGCGATGCCGACCACGTCGCGGCCCGCCATGATCGGCCCGAAAGCCTTTTCCTGGATGGCGGTGGGCGTCGTGATGCCGAGGTCGTCCAGGGCGCTGAGCAGGGGCTTGTTCAGGTTAAGATCTTCAAAAGTCATGGGGCGAAGATACGGCATTGCTCCTTCGTCCTTCCTTTGCACCTGCGTCCGCGCCCAATTCTGCTGTTTGAACCAGGAGGGCGCGGACGCAGGTGCTCCCCCCCGACCCCCCGAAGGGGGGAGTCAGGACAGGGAGCAAGGGAAGGCCCGGGCCCCAAACTTTAAAATTTCCTTAAGGACCACCGTGGCCCGGGGCGACGTTTATCGTCAAACCGCAATAATTCGTCGGCGGGGAAGCCATTTTGGTAGTCCTTTCCGCCAATCCGCCGGGTAATGCGCCGCGAAAGCGCTTACTTTGCGGGCTAATTCTAAGCCAACCGC
Source organism: Neolewinella lacunae (assembly GCF_014349155.1). GTDB lineage: Bacteria > Bacteroidota > Bacteroidia > Chitinophagales > Saprospiraceae > Neolewinella > Neolewinella lacunae. Next base: position 2,478 of record NZ_JACSIT010000038.1, read on the forward strand.
ATGAAACAACTACTCTTTTTCGCCCTCCTCCTGCTTTCTACCGCGCTGGTGGCCCAGATGGAAGCTCCCCAAAACTGGTGGGACCTGGACCGCACGGAAGACTCCTTCCCCGGCGTGAGCGCCAAAAAAGCCCACGCCTACCTGCAGGGCAAACAAGCCCAAACGGTCGTCGTGGCCGTCATCGACTCCGGCGTGGACGTCGAGCACGAAGACCTTAAATCCATCATCTGGACCAACCCCGGCGAAGTGGCCGGCAACGGCATCGACGACGACAACAACGGCTACGTGGACGACATCCACGGCTGGAACTTCATCGGCGGCAAAAATGGGGAAAACGTCAACTACGAGAACCTCGAGATTGTCCGCCTCTACAACACCTACCACAAAAAATATAACAACCGCAACCGCGACGGACTGAGCAAGGACGAAAAAGCGGAGTACGACGACTACGTGGAATACAAGCGGATCATCGACGAGAAAGTCGGTGAACTCGCCCCCACTTACGCCCAGATCACGGCCATCTCCGCCGGCATCGATAAGATGATCGCCCAGATCGGCAAGCCCGTCGAAGACATCACCGCCGAAGACGTCGCTGGCCTGGAAACCCAGGACATGATGCTCAACCAGATCAAGAGCATCGTCGCCGGTGCCGCCGCCCAGGGTGGTAGCATGGCTTCCCTCTACGAAGAGCTTTCCGGCTACCTCGACTACCTGAAAGGCCAGGTGGAGTACAACTACAACGTTGACTTCGACGCCCGCAGCATCGTCGGTGATAACCCCGGCAACCTCGACGACCGCAACTACGGCAACAACGACGTCACCGGCCCCGACGCCGGCCACGGTACCCACGTAGCGGGCATCATCGCCGCCGTGCGCAACAACAACATCGGCGTTGACGGCATCGGTGGCGCTACGGTCCGCATCATGTCCGTCCGCACCGTCCCCAACGGCGACGAGCGCGATAAAGACGTGGCCAACGCCATCCGTTACGCCGTGGACAACGGTGCTTCCGTCATCAACATGAGCTTCGGCAAAGGCTACAGCCCCTACAAAGGCGCCGTAGACGAAGCGATGAAGTACGCCGAGAAAAACGACGTCCTGCTCGTCCACGCCGCCGGCAACGACGGCAAAATGCTGACGCTGGAAAACAACTACCCCAACGACACCTACGAAGGCAAGAAGAAAACCAGCAAGACCTGGATCGAGGTAGGTGCGGCCAGCTCCAACTACAACGAAGACCTGGCAGCGTCTTTCTCTAATTACAACAAGAGCTACGTCGACGTCTTCGCCCCCGGCCACCGGATCTACTCTACCGTCCCCGGCAGCGAATACGAAACGAACAGCGGGACCTCCATGGCCGCACCAATGGTGGCCGGCATCGCCGCCCTGCTGCGCAGCTACTTCCCCGACCTGACCGCCCAGCAAGTCCGTGAAGTCATCCTCGAATCCGCCCTGCCCGTCACCCTCCAGGTGAAAAAGCCCGGCAGCGACGAGGAGCTGATCAGCTTCGGCGAGCTCTCCGCCACCGGTGGCCTGGCCAACGCCTACTCCGCCGTCAAACTGGCCGAGCAAACCAAGGGCAAGAAGAAGAAAGTCGCCAAGCGCGATGCAACGCTGATGATGTTCTAATCCAGGCATCAGCTTTGTCTTCCGAGCAGGGGGAGCATCCGCAAGTGTGGGTGCTCCCCCTCTTGCGTTTTGAGCAAGCTAAGTGGAAGAATTGGCGGCTTTCGTCGAAAACAATTCGGCGAATGTGAGCGAATCGCTACCTTGGGGACGTTTCAACAGTCCCTCTGCTCCGGCTGCCGGCCGGGCAACGGGGCAGTTGCTCATTCACCTCCCTTCACCATCATCAAGCGTTTCAATCCATCTGTCATGCCGGTTTTCAACGATCTCAAAAAACTTTTCTTCGGAGCCAAATCCGTCGCCAAGCACCAGGCCAGTAAAGCAGGGGAGGCGGCCAAACAAGTGGGCGACGACCTGGCCAGCGCCAGCGAAGACCTGCTGGACACCACCAAAGAAGCCGCCCGCGAGTTGATGGAAAAAGCCCCCGGCTACATCGCCAAAGGCAAAGATGCCCTCGAAGACCTCAGCGATAAGATCTGGCGCGATGCCGATGCGGCGGTAGACAAAGGCAAAGAACTCAAGGACAAAGCCAGCGAATCCGTCAACCGCCAGCTCGACGAACTCAAAACCAAACCCGCCCCCCCCACCGACCCCCTGGATTTCAGCGAAGACTTTGACCTGGGCGACCTCGTCCCCACTTCCCCCACCGAAGCCCCCAAGGGAAAGATCAACTTCGAGGAAGACCTCATCGAAGACGAGCCGGGCAAGTTCTCCAAAGCTGCCGGATCCATCGGTGCCGCCGCCAGCTCCGCCCTTGATGGGGCCGCCAAAGCCGGTGCCGCCGCCAAAGAACAGGCCGGTAAACTGGCCGAAAAAGTAGGTGAAGTCAGTGAGGAAGTAGGCGCCAAAGTCCTGGAAAAAGGCGACGAACTCCTCAGCCGCGCCGCCGAAATGGGCGCCGACATGAAAGGCAAATTCAATGAGTTCGTCACCTACGCCAACACCGAGGCAGAGAAAATGAAACTCGAGGAAAGCATCGAAGAAGCCAAACGCGCCGCCGAACAGGCCGAAGCCCGCGCCCGCGCCTTCGACGGCAAGGAAAGCGCCCGCGATACCTCCGAGTCCGTCCTGGGCGGTACCGATTCTTTCTTCGATCGCGCCGATCGTTTTGCCAAAGGCGATTACCACAACGAAGGCGGCAAGGACATGACCATCAAGACCGACCCGAATGCAAAGCCGAAAAAAGAAGGCGGCATGATCACTGGTTTCACCGACTCCGACGGGGATGGGGATAGCCTTATCGATGATGCGGTGATTGATGAGGATTAATCCTCCTCTGTTTTTTCGGGAGCTTCGCTTCTCGTATTTGAACCACTAAGAGCACTAAGTTCACTAAGGGGCACTAAGAAAAAATCTTAGTGTTGCTTAGTGAACTTAGTGGTTCAAAAAAGAGCGAAGCTCCCTTAGTTGCTCTTAGTGCTCTTAGTGAACTTAGTGGTTCAAAAAAAAGAGCGAAGCTCTTTACCCTAGTATATGTAGTGGTTCAAAAAAAGAGCGAAGCGCTAAAAAAGAGCGAAAAAAACCTTCCCCAACGTAGCTCCCAGCTCCCGCCAATCCCCCCACCGCGCATAAGAAAGCGCCTTCCACCAGCTCCCCAAAGCCGCCCTAAGCTGCCCATTCCGCTCCAGCTGCCGGGTGAAGTGCAGGTGCTGATGAACCACCTGCCGGCGGTAAAACTCAAACGGCACCCGCTGCGGCACCCCCGGCAGGTTGTAGGCTGCGGCCAGTCGGCGGATGTTGTCTTGCAGCCGTTGTTCGTCCAGGTAAGTCGCGCTGCGTTGTGCGGGGTGGAGGTTGACCACGGCCGTGTGCGCCGCCACCTGATAAAGCGGATGCTCCACCAAAACCGCGCTCAGCCAAAGGAAATCGTCGAGCAACAGCAGGTCTTCATCAAAGGGCCTGGCCCGCAGCAGGTCGCGACGAATCAGCATCCCGAACAGTCCGGCGGGGTGGGCCCAGTACTGCGCGAGCGCGTCCTGGCCATTGACGTAATTGACGCCCCTCTCTTCGCTTTTGCCGCGCAGGATCAGTCCGCTGCGGTAAATCGGGTGCTGAAATTTGTCTTCCCGCATGGCGGCGTGCAGCACGGCCAGGTGCCCGGGTTGCAGGAGGTCGTCGTCGTCCAGAAAGCCCAGAAATTCGCCCCGGGCCAGTCCTACGCCGCTGTTGCGGGCCCCGTTGAGTTGGCGGTTTTCCTGGTAGTGGTAGCGGATGCGGGGGTCGGTGAAGGCGGCAACGGTGCTGGCGGTACCGTCCGTAGAGCCGTCGTCAACGACGATGAGTTCCCAGTGCGGGTAGCTTTGGTCCAGCACACTCTGGATGGCCGCCGGGAGCTGGGCGGCGCGGTTGTGGGTGGGGATGACGATGGAAAACAGGGGTTGCTCCATCCTACTTTTTTCTTGGTCCCAGCACCTCGCGCACGGCCCTGGCCCGCGCCACCGCGCCGGGATGATCGCCGTGGAGGCAGATGGTTTTTACGGACAGCGGGTAAAAATCTCCGTTGTGGGCCCGGACGAGCTGCGAGCGCGCCAGCAGCCGCACCTGTTCGGCGGCGGCAGCGGGATCCTCCAGAAGGGCATCATCTTTATCGCGCGGCCGCAGGTGCAGGGAATTGTCGTACCGGCGATCGGCGAAACCCTCCGGCCAAAAGTCGAGGCCGGCAGCATGGGCCTCCGCCGCCAAAGCACTGCCGGGCAAGCCGTAGAGGATGGGGATGCCCAGGGATTTGACGACCCTCACGACCACCTTAGCCGCCGCCGCGTCGCCGCCGGCAAAGTGGTAGAGGGCGCCGTGGAGTTTGACGTGGTGGAGCGTCCCTCCGGCCACCTCCAGCATGCCGCGCAGGGCCGAGATTTGGTAAAGCAGGAGGGCTTCCAGCGCTTCCAAAGGCATAAGAATGACCCTGCGCCCGAAATTCTTGCGGTCGGGGTAGCTCGGGTGGGCCCCGATGTTTACCCCGTGGCGGAGGGCCAGGTCGATCGTCTTTTGCATCGTCAGCGCATCGCCGCCGTGGAAACCGCAGGCGACGTTGCAACTGTCCAGCAGCGGCATCAGGGCCTCGTCGTTCCCGATCCGTTGGTGGTACCAGGATTCTCCCAGGTCGGCGTTGAGGTCCATGCTGGGGGATTTAGACTTCTTCGAAGAGACCGTGGAGTTTGGCCTGGACTTTCTCGACCACCTTGCCGAGGTCTTCGGCCTTGTTGGCAAAGTCGATGGTGTCTACGTCAATGATGAGGATATTGCCGTCGCGGTAGGTCGAAATCCAGTCTTCGTAGCGGCGGTTGAGCTTCTTGAGGTAATCCAACGACATGCTGCCTTCGTAGTCCCGCCCCCGGCTTTCGATGTGGGCCACCAGGGTGCCGATGCCCGCGCGCAGGTAGATCAGCAGATCGGGTGGGGAGATGCGCTTGGTCATGGTTTCGAACAGCTTGGTGTAGTTGTCGAAGTCCCGTTGCGTCATCAGCCCCATGTCGTGGAGGTTGGGCGCGAAGATGTGGGCGTCTTCGTAGATGGTGCGGTCTTGGATAACGGTCCGTTCGCCTTCCTGGATGCGGAGGATCTGGGCGTAGCGGTTGTGCAGGAAGTAGACCTGGAGGTTGAAGCTCCAGCGCTGCATGTCGTTGTAGAAGTCGCTGAGGTAGGGGTTGTCGTCGGCGCTTTCGTAGTGAACATCCCAGCCGAAGTGCTGCCCCAGGCGCGTGCAAAGCGTGGTTTTACCGGCACCGATGTTGCCAGCGATGGCGACGTGTTTGATCTGTTTGGACATGCGGGTAAAGTTATGCTCTCCGCCGGTTGCTTGGGTGCTTTTTGTTGGTCTTTTTGCTATTGGGCCGTCGTCAGCTTCCCCCAGCGACCCCATGAACCGGCGCTACCCATCCGCCCGGCAACGCGTACCCCGCCCCGCCCGGTGCGCAGCCAGATCGCCGATGATGACTTCGCTGACGCCAGCGGCAACGGCGGCGAAGGCATTGTCCAGCTTGGGGATCATCCCGCCGCCGATGCTGCCGTCGGCCAGGGCGTCGGCGTAAAGCGAGGGGTTCAACTCGGGGATGACGGAAGCCGGGTCGTGGAGGTCGCGCAAGACCCCCGGCAATTCAAAACAGTAGCGCAGCGATACCTGGTAGCCGTGGGTGGCCAGCGCGGTAGCCGTAGCCTTGGCAATGGTATCGGCGTTGGTGTTGAGCAATTGCCCGCGTTGGTCGTGGGTAATGGGGCAAAGGACGGGCCGCAGCCCCAGGTCCAGCAATCCCGCCAACAAAACGGCATTGACCGCCTGCACATCCCCCGCAAAACCGTAATCGATCGTTTTTACCGGTCTTTTGGTGGCCAGTACGCTGTTGCCGTCGGCCCCACTCAGGCCGATGGCGTTGCAGCCCCGCCGTTGGAGCTGGGCGACGAGGTCTTTGTTCAGCAGGCCGGCGTAGACCATAGTGACGATCTCCAGGGTAGCGGCGTCGGTAATGCGCCGTCCGTCGATCATCACTGGTTCGTGGCCCAGCTCACGCAAGACCTGGCTGGCTTTCTTGCCGCCGCCGTGGACGAGTACCGCCGCGCCGGGCAGCGCGGCAAAATAATCGAGGGCATCGTGCAGGGCAGCGGGCTGGTCTAAGACGTTGCCGCCGATTTTTAGGATGGTCAGTTGCATGGGCACGAAATTGGACTGGGCGGGGGAAAGATGGCGTTAATCTCTTCCGCTTTTACAGGTTCATTTATAGTCCACCGCCCGCCATAACGAGGCTGGGTGGAAGGAGAGGGAAGTGCGGGAGAATGGGAAATAGTCAAGTATTTACCGAGGGTGGTCTGTGTTATGCCTACCGCAGGCGTATGGTGTTTGGAGAATTGTGGTGTCTGCTAGAGGTTCTCAATTTCTTCTGTAGATAATCCGGTGTATTGAGCGATTTTTTCATTGGGGACACCATCTGCTTTCATTCCTTTGGCAATTTCTGTCTTGCTCTCGATTTTTCCTTTCACCTCGCCCTCCTCAAATGCTGTATCTACTACATTTTTGAGGTCTCGATAATACTTCAAGCTATCCTCGTAAAGTTCCCGCTCTTTTTCATTTACCTCCTCTCCAAACAACTTTTTAAACCCAAAGTCAGTCAGGGGATTAATGTATTTATCTGATAATGCCATAATCCTTTATTTTACCCTACGAAGATACGGCTGCGGGGGATAGGGAGCAATTTTTAGTAGGGTTTTGATTGCCACCTACCCTGGGCAAATTCCAAGGCAATCCATGGTCTAAAACGCCCAAGGGTCTTGCCACTAGTAAACAGGCTCCACCGTAAGTCCGGCGGAGCGCAACAGGGCAATCACGCCACGGTCGCCGCCCAGGTGCCCTGCTCCCACCGCATAAAACCCTGCACCTGCGTTGAGCGCCCCCATGTTTTGCTGGATGATGGGCACCCAATTGGCGTTGCGTTTGGTGAGCAGCAGCTCTTCGAAACGGGCGACGCCCGCGCTTTCCTCGGTGATGGTGCTGGCCAGTTCGGCGACGGCCTGGCGGCGGTAAATGGCCACGAGCCGCTCCATTTCGGAGGGCAAATCGCCGGTCTCGCTGCCCTGGTCGGCCACCACCGCTTCGTAGAGCATGGTGGCCTGGGCGCGGTAGGGGATGGAGTCAAAAAGGCCCAGCTGGAACTCCATTGTTTCCAGTCCGCCGATGCTTTTGCCGCCCGCTTCGGCCAGTTCGGTGAGTTCCATTTCGTAGCTTTTCATGCCCCCTGCCGTCATGCCCTCGCCCCCCTGCATGGCTTCGAGGTCCTGGCCGACCATTGCGGAGAGGAAAAGGGGCTTCATGCGCTTGAAAATGAAAAAAGGCAGGCCCGATTCGGTGAAATAATTTTCGACGGTGGCGTAGGCTTCCGGTTCGAGCAGGTCCTCCAGGCTGGTGTCTCCCCGCATGTTGATGCGGGTGAGCAGGCCCATGATTTTGGCGGGATTCTGCATGTCGCGGGGGTCGATCTCAAAAAATACCGCTTCGCTGTCGTTGATGGCCTTGACGACGCGGCCGGGCAGGAAGTAGTCTTTTTCGGGGATCAGGTGAATGGTGCCGAAGAGGTAGCTGGGCTGGGCCACGCCGGGCATTTCGATGCGCCACAGCAGGCTCGTATCGTTGGCCGTGGGGCCCAGGCCGGGGCGGAAGGGGGCTGGCGTAGGCTGGGCCTTGGCCACGGGGGTGGGGGAGGGCACGCTGGCCACGGCCGCCGTTTGGCGGTTACAGGCGGCCAGCAGGCAGCCGCAGAAAAAGAGAAGGAGCAGACGCATCACTAGGCACGGTTTTGGGGTCGCCCAAAGGTAAGCGATTGTTGGCTTTGGAAGGCCCATCGCCCGGACCCAATGCCCCGTCTTGTCTTGCAGCACGCCGCCGGGCTACCCCGGGCACCCCGGCAAATCCCCCGGCCGTATCTTCGCGGCATGAAAGACATTTTTGACTTGGTGGGGCGCATTTTGCTCTCGTTCATCTTCTTTTTTGAAGCGTACGACTACTTCGCCTACGAACGGTTGAACAAGGAGGCCATGACCATTTATGGCCTTACCTGGAACCAGGATTTTTTCCTCTACGGAGCCATTCTCTTGCTCCTTTTCGGGGCGCTAACCATTCTTTTTGGCTACCGCATGCGCCTCGGTGCAGTGCTGCTGCTGATCTACTGGATCCCGCTCACCTTCATCGTCCACGACTTCTGGGCTGAGGAGCCGAGCTCTAATGCGTACCGCCTGCAGAGCATCTTTTTCATGAAAAACATCGCCATCATGGGAGGTTTACTCATTGCCGCGACCCACATTTCGGGGAAGTACCGTTTGCGCCGGCTCTTTGCTACTACTAATGTGTGAATGGGTGACCGCCGTAGGCAGCAGCGCTAGCTAATGGCTACCGCAAGGAATAGGCGCGGTCGCAGGTGCAAGGGAAGGGATTAAGGAGCAACGGTGGCCTATATTTATGGCGGTGTTATCTACGACGTTTATGCAGTAGCGCCCCGGCAATCCCGTGCGGCAGCTCATGTTTCGTGCGGCAGCTCATTAGCAGGGCTGTCTGGTGCGGCAGCTCATGTTTCGTGCGGCAGCTCATTCACGCATTCGCTCATTCACGCATTCGCTCATTCACGCATTCGCTTATTCACGCATTCGCTCATTAGCTAGCGCTGCTGCCTCCGGCGGTCACGCATTCGCTCATTAGCTAGCGCTGCTGCTTCCGGCGGTCACGCATTCGCTCATTGGCCCCCCAACCACCCCAACTGGCCACTCACCGAAAGAGCGCCCGACGGATTGGGGAGATTGACTACTTTGTGCCTCCGCACTTCTGGCTTTCTCCACCCTCCGCAAACCTGCCGGCCAATGACGCATTCACCCCGGAGCGCAACCCTGCGGGAATGGCTTTTGCTCTTCCTGCTCTACCTGGGCTTTGCCGGGTTCTACATGTTTTCGCTCTACCTATCGTTTACCTCCCAGTACGCGGATGCCAGACCGAGCTGGGGGATCATTTACCTGGATTACCCCCTCAAGGCGCTCTTTACCGTCCCCGTCTGCTACCTCACTTTCCGGGTGTTTGGCCACTGGCGGCTGGATACGAAGTTGCTCCTGAACCTGGTGCTGATGCCCTTCTGGATCAAAGGCTGGCAACTGACTTACTACTGGATCATTGACAACTGGACCGAGAAGAACCACCTCTCGGGTTCGGGGGAGTGGTGGGACGTTTACATCCCCGGACTATTCTACACGCTGCAATTCGGTATTTTCCACGCCTGGCACTACTACCACAACTTTACCCGCACGGAAATGGCCAGGGTTGAAAACGCCCAGCTGGCCCTGCAAAGCGAGCTCAATGCCCTCAAGGCCCAGCTCAATCCCCATTTTCTCTACAATTCCCTGAACGCCATCAGCGCCAGCACCGGACCCGGGCAGGAGGACACCCGCCGGATGATTGCCCAGCTCAGCGACCTGTTTCGCTACCAGCTGGTGGCCAACCGTCGGGAATACGTTGCCCTGGGCGAAGAGCTGGATTTTGTCAGTGATTACCTCCGTCTGGAGCAGGCCCGCTTCGGGGAACGCATCACTTTCAGCATTCTTGTTGCGCCCGACGATCCCCTGCGCCAGGCCCTCGTGCCCCCCCTCTTGTTGCAGCCGCTGGTAGAAAATGCGGTGCGCCACGGCATCGCCCCCAGCATCATTGGTGGAGAGGTGGTCATCGCCGCCAGCGCCAGCGGGGAGGCCCTGACCTTGAGCGTTTTCAATACCGGCAAACCCTGCGATGTGGCGAAGACCGAACACAGCGCCGGTTATGGCCTGGCCAATACCCGCCGCCGCCTGGCCCTGCTCTACGGCTCCAGCCTCTCCATCTACTCCGACTCCGCCGGCACCCACTGTGTTTTTACCATCCCCCTGCGCTATGCCCCAGACCGTATTATTGATCGACGACGAAGCCCCGGCCCGGAAACTGCTCCGGGAGTACTTGCAAGCGTATCCTGACCTGAAGATTGTTGACGAAGCCACCAACGGCGTGGAGGCGCTGGCGCGCATCCGGGCTTACCGCCCTGACCTGGTTTTTCTGGACGTCCAGATGCCAGGCATGAGCGGCCTGGAAGTGCTGGCCAGTTTGGAGGAACTGCCGCTGGTGGTGTTCAGTACGGCTTACGATCGCTATGCGCTGGAGGCCTTCGAGCTCCACGCCGTCGATTACCTGCTCAAGCCTTACACGGCCGAGCGTTTTCAGCAAGCCATCGCCCGCGTCCGGGAGCGCATCGATAGCCGGCAGCCCAACGTCGCGCGGCTGGTGCAGCAACTGCGCGAAGAAGCTTCCCCCACCCGCTATCCCGATCGCATTCTCGTGGAGCGGGGCGGCAAGTACGTCGCCCTGCCCGTTGCCGACCTGCTGTACGTCCGCGCGGAAGGCGATTACTCCGCCCTGGTCACCAGCGAGCGCTCCTACCTGAGCGCCTACGGATTGGGGGAGACGGAAAGCCGGCTGGATCCGGAAAAGTTCCTGCGCATCCACCGCTCCACGATCATCAACCGCTCGGCCATCCGCGAGATTTACCGCGAAGGCCACGGCTACGATGTGGTACTTACCAATGGGGAGATCGTCCGGGCCAGCCGGGGCTACGCAGCGGTGGTGAAGGGGCTGTTGTTTTGAGGGGGGGCGGCCGGAGGGGCGGAATAAATGAATAAATGAATAAATGAATAATTGAAGAATTCAATAAGCTACCGCGAGGGATGGGCGCGGCCGCAGGTGCAGGGGAAGGGATTAAGGAGCAAGGATAGAAAGGTACCGCAGAGGGAGTCGCGGCAACTGAGACGGTCAATTAGCCTGGCTTTCTACTGTCCAACGAGTGGTCATGCATTTATGGCCCGGGATGCCTTGAGGACGCTGTTCATCTGAGTGTGTCAGGTTTTGCCCAGACCAGGAGGGGCGCCCAGTGTAGCGAGAGGATTTTATCTCTTCGTCTTCATTTGTAAATTGGGGACACACTTAGATGAACAGTCTCATCTCGTGCGGTAGCCCATGTCACCTTAGGTAGCCCACGCAACGTGCGGCAGCTCATGTCTCGCGCGGTAGCCCATGTCTCGTGCGGCAGCTCATGTCTCGTGCGGCAGCTCATGTCTCGTGCGGCAGCCCATGTCTCGTGCGGTAGCTCATGTCTCGTGCGGTAGCCCATTCACGCATTCACTCATTCGCTCATTCACGCATCGGCTCCAAGGCAAAATACCCCGCCCTCGTCTGAACCCTTATCCTTACCTTTGCACCCGCAAAAACCAAAAAGACATGTCTTCAACTACTACCGCGACCCACTTCAAGGTCAAAGATATTAACCTCGCTGCCTGGGGCCGTAAGGAAATCCGCCTGGCCGAGGCTGAGATGCCGGGTCTGATGGCGCTGCGGGAAGAGTTCGGTGCCAGCAAGCCCCTGAAGGGTGCCCGCATTGCCGGCTGCTTGCACATGACCATCCAGACCGCCGTTTTGATCGAGACCCTGGTGGAGCTCGGCGCGGAAGTTACCTGGTCCAGCTGCAACATCTTCTCTACCCAAGACCACGCCGCTGCCGCCATTGCCGCAGCTGGCATCCCCGTTTTCGCCTGGAAGGGCATGAACGAAGAGGAATTCAACTGGTGCATCGAGCAAACCCTCCACGCCTTCGAGGGTGGTAAGCCCCTCAACATGATCCTGGACGACGGCGGTGACCTCACCAACATGGTGCTGGATGAATACCCCCAGCTCGTGGCCGATATCCGTGGTCTCTCCGAGGAAACCACCACGGGCGTACACCGCCTCTACGAGCGTATGAAGAAAGGCACCCTCCCGATGCCCGCCATCAACGTGAATGACTCCGTTACGAAGTCTAAGTTCGACAACAAGTACGGCTGCCAGGAATCTGCCGTCGACGCCATCCGCCGGGCCACCGACGTGATGATGGCCGGCAAGGTCGCCATCGTTGCCGGCTACGGAGACGTTGGTAAGGGCACCGCCGCCTCCCTGCGCGGAGCCGGTTGCCGCTTGATCGTCACCGAAATCGACCCCATCTGCGCCCTGCAAGCGGCCATGGACGGCTACGAAGTCAAGAAAATGAAGACCGCCATCCACCGGGCCGACATCGTCGTCACCGCCACCGGCAACTTCAACATCGTCACCGGCGAGATCTTCGAGATGATGAACGACAAGACCATCGTCTGCAACATCGGCCACTTCGACAACGAAATCGACATGGCCTGGCTGAACAAGAACTACGGCCACACCAAAGACAACATCAAACCTCAGGTCGACCTCTACAACATCAATGGCAAAGACATCATCGTCCTGGCCGAAGGGCGCCTGGTGAACCTGGGTTGTGGCACGGGTCACCCCAGCTTCGTGATGTCCAACTCCTTCACCAACCAGACGCTGGCCCAGCTGGAACTGTGGCAGCACAGCGATAAGTACGAGAACAAGGTCTACATGCTCCCCAAGCACCTGGACGAAAAGGTAGCCCGCCTCCACCTCGCCAAAATCGGCGTGGAGCTGGAAGAACTCCGTCCCGCCCAAGCCGAATACATTGACGTTCCCGTTGCAGGACCCTACAAAGCGGACCACTACCGCTACTAGGATTTCTGTTGCATAACACTTTGAACTTACCAGAGCGCCAGCTCCCTGAAGTCGGGGGCTGGCGTCTCTCATTTTTCTGCCCCCATGGCTGAAGAAGGGCGACGGGAAAACGAATAGCGGGTACTTTCCTATCTTCCCGCCTCAATCAACCGCAACAAGCATATGCGCAAGTTTTTCTTTCTCACCCTGTTGCTCGCCTTAGGCATGTTCCTGGCGGCGCAAACTGACTACGCAGCTACCGCCAAGGCAGCCGCTGCCGTGGAAAGTAAAGTCATCGCCTGGCGACACCACCTGCACGAGCATCCGGAATTGAGCAACCGCGAGTTTGAAACGGCGAAGTACGTAGAAAAGCACCTGCGCGAGCTGGGGATGGAGGTGCGCACGGGCGTAGCCTACACTGGGGTCATCGGCGTTTTGCGGGGAGGAAAGCCGGGTGGCGTCATTGCCCTGAGGGCGGATATGGATGCGCTGCCCGTTGTGGAGGCCGTCGATTTACCTTACGCCTCTAAGGTCCGGACCACCTACCTCGATCAGGAAGTGGGTGTGATGCACGCCTGCGGGCACGATACGCACGTAGCGATGTTGATGGGGGCGGCTGAAATCCTTAGCCAGCGCAAAGCCGAACTGGCGGGTACGGTGGTGTTCATCTTCCAGCCCGCCGAAGAAGGCCCGCCCGTGGAGGAAGGTGGCGGCGCCAAAATGATCGTCGACCAGGGCATCCTGGAAGAATACGGCGTACAAACGGCCTTTGGCATCCACATCAATTCCCAGACGCCCATTGGGCACGTCAACTACAAACCCGGCGGGGCCATGGCGGCCAGCAACACCTTTGAAATTAAGGTGAAGGGCAAACAGGCCCACGGCTCCGCACCCTGGGCCGGGGTAGACCCCGTGGTGGCCGCCGCGCAAATCATCCTGGGCCTCCAGACGATCGTCTCCCGGCAGATGGAATTGACCAAGGAGCCGGCCGTCATCAGCGTCGGTAAAATCACCGGTGGCGTGCGGAGCAACATCATCCCCGATGAAGTCACGATGATCGGCACCATCCGTACCCTTGACCGCGACATGCAAAAAGACATCTTCGAGCGCATCCGCACTACGGCTACCCACATTGCCGCCTCCAGCGGTGCCGAAGCTACCGTCACCATTCAGGAAGGTACCCTCATCACTTACAACGACCCCGAGATCACCCGCCAGCTGATGCCCACCGTGGTAGCCACTGCGGGCGAAAACAACGTCCACCTCGTCCGTCCCATCACCGGAGCGGAAGACTTTTCCTTCTACGCCGCCAAAGTGCCCAGTCTCTTCATCTTTCTGGGGGGAATGGACCCGGCAATGGACCGCAACGAGGCCCCCGGCCACCACACGCCACAGTTCCGTATTGACGACCGGGGAATGAAACTGGGGGTAGAACTTTACACCAATATTGCGCTGGATTACCTGCAACAGGCCCGCAAATAAATTTTTAGCGTGAGGTTGAGCCCTTGTATTAAGCAGAACTAACAGGTCTTCAACGGTCTTTAGAAGGCAGTACTGGAGTTCGGTAGTTCGGTAGTAATGTAGTTCGATACTAGCGAAATAAAGAACCGTTGCGATCTAAGCAGCTGAAAACCAGCGAATACCTACCTTACATCTCTCCAACCTGACGTTTTTTACCCTCCGCTGCCCATGACGATCTTCCTCTACGTATTTGCCATCATCCTGCTCGCTGCGGGGGCCTACCATTTTTACAACCCGGGCTTTTACCATCCCTTCATGCCCGAGTGGTTCCCTAAGTCTCTGGCCAATACGGCGGGAGGACTGGCGGAGTTACTCATCGGGGCAGGTTTATTGCTGCCCGTTACCCGTCCCTTTGCCGTCTGGGCGGCCCTGGCCCTCATGGTGGTGTTTTTGCCGCTGCACGTCATTGATTTGCTGCGGGAGCGGCCCGTGATTGGTTCCAAGCTGATTGCGGTGGTGCGCTTGCTGCTCCAGTTCGCCCTGATTGCCGCCCTCTGGTTGGCCGCCCGGGAGAGCAGGTAGTTGGGGGCAGCATTTCTGCGGGCCGTTGGACTCGCCTGGCTTGCCCCTGCGGGCGGACCGACCCGGCACCTGCGGCCGCGCCCGAAACATAAAGAATTGTTAATGAGCTCCTTAGGTGTTGGGTAGCGTTCCAACAATGCGGGAGTCGCTACGTTAAGGAAAAGATACCGCGGGCTGTAAAAGCATTTTCTTGCATACTATTATGCATTCCTGCTTAGTTTTACATCTACCTCTTTTACGCTAAAAATTTCACCATGGATGCGCAACTCACTGCAACGGAATTAAAGGGCGATCGCCGGGGTAAAATTGCCGCCGGCATTGGCTTCATTCTTTTCGTTTTGCTGCTCGTCATTCCGATGTTTTACCACATGAACCCGCCGCCGGGCCAGCCGGGCATTCTGGTGAACCTTGGTTTTGTTGATCAGGGGCAGGGTGAAGAAAACGCCGGCCCCACGGCACCCTCCGAACCCGAAGAGGTGGTGGAGCCTACGCCCTCCGAAGCGACACCTCCGCCCCCTCCGCCGCCAGCCGCTGCCCCAGACCCTGCGCCGCAGCAACGGGACGTCATCCAGCAGGAAGACCCCAGCGAAGTAGCCCTGCGGCAGCAAAAAGCCCGCGAGGAAGCCGCTAAGAAAGCCGCCGAACAACAGCGCCAACGCGAAGCCGCCGCCGAAGCCCAACGCGTGGCAGACGCCAACGCCGCCGAACGCCGCCGCCAGGAAGCCGCCGCCGAAGCCCAGCGCCGCCTGGACGCCCAGGAGGCCGAACGCAAGCGCCAGCAAGCCGCCGAAGCCGCCCGCCGCAAGGCCGAAGAAGACGCAACCAAAAACCAGATCGGCGGCCTCTTCGGCTCCGGAGGAGGACGGGGCAACACCGGCACCGCCGGCAATCAGGGCGTGAACAACGGTGACCCCAACGCCGGTGCCCTCAGCGGACTTTCCAGTGGCAGCGGCCGTGTATCCGGTGGTCTGGGTGGTCGTGGCGTACTCAAAAGCCCCGCCGTGCGCGAAAATTCTCAGGTCTCCGGAACCGTGGTGGTCAGCGTTTGCGTAGACCCCAATGGCAATATCGTCGAGGCCAAGTACACCCAGGCAGGCAGTTCCACGGCCGACCCCAACCTCGTGCGCGCCGCCATCAACAACGCCGAAAGCTGGAAATTTAAAGCCGACCCCGCCGCACCCGCCCGGCAGTGTGGTAAGATTACTTACGAGTTTAAAGTGCAGTAGGGCCGCTGGTCGCGGGAGTACCCCGGATTCCGGACGCTTCGCATCCTCCATCCGGGGTTATTCAGGTTGGACCCTTACCGGGGTCGGGAAGGGACTTTCCCATTTGGGAACTACTTTCTCAAGAGGCGCAGTACCCGCGTTTCTTTGCCTGCCAGTGTTAAGCCTGCCAGATTAGTTGCTTCGCTGCCGCGCGTCAAATCTTCGCCGCGTTGGAAGCCGCTCAGCATTTGGGTGTAAGGACTCAGGTCCGTCAGCTTTCGTTCCGTGGCGTTGCCGTTGAAGACGACCATTACGGTCTCATCGCCTGCGTGGCGGAAGAAAACGTAGACGCCGTCGCGGGGGAGGAACTGGGTGAGTTGGCCGGTGGTCAGGGCCGCGCTTTGCTTGCGATAGTTGGCCAGGTTTTTCACGAAGGTGAAGACCTCTTGTTCCGTTGCATTGCGATCGGCCGCGGTAAACAGATTGCGCGCATCGCCGGGGAAACCGCCCGGGAAATCGACGCGCCCGCCTTCGCCAAAAGCGCCGCCCGCGCCGGCAAAAGCCAGCTCGGTTCCGTAGTAAATCATCGGGATGCCCCGCAGGGTGAGCAGGAGCGCCAGGCTGCTTTTGACCTTCACCAGGTCGCCGTCGTAAACGGTGTAGAGCCGCGCCAGGTCGTGGTTGTCCAGAAAAGTGACGTTTTGCCCGGGGTGTTCGTAGAGGTAATCCTGGGCCAGGGTGTAGTAGATGCGCAGCACGCCGTCGGTCCAGCCCGGGTCCTTGCTCATCGCCTCATTGATGGCGTAGTAGAGTTGGAAGTCGGTAACGCCGGGCAGGTGGCTGTCCAGGCGCTGATTGATCGCCTGTCCGCCGGTGAACCAGGCCTGGACGGCGGGGCCGTGGACCCAGGTTTCCCCGAAGATGCCGAGGTGGGGGATTTCTTCCCGCAGCCGCCGGTTCCACTCGGCCATGAAGTCGGCGTCGGGGTAAGCGTAGGTATCAATGCGAAAGGCGTCCTGGCCGCTGAAGAGCGTCCACCAGATGCTGTTCTGGATGAGGTAGCTGGCGAGGTGGGCCTGGTGCTGGTTCAGGTCGGGCATGTGTTTGTCAAACCAGCCGTCGGTCATCAGGCGGCGGTCGTATTCACTTGCGTTGGGGTCGAGTAGGGTGGTGGCGCGGTAAGTCGTCTGGGTGTATTCCGGCCACTGGTGGATCCAGTCGGCGCTGGGAAGGTCTTGGATTTGGTAGTGCTGGTCACCCACGTGATTGAAGATGACGTCCATCACCACTTTAATGCCGCGGGCGTGGGCCTGGTCGACGAGTTCGCGGTAGAGGGCGTTGGTGCCCAGCCGGGGATCGATGCGGTAGTGGTCGGTGACCGCGTAGCCGTGGTAACTTTGGTAGGGTTGGTCGTTTTCCAGGACGGGGTTGAGCCAGAGGGCGGTGACGCCAAGGTCGGCCAGGTAATCGAGCTTATCGATGATGCCCTGGAGGTCGCCGCCGTGACGGAACAGGAATTTCTGGCGGTTCACGAGGGTATCGGTGCTGCCTGCGACGCGGTCATTGCCGGGGTCGCCGTTGGCGAAGCGATCGGGCATGATCAGGTAAATCAGGTCGGCGGGGCTGAGGGAGCTGCGGCCGGTCCATTCCTTCCGGGGGTGGGCCTGGAGTTCGTAGGGAATGTTTTTGGTGGCGCGGCCGCGGGATGCAAGGCGCAGTTGAAAGGAGCCGGGGGAGGTCCCCGGGCTGATGTACAGGCCTACGAAGAGGTAGTTGGGGTTGGCCAGCCGCCGGACGTACTCTACTACCACCCCGGGGTAATCTACCGTCACGGCATCATTTTCCGCCACGTTGCGGTCGTAGATCAGGATTTCCAGGCGGGGGTCGACCATATCCGTCCACCAGTTCAGCGGCTCTACGCGCGGGCTCGGGTTGGTCAGCCCCGTCGGTTCCCGCAGGCGATACTGCGAGAGTTCGGTGCCCAGCGGCAAATGTTGCATCGGGTCATCATTGAAAACGGGGCTTTGCTGGGCCCGGCAGGCATTGCACACCAGCAGGAGCAAGGAGAGGTACAAAAACTTCATGGCAAGATCGGATCAAGGGGAAGAAACTCAGAATGCGTAATGATAAGGCATCGCCGGGAAACAGGTAGGATTTTGATGGTGGGAATAGCGGAGGATTGCCTGGTGAGGATGGCGACGCGCCTAGGGGAACGTGCTTGCTCCTCTTTCAAGTGATTGCGTAGCATCGTGCAGCGCCAGCTCAAAAACCTACCCTACCTTGCGGCATGGCTTCGAAAGCGCGCTTCTTCCCTTACGCTGGCTTAGGTGCCGCTGCCTTAATCGTGGTGGCCTACCACTGGTTTGGCTACTACGGCCACTACGGCTACGATGATATGGAGTACGCGCGCATCGCGGCCGAGACGGCCTGGGGGGCGATGCCCTGGGACAACAACCACTACAATTTCCGCTGGACGGTCACCCTCCCTACCGCTTTGTTTTACGCCCTTTTCGGGGTCAACGACAGCAGTTCGGCCATCTTTCCGATGGCCATGCTGCTGGTGTTATGTGGCTTGCTTTGGGCAACGTTGCGGCGCTACTGGGGCGGGGCGGCGGTGCTGCTGGGGCTGGCCTTTTTGCTGGGCAACCAGTGGCTGCTGTTTTACTCCGATAAGCTGATGCCCGATCTCTACGTCGTGGTGGGCGGCGTTGCGGCGGCCCTGGTGTACTACCGCCAGCGGACTCGGACGACGGCGGGTGGGGAACGATGGGCGGCGCTGTGGTTTTCTCTCAGCCTGTTCTTCGGTTTTTTGGCGAAACTGAGCCTGGTTTTTTTCGTTCCGGCGTTTCTGCTGGTGCTGGGCGGCGACCTGCTCCAACGCCGCTTGCTGCGGTTTTGGGGCTGGGTGTTGGGCTTCACGGTACTGCTGGGGGCGAGCTACGGCCTGTTGTTTTGGGTACAGACGGGGGATCCAATTTTTCGCTACCATGCCATTGTTGCCAACGGCTATTTCCTGCCCGATTGCAGCTACGACCAGTTGCCGCTGGCCATGACTTTGCGGCGGATCAGCTACCAGCTTCCGGAACTGTTCCTCCGTCATTATTTCCTGACTACCTTACTGGCCGTGCCGATTGCGGTGGGGCAATTATGGGGTTCTGGTCGAGCAAAAGTGCATCCCTCCAGCCCCTTTTTCGCCCGCTTTTTTCTGGTGCTGTTGCTGGCGGCCAATTTTCTCAGCGTCAGTCCCCGGGCCTACGCGCCACTGTGCCTGGACCCGCGGCACTACTTGTTTTTGGTGCCTTTTGCTGCCCTGGTTGCTGCGCCGACCTGGTACGACCTCTTGCGTTCTGGCAAAGGGGCGGGGTGGTTGGCGGTCTGGACGACGCTTCTGGCCGTTGTCGCCTACGGACTTGGAATTGCCTGCTGGCCCTATGCTTTGCTGGCGATGGTGGCCACTGGGCGTGCGGTTTTGCCCCGCCGGGAGTTGCCGCGCTGGGCGACGTTAAGCCTCGCCGCAGTCACCGTCGTGGCGCTGGCCTGGGCACCCTGGCGGGCGGCGGCGTACGCCCGGACCGTCCCATACCCCGCCCAGCGTGCCCTGTATTACGATTTTCTGGCCCAACAAGCCCCGGGAACACTGGTGCTGACTGACCACGTCCAGGCCAATTACGGCGAATACTACGGCGGTTTTAAAGCGGAGAACGGGCCCATCTTCTTGCGCTTTGGCCAAGAAAAAGAGACACCGGAAACTGGCGGGCAAACTTTTTTGCTCCTCAACTGGCACACCCAAATGCAGAGTAGTTTGCGGTGGGACGACCTGCCCGCCTACGCCCGCGAAGCCGAAAATCGCTACGGTCCGCCCATCCACACGGCAACGGGACTCCAGCTTTTTGCCCTCCCGAAGGCGGCAGCGGATAGTTTGCTGCGGGGCGATTAGGCTTTGGTAATGGCGCGGTCGCAGGTGCCGGGAAAGTTGGAGAAGCAGGGGACGTCCGGGCCCCCGTTCAGTATAAGAGTTCGGAGCGGAAGGTCCGCACCACCATGCTGTCCTGGCAGAGATTCCAGACGTACTGCTTAACCTCATCACCCGCTTGCCAGCCCGGCAGGCTGATGGCGAAGGATAAGCTATCGAGCGCGGGCGTATCCATGGTGGGGGGGATTTTGACCTGGACCCACTTCAGGACTTCCCCGCCCCGCCGGTGCTCGGTGACGATGCTGGGCAGCCGCCATTTGTCGAAGCTTTCGCCGTAGTAGGAATAGCGGCAGTGGGTGCGGAGCCAGGGCGTTGGGCTTAGTTTCTCGCCAGAACGGTAAGTAAGGAGGTTGGTGAACTCACGGCGGGCTTTGGGGGGAACGTTGACCAGGGTATCCACCGCAGGCAGGGCCAGGCTTTGGTAGTCTCTGGCCGGTAATTTCTCGTTGGTATCGAGGTAAACGCGCTGCTTTTTATCGAGGTAGGTTTGGCCAAACACTTCCCAGTAGTAGGTGCGGTTGGTGAAATCGAGGGGGATGATCCGGCGGTTGTATTGCCAGTGCTGAAAAAGGTTGAGGGTGGCGAGGCTGGCTACCAAGAGGAACATTGTGAGGAGTGGCCAGCCCGGCGCTTGGGTCCACCACCTTGCTTTTCCCCCCTGTGGGGGGGTAGGGGGGGTAACGTCCCTGGCACCTGCGTTCCGCGCCCAGTTGCTTACCCACTGGAAAAAGGCGGCCAGCGGGAGGGCCAGTAGCGCGTAACTCTGCACGACGGGCCGGCTGCCGAAACTGTCTCCGTACCACCAGATGTGCCAGCTGAAAACGAGGTAACAATTGGCCAGCGTGAAGCCCAGCACCGGCCAGAACCAGGGCCGCAGCCGCGCCACGAACCACAGGCGAGCGATGCCCGCCAGCGCCAGCACCATGAGGGGCGTGTACACCAGCCAACCCCGCCGGTAACCCAGGAAGCCTTCGTAAAGATGGGGCGAAAGCCAGTCGAAACCCAGCCCCGCGTAGCCATCGCGGAACCACAGCCCCGTGGCCGCACGGTAGTAGAGGAGCTGCAGGCTGAAGACCAGCGCCGCCACGGCCACGATGGACACGGTGCGCAGAAAATTGCGCCGCAGCGTTGCCCAATTGCGCAAACCGTAGAGGGCAGGAAGGGCAAAGACGACGATTTCGGAACTCCGGACCAGGCACAGCAGCCCCGCGAGCAGTCCACACACCACCGCACCGCGCCAGCGATAGTCTTCCTCCTGCCAACGCTGAAAATGGTAGAGAAAGGCAGCGTAGAGGGCAAAAAGGTAGCCGTGGGTGAGGTCGGGCGACTCCACAAAATAGTAAAAAAGGTTGGTCGCCAGTCCTACGCCGAGCAAGGTCAGGGCCACTACCGGGTCGGGAAAAAAAGAGAGTAACCAGCGGCGGAGGTAGCGCAGGCCCAGCCAGGCGAAGAGTAAAGACATCAGCACTACCGCCAGTTGGTAAGGGTAGCTCATGCCGTCTGCTTCCGCCACTCCGCTGCTCACCACGAGCAGGTCGGTGAGCAAAAACGCGGGGGCCCAGAGCAGGGCCAGGCCCAGGTTGTAGATCGGGAAACGCCCGCCCGCTTCGGTCGGCATCAGCTGGTACTCCGTATCGCTGATGGGGTAGTTGGCGTAGTGGTCAGTGGCGAAGGCCAGGGAATCCGTATCGCCGTAGATGAACAGGGCGGGCAAGTAAACGTAGTAGCCGTAGCCATCCCAGTTGACGACGTTGGTGGTGCCGGAAAAAACGTTGTTGCGAATCAGAGAAGTGGCCGCAACGATGGTAAAAACCAGCCAGAAGGCAAGCTTGCTCAGCGTGGCGTTATGGTCGGTGCCGCTGCTCACGCTTCCTTGCGCCGGGCGGCGAGGAGGTAGAGAACGGCCATGCGCACGGCCACGCCATTTTCCACCTGCTCCAGGATGATGCTGTGTTTGCTGTCGGCTACTGCGGTATCAATTTCGACGCCACGGTTGATGGGGCCGGGGTGCATGATGACGACCGGTTTGGTGAGGCGATCGACGCGCTCGCGGGTGATGCCAAAGTAGCGGTTGTATTCCCGCAGGCTGGGGATGAACTTGGTGTCCTGGCGCTCCAGCTGGATGCGCAGGACGTTGGCGACGTCGCACCAGGCCAGGCTTTCGTCCACGTCGTAGCTCACCTCAACGCCCAGGGAAGCGATGTGCTTGGGGATGAGGGTCGGGGGGCCGCAGACCCGGACCTTGGCCCCCAGCAACTGGAGGCAGAAGATATTGGAGAGGGCGACGCGGGAGTGGGTGATGTCGCCAAAGATGCAGACGTGTTTGCCACGGAGCTCGCCGCCGAGGGCATCGCGCATGGAGAAGGCGTCGAGCAGGGCCTGCGTGGGGTGTTCGTGGGTACCGTCGCCCGCGTTAACGATGCTGGCCCCGATGCGGGAAGCCAGGAAATGGTGAGCACCAGGGGCGGGGTGGCGCATGACGACCATGTCGACTTTCATCGCCAGGATGTTGTTGACGGTATCGAGCAGGGTTTCGCCTTTCTTGACCGAAGAGCTGGAGGCACTGAAGTTGACGGTATCGGCGCTGAGTCTTTTCTCGGCCAGTTCGAAGCTGATGCGGGTACGCGTGGAATTCTCGAAGAAGAGGTTCGCTACGGTGATGTCGCGCAGGCTGGGTACTTTTTTGATGGGCCGGTTGATGACTTCCTTAAACTCCCGGGCGGTATCGAGGATGAGCTCCACGTCGGCTGCCTGTAAGTATTTGATGCCGAGTACGTGATGGGTAGAAAGTTGCTGATCAGAAGCCATGGGCGGAGGTCTCGGTAGGCGGAGGGCTTAGGAGCCGGTGAGGAGGATTTGGTCGGTTCCGTCCGTCTGGGCCCACTGCACCTGAACGTATTCGTCGTGCAGGGTATCGACGGAAATGCCCCGGTAATCGGCCCGGACGGGAAGGGTGCGCCGGAAGCGTCGGTCGACCATCACGAGGAGTTCCACCTGGGCGGGGCGGCCGAAGTGGTTGAGGGCCGTCAGCGCACTAACGGTGGTCCGGCCGCTGTAGAGGACATCGTCAACCAAGACCACCCGTTTCTCTTCGACGAGGAAGTCGATCTCCGTTTTCAGGGGCGTGAGCGGCCCGCGGGCGGTGCGGAAATCGTCGCGGTAGAAGGTGATGTCCAGCTTCCCAAAATCGAAGTCACTAACGCCCATCGTGGCCAGGCGATCGCGCAGGCGTTCGGCCAGGGGGACGCCGCCAGCCTGGATGCCGATGAGGCAAGTATTGGCAAAGTCGCCATGCTCCTCGATGAGGTGGCGGCAGAGGCGCTCGATGGTCAGGGCGAAGCGCTCGCGGTCGTGGATGATGCGCGGGGCGGGCATGGCGCGAAGGTAGGGAAAGATGTCAGATGTTTGATGTAAGATGTCAGATGTTTGATGTCAGATGTCAGATGTCAGATGTCAGATGTTGCACCGACTGTTGGAGGGTGTTTAAAAATGTGTGTCTGCCATAAAAATCAGACATCGAGTCATGGCAAACGAAAAGGGACTGTTCATCAAAGTGCCCCTATTGAACTATGAACTATGAACTATGAACTATGAACTATGAACTATGAACTATGAACTATGAACTATGAACTATGAACTATGAACAAGTAGTGCTCAATCAACTTCACCGTCAACCCATGCGCCGCAGCTTATCCAATAGCACCGCAATCTTGAGATTTAGCCTGCTCCCTGCGTCGAAGTACTGGCCATCGAGGACGAGGTGGCCTTGCTCAATGCGGGGCGGATCCATGGTCGTGAAGGTGGCGCTGCCGGCGGGCTGCAGGACATTTTTCCAGTAGATGCCGCTGTCGGTGACGGCAAAGCCGTTCTTTGCCTGGCTGATCAGGCTTTGGTCGCAGATGAAAAACACGCGCTCGTCGCGGGCGGCGCGGAGGAAAGAGGTGGTGGCATTTTTGAGGGCCCGGGTGGGCATCACTACGAAGTCGGTGTAGACGCGCTCGGATTCGGAGGCGAAGTCGAGGTAATCCATGACGAGTCGGAAGAGATCGGCCACTTCCCAGTCGACGGATTGGTGGCGGAGCAGGCGTTGGGGCAGCAGGTGGCCGTGGAGGTCGGCGGCGGTTTCGGCCAGGAAGTATTCGGTGAGGTCGGCCAGGATGTTCCTCCGGCGGACCCGGCTGGCGGCGGTGTTTCCCTGTTCGCCCAGCCAGGTGGAGAGCTTGGCGAGGCTGCCGTCGCGGACTTGCTGAAAGGCGATGCTGCTGTCCAGGCGGTCCAGGTATTTCGTCAAATGCCGCTGCCCGAAGTAGGCCACGACCCGCTCGCTGAGGTATTCCCGGAAGGCGGTTTTTAAGTCGGCCGGATTATTGCCCGGGGCAGCACCGTTCCGCATTTTTTCGGTACTATCCTGCGCGGTAGAAGCATTGTTACGCGGGGTTGCTGCGGCGGGTTCCGCTTTGTTGGGCGGAGGCGTCTTAGGTTGGGCCTGCGGGGTAGGTTCTGTGACTGGGGGGATTTCTTCCAGAACCAGGAAATCTTCTTCCGGGGCGCGGTCGCCCGTGTCACCTGCGCTGGGTTCAGGCTGGGGGAAGCCGCAGGTGAAGCAAAAACGGGCGGAGATGGGTAGGGACGTTTGGCAGTCGGGACAATGCTTGGTCTGCACGGACTCGGAAACTGCGGGGGCAGCGTTGGCGGGTTTGGGCTGGGGTGGCGGCGTTTTCTTGGGGGATTCCTCGGGCTTGGGTTGGCTTTGAGTAGGGGTAGACGGAGTTCCTTCGGGGGTGGTGCCGGAATCAAAGGCAAACTCAAAAGACGCAGTGGCGGGAACTGGGTTGGGGGATGGCGCTGCCCGTTCCGTAGGCTTTTCCACGGGGTGAGGGGTACGGGAGATGGTTTCGACCTTATCTCCGAAGTCTACTTCAAACTCGATCATCCGGTGGGCGGGGGAGGGGCCGGACGGTGGCGTGGAGTGGTCGCTGCGGGAAGAGGCAGGTGGGCTGGCGGGACGGCTGGGGGCAGCGGGTTCTGGTATTTTATCGGCCAGCCCCTTCGCGGCGCGGGCCCGGGCGATGAAGGCTTCCAGGACGCTCAGTTGGTCTTCGGTGAGGCTGCTTTCTTCGGCCGGAGTGGCGGGGATTTCCTCGGCGCGGAGGGCATTTTCGCCCGTTTCGAAGAGAGGGGCATCGTCCGTGGTCAGCCGATAATCGGGGAGGGATTCAAAGACGGGCTCGTCGGCTTCGGTGGGGAAGTCGTAGTAGTCGTCCGCCGCCGGGCTTTCCGCCGGGGCCGCGGGGGCGGCGGTTTTTGGCAGGCGTTCGAAGGCTTCCCGGAGCAGCAGTTTGCGGGGAATGGCGAAGGCTCCGGTGGTTTCACCGGTATCGACGAAGCCTTGCTTGGCGAAAAAGGAGAGGGCCCGCTCGTTGTAGTAGCGGATGCAGGCGGAGACGGCACGGTCGCGACCAATGAAGTCGGTGGCCATTTCCATCAGTTCCGCCCCAACGCCCTTGCCCCAGTGGGCGCGTTTGACGATCAGGCGTTTGATCTCGGCGTAGGCGCGCGGACTGGCATCGACGACCACGTAGCCCGCCAGGGTTCGCGTTTTGCCGTCGATGGCCACGAAGACGGCGTGGTGGGGCAAATCGAGGGCTTCCACGACTTCGGTACGGGCCAGTTCAATTAAAGCGTCGTTTTCTTCCCGCTGGGCGTCGGTGAGCCCCGGGTGGTCGAATGCAGGGAAGATCGCCTGCCAGACGAAGGTCTCGAGGTGGTCAAAATCGGCTAGCCTTGCGGGACGAAGCGTCATGGCTTGGGTTGGAAAAGTTTGGAAATGCAAGCGTGCGAAGGCAAATATAACATTTGTTGTTTAAAATGTTTGTGTTTTTGGGGTAAGAAACAAAAAATTTTATTTAGCCCATGGAGTGGCATGGAGTTGGGCATGGAGTTAATTGGAGTTTGGTGAGGTGGAGACCTTGCACGTCGAGGGGGCATGAGCATCTTTCCTGCGACGTAGAACGCCTTGACCTCACCTGACACTGCGACGTAGAACGTCTTGACCTCACCTGACACTGCGCAGCCCCAAACTTAGTGTTCTTAGTGTCCTTAGTGGTGAAAAACGGTGCAGGCGTGAAACGGCTCAAATATTGCTGCGACGTAAAACGTCTTGACCTCACGGCTCAACTAAGTTTTACTCCGCCAGTATTTTCCCAAATCTTCCAACCCGCCTCCGCCTGCCGCTCCAGCATGCCCTGGCCGTTGGCCACGGCGGCACCGGCGTTGCGGGATTGCTCCAGGAAGCGGGTCACGGCGGGGTTGTAGACCAGGTCGTAGCAAAAGTGGGCGGGCCCCAGGGCGGCGTAGGGGAGGGCAGGGCAGCCATCGACCTTGGGGGCCATGCCGAGGGGGGTGGTGTTGATGATGAAGTGGTAGTCGAGCAGCAGATCCGGGGTAATTTGCTCGTAGCTGATCTGCCCGGGACCGGGGGTGCGGCTGACGCCCAGCGTGCTCATTCCCAGTTCGCGGAGGGCTTCGTGGACGGCCAGGGAGGCGCCGCCAGTGCCTAAAACGAGGGCCGATGATTCCTCCAGGAAAGTGTTCAGCAGGTCGTCGTTGGTAGGCAGCCCGAAGGCCCGTTCTGTCCAGTTCCACTCCCGGAGGTGGTGCAGGAGGTCATCCCGGAAGCCGAAGTAATCGGTATTGAAGCCTGTGCTCCGCCCGGCGGCGTCGAAGCGGATGCAGTTGACGGCACCGATGCGCGCTGCCACGGGGTCGAGGGCGTCCAGGTAAGGAATAATCGCCTGCTTGTGGGGGATGGTGACGTTGCAGCCGCGCAGATCGGGGTACTGGGTCCGCAGCTCTTGGAAACCGGCTACGTCCTCCATTTCAAAGTTGAGGTACTGGTGGGTGTTGGAAAGGCCCAGGCGGGCGAACTTTTCCGTGAAGTAGGGGCGGGAGAAGGAGTGGGAGAGGGGGTAGCCCAGGAGTCCGAAGGTCATGCTTCAATGAGTGAATGCGTGAATGCGTGAATGCGTGAATGAGTGACCGCCGTAGGCAGCAGCGCAGCTAATGGGCTACCGCACTGGATAGGCTGCCGCAAGATAGGCTTCCGCAGTAAATATGCTGGCCGTTCCCGAAAAGACCCGGTTGAGGGTGTCCCCACCCGAAACGGACTGTACGTCGCAGTAAATATGCTAGCCGTTCCCGAAAAGACCCGGTTGAGGGTGTCCCCACCCGAAACGTGGACATTCGGGTGGGGACACCCTCAGCCGGGATTCGATCGTTAATCCGGGAAATTGGGTGTTTTTAGGTTTTTTGGGGACTGGGTGGGCCTTTGCTCCTTGTCCTTACTCCCCCCTTCGGGGGGGCCGGGGGGGAGCACCTGCGGCCGCGCCCTAAAAAAATCAGTACCCCGCCACGTCGTCGTCGGGGTTGCGGTGGTCGCCGGCGGCAACGAGGGTACCGTCGGGGCGGCGCTGGATGGCCTTGATGACGGCCATGGCGTTGACCTCCCGCAGCTGGTGGCCCATGGCGGCGAGGGAATCGCGGACGCCACCGGCCAGGGCACCTTGTTCGTAAATGACCTGATCGGGCAACCACTGGTGGTGGAAGCGGGGCGCCGCCACGGCCGCGGGCAGGTCCATACCGTATTCAACGACGTTGAGGAAGGTCTGGAGGACGGCCGTGATGATCGTGGAGCCGCCGGGCGCGCCGAGGACCATAAACAGGGCACCGTCTTTTTCGATGATGGTGGGTGTCATGCTCGAAAGCATCCGCTTGCCGGGTTGGATGGCGTTGGCCTCCTTGCCCACCAGGCCGAACATGTTGGGGACGCCGGGTTTGGCGCTGAAGTCGTCCATCTCATTGTTGAGGAAAAAGCCGGCGCCGTCGACCATCACCTTGCTGCCAAAATTGCCGTTGAGGGTGGTGGTGATGGATACGGCGTTGCCCGCCGCATCGACGATGCTGATGTGGGTGGTCTCGAAGGTTTCATCCATCGAGCCGCTGATGATGACGGGGGCCACGGAAACGCCGGCGGTGTCGGGCCGGAAGTCGGCCATGCGCCCGCGCAGGTAGGCGTCGTTGAGCAGGGAATCTACCGGAATGGGGTAAAAATCGCTGTCGCCCAGGTACTCGGCGCGGTCGGCGTAGGCCCGCCGCATGGCCTCGACGGTGAGGTGGACGCTGCGGGTGGATTGGAAACCGTAGTCGGCCAAAGGATAAGGCTCCAGCATTTCGACCATCTGGGCCAGGCAGATGCCGCCGCTGCTGCTGGGGGGCATGGAAATGATGCGGTAGTCCTTATAGTTTTTGGTGATGGGTTCGCGCCAGACGGGGGTGTAGTCGCGCAGGTCATCGTCGGTGATGAGGCCGCCGCCAGACTGCATTTCGGCGACGATCAGCTGGGCGGTTTGGCCGGTGTAGAAGCCGGCGGCGCCGTGGTCGCGGATGCGTTCGAGGGTTGCGGCGAGGTCTTTTTGCTGCACGAGGCTTCCCTCCACCACGGTGGTATCGGAAAAGGGCGTTTGTGCGTTGAATTCGGCAAAATCGGCGTGGTAAGCTTTGATGCGGTTCACCTCCGCCTGGCTCAGGCGATAGCCGTTGGCGGCCAGATCGATGGCGTAGGCCACCAGTTCATCCCAGGGTTTGGTGCCGTATTTGCGGTGCATCGTCTCGATGCCCGCCACGGTGCCGGGGACGCCGACGGCCAGGTGGCCCCGGGTGCTGAGGTTGGCCACGACATTGCCCAGGGAATCGAGGTACATGTTCCGGCTGGCGGCGGCGGGTGCTTTTTCGCGGTAGTCGAGGGCGGCAATGCTTCCGCCGGCGGCGCGGTAGACCAAAAATCCGCCGCCCCCGAGGTTGCCGGCCCGGGGGTAGACCACGGCCATGGCCAGTTGTACGGCCACCGCCGCATCAATGGCGTTGCCTCCGCTGCGGAGTACTTTCAGGCCCACTTCCGTCGCCAGCGGGTGGGGCCCGACAATGGCTGCCGTCGGAAAATCTCCCGACTTCTCCGCCACGTAATCCAGTTTAGGAGCCGTCTCGCAGGCCGCGCACAGGAGGGCCAGGAGCAAAAGTTGGGCAAACGTCTTCAATGGGTGTGTTTTTGGTGAGGAAAGCGCCAAGTTAAAGGTAAATTGTGGGTGGGGTGGGGGGATTTTTTTTGCGCTGGCGCTGGTGCTCCCCCCCGACCCCCCGAAGGGGGGAGTTGGTTGGCCACCCAACCCCCAAAGGGGGAGGAGCGAGGGGGGGGAGAGGAGGGTGGGTTTTGGCGGGGGGATGAGTTAGTGGATGTTTTTTATACCCACTTGTTTTTTACCATTATTTGCTCAAGCCTTAATTTTTCTTCTTCCATGGAGTCTCTCAAGTTCAATGGTCCGCTACGGTTTGAGGCAACACTTTAGCAAAGTATGCATATAAAGAGGGCAAGCCCTATCTTGTTGGTTCCTTACACCGTACAGATATGACTTGCCCAACGAAGATCGAAATCCTCGTCGCCTCAATTTTGCAAAAACTTCCTGGTATTTCCGCATGGCGCTACCGCTTTTTGCTCCATCTTTTCGTTTTGTGGCCCTCAATGATTGGCCGACGGAACTTTGTCAACCTAGGTCGTCAAGGCGAATATTCTGAGTTCACTTACCGTAAGCACTTTGGTAAACGCATGGATTGGCTGGGCTTCAACAGAGAGTTGAGCGAGCCGTTTTTAGGCCCCAACCGTATCATTGCTCTCGACCCCTCATACCTGAGTAAGAGTGGCAAGCATACTGCTGGAGTCGGTTATTTT
>NZ_JACSIT010000039.1 GCF_014349155.1 Neolewinella lacunae
AATCTTTGCTGGATTATTATGCCGAAATCCTTGAGCAACGGGCTGACGAACTGCTCCAGATCAGTAAATACGTGGTAGTCGATGCGTACTTTTCCCGAAATCCATTCATCCAACGCGTTGTCAATGCAGGTTTTCATGTAGTCTCCCGCTTGCGTAAAAACGTCAGTCTGCGCTACTACTACAGCGGACCACAAAAGTCAAAAGGGCGGCCTAAGGAATATGCTGGCTTTGTCAACTTATTTAACCTTGATCCTGCCGTATTTAGTCGAGTGGAAGCGCTGAGTTCACCTCAAACCGTTGCTTGGACGGGCGTGGTTCAACTAAAAGTAGCAGGATTAAAAATCCGTATCGTGGTTATACACCAACTTGACGAAAAAAACAAAATCAAGTCTGTGAAGGTATACATGAGCACCGATGTTGATCAGCCAGCCGAACAAATTGTCCATGCTTACCGCTGTCGTTACCAACAAGAATTCATTTTCCGCGATGGCAAGCAGTTCAGCGGTTTAGAAGAGGGGCAAGGGCGTGATTGGCTTAAGATCGACTTCCACGTCAACTGCGCGCTAACGGTAGTTAATTTGGCTAAAGCTGCCCACCACTTAGCGGTTCCCGACCTTGAACGCGGAGCATTTTCCATGGCTGATATTACAACTGCCTATACCAATGAGCGCTTGGCTTTACGCATTTTCAGCAGGTGTGGGATTGACCCGAACCTGCCAAAAAGTCAAGAGGTACTGGCGGAGGTCAGGAACTACGCCGCTAGAGCAGCTTGAAATCGCAGCGGACCATTGATATTAACAACTGCATTCATGCTGTTCACAGCCATTGGAACGGTGAGTCACGAGTACGGCCATATTGCCGTAGCTAATTTTTTTGGGTATGAAACAACGCTACACTACGGAAGTATGAATTATTTCCCCGCAGGTTATCTTCAGGACGATGACTTAAAATCCCTCAGATCTTTAACGAAAGATTTTGCAGGGACGGAATACGACTTGTGGCCTGAAGAGATCAAGGAAAAAGCCAAAGCGTATAATAACATTTTACAGAACCGGTATTGGAATGCGCAAACAAATAATGCGCTTTATGTAACTATGGGTGGTCCCTTGCAGACCATCTTTACTGGGGCTCTTGGGCTAATCATTTTAGTCCTTCGCAAAAATTCAATTCATCAGAATGGACTAAAAATACTCGATTGGTTAGCGGTTTTTCTTGGGCTTTTTTGGTTGAGAGAAATCTTTAATCTTGCTGCTTCAATTGGCGGAGAAATCATCTTACCAGATGGAAGTTGGTTTGCTGGCGATGAGTATCATATTTCACAGGCGTTAAACCTTTGGGAAGGAACAGTTCCAATTGCCTTAGGTATTCTTGGGATGACAGCATCGTTTTACATTGTATTTAAAATTATCCCTCAAAAACTACAACTGACCTTTGTGTTAAGTGGAATGCTCGGGGGAATAATGGGTTACGTATTGTGGATGCACATAATTGGGCCGAAAATCCTGCCTTAATTTGTGGATGAACAGGCCTAATTGAGTAGCGTAAGAAGCCGCCCAATCATGGCTCCTCCTCCCTATCCCATCACTCAGCCCTGGCATACTTTCCGCCCGCTCCTACTCAGCCCCCGGTTTCCCCTGACGCCCTTGCAACTTGCTAGGTGGCTTCACCCACTCCGCTACGCGAATTTGCACCTTCAAGAATAAGTCGCTACCTTAGGGACTAAATGTGCATTCTAAGCCCACACATAGGCTACAACGTCCATTCCTCGTGCCCGACGGCACAGCGTGTAGCCCAATCGTTAGCGGTTCTAAAAAACAAAAATGATGAGAAATAAGAACTTGATGAGACAAATATCTCTTTTGCTCTTACTATTTGTAGCTCTTGAAAATGTAAAGGCACAAACAGTAGTTGTAAATCCAGATGGAACGCATTCTATTGTAATTGATAATGGCCCGACAAAGACAATTATCAACCCAAATGGAACCCATTCGACGGTAATTGACCATGGCGCGACAAAGACGATCATCAACCCAAATGGGACCCATTCGACGGTAATTGACCATGGCGCGACAAAGACGATCATCAACCCAAATGGAACCCATTCGACCGTAATTGACCATGGCTCGACAAAGACGATTATTAACCCAGATGGAACTCACTCAACCGTAATTGACCACGGTGCGACAAAGACACTTAATAAAAGGCAAAGGAAAAACAAGAAAAACAATCGCTAACACGCAAAATTAAAAACCACAGGGGCTGTAGGCTATTCATTCGTTGTAGCTCGCTTCAATTTTTTTGTGTAGCTTCACAAGAAATCGTCCGCTACCAGTAAATATCCAAACCACTACCGTCGCTTGCAAGCAAAAACCAACCGATGAATATTTTTCAGAAAATAGCAAGACGAATAATCAAGATGTCATTTGACACAGCAGTTTCGACAATTGAGTATTTCAGTAAAATGGACAAATACTACCAACAAGTTGACGAATTAAGAAAACTTAAAAATGGGACATTGGGAAAGGAAATTGCAATTTGCTTGGATAACCACAAACTTAATCTTGTACCTAATTATGAGAGTCACGATTTGAAGCACGTTTTGCTCGGCTATAAAATGACGGCAGAAGATGAAATTCGAATGCAAGCATTTATGATTGGAAACGGAAATTTTTCGATTCCTTCCTTTACAATTTTGTTTTTTGGAGCACTTTTACTTCCTGACTTGTGGTCGACCTTCTATTCTGACTTTAAGACAGGAAGACAAACTATCCCAATCTCAAACTGGACAATTAATGACTTTGCAAACAGACCAATCAGTGAATTAAGAATCGAATTAACACAACCAACACAGCAAAAAATAAACCTGATAGATATGAAACGATTGACTCAATTTGCTGCGATGGCTACATTTTTGGCAGGAGTATTTGGAATGCTGTTCTGTCTTCCGTTCTTATTCTCTTCAAATATGGCAGATTTGGTTGGAGCAGGATTTCCATTTGTTGCAGGTGCGATTTTGGTGGTTGGTGGACTTTTGACTTTATCGAACCTGACCAAAGAAATAAATAATAATCAGCGCGCAGCAATGCAATTGAAATCGTAGCCATCTGTAGCATGCGATGCTTAATACACGAAGCCGATACTACCGATTGCAAAAGCCACGGAAAAGGAAACCGCTCCAACCCTATCTGACCTAGAGCCATGAACAGCCAACGGCCCAAGTGGCTAATGCTACCACCTTCTGCTGCGGCAAAGTGGATTTTCGGGCGAGAATTTCACTGGAGCAGGTTTGAAGTCCGGGAAAAAGCTTTATGTTACCGACGGTTTGATCGAAGGGTATTCCGGTTGACTATGATTTTACGCTACTCTTTTCGTCTTCTGCAAAGGACAAGAAAAAGCCGATGAAACCTTAATTCTTCCGAGCCACTTCCAGCTGCAATAAACCAAATTAAGCCAATCGTAAGAGATCCCAAATCTTCAAACGCTCTGCCTTCAAAACTCCCCAACCCCCAGGCTGCTAACTCAATATCCAACGTATGGAATCCGCTGCTAATTATGCCATTGAGCAATATGAGCTCGTTCAAGCATCAAGGAAAGTGCTCCTTGATTACTGCAAAACCATTCACTCAAATGACTTTTTAAACGAGAACAGCTCATTTGGAAGGGGCGGTAGCATTAGAAATTTGCTAACCCACATCGCTAATACGTATGAATTTTGGATTGCAAAGCACGGTTTAAACAGGGCCATTGAATTTACTCCGTACGGCTCCATCCAAACCATCAACGACGCGATGTTGCTTTTTGAAAAAATTGACGCAATGGTGTTCGAATTCATTGGGTTGGTGGACAGCGCGGAGAAAAGACAAATACACTTTGAGATAAACGGGGTAAAAAGCCATGCATCCCCTTTCAAACTATTTACCCATGTGATCACCCACGAGTTTCACCATAAGGGACAAATACTATCCATAAGCAGACATTTAGGTTATATCCCAGTAGATACCGATATTATGAGGTAAGCCAACAATTGGTAAGTAACCAACCATTAGCAACCAGCAAAACTGGAGGAGGCAGGTCCGCTCTGGCGTCATTCCTTGCTCTTTTGTTCATTCCACTGCACCTGCGGCCGCGCCCAACACGCGGCCCCCCGCTGCTGTTGCAACGAGACCACATACTACACCCTACTTCATGCGCAGAACACTACTCGGCGTCGCCTGGCTCAGCCTTTACCTGTTCATCATCCTGGCTCCCATCCTGCTGATGTTCCTGCCGCCCGTGCCTACGGGGAGGAGTTTCTGGGTGGAACTTTCCGTGGCCCTCGGCTTCGTGGGGCTGACGCAAATCGGCATCCAGTTCGTGCTCATCGCGCGCTTTAAGCCCCTGACCTACCCCTACGGCATCGACGTGGTGCTGAAGTACCACCGGCAAATCGCGGTGGTCGCGCTGCTGTTCGTGCTGCTTCACCCCGTGCTGATTCTGCTGGAACACCCCGCGCGGATCGTGCTGTTCAATCCCTTCGGCGGCACCTACGCCAGTAAATTCGGGCTGGCGGCCGTGGTGCTGCTCCTGGCCCTGACGGTGACCTCCATCTGGCGCGAAAAACTGAAAATTTCCTACGAGACCTGGCGGCTGCTGCACACCGGAATGGGTATCCTGGCCCTGGTGGCTGCCCAGGTCCACGTGTCGCTGGCCGGCCTGTACGTCAACACGTTCTGGAAGCAGCTGATCTGGGTGGTGAGTAGCGTGGCGATGGTGTCGCTGATCGCTTACCTGCGGCTCGTCAAACCCTACCTGCAAAAGCGGCAGCCGTGGCGGGTGGTTGGCGTCCGCCAGGAGGGGGGCGATACGGTCAATATCGACGTCGAGGCGGTCGGCCACGACGGCTTCCGTTTCCACCCGGGGCAGTTCGCCTGGATTAAGGTGGGGCGAACACCCTACACCATGGAGGAACACCCCTATTCCTTCACTGGCAGCGCCGAAAAAACGACCCGCCTTTCCTTCGGCGTCAAGGCCCTGGGCGATTTTTCCGCACGGCTGCAGGCGCTAGAAGTCGGCACGACGGTGTACATCGACGGGCCGCACGGTGCCTTTTCCATCGACCGCGCCCAGGCCCCCGGCTATGTTTTCATCGCTGGCGGCGTAGGCATTACGCCGATGATGAGTTTCCTGCGGACGCTGGCCGACCGCCAGGATCCGCGGCCGATCATCCTGATTTACAGCACCAACGAGGAGCACGAACTGGCCTACCGCGACGAGATCGAAGGCCTCAAAGACCGCCTTGATCTGGAAACGGTTTACGTCCTCGATGAACCGCCCCACGACTGGGCGGCGGAGGAAGGCCGGGTCACCGGGCAGCTGCTCGACCGGCGGCTGCCGAAGGAGCGATTTACGCGCCGCTTTTTCATTTGCGGTCCCAGCCCGATGATGGCCGCCGTGGAGCAGGAATTGCTGGCCGACGGCGTGCCCCGCACCCACATTCACCTTGAAGAATTCGCCCTCGCCTGAGCCGCTTTCGGCCCCTTATTTAAATCGTTTACCCATGCGCCACCTACTTGCCAACCTATTCACTTTCGCTCTGATCGCTACCCTCGTGGTCGGGGCCGTCCTCGTCGCCTGGGCGCGCAGCGAGCAGTTGGTGCTCAGCCAAAGATCGGCCGTTGAGCCGCGGGTATTCGCGGGCGATGGCCCGCCGGAGGTAGATGACTGGTTTGCCTTTGGTCGGCGCACCTACCGGGCGAATTGCCAGAATTGCCATACGGTGGATGGGTCGGGCCGCGGCATGTATCCCCCCATCCAGGGGCTGACGCCGCTGCTCGACGCCCCGGGCGGGCGGGATTACCTCGTCCATACCTTAATATACGGAGTATACTCCGGGGCGTACGGCGCGCCGATGCCCCCCATGCCGGAGCTGAGCGATACGGAGATTGCGGCGGTGCTGAATTATGTGCTCGTCCAGTTCGCCGCCCCGGACCAGGCCCCCGGCAGCGATGGCTGGTATCGGCCGCAGGAGGTTGCCGCGCTGCGGGGGCGGGACTACGACGAATGGGCCATCGGCGCGGGTCGGCCGGCGGTGCCGACGGCGCGGGAGTTGGGGAAGGGCATCCGCATTCAACTGTGGGAGCGTTTGCCGGCGGTGCCGGCGGGGGAGGATGAGTGAGGGGGGGGGGAGTTGGGTTTTGGGGGGGAAGAGGGATAAGTGGGCTTTGAGCTGTGTGGGATGGTAACAATACTAGGTGGCAAATGCGCTCGGGCACTGCTGCGGGGGGGTGGTTTTTTTGGGCAGATTTTTTGCTGGGATGGGTAGAAAGTTTGGGGGTAAAGCCTTAAATTGCCGATGGTTTGGGCTGTTGGGGAAGGATGCTAGCGTTTCCACCCTTGCGAAAACTTTAAACACTTGATTTACTCTACACCTTATGGGTAGCGAAAAGCACAATAGAGTGATGGGCTTGTTGGGAGGACGGGTAATTGTGCTCCATAAAAAATGAAAAAATGAAAACACAAGTACGAATAGTAAAGAAAGGAGAGGACGAAAGTAACCTAATCTATTGGTTATCTTTGACGACGAAAGAACGAATGGCAGAGTTAGAGAAAATTCGTCAGCAAATTAACAAAAGAAGATATGGAACTCGACCAGGATTTCAAAGAGTTTATAGGGTTACTCAACGAGCATGAAGTCAATTACTTAGTAATCGGTGGGTATGCGGTAAATTACCATGGATACCCTCGATACACAAAGGATATTGATTTTTGGCTATGGATGACAAAACCAAACATAGAGAAACTTTTAGAAGCCATACGAGCTTTTGGGTTCGGTGAATTGAACCTAAAAGTTGAGGATTTTATGACCCCTGAAAACATTGTACAACTCGGGTACGAACCTTATCGAATTGATTTATTAGTAGATGTGGAAGGCGTAGATTTCGAAGCGTGTTTCGAGAGAAGAAACGAAGCGAAATTGGACGGAACGTCGGTAAAGTTTCTTTCGCTGCAAGACCTAATAATCGCCAAAAAGAAAGCTGGCAGGTTGCAAGATTTAGCCGACGCTGAACAGCTTCAAAAAATAAGCGACAAGAGCAAAGAGGCTAAAGAATAAAAACAAAGTAGAATTAAGTAAAGCAAAGAGTCAACAACTCTCTACCAGAGAGCTTGCACCGCCAAGAAGAAGTCGCTACATTTAGTCCCTACAGGAAAATTAAAGCCGAATGCCCAAGCTAAATTGCCAATTCATGCTGCGCACAGATGCTGTGCATAGCCAAAAGTTCGCGGTAAGAAGAAAAAAGGAAAATCCTTCACAAAGGAAAACATCCTAGACAAAATCGACATGCTAAATAATCAAACGAAATTTTCAAAAATTTCCCTGGTTTCTTCGCTAATTACCATGGCGTTATTTTTAAATCTCATTTTACCAATGCCAAAAACGATAAAAGCAAGTGAAGTAATTGCTCAACCATCGATAATACTTGTGGTTGCAATTGAAATTTTCTGTTTATCGGGGATAATAATGACTGGTTTGAGTTTCATGAAAAAAGAACCGTCAACTTGGTTCCAATGGGTTGGAGGAGGTCTAAATATTCTTTTATTTATCATAATTTTTGGTTCTATAATATTTGCAAGAACAGTATAATCAAATGGCAATTTGGCAATTTCAATTAGTAGTAATTCCTAAAAAGGGAATATTGGAGAAGTTCGGGCACGTACCGGAGAAACTTCAAATCGATTACAAAGAAAGAGAAGAATATTATTATCTGAAAGAAGAAAATTTAATTGAGGAGGAAGATAAATTCACAGATGCCTTGATTCAAGATTGGTGGAGTTCAACAGAAATACAACCAATGGAAATAATTCACCAAATTGATAAAAATGTTAGAAGAAGCGA
The DNA here is from genome assembly GCF_014349155.1 of Neolewinella lacunae. Classification (GTDB taxonomy): domain Bacteria; phylum Bacteroidota; class Bacteroidia; order Chitinophagales; family Saprospiraceae; genus Neolewinella; species Neolewinella lacunae. Next base: position 7,874 of record NZ_JACSIT010000039.1, read on the forward strand.
TTTTGGAAGGGATTCTTCTGTGAATTGGAAGTTCTATTCTTCAAAAGTAGACAATGATGCTTCAATGTCGATCAATAAAGAAACGGGTAAAATCGAAAACATTAGATTTCGAGCAGATTTGCGAGAAGAAAATTTTAAATTTTTAAGAGCGATGATCGGATTAGCAGATAAATATGAGTGGCTGCTAATGGATATGCAAGGGAATTTGGCAAATCCAGATATGAAGCAAATAGGGCGGCTAATAAAGTCGTCAAATTCTTACAAATTCTTAAAGGATCCAATAGCTTTTTTGACAGATATAGGAGACGGCAAATTAGAAATTGAATAAAAATCAAGCAGGGAATAGAACAGGCTTAGCAGCCCCTAATTGCCCTCCCTCACCACCCTACCTACGAGGTATCGTACCCATCCCTTCGTCACCACAGGACCGTCCAAGATTCAGGCCTCAAGAGGAACGCCTCCTTTGTGCCGCCCTCTCCGGGGCGCTCCCTCACAACATGGCTTTATTCCGCTGAACCTGGTTTGTCACCCTATTCTGCTTAGACAAAGTGATCATCCGGGCAGATTTTTCGCTGTGATGGTTGTAAAGCTTGGGGAAAATGCATTATGTTGCGGGCGGTTTGAGCTAGTCTGGAAGTAGACCAGCTTACAGGCCAGTACCAATTAAACACTTGACTTACTCTTCACCTTATGACATTCTGGATTGCATGGCTTTGTACATAATAGGGTCATCAACATTCGTTTAGCATAATCAGCCTCCTAGACGGGCTCTTGGGGGGGAGGTAAAATGCGCAGTGGAGATACAGGATTGTTGCGGGAAAAGGCAGTTCGTGGCTATTTTAACCAAACCTTCAAAAATAAAAATACAGAAATAACTATGAGACTATTTGACTTCTTAAAAAAAAAGAAAAATCAACCAGACAACACAACTATTGACCACGCACTGCAAGTCGACATTGAACGATTTGAGAAAGAATTGTTTGCCACTGTGCCGAGATATATTTCAAAACCAGGTGCAGAAGTTAATATCAAAGCAAGACACCAAGAAACGAATGAAGTTATCCCATTTGCAGTTGGCTTTCCTGAGCAGTTTGAATCTTGGAGAACTATTGCATCATTAGCTGATAGGCGTGGGATTATTTATTCCCTTTTAGATAATCAATTTGGAAGCCAATTAGAACTTTGGCAAGCGATTGAAAGATTTAACGATGATAGATATGGAGAAAGAGCATTACAAATAGCGACAGAATATAAAAAGGAAACTGACGAGCAAAATCCAAATTATTGGAATGCTTTGGCAAGAACAAATTTCATATTGACAAAATATGAGGAAGCGGAGCAAAATTGCCTGAAAGCTATTTCAATTGAAAGAGATAATTTAAGAACAAAGCGCATTTACGCAGACATTTTGCATTGCACAAATAGGCATGAAAAAGCCCACGAAATTTATAACGAAATTTTAAAAACAAAACTCCCCAAAGACAAAGCAATGAGCTTGTCTATTCAAGAATTGCTTGGTTTTGATGGCGATATTGTTAATTCACCTATTTATGCAATCAGTTGGCTGAAAGCAGATAAAAATATGAATGACGAAACCTGGGAATGGGCAAATGAAGAGTTTTACTACAGTCCACATTTTCGTTCACAATATGCATTCCACTTAATAGAAACGAATGAACATATTAAAGGATTTGCAAAACTTCTAAATTTAAGTAAGGAAATGCCTTGGTTTAAGGATGGTGTAGTTAATAGTTATCACTTAATCGACCAACTTAACTTGACAATGGTCCGCTGCGATTTCAAGCTGCTCTAGCGGCGTAGTTCCTGACCTCCGCCAGTACCTCTTGACTTTTTGGCAGGTTCGGGTCAATCCCACACCTGCTGAAAATGCGTAAAGCCAAGCGCTCATTGGTATAGGCAGTTGTAATATCAGCCATGGAAAATGCTCCGCGTTCAAGGTCGGGAACCGCTAAGTGGTGGGCAGCTTTAGCCAAATTAACTACCGTTAGCGCGCAGTTGACGTGGAAGTCGATCTTAAGCCAATCACGCCCTTGCCCCTCTTCTAAACCGCTGAACTGCTTGCCATCGCGGAAAATGAATTCTTGTTGGTAACGACAGCGGTAAGCATGGACAATTTGTTCGGCTGGCTGATCAACATCGGTGCTCATGTATACCTTCACAGACTTGATTTTGTTTTTTTCGTCAAGTTGGTGTATAACCACGATACGGATTTTTAATCCTGCTACTTTTAGTTGAACCACGCCCGTCCAAGCAACGGTTTGAGGTGAACTCAGCGCTTCCACTCGACTAAATACGGCAGGATCAAGGTTAAATAAGTTGACAAAGCCAGCATATTCCTTAGGCCGCCCTTTTGACTTTTGTGGTCCGCTGTAGTAGTAGCGCAGACTGACGTTTTTACGCAAGCGGGAGACTACATGAAAACCTGCATTGACAACGCGTTGGATGAATGGATTTCGGGAAAAGTACGCATCGACTACCACGTATTTACTGATCTGGAGCAGTTCGTCAGCCCGTTGCTCAAGGATTTCGGCATAATAATCCAGCAAAGATT
>NZ_JACSIT010000040.1 GCF_014349155.1 Neolewinella lacunae
AATCTTTGCTGGATTATTATGCCGAAATCCTTGAGCAACGGGCTGACGAACTGCTCCAGATCAGTAAATACGTGGTAGTCGATGCGTACTTTTCCCGAAATCCATTCATCCAACGCGTTGTCAATGCAGGTTTTCATGTAGTCTCCCGCTTGCGTAAAAACGTCAGTCTGCGCTACTACTACAGCGGACCACAAAAGTCAAAAGGGCGGCCTAAGGAATATGCTGGCTTTGTCAACTTATTTAACCTTGATCCTGCCGTATTTAGTCGAGTGGAAGCGCTGAGTTCACCTCAAACCGTTGCTTGGACGGGCGTGGTTCAACTAAAAGTAGCAGGATTAAAAATCCGTATCGTGGTTATACACCAACTTGACGAAAAAAACAAAATCAAGTCTGTGAAGGTATACATGAGCACCGATGTTGATCAGCCAGCCGAACAAATTGTCCATGCTTACCGCTGTCGTTACCAACAAGAATTCATTTTCCGCGATGGCAAGCAGTTCAGCGGTTTAGAAGAGGGGCAAGGGCGTGATTGGCTTAAGATCGACTTCCACGTCAACTGCGCGCTAACGGTAGTTAATTTGGCTAAAGCTGCCCACCACTTAGCGGTTCCCGACCTTGAACGCGGAGCATTTTCCATGGCTGATATTACAACTGCCTATACCAATGAGCGCTTGGCTTTACGCATTTTCAGCAGGTGTGGGATTGACCCGAACCTGCCAAAAAGTCAAGAGGTACTGGCGGAGGTCAGGAACTACGCCGCTAGAGCAGCTTGAAATCGCAGCGGACCATTGGTATTGGGGTAGATAAAAAATCACTCGTCGCGCTCCAGCAAGATGCGGTGCCGCAGAGAATCGATCAAAATACACAGGCCAGCGTTGAAAACCGTCAGCGCTGCCGTGCCGTAGGCCACCCAGTTCAGCGTGCTGGCTCCGCTGGCTTTGTAGAAGCCGGCTTCCACGACGAGGCAGAGGCCAAAGGGAAGTATGACGAGGCCGAGGGGGGCTTTGATCAGCCAGGCGCGGCGGTGATTGACGGGGGCAGACATGGGTGAAAAATTGATGGTTTATGGGGCGCTTATTCTTCTTCGTTTTCTTTGGCGAAGGCGTGGCGGGCGGTGGTGAGTACTTTATTCAGGTCCGCCTTAGGATTCACAATGAGATAAGCGTCTATACTAGGATCCTCAAGGTGGTAGAAAGCGTTTCTGTCGATAAGGTTGAGCATGATTTTGCGATACACCCGAAATCTCTTTGAGGTCTCTTGATCCTCCTCGCTGTCCATCCGTGCGCCGATGAACCCAAAGCAAACCCCCTCTTCGTAACCAGCTTTGAGCAAATCAATCATCAAATGGGTAACGGTACTCAACACCTTTACGGCGTCGCTAAGGCCAGATATTTCCGTCCACTTATTTTTGGAATTTCTGGACTTATTCCGGCAAAAATCGATGGTGAAAAAATTTTCCGGATATTCCGTCACGTAAATCAAATAACGCTCTCCTTCCTTCGCATCGAAGCGATAGAGCAAAACCTCTTTATGGAAATCGCGACCAAACGCGCCCAGCCTACTTACCTTAAATACCTCGTAGGTGGAATCGAACATTTACGTAGCGTAGTCGTAAGCCGTAGTCCGTGAATTCCAAGCATCGTCTTGGCTGATGACCTTGAAACCACCGATGCTATCCACTTTCAGATCGTGCTGGGCAAAAAGCTGATCCAGGGTGGCCTGGTTTCTTTGGAGCGCCGCCATCAATTGGCCGATGCGCCCGTGCGCCCACGCGACTTTCCGACCGGGAGCGTGGTAGACTTGAGACAACTGATCGAGGTGTTGCTGGGTACGATCCCGCTGCAAACGCAGCCTTTTGTACTCTTGGGAAGAGAGGGTCCGACTGTCTACAGAAGACAGCAGTTTCGTAGCGTCATCCGTTTGCTGGATAATGGTCTTTATTTCCCGATTGAGGTAAAACCAGACCCAACGCAGGAAAATTTTATCCCAAATTCGTTTCAGTCGGTCGGAAGTACTAAGGCCCGTCTTGGTTCGGCCCAATAAGCTGTTGGTCCCCATGCCAATTTGCAAGAGACTCCAAGATTTACCGTCCAAGAAATGATCGGGCAGCGCGAGCATAATTGTAGGCTTGGGTAGGAACGGATAAAACGCCTAAAGGATAAGTTTCGGTTCAAAGATAGCCCAAATCTTTGGTTTTTCCTTCCCTCGACGTCCCTAGCTAGGCCCGTTTGCTGGCCAATTATCTATACCGTGGGCACTGTTTACTACGCTTTGTGTAGCCCGAAAGCTGGGTCCGGTGAACAGGCCTCACAAGGATGCGCTGGGTAGAAAGCCCCCCACCCACCCCCACTCCTCCACTCACCCGCCGCTGCTGGCTGTTCGTCGAAAACCAGCGACGGGGGTGCAACCCCGGGCTTAGGTTTGCGTCATTGAACGGAAATCACCGCCCCGGCGCGGAGTGCTTTTCCCCTCTTTCATTCTTCTTTTCCCCAAGTTACCACGACACTCAACCAAATGAAGCCTACTTTACTTTTCACCGCTTTTTTGTCCCTTCTCTGCACCTGCGTCAGCGCCCAAAGCCTGATCCGCGGGCAAGTACAAGACGCTGAGGGCCTGGCCGTTCCCTTCGCCAACGTGGCGCTCTACCTCCAGCAAGACTCCAGCCTGGTGAAGGTGGAGACGACCGACGAAAGCGGCCTTTTCCGCATCACGGGCGTGGCCGACGCGACGTACGACCTGGTGGTCAGCTACCTCGGTGCCCCCGACCTGCGCAAGCCCGGTCTGCAACTGAGCGGCCAGGCCATTGATCTGGGCGTTTTGGCCATGGCCCCCAACGCCGTTGAACTGGCCGAGGCTACCGTGACGGCCACCCGCGCGTTGGTGGAAATCAAGCCCGACCGGACGGTCTTTAACGTCCAGGGCACCATCAATGCCGTGGGCGACAATGGCCTGGACCTGCTCCGCAAAGCCCCCGGCGTGACGGTGGACAACAACGACAACATCAACGTTTTGAGCCGCTCCGGCGTGCTCGTGTACGTAGATGGCAAGCGCCTGCCGCTGGCCGGCGAAGACCTGAGCAACTACCTGCGCAGCCTCACCGCCGAACAGATTGACCGCATCGACATCATCACCAACCCCGGCGCGAAATACGAAGCCGAAGGCAACGCCGGCATCATCGACATCCGCCTGAAAAAAGCCGAAAACGAAGGTGCCAACGGCACCATCTCCACCACCGCCAGCCAGGGCCGCTACGCCCAGGCCAACGCCAACCTGACCGGCAACTACCGCAACCAAAGCTTCAACGCTTTTGGTACCCTCGCCTACGGCCACCGGCAATTCTACAACGAATTCGCCTTTGAAAGCTTTCAAAACGGGCTTTTCCTCGACGAAACCAACGTCTTTAAAAACACGTCGACCAACCCCAGCTTCCGCTTCGGCACCGACTTCTTCCTCAGCCCCGCCCACACCATCGGCTTCCTCGTCACCGGCCAGGAAAACATCGGCGAAGGTGACTCCTACAGCAACATCGACATCTACACCGTTGCCACCGGCCTGAGCACCCCCGATAGCCTGCTCCGCGCCCGCACCCTGGGCAAGGGCGACCGCCGGCAACAAACCTACAACCTCAACTACCGCTTCGACGGCGGCAAAGGCAAAAGCCTGAACGTTGACCTCGATTACGGCAACTTCCGCAACGATAACGTGCGCGACCAGCCCAATAGCTACCTCAGCCCCGACGGCAACGAAGTGATCAGCGTCTTCAACAACTATTTCGATACGCCCACCGACATCGAAATTACCACCGCCAAACTCGATTACGAGCAAGGCATCGGCACGGGCAACTTCAGCACGGGACTCAAATTCAGCAAGGTCGGCACCAAAAATACCTTCCTGTTCTACAACGTCGATGCCGCCAACGTCCGCACCCTCAACAACGACCGTTCCAACAAATTCGACTACGACGAAAACGTCTACGCCGCCTACCTCAACTACGCCGGCAAACTGAACGAAAAACTCAATTTTTCGGCCGGTCTGCGGGCGGAAGTCACCGACGCCATGGGCGTACTTACGCCCTTCCGCGTTGACCTCCAGGAGCCGCCGGTGGAGCTCAATTACATCAGCTTCTTCCCCAGCGCTGGCCTGACCTACACCCTCGACGCGCAAAAAGGCAATACCGTTGCGCTCAACTACGGCCGCCGCATCAACCGCCCGGATTACAATATCCTCAACCCCTTCCGCAACCAGATCAGCCAGCTGAGCTACGAAAAAGGCAACCCTTTCCTGAGTCCGGAAATCGTCGATAACGTTGAACTGGGCTACACCCTGGCCTACCGCTACAATTTCAAACTGGCCTATAGCCGGACGAGCAACCAGATTACCCGTCTGCTGGGCCCCGATGAAGTAGACCCCCGCGCGGGATTCATCGGCTGGGATAACCTGGCCGTCCAGACGAATTACAGTTTCAACGCTGCCTTGCCCTTTACCGTAACGCCCAAATGGAATGCCTTTGTGAACATCTCCGGCGGCTACATCGATAACCAGGCCGACTACGGTGATGGCGTTACGATTGACGTACAGGCCTTCACGTACAGCATTTTTTCCCAGCAGACTTTCAACCTCCCCAAGGGCTTCACCGCCGAGGTAAGTGGTTATTTTGCCGGGCCTGGTGTTTGGGGCGGGGTATTCGTGTACAAAACCAGCGGTTCGCTTAACCTGGGCTTGCAGAAGCAGTTTTTCAACAAACAGCTCAACGTAAAGATCAGCGGCAACGACCTGCTCTACACCACCGGCTGGCGCGGTTCCTCCGAATTTAACGGTCTGGTCAGCAGCGGCGGCGGCAATTGGGACAGCCGGCGGGCCACCCTCAGCCTGAGCTACAACTTCGGCAACCAAAAAGTGAAGAGCCGGCGGCGGGACACTGGCCTGGGCGATGAAGCGCGGCGGGCTGGTGGCGAATAAGGGCGCGGCCGCAGGTGCTCCCCCCCGACCCCCCGAAAGGGGGGAGAAAGGACAAGGAGCAAAGCCCTCACCCCTGCCAGCCAGTTCCGTCCCCTCCCAACCAAGCCCGGAGCCAAGACCAGAGATGGCGCGCACAGCGAATTGTGCGCGCCATCTTTTTTTGGCCAGCAGTAAGGTGGGCGATTACCGACCACAAAATCGGCTACAACGATTAGTTATCCACGTCAAAATATCCTGCCGGTCGACAACGCAGACACCATAACTTCGACATTGGAAAAGGAGGACGCTATTCCCGGGTCCAGCGCTGCATAGCGGGATAGGGAGCAACACCTTCATTTCTCAATTCCGCCGGCAGGGCAGTCATCCCCATCCACTGCAGGAGTGGAAGGCCGAGGTAATTCCCAGACGAATACTCGGCCAGCAGCCAATCCGCCTGCCCTTTATAGGCCTTTTCGTTGAAGACCTCCGTGAGGGGTATGCCCAGGTGGTGGGCCGCTGCGACCGACCAGGCAATGACGCCCAATTCGTAGGTATGTTCCTCCCCGACGCTGTCCGCAACATTTTCATTGACCTGCGGGCGCAGCGCTGCCGGTACGCAGGCCAGGTGCCCCGCTTCGTGCAGCACATCGCCTACGCACAGGAGGTTGGCGGGGTTGATGAGCAACTCGCCGTCCTTGATTTTTACCCCGTCGAGAAAGGCGGTAAAATTTTCGCTGGTCAGGGTAAATTGGATCCCCGTGGAGGCCAGGAAATCGATGATCCTCGCCAATAGTTCGGGCTGGGGGGAGAGGGAAAGATGTGCGGTGGTGTCCATGTGGTGCAAGGTAAAGCGGGATGCAATAAGCACTGCCTTCTTTTTGTGCTTTGGTGGAGGCACCCCTTCAATTTGTATACGGACTTTCGGTACACATGAAGGCCTGGCTGAGGGTGCCCCACCCGAACATCCACATTCCGGCTGGGGACACCCTCAGCCGGCATTTTCTCGCCCCCCACCCTCCTAAAACATTGACCATCAGCTGAAACAATTTCCCGTATTTTTGAAGCAACACTACCCCGCACTTTGCACTACGCTGCGGAGCTCCCGTAACAGAGACCAAAACCGGGGCATCAACCACCAAATCCATCTTCCTATGAAATACGCATTGACTTTCCTCCTCCTCTGCTGCGGTGCTTTGGGCTTTTTGCAGGCCAACAACATCACCGTGAGCAACGTCACGCTCATCGGTCAAGACGCCGCTGCGGGCACCACCCAGATCCAGTTCGACCTCAGCTGGGAAAATTCCTGGCGCATCAGCGTAGGGCCCGGCAATTACGACGCCGCCTGGGTATTTGCCAAGTACCGCGTCAACGGCGGCGCCTGGCGTCACGCTACCCTCCAAAATACGGGTAATGTGGCCGCAGCTGGCTCTACCATCGACGTGGCCGATAACGTCGGGGCCTTCATCTACCGTTCGGCCGATGGATCTGGAGACGTTGATTGGCAGAACCTCCAACTCCGCTGGGACTACGATGCCAACGGCGTGGACGACAATGCGGTCGTCGACGTGCAAGTCTTCGCCATCGAGATGGTCTACGTTCCCGAAGGTGCTTTCCGGATGGGGAGCCCACTCTCGGGTGCGGCCGACCTCCGCGGCGAGTTTTTCACCCGGACCGCCCCACCCATCAGCCTGCAAGTACCCTACGAGGTGACCAGCGAAGCGGCCATCACCGTAGCTAACGGACAAGGCACCCTCTTCTACGCCAACAACGAACCGGGGGCCAACAACAACGGCGACCAACTCGGGCCCATTCCCGCCGCTTTCCCCAAGGGCTTCAATGCTTTTTACTGCATGAAATACGAAACCAGCCAGGAGCAGTGGGTAGCCTTTTTCAACAGCCTGACGCCCGCCCAGCAAGCCAACCTTGACCTAACTGGCTCCATGGGCAAAAACAGCGACGAGGTACAGTTGCGCAATGGCATCAGCTGGGCGGACAACGGCAATGCCACCACCAGCCTACCCAACGTTGCGGTAAATTATGCGGCTACCCTGATGACCCTGGCCTACCTCGATTGGTCGGGCCTGCGCCCCTTCACGGAACTGGAATACGAAAAAGCCTGCCGGGGGCCACTGGCTCCGGTGGCTTCGGAACTGGCCTGGGGCAACGCCAACGTCACCAGCACCCTGTACGAAGTGAGTAACGCGGGCGCGCCCAACGAAGGAGTCAGCAATCCAGGCGTCGGCACCGGCAATATGGTTTTTTTTACAAGTACGGCCATTGGTCCACTCCGCGTCGGGGCACTCGCCGCCAGTGCGGTCAATAGCACCCGGGAAGAAAGTGGCGGCAGCTACTACGGCATTATGGAACTTTCGGGCAATCTGTACGAGCGGGCGGTTACGGTAGGCAATCCCGCCGGCCGCGCCTTCACGGGTGCGCACGGGGATGGCGTAATTACCACCGCCGGTGCCGCCAACGTAACCGGCTGGCCCACCACGGCCACCGGAATTGGTTACCGGGGCGGGAGCTACAGCAACACTGTACCCTTCTGCGCCGTCAGCGACCGCTTCGATGCGGCCACCACCCTCACCAACGGCAACGCCCGCCTGGGCTTCCGGGGCGCACGCACTGCCCAATAGTCCCACAAAGCTTCTCCCATGCGCTACTTAACGACACTGCTGCTGGGGCTGGCCGGGCTTTCCCCTCCGCTGCTGGCCCAGTTTTCCGGAGGACCGGGAGACGGCTTCACCCAGCGGCGCACCATCCAACTCGATCTTACGGGAGTGCCCGTCGGGGTGCGTCCCCTCTACCTCGGTGGCTCCGACGATGGCTTTGCCCGGGCGGGTGGTGCCTTCAGCCTGACCGGGCAATCCCTGACCGTCCTGTACGGCGGCGGCCGGGGCGATGGTTTTGACCGGGCGGGCGGCTCGCTTACCCTCGGCGGGCAGTCCCTGGCCATCCTCTACGGCGGCGGACCGGGCGACGGCTTCGACCGATCCAGCAACTCCCTCACCCTCAGCGGGCAAACGCTGGCCATTCTCTACGGCGGCGGACCGGGCGACGGCTTCGACCGATCCAGCAACTCCCTCACCCTCGGCGGGCAGACCTTGGCCATCCTCTACGGCGGCGGGCCGGGGGATGGTTTCGACAAGCAAACCTTCGCCGGCAGCCTGGCGGGCACCATGTTCATGCTCTACGGGGGCGGACCCGGCGACGGCTTCGACCGGGCCATCGTAGCGGCTACCCTCGGCGGCTTCAACCTGGCGGACCTCTACCGCGGGGGGGCGGGCGACGGCTTCGACTACGCCACCTATTTCGGCTCCATCCCCCTGCCTTTGCTGCTCATCCGCTTTGAGGCCTTCCCCGAGCAGGACTACGTATTGATCCGCTGGCAGACCGAAGACGAAGTGGCCACCGACTACTTCACCATCGAAAAGACCCGGGATGGCCGCGACTTCGCCTTCGTCGGCGAAACCGAAGCGGCGGGCTTCAGCGAACCGGGAGAAAGGCTCGACTACCAGCTCAAGGACCACCAGCCCTACCCCGGCACCTCGTTTTACCGCTTGATGACGACGGACCTGGACGGGGCCATCTCCCTGAGCCACCTCGTAGAAGTACAGCTTTCCGACGCGCGGGCCAACTGGGATTTCCTCCTCTTCCCCAACCCCAATACGGGCAGCCAGGTCAACGTCCGCCCCTCCGGCCTGGAGCCCGGGGCCACGGTGACGCTGGAGATTTTCGACGCCGCCGGAAAACACCTCCTGCAACGCACCCTGACGGCCACCGGGGCCGACCACCGCTTCGAGCTGCAACGCAAACTCTCCCCCGGCTCCTACCTCATCCGGATGACGGACGCGGCGGGCATCATCAAGGCCAAATTGCTCCTGGTAGGCAGGTAGGCGGTCCAGACTTCCCCCGCTCCCCTACCCTCCTTTGCACCTGCGTTCGCGCCCACAGCCCAATTCCCCTTTTGGGGGCTAGGGGGCTTTGGGGCGCGGCCGCAGGTGCAGGGAAAGAAACCAAGGAGCCGGGCGCGGACTACCAACCCAGCGCCCGCAGTATTTTGCCGAATATCTCGGTATTCTCAAAAACGCCGCCAAACGTCTCCGCCTGCGGGCCGTAGGCAAAAATGGGCACCAAAATTCCGGTATGGTCGACGCTCAGAAAATCGGCCCGGACCGTGCCTGCGCCGTCGCCACCCGCGATCCCCAGGCCACCAGTTTCGTGGTCGGCGGTGATGATGACCAGCGTATTTTTTGTCTGATCGGCAAAGCGCAGTGCTTCGCCCACCGCCTGGTCAAAATCCAGCCCTTCGGAAATGATGGTGGCAATATCGTTGGCGTGGCCCCCATTATCAATCTGGGCGCCTTCGACGAGCAGAAAAAAGGGCTTTTTCGCGTCATTTAATACCTGTAATGCTTTCTCGACACTTGCTGGCAGAAAGTCTCCCCGGCCATTAAGAGCCGAAGGCATTTTTCCCGCGCCGTTGTAAATGGCCGTTGGGTTTTGCAAGTCTTTAAATTCTTCCAAGGTTTGGGTGACGAATTTTTGCGCAATAATTTGCTCAGCCGACTTTCCTCCGGAAATAAAAAAATCGAGTTCACTCTGCACTAAATCAGCCAGTATTTTTTCACTGTCGTCCCGTTCACTGGTATGCGCGTAAAAGGCAGAAGGCGTGGCACCGTCAATCCCGTCCGTAGTGATGATGCCTGTATTATATCCTTTGCCGCTGAGGATTTCGACGAGCGTTGGAAGGCTTTTGCCGGCGGGGTCCACCCCGATGGCGCGGTTGTTGGTTTTTACGCCGGTAGCGATGGCGGTGCCCGCGGCGGCGGAGTCGGTCACCGGATCATCTGCGGCGGAGGTATTGACCAGGCCGATGGTTTTGAGATGAGCCAACGAGAGTTTGCCCCGATTGGCCAGCAAGGCGGCAGAGATCTGCGCCAGGCCATTGCCATCGCCGATCAGGAGGATGACGTTCCGGGGTTTTTGCTTTGCCTTGAGCGAATAAGTGGGCTGGTAGACGGTCCGTTCGAGGGGGGCGGGGTGGGTGCGCTGGTCCAGTTTATCCAGGAAGGCCCGTGCCTGGGCGGGTGCGTCGGTGTTGATGTAGCCCACACCGAGCTGGGCGAAACGGGTCCAGGCAGTTTTGGTGTCCGGCGTTGCCCAGAAACGGAAAGGGATGCCCGTAGCCCGGGCTTTTTCCAAGGCGGCGAGTACTTTGGCGGCGTCCGGGGCGGTCATTCTTCCGTAGCCGTTCCACACCGAATAGGCTTTGAAGTTCTGACTGATCATGGCAACTTTCCCCAGACTGATCTCTCCCAAATCGTTGAGGTTTTGGTGGTCGAAGTAAATAAAGGCCGGGTAATTGGCGTAGTCCTGAGCCTTGGGACGATTGCCAGAAATTACGAATTTGATTTTCTTTTCGTCCACCAGCGCGGGATGATCCCCGAGAACGGCAACTACTTTTTCCATGCTTTGGTAGGCTTCCGATTTCAGGTCAATGAGCAGTTGAACCGGCCGGATGCTGCCGGCTTCCACCAGGCGCTGGAGCGGTTCCAGATAAAGACTTTCGAAGGTTCGCCCAGACTGAATTTCTGCTTCGGCGTGGGTGACGAAGAGGGTATCGTTCTTCAAAAACAAATCCACCTCAATGGAATTCGCTCCACTGGCGTAGGCGGACCAAAAGGGGACTTCCCGCTGGTAATCGTTGTGGGAATGTACCTGGTAGAGCGACTGGGCCAGCACCCACTGGCTGGCCAGGGCAAAAAAGAGCAGGCTGGCCCGCAATAACATGTTTTTCATGGTCGGATATTTGAGAACGACTGGATATTGAGGGCCTGGAGCATCCGGAAATAAATTTCATTGTTCTGGTAAATGCCCTGAAAGTAGTCTTCACCCGGCCCTTTGGCAAATACGGGCACCAGTTCTGCACTGTGTTGGTTGGAGTTGAAGCGGATGGCCACTTCCGATGGAATGACTTTCTGCTGACCAAAGACCTTGTACGCTTCGTATTGCTTATCGAGGCTCACGCCCCCGGTTTCGTGATCGGCGGTGACGACCAGCAAAGTATTCGGATGCTTTTCCAGATAAGCCAATACTACGCCCAGGGTCTCGTTAAAATCGGCCATTTCCTGGATCAGCATCGTGTCGTTCTCTGCGTGGCCAGCCCAGTCTATGTAGGAGCCTTCGACCATGAGGAAAAAGGGTTTTCCGCTTTCGCTCAGGTAGTCGAGGCCCAGTTGCGTGGCATCGGGCAGGAAGTTTCCCCGGCCTTCCACTTTGGATGGCAGGGATTCGGAGGCCAGGAAATAGCCATTCTTTTTCGCGGGGTCGTAGGCGGAAAGTTGCAGCGAATCGAGGTGATAATTACTGCCCAACAATTCCTGGTAGAGGTTTCTTTGGTCTTTTCGCTGGGTGAAGTATTTGAGTCCGCCGCCCGCAAAAAAATCCACCCGGGCGGTAGCCAGTTGGGCGGCGATGTCCTCGTGCTGGTCGCGGTCTTCAACGTGGGCGTAAAAGCAGGCCGGGGTGGCGTGGGTAATGGTGGTCAGGCTCACCAGGCCAGTTTGGTAGCCAGCCTGGTCACGCAGCAATTCCAGAATAGAAGGCACGCTAAGCGAATCGGGGGACACCGAGATGGCCCGGTTATAAGACCGCACCCCGGTGGCCATAGCCGTAGCGGCAGCGGCCGAATCGGTGACTTTATGGCTGCTGCTGTTGGTTTTCATCAAGCCAATTTTCTCGAATTGCAGGAAATTGGGCGCGTCATCACCGAAATAAAAGGCAGAAGAAACCTGGGGTAGGCCCATGCCATCACCGATTAAAAATATGACGTTGATGGGGCCATCTTCTTTGGCTTGGGGAGTACACGCGCTCAGAGCCAGGAGTGCTAAAAACAGCGCTGAGGAGATTTTGGAAAGTCGAAGCATGGTGAGATTTTTTGAGGCAGGGCTGCGGTGGGAGGCAGATCTGCGCTCCCACCCTTCTCTGGTGCGTATGGCCCCAGAACAGCATCCGGTAAATGATCGAAAAAGGGTTTTTACGAACCCGATTCAGGTAAAAAGGGCGCGGCCGCAGGTGCGGTGGGATGGGATTAAAGAGCAATGCTTGGCAACCTGCTCCTTAATCCTTTCCCTTGCACCTGCGGCCGCGCCCAAATCCTTTAAAGCCGCCTAGTAACCGGCATTTTGTTCCAGATAACCGGGGGTGTTAGAAGCACCGTCGATGGCCGACTGGGGAATGGGGAACAAACGCTTGGTGGGCGTTGCGTCGGTTTTTTCCGTCCAGGCGTCTTCGTATTTACCAAAGCGGATCTGGTTGGTTCTTCTGAGGCCTTCCCAGTAGAATTCAAAGCCCAGTTCGCGGTACAGGACTTCGAGGTCAACGGCGGGCAGGGCGGCGGGAACGGGCTGGTGTGCGGTGCGGGAGGTCCGGACGGTATTCAGGTCGGCCAAAGCTGCGGCGTTATTTCCTTTGCGGAGTTGGGCCTCGGCGCGCATCAGGTACATTTCGGCTAAGCGCATCAGTACGATGTCAACGCTGCTGAAATCATTGGCATTGGGGGAGGTCCGGCTGAACTGGTATTTTGAGACCCGGTAGCCTTTGGAATGCAGGCGGCCTTCGTTGGTGAAGTCGATTTGCAATTCGTGGTTGACGTAACCGACGTTGCGATCGGGGCCGTTGCCTTTGGTTTGGATGACGGGGTAAATGCGGTAAACATTGGGGTTGCCGTCGCAGCGGAAAAATGCTCCCGAGGCGTCTTTGCGGGGTCCCCAAATCACACCGCGGATGATGCCACGGTCAAATTCGTAGTCTTCGGGGGTGGTGCAGTAGTAATGGTTCTCGTCGTTGGCGGGGGATAAACCGGTTAAATCCCGCAGTTCGGCCGGGATCTGCTGCTTTTGCTGGTAGAAGCGGATGTCGGCGGCGGCGGGGTCAACGTCGCCGTAGGCATCCACCCAGGTCTGGTAGAAGTCGGGGGTGATGGCGGGGCCGTCGGTGCCGTCAGAGCTGGGGAATTCGGGGCGGCCCCAGAGGGATCCGGCCAGAGACCAGTAAGTCCAGCGGCTTTCTTCGTTGCGCAGTACCCCGCGTTGATCGAGGGCGAAGATCAGTTCAGGGTTGCTGCGGTTTTCATCGTTGAACATTTCAAAGTAACCAGGAGACAATTGGTAGGTACCTGAACTGATGACGTTGGTGGTGTACTCAATGACTTTGTCCATATCGGCGTCGGTGAAGCTGGGCGTGCCGTAGGGGTCGCGGTACACTGGCGCATTGAGGTGCAGACGCGCCAGAAAGCCCCATACGGCTCCTTGGGTCATTCTCCCGGATCCGAGGTCGGTGTTGATGACGTTGACAACTGACTGAAATTCGCTGTCAAGGTAATTCACAGCCGCCTGGCCCCGGAGGATTTCGGAGGTCTCGGTGGAGCGCTCTTTTTTGAAGATCAGGCCCCAGCTGTCAAGCATCAACAAATTGAGGTAGCCCCGCAGCGCCTTCATTTCGTAGAGCGCGCTTTCGGCTTCGCGGTTGCCCATTTCGGCCAGCGGCGTCAGGGTCTCGATGGCGGTGAGGGTGCGGGAAATGTTTTTGGAAAGTTCGTTCCAGGAGCTGCTCACCAGGTCGTTGGTCGGCGTAGTCGTATGGGCGTGTACGGCCAGGAATTTGCCCCCGTCAAACCAATCTGTTCCACCGCGGTGGGGCAGGATGGCCTCGTCGGCCGCAATCAACTGCAGGCCGTAGTAGTTGGTGTGCCGCCAGGTCCAGGAGATTTGTCCGTAGGCCGGGGCAATCGCTCCGCTGATGGTTTCGGACAAACCGCTGCCGGTGAAGGATTCGTCCAGCACAACTTCTTGCAGATCGGTACAGCTGGCCAGAATGGTAAAAAAGCTGACCAGGAGGGTGTACTTATAGATATATTTCATCTTAAAAGATCTTTGAGATTTACAACGTGACATCTAAGCCGACGAGGAAGGTTCTTCCCCGGGGGTAGCTGAAGTAATCGATGCCGAAGGTTTGGATGTCTCCGATGGAGCTGCCCGTGTTGATCTCGGGGTCGTAACCGGAGTAATTGGTGAAGAGCAGGAGGTTTTGGCCGGTGAGGTACACGCGGATGTTCTTCACTGCCTGGCCGATGCCCAATTGTTCCAGGTTAAAGTTGTAACCCAGGGAAGCGTTGTTCAAGCGCAGGAAATCGCCGGACTCAAGGTAGCGGGTAGAGACCCGGTTGGAGTTGGAAACATCTTCGTTGGGGAATTCCACCGCCCGGTCCGTGGTGTTGAGGGAGTTGGAAAGGTTTCCTTTATTGAAGATGGAAAGGGCTACGTGGTTGAAGATCTGGTTGCCACCGACACCGTTGAAATTTAGGCCCAGGTCGAAGTTCTTGTAGGCAAAGTTGAAATTCATGGCGTAGATGTAGGTAGGCAGGGCCGTCCCCGCCGCAAAACGGTCGTTGTCCAGAATTTGGCCGTCGCCATTGACGTCCGCAAACAGGTTCAGGCCGTCTTCGCCGATGCCAATGAAGTCCTGCACGAAGAAGGTACCAATTGGTTCGCCGTTGAGGACGCCGTTGATGGTAGCCCCGGTTTGGCCAGCTCCGCGTACCGCCCCCGTGGTGAGGATGCTGTAGGGCGAATTAACCACCTCATTATCGGTAATGGAGATGTTGCCCCCGATGCTGTAGGAGAAGTCTTTGGATTCGTCGCTGCGGTAATTAAGGGCCAGTTCCACTCCGGTGTTGCGAATTTCCATGTTGGGGATGTTCGTCCAGAATTTATCCGTGGGCTGGATGGGATCTACCGGTGCCACTTCCAGCAGGATGTTGCTGGAGACTTTGTTGAAGACGTCCAGGTTACCCGTCAGGCGGTAGTTGAAGAGTCCGAAGTCAAGTCCGACGTTCGTCTGCGTGGATACTTCCCACTGGATATCGGGGTTGGCCAGGCGGGTGTAGATGGAGCCGTAGGGGTAGCCGCTCAGGTCCGTGGCGTTGGGGTCCAGGGGGTAGGTATCGTTGCCGCTGTTGCTTTCCGTGAAACTCGCCTGGGTGATTTTCGAGGGAATTTCCTGGTTGCCCGTTTGTCCCCAGCTGCCGCGCAGTTTCAGGTAGGTAAAAACTTCGCTGCCCGCCAGGAAATTTTCGTTGGAGAGGTTCCAACCCACGGCTACCGAGGGAAAATAGCCGTATTTATTGTTGGCGCCGAATTTGGAGGAACCGTCGGCCCGCATGGTGGCCGTTACCAGGTATTTGTCGTCAAAACTGTAATTGACGCGTCCGAAGAAAGACTGCAATTCATTTACGGTTGCAAAGGCCGACTGGCTGGTCGGCTCGCTGGCCGCACCGATCTGGTAGCGGGGCTCTACGCCGTTGTCGGGGAAGCCGGAGGTGAAAAATCCTTTTCCGCTGACTTCCGTTTTCTGGAAGGAGTGGCCGGCCAGCAAGGAAATGCTCTGCCGCTCCTTGACAAAAGAGTAGGTCAGGGTATTTTCCGCCTGGGAGTTGGTATTGGGATTGAAGGTAGTGCTTACGCTGCCCAGTTCAAAATCGGCAATGCTGGGATAGGGAATGAATTGTACGTCGCGGTCGGTCGTAGAATAATCAATGCCCAGGTTCAGCTTGTAGACCAGGCCCTTGACGATTTCAATCGAGGGGGAGATGTTGGCCAGGATGCGGTTGTTGTAGGACAGGTCGTCGAAGATGGACTCCCGGACCAGGGGGTTGATGTTGTCGCCCACCAAATCCGTTGGCACGCCATTTACGGTGCTGGGGAAGGTGGGGTTCAGCTGGAGCATATCCGTGACTACGGAATTGATGTTGGCCCGGCTGTTCTCGAAGCGGCTGGCGGAGAAATTGAAGTCCATCCGCAGGCGCTCGTTCAGGGCCCGCTGGGTCATGTTCAGGCGGGCGGAATACCGCCTCAGGTTGTTGTTGCGCAGGATGCCTTCCTGGTCTTCGCCGGAAA
Organism: Neolewinella lacunae; assembly: GCF_014349155.1. Lineage (GTDB taxonomy): Bacteria > Bacteroidota > Bacteroidia > Chitinophagales > Saprospiraceae > Neolewinella > Neolewinella lacunae. The sequence continues at coordinate 15,897 of NZ_JACSIT010000040.1, forward strand.
AGGAGGCGAAATAGGAAGAATTCCGGGAGCCGCCGGTAGCGGAGAGGTTGACGCGTTTGGCGTTCGCCGTTCTGGTCAGTTCATCCTGCCAGTCGGTATTCGCGCCACCGTCGTTGAGGATGCCGCCGATGGCGTTGATTTGGTTGCGGAATTCGCTGGCGGAAAATACGTCTATTTTGCTGGCCAAAGTGGTAATGGCCGTGGAAGCGGAAACGTTGATTTGCGACTGCCCGCCCACGCCTTTTTTGGTGGTAATTACAATCACCCCGTTCGCTGCCCGTGCACCGTAAATGGCGGCGGCGGAAGCGTCTTTCAATACATCGATACTTTCGATATCTTGCGGATTGATAAAATTCAGCGGGTTGGTAGGAACGCCGTTTCCGGAATTATCCAGTGCAAACCCGTCAATAACGAATAATGGGGTGGTTCCAGACCGCAAACTGCCGACGCCGCGGACGATAATATCCTGGCCCGCGCCGGGTTCACCGCTGGCCGAAGTGACATTTACGCCGGCCACTTTTCCCTGCAATAATTGCCCGGGGTTGGTGACAACGCCTTGATTAAAATCCTTGCTCTTCAGGGAGGCAATGGATCCGGTTACGTCGGATCTTTTTTGGGAGCCGTAGCCCACCACAATAATCTCATCCAATTGCTGGGCATTGGCCTCCAGGGTAATTTCCAGGCTGGTCAGGGATTCCAGGGTAACCGCCTTTGGCTTCATCCCTAAATAGCTGAATTCCAGCACATCACCTACCGTGGCGGCAATGCTGAAGCGTCCCTCAAAATCCGTAATTTCGCCTCTGGAAGTGCCCCTTACAAGGACGGTGACGCCCGTCAGTGCTTCGTTGCTTTCGTCAACAACAACTCCAGTGACCTGGCTTTGCGCCCACGCGGTGGAAAGCGCACTAAATACCAGTGCAAATAGTAATAAAAATCTCGTTCTCATCCCATAGTGCTTTTGATGGCGCAAAATTACTAGGAGGAATGAATGCCCGTACCGATCTGCGGTTAAACCTGCATTAAGTTAATTCGTTGGTAAATGCACGTTTTTTTTCTGGCAGGTTGAGCAAAGGTTAACTTTTACCCTAACCCTGCACCTGCGTCCGCGCCCGCATCCATCAGAACATCAATATTTTGCGAAATTTTCCGGCTTTTACCCCAGCTGCATGGCAATAAACATTGATTTATTATTGGGTAGACAAGGTAAAACATACGTTAATAAATTGTATCTTATTTGGGCGCGGACGCAGGTGCGCGCTCCGTCTCCCGCAGGGGCGAGCATAGAAGGGCACCCAGCGCAGGGCCAATCCCGTGTTCAAGACCGTATTTGCAGGCAGAAGCCAGCGATCCGGCCCGAACACGCGACAAACCGCGCGGGTTTTAGCCTCGGCCAGAGGAATTAACCCCCGGCCCGGAGCAGAGACATGGCAACCCACGAAAACCTTAGCAAAATAGCGGTAATTGGCAGCGGGGCGAGCGCCATCTACCTCCTTCGGCACCTGTTGCGGCACCGGGATACCTTCCAGAACGTCATTCAGGAAATCGCCGTCTTTGAAAAGGACGAAGCGCTGGGTATGGGCATGCCCTACAACCCGCGCACGACCGATCTCTATAACCTCTCCAACATCTCCTCCGAAGAACTGCCGGAACTGCTGATGCCCTTCGTCGATTGGCTAAACGCGCAATCTGAAGAGCGCCTGGCGGAATTGGGCCTGGCCGACGAAAAAATCAGCGCCTCCGGGGTCTACAACCGCCTGGCGCTCGGCCAGTACCTGCAAGCGCAGTACTGCGGCATCGTCGAGGCCCTCCGCGCAGCCGGCATCCGCGTCTCCGAGTACACCAATACGGAGGTGACGGACCTCGTCTGTACGCCCGGCGCGGAAGACGTCGAGCTCCGGATTGCCGATGGCACTACCCATCGCTTCAGCAAAGTGGTCATCTCCACCGGTCACGCCTGGAAAGAAGAAGACGATGTGGAAAACGGGCTTTACGCTTCTCCCTGGCCCATCCACAAAATCTTACCCGCCGCCGGGACCTACCACAACTTCCGGATCGGCACCCTGGGCGCGTCCCTCAGCGCTTTTGACGTAGTTTCTTCCCTGGCGCGGCGGCACGGAACCTTTACAACGGCGGCCGACGGCACCATGCATTTCACGCCCGCCGAGGGTGCGGAAAACTTCCGTCTGGCCATGCACGCGGCCGATGGCTGGCTGCCTCACCTGCAATACGAACAAGCGGAGCCGATGCGGCAGATCTACCGGCACGTGGACCGGGAAAGCCTGCTCGCGCTGCAGGAAAAAAACGGACAACTCCGTCTGGATACCTACTTCAACCGGGTTTGCCGGCCCGCCCTGAGCGAGGCTTTTGCCCGCGATGGCCTCAATGGCGTAGTGGATAAGCTGGCCGACCCCGCCTTCCGCCTCAGCGATTTTGTGGCGCTCATGTCGGAGCGCCACGAATACCCCAACGCCTTCGAGGGCATGCGCGAGGAGATGAAAGAAGCCAAAAGATCCGTGGAGGGCGACCGGCCCATCCACTGGAAAGAAGTGATGGACGACCTGATGTACGGCCTGAACTTCCACGCTGAAATGCTGCCGGCCGAAGACCATATTTTGTTTCACCGCACGGTCATGCCCTTCCTGATGAGCGTGATCGCCGCGATGCCCCTGCCTTCGGGGAACCTGCTGCTGGCCCTCTACGATGCGGGCCGCATTGAGGTCATCCCCGGCTACGCTACCGTGGCAGAGGACCACCCACCCGGCAGGACGACCGTGGAGGTGGATGATGAAGGCAGGAAGTCGTCGGTAGACTACCGGATGTTCGTGCGGTGCAACGGGCAGCAGCCGGTGGGGTTGGACGAATACCCTTTCCGCTCGCTGGTGGAACAGGGGGCCGTCCGGCGGGCCCGATCGCAATTCGCGGACCCGGCAGCTGCGCAGGAACTGTTGGCCACGGAGCACGCCGAGCGGGTCTGCGAGGAAAACGGCAACTTTTACTACTACACGGGCGGCACGGAAATCGATGCCACCTACCGCGTCATCGGAGAAGACGGGCAGCCGAACGACCGCATTCACGACATCACCTTTACCCACACGACGGGGTCCCGGCCCTATTCCTACGGCCTGCAAGCCTGCAGTGCAACGAGTCAAATCGTAGTAGAAGCCTGGGCAAAAGCATTGGAGGATCCGGCGGGCGCGGCGGGCGACCTGGCCACGGTAACGATGATCTATAAAGAGACCAAAGAATTGTAGAAAAAAGGGCGCAGCACCGTCTGAACCAGGCAGGGTGAAACGGTGGCAGGATTGATCCACGGCAATGCAGGCGACGGACTTGGCAGGCCGCTATTCTCCATGCTGCTGGCGTGAACTATCTTGGCAGCCACTAACCAATTCTGCGCTTAATAATGAAGTACATTTTTCTGCTGTCTTTGGCGTTGCTGACGCTGTCTCTCCCCGCCCAGGAAACGGCCAACTGGCTACGGCACGCGGCCATTTCCCCCGACGGCAGCCAGATTGCCTTCACCTACAAAGGAGACCTCTATAAGGTACCGGCTGCGGGCGGAATGGCCACGCAGCTGACCTTCCACGATGCGCACGATTACCTTGCGGTGTGGAGCAAAGACGGCGAGCAAATCGCCTTCGCCTCCGAGCGTTACGGCAACTTTGACGTCTTCGTCATGCCCGCCAGCGGTGGCCAGGCCACCCGCCTGACCTTCCACTCCAACGACGAGGTGCCCTACAGCTTCTCGGCCGACGGCAGCGCGGTACTCTTTGGTGGCTTGCGTCAAGACGAGGTCAAGCACCGGCAGTTCCCCACCCGTTCGCAACCGGAGCTCTATTCCGTACCCGTAGCCGGCGGGCGTATCGACCAGGTACTGACCTTTCCGGCGGAGTACGTTCAGGTCTCCAAAGACGGCGGCACGCTGGTGTACCACGATAAAAAAGGCGGCGAAGACGAATACCGCAAGCACCACACTTCGTCCATCACCCGCGACATCTGGACCTACGACACCAAGACGAAGGCCCACCGCATGATCACCACCCACGACGCCGAAGACCGGCAGCCCATCTTCAGTGCCGACGAGCAAAGCCTGTACTTTTTGAGTGAGCGCAGCGGTAGCTTCAATGTCCACAAGCTGGCCCTGGCCAAGCCGGCGGAGACCACCCAGCTGACGCAGTTCAAGCTGCACCCCGTCCGTTTCCTCAGCTTCGGCAACGGCGTGCTTTGCTTTGGTTACGACGGTGAGCTGTACACCATGCGCGAAGGGCAGGAGCCGAAGAAAGTGCCGGTAAAAATCATCACCCAAGACAAGAACAACCGCGACAAATTCATCTCCGTCAGCGGCGGCGTCAGCGAGATGGCCGTCTCGCCCAACGGTAAGGAAATTGCCTTCATTGCGCGGGGGGAAGTATTTGTCACCTCCGTCGACGAAGCCTTCACGAAGCGGCTGACGAACACCCCCGAGGCGGAGCGTTTTGTCACCTGGGGCCCCGAAGGCAAATCCGTCGTCTACGCCAGCGAGCGGCAGGGCAAGTGGAGCCTCTACAAAACGGAGAAAAGCCGGGAGGAAGAACCTTTCTTTTACGCGGCCACGCTGCTTAAGGAAAGTCCCGTCATTTCCAACGACCAGGACAATTACCTCGCCAAGTACTCCCCCGACGGTAAACAACTGGCCTGGATTGAAGGTCGCCGCACCCTCAAGGTCCGCGACCTGGCCAGCGGCAAAGACGTCACGCTGCTTACCCCCGCCGAGCTTTTCCACATGAGCGACGGCGATAAGTACTTCGCCTGGAGCCCCGACAGCAAGTGGTTATTGGTGGAATGGGACATCCTGCTCAACAACAGCGACATTCTGCTGATGAAAGCCGACGGCACCAAGCGCGTCAACCTCAACGAGAGTGGCTACTACGACAGCCGCCCCAAGTGGGTCAACGGCGGCAAGCAAATGCTGTGGTTCAGCAACCGCGATGGCCTGAAATCCTACGCCACCAGCGGCAACTCCCAGCAAGACGTCTACAGCATGTTTTTCACCCAGGAAGCCTGGGATAAATTCAACCTGAGCGAAGACGAGTGGAAACTGCAGAAGGCCATCGAAGAAGCCAAGAAAGAAGCGGAAAAAGCCAAGAAAGAAAAAGAAGCAGAGGCCAAAAAAGAAGACGGCAAGAAAGACGCTAAGAAAAAGGGGGCCGACGCCAAGGAAGAGGACGAGAAAAAAGACGACAAGAAAGTCGATACCCTCACCTTCGACTGGAACAACCTCGATGAGCGCAGCAGCCGACTGACCATCCACTCTTCCAACCTGGGAGACGCGGTGCTCAGTAAAGACGGGGAAACCCTCTACTACCTCGCCCGCTTTGAAGACAAGCTCAACCTCTGGAGCACCAACCTGCGCACCAAAGAAACCAAGCAGGAAATGAAACTCGGGGCCAACTCCGGACGCCTGGAATGGGACCAGGAAATGAAAAACCTCTACCTCCTCTCCAGCGGAAAAATTGCGAAAATCGAGGTAGACAAAAGCAAGCAGACACCGGTAAAACTGGGTGGTGAAATGCCCTTTGACGCAGCGGCCGAACGCACCGCCATGTTTGACCACGTATGGATACGGACCAACGCCATCTTCTACCACCCCGATTTTCACGGCATCGACTGGGGGCAAATGAAAACAGAATATGCCAAGTACCTGCCCTCCATTGGCAACTCTTTTGAACTGACGGAAATGCTCTCGGAAATGCTCGGCGAGCTCAACGTCTCCCACGCCGGTGCCCGTTACCGCCGCACGGGTTACGACAACCCCGACGCGACCGCCTCCCTGGGCATCTTCCAAAACTACACCCACCGGGGCGATGGCATCCTGATCGACGAAGTAATTTTGGGCGGTCCGCTGGACAAAGCGGGAATGGACGTGAAAGCGGGCATGATCATCGAAAAGATCAACGGAGAGACCATCCTGGCCAACCGCGACGTGGCCAGTTACCTCAACCGCCTGGCCGACCAGTTTACCCTCCTCGAACTCGTGGACCCCGCCACCAAGGCCCGTAAGACGATCACCGTCAAGCCCATCTCCCTGGGCGAAGAAAACGGCCTCCTCTACAAGCGCTGGGTGAAGATGAACGAAAAGGAAGTCGACGAAAAAAGCCAGGGGCAGCTGGGCTACGTGCACATCCCCGGGATGAGCGACGGCCCCTACCGCGCCATTTACGAAGACATGATGGGCAAGTACTTCAACCGCAAGGCCATGGTGATTGATACCCGCTTCAACGGAGGAGGCGACCTGGTAGCCGACCTGGCCATGTTCTTCACTGGCGTGCCCTTCATCACCTACGCCACCGAAGCCAAAGTGGTGGGCGGAGAGCCGACCTCCCGCTGGACCAAGCCGACGCTGGCCCTGATCAACGAGGCACAGTACTCCGATGGCCACTGCTTCGCCTGCGGCTACTCCGACCTGAAAATCGGCAAAACCGTTGGCATGCCCACCCCGGGCACCTGCAGCTTCGCCGGCTGGGAAGGATTGCCCGACGGCTCCACCTGGGGCGTAGTGCCCATCAGCGCCAAAGACATCAACGGCAAATGGATGGAAAACAACCAGACGGAGCCCAACATCCGCGTGAAAAACATGCCCGGGGTAGTCGATCAGGGCCGCGACCAGCAACTGGAACGGGCGATTGAGGAATTGCTGAAGGAGGTGAAATAAGGCGGGGAAGGGTTTTAGTGGTTGAATGAATGCGTTGGAATAGTGAAAATGTCGGATTGTGAGCTGGCAGCGGAAACCAACACGTTGGGATAACGAAAACGTCGGATTGATTTATCGAAAACGTCGGGTGTAGCCCGACGTTTTCGTTCAATCCCCCCAACCCCGTATCTTCACGCCCTCCTCAAGCGCCAAACAGCCCCCCTATGCACCATCGTTTCCTCCTCCTTTGCTCCTTTGTCCTGTACCTCGCATCCTGCGTCAGCGCCCAGGTGAATGCCCAGCAAATGGACGGGCCACCGGCGAAGTATTTCACCAGCCACAAATTCACCCGGGCCGATACCCTGCGCGGCGCCTTGCGCCCGGAGCGGACGAGCTTTGACGTGACCTACTACGAACTGCACCTGGAGGTGAACACCGAAGCACGCTCCATCGAAGGGCGCGTGGAGATGGATTACCAGGTGGTGGCCCCCACCGGGCGCATCCAGCTGGACCTCTTTAAGAACCTGAAAATCAAGGACATCCAGCAAAACGGACAGGTCCTGCGCTACGAACGCATCGACAATGCGGTCTTTATCGACCTGCCCGCGGAGCCCGCCGCAGGCTCCCGCCACCGGATGAGCATCCGCTACGGCGGCACCCCGGTGGCAGCCAAAAATGCGCCCTGGGACGGCGGTTTCGTGTGGGCCCTGGACCAACGCGACCGCACCTGGGTGGGCGTCGCCTGCGAAGGAACCGGAGCCAGCCTGTGGTGGCCAAACAAGGACCACCTGAGCGACGAACCCGACTCAATGCTGGTGAGCGTAACCGTCCCCAAACGTTTTTTTGTGGCCAGCAATGGCAACCTGCGCGCCGAGGTGGAACTCGATAACCGCTACCAGAAACGCTACGACTGGTTCGTTTCCTACCCCATCAACAACTACAACGTCAGCCTGGGCATCGGCTCCTACGTCCATTTCGACAGTACCTACGTGGCCTTTGATGGTGAGGTGCTGGACCTGGATTATTACGTACTCGACTACAACCTGGACAAGGCCCGCCGGCAGTTCCGGCAGGTGGGCCCGATGCTGGCCGCCTACGAACACTACCTGGGCAAATACCCTTTCTGGGACGATGGCTTTGCCCTCATCGAAACGCCCTACCTGGGCATGGAACACCAGAGCGGCATCGCCTACGGCAACCGCTACATGCGCGGCTACCTGGGCGGCGGGCTGCCGCCGGGGATGGACTGGGATTACATCATCATCCACGAAAGCGGACACGAGTATTTCGGTAATTCCATCAGCGTGGCCGACCACGCCGAAATGTGGATCCACGAGTCGTTTACCACCTACCTGGAGGCCCTGTACGTTGAGTACCGCTACGGCCCCAAAGACGCCCTGCGCTACCTGGCCATGCAGCGGCCCTACATCCGCAACGAGGCTCCGATTGTGGGGCCGCCCGGCGTGAATTTTGACGACTTTGCCGGTTCGGATCACTACTACAAAGGGGCCTGGATCCTGCACACCTTGCGCAATGTGCTCAACGATGACCCGCTGTTTTTCGGGATGCTCCGCAGCTTCTACCAAGACCACCAGCACAGCATCGTGAATACCCAGCAAGTGGTGGATTATTTCTCCAGATTCGCGGAGCGGGACCTGACGCCCTTCTTCCGGCAGTACCTTTTTCACCCCGCGGTGCCCACTCTCGAAATCCGCGAAAAAGCCGGGCAAGTCGAGTACCGCTGGCGGACGGACGTTGCCGGTTTTCACGTCCCAGTGGGCGTTTTCATCGGGTCGGAGGCGGTGCGCCTGGATCCCACCGCAGCGTGGCAACCCATGGGCGGAGGCTTTAGCGCCAAAGACGTCCGGGTAGACGCCAGCCGTTTCCTGGTAGATCTGGAAATTGTGAAATAATCTTTTTTGCGCGGTCGCAGGTGCACCCCCCCGCCCCCCCGAAGGGGGGAGAACGGACAGGGAGCAATGGGAGTAAGTGCCTAAACTTCTTCCCTCCGAAGGTGGGGAACCTCATCATGCAGGCAAAAAAATGCGGGTTTCCAGCCGTTAGTAGCCGAAAACCCGCAGTGATTTATTGGGTAATTCTTCTGGAGGGCTTATTCGCCCGGAGCGATCAATTGTACGCCATCGGCCAGGAAGTGCAGTTCGCGCTTGGGCTCGGTGATCATGGCGATTTCCTCGGGGGTTTTGCCTGCGTCTTCGGCGTAATGCTGCAGTTCTTCTACGGGCGTGAGCTGGAGGAAGGCTTTGCCGTGCATCACTACTTCGCGGCCGCTGATGTCTTTGGGCATGAAGAAGCCGTAGTCCTTGAACTTCACCATCATTTCTTCGTCGGTGCCCGTGGCAATCGTCATCCAGCAACCTTTGGCCTGGCAGACTTCGTTAACGGTGCCGCGCAGGGTGGTAGCAACGGTGTCGGTCAGCGACGCTTCGTCGTAGCTGGCCAGCAGGTTGTTGGCGGGCATGACGGTTGCGGCGTCAAACTCGGCGCCGAAGGTAGCCTCCACCATCTCGGCGGAGTTGGCCCCGGTGGTTTCTTCCGTAGCGACTTCCTGCGGGGCGTTGCCGCAGGCGAAGACGAGGGAGCAAAAAAGGGCGAGGGAAAGTATCCGATGCATAGTAGCTTAATTTTGAGGGGCAAAGATACGGCGGTCAGCATTGTCATGAAACCAATGACAAACGCTGCGCGGCCAGTACGGCAGCCGAAGACGGGCAAAAGGACGGAAGGGAAGGGGCCTTACTGGTATCCGATCAGCTCCGTGATGTAAGCTCCGGCGTAACCTAGTTTTTTGAGTTCCTTCTGGAGCGCTTCGGCCTTGGCGTGATCGGCAAAACTTTCGCGGCTCTCCACCACCCACACCTGTTCGCAGGGGCGGTAACGGGCCACCAGCGTAGGATGGAAAGGATATTCGGAAGGACTGGTATAGCGAAGGATGGCCACCTGGATCTTGTACTCCTTGGTGGGCGTAGTGGCAAAGCGCGGCAGGGAAGGCGTGGTAGATCCGCCGGGGATGGCGGCAACGCTGCCGTAAGTGGCGGGCCCTTCTTCGCAGTAGGGTGGCTTTTCAGCCTGGGCGTAGAGGGCGCAAGAGCAAACCCATACGAGGAGAAAACATAAATTTTTCATAGTACTTGGTATCGTTAAAGAGAAAAACAGGCAGCTTTTGGGAGATTGGATGATGGGAAGCAAAAGCTGAAAAGGGATTAATACACTAACAACAAATAACCCGGCCAAAGATGTTCACCGGCTTCGGGCGCTGGCGGATGGGTAACTCTGGAAGGAAAAGCTCCGGATCAGAGGAAACTCAACATTCCTCCTCCGTACGCAGCCTGCCCCGATCAGCCCCGGAGTACCACCAATGGACGACAAATCAAATATAAGGTCACTTCACTCAATTTCTACTATCTCGCGGTAGCGGACTTCAATTTCCACCCTCCGGTTCAGGGCCCGCATACTGCTGCCGGGCAGTTCGCCGAGGCCGACGATTTTGATTTCGTTGGCCTTTAGTCCGGCTGTTTGCAGGTGAATGCCCACGGCCTTGGCGCGGTTTTGGCTCAGCTTGATGTTGTAGCCGGCGTCGCCAATGTCGTCGGTATACCCGGTAATGACGATGTTGAGCAAGGTTTTCCCCTTGAGTTGTTCGACGAAAAGGGAGATGCTTTCGATCTGCCGCGGGGTAAGGCTGGCGTCGTCGAAATTAAAGTTGACGGGCAAGCTGCGGGTCACCAGGCGGGTTTTGCGCTGAATGGTGTCTTCCGGGATAGGCTCGGGTTCGGTCGGAGGGGGGGGCACTGCCACGGGCGGTGGCGGTGGCGGTGGGCTGGCGGCTTTGGCCAGGAGCAAATCGATGCGGTAGGTGCTGAAGTTGTCCCAGGCGGGAATGCCGAAAACGCGTTGGTAGGGCAGGTAGTCGGGGTGAACGACTTGCAGGGGCAGCGCGGCTTCGGAGGGGGCGCAGATGAAGAATCGCCCGCCGAAGTTGGTGTAGTAGGTTTGTCCGTTGGCCAGGGAAATGGCCTGATCGGTGATGGGTTCACCGGTCAGGCTATCCGTGACGTAGCCCGCTACGTAAGTGATGGGGCGTCCGCTGAGTTTGTCGGAAAGCTTGAAGCTGTAGATGTCGAGTCCACCCAGGCCACCCGGGCGGTCGCTGGCGAAATAGCCGGTTTTGCCATCGCTCGTCAGGTGAAAGCCCAGTTCGCGGTGGGGGCCGTTGACGGGCGGGCCGAGGTTCATCGCCTGGGTAAAGCGGTTGGTGGTTTTATCCCAGTAGCTCACGAAGATGTCCTGGTCGCCCAGGCTGCTGTGTCCCATGCTGGCGAAGTAGAGGGTACCGCCGTCGTTGCTCAGGAAGGGCCCTTCTTCGTCTTCGGGGGTGTTGACGCCGGAGCCGAGGTTCTGGGGTTCACTCCAGGTGCCGTCGGGCCTTTTTATGCAGCGGTAGATGTCGCTCCCCCCGAATCCACCGGGGCGAATGGAGGCGAAGAAAAGCTGCTGTCCGTCGCAACTGATGGCGGGCTGGGAATCCCAGCTTTCGGCGTTGACGTAGTCGGGCAAGGGTTCCACCCTTTCAATTTTGCCGTCGATGAGCCAGCCCGCGTAGAGATCGCACCCGCCCCGGCTGGTATTGCCGTGGCAGAGCGTGAAGTAGATTCTTTCACCGTCGCGGACGAGGGTGCACATCCCCTCGGGTTCGAGGGTGTTAAAGCTGCCGAAGCGGGCGGTGGTGAAGGTGCCATCGAGGTTGCGGCGGCTGCCCCGGATGAGGTCTTCGTCGTTGCCCTGGCCCATCCGCGTAAATAGCACGGAGCTGAGATCGTTGCTGAAGAAAGGAAAGTAATCGTCGCGGTTGGTATTAATGGCTGTCCCGAGATTGTGAATTTCGGTGACGTTGATGAACTGCGAACTGTCTTGGGTAATTTGCGCGGCCTGGATCTCGCGGTCGAGCTTTTTCAGGATGGCGGCTTCTTGCTGGGCCTCTTCCTCGCCGTTGCGGCCGAACACGCCCCGGTCTTGGGCCTGCAAGCGCTGGAACATCTGCAAATAGTGCAACGCCAGGGCGGGCCGAGACATTTTGTAGTAGACTTTGCCTAGCTGGTAGTAGAGCAGGCGGGAGAAGGTACTGTCGCGGGCAATTACCGTTTGGTAGGCCTCGGCGGCCGCCGGGTAGTTGCGCTGCAGTTCCTCGGCCGTTCCCAAAAAACGGTAGGCGGCGGTAAAGGAAGTATCCAGTTTGGTCGCCGCGCGGAAGGATTTGGCCGCTTTCTGGGCTTTGCCCGCCAGGAGGAAATTCACCCCGTCGTCAAACGCCCCCTTGGCTTCGGCGGATTTACTCACCCACTGGGCCGACGCCGTAGCCACCTGTAGACACAGCAGCAAAAGCACTATGGAGCGGTAACTCAGCATTTCAGATAAGGTTTTCAGGCGGAAAGTTACTAAAAAAGCTTGGGCCTCGCCGTACGGCGAGGCCACAAGATAAAATGAGTGCATTAGTAAACTATCGCGGCTAATGTAGGAACTTTTTGAAAATTTCGCGGGCTCTCCCACGCTTCCCGCTCCGCACCCTGGGCAGGAAACCAGCGCAAAAGCACGCCAAAAATCTCCTGAAAACGGGAAAAAGGCCGCAACCGGAAACGCAGCCGGCACCCCAACCGGGGCGGAAGCGGGTGACGAACAAACCTAACCAACTGATAATCAGAAGCTAATTCACGGACTGCTCCCAACGAACGGAGAAAGCCACGCCTCTTTTCCCGCTTTTCATACTCCGGGAGAAAATCAAACCAATCCCATTTCGGCAGTCTCTGATTTCAACGTTCTTGGGCGGCGGCTTTATTTCTCACGTACAATAATCTCAGCTCCTTTTAGCGATAGCAATACTATCAAAATTAACCATTTCTTGTTGTTCGCTTCTGCGTCCAGCGGTGGTGTACGGGGTAGAACCAAGGATGTCCCAACGCGTTATTTCTGCATGCAAAAGTTCAGCCTTCTCCTCCTCCTCTCCCTGTTGTTCGCGGCCTGCAATACTGTTCAGGACCAGCCAGACAGTGCTCCCCTGACCAGCAAAACCATGGCTCCCGGCCACTTTTCCGGTGGCCTCTACGAATACTGGTACGAAGGCGTTGCCGAGCTCAATACCTATGACTTGCAGCAAATCCGTTACGGAGAAATCCACCCCGGCCAGGCTACCCTCATTTTCGTCTCGGAGGACTTCCTGACGGATAAGCAGGTAAAAAACGACAACTACACCAACCCTGCCTCCACGCCCATCATCAAGACCAACTTTCTTCGTCGTTTCACCACTGGCATCTACGACTACTCGGTGATGACTTCCGTCTTTACGCCCACCAAAACCGATGAGCAGCCGCATACCCTCAAAGTGACCACGGGGCTGCAGGATTGGTGTGGCCAAACCTTTACCCAGCTCAACCACGATGGCGGCGGAGCCTGGAACGTGCAGTTGCGGTCTTACTTCGAGCGCGAAGGTGATACGAACAAGCAGTTGCCCGCCGACTTTCTCGAGGATGAGGTCTTCAACCGCATCCGGACGGGCTGGGAAAACCTCCCCACTGGCAACTTCAACGTCATCCCCAACACGGGCTACCTCCTGATGACCCACCAGCCTTACGAAGCGGCCAAAGCGACCGTCCGCCTGAGCGATTACGCGGGAGACCGCTTCACGGGCACCTCCCTGAAATCTTACGTGGTCGATTTCACGGATCTCGGCCGGAAGCTCGAAGTGGTCTTTGAGGCCGCTTCCCCCTACGTCATCCGGGGCTGGACCGAAAGCTACGATAGCCGGGGCAAGCAGCTCACGACCGTAGCTACCCTGACCCACCAGGTGCGCGAGCCCTACTGGTCGCAGAACAGCACTGCCGACGTGGGCCGGCGGGACAGCCTGGGCTTGCCCGTTTACGAATAGGGGCCCTCCGGCCGAAAAGCTGGTGGTACAAACATCTGGTGCCCGAGCGGGGTTTGTTTGGTGATTGCCCCCCAGCGCTGCGGCTGGCGGTGCTCTTCCATTCCCAACCTTAGCTTTTTTAAGATGCCCTTCCGTTACTCGCCTGCGTTTTTCTTTGCCCTTTTCTTCAGCCTTTTCCAGCTCCTTGCCGCGCAGGGAATCCGACCCTACGACCCCGACCCAACCGCCAACGCCGTGTTGCTGGGCCTGGGAGGCAGCATCACCATCGGCTCCATGTTTCTGGATAAGCGGGTGAAACCCATGACGGAGGACGACGTACGGCTGCTCGATTTTGACCGCATCCCGGGCATCGACCGCTACTCCACGCGTCACCTTTCGTTGAAAACTGACGAAGTGACGGATAAACTGTTGCTGACCAGCTTTGCCAGCCCCTTCTTTCTGCTGCTGGACCGGGATGGTCGCGACAACTTCGACGACATGGCCCTGATCGTTTTCCAGGGAGCCCTGTTGAATTCCGCCCTGATCAACCTCTCGAAGGCCGGCGTGCGCCGTCCCCGCCCCTACAATTACAACCCGGACGCGCCGATTGACCTGAAGATGCGCAAATCGAGCCTGTACTCCTTCTACAGCGGGCACGTGGCCACGGCCGCCTATTTCAGTTTTACTACTGCCCGCCTCTACAGCGATCTACATCCCAATAGCAAGCTCAGTCCCTTCGTGTGGACGGCCGCCGCGCTCATCCCCACCACCGTAGCCTACGGGCGAATGCGCGCCGGGCGCCACTTTTTCACCGATGTGTTGGTGGGTTTTGCCGCGGGCACGGCGATTGCACTGACCGTGCCAGCCCTGCACCGTAGTGGCGAGTAGGCCCTATGGCCGCGCCCCCACCCAATAGCTGCCGTCTTCCAGAAATTCCTTTTTCCAGATCGGGACCGATTTTTTCAACTCGTCGATCACCCACGCGCAACCCGCGAAGGCTGCGGCGCGGTGGACGCTGCTGACGGCAATGATCACCGCAACGTCGCCAATCGCTAAGGCCCCGGTACGGTGGTGTACACTCACGGCGTGAAGGCCGTGCATTTCCCGGGCCGCTTCGGCAATGCGGCGCATCTCGCGGAGGGCCATCGCGTCGTAACTGGAGAATTCGAGGTGGGTGACGACCGCGCCCTTGTTCTGGTTGCGGATGGTGCCGACGAACAGGCAAATCCCTCCGCAGGACGGATCCTGGACCGCAGCGTAGCACGCATCGATGCTGAGGGGATCCGCAGAGAGGAGAATGTCTTCCATGTTTTCTTGAAGGCGTTGAAGCCTGGAAGGTTTGGATGCCGGATTACGGATGCGCTGCATCTTCTGGTGGGAGTACCCCGGATTACGGATGCTTCGCATCCTTTTAGTGGGATTCCCCCGGATTACGGATGCTTCGCATCCTCCATCCGGGGTTATTGAGGTTGGACCCCTACCGGGGTCAGGGAGGGCTCTTCTACCCGAATACTCCTTTCCTCCTTTCCCCCTTTACTCCCTTTCCCCTTTACTCCCTTCCTACCCTCCACTGACCGGCGGTATCACCACGAGTTCATCTCCTGGCTCCAGCACTTCTTCGGGCAGGGCGTACAGCTCGTTGCGGGCAATGGCGAAGGTGACCAATTCGCCCAGGGCGGGATGGTCTTCCAGCAGGCGTTGGCGCAGGTCGGCCACGGTCGCCCCGGCGGGCAAGGCTACCGCACAACTGCTCCCGCCAAAGATTTCGGCCGCAGCGGCAAAGGCCAGTACCCGGTGCTGAATCATTTTCCCAGGACGTTGTCGTACACCTGCACCCGTTTGAACTTCGCCTCCTGTTCGGCGACGAACTTCAGGTGGATGGGGTCTACCTGGTACTGGTCATGCCCGGCCACATCGTCAAACCAAAGGATGAGGGCGTAGTCAAAAGAGTTGTCCGTCACCCCCCGCGTCGGCGTGCTGGCGGCGGGACCTACGAACATGCGCTTGACCGAGGAAATCTCCTCCAGCTGCCACACGCCATCCACAAATTCCTGCGCGCCGGCGGCATCAACGGAGTCTTTCAGCCAGAAATACACGGTGTGGATCAGGCCAGGCTCGGCGGCGGCATCGACTTCTTTCTCGATGATGGTTTCCTCCACAACTTTCTCCCCGTTGCAGTTGGTGAAAAATGCCAGGGTGCAGCAGAAGAGGAGGCCAGTGAAAAGCGTGCGCATAGTACGGTGGTTGATTGCGCGCCAAGATAGCAGCAATTCTCCATTCTCCGTACCGGCACCCTTCTTTTCTACCGAATCGTTGGCACGCGCTGCGGTCTAGAGGGCGTTGTCGTAGACCTTCACCGTGGCAAACTTAGCGGCCTGCTCGGCCACGAATTGCAGGTGGATGGGGTGATCCTGGTAGTGTTCCTGCGCGGCTACATCGGCAAAAAAGAGGTGGAGGCTGTAGTCGAACGAATGGTCGGTCACCTCCCGCTCGATGGTCTTGGCGGGCGGGCCAGCGTAGAAGTGCAGTACGCCGGGGACGGCCGCCAGCCGGGCAACGCCCTGCTCAAAGTCGCGGCGGGCCGCCTCGTCGAGGTCGGGCTGCAGCCAAAAATAAACGGTGTGGATCAGGCCGGCACGTTGCTCGCTCATGGCTTTCGATTTGGTCTTGGTAAACGATTGGGGGGGCCAAAGTAAGGCAGATTTTTCAGCCAGTAACGGCCGGGCCGTAGCCGCTGCGTTATGGAGCCGCCGGAAAACGCCAAAGGAAGGGTAAAAGAACGCTACGGCCGATCGGTTCGTTATAGCACCCGTACCTTAGGGCCCGTACGCTGGCCCATAAACCGCCCTTTGCCAAATGACCATCATCATCATTATCTTCACTTGCCTCGTTTCCTGGCAGGCTTTCAACCGGCCCGAACTGCGGGCCAAAATGCTCTTCTACCCTACGGCCGTCAAAAACCGGGGTGAGTACTACCGCTTTTTGTCCCACGGTTTCATCCACGCGGATTTCATGCACTTGCTGTTCAACATGTACGCGCTGTACATTTTTGGGGGCATTGCGGAGGCTACCTTTACCTGCCTTTTCGGGCCAACGCTGAGCAAGCTGGGGTACCTGCTGTTTTACCTTGTGGCCATTGTGGCGAGTTCCTACGTCAGCTACCTGCGCCACCAGGATAACCCGGGCTACGCCAGCCTGGGGGCTTCGGGCGCGGTGGCGGCGATGATCTGGCCCTACGTCATGTTCGATCCCTGGAGCTGGTTTATCTTCCCGCCACTGCCGGCCTTTTTGCTCGGCATCGCCTACATCGCCTACAGCCACTACGCCGATAAGCGCGGCGGAGACAACATCGGCCACAACGCCCACCTCTGGGGGGCCATCTTCGGTTTGCTGGCCTACGTCGTCCTCTGCCTGTTCCTGGAGCCGGACATTTTGACGGCCTTCGTAGAGCGGCTCATGGAGCCCCGGGGGATGAATTCACCGCGCAGCTACTTCGATCCCTGCGGCTAGATCTTCTTTTTTGCGCGGTCGCAGGTGCTCCCCCCCGTCCCCCCGAAAGGGGGAGAAAGGATGTGGAGCGGGGGAAGTCCAACCCAACTTTGCCCTTCCACTTTTCCTTTGCACCTGCGGCCGCGCCCTGAGGAAGAATAGTTGCGGGCAAAGCCGTACTTTTGCGCCCGATTTGGGGCAAGCCAGCCCCGGTCCAACTAAGAAAAAGTATAGCAGCATGGCACTCAAATGCGGTATTGTTGGCCTGCCCAACGTCGGCAAGTCTACCCTCTTCAACGCCCTGACCTCCGCCAAGGCCCTGGCCGCCAACTACCCCTTTGCCACCAAGGAACCCAACATCGGCGTCATCACCGTCCCCGATCCGCGGCTCGATAAGCTGGCCGAACTCGTCAAACCCCAGAAGGTGCAGCCCACCACCGTCGATATCGTCGACATCGCCGGCCTCATCAAAGGTGCCAGCAAGGGCGAGGGCCTCGGCAACCAGTTCCTCGGCAACATCCGCGAAACGGACGCCATCATCCACGTCGTACGCTGCTTCGAAGACGATAACGTCGTCCACGTCGACGGCTCCGTAGACCCCGTCCGCGATAAAATGGTCATCGATACCGAATTGATTTTCAAGGACATCGAAACCGTCGAAAAGCGCGTAGAAAAGTTCCGCCGCACCGCCAAATCGGGCGATAAGGAAAGCAAGAAAATGGTGGACGTAGGCGATGCCCTCCTCTCCCACCTCAACAGCGAAAAACCCGCCCGCAGCTTCGAAACCGACGAAGAGGGCCAGGAAATCGTCAACGAAATGATGCTCCTGACGGCCAAGCCCATCCTCTACGTCTGCAACGTCGATGAAGAAAGCTTCGCCACCGGCAACGCCTACACCCAGGCCTTCCAGGCTTCCGTTGCCGCCGAAAAAGCCGAGGTCATCCTCATCTCCGCCCAAATCGAAGCCGAAATCGCCGAGCTGGAAAGCCGCGAAGAACGCCTGGAATTCCTGCAAGCCATGGGCCTGAGCGAGCCCGGCGTCAATAAAGTCATCCGGTCCAGCTACCAGCTGCTGAACCTCCTGACCTACTTCACCGCCGGCGTCAAGGAGGTCCGCGCCTGGACGATCAAGGAAGGCACCAAGGCCCCCGGCGCGGCCGGCGTGATCCACACCGATTTTGAAAAGGGATTCATCCGCGCCGAAGTCATCCACTACGAAGACTACGTAAAATTCGGCTCCGAAGCCGGTGCCCGCGACAATGGCAAACTGGGCGTGGAAGGCAAAGAATACGTGGTGCAGGACGGGGACGTTATGCACTTCCGTTTTAACGTATAAGGCGGCCTACTTTACTCCCTTTTTTAGTTCATAGTGCATAGTTCATAGTTCAGTAGCGGGCGGCCTACTTTACTCCCTTCCCCCTTTAATCCCTCCCCCCTTTAGTCCTTGACTCAGAAGCGCCAAATCACCTGCCCGCCCACTTCGGTGCGCCGGGGCAAGCCGGTGGCTTCCAGGCCGGTGCCGACGGTGGTGCCGTCGTTGAAGAAGGTCTGGGCGATGCGGCCTTCCAGGGTCAGGCGACGGATGCCCTTGTAGCGAAAGAGGAAAAAAGTGCGCGTTCCCCGGCCGTAGTAAGGCACGACGCGGGCGTTGTAGAGCAGGCCGTTTTCGTACTGGTAGAAGCGAACGTCAAACTCATCGGTATCGAACAGGGCGAAGCGGGTGCTGATGCTCCAGGGGCCGCGGGGCCGCCAGTGGAGGTCCTGGTAAATCATCATGCCGGTGCGGCGGCCTTCGCGCTCGTCGTCCGTGAAGCCAGCGTCGAGGCGGCTGCGCCATTCCAGGGTGGGGCTGATGTTGTAACCGAAGTGCAGCCGTCCCTGGAAGCGGGTTTGGGGGATGACGGCCTCCAGGGTCGGGAATAAATCGCCTTGCCCGCCGATGCCTTTGGTTTCGGAGCGGAGTTCGAGGTAAGCTTCGAGCTTGCGTTTTTCCCAGTAGGTGAGGCGGAAGCGGTATTCGTGGCCCTGGTCTGGCCCATCGACGTTGAAGCGGAAGTAGGGGAAGCGGAACAGGTCGTAGTAGGCATTGATGCGCCAGTGCCGCCCGGGCCGCATTTCGAGGCCGAAGTAAAGTCCTTCCTCATTGCGCGCGCCGCTGCCTTCGGCGAAGGGATTGGCGTTGAGGGCCTGGTAATCCCGCTCGTAGCGGCGGTAGACGGCCGAGAGATCGACGTAGCGGTCCAGGCCCAGCATCAGGCCGTGCAGCTGGGCGGTGGCACCGTTGTCGGAAGCGGCCACTTCCCCGAAGAAGGTAAAATTGCGCAGGCGGTAGCGGTAGTCGAGGCTGGCGTTCTGCAGGTCGGTGCCCCGGAAAAAGAAGCGGTTGTACACCTGGTCGCGGATTTCCAGCGGCCGGCTCAGGTGTTCGCCCAGGAAGTTGAGCCCCAACTGCAGGCGCTGGCTGGCCCGCAGGCGAAGGCTGCCGCCGTAGCTGGTTTGCACGACGGCGTTGCGGTCTTCCACCTCACTGGGGGTGCGGTTAAGGCCCGTCAGGTTGAGGGAGGTGACGCCGAGGAGTTGCTCGGGGTCCAACTCCGTGGTGTCCTGGACGGAAACGAGGTTGGCCGTGCGGCCGCGCCGACTGCCGAAGACGGTAAGTTCCAGTTTTTCGCCCAGTGCCAGGGTGGTGGCTGCGCCGCGCATGAAGTTGAATTCGCTGACGCTCGTGTAGGGCCGCAGTACCGGTCCGCCGCGCCCGACGTTGGTAGACTGGATGCTTTTCCCGAAGCCGAAGCCGGTGTAGAGGATGAGTCCCTGGCCGAAGCTGACGTTAAAATCGCCGAGGGCGACGGCTTTGACGTGGCGGTTGATGCCGCTCAGGAAAAAGTGGGCGCTGTAGTAGTCGAAGCCCCGGCGGGCGTTGTTGGCGGAAAAAAAGGCTTCGCCCGGGTCCTTTTCGGCCGTGAAGCCGAAGCTCAGTTTATTGCTGTAGCGTTGCCGGAAGCGGAGGTAGAGCCGGTCGGGGCTGCCGAGGTAATAGTTGGTGCCGTCTTCGGGGCCCAGGGTGTAGCCGCGGGCGGTTTCCAGGTTGCGTTGCCAGCGGGTGAAGAGCTCGCGCTCTCCTTCGGCGAGCATGCGCGCGAACGGAATTTTGATGTCGTCAAGGTCGCCGCCCACCCGGACGTAGGGCACCAGGCGGCGGATGCTTTCGAGGTCGAAGCTGGGGATGACCTGCAGCTCGTAGATGCTCAGCAGGCCGTTCATCCGCAGGCGGTAATCGAGCAGCTGGCTGATCTGGATGGGGCTCAGCAGCAGGGTTTCGGCCAGGTCTTCGTAGGTCGCGCGGTTCAGGTCCAGCGGCCGGCGGCGGTAGGCGCCCAGGACGGTGAAGGCGGCGTTGAATTCAAATTCGTCGCTCTCATCCCCCGTATTGGCAATAAAATCTTCGATGAGTTGCTCCTGAAACTCCACCCCGTCGTCAATCCGGGCACTGTCCGTCTGCGCAGACAGTAAGAGGCTCCCCAGGAGCAACAAGGTACAGAGAAATGGGCGCTGACGCAGGTGCAAAGAAGGGGACATGGAGCAAAGATAAGGTACCGTTGCCGCTCCAGGTATTGTCGCAGCTTCAGGTATTGTCGTGGCTTTAGCCCAACCCTGGACCGCAGGCTCAACCCTCAGGTACTGTCGCTGCTTTTAGGGCCTTCGGCCGAGGGGGTCGGGCTAAAGCCACGACAATACCGGCGGCGCAGGGGTCGGGCTAAACCCCGAGAGGTGGTCGGGCTAAAGCCGCGACAATACCTTCAGCGGGGGTCGGGCTAAAGCCGCGACATTACCTTCAGTGCCCTTACTCGTGGCTAATCTCCACCATGATGGGCACAACGGTGCCCTGGGCACCGGGCTTGACGGTAAACCCTACTTTTCCGGCCTCGTAGCTTACCATCTTGGGGTCAATGAGGGCATTGCCGAGGGCGGCGGAGATCTTGGCGGTGAGTCCGCCGGAAGTGCTGGCCATGCGGGCCAGCAGGCTATCCACGTCCAGGGCCTGCTGGCTGAAGAGCACGAGGAGATAGTCGGTCCCCGGGTTATCGTCCATGCGGATCACCTTGGTATCGCTGGGGAAGGCCAGGACGGAGTTGCTGCCGACCAACGGAGAAACCTGAGCGTCGTAGGGAAAAATCTTGTTGACTTTCTGGGTCAGGTCGGTAGCGAAAGCGTAGACATAGCCTTCTGCTTTGGTATTGAGGTAGAAGCGGAAGCGGGTGCCCGAGGGGTAGGCCGAAGCCATGCGGTAGGCCGAAAGTTCCTTGCCAGCCGGTGCATCGTCTTCCACGATCAGGTTGCGGGTGGAGATGCGCACTACTGGCATGGGCGTTCCCGTGTTGGTTACGAAGTCCATTCCGCCGGCGGGCAGGGCCTCCGCTACGGGGGCCGGGGCAGGCGTGGGCGAGGGGGCGGGCGCGGGCGCAGGTGCGGGGGAAGGTGGTGGCGCAGGAGCGGGGGCAGGCGCGGGCACCGGATTTTTAGCGAAGGGGAAAGCCTGGTACGCCCCGTAGCACAGTGCCCCAGTGGTGGCGTAGGGTACCCAGATGAATCCGCCGTCTCCCCAGTTGGGTCCCCAGGAATTGAGGTAGCGGAAAGCGCCGCCGTACTTTTCGTCATCGTAGCCCACAATGACCATTGCGTGGGAGCCGTGCTGGGTGGCCGTTGCTTCGGCGGGCAGAGGGTACCAGACCTCTTTGCTGGAGTGGAAGCTGTTGTAGAGGGTGTGGCTTACGAGTACGGGGTAGCCCTCGGCGAGTACCTTTTTGATGGCGGTGATTTTTTCGTTGGGGTCTACGCCTTCTTTGGCGAAGAAGAGGATTTGGAGGTCGCGGATTTTGGCGCTGGAGGCCTCCGCCATCAGCGGATCGAGCATGCCGAAGCGTTGGTCCTGGCTTCCCGTCAGGCAGGTAAAGGGCAGCGTGGCGTAGCTCGGCACGCCCAGTTCTTTAAAGACCAGGAGCGACCTCGCCGTGGCCAGTCCTTCAAAACATTTGTCGTCGCCCTCCTGCTTCAAAATTTCGTAGACCCAGGTGGGGCTATAGGCTAGTTTATCAATTTCGGCGCGGTTGGTGAGTCCGCGCTGCTTGGCTTCAATGATGGTGCGGAAGTGGTAGGCAGAGCTCCACGCTGCGCAGGTCATGTACTCTCCCTGGTCTCCGGGGGTTGGGCAGTACTGTTCCAGGCTGGCGCGGGGTGGGAGCAGGGAGCGCGTGCTGGTTTTGGCCTTAAGGGGCAGCGAGTTGTAAAGTTCGGCGTCAAAAACTTCGCCGGTGGGGTAATTGCCTTGGGCGAAGGTTACGAGGGGCAGGAAAAGGAGCAGGAAGAGCGCGAGTCGTTGCATGTTCAGGGATGAATTTTAAATCAGACCAAATGTAAAACCTAATTTGAAAAGTCGGCGCACTTCAAAGCTTACAATTGGCGCGAACGCCCGCCAATAAAGTGGTGCGGGCTTCCACGCTGGCCCAGCCGATGTGGGGAGTGAGCAATAGTTTGCCAGCGTCGCGGAGAGACATAAAAGGGTGATCTCCGGGGATGGGCTCGGTGGAAAAGACGTCGCTTGCAGCGCCGGCCAGGAGTCCTTCCTGCAGCGCACGCACGAGGTCGGCTTCGTGGACAATGCCGCCGCGCGCCACGTTGATCAGGTAGGCCGAGGGTTTCATTTTCTGTAATTGGGGATAGCTGATCAGGTTCCGGGTGGCATCCGTCAGGGGGCAGTGGATGGAAATGACTTCGCAGGTTTGCAGCAGTTCGTCGAGGGCTACGGCGGGGTACGGCTGGTCGGTATTACGGCCGGAGGTGGAATGATAGACGACTTCCGCCCCGTAGGCGGTGGCCAGTTCGGCCGTCCGCTGGCCGATCGCGCCCATGCCGATGATGCCGTAGCGGGTGCCCCGGAGTTCGTAGAAGGGTTGCCGCCAGTACGCAAAGGCAGACTGCGCGGCGTAGGTGCCATCGTAGACGGCCTGGTGGAGGTGCAGGAGGTCCATGGAAAGCGTAAAAAGCAAAGCCAGGGTCAGCTGGGCCACGGCGTTGGTGCTATAGCCGCTGACGTTACGGACGGGAATGCCCCGGCGGGCGGCGGCTTCGTGGTCGATGTTGTTCATCCCCGTTGCGGCTACGCAGATGAGTTTGAGGTCGGGCAAAGCTTCCAGTTCTGCCGCCCCGAGGACAACCTTGTTGACGATGGCGATGTCGGCACCGCGGAGGCGTTCCACCGTTTGTTCGGGCAGGGTGCTGGGGTAGGCGGTGAAGGTGCCGAGTTGGTGGAATTTGGCGAGTTCGTTGGGTAGGTCGGCGACGGTGGCGGTGTCCAGGAAGACGATTTTTGGCATGGGTTGGGGGCTGCTTGCGCAGCTTTTTTGAACCACTAAGTACAGGTTTTTTGGGCTCCTGCGGAGCTTTTTTTGAACCACTAAGGGCACTAAGAACACTAAGGGCACTAAGTTAGATAAGGCTACATTTCCTTAGCCCCTCTTCGTGTTCTTAGTGGTTTAAAAAAAGCGCGAAGCGCAAAGTAAAATTGCTGAGCCCCTCTTCGTGTTCTTAGTGGTTTAAAAAAAGCGCGAAGCGCGAAGTAAAAATTGCTGAGTCCCTTTACGTGTCCTGAGTGGTTCAACCCAAAGGGGAGAGAACATTCCCAGCCGAAAAGGGCTTATCTAGCGAGGACGAGGTGGCTGTCCCGGCTTCCATTGCTCCTTGTCCCTTACTTTGCACCTGCGGCCGCGCCCAAATGGGCAAACCGCGCCGCTGCTTTACTTTTCGCCTGGCCCGCAAGCGCCGCCTGTACGTTTTCCTGAGATGCCCCAACCGATGCGACCACTCTTCTACCGCTACACTTTCCTTGCTTTTTTGCTTTTGTGCCTGGGTACTTCCTTGCGCGCGCAGGAGGCCGAAGTGCACGGCACGGTAACCGATACCTCGGGGACGCCGCTGATTGGGGCCTACGTGCGGGTCGTCGGTTCGGTGGTACGGGCGGCGTCCGACATTGACGGTTACTACGAAATTGAGGTTCCGCCTGGCCGCATTCGCCTGATTGTCAGCTACATCGGCTACGAAAATTTTGATACGGTGCTGGTGGTTTCGCCTGCGGACCGCGAGATTCCGCTGGATGTGGTGCTGACCGACGCCTACGCGAGCGCGGGCGAGGTGATCGTTTTTGGCCGCCGCGCCACGGGGCAAGCCCAGGCGCTGCGCAACCAGCAATCGTCGCTGGTCAACCAAACCATCATCCACTCCGAGGTTTTCAATAAATATCCCGACATCACGATGGCCGAGACCGTTGCCCGGATGCCCGGCGTGTCCATTATCCGCAGCGTCAGCGAAGGGGAGCTGGTGCAGGTGCGGGGTTTGCCCGAGCAATACACGGCGGTGGACCTCAACGGGCAGCGGCTGCCCACCGTACAACCCGAACCGGACCAGACGGGGAGCCTGGACATCATCCAGAGTAACCTCGTAGAGGAAGTCCGGGTCATCAAAGCCCGGACGCCGGATATGGATGGCGACGCCATTGCCGGAACGGTCGACTTCCGCCTGCGCCAGCCCGAGGAACGCTTTGAAATCCTGCTGCAAGCGGGCGGGGGAGCCAACTTCGGTTTCCGGGATAACCCCGACCAAAAAGCGGGCATCACCCAGCTGGCGGCCGTACTGAACTCAGAGCTCTCCGACGAAAAAGTTTACGCCCTGGCGGCGGGCAGTTACCTGCGGCAGGGGCGGGGCAACCGCACCTTTTATTACGACTATACGCCCGACGGAACACCTTTCGCGGCCCGCCCGGCGGACACCGACCGGCAGACGACGCGGCAGGGTTTTGTAGGAGCGGTGGAGCTCCGCCCCAGCATTTACAACCGCATGCGCCTGAGCTATAACTACTCCGGGCTGGTGGAAGACCTCGTCAATCGCCAGCTTTACATTACCAACGAAAACGACGAAGCCAGCGTTGGGCGGAGCACGACGGCCTGGACGACCCGACGTGCGCTGGCCCTGGTAGCGCTGGAAGTGGAAAATAACTTCCCGACGACCCGGATCGACTACCAACTCAGTTTCAGCACCAAGCGCGAGGACCTGGAAGACCGTACCCGTGCCCTGTATTTTAGTCCGGCGGGTTCCACCCCCACCCTGGCCAGTGCCACGCTGTTGGAAGCCACGCCGTACAGTGCCCTGGCCGGGCAAGCGCTGGAACTGACAACCCGCTTGCAGGAAAACATTGCGTTGGACGAAGACGTGGCCATCTTCAGCATTAACCTGACCCAGTACCTTTCCGCCGCGAAGACCAGTTTCCTCCAGTTGGGCGGACGCTACCGGAGTAAGGACCGGTCTTACGGGGTATTCAGCCCCCTGGAAAGTCCGGCCACGGGCGAGCCCACCACCCTGACTCCGGGTACCTTCGGTGATGCTCCCCCCCTGCTGGCATCCGCGCCTGACCTGCGGGAGACCCCGCCCGCCTACGCGCTAAAGGAGCGCATTGCGGCCGCCTACGGGATGTACGCGGCCAATTTCAGCAGCAAATTTTCCGGGACGATGGGCCTGCGCTACGAATACCTGCGGCTGGAGTCGGCAGAAATGGATTTGGACAGTAGTAATTTCGATTATTTTGACATCTTGCCCAGCCTAAACCTTACCTACCGCTTCCGCCGCGACCGGCAGGTGAAATTCAGTTACTACCAGGCGGTGGCCCGGCCGAACTACGCCATTTACCGGGCGGGGCCCGATTTGCCGCTGATCTCTCTTGATCAATTTACGCAGGGCAACCCAGACATTGAACGGACGCAAAGCCGCAATTTCGACCTGGTTTTTGAGCGCTATGGCCGGAGCGACGGGGTACTGACGGCGGGGATTTACGCCAAGTTTCTCGACGAGCCCACGCTGCAAAGTTCTGCCACGCGCTTTAGTGAGGGCCGGCCGACTTACCACACGACGACGATCAACATCGACCGGGCGGCGCTGGCCGGTATTGAGCTGGGCTTTTACCAAAACCTCGATTTCCTGAAGCCGGGCAGCGACCTGCGCTTTTTCAACCTCAATGGCAACTACAATTTCAATGCGCTGAGTGCGGAGAGCAGGACCTTAAACTTTGACGGCTTCACCCTCCCCCAGGCTCCGCGGCAAACCGCCAACCTGAGCATTGTCTGCAACAACCCACAACAGGGGCTGAGCGTAGTGATTGCGGCCAACTACCGGGGTAAGATCTTCGACCGTTTGCTGGACGATCGCCCCGTCTACCGCAACGCCCTGTTTTCGTTGGACCTGGCGGCCGACTACGAAATCGTTAAAGACATCAGCCTGTATTTCCGGGCCAATAACCTGACGAACAATACCTTCGAGGAATACCTTGGCGAGGCGGGCGAAGACGGGGCCTTGTTGCTGAGCAGCAGCCAGTACGGCACCTGGGGAGTGGTGGGGGTGCGGTACCAGCCGGGGCGGTGATGTTTCTTTTTGAGGTTGGGGTATTTGTCTGAATTAGGATTTATTGGATGCTAAAATGGGTAAGAGTTTGTCTAAAATTTATAAGAACGAATAATCAATGACTTATGGTTCTGCCAGACAAAAATTTGCGCGCATAGTGAACTACGTGCATTTTTTGTGACGCCAGGTTCATAGCACGGAGTATTGCGTAGCAAACTGCTTGGTTATCAGGAAGAAAAAATTTAGACAAGCTCTAAGCCCTGGCTGAAAGTGTCCCCACCCGAAGGTCCATGTTTCGAGTGGGGATACCTTCAACCGGGCGTTTATGGAAGCCCGCCCCCAAAAACCTACTGCCTCCCCAACAAGCGCCGCGTAGCCATTTTCCCCGCAAACTCAAAGACGTAAATCCGCAAGCCCCGGTAGGCACCAATTTGCTGGGTGGTGTTTACCGGCACCGATTGCCGCTCGATCAAGCGCCCACCCAGGTCAAAAACGCTGACGTTTGCCATACCCGCCGCATTGGCTTGAATGGTGTAAGTCTCCGAAGTAATGCTTACGTCCAGCGGGGCAACCCTGCGCGGGCCGCGCGTGGAAACCGGAAAAAGACCGTTGCTCACCTGGTACAGCTCCCTGCCGTAGAGCGGATTTTCGTGGTTACTCGTAAAATAGACCATACTATCCAGCACGGCCACCAACTGGAGATCGTAGGAGGAAAAGACGTCCGTTGGACCCGTATGAAAATTGGTAAGCGTTCCCGTGGCCAGCTCGTAGCGGTAAAAAGTAGGCCCGTTGCGGAAGTTCAGCCCGGTAACAAAATAGACATTTCCGCTGTCGTGCAGTAAATTGGAGATGCCCCTGAATTCCCCTTCCAGCAAGACGCGGGTGCCAGCCACCGTACCATCCGTAATGGTCAAAATCTCCGGGTTGAATGCCCCGCCGTTTGTCAACCAAATCAACAAACTATCCACTTGAAGCGAGGGATATTCCTGGCGGGCCGTAGCGGTAAAGCGATCCGGCCCCGTGGTGCTGATTTGGAAGGGTTCGTTGAGCGCGTCAAATAAAAGATAAGACCGGTTGCCGTCAAAACCTACCCGCAAGCTATCATTAATGGTATACCAACGGCTGATGAATAAAGCGCTGCCCGTTGCCGTGTTGTAGCGCTGCAAAGTGTCTACCCCATTTTCATAGCGGTAAGTTCCCTTGCGCCGATTACTGGTCGATTCGTAGGAAAAAAGGAGATTTCCGTTTACTTCCCGCAGGCCAAACGCCTGGTCAAAACGGGATATGCTGGGCAGTGGGGCTAAGCGCGCCAAGGTGTCTGTCGCGAGGAATAAACCACCATTTCCCAGGTCGTTTATATTGAAAAATGCGACCCCGTCTTGGTAGGGCGTAAATGATCCTCCTGGAAAATTATCGTCTTCCGTGCTTATGATAACGGACGTCGCCAATTGCGTCGCCACGCCGTCTTTGTAGCGGTGCAAAACGCCTTCGGAGACCACATACAGCGCGCTATCGGCCCCAAAAGCAAAATCGGGGATGCGGGAAGACAGACTAGCCGTCGTAGGGCTGGGGTCAAAAAATAAATCGGTGCCTTCGGGGGTACCGTCGGAAACCCAAATGGTGGGCCCCTCCGGACTTATGGCCGAAAAATACACCAAGCCACCGAAAGGCGTTAATTTCCGGATGCGGCCATCCCGGTCGCCCGGAAAAACGTCTTTCACCAGCGAAATGGAATCATCTTTAACGAAGTAAAGCTCCTGCCCCGTAGTATTATCCCCTGCTACCACCAGCATCCCATCGGCAATGGGGGCGGTCCGCTGCCCCAGGCAGAGGAAGCACTCAAAAGCCCCCTCGGTGCCGGGGTTTAGGTCGGTGACGAGGCGCAACTGCGCAGAAAGCAATCCTGCAAACAACAGGAAAAAAAGTACGTGAAATTGTTTCATTCTATTGAGGTTATTGTGAAACTTTGAAAGTGGGTTAAAAAATAGGGTACCAACCGCAAGGTGTTTGGTTGGAGGCCATTTTATATTATTCCGGCGCGGCCGCAGGTGCAATGATAAGTCTTTAAGGAGCAGTGCAGCACCCTGCCCCTAAAAATTGTCCTCACCAAAGGGGGCAACAGTCCAGCTTCAAGCTGCTCCATTATCCCGTTCCCGGCACCTGCGGCCGCGCCCAATTAATCACCTAAAATCACTGCAGCACTACCCTACCCGTTCCCGTCGCTCCATCGGCGCGGGTGACCTGAATAAAGTAAATCCCCTTTTGCAAGCCCCCCAGACTCAGCGGAAAAACAGCTTTTTCCAAGCCTTTTTCCTGGCTGGAAAAGGCCGCGTGCTGGTACCTTTTTCCCGCCGCATCGATGATGTGGACCGACCAATTTCCTTTCCCTTCCGCACCCTGTAGCGGGAGGCCAGTGGTCGTCACTTCCACCTCGCTATTCGCCGGGTTCGGACTCACGCTCACCAGCAGCGAACCTTCGGTGAGGCCCTCCACCGCTAGCTTGGCTTCGATCGTGGGTACCAGATCAACCGCCAGAAATTTCGAGCACGATGGGAAGCGACTGGGAAATACCGAGATCTCGTAAAATACATTGCACAGGCCGCCGATGGTCAGGTCGCCATATACCTCCGTGTACTCAATTTCTTCATCGTTGACGGAATCGTAAAGGCGGACCGTAAAGGGCCCAGCCGTTCCCGTCGCTCGCACCGTAGCGCTGCCGTTGCAACTGATTGTGGAGGAACTGTGCTGGGTGGTGAGCACCGTAATTTCTGCGGCAAGTGGTCCGTAAACGGCCAGCAAAAGGCCCAGGGAAAGTAGTATTTTCATCATCATATTTTTAATAGTCAATTATTTTCCAAAGATTCATCCAGCAATTTGCTTTGTAGTACAGCGTGCGTCAACATAAGCGGTGTGGATAAAATCTTATTTTTACTGAAGCAGTACGGTGCTTGGAAAGAGGTCGCTTTTGGCCATCGCTTCCTCCGTGAGTCAATACTTGCATAGAATGAGATGCTTTTGAGCGAAAACTCTAGTGCTGATAAACATTTCTTTAACGTAAAAAGAATGGTGCTTGGGTCACCCCTCTCCTGTGGAGAGGGGCCGGGGGAGAGGGCCCAAATCCAGCACAGGAACCCCCACCCGCAGCCCAATCCAGAAGTTGTTTTCGTAGTAAAAATGCCCATCCGTTCGGCTGTAGGTAAATACCGCGCCGAGGTTGCGCAGCGTCAGTATGCATTCTTTCCATTTTCGGCGGGTAAGCCCAAATTCCGCCATAAAACTTTCTGACGTTCCAGGCACACTGTTTTTTATGACGATGTGGATCCGGGCCAAGTTCCGCAGCATATTGTATAGGTGGACCGGAAAATCCTCGTCTCCCTTAGGAAGGGCGGGCAAATCCGCCAGGAAGCGTGCGTCTTCATCGGCCGTACTGGGCAGGTGGCTGGTGCCGTAATCAAAGTGGAAATCGTTCGCAAAATAATAGCGGCGCACGGAACGGCAAAACTGTACATCCGCGCCCATGCCTTTCATCAGCCGGTGGTAACGGAAAAGGTGTCGCTCCGATATGCCTAAGCGCTGGGCAAATTCCGCACGTTCGAGCTTTGATTTTCTTTCCACCAAAAGACAGGCATCTCGGAAATTCTCAATGAGGTCTGCGTGACGTTTCATCAATACGTAGGGTTTATTTAATAGAGAGGGTTAATTGGGGGATCTTTCACCGCAGCAAAAGAAAGGACAGCACGGCCTCGCCACTGGGCAAGGTATTTGGGTTTTGATCATTTAATCACCAAAAGCAATCGTCTCTCCACACACCCCTGAAAATCCACCCCAAAAGGCCTATTCCAGATGCTGACCAACATGTTTGGCCAGGCGTGTGCAGCAGGTGCCCGATTGCTTTGGCGGGCTTACGCTTATGGATGCAATATAGTGCTTTTGGGGTGGGGTGTGCAAGGGGGGAGGGGATATTTTTATTTTTTGAAATTGTGCGTGTGTGGGGGGGTATGGTCTATTCCATTATTCAACATTCAACTTGAGCAGATGGCAGATCAGTCCATTGCTGGGTTTTGGGTAAGAACGCTTTAGTTTTGGGCTAGTTTATAGTTGAACTACCCAAGCTCTGCGATTTTTCGCGTGCTCTTTTTTCGCCTCACTGCCCCAAAAAACCTCGATGACACTTAGGCGTCACCTACGTTTTTTGGATTGTGAGGCAAAAAAAATAGCTTCGCCAAAATTTCGCATTTCTTGGGTGGTTCAACTATAGACTGATCATGGTGATGGATAAGATTGATTTTATGGGGTTCTTAAGGGCTTGCATCAATATTCTTTAATAAGTTCGACCCTTAGCTCAGTTAGTTTTCTACCCAATATATATTCCCCTTGTAATGGCAAGCGGAATATTAAGTAGAATTATCCAGGGCAATATTACCATTTAAAGGAGAGATTACTTCATCCCTAAACCCATATTTATATATATATACCTCATCAATCATTAATGACGAAGCAAAAACATCTATTTCTTTTTCTACAAGGCACTCTAACTCCTGTAAAAAGCAAGAAAGGTTGTCTCTGTTTATTTTTGCAGCTATTGCTTGATCTGTCTCAATATATTCCCAATAAAAAGTCGACTCATTAAAAACAGGATAATGATTTAAATCGAAAAACGCATTAAAAATAATATTGACAATTAAAACATATCCAAATCTCTCATCTTTTTCAATAGTAATGTTAAATCCTCCACTTTCTGTAAAAACCATTTCTGTAACATCATGGATTTGAACATAAACAGGCACATTAAAGGATAAATCGATATATGGGTCAGCTTCTAGTGGAAACTTTCTTAAAATTATATCTTCCCATTTAACTTTTACCGCCTCCTCAGACGGCACTTGAATACTTCCCCGATAAAAATTAAACGATGGATAGAATTTATTTAGTAAAATCAACAAATTTACTATCTGATCTCTTTTTAGTCCATCGTTTAAATAAAAAATGATTCCAAAAATATCATTTTTGAAGGAGTGGATCATATCATACGCATTCTCAATTCTCATATTAAAATATTTAATTAATAAATGTCAGTCCATTCCCTAGTTAAACTACTCCATTTTAACCATCCGTCTTGAGCCTCGATATATAAATTTTCAACAATGTCTGACCTAACCCCTGGATCGGCAAGAGCAGATTCCCATCTTCCTCGTACATAACTTTTTGTACTTTGCTTTGCAGTAATCATACCATCTATTTTATTATTTAACGAGCCTACCCAGCCCTCATGGCTTTCAACAATTCCATCATTAAGATTATTTGCTTTAGATATCAATTCTCTTAATGCTCCTCCCTCATTGCCTCGGCCAGCTGTCTTCAATGACAAGGGATTACCACCCTCAATCAATGCGTCGATTCCAGGAAAATTTCTACCATTCTGTGGAGATTTATCTAATCCGACCATTCGCATTTTAAGTTTCTCTCCTAAAGATTCTAATTGGTCAATTTCGGTGAGGCTTGGAATTCCACTCTCGTTAATATAGTCGACCCACTTTTTACCCTCAACTCTTTTTCGGGTCCACTTACCAAATTTCAAGTTAAAGAATAAATCAAGAAGCTTGTTAAAGCAGTTACCTGTATTATGGACTACAATTCCAGAAACACCCACCAAAAAATTATGCCACCCCTTCACCTCCAAGTTCCATACCGGTGTCACTCCGAGAGAGCGAGCCTTTTCGGTCAGGAAGGCGGTACCACTTCTGGTAAGTACTTCTTCTCCAGCAGTCAATTCCCCCGCCAACCGCCAATCCTGAGCGGTAACGGAATAGATGGGATGATTGTAAGTTACCCCCAGTGAATCACCGTTGTCAAAGCGGAGCGTCCAAACGTCATTGGATCGGTGGGTAAAGATAGCAGTTACGGGTTGAAAACCAAAATCGTCGTCAGGGTTCTCGTCCACTGGACGTTTTTGTGGAAGGATATGGCGGATGGAGGTGACGTGAGCGGGGCCGGAAAGACCTTGCTCAGGCAAGTTGAGGTGGTAAAGTTGACCAACCTCCGCGATACCCTGAACTGCCATCCATTCCTGATGCAATGCTAAGCGGCAGGAAGAACTACCATTAACCTCTGCAAACCCTACTTCGTACCAGTTGGTGCTATCCAGTTCATAGTTATCACGCTGCCGCTGTTGGGCAGAGGTATATGGATCATAGGCCTCTGGGTCATCCGGCTGGTTGATTGTTGCATGCGCAACGACATAGTCGAAGAGTTGAACTGAGTCAATCGGAACAGGGGCCGCGGCCAGCAAAACGGGCGTTCCCGCTACAAAACATCCGCCGAGTGCAATCTTGCAAAACAGGCTTTTAGCATAAGCAACGGGATTTTCCGGAAGTCCATCTAACGATCTTTTCAATACCCCTGAGAAAATTTCATCGATCAACGCTGCGAAGCTTTTATCGTTTAAATCATGAAATTTTTTCAAAAATTTTAATATTTTGGGTAAAACCTTTGCTCCAGCCTTTGCCCCTAATCTTAGTCCTATACTCGTACCACCACTAAAAAACGCTAAAATAAGTTCAAAAGCGATTATTCCAATGTCATAAGCAGGTCCAGCATCTCCAACTAAAAAATCACCAACCCAACTTTTAAAACTTTCTATTATTTTTCCTAGAATCCTTTTTATAGAATCTACATCCATTTGTTGCACGATAGGATAAATTGTTTCATAAACTTCCACAGCTTGATCCCAAAGCTCTTTCACAACATCTTTTGCATCTGACGATACTTTATATAGTACGGATTTTACAGATTCATGCTCAATGTAGTGTTTGTGAAGACTGCCGAGATATATCCAGGCCCGTTTAAAAAAATTGAGCTTCTTTTCGGCTGACTCATATAACAATTGGATGGTCCCTAAAATCCCATCAAACAAGCCAATTGCAAACCCTGCTTCAAATTGTGAAAATGGCAAAAAATGATTATTCTTCGCGTAACATAGGAGACAGGCTTCGCCCCAATTCCAGCTCGGGCTACAATCTGGAGTGGTTTCACACAATGCTTTGGCGACGCCGCCATCTTCTTCCTTTGCGGCAGCCTGGGTTGCTTCAGGATACCAATTAAGTAGCATTTGATCAAAAAGGTAATTAACAATACGCTCTGACTCTTCTATGCTTAGATTACTCTTTGATTTTATTCGTACAGAATCGGCTGCATTATTGACTGAGGCATGGTGGAGCCAAACAACTATGCGCTCTTGGCTCATCTCGAACTTTTGATCCGCTGCATCCATTTCTCCAATGCTGTTAAGGTCATCAGTTACAATATAAGCATAGTCGAGCCCCTCAACAATTTCAGATGGCAGAGACAGAGCCTGTACACCTGCCTTAATGTCGTTTTCAAGTAAATAACTATTGCCACCTTCCGTCACTTCCAATCCTGCGAAATCATGAATTACATTTCCGCCAAAACGTATTGGAGCGGAAGGCGGACCACCTACAGTTCTACCCATCTGCTCTGAAGGGTCAACTGCCATAGCTATAAATCCCGCTTTTTCCCAAGGGTTATTTAATACCAAGTTCCCAGACTGAATCTGCCGAACAAAGTCCAATAATTTAACAAGACCTGCTTCCTCGGCCCGCGCATTATGTCCAATGCTGTTGCTTTTGTTAGCTGCTTCAGCGTTTATTGAAGTAAGAACTTCGGCTTCTATGGCGGATCTTTGGATGACAGTAAGCGTGGAAAATGGTCCAGAATCTGGCAATACAAGCTTTACTCTGTAAGTTAATTTGTTGTCACTCTGGTAATTTTTAGCAACGAGATAAAAAAAGGTTCGATTCTCTGCTTCATATTGGCTTGCCCTAGTAAACGCCTGATCAAAATATTGCTGTTCGAACGCAGCCTGCATGATAGACCAATAATCGTGACCAACAACATCAAAGGAAGGCGTATTAATTAAAGCTTTTAATTCGCAAGCCTTTTGGTATAACCCATGGTCGTAAAGAGAAACCCTTGAACCGTTCATATTGAACTTATCTTCATGAACATAACAGTCCTGCTCAGCTTGCCCCTGAGCAGAAACAAATTCTCCGCCCCCCAAAAACAACAACAATGTTGTAAAAAATTTAATATTAGCGATTAGCCAGAGGCAACAGGGCTTACAGGAAATCTTGATGGGATTTAATTGCGCGTATTTCATAATGATAGTTGTTATTTGCTAAAGAGGGGATGGTGACAAGCCCTCGGGGAAGCTGGATTAATAGATAGAGCGTGGGGATAATAAATAGGGGTATTGAGTTATTGATTTTGCGGGACAACCTGTTCCCCCGCACCTCACTCCACCACCACCGTCACCCCCGCCGATTCCTGCGAGTAGCCACCGTCGGCGTGGACGGCCAGAACCTTATACACGTAGCGGATACCGGCCTCGGCATCCGTATCGGCCCAGCTGAGCAGTTGCCGGCCCGTCGGCACTGGCCCGTCGAAGAAATAGGCCACCGGCAGCGCCTTGTAGGGCCGCAGCCGACTCCCCCGCCGGCTGCGCAGCACCTGAAAGTGCAGTACACCGGGAGAAAGCGGGTAGCTCCATTCCAGCTCAATGCGGCAGTTGCGGAGTTGGGTTTTGGGGCCGTTCGTGCCGTATAATTCGCTGAGTCGGGCCGCAAATTGGGCGTCGGTCAGCGCCAGCCACTCGTCAAACTGGGTGGCGGTGATCAGGCCGCTCATCTCCAGCCCCAAGAGGACGGCTTTGCGATTTTCCGTAGAAATGGTCCCTCCGCTCTGCTGTGCAGCAATGATGTTGGTCATCAATGTCCCCACCGTTTCGTCCAGGTCAGTTGTAATGGTGCTGTCCGCACAAGCGTAGCCAATGGCGAGGTCCAGAATTTCGCCCCGGCTTCCGTCGTCGTGCGGGCGGAGCGTGACGATTTCGGAGCCGGCACCGAGTTCCATTTCATCGAAGGCAATGAATTGGTAGTCGTAGTTCTGCCGGATGAGGGCCTCGTCGTCATCCAGGTAATTTATGCTGCCGCTGGCGTCAAAATTTTCGACTACGAAATCGTCTTCTGCTCCGGCGGGGATGGTCACCACTGTAGTCCAGCTCCCGCTCCCGGAGGGTCGGCGTTGCAGTTCGTGGCGCACCACGTCGCTGTCGGAACTGTATTTCCAACTCAGGGCGATGCCCGCAGGCGTGGCATTCACCCGCGCCAATACCGGTTTGCCGGGCGGGGTAATGTCCACCCGGGGCACCACCAGCACCGGCGTCTTTTCGGAGGCATTGGCCCGGCCGTCTTCGGCCAGCAGCTGGTAAAAAATGCTGTCGTTGACGATCACCCCGCGCAGGTCATCGACGAAAAAGGTATCGGGGCGGACGTTTACTTCTACGGGGGCGAAGTCACCACCGCGCGCGTAGCAGCGCAAGACGCGGTAGCCCTTCAGGTCGGCCTCGCTGTTGGGGTTCCACTGCAGCAGTATGGTTCCGTCGCCCCGGTCCACCCCCGTAAATCCACTGGGGGCAGCCGGTGGGGTGCTGTCTTCCAACTGTCCCAGTTGGGGCTGGGTGCGGTAGAGGTGACCATTCTGGTCTTCCAGTTCAATGCTGTAATAGGCTGCGGGGAGCGGGGCAGGATCCGTCCACTGCCGGGCGCTCACGGCCAGGGTGGGCGCGCTTACTACTTCAAATGGTCCCTTCACACTCTCCGCACGGTAAATTCGTTGGGCCACCATCACGGCGTCATGGCTTCCTGTTACGCTTTCCCAGTGCAGGACCAGAGCGGTTTCCGTTGCCGCTACACTATCCATCCGCATCACCAGGTTCAGCGGCCCGGGGCGGGAGCGCCCGTTTACGTTCACTGATTTTGGGCCCGTAAACCCAAAAGGCGTCAAGCCCCTGATTTGGTACTTGTATTCCCCATAGACGGGCACGCTATCCGTAAACCAGGCAAATTTCGGGTCGTTCTCCGGGTCGGAAGCACCGTAAATAAATGGGGCCTCGTTTACCTGCACAAACGTGAAGGCATTAGCCGGCGATCGGTAGATATTGTACGCTGTGTATAAGGTCTCCGTTTCTGCCACGCTCCAGCCCACTCTCACGGTTGTATCTCCGTCCACTACCACTACGTCGCTTACGGGCACCAACGCTTCCACACTTTGCCCCAGTCCTCCCAATGCACCTGCGGAAGCGCCACTAACCCCAATGACGCTTACCACGTAATTGTATTCTGTGTTTGCAGCGGGTGCATTATCTACAAAAGCCAACGCCAGCTTTATGGCCACTGACCAGTTGCGATCAGCCAGCGCGTGCGCAAAAAACAGCCGGTTTTCCATTGATTCTTCGGCAGCAACCGCATCGGCAAAATCAAATTCACCGTCGGGGGTAATGTTCCACACATCGTCGTATAACAACTTTTTAGCCGCCTGCTCTAAATCTGTACTGGCCCATCCACTTTCGTTTCTTGGCTTCAGGTTATTACGCAATACCACGCGGCTGGCGGCCTGGTCACCCAATGAAAGCACCTGCCCATTCACCGCCCGCGTCATCCTCGAGATGATGTATCCATTTTCATTGGCCTGCAACCACAGCTGCGGGTCGCTGATTTGCCAACGCAAGCGAACCCGAGTCCCCTGGGCTTGCGTCATGACCGTAATGGAAGATTGGGCCGCCAGCCCCATCCCACAGCAGCAGAGCAAACAAACAAACAGGAATTTGGAGATAAATTTCATAATGATGTTATTAATAAATCCATTGCGCGGCCGCAGGTGCAATGTGAGTGCTTAAAAGCAAGCAACGGCTAATGCAGGCTGGGTTAATACTGGGTTGGCTATTCTTTGCTTGATGGTTAATTACTCGTAGGGCCTCCTCCACCGGAAGGGCGAGTGTAATTTAACTCCAGATAGCTCGCTTGCGTAGTCTGGGTTCCGTTCGGCAAATGATAACTTACCCGGATATAGTATAATCCGCTTCCGGGTATCAGAAATGGAGTATTATAGAAATTGTCAGCTCGTTGAGTGATGTAACTGAGGATATATGCATTTAG
Source organism: Neolewinella lacunae (assembly GCF_014349155.1). GTDB lineage: Bacteria > Bacteroidota > Bacteroidia > Chitinophagales > Saprospiraceae > Neolewinella > Neolewinella lacunae. The sequence goes on from NZ_JACSIT010000040.1 coordinate 53,425, forward strand.
TGCGGCCACTGTACTATCTTGTCTTGGTTCACTATAGAATTCCTCAGTAATTTCATTAACACACGTCGATATCCGGCTCTGAAGTTGTAGGTAGTCTGCGTAAGCTTCTTGCGGTACGTTATATTCCAGCACCTGTCGGCGATCGCTCATTACTAAACCATTGGTAAAATGATCACCGCTAATGACCAGTGGCCCTTGGAAAGCCGAAACACTTACCCCTGCGGCCTCCCCTAGCGACTCAAAGTTACCCGCGCCAGTTGTAGTGAACTCCTCGCAGCTCCCAAAATCAGGATTTATGGGGAAGCCGGTGTACTGGAGTGCTTCCAGCGCATTATCATAAGGAGTCCCCAGGGCAGCTTGAAACCTCACCAAAGGTTCATCCACTCCAATGCCCAATCTTTCTACGTCACCAAGTAGGGCGTTTTGGTTCAATAGGCGGCCAATAAAACCTGTACTACCAGTCGTCGGTTGAATCGTCATGTTTCCTTGCTGCATCAACGCTATCTTTTGCGTGAAACGTTCTTGGTTGCTTACCCGGAAGTGGATAGGCGCGAGAATTTCCTTCACAATGTCTTTACCATCGTACCGGACAAGTTTCAACTGGTAAAGCTGCCCCAGCAGCAGTTTGGCTGGCGGAAGATCAAAAGTGATCAGTCGATTGCTAGCATCGTACGTGAAGGGAATTATTTCTACTGCCCCGGTGGCGGACGTCAAAATCACTTTATTCTCCACTCCACTGGGCAGATTATAGAGCAATGGGGCCTGCCCGGTTTTCAGCTGAATGAATCCCTTCTGCTGGCTGTATTCCTTGGGGTAGAAATCGTACATCCCGTCAACGGGGTAACTATAGGCTACGTTGGTCGCCGGAATGAAGTCGTAAGCAGCAGCAGTTGCAAAAGTTACCGTTTGCGTTTCGGTACGTTCTACGGTATTGCCTTTTTTGACCGTTACCGTGATCGTCACTCGGATACTATCGCCACCTCCAAACATGTTCAGAGGAACCAGTGTGGCGCTGGTTCGGTCATCACTCCATACCAGATTGTGGCTCAGCAGGTGCCCCCCATTCACCGTTTTCATGTTGTGTTCCGTAACGGTTGCGCTGAATGGCTGCCCATCCGGGCCATTAAAGACCCGACCGATCGGTACGGTAAAGTACACTTCAGGCCGGGCATCCGGAGCTACCCCAGGTGCCTTATCCAGCGGACTGATGTAGTTGATGAGCGGATTTTCATTTACAACCCCTCCGTCCGGGTCAATCAATGAACACTGCTCGCCAATTTCTACGTTGAGGTTGATTTTCTTCTCTACGAACAAAAGTTTTACCCGGGCCGCCAGTGTAGCCTTGGCCCAGAAGGGGTTAGGCAATCTGGCTTGCATTACTCCGGCAATACCCGCTTCGAAAATTGATACGCCAAACAATTTCACCCCACCGTTGAGGTACACCCAGGCCTGGCCAGCGGCGTACCAGCCATTCAGGCCAATCTGCTGGTTGCTTCCCGCACAAATGGCGCTACCGTAGTTGCGCAGCATCAAATCAAAGCCCATATCTGCTTCCAGGAAGCCTTGAACGGGGCCTGCTTTAAGCCGCGCCTCCGCAAAAATTCGGGCGCCGAACATGATCCCTCCACCCGATTTGCGCAGGCTCTCGTTGGTATTTATGAGATTAGCCATTGCAAGGACGTTTTCCGGCAAACCAGGAAAATCAGGAATATCCGTCCCCATGTTAAAATAGGCCGTTGCACCAGCATTGAAGTATGGCAGGTCAACCAGTATTCCCGCAGGGGCGGTCGGAGTACCAATATTAATATACCAATCTTCGGAATCAACGTGCAAGGCGGCCTGGACGAGGCGGCCATTGGGGCCAGCACCCATCAGGAGCCCACCACCTCTCAGGTAAGCTTCCAGCTTACCGTCGAAAACACCTTCGTTGAAATTATAGGTAAGATCAACCCAAGCAGAAATGGGTGGTCCAGCGGTGCCATTGCCTTGAGAAATACCTGGAACTTCATCTATTGGTAGCGCGGCAGAAATATTATTCGAAAGAGTCTGCATAAACTGCGGAGGATCAGGCAAAATATCTGCCATAAACTGTCCTTGCCCTTTAAAACTGATGGTGGCCAAACCGCCTCCATGGTCCCGGTCATTGAAAAGAAATTCCAGGCCAGCCCACCCGTTAAACACGCTTGACTCAGCAGTCGCAACCATTACTGCGGCTTTAAGCCCCAGGCCGTACTGTGGTGCCACGGTGTAGGTGGCACCCGAAAAGGACTCTCCCAAATTGGGCATACCGGCATGAGCGCCATTCCCACCGAAGTTCATTTTGCTTATGTCTAAAGTATTGTGCATATGGTAAGATACCCCGCCACCAAAACCATTTATTTTCAGTGGACCGATGGGCACGCCACTTGCAAGGCCAACCATTGCATCGACGAAGAAGTATTTGGTATCCTCCCGTTTGCCGAATTGTGCGGCCACCTGGGCAGAGAAATTCAACGGTTTTTTGGTGAATTCGGCTTCGAGCATCGCGTAAAACCCTTTACCATAGTCTGGATCATCGTTGAACCACTGCAAAGATCCGCTCACGTGCATGACATCTTTGATGTTGGCATCAATAAAGAGCCCCTTCAAATCAATTCGCTTGAACTTCCACTTTTGCCGGTCATTAATTTCTTCTAACTCGCCAAGGATGCCAAAACGCCCCCCTGCTGCGATTTCCAGTTCACTGACAAGGCCAATGGACAAATCAAATCCGAGGCCAAATTCACGGCTGGTACTACCTTTATATGGACTAATGCGGGAAAGGTCCATGGCAAACCCGCCAAAATCCATATTTACCCCTAGGTTACGGATTTCCCACATGCCTGCATCGAAGTAAGGATCGCGATTGGAGACACGGAACTCCTTGAAATATAATTCCGGCAGCGTGAGCTTAACAATCGAGGTGTCGGGAACTTTAAATCGCATGTTTCCAGTCAAGTCGGCAACTGCCAGGAACCCGTCGTAATCGTAGCCAATTTCAATCTTGGTAGCGGGCAACAATTCCACTTCCGCCAACAGCATATTCATTTTCACCGTGTCTTCTGGCTGTACGGTAAATTTGTAGCGCCCATGGCGGTAAATATTTGCGGAGTAGCGCAGCGTATCCGTAAATACCGGGATGATGATACCGCCTCCAAAACCAGCGCCAGCAAAGCTATTGTGCAGTACTTTTATATTAAAGCGGTCAATACCAAAGGGCCACCCCCCAGCATTTCCCGTTCCGATGTCCAGCAGATTGACTCCTTCCACGTAAGCCTCGCCAGAGAACCCAGTACCATCAATCAATACATCCTCAACGCCCACCGTCACAGGGTCTGCACCCTCGCTGAAGTCGTTCGGTAGGGTTGCGGAGAGGTTTGCCAGGTAAAATCCTCGCCACAAAGGAGAAAAGCCTACTTGTCGGTCGTAGTGTTGTGAAGAGTATCCGTCAGTGGGGACGAATTGTGGCGTTATCCGATCGCTTAAATCCACTACGGCACTATCCAGCCGCCACTTAATGCCCTCATTGTTGGTCAGGGCGAAGGCACCCGCGTCCACTGTGACCACGGCATCCAACCACTCCGTAACGTATGTATTGAAGTTTAGGTGGAAGCGCGCCGGATCAGGCAGCGGATTAAGGGTGTTATCGTCCAGTGGGGTAATAAATTCCCGGCACAATTCTACTTTACCACCTACTGCCATGCCTGCAAACCCACTGCAATCCCAATCAACAAATGTTTGCCCAGCATCCAGAATCAGTTTAGTGGCATTGTTGATGCGAATAGCAACGGTTGAGGCGAGCGACAAGCGGGATCCATCGGCTCCGCCTACCCCGAAAGTAATGTTCGTCCCCTCAAAAACCAGTTTCTGCCCGGAATCTGGGTCTTCCAAAATCAGGTACGCACTCAGGGTAGCACCACTGATTGGATTGAATTTGACATCATCCAATAAAATGGTGTACTGAAGTCCGCCAATGTATTTGGTAACGGAAATTGGCAACAAATTGGAACCTTGCCCCGAGGTGTCTTGCGATGCAGCCTGCATCTGGGCCAGTTTGGCCAAAAAGTGGGCCCGGTGAACCCCTTGGATGGCTCGGAAGCCTTGTTTAAACTGTGTATTCAATTCGTACCGAATCATCTCCGCACGGTCGGCAAACCCTAAATCGCCCGAGATTGAAGCGAGGGCGGGAAAATCCGTAAACTGATGGCTGGGTGCAGCGTACACATAGTTTTTAGGTTCCGCCCATAGGGTGCCATTGTCATACTCTTCCCGGGAGGAAGGCTCAAAATTGCCGACGCTTCCATTGAGCTGCTCAAGAGTATCCAGGTACTCTTTTACTTTACTTCTTACCCAGGCAGCAAAAGCGGCGGGGTCGCGCAAAGGGCCTATTTGCTCCGCATTTAGACTTGAAAGCTTGGACAAAACATAACTCAATGCCGCCGCTGCGTCTGCCCCTAAGACCATGGCTTCTTTCCGAATAAGTTCCAGTTCTGCTCTATCACATGAGTCTAACAAGACGTGCTTTTTCTCCAGACTGACCACTAGTGGATCCCTGGTGACCCCGCCCATAGAAAAGGTATCGGGCCTGATAGCAAATTTTTGGCTAAGTCCCGGGTTAAAGTATTGGCTGGAATCCCCGTAAATATAGGGTTCGGCAAACTGCAACGATTCCCGTATCGCTTGCATTTCTCCTCGCAAATTATTACAGATACCTCTGCGGGTTTGCAAGTCTTGTTGCACTGTGGCTAACTCCGCTGCCATCTGCGCATTGACAATTGCGGAAAGTTGGCTACCGATGCTATCTATAAATTGCTGAGTGGCGGCATCAATGTAGCGCTGTGGATTACAGGGATTGTCAGACGCATCGCGGCCCTCCCGGTTACATCCTTGTTCATTGTACTGGGTTCCCGTAGTAACGTGGTTACCATTGGCATCGAAGCCAAGGGTATCCAGATTGTTGCCCGTATACACGTTGATTCCTAAGCTATCGAACCCAAATCGGTCGAGGCCAGTAACTGGGTTTATCCCATTTTCATCGTATTCGCCCTCAATCTCTTGTGGTATACAGATGTCCCCGCCAATGGCCAAAGTGTCGACGCTGAAATCGTAATTGCTCAGGTTATCTTCCATGCCTTCCACTAAGCCGTCGTAAAGCGTGCGGAATTTATTGACTTTCCCGGCAAAACTTACCAGCAAGTTCCGGTCATTAAAAGGTAGGGGAACCAGGCCGGTGCCTTGGTAGGAGCCTTCGCTACTAGCTTGCTGCACAAGGGTTTTTATCAGTAGTGGGAAGCCATTTACGGTAATTACTTCTCCCTCGGTCAGGAAAAGGAGGGGTTCAGTATTGGTGGCAGTAGAATCTGCTACGTATACGTCCCCACACTCATAATTGGTGAGCAGAATTTCCGGCTCTTCCTCCAACACTACTTCCACCGAATCAATTGCTCCAGGATTGATCAGCACCTTGCTTGCGGTACAGATTACCGGACAAAAGGCACCATCTGTGGTCTGCATCCGTACGGTAATCTCCGCATCAGCCGCAATGCCGATCAAGTTTCCTGCCCAGGTAGCTGGGTCAGGCAACAGCCCCGGACCTGCAAAAGGGATCACCTCGGAGACGGTGTTCCCGTTGCTTTCGTATTCAGCGACGACCTCTACCCGGGTAGTAGGAGAAGCGGCAAGTAAGGTATTAAGCGACTGTTGACCAACGTTTTCGAAGACCAGAAAGGCCTGGTCTCCGGCGAGGGAAACAACTTCCAACTTGTGTACCAACTCGCAGAGCGGCACTACCGCCGAAGAGTTGTTGAGGGATTGAAAAGCGGGCGGGGTGATGGTTCCCACTGCCTGACATCCGTTCGTGGCGGTTACCGTAACGCCGTAGGGTACATTGCCATTGTCGATGAGTAAGTCTGAGGAAGTCCCACCGCTTGACCACGAGTAACTGCTGGCCGTAAAACCACTAGGAAGTACAGTTTCCAAGCGCGCCGATCCATAATTTTCACAGTCTGGCGCATGATAATTGAGCGCTACAGTAATTCCTTCACACGCGCTTTGATCGTGAGGCAAAATAGTAACCTCATCGATGGCACTACAGCCCGTTTGGTCCGTAACCGTTAAACTGTAGGTGCCCGCTACGTTCACCGCTAACTGATCCGCCGTAGAGCCGGATGACCAAGCGTAAGTGAAAGGCGGAATTCCTCCGGATAGTGTTGGAGCAATGGTCACCAATCCATTGGGTACCAAGCGCTCAGTTGAGGCGGATAGGGTCATTTCAACGCCTCCTTCGATGGTGTAGGACTTAGAAATGGTACATCCATACGAAGTAATCAGTTCCACAGTGTACGTACCCGCCTCGTAGACCAAGAGGTCTTCTCCGAAAGCGCCATTAGACCACCTGAACAGCAAGCCCAACCCTGGGCTACCCAGAACTTCAGCGGAAAGACGGGCGGGATGCTCGGCGCAAGCCTGATCAAAATCTGCGCTGATGATCAAATCAAAAGCGGGTTGTATTTCAATGGTATCCGAAAAAGTGCACCCCGCTGAGGTAGTCACGGTTACCCGATACTCCCCCGGCACAGTAACTTGGGTCACCCCGGTGGTTGCTCCGTTGCTCCATTGATAGGTTCGGGTGCCATTCCCCGAGTAATTGGAAAAGGAAGCTGTTAGTTGCAAGGGATCATTACCACACAGGTAAGGAGTACTGGCTACAATGTTCACCGCTCCGTGCATCGCCGGATCGCCCTGTGGGACCACTGTTTTCACCGTTTCACAACCGTTGGAGGCCGTAACCGTGAGCGTGTAAATCTGGTCCCCCAGCAATTGTACTTCAGGAGTTGTATGCCCCGAAGACCATTGGTAGGTGTATGAACCATTCATGGATCCTACTTCAGCAGTAAACTTGAACATCGCTTCTTCGATGCAATCCGCAGTGGTCAGCTGCTCTTGTTGCACGGATACTTCGGGGGCTGGGACGGTGTTTACGATGTAGCTATTCTCCCCTACAATATTGCCGTCGCTGTCTAAAATGATCCTTCGATAAACTGTTCTTGGATTCGTGGGAAAAACCATTAATACTCCATAAAAAGCCCCTCGGACAGGAGTCATTGTAATGCCATCCACTTCCCAAATGTAACAATAATCGGGGTCCTCAGAACACCCTAGCAGAACTCCGCTGCCAGCACAAACATTAGGTTTGAGCCCATCGATGTAGGCTGCATTTGCCGGAGAATTAGGCAGGCCTGGCGTGGTGGAGGCCGCATTGTACAGCCCTACTTGAAAACTGCTTGCCAGTTTATGGTCTCCGTTCACGAAAGTCACTACTCGGTCCGATAAACCGCTTGAACTGACTTGAACCGCATTTGGACTGGTTTGGTCTAGAAACACTTGGTTCAGATGTCCGATGGTACTCAGCGACCACATTAAGGCGTGTACCAGCTGGCTGTTTTTGTCCCTGACTTGTACAACGTCGACGTTGTCGTTCAATGACAAAAAGTTATTCCAATCGAGGTTCATACCTCCTGAAGCTCCGCAAGAATAACCCGTGTTAGTTCCCTGTGGACAACTTGCCTTCCGGATCAGACAAGAGCTGTTAAAAGGTATCTGATATACCCCATCTAAGTTTGGCGCTCCATCCTTTGAACCATCTATATCCGGTTGAGGCCGCAGGTCGTCGTATAGCAAGATAATGGTTCCAGGCATCACCTCCTTAAAGCAGTCCCCTAGAACAATATGCCCTGGGGTTGACCCAGTACTTGTCTTGGAATTATGGTTATCATCTATTATAAAACCACTAACATCTACGGGAGTCAAAGAGTCCTCGCCCATCACGATCAACTCGATAAATTCGCCGTTTACAACCGATTTTCCTTGGTTTTTCCCCTTGCTCGGTCCAGGATTCCCTACCTCGTTAATTAGCAGCCATCCAGCCTCAACTGTACACTGTGCATTAGATACTTTAGGGGCTAGAGATAGACAAACTAGGGCTAATCCGGCAACGAGTGATTTAAGCATTTTGGCGGTGTTAAAAGTTCAAACTGATCGCAATATGCACCGATTCACTGCCAGTAAACGTACCTATGTCAATTTATGCGAACTTTTTTTTCTCGCGACCAATCGATTGCCCCCCATTCCAAATGGCGTGTATACAATTGAAGTTGATACAATCATCTTTTACCCCTCCCATTATCCCCTCCCGGCGAATGCCCAATGTTAAATGTTAACCGCCGTAGGCAGCAGCGTAGCTAATCATAAATGTTAAATTCTCTCCCCCCCAACAGGGTTTTCATCCCTCCCGGCGAATGCCTAAATGTTGAATGTTCAATCATAAATGTTAAATGCCCCCCCTCAACAGAGTTTCTCACCCCTCCCGGCGAATGCCCAAATATTGAATGTTAAATTGTAAATTGTAAATCCCTCTTTCCAACATCTCCCCCCTCCCCCCCGTTCAACCTCTAAAAACACACACCCCCATGAAACTCAAGCTCAAAGGGCAGGTCGCCATCATCACCGGATCCAGCAACGGCATCGGTGCCGCCTGCGCCATCGGCCTCGCCGCCGAAGGCGTCAAAGTCGTCATCAATTACCACTCCAGCGATGCCGACGCCGAAGAACTCGTCCGCCAAATCAAAAAGTCCGGCGGCGAAGCCATCGCCGTGCAAGCCGATGTCTCTCAGGAAAAAGACGTCAAAAAACTCATCAAAACCTGCCTCAAAACGTACGGCCACCTGGACATCATGGTCGCCAACGCCGGCCTCCAGGTTGATGCCTCTTTTACTTCCATGACCCTCAAACAATGGAATAAGGTGCTCGAAGTCAACCTCACCGGCCAATTCCTCGCCTGCCGCGAAGCCGCCAAAGTTTTCCGCAAACAAGGGGTCCACCAACACGGCCGCTCCGCCGGCAAAATCATCTGCATGTCCAGCGTCCACGATGAAATCCCCTGGGCAGGACACGTAAACTACGCCACCGCCAAAGGAGGCGTCAAAATGCTCATGGAATCCATGGCCCAGGAACTGGCCCCCGAGAAAATCCGCGTCAACGCCATCTCCCCCGGTGCCATCCAAACCGACATCAACCGCGAAGCCTGGGACGACCCCAAAAACCTCAAAAAACTCCTCACCCTCATCCCCTACGGCCGCATCGGCCAGGGCGAAGACGTCGCCAACGTCTGCGCCTTCCTCTGCTCCGATGCCGCCGATTACATCACCGGCGCGACCATCTACGTCGATGGCGGCATGATGCTTTACCCCGGCTTCGCCGACAATGGATGAGGCATTTACAATTTACAATTCAATATTTAGAATTGAACATTGCACGTCATACCCTTACCGGAAACCTATCTGCGTAGCATATAATCACCCCTCCCAGCGAAGCCAAATTTTAAATGCTAAATTGTAAATTGTAAATTGTAAATCCCCTAGCCCGGCGCTCCTCCGAGGCGTCCCCCGCACCACCCTATGTAATCTCTAGTTACTGATAACGTGTAACGGTGCGGGGGCTCCTCGGAGGTGTCGACGGCGTAGCGTTACCCCCCCCTCCCGGCGAAGCCAAATTTTAAATGCTAAATTGTAAATTGTAAATTGTAAATCCCTCAGTTCCTCCGATTCACAATAGCATCCTGGTGATCAATCGATTCCTGGTGAATCGCCTGGAGGTACTGCTTCATGAATTCCGGACTCAACCCGTGCTTCTTGCCTTTCTCCGCCGCAGTATGCAAAATGGCTTCCCAACGGTCGCTCTGCAAGACGGCAATGTTGCGCTCCGCCTTGAATTCCCCGATCGCGTCGGCCAGTTTCATGCGCCGACCAATCATCCCGATCAGTTCAGTATCAATTTCATCGATTTGGCGGCGGAGCTCCGTTAGTTTTTCCATCTCAATCTCGCTGACCGTGGGCTTGCGCAGGCGGAGGTTCTGCAGCAGCTCGCCGAACACCGCGGGGGTGATCTGCTGGGCAGCGTCGCTCCAGGCTTCGTCCGGCCGGGGGTGTACCTCCGTCATCAGTCCGTCGTAGTTGAGGTTGAGCGCCTCCTGGGCCACTTCCAGCAGCGTATCCCGCCGCCCGCAGATGTGGCTGTTGTCTACGATCATTTGCAGGTCGGGGAACAAGCGATTCATCTCAATGGCCAGCTGCCAGCGCGGCACGTTGCGGTAGGTGGTTTCCCCGTGGTAGCTGAAGCCGCGGTGGATCAGGCCAATGCGCGTAATGCCCGCCTTGTAAATCCGTTCCACCGCCCCTTGCCACAGGCCCAGGTCGGGATTGATCGGGTTTTTGATCAGTACCGGAATGTCGGTGCCGTTAAGCGCATCGGCCACTTCCTGCACGCTGAAGGGGTTCACCGTCGTGCGGGCCCCGATCCAGAGGACGTCAATGCCCGCCTTCAGGCAGTCGTAAACGTGGCTGGCGTTGGCCACCTCGGTGGTGGTCCGCAGGCCCGTTTCCTCCTTCACGCGCTTGAGCCACGAGAGGCCTTCTTTGCCGACGCCCTCGAAGCTGCCCGGACGGGTCCGGGGCTTCCAGATGCCCGAACGAAAGAGATCGACCTGCCCGAGTTTGGCCAGGTCTTTGGCACACTGCATCACCTGCCCTTCGGTCTCGGCGCTGCACGGCCCGGCAATCACGATGCCCCGGCCGGGAGTGGGCTGAATTACTTTTCCTATGTTCATTATTTAAGTATTTTCTCGATTTGGTTGGCCTTTTCAATGCGTTCGTAGAAGCCGTCAAAATCGCGTTTGATGAGTTGGGTTCTGAATTTTGCGAGTTGTTCAATGAGTTCGTCCAGGACGTCCAAAACGTGGTCCCGGTTCTGCCGGAAAATCGGCACCCACATATCGGGCGAGCTTTTCGCCAGGCGCACCGTGGAGCCAAATCCCGAGCTGGCCAGCTCAAAAATCCGCTGCTCGTCCCGTTCTTTTTCGAGCACGGTCAGGGCCAGGGCAAAACTGGCGATGTGGCTGATGTGGCTCACGTAGGCGCAGTGGAGGTCGTGCTCCTTGCGGCCCAGGTAGCTGAAGCTCATCCTGGCGCTGGTAAAGAGCCGCCGGGCGGTGTCCAGGGCGTCGAGGTCGCTGCGTTCGCCGTCAATGACCACGCAGGTTTTGCCCGCAAAGAGCTTGGGCACGGCGGCTTCCGGACCACTGAATTCGGTGCCCGCCATCGGGTGGCAGGCCACGAAGCGGCCCCGGTTGGGGTGCTCGTCGATGGCGTCCAGCAGCAGTTCTTTGGTGGAGCCCACGTCGAGCACCGTCTGCTTCCCCCCTACCCGATCCAGCAGTTCGGGCAGGAGCCGCAGCATCGCATCCACGGGCGTGGCCAGGATGATGACGTCGGCGGCCGCCACGCCCTCGGGCAGCGACATCTCCTCGTCAATGAGCCGCCGCCGAATGGCCTTGTGGAGGTTCTCCGGCCGCGCGTCCACGCCAATGATGCGCGTCGCAAAACCGCTCTCCTTCAGCGTAATGCCGAGGGAACCGCCGATGAGCCCGATGCCGATTATGGTTACTGTCATGGTTGAAATGCCTGGTTTTTTGGGCCTTTTTTTGCGCGGTCGCAGGTGCCAAATTCGTCGTTTAAGGAGCGGTGGAGAGCCGGGCCAGGGCCTCCGCCAGCCGGGTTTCCGTAGCACAGAGGCTGATGCGCACGTACTCCCGCCCCGCGCTACCGAAGATGCCGCCCGGCGTCAGAAAGACGTCGTTGGCGTACAAGGCGGCGTCGCTGACCGCGTATCCGTCTTGGCCGGTCGGACAACGGGCCCACACGAAAAGACCCACCTGCTCGGGGTCGTACGCGCAGCCCAGGGCGTCCATGATGCGCATGGCCAACACCTGCCGCCGCCGGTAGTGGCCGTTGAGTTCGTCGTACCAGTCCTGGCCCAAGTCCAATGCTACAACCGCGGCTTCCTGAACGGGTCGGAACATTCCACTGTCCATGTTGGATTTGAAGCGGAGTACGGTGTTCAGGTATTCCCTTGCACCTGCGAGCGCGCCCACCCGCCACCCCGCCAGATTCTGGGCCTTGCTCAGGGAGCTCAACTCGATGGCCACCTCGCGGGCCCCGGGGATGGCCAGCAAACTCTGCCGCGTTTCCGTGAGGATGAACGCGTAGGGGTTGTCGTTGACCAACAAGATGCGCTTGCGGCGCGCGAAGGCGATCAACTCTTCAAAAAAACCGGCCGGAGCCACCGCGCCCGTGGGCATGTGCGGGTAATTGACCCACATGATGCGCACGCGGCTGAGGTCCTGGGCCTCCAGGCTGGCCAGGTCGGGCAACCAACCACCCTCCGCACTGAGCTCGTAGGGGCGCACCACGCCACCGGCCAGCTCCGTCGCCGAGCGGTACGTGGGGTAGCCCGGGTTGGGGACGAGCGCCTCGTCGCCCGCGTTCAAATAGGCCATGCTGATGTGCATGATGCCCTCCTTGCTGCCGATGAGGGGCAGGATCTCCGCCTCCGGGTCCAGGTCCACCCCAAAGTAGCGTTGGTACCAGCGGGCGAAGCCCTGCCGCAGTTCGGGCCGCCCCGTGTAGGGCTGGTAGCCGTGGGCGGCGGGGTCTTGGGCGCCCCTAGCGAGAGCGGAAATGACCTCCGGCGCCGGGGGTAGGTCCGGACTCCCAATGCCGAGGTTGATCACGTCGTGCCCGTCGCGTTGCAGCTGGGCGAGCTCGCGCAGCTTGGTGCTGAAGTAGTACTCCTGCACGTCGCCCAGGCGCTCGGCCGTAGGGATGATGGGTTGCAGAGAAGATTTCGTTAGCGTAGACATGGCGGGAGAGATTAGGGCTTTTCGCCGGCGGCGTAGACGCCCAGGATGCGCAGTTCGGTACACAGTGGGCGGATGGCCTCCAGGGCCTGCTCCAGAGAGATGTTCCCCTCCAGCAGAAAATCCACGTGGAAGCGGTACTGGAACGGCCGCCCGATGATGGGCGCACTCTGGATTTTGGTGAGGTTGACCTGGTAGGCGGCCAATACCATCAATACTTTGTAGAGGCTGCCGGATTCGTGGCTGGTCGCGAAGCTGAGGCTGACTTTATCGCCCGCGTCCTGCCGGTGGTCGCGCCCCCGCTCCAGAACCAGGAAACGGGTGTGGTTGAGTTTGTTGGTTTCGATGCCGGGGGCCAGGATGTCCAGTCCGTAAAGTTCGGCGGCCGTAGCGCTGGCCACGGCGCCGCGGGTGGGGTCCTGCAGCTCCGTGACTTGCCGGGCGCTGAGGGCGGTATCGGCGTCTTCGATGAGTTTGATGCGGGGCCAGGGCTTGAAAAATTCGCGGCACTGGGCCAGCGCGACGGGGTGGGAATGCACGACGCGGAGCTGGGAGATGTCCGTGCCCGGCAAAGCCATCAGGTTGAGGCGGATGCGGAGGTACACCTCGGCGGTGATGCGCAGGTCGGCCGTTTGGAGCAGGTCGTAGTTGGCCATCAGGCTGCCGGCCAGGGTGTTCTCAATGGCCATCAGGCCCAGGTCGCTCTGCCCGGTTTCTACTTGTTCCACCACGTCGGCAAAGGTGTGGGCCGGCACCGTCACCACCCGCCGGTCGGCAAAGTGCTGCCGCGCCGCCGCCTCGTGGAAAGCCCCCGCGTAACCCTGTATGCTAACCCTTAGTTGTTCCACTTCCGTTATCGTTTCCATAGTAGAGGGGTAAAAAAAAGTGGTCCCGAAGGCTTCGGGACCACTTTTTGCAATGCTTCTTTCGAGTCATCAGCTTAGCGTCCCTTGCCCGGGGGGCAAAAGTAAAAGCCGTACCAAAAGTAAAAATTGCGATTAATCATCGTTTTCCGTTTCGCAAGATACGCCCTTGCAAGGGCAAACCTACGGTAGGGGTTCGAAACTACAAAATGTTGTTTGGGCAAGGGTTTTTAAATATTCTCCCCCCGCCCAAGCGCCGGGCTCCGACGGACCCTGCCAATGACGAAAACGACCGGGTTTGGCGCTAGCTGCAAAAGCTACAGAAACGAAAACATCCGATTCCAATGGACGGTAAAAAACGAAAACGTCGGGTTCCACCTGGCGCTGGTTAAACGAAAACGTCGGGCTTACACCCGACGCTACGCTTGGCCCCTCCAGGGCCGGGGGGTGAGAAACCCGACTGGTCATCATTCGGCGCACAGCGCCTCAACCACCCGCCTATCCCTCGCGGCAGCCCCTTTATCCCTTCATCCTTTAATCCCTTAATCCCTGTCTCGCCTATCCCGTGCGGTAGCCCATTCACGCATTAGCTACGCTGCTGCCTACGGCGGTCACGCATTCGCTCATTCACGCATTGACTACCTTCGCCCCGCCCACCCCACTCCCCATGCTTTACCACCTCGTCCGCCCGGTTGCCCGCTACGTATTGCGCCATTACTACCGCAACATCGACCTCACCGGCCTGGAGCAGATCCCCCCGGGGGCGGCCGTTATCCTGGCGGCCAACCATCCCACAGCCTTCATCGAGCCCTGCATTCTGGCCTGTTTCCAGCCCCGCACCCTGTGGTTTCTGGCCCGGGGCAACCTGTTCAAAAACGGCATTTTCACCTTCCTGCTCAATGCCCTCAACATCTTGCCGGTTTTCCGCCGCGAAGACGGAGGCTACGAAAAGCTGAAGGTCAATTTCAGTACTTTCGACGCCTGCTACCGCGCCCTGAGCAGAGGACGTGCCCTGATGATCCTGGCCGAAGGGCGCACCATCCACGAAAAAGACCTCCGCCCCCTGCGCAAGGGGACGGCCCGCATCGCCCTGGGAGCCCTGGACAAATACAACACCCTGCCGGAGGTCTACATCGTCCCCGTGGGAATCAACTTCACCCACGCCGACCGCATTCGCAGCACCGTCATGCTCCGCTGCGGAGAGCCCATTCTCGCCTCCGAATACCTCGCGGCCTACCGGGAGAATGAAGCCATTGCTATTCGCGACCTCACCCTGCACCTGCGGCAGCGCCTCGAACCCCTCGTCGTTCGCTACCCCAGCCGCCTGCACGCCGACCTCGGCGAAGCGGAACTGGAACTGGACCGCAGCAACCACGCCACCCACCTCCGCCACGGCATCACCCATTTCGGCGACCAGCTGAACCGCGAACTGGCCCTGGCCAGCGAAGCCCCCGCAGCCGCCCCCGCCCTGAGCCGCTACTTCCACCGCCTGGCCACCAACGGCCTGACCGACGCCGCCCTGGCCGGAAATTACCGCAAAGACCGCCAAATGCCCGCCACCGAATGGGCCAAAAGCCTCCTGGCCGGCCTCCTCTTGCTGCCCCAAATCCCCCTCTGGCTGCTGGCCGAAGCCATCGCCGCCAGCCAACCCAAACACATCGAATTTTACAGCCCCGTCCGCTTCGCCGTAGTGGCCGGCGGCACCTTCCTGCTCTATCCCCTGGCGCTGCTGCTCCTGCCCTGGCTAGGCAAAGCCTGGCTGCTGGCTTCCCTGCTCAGCGTCGGCTGGGCCATCCGCAAACTCGAACGCCTCCAACGCTGGTACGCCAACCGCAAAGTCGAACGCATGGTCGAGCAGGAACGGAGCATTTTGAGGGATTGGCGGAAGGCCCTGGAATAAGGGTGGAAGGGCGTAAGGGGTAAAGGGGCTGCGGCAAGGGACAGGCGTTACAGGATGATCGGTATGCCCATCTCCCGTCCCTGGAGGGGCCGCTTACGTAGCGTCGGGTGGAGCCCGACGTTTTCGTTCATTCTGCCGCGATTGCCACCCGCCATTTTAGCTTTATTTTACCCCCCAGAAGCCCCCGGCACCCAAACGTCTGTCGCCCGTTAAAACATTAATCCACCCACTTATGCTCCCCATCGTCTACCTCAACGGCGCTTACCTGCCCAGGGAGGCCGCCCAACTCAACGTGGCCGACCTGGCCATCCTCCGCGGTTTCGGCATCTTCGATTTTTTCCGGTACCTGAATGGCAAGCCCCACTTCATCGAAGACCACCTCGACCGTTTCTACCGCAGCGCCGCCAGCCTCGACCTGAAAATCCCCGTCGACCGCACCGAACTGAAGGCGGTGGTCATGGAGCTCATCCGCCGCAACGGCAAGGCGGATGGCGGCATCCGCTTTGTCCTCACCGGCGGCTATTCCCCCGATGGCTACACGCCCGGCACCCCCAACCTGGTGGCCATGGCCTACCCTTTCGCCTGGCCCCCCGCCGAACTGTACACCCAGGGCTGCAAGGTGCTCATCCACCCCTTTGAACGGCAAATGCCCAGCGTAAAAAGCATCGATTACCTGGAAGGCATCCGCATCCAGCCCATGCTGCGCGCCCAGGGCTACGACTACGCGCTGTACCTCGACCGCGAAGGGATGGTCCGGGAAAGCGACCGCTCCAATTACTTCATCGTCAAAGAGAACACCCTCATCACCCCCGCCGAAGCCGTGCTGCACGGCATCACCCGCCTGCACCTCCTCCGCCTGGCCCACCACCTGAGCCTGCCAACCGAAGAACGCCCCGTCACCCTGGCCGAAGTCCTGTCCGCCGACGAAGCCATCATCTGCAGCTCCGCCAAAGGAGCCATGCCCATCACCAGCATCAACGGTGCACCCGTCGGCGACGGCCAGCCCGGCCCCTTCACCCGTCAGCTCATGGCCGCCTGGCCACGCTACCTGGCGGATTTTGCCTGAGGTTGCTTTAGGTCGAGACCCTCTGGGTCGTAGAAGAATAAGTCACTGTAATTAGCTGGATCGACCCAGAGGGTCTCAACCTAGGAAGTCTAGGCCCCTAAAGCGCGTACGGGTTAAACCCATTAGATTAGACAGCCTAATCTTAGTGGTTCAAAAAAAAGCTGCGCAGCAGCTAAGAACCAAAAAAAGGCACCAAAAGACTTAGTGTATCCTTAGTGCCCTAAGTGATCTTAGTGGTTCAAAAAAAAAGCTGCGCAGCAGCTAAGAACCAAAAAAAGGCACCAAAAGACTTAGTGTATCCTTAGTGCCCTAAGTGATCTTAGTGGTTCAAAAAAAAGCTGCGCAGCAGCCAGAACCAAAAAAAAAGCCCGCCAGCTCCCTTTCAGGAACCAGCGGGCTTTTGTCTTGCGAGCGAAGCGCTTTACACTACTTATTTGCCTTCGACTTCCTCGAACTCTACGTCCTGGACATCCTCGGCACCCTTTCCGGTGCCAGCGCCCGCTCCGGGGTCACCCGCACCCGCGTCGGCAGTGCCTGCGGCCTGCTGGGCCTGGTAGATGTCTTGGCTGGCGGCGTTCCAGGCGGCGGTCAGGGCCTCGGTAGCGGCATCGATTTTGGCGATGTCTTCGGCCTTGTGGGCGTCGCGGAGGTCGTTGAGCGCCGTTTCGATGGCGGCTTTTTTGTCGGCCGGGATCTTGTCTCCGAGTTCCTTCAGCTGCTTGTCCGTTTGGAACACGAGCTGATCGGCACCGTTGATTTTCTCCACGCGCTCGCGGGCCTGGGCGTCGGCGTCGGCGTTGGCCTCGGCTTCTGCTTTCATCCGTTCGATGTCTTCGGCGCTCAGTCCGGTACCGGCTTCGATCTTGATGGTTTGCTCTTTGCCCGTGCCTTTGTCTTTGGCGGATACTTCCAGCAGGCCGTCGGCATTCAGGTTGAAGGTTACCTCAATCTGGGGTACACCACGGGGTGCGGGCGGAATGTCGCCCAAGACGAAGCGACCGATGGGGCGGTTGTCTTTGCTCATCGAGCGCTCACCCTGCAGGACGTGGATTTCCACGCTAGGCTGGTTGTCGCTGGCCGTAGAGTAGACTTTAGACTTCTTCGCGGGGATGGTCGTGTTGGCTTCAATCACCTTGTCCATCATCCCACCCATTACCTCGATGCCGAGGCTGAGCGGCGTTACGTCCAGCAGCAGTACGTCTTGTACATCACCGCTCAGTACGCCCCCCTGGATGGCAGCGCCTACGGCTACTACTTCGTCGGGGTTTACGCCTTTGTTGGGCTTCTTGCCGAAGAATTTCTCTACCGCTTCCTGAATGGCGGGGATGCGGGTGGAGCCGCCTACGAGAATGACTTCATCGATCTCGTCCTTGCTCAGGCCAGCGTCTTTGAGGGCCTGCGCGCAGGGCTTCAGCGTGCGCTGTACGAGGTCGTCGGCGAGTTGCTCAAACTTGGCGCGGCTGATCTTCACCACCAGGTGCTTAGGCACCCCGTCCACGGCCGTGATGTACGGCAGGTTGATTTCCGTTTCCTGGCTGCTGGAGAGCTCAATTTTGGCCTTTTCGGAGGCTTCTTTGAGGCGCTGCAGGGCCATGGGGTCTTTGGTGAGGTCGATGTTTTCCTGGCTTTTGAATTCGCCGGCCAGGTAGTCGATCAACACGCGGTCGAAGTCGTCACCGCCCAGGTGGGTGTCCCCGTTGGTGGATTTTACTTCGAAGACGCCGTCGCCAAGGTCCAGAATAGAAATATCGAACGTACCGCCACCGAGGTCATACACGGCGATGGTCATGTCTTTGCTGCGCTTATCGAGGCCGTAGGCCAGGGCCGCAGCGGTAGGCTCGTTGATGATGCGGCGCACCTTCAGGCCCGCCACTTCACCGGCCTCCTTGGTGGCCTGGCGCTGGGAGTCATTGAAGTAGGCCGGCACGGTGATGACCGCTTCGGTTACTTCGGAGCCGAGGAAGTCCTCAGCGGTTTTCTTCATTTTTTGCAGCACCATCGCGCTGATTTCCTGGGGCGTGTAGAGCCGCCCGTCGATGTCAACGCGGGCTACGCCGTTGTCGCCTTTCACAACTTTGTAGGCCACGCGGTCTACGTCGTTCTTGGCTTCGTCAAAGCGCATCCCCATGAAGCGCTTGATGGATGCTACGGTTCGGGTCGGGTTCGTGATGGCCTGGCGCTTGGCGGGTTCGCCGATTTTGCGCTCGCCGCCGTCCAGAAATGCTACGATGGAAGGGGTGGTGTTCCGCCCTTCTTCATTATAGATCACGGTGGGCTCACTGCCCTCCATTACCGCCACACACGAGTTGGTTGTACCGAGGTCGATACCAATAATCTTGCCCATACGATTTACTAATTTTAAGTGGTAGTTAGGGAAATATGTCCTCCCCAACAGAGCAATTGCTGTGCCGGAGTGCCGCTTTTTGCCGCCCTTGCCACTTTTACAGCCCAGACTGCTCTTTTTTGCCAGGCCTGCCACCCCACGCTCCGTTTCCGGCCAAAATGGCAGCAGCAGGAGGCTTTTTCTGGTTTTTGCGCGGTCGCAGGTGCCAGGTAAAGGACGAGGAGCGGGGGAAGTCCGACTGCCGGGCCTTGCCTTGCTCCTCCCCCTTTGGGGGTTGGGGGGCCAACATTCTCCCCCCTTCGGGGGGTCGGGGGGGAGCACCTGCGGCCGCGCCCTGAACCAAGCGCCCCCCGCATTGTTTTTCCCGGTACTATGATGGTATTACTCTACATCGGCATTGTCTTGGCCACCGTGGCCGGAATGGAATTTGTGGCCTGGGCCGCACACAAGTACCTGATGCACGGCCTGCTCTGGAACTGGCACGAAGACCACCACCGCCCCCACCACCAGGGCGACGGCTTTTTCGAGAAGAATGACCTGTTTTTTCTGGTCTTTGCCATCCCCAGTGCGGCGTCCTACATCATTGGGCTCAACGCGGCGGGCTGGTTTTGGCTCACCTTCGTCGGCATCGGCATCAGCATTTACGGCGTCATCTATTTCCTCATCCACGATGTGTACATCCACCGCCGTTTCTCCTGGTTCCGCCACCTGGATAACCGCTACAGCCGCGCCATCCTGCGGGCCCACGGCCACCACCACGCGGTAACGGAAAAGGACGGCTGCGAAAGTTTTGGCCTGCTGGTGGTCGACGAAAAGTACTACGGCAAACGCAGCGACTGGGACCGGCAGCCCAAAGAAGCCACAAAAGCGTAATTTAGCCCCCAAAGCCCGGCATTATGGAAGATCGGCTACTGGATAAAATCGCGGAACCCTTTAATCTGAAGCTCCCGGAGTACTCCTCCATGGAGGAGATGATCGAAGAGGTGCTTCCCGCCGTAGCGAAATACTCAGATCCTACGCTGGACGACGAAGACGCCGCCATCTTCAAAACCGACTGGGTATTGATGAGCGACCAGGTCGGCAACACCGCCGTCAGCCTCCACACTTTCCGCCCTTCTGGCGAGATCCGCATCGCCATTGATGGCGCCATCGAATCGCGCTCTTTTCAAGTCGTGAAAGCCAGGCGCATCATCATGGGCTATAGCCTGAGCCGGGACAGCGTCCTCTACGAACTGGCCTTCATGGACAGCGATTTCCTGATCCTGCGCCGGCACGGCAACGCCGCCAACCATAAGCAGAAATACGTTTTCTTCTGCTCCGAACCCATTGGCACCCGCCTGACCTGGGACGAGGCCCTGGAACGACTCGTCGGCAAATACCGCGACAACCAGATGCCCTGGCTGCTGGTGCTGGTCGTTATTTTGGTCCTCGTGGGTGCGGTCATCTACTTCCGCTAGCGTACAGGCCCCGTCCCCCCCCATCAGTTTCCAAAAATACCAGCCGCCACACGGAAGGTATTGGCGTGGGCCTCAATGATCGTGGCCAGGCGCGTGGAGTAGCCACCGCCCATGCTGACGGCTACGGGCAGTTGCCGGTCTTTACAGGTCTGGAGTACAAAACGGTCGCGCTCGCGGCAGCCCGCCAGGGTGCAGGAAAGCCGCCCGAGTTTGTCGCTTTCCAGAATATCGACGCCGCTGAGGTAGAAGGCCAGGTCGGGCTGCACCTCGTCGAGCACGGCGGGCAAAACACGGTAAAGCTGCTCGAGGTAGGCCGCGTCGCCGGTGCCATCGGGAAAGCCCAGGTCGAGGTCGGAGACCATCTTCCGGGCCGGATAATTGCGGGCCCCGTGGAAACTGAGCGTGAAAACACGGGGCTCGTTGGCGAAGATGCTGGCCGTGCCGTTGCCCTGGTGCACGTCCAGGTCAATCACGATGGCCCGCTGGATTTCCCCGGCGTGGAGCAGTTCCGTGGCCGCAATGGCGATGTCATTGAAAACACAGAATCCTTCGCCCCGGTCGGCAAAGCTGTGGTGCGTCCCCCCCGCAATGTTGAGGGCAATGCCCTCGCGCCAGGCGTGGCGGGCGCAGTCGAGCGTCCCCTGGGCAATCACCCGGCCGCGCTCGATGAGCTCGGGGCGCATAGGGAAGCCGATGGCGCGGATTTCCTTGGTGCTGAGCGTTCCGGTCTTGAGCTTGTGCCAGTATTCCGGTGTGTGGGTCCGCAGGATGGCAGCCTCGGGCAAGGGCGCTGGCGCGAAAAAGTCGTCTTCCGTCACCGTGCCTTCGTACAGCAGTTGCTCCGGCAACAGGCTGTACTTCTCCATCGGGAAGCGGTGCTGCGCCGGCAGGGAGTAGCGGTAGATGGGGGAGAAGGCGATCTTCAATGAGTGAATGCGTGAATGAGTGAATGAGCGAATGCTGGTGGCAGCAGTGCCCCATGTGTGCTACAAATTAAACTACTCCTGGTCGCCCTTTTCAAATTTGGAGGTAAAGCATTGAAAATAAACATCTTATAAAATATTTGTTTTCAAAAAGAAGAAATTCCGGAGGAACAATTCCCCCTGTTACGTGAGGTAGGCCAATAGCTGCGTTCCTGCATACGGCGGTCACGCATTCACTACGCGGCTGCCTACGGCGGTCACCCATTAAATTCGCTAACACCTATCTCGCCTATCACGTGCGGTAGCCCATTCACTCATTAGCTACGCTGCTGCCTACGGCGGTCACGCATTCACTCATTATATCAATTGACCCGCTTAAAAGCATAATCCTTAAACCGCAGGATATTGACGAACTTATTTTCGAAATGATCCAGCGTAGCCTCTTCGAAGTTGGTGGCGTTGGCGGGCACGCGGGCCACGGGCTCAAAGCGGAAGCGGGTGTGGAGCAGGTCTTCGGGGCTGCGCTCCAGTTCGTGTTGGAAGCGGGTACCGTGTTGGGCGGCCATGCGCAGGAAGTAGCGCGTTACGTCGTAGCCCACGTAGGCTTCGTCGCGGGGCAGTGCTGCGAAGCGTTCGAAGAAATTCTTGCGGAAGGCCCGGACGGCAGGATCGAGTTTATCGATGAAGACGCTGGCACTGACGTGGACGTTGTTGCCTTCGTAGTAATCAAAGTTGATCCGGGTGTAATCCATCCACTGCGGCAGGCCGTAAACGGCTACCCCGTTGCCGAAATCGTCGCGGGAATTGGAATACAGCAAACGCAGGAAGTTGGCCACGAAAGATTCGTCTTCGTAGATCGGGACGATGAACACGGTCTTGCGCCCGTTGAGGTAAGGGCTCAGCGTGGCGTTGGGGTTGTTCATCTTCACCACGATTTCTTCGAGGGGCTTCACCTGGGCGTTGTTGGTCAGGATCTTGTACTCGTCCTGCAGGTAAGCCAGGCGGCTGGCCTGGGCGGCGTCGCCGGAGGTGACGAGCACGATGCGGTCGGCATTTTGCGTCTGGTAGGCGTGTTGCAGCAGGGTACGCAGGTGGGTTTCCAGCGTGGGGTTTACCTGGACATAATTGGGGTTGTCCTGGCTGATGTCAGGTGCTGCGCTGTAGGGGGAAATGAGGACGGTTTCCATCCCCCGGACGGCCTCGGCCAGGGCGGCAACGTTGTCGCGCAGGTAGGGGCCGATGACGAGCTGGGCCTGGCGGAATTCATTGGTTTTAGCCAGGTCCTTGGTCCGTTCGGGACTGGCCTTGGTATCCTGAACGGTGACGTTGTAGTTGGTACCGTTGCCCTGGGCGCGCAATTCATCCAGGGCCATGCGGGCACCGCTGTAGAAGTGGAGGGCCCACAGGGAGTTGGGGTCGATGCGGTCTTCGCTGCCGAGGTATCGGTTGGTCAGGAAGGGCAGGGCGAACTCCACGTTGTAGGCGCTCAGCAAGCGGGAGCCGGACGGGGAAGTTCCCACCTGGGCCACGGGGTTGGCCCCGTTGCTGCCCCCGGGCGTGGTGGGGTTGGTGCCGGGCGGGGGGACGTAGACCGAGCTGCCGTCTTCCACAATCGGGGGGGTCCGGGTTTCGGAAACGGTGGTCCACTGGACGGTGTCCATTCGGTCCGTAGGCGCATTTTCTACGTAGATGTAGGTTCCCGTTTCGGGGTCGTACACGCGGCGGCTCTGGATGGGGTCCAACTCCTGCCCATCATTCCCGCTGGCCCGGTCATCGGTACGGACGGGGTCCTTGGTCGGCGATACGGCGGGTTTGAGTGCCTCGCAGGAGTAGCTAAGGGCCAGCACAAGCACCCAGAAAAGGAAGGCGCCAGGCTTATTCCCACTCAATGGTGGCCGGTGGTTTGGTACTGATGTCATAAACGACGCGGTTAATCCCTTTAACATTATTGATGATCGAGCTGCTGACGGAGGCCAGGAAATCGTAGGGGAGGTGGCTCCATTCGGCCGTCATTCC
This sequence comes from Neolewinella lacunae, assembly GCF_014349155.1. Classification (GTDB taxonomy): domain Bacteria; phylum Bacteroidota; class Bacteroidia; order Chitinophagales; family Saprospiraceae; genus Neolewinella; species Neolewinella lacunae. Next base: position 76,763 of record NZ_JACSIT010000040.1, read on the forward strand.
GTCGGTGGAAGTTACGGCCCTTAACGCTACGGCTTGCTCATAAGTGCGTTCATCGCCCATTACGCCGACGGACTGCACGGGCAGCAGGATGGTGCCCGCCTGCCAGACCTGGTCGTAGAGCCCCGCCTCGCGGAGCTTATCGATGTAGATCGCATCGGCTTTTTGCAGGAGCGCGACTTTTTCGGGCGTGATGTCCCCCAGAATACGGATGGCCAGGCCAGGCCCGGGGAAGGGATGGCGTTTGATCAAACGATCGGGCATCCCGAGTTCAGTCCCCACCCGGCGCACTTCGTCTTTGAAGAGGAAACGTAGGGGCTCGACGATTTTGAGCCCCATTTTGGCGGGCAAACCACCCACGTTGTGGTGGCTTTTGATGGTGACGGAGGGTCCGTGGACGGAGACGCTCTCAATTACGTCGGGGTAGATCGTCCCCTGGGCGAGGTATTTGATGTTGGTCAGCTGCCTGGCTTCGCGGTCAAATACGTCGATGAAGGTCTTACCAATGGCCTTGCGCTTTGCCTCGGGGTCGGTCAGGCCAGCCAGGGCGGAGTAAAACTCCTGCCGCGCGTCGATGCCCGTTACGTTGAGGCCCATGCCGGCGTAGCTCACCAGCACTTCGTTGAATTCGTTGTGGCGCAAAAGACCGTTGTCGATGAAAAAGCAAAACAGCCGGTCCCCGATCGCCTGGTGCAGCAGCATGGCCGCCACCGAACTGTCTACGCCCCCGCTCAGGCCCAGCAAGACGCGGTCTTCGCCCACCTGCTCGCGCAAACTCGCCACGGTCTCTTCCACGAAATGCGCCGGCGTCCAGCTGCCCGAACACCCCGCAATGTCGATGACGAAATTGTGCAAAAGTTGCTTCCCCTCCAGGCTGTGGTAAACCTCGGGGTGAAACTGGATGCAGTAAACGGGCGCACCAAAGGCCCCGGGCTTGCTGCCGTATGCGGCCACCTCTACGTCGGCCGTACTGGCCAACAACTCGAACTGGTCGGGAATCTCCTTAATGGTGTCGCCGTGAGACATCCACACCTGGCTGCCCGGTGCCATGCCCGCCAGGAGCCCTTCGCTGCGGTAGATTTTATCCAGGTGGGCCTTGCCGTATTCCCGGCTATCGCTGCGGGCTACCGTACCCCCAAAGTGCTGGGCCACGTACTGCGCACCGTAGCAAATACCCAAAACGGGGCGCTGCCCGATCAGCGGAGCCAAATCAGGGTGCAGGGCCCGTTCTTCGCGCACGGAGAAGGGGCTGCCACTCAAGATGACGGCCTTTATCGTGTCGTCCAACGCAGGAACTTTGTTGTAGGGCACGATCTCGCTGTACACGTTGAGCTCGCGGATGCGACGGGCAATCAACTGGGTATACTGGCTGCCGAAGTCGAGGATGAGGACTTTTTCCGTCATAGACCGCGAAGGTAGTACCTCCCGGCGGTAGGCAGGTAGTGTAGGGTCAGAAATTCGGGCGCAGACAAGCTTAGCTGGCCTTGCGGGCACTAATCCGAGCCTCAATCCATTTGTTCCTGCCGCTCCCGCTCCCGCTTGGCTTTCCAGCGGGCATTCTTGCGCTCCAGGTAGGTAGCCGAGCGGTTACTCAACCAAGTGCTGACGAAGCCAAAAACCAGCCAAAACAGGAGGGTGCTGCCTACGTGCTCAGCGTTCATCTCTACGCCATCGCGGTAATCGATCAACAATAACACTCCGCCCATCCACAGGCCGAAAAGCAGCGATTTGAGGGCGAAGGCAGCATTCGACATAAACTAAGGTTGTACGTAAAACAAAAAAATATCTCCCAAGATAAGGCCAAGCGGGCAAAAAAATTGTTAGACCAATCTAACTTCACCCCAAATCTACGGGACCGCATGAGCGAAGCATCCTTATTCGAAATTCTTTCCGAGGTCTGGGCCTTGCGCGCCATCGTTGCCAGCAGCATGGTTGGCCTGATGTGCGGCGTACTGGGCTGCTTCATCGTCCTCAGGAACATGTCGTTGGTGGGCGACGCCCTGGCCCACGCTATTCTGCCCGGCGTGGTGGTGGCCTACATGATTGCGGGCTACAGTACTTTGGCCTTTTTCAGCGGGGCCGTGGCGGCGGGTTTGCTCACGGCCTTTGGCATCACCTGGATCCAGCAGCGGGTAAAAACCAAGAATGACGCGGCAGTAGGCATCGTCTTTACCTCCATGTTTTCCCTCGGCGTCATCCTGATCAGCCGCATCAGCCGGGAGGATGGGGTGCACCTGGACTTAAAAGACTTCCTCTTTGGCTACGCCCTCGGCGTTTCGGATACGGATCTGCTGCTCACGGCGCTGGTGATGGTCTACGTTCTGCTCTCCGTCGTGGTGTTTTACCGCTACTTGTTTGCGGCGACCTTCCAATCGGTGGTTGCCGAAACGATGGGGATTCCCGTCCGGCTGTTGCACTATTTTCTCATGCTGCTGCTCAGCTTTGCGGTGGTGGCGAGCTTACAGACCGTGGGGGTCATTCTGGTGGTGGCCATGCTGATTACGCCGGCGGCCACGGCCTTGCTGCTGGCCCAGCGTTTGCAGGCGGTGCTGGTCATTGCCGGCTTCATCGGCATGCTTTCGGCCATCGTAGGAATGGTCGTGGCCGTGTGGCTGAACACGCCGCCCGGACCGGCCATGGCTCTGGTGGCCACGGGCATCTACGCTCTCACGGTGGTTTTTGCCCCCACCCGGGGGATGCTGGCCCGGGCCTACTTTCGCTACCAGCGCAATCAGCTGACCCTGCGCGAAGACATCCTCAAGCGGGTCTACGGCCAAAATCAGCAACTGCAGCAGGCCGACGCCCAGGCCATCCGCTCCGAACTCGACCTCAGCGACCGGCAATGGCAACGGCAACTGACCACCCTGCGCGGCAAAGGACTACTGGAAAAGGCCGACTTAAACCTCACCGACGGCGGAAAACTCCTGGCCCTCCGCCTCATCCGCGCCCACCGCCTCTGGGAGACTTACCTCAATCAGGAAGTGGGCCTTACCCCCGACCAGATCCACGAAGAAGCCGAACGCCTCGAGCACCTGCTCACCGAGGAAATGCTCGATCGCGTCGACGCCGAACTGGGGTATCCCGAGACGGACCCCCACGGTTCCGTCATCCCCGGCAAAGAAGTTTGAGGGCGCGCCCGCAGGTGCCGGGGGGAGGACGACGGGCATTGCTCCACATCCCGCCACTTTGCACCTGCGGCCGCGCCCACCCTACTCTTCCGAACGATAGTAAATACGGCTTTCGGGCGGCACGCTGCGCACAATCCAGGTGTTGCCCCCGATGATGGAACCCGCGCCAATGACGGTGTCGCCGCCCAAAATGGTGGCGCCGGCGTAGATCACCACGCGGTCTTCAATCGTAGGGTGGCGCTTGGTGCGGGCCATGTCCTTACGCACGCTGAGGGCGCCGAGGGTAACGCCCTGGTACATCTTTACGTCGTCGCCAATAACCACCGTTTCGCCGATGACGATGCCCGTACCGTGGTCAATGCAGAAGCGCCGGCCAATCCGCGCTCCGGGGTGGATTTCAATGCCCGTCTGCCGGTGGGCCACTTCGCTGAGCATGCGTGGCAGCAGGGGGATGCCCAGGGTGCAGAGCCGGTGGGCAATGCGGTGCACGGCCAGGGCGTAAAAGCCGGGGTAAGTGCTCAAGACTTCGGTCCGGTTGCGTGCGGCGGGGTCGCCCGCCAGAATAGCATCAGCGTCCTCCGAAAGCGCCGCGTGGATGGCGGGCAAGGAAGCCTCGAAATCGTCGCGGAGCTCGGCGGCGGGCCGGGATAGCTTGGCCGCCAAGGTATCCAGAATCGTGTAGAGCTTCAGGTCGTTGGTCTGGTAGTGCAACAGAAAAGCCCGCTCGTTCGAGAAACGCGTGTCACTGAATTCCGGAAACAAAAATTCCAGCAAGCCATCCAGCCAATCCTCAATCAGTTGCGGCGAAGGCAACTCGCTCGCCGCAACGTGCTCCCGAAAGCGGGCCCGGAAAAAATCCTGATCCATCACGTGGTATTAAGAAAATAAAATGGAGCGGCAAGGTACTCCAACACCCGCAGCAGCCCGCAAGTTTTTACTCCCCTCGGCCACCAGCACCGAAGCAGGCGAAAAAGGGCCAGCCTCCGGAAAGACTGGCCCTTTTGCCATTTTTGGTTGCCCACGTTACGGGGATTTTTCTAATGCTGGTAGCGATCGCCAATGGCCATCTTCATTTTTTGGCGGGCCAGAAAGATGCGGCTCTTGACCGTCCCGATGGGAATGTCCATCTGGTCGGCAATTTCTTTGTACTCGTAGCCCCGGAGAAACATCATGAAGGGAATCCGGTAGATTTCGCCGATGCCGTCCAGCATGCCTTTGAGCTCTTTCAGGCGCATATCGTGCTCCCCTTGGTTCGGCACCGCGCTGTGACTCTCCAGCGCAAAGGTGAAGTGTTCAATGGGTTGGTTTACGTGTTTACGGCTTTTGTTTTTGCGGTAATTGTTGATGTAGGTATTCCGCATGATGGTAGACACCCAGCTTTTAAAGTTGGTGCCCATCGTAAACTTATCGCGGTGGCGGTAGGCCCGCATGCTGGTTTCCTGGATGAGGTCCTGGGCATCCTGCTGACTGCGGGTCAGCCGCAGCGCAAATGAAAAGAGCAGATTTTCGAGTTTGCCGATTTCCTGAGTGAATTCCTGTGGTGTCATGATACGTAAGTGTGCTGTTGTGAATTGATCTATCGTAAGTACGCCTTAGTTTAGATGACTAAGACAAGTACTACTATCAACAACCGTACCAAAATCACAACACACTAGTAATCAGACCATTAATCCTGGTCATTGACAAAAAATTTGTTTAAATATAAAAAAATGACTAAATAAAAACCCGCCGCAGCAGCCTTGGGCGCGGTCACAGGTGCTCCCCCCCCCCCGAAGGGGGGAGAAAGTTGAGGGAGCGGGGGAGGTCGATCGGGCTGCTCCCCCGCTCCGCAGCCCGTTTTATTCCTGGGGCAGGAAGCCCATCACACTTTTCCGGAGGTCGCTGCGGTAGTCCGTCGGCGTCCGGCCAATGTGTTTCTTGAAGGCCCGGTTGAACTGGCTCAGGGAGTTGAACCCGCAGTCGTAGGCCACCTCGGCGATGGTCGAGTGCTCGTCGGCCAGCAACTTGCAGGCGTAAACGATCCGGTAGTTCGTCAGGTAAGTGATAAAGGTTTTGCCCGTCACCTTCTTGAAGTAGCGGCAAAAGGCCTGTTCGGACATCGAGGCGATGCGGGCCACCTCCGGCAGGGGGATATCCCGGCGGAAGTGCTCGCTGATGAACTGCTGGACATCGTTAAAGCGGTCGTAGCCGTGGGTGGCAATCTGCAGGTGGAGTCCATCGACGTTGAGGGATTCAAACTCGTTCGATACGGCCAGTTGGTGGAGGATATCGATCAGCAGCAGCATCCGGCTCAGGGGGTCCAGATTGATCAGGCGTTCCATTCGGGAGCCTTGCACGGTGCGCGTCGTTCCGTTGAAGGAAATGCCGTTGCGGGCGCGGTCCATCAGGTCACTGACGTGGCGCATCTCGGGGAGATTCAGGAAGTCGGCATTCGGGAACGAAGCACTGAATTGCACCACCGTTTCGGCCTTGTTGCCCGTGAAGCGGTCGGTAAAACCCCAGTGAGGCAGGTTGGAACCGATCAGGATCAGTTCGCCGTCGCGGTAGTGGGAAACGTGGCTGCCGACGTGCCGCCGGCCATGGCCACCGCGAACGTAGACCAGCTCCAACTCGGGGTGGTAGTGCCACTTGGGCAATTTATTGGTACGATCCTTCGGGTTGGGGTAGTGCTTCACCAGAAAAGAGGCTCCGGGTGAAGGCATAACACGCTCCAGGATGGGAAGGCTATTGGCGTCCATGGGATGAGGTTAGTGTACTTTAGACGATAAGTCAATACAAAGTAACAACCGTTGGGCCGTTAGTAGTTGTGAACAGGCAAAAATTTAACCTTGAGGAAAGGGTTTCTACCCCGTCGAAACCAGTGTAAAACCGGGCAGTTCCGGCCACTTAGTGTACAATGTACACCAATTTAACGGGCCCAAAGGCCCACTTTGCTAAAAACTGCATCACACCTGCCAATTTATGCGCAAAGTGCAGCGAAAATTCGCCCCAACTTTGCAGTATCAAAAGATGAGGTCGGACATGCGGCACCGCCAAACAACCTCTTCGCTATGCAAAGATTAACTGTTTTACTCTTACTCCTCTTCAGCCTCGGAAACGTCCGGGCTTCCATTGATCCGCTCGACATTGTTGTGCTGACCGATGTTTCTTCCCGAACTTTCGTACTGCGTACCACGCTGGAAGTGAGCGAAGAGACGACCCTTGACATCCTCGACCACACGGAAAACTCCCTGTACCGGATCACGCTGGCCAAGGGACAATTCCTCAACAAGCGCTATCCACTCGCTACCCTGCCAGCCGGGCAATACACCCTCGTCTTTACCGACTCCCGCGGACGTACCACCCAGCCCATTGTAGCCACTGGCGACGAAGTGACCCGCGACCTCAAGCAAGCCCAAAGGATTTACTACCCACGGGTTGACCTGAGTGCCAATCGCCTCCTCGTTGTCAATTATCCCAACGAAAGCAGCCGTCGGGTCTCCATCGCCCTGGTGGGCCAGGACGGCGCTACCGTCTTTACCGACCAGGTCAAATCCGACGGCCCCGTGAAGCGTGCTTACCAACTCGATAAACTCGCCCCCGGCGATTACTACGTGACCGTTGACGCCTCCAACGTCAAAAAACACGTCACAGCCATTCAGCTGTACTAAGAATTTTGCATGATCGACTTTAAGTTTCGCCCCCTCCGCCTACATTGGCGGAGGGGGCTTTTTTTTGCCCTCAACTACCGGGAGGTTGAGCCCTTGTAATGATCACTACTAGTTGGTCTTCAACGACTTTTAGCAGGCAGTTCGGTAGTTTTGCAGGTCGATGCCCCTCTGCCGAACTACAAAACTACCGAACTAACTACCTTCAGCCCACCATGAAGATCATCGAATTTGCAGAACCCCACCGGCGCAAGCATTTCGCCTTTTTCAGCCGGATGGATCAACCCCACTTCGGCATTACGGCGGAGGTAGACGTTACGGACTTTCTGGCGCTGGTCCGCCGCTCCCCTACCCTGCGCTTCACGCCCGCGCTGGTGTACCTCATTACCCGGACAGCCCTGGAACTCCCGCCCTTTTGCTGGCGCATCCGGGGCGAAACGGTGGTTGAGCATGCCACTTTACGCCCCAGTTTCACCGTGCCTACGGCCGAATCTGCCGTCTTCAGCTTCTGTACGGTGCCCTACGCCGCCGACCCCGCAGCATTTCACCAGCGGGCCGTGCAGCAAATGGCCCTGCGCGCTAGCAGCCCCAGCCTGGACGATGACCCGGATACGGACGACTACCTTTTCCTTTCCGCCTTCCCCTGGGCCAGTTTTACCAGCGTTACCCACGCCATGCACTACAGCCCGGGCGACAGCGTTCCGCGCATCACCTGGGGAAAGTACTTCGGGCGTGCGGGGCGGATAATGATGCCCCTGGCCGTACACGCTCACCACGCCCTCGTGGACGGCAGCGATCTGGGCCGTTACTACCAGAAAATCCAGGGCCACCTCAACCAGTGCGAAAAAATATTTGCAAATTTCGCATGATTTTTCTACTACCCGAACGAAGGATTATTTGGGAGAGTGGGAGGGGCCGCCGAAACATTCCGTCCGCTGGTGCCTGGGCGCGAAATAAAGACGGGAAAATCCTGACTTCCCCTACTTTCCAACGACTTGCGCTGCACCTGCGCCCGCGCCCAAAAGCTTTGTAAATCAGCGCGTTCTGCTTAATTTTGTATTAAGGTTCAGGTTAGTGTACAACAAACACTATCTCGCTGGGTAATCACAAACAAACCACCCATCCAACCATGATCAAAAAAGCGTACGTTAAATCCAAGCAGCTCTACGAAGTAACTTTCGAAGTTCCCACAACGCTGGTGGGAGAAAACCGCGACATCCGGGTGCTGGCCAACTTCAACGACTGGAGTTGGGACGGCGGCCTGGTGATGAAAAGCGGCAAAGGGGCCTACAAGGCCGCCACTCACCTGCCCGCTGGCCACTACCAATTCCGCTACCTGGCGGATGGCTGGGACTGGAGAAACGATGACCAGGCGGAGGCCTACACCGACTCCGGCTACGGCACCATCAACTGCTGCTTCGCCCTCGATGCAGTAAACAAAGTTGCTGCCGCCCCCAAGGCTCCGGCCAAGCCCGCCGCGAAAAAAGCCGAAGCGAAACCCGCCGCCCCCAAGGCCGCAGTAAAGAAGGCCGAGGCCACCCCACCCGCCGCCAAGAAAACCGCCGCCAAAGCCGCTCCCGCCAAGACCGAAGCCAAGAAGGCCGACGACCTGAAGCGCATTGAAGGCATTGGCCCCAAGATTGCCACCCTGCTCAATGAGGCCGGCATCTACACCTTTGCGGAACTGAGCAAAGCCAGCCCGACCATGCTCGCCGACGTCCTCCAGGCCGCCGGTGCCCGCTACCGCCTGGCCAAGCCCGGCACCTGGCAGGAGCAAGCTTCCCTGGCCGCCGCCGGCAAGGAAGAAGAACTGAAAAAACTCCAGGAGGAACTCAAAGGCGGCGTGCGTTAAGCCCGTCCCCACCCTGGGTTCATATTCCCCCGAATAACAGGCCCGGGTCGCGTTCCAATACGCGCCCGGGCCTTTTTCGTGGGGGAAGACGCTTTGGCTAGTCGATTTTGCGGATACCCACGGGCAAAGTGGGTTCCATTTCCACAAAAACGCTGGGCATCGTGTAGGTACTCACAGCACCCGTGATCAGGTCTACCCCCCAGCAGAGGATACAGGTAAGGTTGAGGATGGAAACGCCGTTGAACTGCGTAGGCAATTGGAGGTACTGGTCTTCGTACCCTTCCAGTTCAAAGCCGACCCAGCGGCCGTTGATTTGGCGGCGAACGTCGAGCAGGATGGGCGTTTTGCCCACGGCGTAGCCATCAATCACCACTTTAACGCCACTGGGCTCGGAGGTGAACAGGATCTGGTCGCGCGTTCCGGTGAAGAGGGTGGCGCAGCTGCTGCTGAGGAAAAGTGAGAGAAACGCAAGGGAAGTAAACAGGCGCATGGTAAATGGGGTTGTGATTGGGTAATTGGAATTGTCGGGCAGAAAGATAGTCCGGCCGCCCAAGCAGACTGCGCGTTTGCCCAATTATAAGATTGAATTAACACCGTTCGCCTCCCTGGCCGTCCGGAGCGACTGGCCACAAAAGCGACCTGGCCCTGCGAGCAGACGGGGACGATGTTGTTAAAATTCCTATTTTCACCCCGGGGAGGCCCTGGCCTTTCCGTATGCTAAAAAAACCGCCCATGCAATCTACTTCTTCCGTCATTGCCCATAGCCTTTTCACCGATTACGACATCAGCCTGTGGAAAGCGGGGAAAAATTTTCGGGCTTACGATAAGCTGGGCAGCCACGTCATTGAAGTGGATGGCCAAACGGGCACCTACTTTTCCGTTTGGGCTCCTTCGGCACGCACCGTCAGTGTTTTCGGCGACTTCAATGGCTGGAACCGCAACGCTCACCCGCTCTACCCGCGGTGGGATAGTAGCGGCATCTGGGAAGGCTTCATCCCCGGTATCGGCAACGGCACGGTCTACAAGTACGCCCTCCAGGCCGGCAACGGCGCTTCGCTCGAAAAAGGAGACCCCTTCGCCCGCCTGTGGGAAGTCCCCCCGAAAACCGCCAGCGTAGTGTGGGATACTTACTTTGAGTGGGAAGACACCGACTGGATGAAGAACCGCATCGAGTCCAATGGCATCGACCGCCCCTACTCCGTCTACGAAGTCCACCTCGGCAGCTGGAAAAAGCCCGGCGGCACCACCAGTCTCAGTTACCGGCAGCTGGCCGTGGAACTGGTGGAATACCTGCAGGAAATGAACTTCACCCACGTGGAGTTTTTGCCCGTTATGGAACACCCCTACTTCCCCAGCTGGGGCTACCAGGTGACGGGCTACTTTGCCCCTTCGAGCCGTTTTGGGGGACCACAAGATTTCATGTACCTCGTGCAGGAGCTCCACAAAGCCGGCATCGGGGTGATTCTCGACTGGGTGCCCAGCCACTTCCCCAACGATGCCCACGGCCTGGCCCAGTTTGACGGCACTCACCTCTACGACCACGCCGACCCCCGCAAAGGTTTTCACCCCGACTGGAAATCGGCCATCTTCAACTACGGCCGCAATGAGGTCCGCTCCTTCCTGATTTCCAACGCCCTGTTCTGGCTCGACCGCTACCACGTTGACGGTTTGCGCGTAGATGCTGTGGCTTCGATGCTCTACCTCGACTACAGCCGCAAGGCCGGCGAATGGATCCCCAACCAGTACGGCGGCAACGAAAACCTCGAAGCCATCAGTTTCCTGCGGGAATTCAACGAAACGGTGTTCCGGGAATACCCGGATACGATGACCATTGCCGAAGAAAGCACCGCCTTTTCGGGCGTCTCCCGCCCCACCTACGTCGGGGGCCTCGGCTTTGGCCAAAAGTGGATGATGGGCTGGATGCACGATACCCTGAACTACTTTAAAAACGACCCCATTCACCGCAGTTACCACCACGGGGAAGTCACTTTCAGCCTCGTGTATGCCTTCAGCGAAAATTTCATGCTGCCGCTCAGCCACGATGAGGTCGTTCACGGCAAAGGGCCGCTCATCGACCGTATGCCGGGCGACGACTGGCAGCGCTTTGCCAACCTGCGGGCCATGTACGGCTACATGTACACTCACCCGGGCAGCAAACTCTTGTTCATGGGCGCCGAGTTTGGCCAGACCAGCGAGTGGAGCATTGAGCGCGGACTCGACTGGGCGCTGGTCCAGTACGCCCCCCACGCCGCGTTGAAAAAATTTGTGGCCGACCTCAACCTGCTCTACCGCCAAACCACCGCCCTCTACGAACAGGCTTACCACCCGCGGGGCTTTGAATGGATTGACATTGGCGACCACCAAAACAGCGTCCTGAGCTACCTGCGTCGTGGCAAAACCGACGGCGACGTGGCCATCGTTATCAATAACTTCACCCCCGCCGTGCGCCACCACTACCGAGTGGGCGTCCCCGCCGAAGGCAATTACCGTTGCCTCATCAATAGCGACGACGAGCAGTACGGTGGCACTGGCAATTACGACCTTTCCCTCCTCCCTTCCGCCCCCTCGGAATGGAACGGACGCCCTTACCACGTAGAGTTTACCCTGCCCCCGCTCAGTACCGTAGTGCTCCAGTTGGAAAAGCCCGTCGCAGCAGCAGCGAAGCCCAAAGCCAGCCGCAAGAAAAAGGTTTAGTGGGCGCGGACGCAGGTGCTCCCCCCCGGCCCCCCGGAGGGGGGAGAAAGGACAAGGAGCAATGGAGAAGTCCCCCTGATCCTTTTAAGCCCCCAAAAAAAGGGTAAAACACGGTGAGCTATTAGCAACTGGGCCTAATCCAGCAAGCGCCAGGTAACGCCGAAACGAATGGCCGCATCGGGGTAAGGGTGGTCCGCAACCAGGTACAGCAGGCGCTCAGCATCCCAGGTGGTGTTGAGCTGGTTGTACTTGATGAAAAAGCGGAAGCGCGTCACCCGCATGCTGAAGAAAGGGTCGATTTGGTACTGAAAGCCCGTCGATTGCCCTTCCTGCAACTGAAATTGCTGGACCACGGGGTTGTAGTAGTAAGGCCGAAAGCCGGAGGCGTAGCGGAGGTCGAAGCCCACGTTGACGTTGAGGACCTTGAACCACTTGCCGGCGTAGTAAAAGCTGTGCTCGCCGTAGAGGCGGGGCAGGCGGAACACGTCCTGGTCAACCTCCTGCAACAAGACGCGGTTGGCAACGCGCCAGCGGCCGAAGCTGAAGTCGCGTTCTGCCGTCAGTTGCAGCAGGCTGTTGACGTCGCTGGCCTGGGTGGGCACCCCTTCAGCGTTGAAGTACACGTAGTTTGTAAGTAGCGTATAGGCCAGGCCCGCGCGGATCCGGACGAGGGGCAGGGTGTAAGCTCCTTCCAGACGGGCCTCCAGCACTTTGCCGAAGCGGTTGTTCCAGAGCGTCTCTCCGTTGAGGCGGTAGACCTGCTGCACGAGGTCGGGCGCGTAGAGTTGGTTGAGGGCCCGCAGCTCCAGGACCCCACCGACGCCGAGGTCGAGCGTGCCCTCTCCTTCGATGCGGTAGTCGCCGACTTGCCCGACGATGTTGAGTTGGCCGGAAATCAGCAGGTTGAGCCGGTCGTTGGGCCGCAGACCGATTTTCCCGTGGGCCAGGAGGTTGTTTACCGTTGAGTCGCCGTCTTGCAGGATACGGTGGTAGAGGTGGGTCAGGCCCAGCTCTAGGACGTCGCGCTGGACGCTGGCGCGGTTGCCCGACTGTCCCCGGCGGAAAGTGGAAATGGAAAAGTCGTTCTCCAGCACCCGGTGGCTAATCTGGTTACGGACGCCCCGGGGATCGATGAGCAGGGCGGGAAAGCGGCGGTAAAAATTGGCGGTATCCTGTTCCGTTGCTTCGGAGGTGACCCGGTAGCGGCTGGCGTCGTACCGCAGGCGGTGGCGGAGGGTGAAGGCCCGCCGCTCCAGTCCGCTGAGGCTGTCCCGTTGGCCGCCGAACTGCAGGTACTGGGTAGCCATCAGTTCGCGGTTGCTGTGGCGCAGGCGGGTGTTTTCGAGGTAGGGCGTCAGGTTGCGGATGTTATCGACCTCCCCGCCATTACCGATGTTGGCAAAAGACTCGGCGACGATGCCGCCGTTCTGGAGTTGCTCGTAGGTGTTGGCCGTAAAACTGAAAAAGCCACTGTAGCGGCTGCCGGATGGCCGTACGCTCAGGCCGGTGCCGACGTGGGTGTTGCGCAGGTTTTGGCCGGGGTACTGGTCTTGGGTACCCTGCTGGGAGATGCGGGTATAATCGAGGATGAGGTTGACGCCGTCGGCAAAATTGCGGCTGAATTTGGCTTTCACCCAGTAATCTTCCTGCTCGCTTTCCCGTACGTAGCCCAGGTAGGTGAAGGGATGCTCCAGGCGGTAGTAGTCCAGGTTTTCGCCGTTGAGGGTGTAAAGGTCAAACTGCCGCAGGCCGATGGCCGTCCCCCGCCGGGTGATGGGCGTATAGCGCAGGGGGTAAGCCGCTCCGCCGCGCTGCCCGATGGTGGCGTAATCGTAGGCCACTTTCCGGTCGGGCTCGTACAACTGGAAGCCATCGAGCAGGGAATCCCGCCAGTTTTTTTCCACGTTGGGGTTATCGACCTGGTAGAGAAAGATGCCGAAGGTGTCCAGAATTTCCTCGCGCTGCTCCTGGGCGCGGGCGCGGCGGTTCTCGTTGGGGTCAAAATTCGGGTCGCCCTCCCGCGGGGTGAGGGGCGTGGAGGGATCAAGTACCTGGGCATTCAGGCCAGTACCAAACGGCAGGGCCAACAGCAGGCAGGCCAGTCGCCACCAGCGGAGGCGGGGCGCCACCGAAAGCGAAGGAAAGAGGGGGCCACCGGAAGAATGCTTGCTACTGCTCATGCTCCGCAAAGAAACGACGAAAGCGAGGAACGTGGCCCCGGGCCGACGGGATTAGGAGAAGTTTAAGGGCTGGGTGGGCGAGCAAAGCCTCCTTCCTCCCCTGCTCCCTCAACTTTCTCCCCCCTTCGGGGGGTCGGGGGGGAGCACCTGCGACCGCGCCCTGTGGGAATTACTGCACGCAAAAAAGCACTGCGTCTTGCCCGCAATGCACCGCCACTCCGGAAGCAGTACCTATCTTCGCCCAGCTAAATCAACCCCTACGCCGTGTCCAACAGCGCTATTTTGCTTATTCATTGTCCGGATCAACCCGGGCTCGTGGCCCTGGTCACCGAGTTCGTCCACAAAAACCGGGGCAATATCCTGAACCTGGACCAACACGTAGACCGCGACCTGAACCACTTTTTCATGCGCATTGAGTGGGACCTGGCCGGCTTCATCATCCCCCGGGAGAAGATCAATGATTACTTTGCCACCCTCATCGGCAATGCCCACGGCATGAAGTGGCAGTTGAAGTTTACCGAGCACAAACCCCGGATGGTGCTCTTCGTCAGCAAGGCCAGCCACTGCCTCTACGACATTTTGCAGCGCTACGGCACCGAGGAATTTAACTGCGACATCCCGGCCATCGTAAGCAACCACGAGCACCTGCGCTACATCGCCGAACGCTTTGACATCCCCTTCCACTACCTGCCCATCACCGCCGTCAATAAAGCGGAGCAGGAAGCCAGAACCATCGCGCTACTGGAAGAGCTGGAGGCAGATTTTATTGTCCTGGCCCGCTACATGCAAATCCTCTCCGACGATTTCTGCCAGCACTTCCAGCACCGCATCATCAACATTCACCACTCTTTCCTCCCCGCTTTCAAGGGCGCCCGCCCCTACCACAGCGCCTTCGAGCGCGGCGTGAAACTGATCGGGGCTACGAGCCACTACGTTACGGCCGATCTCGACGAGGGGCCCATCATCGCCCAGGACGTTGAGCGGGTCAGCCACCGCGACGGCACCGAAGACCTCCAGCGCATTGGCAAGGACGTCGAAAAACGCGTCCTCAGCCGGGCCATTTATCTCCAACTCCAACACCTCATCCTGCCCTTCGGCAACCGGACGATCATCTTCCACTAAGCCATGTTAAAAGCCACCAACATCACCAAGAGCTACGGCTCGCTGCAAGTGCTCAAGGGCGTAGACCTCCAGGTCGGCAAGGGCGAAATCGTCAGCATCGTCGGTAAATCCGGCGCGGGCAAAAGCACCCTGCTCCACATCCTGGGGACCCTCGACCGGCCCGACGGTGGCCAGCTGCTGGTGGATGGCCAAGACGTCTTCAAGCTGCGCGAAAAGCAACTCGCCGCCTTCCGTAACCAGCACATCGGCTTCGTTTTTCAGTTTCATCATCTGCTGCCCGAGTTCACGGCCCTGGAAAACGTCTGCATCCCCGGCTACATCCATAAGAGCGACGTAGTCACCACCCAACAACGGGCCAAGGAATTGCTGGACTACCTTGGCCTCCAAAGCAGGATGGACCACAAGCCCTCCCAACTCAGCGGCGGCGAACAGCAGCGCGTAGCCGTCGCCCGCGCCCTCGTCAATTCTCCCGCCATCGTCTTTGCCGACGAGCCCACCGGCAACCTCGATTCCACCAACTCCCAGGAACTGCACAAACTGCTGTTTCAACTGCGCGACGACTTCGGGCAGTCCTTCATCATCGTCACCCACAACGAAGAACTGGCCAAATTGAGTGACCGGCGCCTGGAAATGGTGGATGGGGTGCTTTAGTAGTTCAGTAGTATAGTAGTTCAGTAGTTTAGTAGTTCTGTAGTTTAGTAGTTCTGTAGTTTACCGGTAACGAGTGAACTATGAACTATAAACTATGAACTATGAACTATGAACTATGAACTATGAACTATGAACTATGAACTATGAACTATGAACTATGAACTATGAACTAATCACCTCCGGGGCAGCACGTCAGAGACGGGGATGCGGACGGTAACACGGGTGCCGGTGGCCTCTCCGTTTTCGTCGTGGAGGTCTTCGATCAGGACGCGGTTTTCGGGGTCGTTGGTGAGCAACTCCAGGCGGGAACGGGTAATGTCGGTGCCGCGGGATTGGTGGTAGGGCCGGGTATTGTCTGAACGTTGCATTTCGCGGACGCGGGTGCGGCCGATGCCGTCGTCGGTCACGGTAGCCTTGATGTTGTCGTCGTCATCGTCAATGGCTTCAAAGCGAACGCTGATGTGGCCCTTGGGGCGGGTGCGCAGGCCGTGTTCGATGGCGTTTTCGACGTAGGGTTGGAGGATCATGGTGGGGACGCCCAGGACGTCCTCCTCCAGGTCACCGACCAGTTCTACCTCATAGCTGAGTTGCCCGCCGAAGCGGAGGTGGCAGTTGATGTCGAGATAGTCTTTGAGAAAGCTCACTTCATCCTCCAGCGTGATGTATTCGCGGTTGGTGTATTCCAGGCTGCGGCGCATCAGCATGGCAAACTTGGCCAGGTAGCGGGAGGCGGTGCTGGCGTCGTTGGTGGTGATGAACGACTGGATGCTGTTGAGCGCGTTGTACAAAAAGTGGGGGTTCATCTGGGCCCGCAACGCCCGCAGTTGGAGTTGGCTGGCGCGGAGTTGGAGGCTTTCCCGTTCTTTTTCCCGGATCTCCGCCTCAAACTGGGCGGCAAATTCTTCCTGTCGTTTGGCGTCCTGCAGCTCGTGGTAGCGATCGAGGTAGACGTTGTAGCGCATCTGGAGGTCGTAGGCCCGGGGGTAATCCCCCGATTCGGCGTAGCAGGTAGCCAGCATTTGGGATATTTCCACGATCTGCCCCATTACGGAGAGGCCAGCGTCTTCGGCGTGGGGATCGAGGGAATCGAAGGTCTGCTGCAACTTATTGATGGCGGCGGGCAGGTCTCCGTCGGCGTACTGCAACTGGGCCCGGGCAATTTCTACGGCCACGAGCTGCTGTCGGGGCGGCTCCTCCTCGGCCAAAAAGAGCTGCTCCGCCTGGTCGAGCAACTGCGTGATGACCTCCGAAGGTTCCCCCGTTTCGTAGTAGCACAGGCCGAGGTTGACGTAAGCCGAAGCCAGGGCGCGACGGCTGCCGTTGGCATTGGAATTGATGATGGACTGAAAACCCGCGATGGCTTCTTCGTGCGCGCCTTTTCCGAGGAGAACTTCGCCCAGCGCCAGTTGGTGCCAGGGCAGACGGGCGTAGAGCCCCTTCTCCTCGCAGCGGGCGATGGCCCGCTTAAAGGCGGATGCGGCCTTGTCTTCGCTGTCGGGCCGCGTCAGCAGGGTACCCAGGCCGTAGTGGACCAGCGTGTAGAAATAATGGTCTTTCAACACCAGCTCAAAACTGCCGCCGGAGAGGAGGCGGTCGGCCTCCAGGAAGGTAGGGATGGCCTTGGCGTAGCTGAAGGAGTGAATGTAGAGGTATCCGTGGCGGCACAGAGCGCGGGCGCGCAGTCGGTCGGAGGGAAAAGACCCCAGAAAGCGTTCGGCCAGCTCGAAATAATCGCGGGCGGGCTCCAGTTGCCCGAGGTTGATGAGGATGCCCACGTAATCCAGGTACACTTCGATCTTGTCGGCAATGTCCCCTTCCCGGTCGACGGACTTTACCGCCTCCTGCATGGCCACCAGCGCCAGCCGATCGGCGTAAACCTGGTTCTCGAGGTTGCCGAGGTGCTGGTAGTAGAGGAAGCCCACGCTCTGGTCGGGGGTGGCTTCGTAAGCGTCTTTAAGGTCTTGGAGCAACTCCCGCGCCCGGGTCGGCTGGGTATAGACGTAGTGGCTGATCAGGCGATCGAGGGTACGGATGCGGTCCATCGGCTTGCTGGTGCCGGCTAGTTTTTTCTCCAGCAGCTTGATGTCCCGCGGAGCGCTTTGTGCATTGAACATGGGTAGGTGAAATCGGTGGCGCTCCGGGGCGGATTTCCCAGGCAGCGCGGAGGTGGGGGAATACGGGGCAAGCCCAGCGGTTGGTCCGCAAAGCTACTCCATCCCACGCCAAAAGTTTACTGGGGGATGATCCCGCCGCACACCCGGCGCAACCAGCTGCCGCGGCGTTTACCGCCGGTCACCTGGTCCATACTCTTGCGGTCCAAAATTTTGTCTTTTTGGTCCCGCTTCAGTTCCTCGATAGTTTTTTTCCCGTTTTGAGACATAGAGAGTTCCTTGAAAGTTTCACGTTCTGATGATTCAACCACTGTGTAGACTGGGCACGCCGTTCTGCCAGGAACGAATACCGCTCCAAAAATAGGTATAATCTCTGGGATATTAAAGTACTTCCTGCAATATCCTGAGTTGAGTCATGAAGGCGGGGCGGCGCCGACGGCTCACTTCGATGTGGATACCGTCGTCCATGATGAGGTAGCCACCGTCTCCCTTTACAAATTTTTTCATGTAGTTCATGTTGATCACGTGCCGTTTATGTACCCGGTAGAAGTTAAACGGGGCCAACATGTCTTCGTAGGCTTTGATGGTTTTGGAGGCCGTAATTTTGTTGCCCCCGACCAGATAAATGTGGGTATAATTGTCTTCGGCTTCGAAGCGGACAATGTCGCGGATCTTCACAAAGTGGATCCCATCGAGGGCGGCGATGGAGAGTTTATCGAAGGCATTGGGGTGGCTGGCGTACTGCTGCATCACCTGCAGGCGCTCCTGGGTGCGGCCCTGCTTGCGCGGGCGCACGCGGGCCACCGCCTCAATGAGTTGCACGTGGTCGATGGGCTTGAGGATGTACCCGATGCTGGAATACTCGCAGGCCTTGATGGCAAACTGGTCCCAGGCCGTCACGAAGATGATGTCGAAATCAATGCTGGTGAGGCGGTTGAGGAGCTGGAAGACCTTACCGTCCTGGAGGTTAATGTCCAGAAAGGCCACGTCGGGGTTGATGTCGGGGTCTTCGAGCAGGCGCAGGCCACTTTCCACCCCGTCGGCGTCGCCAATCACCTCAATGTCTTCGCAGTGCTCGGCGAGCATGTGCTTGAGGTTAATCAGGCCGTTGCGTTCATCCTCAATTATTACGGCATTCAGTAGCATGGATAGTTTTTTTTGTGCCGGGCCACAGTCCTCAAAGGGGTGCTGCGGTGCGGTGGTTTGTTTTGGCTGCGCAGTTTTTTTTTACACTGGGCGCGTCCGCAGGTGCATCCCCCCCATCCCCCCGAAGGGGGAAGAAAGACTAAGGAGCAAGGCGCGAACGGCTGACAAATGTACGATTTTTCATTTTATTCATTGTGCGCCATTGACGGAACGCTCCTTCTGCCCGCCAAACGGGAGGGCTAACCCCTGCGCTGAAGCGGCGAGGACGCTTTCGGAAAGGGTTGAACCCCATCCCCGCCCCAGGCTTTGTACTTTTACCACCGCCGCAATTTCAGCACCCCATGATCAAGCAAAAGCTCCGCGACCGCATCCACGAGATCATCTTCGAGGCCGATACGCCCGCCGGGAAGCTTTTCGATGTCGTTCTGCTGGTCCTCATCATCCTGTCCGTCCTCACCGTGATGCTCGAAAGCTCCGAAGATTGGAGCGCGCAGTACGGCCGCGTTTTTTTCCTGCTGGAGTGGGCCTTCACCTTCCTGTTTACGCTCGAATACCTCCTGCGGCTCTACACCACCCGCAAGCCCCTTTCCTACGCGCTGAGCTTCTACGGCATCATCGACTTATTGGCCATCCTGCCCTCGTTCCTCAGCTTTTTCTTTGCTGGTACGCAGTACTTTGTGGTCGTACGCGTCATCCGCCTGCTGCGGGTCTTCCGGATTTTCAAGCTGGGTATTTACCTGAGCGAAGGGGACCAACTGCGCAAAGCCATCATTGCCAGCCGCAATAAGATCACCGTTTTTCTTTTTACCGTTGCCCTCCTGGTCATCATCATCGGATCCATCATGTACCTCGTGGAAGGGGGCCAAAACGACGGTTTCAGCTCCATCCCCCGCGCAGTCTACTGGGCCATCGTCACCCTCACCACGGTGGGCTACGGAGACATCACGCCACAGTCTGACCTGGGGCAGTTCCTTTCCGCCATGGTCATGATCCTGGGCTACGCCATCATTGCGGTGCCCACCGGGATCGTTACCAGCGAAATGGTGAAGGACGGCCGGAAAAAAGAAGTTTCCACCCAGGTCTGTCGCTTTTGCGCCCGCGAAGGGCACGATAAAGACGCGCGGTACTGCAAATACTGCGGTAGCCTGCTGAATGCCGAAAATCCCCCCATCGCATAAGGTCTTAACGCTCTTTTAATTGTGTGTTCCTAAAATTTTAAGAACTGGAGGTGCAACCTTTGGGCATCAGCAATCGCCATTGCTGGTGTAAAACGTGAATACTGCGGGGCAAGCGTTCTCCGCCTTCTTCTCCTCCATCACCCAAATTTATTTGCACATGAGACTGCTAACTTTCTTCCTTTGCCTCTTCGCCGCCTCCTTTTTAAGCGCCCAGGCGGAGGCCAGCTTCGACGGTCCGGCCCTCGCCTACCGCGCCACCGAATCCACCCAGCCCCTGGCCAAGTACCAGAGCCGCGGCCGCGACCGCACGCTGCTGGGCGACCTCGACCTGAGCGGCATCTGGGGTGGCCCAACCTATAATTACTCCATGACGGGGGATGACTGGGCGCTCGTCCGCGGCGGCTTTGGCGGACTGGAATTCGGCAACGAGTTCTTCATCGGCTACGGCGGCTGGAAAGGCCGGGAAGACTTCACTACCGACGACGGTAATGCCAATCGCTACAATTTCCGCCACAGCGGCCTCATCCTTGCCTACTCTCCCCTCTCCGAGAAACCCATTCACCCCCGCTTCACGGCTATCTTCGGCCCCGGCCGGGTCGAGATAGGAAGCTTCGATGACCGCTTTCTGGTGGGTCAGGCGATGGCTGGCCTGGAGCTGAACCTCTTCCAGTGGTTCCGCATCGGCCTGGAAGGGGGCTACCGCTTCGCCAGTGGCGTGGACCTTACCATTGTCGATGTCCCAGTGGTATCGGACAAAGACGTCTCTGGGGCTATTTTCCAGATTGAGGCCCGTTTCGGGTTCAGCAACTAGTAAATACTACTCTTTTTCCTCCAAGGGTCCGGGCTACGCGCCTGGGCCCTTTGTTTTTTTGGGGCTGGTAAATGGCTTTGCGACGGAGTGCTCAAGCTGGCATGTTGACTTACTTTGCTCCCTGTCCGAACTCCCCCCTTCGGGGGGTCGGGGGGGGAGCACCTGCGGCCGCGCCCGGCATGAAATACTGCGAAGCAAATAAAAAAAGCCACTGGCCCGGGCAGGACCAGTGGCTTTTGCGTAAGAAAAGGAGGCTTAGCCCATCTCCTGCACGACTTCTTTTACTTGCGGCATCATGCGCTTGAGCATGGATTCGATACCGGATTTGAGGGTGACCGTGGAGCTGGGGCAGCCGCTGCAGGAGCCCTGCATGATGACGGTAACGACGCCTTCGTGGTAGCTTTTGAACTCGATGTTGCCACCGTCCATTTCCACGGCGGGTTTCACGTAGGTATCGATGAGTTCCTTGATTTGGGTGACGGTTTCGGCCTCGTCTTCGCTGTAGGCGAAGCTATCGCCCCGCTCGGCTTCCAGGCGGGCCACCTCTTCGGCAAAACCCTCCTTGATGATGGGTTTCTCGTCCTGGAGGTAATCCTTGATGAATTCCTTGAGTTTGAGCATCACATCGTCCCAGGAGTAGTTGAACTCCTTCGTCAGGGTGACGTAATTGTTGGCGATGTAAACTTTCTTGACGTAGGGAAAATCGTAGAGGGCAGCGGCCAGTTCCGACCACTGCCGGGCGAATTCCTCCTCCTTAAACTCCGCCGTGCCGTTGTACAGCATGCGGTTGGTGACGAATTTCAGGCTTTCCGGGTTAGGCGTTTGCTCGGTGTACAGCAAGACTGGCCGTTTTTGGGTGACCACTTCACTCATTTTAGCTTGGTTTGGGGGCGCGCGGCCCGGTGATGCCTATTGAACACCCCGGGGGCTGGAGGGTTGAAGGTGTGGTGTGCATTTTGCTGGGCGCGGACGCAGGTGCTCCCCCCCGCCCCCCCGGAGGGGGGAGAAAGGACGAGGAGCAGGGAAAGTCAGGCCTCCCAGGGCTGCCGCCGCAAATTTCCCGGGGTGCCGCACCAACCATGTCCGCGATTCGTTCCATCTTTGAGCCAAAATCTACCAATACTAATGCGCCCTACTTTTTTGCTTTGCCTTGTTTTTCTCCTCACCAGCGCTGGCGTTCGCGCTCAGGAATTCAGCGGGGGCTTCCGCGCTGGCCTCAACTTCAACAGCTTCGACGGCCCTGCTGAGCAGAGCGCCGACGGAACGGTGAGCTACGAAAGCTTCCAGCGCACGACGGGCTTCCACGTCGGGGCCACTTTTGCTTTGGCGTTTACTGACTTGTTTGGCTTCAAAGCGGACCTCCTCTACAGCCAGAAAGGGGGGCAAATTGACTACGAAGGGCCTTCGTACTTCTACCTTTACTCCAACCCCGATGACCTGCAGGGCGACATCATCTTCGGCCAGCGCACCAGCGAGCACGACATCATCAACAGCTACATCGACGTGCCCGTTACGGCCTATTTCAAGCTCGGCAAACTGGAATTGGAGGGCGGCGTATCCGCTGGCTTTCTGGTGGCCAGCCGGGTTTCCGGGGCGGATACTTACCAGACCAACACTTTCGGGCTGGAGAACGACATCATTTTCAGCGTAGAGGGCAACTACTTCCGCGACCTGGCGGGTGGAGGCGGCGTCATCTCGCGTTCTACCACGCCCCTGCCGCGCACGGATGTGTTGCCTCCCGACGTCATCTCCGCCTTCTACAATTCGGACCGCGATGAGCCCCGTTACCGGCGGTACGACTTTGGCCTGATTGCCGGGGCCAGCTATTTCCTGAACAGTGGCCTTTACTTTGGCGTGCGCTACCAACACGGGCTGACGGATCTTTCCCGCGACGAAAACGATCTGCGCCTCACCAACGAAGACCGCGTGGGAGGGCGCGCGTTCAACGCTGGCGACGAAGACTTCAGCCGCTCCATCCAGGCGAGCGTCGGCTTCCGCTTTTAGGGGCTGCTACTCGCCGTAGGTCTCCCGGGAAAAGCCGAAGCGGACCAGGTCGGCCAGCATGCCGCCGGGTCTGCGGAACTCGTTGCGCAGGTCGCCCTCCCGGCTGAAGCCCACCCGCCGGGCGAGGCGCTGGCTGGGGAAGTTATCGGACAGGGTGCGGAGGTAAATTTTCTCCAGCGCCAGTTGTTTGAAGCCAAAGCGGACCACCCGGGCCAGTACTTCGGTCATCAGTCCTTTTCTCACCTGCTGGTGGTCGATGAAGAAACTGATCTCTGCGGCGGGGACCGACCAGTTGATGTCAAAAAGGTGGACGTACCCCACCAGCTCCGTTGTTTCGTTGAGCCATACCCCGAAGGCGTAGTCTTGCTGCAGCAGCCAATTGGCGATGCGTTCGCGCACGAAAGCTTCGGCGGCGTTGGGGTTCGCCCCCGCTTCCGCTACCAGGATGGGGAAATGATCGGTGAGGTAATCCTGGTTATCGCTGATGAGCCGGTAGAGGTGTTTACCCTCGCCTTCCCGAAAGCGTCGGACCACACAGCGGTTGGTGAGCAGCGCCGTATCGATGTCGAAGAGTGCAGCATCCATGGCTTAAAGATAGCTAAGGTATTCGATGGTTTTCTGCGAAGGCAGTGCCGTGGGGGGCTTAGCCTTCGTACCAGGTCACTTTCTCCTCCCAGGCGCCGCGGCGGCGGGGCAGTTCGGGCGCTTCGTAGT
Organism: Neolewinella lacunae; assembly: GCF_014349155.1. GTDB lineage: Bacteria > Bacteroidota > Bacteroidia > Chitinophagales > Saprospiraceae > Neolewinella > Neolewinella lacunae. Next base: position 99,998 of record NZ_JACSIT010000040.1, read on the forward strand.
ATCCGAGGTAGAACAGGCCCAGGCAGCGTTCGTTGGGGGCGGCGTCGGGCCATTGCCCGTAGTCTCCGCACAGGAAGCCGGGGCTGGACCAGTAGCCGCCCAGGTTAAAGGCATCGAGGCTTGTCCACAGGTTTTCTACGGCGCAGGCAACCGCCGCCACTTCTTCCCACTCGGGCAAGGTGGGGTTGGGGTGCTCGCGGTGCAGGAAGATGGCGATGACTACGGGCGACTGCTCCACTTTTTCGCCGAATTTTTTCTGGAGGCCTTCGTCCCATTTTTTGTCGGGGCCACCGGCTTCGTAAATCGTAGCCATATCGTGCATCAGGGTGGCTTTGCCAGCACCGGTGTAGACGCGAAAGCGCCAGGGCTCGAGTTTTTTGTGGCTGGGAGCCTGGTTGGCCGCGTCCAGCAGCGCACTCAGCACGCTGCGGTCAACGGCTTGATCGGTGAAGAACTGGGGAAAGATGGAACGGCGGTTTGCTACGTGGGCTAACATGTGAAAGTAAGTTGTACTTCCGCTCGGGGCGGATGGGGAAGCGAAAAAAATAGAATGGCGGCACAGTGCCTCCCTACAGAATATTCAGGAGGTAGACGGTGAGAAAGCTCAGGACGGCCAGCGCCAAACCGCCGACGAAGGTATTGTAGCTGATGGTAAGCAGGAGGTATTTTTTGTGGAGCACCTGGCCGAGATCGTACAAATCCTTGGCGAGGTCGTCGTAAAGGGCACTTTGGTCGAGCTTCATGGTGGACATGTAGTCGATGAAATCGGCTTTTTCCAGCTTGAGGAAGTTGCCGAAATACAGCAGGCTCGCTTCTTTACTTTTGATCAGTTTTTGCTTTTTGATCCGGTACTCCGTCACACTGGGACGGGCGGAGAAAACGGCGAAGATCACGGCAATGAGGGAACTCATGAGCAGGCTGATGATGGGCACCAGAAACTCGGGGTTTTCAAAAAAGACGTCCTCGAAAAAAGAAAAACTTGCTCCGGAGACGGTGATGACGATGGAAAGAATGATGGTGTTGATGGAAATCATCATGTTGGCCTTTCCGTCGGCAATCCGGCTGAGATTGATGTGGTTGCGGAAGGAGGTGCGGTACATGGTATCGATGCCGCGGCCGAAGTTTTTGCCCGTCTTGGCTTTTACTTCCTTTTGCTCAATCTTGTAGTTGTTCTCCTGTTGGGTGGAGACATTTTTCCGCCGCCGGGCATCGTAGGCTTCTTTACCGACGGTGGTGAGGTAGTTGAAATGGAGGAGAAACGCCTGCATTTCCTCGCCGAATTTGACCGGGTCGCCGTTTTCTCCATCCAGGGCGTTGCGTTCCAGCTGGAGGAGGTCGGCCCGGCGTTCGAAGCGTTTGCGGCCGAGCCAACTCCAGGCGGCGTCGTGCAGGATGCGGGCTGGCAGGGGGCTGGAGAGGTCGGCATCGTGGGCTTCGCGGAGCCAATCGGCGGCGTCTCCCTCTTCGGTGTTCAGGTCTACCTTATGTTCATCGGCCCAGGCCCGCAGCGCCGCTGCTGAACGGTCGGCTACTTTTTTATAGCCGTCGGTGTAGCCCAGGGGGTAGAAATAGGCGGCAATGGCGAGCAATTCCACCACGGCTTTACCGAGCCCCGCGGCGGTGGCCAGTTCCTTCACCTGTTCGGCGATCTCTTCAGCGTAGGAAAAATTATGGAAAAGGTAATGCGGTGAAAGGCTGGTATTGAACTGGCCCTTGACGTAGTCGGCGGCCGCCACCACCCGTGGCGAGGGTGGCACTTTCACTACCTCTTTTTCCTTGGTTTCGTTGTTGTTCTTACTCATTGTCCCTTACTGGTTGCTGCGGCCGTCTGGCGTCGGTAAGTGGCCAAAACGCCATCGCCGCCCCGGCCCTCACTGCTGATGAAAAGGTCTCCCCGGGCGTTGAAGGTAAGGCCTTCCGGCTGCCGGAACATTTTTTCTCGCAACAGCTCAATGTGCTTGATGTTGCTTTCCCGGTCAATAACCACCAAGATATTGCCGATGGAGGCTAAAACGTAAAGATCCTTGGTGATCGGGTCCACGGCAATCCCACTGGGCTTAATGTTGAAGCGTTGCCGCTGGCCGTAGACGACCTGCCCCACGGCGTACTCGTCAATGGTAAACAAGGGTTCAGGGGCCATCAGGCCCAGCTCAGGGTCGTAGGCGTAGATGCCCCGCTGGTGATCGTCCGCTTCATCGTCGGTGGTCAATTCCTGTTCCTTCGGCGTAATCAGCAGCCGGTTCAGGACGGGGTCGTAGGCAAGGCCTTCGGTATCGTCGCGGGAACTGAAGCTCGTTTCCAGCTTCACGGCTTTGTATTCTTTGGTGCCCTCAACGTAATCGAGGTAGTGCACCTTGCCATCGCTTTCCAACACGTAAATTTTGTCGCCATTCCGCGCTACCCCTTCGTAATCCCGGTTCTTTCCAAAACTGAAGGTTTCTTCTATTTCGCCCGTCCGGACGTCCACCACGAAGAGTTCCCCGTCTTCGTCCTGCACGGCCAGCACCTGGTCATCAGTGTACCAGGAAGAAAGTCCGCTGATTTCTGTCAAAGCCTCGGGCAAATCCACCACCTGTTCCGGCTCTTCGAAGTCGAAAGGGAAGCCGTACCCAGGGTCCACCGCGTAGTGTTCCATTTCAGGACGCTGGGTATAAGTGACGTATCCGTAGGTTCCTGCCACCAGCACCACAAAGCCCAGAATGAGCAAGGAAAGTAAGTTGGGGCTGTTCAGTATACGCATGGTTCGCTTCGTTTGGTGGTCAATAGTAAGGGCTGGTGCATTTCCTGGGATGGCGTGAGAGGAGGGGCTGCCCCCGCCAACTTCCTCCTGCCACGATGGCGGGCATGGTAGCCACTAAAAGGGCCAACCCGCAGCTACCGCTACCCGGGCCTGGTCGCTGTCCCGAAAGTAGGTCAGGCTCACAATCGTGGCACCCAGGGGGGCCAGCCAGATGCCACCGCCGTAGCCTACGTGCCACTTCTCGCTGTCTTCGCCCTTGAGCCAGACGCGGCCGTAGTCGAGGCCAAGGATGAATCCACCCACAGTAGGTGCCTCGCCTTTACCGAAATTGAAGCCCATGAAGCGCAGATCAATGTTCTGGTAAAAAAGGGTATTGCCCCGGTAGCGGTCGGCGCGGGCGGCGCGGTAGTTGGTACGCCCTCCCATGGAGGCCAGCTGATAGTATTCCGGTTGCCCGTCGTTGTGCTCAAAACCGATGCGGGAAGCTACGTTGATCACTTTGGTCAGCATCTTGTATACCGTCAGGTTGCCACCGTATTTGAAGGTGGACCTTCCCTCGTCTTTGAGGTTCCAGCTCTGCTGGGCGAAGAGGTCGTATTTTACGCCATTGTCAGCCAGCAGGGGGATGGCCACGTTGTTCGATTCCAGTTGGGCCAGCAAACCGCCAAAGGGCTGGTTATCGAAAACGCGCGCAGGGATGCCGGGCGTATTCAGGATCAGCGCGTAATCGGGGGTGTCATCGTCCAGGTCGAAGGCGTGGTAAAAGGGCGCCACGGAGAAAACCGTCCGGTTGCGCTTGCCGCGGAAGCGGAGGGTTGGCCGCAGCATGATTTCTTCCCGCCGGGCCCGGTTGTACTCCAGTTCTTCGTCTTCCCCGACGCCTTCGATCTCGCCTTCTTCGGGCTGCCCGGGGCCTTCGTTGCCCAGGCCGAAGAAGTTGGCCACGTAACCGGGGGTATAGTAGTGCGCGTCGAGCACCAGATCGGCCTGCCGACTGAAGAAATCGTTGTAAGTCCCCGTATAAGAGAACTTGAAGAATTCATTGGAACTGTAAGTGGCCAGCGCCGCGTGCCGGGTCTTGTAGGGGTCGGCGCGGAAACCGTGGTTGGTCCGGCTGAAACCTAAGCCAAAAAACAGTCCGTCGTCTACGTTGAAGCCAAAGGCGGGAATGGGTGTGGTGTAATCCGGGTAGTACTCCTCAAAATCGTACTGGTTGAGCTCCGGGAAGCGGTCGCTGCGGCGATCCGCAATGGTGCCAGTGTTCCCCGAAAATTTCATGCCCTCTTTTTCATCGTAGGCCATGGCCCGGAGCCGGCCGTCGGCCACAATCTCGTCTTTGTCGTTGCCCCCCACCAGGCGGAGGCGGATCGAACTGGGTGGCCCCTGGGTCCGGAAGCGGTCTTTGCCGTCGAGGCCGTAGACGACGACTTCTTTGGTTTCCCCGACGTGAAAGATGCGGCCGTAATATTTTTCATCGACCTCACCTTCCTTGCTGGCGTCAAAAACTTCCACGTGCAGGTCGCCATTTTCCAGACCGGTAGCGTGGATGACGTCGTTTTTATCGGTGCCCAGGACGTTGACTTTTTCGGCCAGGTTGGCGTAATAGTCCAGGGCCAGGCTTTCGAGCTGGGCGCGGCGCTGTTTGAGTTTCTCCCCGATTTTCTCTTGCTCCAGGCTGTAGGCCTTCACCTCGGCCGGGAAGAGGTCCATGGCTTCGTCAATCGCCTCGTCGGTCAGGGTGGCCTGGATGGTGCGGGCCTCCACCAGCATTTCCTCCTTGGTAATTTCGTTGAGGAAGACGCGGTCGTTCCATTTGCCGTTCATGGCCCGCCATTTCACTTTGTCGAGTTTTTCATCGAAGGGGCGCAGTTTGCGGGCTTCGGCCAGGAATACCCGGGCCACCGTCAGCAGCCCGCCGTCGTAGTTGGAGTAGACCTGGTCGCGGTCGCGGGCAATCGGTACGTAGCGGGTCCGGCCGTCCTCCTCTTCGAAGGAAGACCAGCGCCATTGGTCGCGGTGCCGGTCCCAGTCGCCAATGAGCATATCGAAGAGCCTGGCGCGGGCGTAGTTTTTGTAGTCGGCGTAGTGCTTCCAGTCGTAGGTGATTTCTTCCCGGACTTTGGAGTTGCTGATGATGTCCTTACTTCCTCCGAAGAATGACGTTCCACTCCAGTCTTCGTCCGGCCGTTGTTCCAGCCAGTACATTTCGCCGCCGAAGTTGGTGTTGAAGTCGCCCAGGCCAGGTTGTTTGGGGATGTAGTAAAGTTTAGGATCGGCCCCCAGCAGGCCCAGGCGGCGTTGCAGCGGCGGCAAAGTCAGCGGCGCAAAAGGATGAATGGAGGTAAACTGGTCGCGCGCCAGGTCGGCCGCAAAAGACTCTTCCAGCATGCTGGGCAACAATTGCGAAGGGTTTTTCCGCACTGACCGCAACTGGTACAAATGCCCGTCGGCCGCCCTGCTGTGCAGGCTCATCGTCGTCATCCCCCCACCCCGCCGGTAGGGCTTGAGGCCGCCGAAAAGGGTATCGATGTTCAATACCGGCACTTGCACCGGCACGTAGTACAGCGGGCGGTAGTGTTCGCCGAGGGCCGCCTTGATCAGTCCGCTCTTGTCCCTGGCCCCCAGTTCGTACACCACCGCTTTTACGGTGTCTTCGTTAACGACTTCGATATCCACCTCCTCAATGCCATCGTCGCTGGGCAAGAAGCGATCAGCGATGATGCGGCGGTAAAACACCTTTTGTTCCTGTCCATTTTCATCAACGGTGTAAAAGCCAACGTGTACCTCGCCGCTGTCGAAAAAGTCCAGACGGCTGTAGCCGATTTCTCCGTAGGCGAAGTTGGCATCGTTGCCGCCGCGGGCGGGACCGCGCACGCTACCGGAGCCCGCCGTTATTTTGACGTATTCTTTTTCGTGGGCCAGCATCAGGTTGTGCTCGTGGCCACTGACGAAGATGACGTTGATCTCGTCGTCGATGCCCGATTTGATGGACCGCACCATGTCCTGGTACAGCAAATTGCCCACGTCGTTCGGACCGCCGCTTACGCCCTGGATGCCGCGGATGACCGAGCCCACCACGGGCAGGGGGAGGTAGGCACCGGGGATGACATCGGCCAGGGGGAAAAGATGTTGCCGAAGACTGTATTGCCCACCCCGGTTGCCGTTGCTTTGCAGGGGGTGGTGCATCATCACAATCTTCACCTGCCCGCGGTATCCTTTGATCTCATCGGTCAGGGCAAACAGCATCGCGTCGCGGTTGGTGTAGTCGCAGCCTTCGCTCACCTCCTGGTCCATACTCCAGTCGGCCAGGAACCAGGCGCTGTTGACGCCGATGAGGCCAACGCGGTCAAAAAGCTCCTCGTCGTCGGGGCCGGAACATTCGTTATTGGGCATCATGCGCACCTTATCGCCGGCCTCTTCTTCCAGGAATTTTTCGAGGCGCTTCAGGCGGCCGAAGTTGCTCTCCTGCCCCAGTTCGTTTTCGCCGGGGGTGTAGTAGACGGGGCCGGCAACTTGCCCGAGGCGTTGCAGGATGGCCAAAAGGTGTTCCCGCTCGGGGCTGTTTTTTTTACGGAGTCCTTCCGGACCGGTAATATCGCCCAGCAGAAGAAGGGAGCTGTTTTCGGGGGCTGAAGACATAGCCTTCACCATCGCATCGAGCGTGGTGAGGCCGCGGTCGAAGTCGTACCCGAGGTCGCCCACCATAAACGTGGAGTATTCCAACGTACCCCGGGGTGGGGCTTCACTGGTGAGCCCTTCGATGGGGGCCTCGTGGATGCGGTAATCGGCACAGTGCAGCAGCAGGCCACTAAGAAAGAGCAGAAGCGCAGTACGCCGGAAGAATGGTAGTGAGTGCAAATGGATGGGGATTAACTGTCCGTTATAACCCACCACCCAAAGCGTTGGTTCGGCGGCAAATTTCTCAAGCGGGCGCGGCCGCAGGTGCCAGGGAAGGTTGGATGTGCGATGTCTGATGTACGAGGTACGATGTCAGATGTCCGATGTCCGATGTACAACCGCTCCGGACGTGCTTAACGGTATAATGTTAACCAGTACGCAATAGGGTCCGCCTGAGGGTGTCCCCACCCGAATATCCACGGTTCGGGTAAATATTGGTTGAGGGTGTCCCCACCCAAACGAGTCGCACCGGTTGAGGGTGTCCCCACCCGAAGGAGTCGCACCGGTTGAGGGTGTCCCCACCCGAATATCCACGGTTCGGGTAAATATTGGTTGAGGGTGTCCCCACCCAAACGAGTCGCACCGGTTGAGGGTGTCCCCACCCGAATATCCACGGTTCGGGAGAATATTGGTTGGAGTTGTCCCCACCCAAACGAGTCGCACCGGTTGAGGGTGTCCCCACCCGAATGCACAGGGTTCGGGTGGGGACACCCTCAACCGGGATTTCTCGTAAGGGGAGACACCCTCAGCCGGACGTTCTACGCCTGGCCTACTGACCGCGGTGGGGCTTTTTGCTTTTGGGCTTGAAGCCGCCGGGCTGGTACTGCTTTTTCTTTTTGCCGCCACCTTTCCAGGGTGCGTCAATTTTGGTGCCATCCTCGAAGATGCGCACGTTCATTTCCACGCCCTTATCAACGGCCCCTTCGAAGGCGGCCACCACTTTCTTGGCCTCCTTGCTGTCTACGCCCACGTAGGTGAGGTTGTTCTGGATGTCGATCTTGCCGAAGGATATCTTCTTGCCGGGCAGACGGCGGTTCATCATCCCAATGATCTGGGGGACGGTGTAACCGTGTTTTTTGCCGACGGACATGCAGATGGTGGTGAAGTCTGCGCTGCCTTTTTCCAGGCGGTTGTCTTTGGTATCGTCGTTCTGGATCTGCTTCTGCCCGCTGAGTTGGGCGCTGAGGGTGCCCAGGCCGTAGCCGAGGATCTTCTGGATGATTTCTTCACGGTCCATTTCCGCGAACATATCGATCACTTCGGGCAGGTAGGCGGCGACTTTGTCGTCGAGCTTGGCAGCCAGGACGTTTTCGGCGAAGCGGAGGGCACGCAGGCGGTAGACCTCGTTTTGGCTGGGGACGTCGCGCAGCTGGAAGCTGATGCCCGAGTAGTTCTCGATGGCACGCAGGTGGCGGACTTCGCGGCCCGTGACGATGCTCATGGCGATGCCTTCCTTGCCGGCGCGGCCGGTGCGGCCACTGCGGTGGACGTAGACTTCGGGGGCGTCGGGCAGGTTGTAGTTGATGACGTGGGTAAGGTCTTGGACGTCGAGGCCCCGGGCGGCAACGTCGGTGGCGACGAGCAGTTTGACGCGGCGGCGGCGGAAGCGGTTCATTACGTCGTCGCGCTGGGCCTGGCTCATGTCGCCGTGCAGGGCATCGGCGGAGTGGCCGGCGAAGCGCAGGTCTTCGGATACGCCGTTAACTTCCAGGCGGGTGCGGCAGAAGATCACGGCGTACATCTCGGGGTCCAGTTCCACCAGCAGGCGGAGGAGGGCGAAGCGATCGGAGCCCCGGACCTTGAAGTATTGGTGGACGACCTTGGAATTGCCGGCATCGGCGTGGCCCACACTGATTTCGGTGGGGTTGCGCATGTATTCCTCGGAAATCTTGCGGGCTTCCTTGGGCATGGTGGCGCTGAAGAGGAGGGTCTGCTTGTCTTCGGGGGTGCTGGCCAGGATGCCGTTGAGCTCTTCCTGAAAGCCCATGTTGAGCATCTCATCGGCCTCATCGAGGACTACGCGCTTGAGTTGGTCGACTTTGAGTTTGCCGCGGGTGATGAGGTCGAGGGTCCGGCCGGGCGTACCGACGATGATTTGCGCACCGTCTTTGATCTCGCGGATCTGGTGGGTGATGGGGGCTCCACCGTAGACGGCGGCTACCTTGACGCCGTTGCGGAAGCGGGCGAAGCCATCAAGGTCTTTGGCGATCTGGAGGCAAAGCTCGCGGGTGGGGCAAAGAATGAGGGCCTGGACGCTGGGGGAATCCAGGTCGATGCCATCCACTACGGGCAGGCCGAAACCGGCGGTTTTACCCGTGCCCGTACGTGCCAGCGCGACGAGGTCGCGGCTGGAATCGAGGATGAGGGGAATGACCTGTGCCTGAATGGGGGTGGGGGTAGTAAAACCGAGTTCGGCCACCGCGCGCTTAACGTCATCGCGGAGACCGCTGTCCTTAAAAGTTTCCATTTCGTCCATATTTTACTTTTGCCTCCCTACTGCGGAAACGGCAAAAGACCAAGAATTAGGGCGAAATGGTTTACCACCAAACGGCTTGCGAAAGTGAAAGCCCATACGTAAACCGGAAGAACGCCCCGTTTTGCGGGCGCAAAGGTAGGCATTCTTGGTGTAATAATCACACTAAGTAGTGGATTGCCCTTATTCTGCCGGCCCGAACGCAACCAAACGCGGTGGATCGAGTTGTCGAATAAAAGCGGGAAAGGGTAGAAAAATGCTGCGGGCAGCGGTCCTATCCCCTTAATATTGGGTTAAACCTGTATAACGGTTCCCCAAAAAATATTCCAAAATCCACTTGAAAATGTCCATTCGCTACTCCTTCACCTTGCTCCTCGTTCTTTTCCTGGGCACCTGCGTCAGCGCCCAATCGGAAAATACGGGTGATAAAATCACTTTTTCTGGCCAGGTGATCGATGCCGGCAGCGAACAGCCCATTGAATTTGCCACCGTCCGCATCGCCCAGCGGAGTGACGAGACGGCGCAGGCGGGGACGACGACCGACGAAACGGGCCGCTTTTCGGTGACCGCAGACTTGCGCGACGTCTTTGCCGAGGTGAGTTTCATTGGCTACGAAACGGTGCGTATTGACAGCATCACCGTGCGCAACGGGCGCGCCGATCTGGGCACAATTTCCCTCGGCAGCCAGAGCCAGCAACTGGAGGAAGTGACCGTGCGGGCCGAAAAATCCCAGACGGAATTCAAGCTTGATAAGCGGGTTTTTAACGTGGGCAAAGACCTCAGCAGCACGGGTGCCTCGGCCCTGGAAGTGCTCAACAACGTGCCTTCGGTCAACGTCACCATCGAGGGGCAGGTGCAGTTGCGCGGCAGCGGCGGCGTGCAGATCCTCATCAACGGCAAGCCCTCGGTCATTGCCAGCGAGCAGGGCAGCCTGCTGGGGACGATCACGGCCGACATGATCGAGAGCATTGAGGTGATCACCAACCCATCGGCCAAGTACGACGCCGAAGGCACCTCGGGCATCATCAACGTCGTCCTGAAAAAAGAGGAGCGCAAGGGCCTCAACGGTGCCCTTTCCGTTAACGCGGGGGTGCCCGACAACTACAGCGTGGGCCTGAGCCTGAACCGCCGGAGTGAAAAATTCAATCTCTTTAGCCAGCTCGGCGTCGGCTACCGCGAACTGCCCAACGACGAAGAGACGGTCAACCTCGACAAAACCAGCGGCATTACCCTGTTTGGCGACGGGCGGGAGTTTCGCAACGAGAAGTACTACAACCTGGTGCTGGGCTCCGATTACCACATCGACGAGCGCAATGTTTTGACCCTCTCGGGCAATTTTGCTTACGAGATTGAAGACCAGCCTTCGAGCTACGACTACCGGCAAACGGATGCTGCGGGCGGCACCCTGGCCCGCTGGCGGCGCGAGGAGGCCACGGAGGCCACCAACCCCAAATACCAGTTTGAGCTGCAGTACAAGCGCGACTTCAAAGACCACAAAGACCACGACCTGATCATCAGCGCCGTAGGCAGCCTCTTTTCCAAGGACCAGGCTTCGGCGTTCAGGGACATCTCTCTGGAGGGCGAAGACCGCAGCGGGCAGCAGCAAACGCGCACCGATTTCGGGCAGACGGACAATACCTTCAAGATCGACTACGCCAAGCCCATCTCCGAAAAGGTGAGCATCGAAGCCGGCGCGCAGTACGTCACCAACGACGTCAGCAACGACTTTGCGGTGAGCAATTTCGTCAACGGCGCATTCGTGGAAGATCCTGCCCTGACCAACGTTTTCAACTGGAAGCAGAAAGTTGCCGCTGCCTACGGCACCTGGGCCTACGAACCCGGTGCCTGGGGCATTAAGGTAGGCCTGCGGGTAGAGAATACCGACCTGACGACGCTGCTGGAAAGCACCAACGAAAGCAATGACCGGACCTTTGCCAACCTTTTCCCCAGCGGCCACGCTTCTTACAAGATTTCCGACGCGGTTTCGCTGCAGGGCGGATATTCCCGGCGCATCTTCCGTCCCCGGCTCTGGGACTTGAACCCCTTTTTTAATCCCCGCAACGCCTTCAGCGTCCGCACCGGCAACCCCAACCTGCAACCCGAGTTTACCGACTCCTACGAGCTGACGAGCATTTTCATTCTCGGCGAGGCTTCGATCAACGCAGGCGTGTACTACCGCTACACGACCGACGTGGTGGAGCGCATCACCACCTTCAGCAACAACGTAGCCATCACGCAGCCGGTGAACGTAGGCACCAACCGCTCGACGGGCCTGGAGGTGAATGCGAAGGTTACGCCGGCTCGCTTCCTGACGCTGACGGGAGACCTGAACTATAACTTCTTCACCCGCGACGGGGCGCTGGAGGGCGTGGTTTTCGATTTTTCCGCCAGCCAGTACAGTGGCAAGATCACCGGTAAATTTGATCTGCCGAAGGACATTGACTTTGAGGTCACCACCCAGTACCTCTCGGCCTTTCAGACGGTGCAGGGCAACGAAGCCGACCAGCTGTTTGTGGACGCGGGCCTGCGCAAGAAGCTTTTCAAAGGCCGGGGTGCCTTGAGTTTGAGCGTGCGCGACCTATTTGCTTCGCGCATCCAGATCAGTGAGCTGGAGGGGCCGACTTTTTCTCAGTACCGGCGTAGCTTCCGGGGCCGTTTCCTGACGATGGGCTTCAGCTACGGCTTCGGCAAGGGGGAAACGATGGAGTATCTGGGGCAGCAGCGGCGGTTTTAGAAGGGGAGATTTGGGACGTAGGATCTGAGACTAGCTACGCTGCTGCCTGCGGCGCGGTTAAGATGTTTGATTTAGCATCGTGGGAGCCAGCATATTCCCGATGGCTTGAACATTGAGGAACGGCCCGGGCGATTGGAGATTTTAGATGAGGGATTTAAAATTGGAGAGGTGCTTCGCAGGACCAGCACCCTGTAATTACCCAGACCGACACCTCCGGCGATTGTTCTGGCAAGACCAACCTTACCTGGCGGGTGTAACAAAGCCTATGCCTATTGCATAGATGCATACCTCCATGCGCTACTCTGGCGGACTAGCGAATGGTTTCCATCTGTTTTCACCACCGTTTAAATGCACTTCCCATGACTCGTATTCTCGTATCTCTGGCCCTATTGCTGCTTTCCGGAGCCATTATGGCCCAATCGACCACCCTGGACATTACCATCACTACGGGTGGAGACGACCTGCGGGGCGGCAATGACAATGCCAACCTGGTGGTCCTTTTCGCCGACGGACAGCAACAGTACTTTCGCAATATCAACCAGGGTGGTCGTTGGAAAGACCATACTCCCTACAGCGTTCGCTACACGGTCAACAAAGCCATTGCGGCACTGCGCGGTATCCGGCTGGAGACCACCGCTTCGGGGGGCTTCAACGGCGACAACTGGAACGTCAATGGTCTCAAAGTGGTAGCCACTTCGGGCGGTCGCAGCCAGGTTTTACTCAGCAAGAGCGGCAATTACCTGGCCCGCTTTACGGGGGATAACCGGGTAGAAGACTTTATCTGGGGCAGCGTTGCTCCGGTGTCCGCTCCGGCTAAGTACACCAATTTCAACCCCGCCGTCCACGGCTTCAAGTTCAGCAACTCGTTTACCAACGTTATCATTGGCGATATTAAGACCAAAGGGCTCTGTGGGGGCATGAGCTATTCCGCTTTGGATTACTACTACGGTCGCCAGGATATTCCTACCCAGACTACTCAACCCGCCGAGGGCACACCCTTGCGCAAATACATTTACGATCGTCAGGTAAATTCCTTGGCGGATAATGCCGACAAGTGGGCAGAGCTGATTGGCACCAACTTTGGCAACCGCGACCAGGAATTTTTCAACTGGGGCTTGCAAGCAGGATCCGGCCGCCTGGGCGAGTTAATGCGCAACATCGACCAGGGGCGCCCTTGTCCGCTTGGCCTCCAAACCACCGGCCAAGGCCCCTTCAGCCATCAGGTCGTCGCCGTCGGTTATAAACTGGGCCGCTACCAAGGTGATCTGGGGGCCTACCAAACCGACGTAGAAATTTACATCTACGACCCCAACTACCCCAACCAACGCTTAACCTTGGTGCCCGACCCTGCCGGCCGCTGCTACCGCATAAAGGAAAAGCCGCAGAACTACTGGCGCACCTACTTTGTGGACCAGCGTTACCGGGCGGCTCGGCCAACGGTGGCTCGGTAATACCTCCAACGTCAGTGCCCCCCAGGGAAAGCCCCGTCCGCCGAAAATCGGCGGACGGGGCTTTGGGGTTTAGGCACAGCTTATATCCCCTACCCCACCACCACCAAAAAGCGGTTTTTCTTCCCGTTTTCTACCAGCATGAAGCGTTCGTGGAGCAGATCGGCAGCCGACAGGGTAGCCTCGGGATCGCTGACCTTTTCTTTGTTGATGGCGATGGCGTTGCCCTGGAGGGCGCGTTTGGCTTCGGATTTGCTGGCGGCGACGCCGTGTTCGGCCAGGAAGTCGAGTAAGGTGGTTTGGTCATCCAGGGCGGCGGCGGTGAGTTTGATGGTGGGGATTTCGCCGGCCAGGGAGCCGAGGGCCTGGGCATCGAGGGCGCGGAGGTCATCGGCGGTAGCGCCCCGGCCGTAGAGGAGGTTGGTGACGCGCTGGGCGGTGGCCAGGCCGCTGGGGCCGTGGACGCGGTCGGTCAGCTCCGCCGCCAGGGCAAGCTTGATCTGGCTGACGGCGCTGAACTGGTCATCGCCGGCCAGGTGGCGTTTGAGGGTGGCGCAGTCGGCCAGGATCTCCTCTTTGCTGCGGAGGCTGAAGTACTTGAGGTAGGTCGGGATATCGGCGTCGTTGGAGCGAATCCAGAACTGGTAGAAGTCGTAGGGGCTGGTCAGGTCGGGGTCCAGCCAGATGTTGCCGCCCTCGGATTTGCCGAACTTGGTGCCGTCGGCTTTGGTCAGGAGCGGGGTGGTGACGGCGTAGGCTTTGCCTTCGAGGTTGCGGCGGACGAACTCGGTGCCGGCCGTGATGTTGCCCCACTGGTCGGAGCCCCCCATCTGGACGGTCACGCCGTGTTCCTGGTACAGCTTCTGGAAGTCGTAGCCCTGCAAGAGCTGGTAGCTGAATTCGGTGAAGGACATGCCGGATTCCAGGCGGTTCTGCACGCTGTCCTTACTCATCATGTAGCTGATGGTGAGGGTTTTGCCGACGTCGCGGAGGAAATCCAGGACGTTCATGTTCTGGTAGAAGTCGTAGTTGTTGACGACGGAAAACTTTGCTTCTCCTTCGGCGACTTCCCCGGCACCTGCGGCCGCGCCCTTTTCCCGACCTGCGGTGAGGCCGGCGGCGAGGAGGCGAAACATTTGCTCGCGCTGGTGGGCCAGGTTGCGGTCTACTTCGTCATAACTTTTGAGCTGGCGTTCCTTGTCTTTGCCGCTGGGGTCGCCGATGCGGCCGGTGGCTCCGCCGAAGAGGACGACCGGGTGGTGGCCGGCGCGGGCCCAGAGCGTGAGGAGCATGATCTGGACGTAGTTGCCGATGGTCATGGACGGTGCGGTGGGATCGAAGCCGATATAGGCTTTGCGGGGAGTTTCGGCCAGGTGTGCTTCGATTCCGGGAGTGAGCTGGTGGAGCATCCCGCGCCAGGTGAGTTCGGCGATAAAATCCATCGGGGGGTAAATTTTGGCGCAAATATAGCCTAAGAAGCGAATGGGGGGCCGCAATTTGGCTGCGGCGCGGGCGGAGCAGATGCAGTACCTTTACCGCACCGGGGGCTGGCGCTCCGGGAATTATTCACCACACAAGCCTTGATTCTTGAACCTTCCCCTTTACCTGGCCCGGGGTGTTGCCAAAGGCGGCACCAAATCCGTTTCCCGCACCATCATTGGCATTGCGGTGGCGGCCGTGGCCATTTCGATGGCGACCATGGTGTTGGCCAGTGCCCTGATTGCGGGGTTCAAATCGGAGATATCCACCAAGATTTTTGGCTTCTGGGGGCACATCCACATCACGGCCGACGCGGCCAGCTACGGCATTTTCGATACCTACAATTACCCCATTTCCAACCGCCAGGATTTTTACCCCAGCCTGGACACCACCGGGCGGGTCAGTTTGCAGGGCTTCGGGGCCTCGCTGGGGCTGGAGGCAGGCGCGCCGCAGATGACGCGGGCGGGCATCCGGCACATCCAGCAGTTCATCGTTTTGCCGGGGGTGGTTTCCGTCTACCCCGAAGGCGAACGCCTGCCGACCCAGGAAGCGCTGGTGCTGAAGGGCATCGCAGAGGATTACGACTGGGACAACTTCGGCCGCTACCTCGTGGAAGGCGAAGCGCTGCGGGTGAGCCCCGACTCCACCAGCCGCGGCATCATCATCAGCAGCATCACGGCTACGCGGCTGGAGATTGGTTTGGGGGACCGGATGGACTTCGCCTTCATCGGCCCCCGGGGCGAAGAACGGGCGCGGGCGTTTCAGGTGACGGGCATCTACAAGACGGGGCTGGAGGAATTTGACCGGCAGTTTGCCCTCGTTGACCTCAAGCAACCCCGCAGCCTGCTGAACTGGGAAGAAGACCAGATCGGGGGCTTTGAAGTGATCCTGGACGACATCGCCGACCTCGAAATTTTTAACGACTACATCCATTACCAGGTCTTGCCCCAGGACCTCTACGGCGAAAGCATCCGCCGCAAGGTGAGTGAATTGTTCAACTGGCTCGATATCCAGGACTACAACTGGGCCATCATCCTGGCCCTCATGATCACAGTGGCGATCATTAATATGATGACGGCGCTGCTCATCCTCATTTTGGAGCGCACGAACATGATCGGCACGCTCAAATCCCTGGGCCTGAGCAACTGGGGCATTCGCAAAATCTTCCTCTACTACGCGGGCTTCATCATCATCAGCGGGCTGGCGCTGGGCAACGGCATCGGCTTACTGCTGTGCTGGGTGCAGAAAACCTTCGGGCTGGTGCACCTGGACGAAGAGTCCTACTACCTCTCGGTGGCGCCGATCCAGATCGACTGGTCGACGCTGCTGGCCTTAAACGTGGGTACGTTTTTGCTGACCCTGTTTTTCCTGGTGGTGCCTTCTTACCTGGTGACGCGGATTGATCCGGTGAAGGCGTTGCGGTTTAAGTAGTGGGCTGCTTTCGCAGCTTTTTTTGAACTACTAAGTTTTGTCGCTCCTGCGGAGCTTTTTTTGAACCACTTAGGGCACGAAGAAGGACTAAGGGAGATAGACGATACTTGATATTGGAGATTTATACTTCCCACACGATTTACACCTCCGAGGAACTTTAGCCTCCAAAGATTATCCCTCCGAATAAATGTTCCTCACTGCGAACGGCAAAAGATGCCTCGGAGGAGAAATCGTTCGGGGGTGGTTGGCTCGGGGAGTGCCAAAAATCAATCCTTTTCCCAAAACCTAACCCTCGCCAGTATTCATCCAACCTCCCGGCGGATGCCAAATGTTGAATGTTGAATGTTGAATGTTGAATGTTGAATCGTAAATGTTAAATCCTGGGGGACTCCTTGGAGGTGTCGACGGAGCCAAGGGGAGGTGTCTTGGTTTTTTGCTGCGACGTAAAACGTCTGGACCTCACACTTCGCCGTATAACGGCTCAACCATGGCCATTCGGGGGCAGCAATTCGAGCAGTTGATCGACCGTCCAGGCGTTTTCGATGGGATACGGGCCAACGCGGGTGCGGCGCAGGGCCGTGAGGTAGCCCCCGCTGGCCAGGTTTTTGCCGAGGTCGTGGGCCAGGGAGCGGATGTAGGTGCCTTTGGAGCAGGAGATTTCGAAATCGACCTCGGGCATTGCGATGCGGGTGATGCGGAAGGAGTGGACGGTGACGGGGCGGGGCTGGACGAGGACTTCCTGCCCGCTGCGGGCTTTTTTGTAGAGGGGCTGGCCGTCGACTTTGATGGCGGAAAAAATGGGGGGCAGCTGTTGGAGGTCTCCGGTGAGGGCCTCGGCGGCGGCGAGGATGGCGGCTTCGGTGATGTGTGCGGTGGGGAAGGTGGCCGTAATCGGTTCTTCGGCGTCGTAGGAAGCGGTGGTGGCGCCGAGGGTGATGGTGCCGGTGTAGCTTTTGTCGAGGCCCTGGAGTTCGGCCAGGCGCTTGGTCCACTGCCCGGTGCAGATGTTGAGCAGGCCGGTGGCCATGGGATCGAGGGTGCCGGCGTGGCCGACCTTGAACTTCCTGACGCCCAGGTGTTTGCGGATGGCCCAACGGAGTTTATTGACCACGTCGAAGCTCGTCCAGCCCTGCGGTTTATCCACCAGCAGGAGGCAGCCTTCGGCGAAAGAAAAGGGGGGTTCGGTAGTGGCGGCGGGTAGCATAGTAGGGTGAAGTTTAACATTTTGCGGGCGCTGCCGCGGGTGCAAGGTAAGGGACAATGAGACAGAACGTCCTCCCCTACCCTGCTCTCCCCGGGAGACAGCCACTGCATCCTGCGACCGCGCCCAGTTTCCACCAGGCTAAAAAAACACCCCACCAGAAAATGCATGAAAACTCCAACATATATTCATGTGTTTCGTGCTGACCAGCCTACTACAACCATGACCGACCAGCTTTCCATTGCCCAGGTGCAGCAGTTTTTCCCCGATTTCAGCGAGCCCGACCTCCAGCAAGCGATTGCCACCCAAGGCCGCATCCACCGCTTCCGGGAGGGGGACGTGATCATGGACTACGGCGGTTACGTCCGCATGCTCCCCCTGATCCTCAACGGCACCATCAAGATCAGCCGCCTGGGCGACGACGGCTCCGAACTCTTTCTCTACTACCTGACGCGCGGCGAAAGTTGTACGATGACTTTTTCCTGCTGCATGAACGATAAGCTGAGCGAAATCCAGGCCATCGCCGAAGAAGATACCACCATCCTGGGCCTCCCGCAACAGGTGCTCGACCAGTGGATGATGCAGTTCAAAAGCTGGAAAAATTTCGTCTTGACGGCCTACGACCGGCGCATGAACGAGATGATCAGCACCATCGACCAGATCGCCTTCCAACAGCTGGATACCCGCCTGCTGGATTACCTCAAGCGCCGCAGCCAAATCCACCAGGACGCCACCCTGAACGCCACCCACCAGAAAATTGCCGCCGACCTGAACGTGAGCCGCGAAGCCATTTCCCGCCTCCTCAAAACCATGGAAAAGCAGGGGACGATTGAGCTGGGGAGGAACCGGGTCAGGTTAATGCGTGAATGAGCGAATGCGCTCCTTCTGTGACCAGGATCACCGTCCCCCAGATCAAGCACGGCAGACCTTTGCCCCACAAAGCAAAACCGATGCAACGATCCTGGATTCCCGCGCTAGACTGGATGCGCAACTACAACCGCGAGTGGCTCAAAGGAGACCTTTCGGCGGGTTTAACCGTTGGCGTGATGTTGATCCCGCAGGGGATGGCCTACGCGATGCTGGCCGGTTTGCCGCCGATCCATGGTTTGTACGCGGTGACTTTGCCGCTGATGGTGTATGCGTTGCTGGGGACGAGCCGGCAGCTGGCCGTTGGGCCCGTAGCGATGGTGTCTTTGCTGACGGCTACGGGCGTTGGGGCCATTGCCGAAGTGGGTACGGAAGCTTTCCTGGGCCTGGCCGTGGTGTTGACCCTCATTGTGGGGGTAGTGCAGTTGCTGCTCGGGCTGTTTCGGTTGGGCTTTCTGGTCAATTTGCTCTCGCATCCCGTCATCAGTGGCTTTACTTCGGCGGCGGCACTCATCATTGGTCTGAGCCAGTTGAAACACCTGTTGGGCGTTGACCTGGGTCGCAGCCACCACATCCACGAGATCATTTTTGCGGCAGTTTCGCGGATTGGGGAGATTAACCCCTGGACCTTCGGCATTGGCATCATTGGCGTAGGGCTCATCATCGGCATCAAGAAGGTGAGCAAGACGGTGCCGGGCCCGCTGTTGGCCGTCGTTTTTGGCGTCCTGGCGGTGTACTTGCTGGGCCTGCAGGAGCAGGGCGTGAAAATTGTGGGTTCCGTGCCCAGCGGCTTGCCGGGGATCAGCTTCCCCACCTTTACCTGGGAACAAATCCAGGCTCTGTTGCCGACTGCCCTGACCATCTCGCTCGTCGGTTTCATGGAAAGCATCGCCGTTGCTAAGGCCGTGCAGAACAAGCACAAGGACTACGCGCTCGTCCCCAACCAGGAACTCATCGCCCTCGGCGCGGCCAACCTGGCGGGTGCGCTCGTGCGGTCTTACCCCGTGACGGGCGGATTTTCGCGCACGGCGGTCAACGACCAGGCGGGGGCCAAAACCGGCCTGGCTTCGTTGGTGAGCGCTGGTTTGATTGTCCTGACCCTCCTCTTCCTCACGCCCCTGTTTTACTTTTTGCCGCAGGCCATCCTCGCCTCGGTCATCATGGTGGCGGTGTTTGGTTTGATCGACGTGGCGGAAGTGCGTCATCTTTGGAAAGTGGACCGTTCCGACTTCTGGATGCTGGCCGCCACCTTCGTCGCTACCCTCACGCTGGGCATCGAGCAAGGCATCGGGGTGGGCGTGGCGCTGTCTTTGGCCGTCCACATCTACCGCTCCATGCGTCCGCACCTGGCCGTACTGGGGCGGATTCCCGGCACGGATATTTTCCGCAATGTCAATCGCTTCAAAGGAGTGGTCGAGTATCCGAACGCGCTCATCGTACGTTTTGACGGGCCGCTGTACTTTGGCAACCTGACCTACTTCCAGGCCCAATTGGACGCCCTGGTGGCCGCCCGGGGCCCAGAGCTGAAAACCATCGTCATCAACGCCGAGGGTATTGCCAGCCTGGACAGCAGCGCCCTGCACGAAATGCACAACTTCGTGGCCAACCAGCGCAAACGCGGCTTGGCCGTCCGCTTTGCCGGCTTGATTGGCCCGGCCCGCGACTCTTTCAAGAAGGCCGGACTGGTCGATCTCATCGGCCAGGACAACTTTTTCCTCCACGTCGCCGGGGCCCTCGACGGGGAAGCGGCGCTGCGCAGCGGCTACGTCTTGCAGGCCGATGTGTGAGCCAAACTGTATATTTTCTCCCCCTGGGGCGTTTTAGTGGGGAACCACCCCCAACGAAAAAAAACGCACACTGTGATCGAGGTCACCTTTTCGCTCCCCAGACTGGCCTGATCTTTGCATCATCAATTAACAATCCCCAATTATGAAAGTCGAACAAATCTATACCGGCTGTCTTGCCCAAGGCGCCTACTACATTGAAAGCGCTGGCGAAGCAGTCATCATCGACCCCCTGCGCGAAACCAAGCCCTATCTGGAAAAACTGGAGAAAACCGGTGCCAAGCTCAAGTACATCATTGAGACCCACTTCCACGCCGATTTTGTGTCCGGCCACATCGATCTGGCGCGGGCAACCGGTGCAACGATCGTCTACGGCCCTATGGCCCAGCCCGAGTACGATGTGTACAGTGCTAAAGATGGTGAAGAGTTGCTAGTGGGTGACGTCGTCATCAAGGTCCTCCACACCCCCGGCCACACCATGGAAAGCAGCACCTTTTTGCTCCGCGACGAAAGTGGTAAAGACTACGCCATTTTCACGGGTGACACTTTATTTTTGGGCGACGTCGGTCGGCCCGACCTGGCCATCAAGCAAGGCTCCGTCACTAAAGAAGACCTGGCGGGCTACCTCTTCGATAGCCTCCGCGAAAAGATTATGCCGCTGGCCGACGACGTGATCGTCTACCCCGCCCACGGTGCCGGCTCCGCCTGTGGCAAAAACCTGAGCAAGGAAACCTTTGGCCTCCTCGGCGAGCAGAAGGCCGTCAACTACGCCCTGCGTGCGGACATGACCCGCGAGGAATTCATTCAGGAAGTCACGGCTGGCCTTACGCCACCGCCCCAGTACTTCGCCAAAAACGCGATGATGAACAAGGCGGGCTACGAAAACTTCGAGACCGTCTTGAACCAGGGCAAACGCCCCCTCGACCCCGCTGCCTTCGAAGCCCTCGCTGAAGCGGAAGAAGCCCTGGTGCTGGACGTCCGCGACCGCAACGACTTCTCCGCCGCCCACATCCCCAACAGCATCTTCATTGGTATTGACGGACAGTTTGCCCCCTGGGTAGGTGCCCTCATTACCGACATCCGCCAGCCCCTGCTCATCGTCGCCCCCGAAGGCCGCGCCGAGGAAGTCATCACCCGCCTCTCCCGGGTGGGTTACGACAATACCCTGGGCTACCTCGAAGGCGGCATTGAAGCCTGGGTGGCCGCCGGCAAAGAAACCGACGCCATCGAAAACGTCAGCGCCGACACCTTCGCCGCCCGCGTCAACAAGGGGCTGGTGGACAACATCCTCGATACCCGCAAGCCCACCGAGTTCCTCTCCGAGCACCTCGATGCCGCTACGAACTTCCCGCTGGACTACATCAACGCCAACATGGATAAGCTCAACCGCAACGAGACCTACTACCTCCACTGCGGCAGTGGCTATCGCTCCCTGATTGCCGCCTCCATCCTGCGGGCCCGGGGCTTTGAACACCTCGTCAACGTAGAAGGCGGCTGGGGGACCATCAAAAATACCGACCTGGCTAAGTCCGACTTCGTCTGCCCCACCACCATGAGCCAGGAAGTGATCGACCAGGCCGTCGGTGAATTCATCTGACTTGTTTTGAACCATTTTGATTGACCTTCGGTCTGTTTTTGAACCACTAAGTACACTAAGGGACCTTCGGTCTGTTTTTGAACCACTAAGGGCACTAAGTACACTAAGGGACCTTCGGTCTGTTCTTGAACCACTAAGTACACGAAGATGGACTAAGAGGAGACTTCCCTCCGACGTGGAATGTCTCGACATCACACACGTTATTAAACTTAGTCCCTCTTCGTGCTCTTAGTGGTTCAAAAAAAGCTCCGCAGGAGCGACAAACCTTAGTGGTTCAAAAAAAGGACTGCGCAGCAGTCCAAAAACCGCGCCAGCGGTAAAAACCATCCCCAAACCTTCCAATGCAAGACATTATTTCCCTCATTTCCTCCAGTTGGCACTGGTCGGTAAGCGGTGCCCTGATCGCGCTGACCATGTTTCTCCTGCTCTACGCCGGCCGCGAGTTTGGCGTTTCGTCGAACCTCCGGACCATGTGTGCCATCGCTGGTGCGGGCAAGCGCCACGACTTTTTCCGTTTCGATTGGAAAGAACAACGCTGGAATCTCCTGTTCATCGGCGGCGCAGTCATCGGTGGCTTTCTGGCCTTTTACGTCTTTCCCAACCCCGAACCGGTACAGATCTCTTCCGCTACGGTCACGTACCTGAACAGCATCGGCATCAGTGGCCCGGGTGAGACGGCCGGTTTTACCAGCTATTTGCCCGCCGAGTTGTTTGCGGCCGACCAGATTTTCAGTCTGCGCGGCCTGGTCTCGCTGGTTGGCGGGGGCATTTTGATCGGCTTCGGTACCCGTTGGGCGGGGGGCTGTACGTCGGGACACGCCATCAGTGGCCTGTCCAACCTGCAGCTGCCTTCCCTCATTGCCGTCATCGGCTTTTTCATCGGCGGCCTGCTCATGAGCTGGTTGTTCCTCCCCTTCATCGTCAGCCTCTAATCTACGGACCATGCGCATGTTCTTTTACCTCCTCCTCGGCGTCTTCTTTGGTTTCGTGATGACCAAATCCGAGGCCATTTCCTGGTACCGCATTCAGGAGATGTTCCGCTTCGAGAGCTTCCACATGTACGGCATCATCGGCACGGCCGTGGTGTTGGGCGCGGCGGGCGTCGCGCTGGCGAAGCTGTTGAAACTCAAAACTTACGACGGCGAAGAATGGAGCCTTTGCCCTAAGGCCTTTTCGGTGCCGCGCTACCTGTTTGGCGGTACGATTTTCGGTTTGGGCTGGGCGCTCACGGGCGCTTGTCCGGGCCCCATGTTCACGCTCCTGGGCCAGGGCATCTTGTCCCTTGGCCTGGTCATCCTCAGTTCGGTGTTCGGCACCTACCTCTACGGTGCCTTCCGCCACAAACTCCCCCACTAAGATGCTTTTGCCTGGTCGTTTGATTCGTTGGGCGCGGCCGCAGGTGCCGGGGAAGTCGGCAATAGCGATGCTCGGCACCGTGCTGCTGCTCTTCCTGCCCTTCGCCGGGCCAGGGCATTTGGGTGCGCAGGGCGATACTTCCGCCTTGGGCCGCTTGCTGAAGACCTACCAGATCAAGGCCTCCATCGGCTTGCAGTTCTGGGGGACTTACACCCGGGGGATGCAAGTGTACGACGCTACGACCAACGCCTACGCGGCGGTGGACGACCGGCTGAACACCCAGCTCCGCCGCAGCCGCTTCACCCTGCGTGGGCAGCCATACCCCACCCTCGGCTTCCAGCTTACGGCGGCGGGCGATCTGGTGGGCCACGACGTCCTGAGCGCTACCGAAGGCGGGGGCAACAACGGCAACACCCCCAAATTGGCCCTTTGGAATGCCCTGGTCAATTGGCAACTGACGCCCCGGCGGGAGCACCTTTTCCTCACGGCTGGCTATTTCCTCAACCCCGTCGGGCGGGAAAGCAATACCCCCGCCGTACGCAGCACTTCCTTCGAAAAAGCCTGGTCGCAGAACTACCTGCGGCGGCACCTCATGGGCTTTGGCGGAGGCCGGGCGATGGGCCTGATGCTGGGCGGGCAGGTTAGCGATGCAGCGGCGAAGCACCACCTCAGCTACCAGCTGGCCATGCAGAATCCCGTCTTCGCGGCCTACGCCGGCAACTCTACGGGGGCGTCGGCCAGTCCGCTGCTCAGCGGCAAAGTGGCCCTGCACTTCGGCGACCCCGAAAGCAAGAGTTACCGGCTCGGCCACCAGGTTAACTACTTCGGCAAGCGGAAGGGACTCACCCTGGCCCTGGCCGCCGCCCACCAGAGCAAAACGGATGCCTTTTCCGAAAATGCCGCCTACGGCCTCGAACTGCTCTACAACCACCCCGCTTTTCACGTGGATGGCGACTACTTTCTCCTCACCCGCCACGGCGACGCTGGCAATACCGAGGCCGCCACGGGCTACCTCCGGATCGGCAAAAACATCAACCTGCCCCGGCAACGGGTGCTGGAGCCGGTAGCCAGCTACTGGATTTTCCGCGGCCCAACCTCCGCCGAAGACATCGCCGTGGCCACCAGCAACGGATCGCTGGCGGGCGACGACAGTGGCCTCGACCTGGGCGCCAACCTCTACTTCAACCCCAACCTGAAGCTCTCCCTCTTCTACGCCCTCCGCAGCGGTAACGCCGGCGAAGGCAACCCCGCTACCCTGGCGAACAACTACTTCCAGCAGTCGGGCGCCGGGGCCATCCAGCGGGGCGATTACGTGGGGACTGGGCTGGTGGCCATCTTTTGACGGAAGATTTTCCATCCTCGCAGTAGTTCTCGGTTTAGCCTTAAATCCCTCTCCCTCGGTCCCTCTCCAAGGGAGAGGGATGACCTTTCGAGCTAAATTTTGGTAAAGAGCGAAGTTCTATTTCGCCAGGGCAGCTTTTACAACCAGTAGAGGAGAGTATTCCCTTGGTTGTAGCAAGCTGATACACTCGAAATGACCAAACTGAGTGCACAAAGTACTGCAAAGAAAATTGCTGCCATCCCCGCAACTTCCCGTTTCATCGCTTTAAACAATTGCACCATGCTGAATTTCTTAAAAGCCCTCTTTGGCTTCGGTGGCCCGGCCATCACCCCCGAACAAGTGCGGAGCGGTACCATCATCGACGTACGTTCGCCCGGCGAATTTGCCAGCGGCCACGTCAAAGGCGCGCGGAACATCCCCCTGCAAGACATCCCCCAGGCGGCGCTCAAACTCCGGCAACTGCCCCAGCCCATCATCACCTGCTGTGCTTCGGGGCGGCGGAGTGGCATTGCCGCCAGCCAGCTCCAGGCCAAGGGCATCGACGCCCTCAACGGTGGTCCCTGGCAACGGGTGCGGGATATGCTCCAACAATAAACTGCCGCCATGCACACCAGCAAACTCCTGGAAAACAACCGGCAATGGGCGGCCGGACACCTGGCCGAAGACCCCGAGTACTTCACCCGGCTCTCCCAGGGACAATCCCCCAACCACCTCTACATCGGCTGTTCGGATAGCCGCGTGGCCGCCTCGACCATGCTCAACCTGGAGCCGGGGGAAGTTTTCGTCCACCGCAACATCGCCAACCTGATCAGCAATACCGACCTGAGTGCCCTCAGCGTCATCAACTTTGCCGTCACCCACCTGCGCGTTAAGCACATCATCGTCTGCGGCCACTACGCCTGCGGAGGCATCAAGGCGGCCATGCAGAGCAATAACCTGGGCATCCTGACGCCTTACCTCAAGGAAATTCGCGACGTCTACCGCCTCCACCAGGACGAGATCAATGCCCTCCCCGACGAGCACCGTCGATACGACCGGCTCGTGGAGCTCAACGTTCAGGAACAGTGCATCAACGTCGCCAATATCCCCGAAGTGCAGGAGGCCATCCGCGAGCGGGGACTGGAGATCCACGGCTGGGTTTTTGACCTCGCTACCGGTCAGATCATTGACCTGCAGCTGGACTTGGCCCTGCTGCTCAAAGACTTTGGGACGATTTACCGGGTGGAGTGAATTGTGCGGGGGTTAATGCTATACATGACTCTTAATTGACCCCTCCCCCGGCCCCTCCCCAGAGGTGAGGGGTGACCTTCTCTGGTCTTTTCTCTTGTTTGAGGAAAATATTTTTAGTACCCAGAGTGAAGGAGGCAGGCACTATTTATGCAAAGACAGTTAACGCACAATCTGTTGAAAATCAATTTTTTAAACAAAATAAATGTATCCGTTCAAAAAGTGGGGGCCACAGGATATTTACCCCTCCCCCGGCCCGTGCGCTACGCGGCTGGCTACGCCGGTCCCGCAGGCGGAGGGGTGACCTTTTCTTGTCATTTTTCGTGCTTGAGGAAAATATTTTTAGTACCCAGAGTGAAGGAGGCAGGCATTATTTATGCAAAGGCAGTTAACGCACAATCTACTGAAAATCAATTTTTTAAACAAAATAAATCATGGCTCCTGGGCACCCCTCCCACATGGGGAGGGGACGGGGGAGGGGTCAAAAGAGTAACGTAAAATCATGCTCAAACGGAACAGCCTAGCACTAAACCTTGCTGGCCGCTGGACCTCCCCCGCTCCTCCAACTTTCTCCCCCCTTCGGGGGGTCGGGGGGGAGCACCTGCGGCCGCGCCCAGCATGAAATACTGCGCCGCAAAATGATTTTTGTCAGCGTGGGAAATGATTTTAATCACGGCCTTGTGTGATCTGCTACACACAGCCCGGGCAGCGAAAGTCCCTAATTTTGTGGTATACAAAACAACAACGATTTATTCATTAAGCCGTGCTTGAAATACCACATTTCAGGCACACAAACTCAACCACCATGAAAATTCAACAAATTTATACCGGATGTCTTGCCGAAGCCGCTTACTACATCGAAAGCGAGGGCGAGGCCGTAATCATTGATCCGCTGCGGGAAACCGATCCCTATCTGGAACAAGCGAAGGCCGATGGCGCGACCATTAAATACATCCTGGAAACCCACTTCCACGCCGATTTTGTATCCGGCCACCTGGACCTGGCGAAAAATTCCGGCGGCACCATCGTTTATGGCCCTACGGCCGAGCCCAATTTTGCGGCCCACATTGCCAAAGACGGGGAGATATTGACAGTTGGCAAGGTCAGCATCCAGGTCCTCCACACGCCGGGCCACACGATGGAAAGCGCCACTTTCCTGCTGCGCGACGAGCAAGGCAAAGACTACGCCATTTTTACCGGAGATACTTTGTTTTTGGGCGACGTCGGCCGCCCCGACCTCGCCATCAAGCAAGGGGAAATCACGGAAGAAGACCTGGCGGGCTTCCTTTTCGATAGCCTCCGCACCAAAATCATGCCCCTGGCCGACGACGTGATCGTCTACCCCGGCCACGGCGCGGGATCCGCCTGCGGAAAAAAGATGAGCAAGGAAACCGAAGGCACGCTGGGCGACCAGAAGAAATTCAATTACGCGCTGCGGGCGGATATGACGCGCGAAGAGTTTGTGGAGGAAGTCCTCACCGGCCTCGTTGCGCCGCCCCAGTACTTCCCCAAAAACGCGATGATGAACAAGATGGGCTACGAAAGCTTTGACGACATCCGCGCCCGCGGCACCCAGGCGCTGAGCCCCCGGGCCTTCACCGCCGCCTGGCAGGAAGAAAATGCCCTGGTGATCGATACCCGCACGAAGGAAGAATTTGCCGCCGGCTTCATTCCCGGCTCCATCTTCATCGGCCTCGATGGCACCTTCGCGCCGTGGGTGGGGCTGTTGGTCCCCGACCTGAAGCAACCCATCCTTTTCGTTGCCACGCCGGGGCAGGAAGAAGAAGTGGTCACCCGCCTGGCGCGCGTGGGCTACGATAACCCCATTGGCTACCTGGAAGGAGGCTTTGCCGCCTGGGCTGCGGCGGGCGAAGACGTCGACATCATGCAGGAAGTGACGGCGGAAGAATACGCCACCTCCGCCAGCAAAATGCCCCCCCTGCTGGACGTCCGCAAGGCCAGCGAATACGCCCAGGAACACCTGGTGGAGGCGATCAACTTCCCCCTCGATTTCATCAACCAGCACATGCAGGAGCTCAATCCTTCGGAGCAGTACTTCCTCCACTGTGCCGGCGGCTACCGCTCCATGATTGCGGCCTCTATCCTGCGGGCGCGGGGATTCCAGCACCTCGTCAGCATCCGCGGCGGCTACGATGCCCTCAGCAAGACGGGTTTGCCCCGCACCGACTTCGTGCCGCAAGCGACGGAATTGTAATCCTTCCGCACGATGATGTGAAGAACCTCATTTGGATTTGTAAGGGTCCGTGTCTGGCATCGTTTGCCGGGCACGGGCCTTTTTACGTTAGGGGCTCGATGCTCTGCGTCGGGCATGGTGGAGCCGCTGTGCGGGGAATAGACCTTCGGTCTTTTTTTTTGAACCACTAAGGGCACATAAAATACAGTGGGACCTGCGGTCTTTTTTTTGAACCACTAAGCACACTGAGCGCACTAAGCGGCACTAAGTTTTGGGGCTCGACGTGCTGCGTTGGGCAGTGGTGGAGTTGCTTTGCGGGGAATAGACCTTCGGTCTTTTTTTTTGAACCACTAAGAACACTGAGAGGCACTAAGCTTTGGGGCTCGACGTGCTGCGTCGGGCAGTGGTGGAGTTGCTGTGCTGGGAAAAACACCACTCCTTTTCATCATTTATCCTTAACAGGAGACTGCTTCCCGCTTGGGGAAAGCCCCCTTCGGGGGTGGGGGGATAAGATATTGATAGACGATAAACGATATTTGATACTTGATTAGCTCCGCTGCTACTTCGTGGTTGGCTGCCGCGCGCAAAACTTTTCGGCGTAAAACACCTCGACCAGAAGCACTCTTGGCCTGCATTTAAATTCCGGGGCTGAATTTTGTGGCTTAGGCTATGGGTTATGGTTAGTTTAAGCTGAAATTAGTACCGCCGCAGCCAAATGAAAATATTTGGGTGCGGCGGTTGCAGATACAGCAGGTATACCAATGGCCATGCAGAGGTACTCGCAAATAACTACTAGGAATAGTCTCGGTTATCTTTTGAATGATCCGGTTAAAGTGGGCAAGCAAAATGGATATGTTCCTGTTCTAGCGTTACCCGCTGAAGGCCAGGTTAGCTGTTTTTACTAAACCGCAGCAAAGGAGCAAAATACTTTCCCCTTTCGGCCTACTCTACCCGCCCCTTACGGATAACGGCATCGCAGCGTGAGAAAATCCGGCTCCGGTCAATTTCCCAGGAATCGTACATCGGGCCAAATACAAACTGACCGACCAAGGTGCTGTCGTTGAGAATGATGCCGTGGAAGCCAGTATTGTAACCGTCCGTATAGCCATTGGGAGTGTAGGTTGGACGTACAAAATAAGGAAGGTGAGCAAATGAAGGTACGTAAAGTTGAATACTATCAAAGCGATCCCCACGTGGTAAATAGCGCATTGATGTTGGGGAAAGAAATCTTCGATTACTTGTAGAGTCAGGAAGTTCGATAAAAATTTCTCGGGTTGTTCGTCTCGTAATAGAATCAGGGTGAACGGGCCCGGTGATTTGCAACATAAAGCCCTGATCTACCAGGCAGCCACTCATACTGCTGTACCAATCGTTAGCTTCTACGGTGCGGCATTCATATTTGCCAATAACTACCTTCGGTGGTAAACATTCACATACTTTGGTGTCGGGGTTCTCCGTCCAGCCATCGTAGCAGACCCGGAGGATTTCATTGGGATCCGGGCCTGAGACGGTATTGCCGCCACTTAGGTTGTTGATTTCGCCGCAGGAAGTCCAGCTGATCATTGCGATGGCAAGTAGCAGGACGCACAGGCGAGAGATGGGGTGTATTCTGAAAATCATGGGTTTATTTTTATTGAAATGAGTGGATTTAGTGCCGGAACCAATCTTGTTGTCGGCCCCGGCACTAAAGCTAATTAAGATTTACTTGGTGACGAGCACCTTTTGGGTTGGAAGCAGAAGCCGTCCTTGCTGATCCAGCGACGAAACCAAATATATTCCTGCTGGCAGGTTGTTTCGGTTCAACCAGCCGCTGATTAACGAATGATTAATACCTTTTGCCCCCGTTTCGTCTAAAATTAAGGCGGCAGTAAGGTTTCCAAGTACTCTTCCGTCCATCGTGTGAATGGTGTGGGTGCAACTGAGATTAAGTCCGTCTTGGTGTTTTTCACCTCGGTGGTTGAAAATTTTGCCAGGATCGACGGCAAATTCAGTCCCAATTGGTCCTTGCGGATCTTGCTCCTCCAACTCTACCTGGCAGCCTTCTTTGGAGCCAAGACGCGAGATGTCCTGTAGGCGGGGTTTCAACAAAGCTGCCCATCAGCTTATACTACCCAGGTTTCCAACCCAAGAATTCTTAGTGGACCTCAGTGCCCTTAATGCCTTCGTGGTGAAAAAACCACGCAGCGGAACAGCGCAGCGACCTGGGACGAGTACGGGATCCCTACACAAGATTAGACCGCCTTTCCCTTAATTCCTACCCTTCCGAACATCTCCGGGCGTACACCCCGAACGGCCCAACTGCAGCAGGCCGCCAGCGCGATCAACTGGAATGAGGGAATGATGCCTCCGAAATATTTTTCTTGGGACGGGTAGTAGATTCGGGAAAAAGGTTTTAGCTTGCCGTCGGGTTTACCCACTCATGCACTAAACCATCTTCATTACACCCGCTAGAACCTTGTCTTACGGGAGTGTTTTTGATAGTCCTTGCTGGTTTGGATTGGACCTGACTGGGGGTAACTTGGCCGTACTGATGTTGAGACGATTCTGTTTTGTATTTTTGGATTGGATCAACAATTGATTAGCATCGTTGGCCCAGTGGATGACCTGATAGGGGGAGGGGCGGAAAGATGTGGGAGATACGGGATTCGTGGGGTGTTTGATAGTTGAGATGTCATGTAATTGAAACGAATTGACTCAAAAAAATAAGATAGGTTATGGATATTGCAACAGCTAGAAAAATTTTAAACGTTAGTCAGGAATCATCATTTGACGATATTCGCTTGAGGTACCGAGCTATGTCAAAGAAATATCATCCAGATAATCCAAGGACAGGAGATAATAATACTTTCCTGACTGTGTCAGCCGCTTATACCATTTTACAAGCAGGGGAATTAGGTATATCAAGAAAAGAAGATATAAAAGATGATATGGAACAAGCCCTTAGTGTGAGGGATGATATCGAAGCTTATTTGGAAGAAGTAGAAGATAAATACGAGATTTTCAAGGAAGACTTGAAAATTCATACGCTAGAAGCAATTAGAAAAAAAATCAACTCTGCCACAGGAACATCCAATTTAAAGAAAATAATAAAAAAGGATATTGCAGATATTTTAACGGATACAAAAATTCGCCTAAAGCATCATTTAAAGGAGCTGGAAGATTCGGTAAAGCGTGATAATTCAGATTTCCTATTTCGGCTATTTAAAGATATGTATGTAGAACGGCAGAAATACTGGTTACTAACTCTTTACAAGAATCCAGTATTTGTAGGCGAAGTAACTGGAGTTGTTACAACCTTCCTCATCAAAGAACTACCAGCAATTCGTGAGGCTTATCCAGACTTAGTTGCTGTTTTTTCCATTTGGTGGCTACCACTGGCTATTATAGCATTAGGTTCTTTTATACTACTAGTCCAGTTTTATATGTTAAATCCCAAAACTCAATTTGTTCCACCATCGTTTTCATTAGGAGGGTTACATCAACTTGTTACGGGAAAATCAGAGAATGTGGGCTCTACTGCTGGAGAAATAGCAACAGGTGGAGCAGTGATGGGCGCATTGGCTGGTTCGCTCGTATTACCAGGTGTAGGGACGTTAATAGGTGGAGTACTAGGATCATTATTTGGCTTAGGGGGGAAATCTCTCCAACAAATCAAAGATGAAATTTATAACGGAATAGAAGAGGATATTGAATCAATGTTTGATCAACTAGATAGTATTATAAAAGAATGGTGTAAGGATTCGAAAAATAGGATATCAAAAGCAGCATTTGAAAGTTTTCATAGAAATGTAGTTAATATTTCGGGTTTTCTCAAAGCAGATTCAAAGAAAGTACTTTTATTGACTGAAGGAAAAAAGAACGTTGATTAGATGCTATGTGTATTAATTTTACAAATTCGCGCGTTTGCTAATATGTGCGTTTGTATATGCGCATATACAAATTTTCTAGGCATAGCTCCTATTGATTCTCAGTAAATTTTAGATATCTGCATCGTTAGAAAATTTGCCTAACAATTCAGTACTATGCAGCTTACCATCGCCGTCTATTGTTGCTGCTTTCATTGGCAACCACCCGCACATCAAGCATAAGGAATAAACCAAAGCAAAATTTGCGACCCAAATCTCTACAAGCCCACTATAAGGCTCCAGATGAGAAAAGATCGCCCAATGCTTAACCAACCAAAGTTTCAGCCGAAAGATTTGGATGGGTCGGGGGGAAAGCAAGGATCAAGATAATGTAGAATCGAGTCAGGCAAAAGCCACCAATTAATCACTTCCAACCCCCTACCCCAGCGATCTATAAGGGCCTCGCGCCAAAACAAACCGCAAAGCCTGGGCGAAGCCGTGGAAAAGCCACCCTCACCTACCCTCTAGTCTGCCCAAGCGCGAAACAAGGTCCGTCCAACGGCACCATATGATCAAGTCCCTTCAACAAAATGATCCTCTACCCATATTTTTTATGGAACAAACACCAGATTCAGGAAAAGTCTTAGCTTGCTGTCAGAACATCCATCCATGAAATAGACCATCACTCCCCCCTATGCCCAAGCCGATACGGCACCTTTGCCCCCAATAAAGACACCGCCCCACCAAGAACAACCAAACAACTAACCCTTTTCTTTTGCCCACCCTCAGACAGACCAAGTACAAAATGTTCATAGCAATCCCAAACTTCCTAACTTACTTTTTTCCTTATGTTTGCCTTTGAATGAAAGAATCACAAGATCTTCAAAAACTGCTATTGGCCTTTCGTGATGAACGCGATTGGGCACAGTTCCACAATGCTAAGGACCTTGCGCTGGCCTTGAGCATCGAAGCAGCAGAACTTCTTGAGGTGTACCTCTGGAAGGATGCTGACAAGGTTGACGAGGGAAAAGTACGTGAGGAACTAGCGGATGTGTTCTCATTTGCCCTTCTTCTCGCAGAAAAGTATAACTTTGATCTTACGGAAATAGTAACGGAAAAAATTGAAAAGAACCGAGCTAAGTATCCTGTCGAAAAAGCCCGTGGTTCTGCTAAAAAGTACGATGAATTATGATTGAAACCACTAATTTTTCTGTTGATGAGTTTGACTTGGATAGAAGCTTTTATAACAAGGTGATTGACCACAGTCTAGCAAAGGACAATTGGCCAATCGTTTACATTCTAAGTGATGGAACGAAGAAGGTTGCTTATGTTGGTGAAACGATTGATACCATCAGTCGCATGAAAATGCACTTTTCGCATGAATTAAAGCAAAAACTGACGGCTATTCACCTTATTTCGAGCGACCAATTCAACAAATCTGTCACGCTAGACATTGAGTCAAATCTCATCAAGTATATGGCAGCCGATAAACAGTTTACGCTGCTGAACGGAAATCTAGGCATAGCTAACCATAACTATTACCAAAAAAATAAATACTGGGATCTTTTTGTTGAGCTATGGAATAAGCTACAAAAAAAAGGACTAGCAGAAAGGTCCCTCAGTTTTATCGAGAATCTTAACCTTTTTAAGTATTCACCCTACAAGTCTCTGTCCGCTGAGCAAAATGAAGGTCTTCTTAATATTCTAAAATCTCTTGCTGAAGATACCCATAAAAATACTCTAGTTGAGGGTGGTGCGGGAACTGGAAAATCCATCTTAGCAATTTTCCTTTTTAAATTACTCACCACATCTACCGAAGACCTCAATTTTCAAGAATTTGGTGAAAATGAAGTAGAAATAATATCGTTGGTAGAAAAAATAAAGAAGGAAAAGCCCAATTTCAAAATGGCATTGGTGATTCCAATGAGTTCCTTTAGGAAGACACTACAA
Organism: Neolewinella lacunae; assembly: GCF_014349155.1. Lineage (GTDB taxonomy): Bacteria > Bacteroidota > Bacteroidia > Chitinophagales > Saprospiraceae > Neolewinella > Neolewinella lacunae. The sequence goes on from NZ_JACSIT010000040.1 coordinate 133,344, forward strand.
AATGTCTTTAGCCAGATAAACGGCTTATCTCCACAAATGGTCGTTGGACCTAGCGAAATTGCAAGCCAACGATACGATCTTGTAGTGGTTGATGAAGCACACCGACTCCGGCAAAGGGTGAACCTAGGCGCTTACTTCGGTAGTTTTGATCAGGCCAGTAAAAAATTAGGGCTCGACAGTAAGAAGAACAACGAACTAGACTGGATTCTTCAACAAGCGGACCGAACAGTATTTTTTTACGATGCGAATCAGTCGATTAAACCTTCCGATGTACCTAAAGAAAGTTTTGACCGCTTGATTGCTAGCCCAGCCACCCGCAAGCAAAAACTCCATTCACAGTTTAGGGTTCGTGGTGGAAATGATTACGTTGAGTACATTGATCGGCTACTAAATGGTCGCCTTGTACCAGGTGCGAACAAATTCAAACACCCAAACTATGATTTAAAGCTCTTCTATTCTCTAGAGCAAATGGTAGAAAAAATTAAACAAAAAAACAAAGGAGAAGGCTTGTCACGATTGATAGCTGGCTTTTCATGGCCATGGGTATCTAATCCGAAAAAGAGGAAAAAACCTGAATGGGAACCTTACGATATTATTGAAGATGGGGTATACCTTCGTTGGAACACTACCGACAAAGACTGGATTAACACCCCAGGTTCCGAAGATGAGGTAGGTTGCATTCACACAACCCAAGGGTATGATCTCAACTACGCGGGTATTATTTTTGGAAATGAAATCAGCTATAATCCAGATAATAACGAAATTATTGTTCATAAGGAAAAGTACCACGATAAAAACGGAAAGAATACAATCAATGACCCTCAACGTCTAGTCGATTACGTGATCAACATTTACAAAACAATGATGCTACGGGGCATTAAGGGTACTTACATTTATGTGTGTGATAAAGACTTGAGAAACTATTTTTCACAATTTATCCCCGTGATAGAACAGCGTCAAGAGGCTATTATAAAAGTATTACCATCGGCCGAGGTCAAGCGGTACGTAAATAGTGTCCCGTTATACCACTTAACGGCTTTAGCGGGAGGGTTCAGTGATGTTCAGGCCGTGGAATATGCTGATTGGATTGAACTTCCCGCTGGCATTACGCCCTCTGAAGATTTGTTCGCTTGCAGAGTTGTTGGAAATTCAATGAATAAAGTAATCCCAGACGGCGCTATCTGCTTGTTCAACAGGAATATTACTGGATCAAGAGGAGGAAAAACACTATTAATTGAATTAAGGGACTATACTGATCCAGACACAGAATCTGCTTTTACAGTCAAAGAATATTGGAGCAAAAAAATAGTATTAGAAGATGGTTTTTTTCACACTGAAATTATACTAAAGCCTAACTCAAGAGACCCTAACTACAAAAACATTGTAGTTACTCCCGATATGGCAGAAGACATGAAGATTCTAGGCGTATATGAAAGAGTACTTGATGGCGATTTATCCATTAACTAAACTTTCTAAGCAGTTGCTGGGCCATTGCATACTCTTGCTGAAACGGCAACTGTAACTGGCCCACCATCTCAGGTATAGCAAGTGCCCAGCTCACGTAGTAATGAGCAAGCATTTGATATCCGGAGAAATCACTGCCTGGAAGTAGCGGAACGTGGTATCCATCCTGCTCAGGGCTGATGCCGCTCATTCCAATCTGTGCAATTTGGAAGGCAATATCCTTAATTTTTGCTTGAGGCATGGGCATTAAGGATTTTAATGCACCAACCATAAACATAACAACGGCCATGTTAATATCTGCATCCTGATGCTTTTCCAAAAATGTTGACATCTCCTTTTCCCGAAAGCTTTCCGATTCAGAGCTTTCATACCCTTCCATGCCACTTGGGGGCAGAGTGATGGGATCAACTTGCTGTGAACGGTATTCATTTTCATCAAGAAGCTCAAAATATCCAAGCAATCCAAGATCATCAGCCCAGTTGTTCACTAGGTCATATTCTTCACCTGGCCCTTTGTTATTTTTGTATTCTAGGTACTCTTTAAACAACTTCTCAGCTTTTTTTAGCTGAGTGGGAGCAGGATCATGCCTACCTATAAGGTCTACTCCGTAAATATCTCTTAACCCCATCGCATTAATCAGATTGTAAGATTTTGAGCGATCCAAAATCCAAGGGTCTGAAAGCGCAACGATCTCCTTACTCGTAACCGCCTTAATCCCATCCTGCGTAAGCCTTAATAAGGAAAGAAACTGATGCGGCCGTAGCCGAGAGAAATTATCAAAAATATATTGCTCGATAAAAAGGTCAATTGGCGTGTTGTAAACTTGAGCGTTAAGCCCCGAAAAGAGCTGATCAATTACTCCGTCAACACTTGCCATCGGATAACCAGCCTTATTAAGTTTAGTGATGTATTTTCCCAGTCGGCTACGAAATTTTACTGCGTGTGCTGGCCGTGTCACGTACAGCTCATTACGTGAAGCCTTTCTAGCATCGTCCACAAACTGAAGATGAACAAGTTCGTGCAAAACCAAGTGTGCAACTGCTGTATAGTTAGGCTTGTACCGTACAAGATGATAGTCCCTATCTTTATTTTCGGCTATCTCTAATTTGGCTGCAAAAGGAATTTCATTTGATTTTTCAACTTTAATCGGCTTTCCAGAGGCCACCTCGAGTTTAGCCATATAACCTTCCACCGTGCGTATGCCATCGTTGGCCTGTACAAGTTGCTCTGCAGATTCGATAGCTATTCCAAGTACCATCTGCCCCACCCTGCCTTTGTCTCCAGCATTTTTAAGCCCTTTTATCGCCCAATCAAAAGCAATATCAAATTGTCCTTGTTGTTGACCAGCCAATGCTAGTCCTAAGTAAGTGTTGATGTATTTATCATTGAGTTCAAGTGCACGTAGTAAGTATTTCTCTCCCTCTACAAACTGTCGACGCTCCATAAGCACAGCACCAATGTTACTCATGGCAATATTGTCCTTCGGGTCTACTTCTAGAGCTTTTTCGTAGTAAGTCTTTCCGGTTTCGATATCATTTTGGTCTCGGGCAAAAATATTCCCCATCATGATCAGCGCCCATTTGTTCTCTGGGTCAAAGCGGAGAGCGTCGATCAATGCATTTACAGCACCTTCTGAATCCCCTTGATCCGAAAGAATCTGGCCTTTCATACGGTGTAATTCGGACGCATGTGGATGTCTTTCCAGCGCCCGATCAATCCCCTTCATGGCTTTGGTGTAGTTTCCTTTTGCCGCGAAGTTGGCGATCTTCTCAATTTCTCGATCAGCCTCAGCTTTCCACTGTGCTGTAGTATCAAGGGTTACAGAAACCTCGTCCCCATCAATCTTGACCTTTGCCTCAAAGTTCATCAATGTAAAGTAAGCTGTCAACAAGTCTGCGACGTGTTGATCATCCTTCAACTCGTCATCGGAAAGATGAAAGAGGTTTTGAAAAAAGGCGTTCCGCGTGAAAGATATCGTCATTGGTTAAGGGGGGCTGTAACTACCAAAGCCCAAAGATACAAAAGGAGGCACAGGTCGACAACCAACAATTTGTTTGCCATTTAAGATCAAAATGCATTAAGTATTCCGCTCGGTAGTAGCGCCAATCCTTTCGCGAATCTTCCACGCTCATCAACGTCGCTTCGGGTACCAGCCAACAGGGCTATTTCGACCCCCAGCCCACCGTCTATTACGCTTGCCCGTTTAAAAAGCAGTCATGAGGAATCTATTTTTTACACACCCACTACCGCACCAAAGTCACCTCCCCAGTCACCAACTCCTTGCTCCCATCCAAGCGGGTAAAGGACAACTGGTAGACGTACACGGCGGGCGGCAGGGGGCGGCCATCGTTGGTATTGCCGTCCCATCCGAAGGAGGCATCGCCGAGCGGAATCTGCGGAAAATTGACCAGCTGCCCGCCCCAGCGATCGAATAAACGGAAGTTCTCCACGCTCAGGATCGCCGTGCCCGCGTACACGGTAAGCAGGTCGTTGATGCCATCGCCATTGGGGCTGAAGGCGGTGGGGACGTACACCCCTACCCTTTCGTCTACCTCCACCTGTACAACCGTATCGGCCGGACAGCCAAAGGCGGAAATGAAACGCAGGGAATAAATGGTCGTTTCCTGCGGGCGGACGGAAACCGTCTGGCACGCGGGGTCAAGACAATTGACGGCCGGGCTCCAGACCACCGAATCCGCCGGGGCATTGCTGAGCAAACGCAGGACCGTACTGTCTCCCAGCAACAGGCTGGTATTCCCCAGCACGACTATTTCCGGCGTGTTTACCTGCGGGATGCGCAGTTCCAGGGTGGCGGTGCAGCCCAGGTCGTTTTCCGCGCGGAGTGCGTAGGTGCCGGCGCAGAGCCCCCCAAAGCGGGTTTCGGCGGCGGGTACTCCGCCGTCGAGGGCGTAGCGCCAGGTGGGGTCGGGGGCATTTACCAGGATGGTGCCGGAGCAGGCGTCTGCACAGTCGGGCGGCAGGGCGACCCCGTCTACTTCAATTCCTACGAGTCGGATGACGACCTCGGCCACCCCGCCCGGGCAACCCGCGCCCTCCGGTGCCCGGTAGCGAAAGCGGTATTCACCGGGGGGCTGGTCGGCCAGGAGGAAGCTCCCGCTGCTGAGGTCTACGGCTGGGTTGTTTACCGTGTTTTCGGAGGCGGCTTCCCAGCTTCCCCCGGCCGCTGCCCCCAGCAATTCCGCGAATAAGTCCAGGCTTTCGGCGGAGGCGGCGCACCGTTCTTCGACCGTGCTTTGTACGCCGGCACTGGGCGGGTCTTCGATCTCGATGACGACCCGGTAGTCAGGGAGGCACTCCAGGGCGGCCCCGTCCGGGAGGTACTGAAGGACGTATTGGCCGGCCGTAGTGCCCGCCAGCGACAGGCTGGCACCGCTGACGAAGGGGCGTCCGTTTGCGTCCGGGTTTACCACGCTCCACGTTCCGGGGGGTGCTCCGGGGGGCAACAGTGCCGTCAGATCTCTGCTTTCAAGACTTCCATTGCACCCGCGCTCCGGCGCCCTCAAAAAAATCTCCGTACAACCGCAGTCCACCACGTCGATGAGCGTCGTTGCACAATTATTTGCATCCGTAAGCAGGGCCGTGAAAGGAGTCCCACTCACAATACCCCCGAGCACTACCGTATCCGTGACCGCTGCATTGTTGACCAGGTAAGGCGGCGCTCCACCCGCCACCGCCAGGGTGACCGAGTAGCTGAGATTATCGGGCGCACAGTCGGTTTCCAGCAGTCCGAGTGTCGGCAGGTCGTTGACGACTACCGTGACGGAGTCGCTGGCGGTGCAGCCATTTTCGGTGGCCAGGATGCGGTAGGTGGTGGTCTCCGTGGGCATGACCAGCCGTTCGGCGGCGAAGTCACCGTCGGCCCAGCTGAAGCCAGCCGTACCCGTTTGTGCGCGCAGGGCAACGCTGTCGCCCCGGCAAATTTCCCGGTCCGCCCCCAGCTCCGCGCTGACCTCCGCAAATAGATCTACGCGCACGAAAGCCGTGTCCTGGCAGTTGCCCGCGCCCGCCACCGCAAAGTAGGTCTGCGCAGTTTGGGGCATTACCTCCAGTTCGGGCCCTACCGTGCCATCGCTCCACCGGAAAGGGCCGTCACCACTCGCGGTGAGCAGCGTCGACGTTCCCGGGCAGATGCTGCGGTCTTCCCCGGCAAAAACGCTGGCCCGGGGGCGCACGGTAACCCGTACGCTATCCGTGACGGAGCAAGTTTCCGTAAATCCCACGACGCGGTAAACCGTAGTGGCCGTGGGGCTGACCCTGATTGCTGGGGTAATCTCCCCGCTTTCCCAGGCGTAGCTTTCTGCGTCTGCGGCCCGCAGCGTGATGGTGTCTCCCGGGCAAATCTCTGGCACCGGCGTCAGGCTCAGCCGGGGGACGGTGACGTCCAGATTGATGGTATCGGAGGCCGTGCAGCCCGCCGCGTTGGTCACCACTACACCGATGCTGACGGAAGTATCCGCTTGTACTGTAAGCGTACTAGTCGCCGCGCCGTTGCTCCAGGCAAAGGCCACCCCATCCCCCTGGGGAATAAGGTCGGTGGTTTCGCCCAGACAAAGGCTTTGGTCCGCCCCGAGGTCGGCCGTCGCGGCGGGCAAAACCGTTAGGAAGACGGAATCAGTGACCGCACAGTTTCCCGTCCCCACGGACGCGGAAATGAAGGCGCTGGCTGCGGGCCGGACGGTGATTTCTTCGGCGACTTCTCCGGTGCTCCAGCGAAACGGACCAGTGCCCTGCGGCCGCAGCGTGATGCTGTCTCCCGGACAAAGATTCGGGTTGGACCCGAACGAAAGGACAAAGTCATTGGTCACCTGCACCTGAATGGTATCGCTGGCCGTACACCCCTCAATGGTTGCCAGCAGGCTCACGGTTTGGTCTGCCGTAGGTGCCAGGCGCAGTACGCGCTCCTGGCTGCCCGTCGACCAGGCGTAGGCTTCCGCGATTGGCGCGGTCAAGACCAGCGAATCACCCGGGCAGATCACGCGGTCGGGTCCCAGATTGATGGTCGGTGCGCGTACCGCAACGCGGAGGGTATCGGCGGCGGAGCAGCCGGCGGCGGAAGTAACGGTGAGCGCAAAATCCCCGCCGGCGACGGGCCGCAAGGTGAGGGTGCTGGCGGACGATCCGTCGCTCCAGTCGTAAGCAGCCGCCGGAAACTGGCTGGCCAGGGTGATCTCTTCGCCCGCACAAACGGACACATCCGGACCGAGGGCTACCTCAGGCAAGGGCCTGACTTGCACGGCCACCGTATCGGAAACCTGGCAATTCCCCGCACCAGCAACCACTACGAAACTGGTATCCCGCAGCGGATTCACCAAAATGGTTTCGCCGGTAAAGCCGGTGCTCCAGGTGAAAGGGCCGGAACCACTGGCGGTAAGTGTCAGCGTATCCCCGGCACAGAGGCTTTGGTCGGGGCCCGCATCCGCCGAAACGACGGCCAGTACAGTGATCGTTGACGTAGCAGAAACGGAGCAGTTGCCGGTGCTGGCCGTTGCCGTGAACGTTTGCGTCCCCTCGGTTTGCAGAGGGATGGTCGGGGTGGTTTGGCCGTCTCCCCAGAGAATGTCCGTAAAGTCTCCGACGGCAGTGAGGGTGGTGGCTTCTCCGGCGCAGTAGACTTGGTCGCCACCCAGATCAAGCGTAGGCAGGGGCCTGACTTCCACGGCCACCGTATCGGAAACCTGGCAATTTCCCGCACCCGCTACCACTACGAAACTGGTGTCCCGCAGGGGATTCACCAAGATGGTTTCGCCGGTAAAGCCGGTGCTCCAGGTGAAAGGGCCGGAACCACTGGCGGTAAGCGCCAGCGTATCCCCCGCACAAAGGCTTTGGTCGGGGCCCGCATCCGCCGAAACGACGTCCAGTACAGTGATCGTTGTGGAGGCGGAAACGGAGCAGTTGCCCGTGCTGGCCGTTGCCGTGTACGTTTGCGTCCCCTCGGTTTGTAGTGCGATGGTCGGGGTGGTTTGGCCGTCCCCCCAGAGAATGCTCGTAAAATCTCCGACGGCGGTGAGGGTGGTGGCTTCTCCGGCGCAGTAGACCTGGTCGCCCCCTAAATCCAGCGTAGGCTGGGGGCTTACGGTTACGGCAAGTTCATCGGTCGATCGGCAGTTGCCCGAGCCCACCCGGACCGTGTAGGTGGTGGAAGTGGTGGGGCTGACTGTGATGCTGGCACCAGTTTGGCCGTTGGACCAAAAGAAAGGGCCATCGCCCGTAGCGGTCAAGACGGCTGTCTCCCCTGAGCAAATGTTCTGATCGGGGCCCGCCGTCACTTGCGGAACCGGCGTGATGGTAATCAAGACGGTTTCCGACACGGTACAATTTCCGTTGCTGGCCGTGGCGGTATATTCCTCGGTGCCAGCGGTGTGCAGCGAAATGGTCGGGCCCGTTGCTCCCGTATTCCAGACCACGTCCGTGTAGGAGCCGAAGGCAGTGAGGGTGGTGGCTTCTCCGGCGCAGTAGACCTGGTTGCCCCCCAGATCCAGCGTAGGTGGGGCGGTAACCGTTACGGTCTGCTCATCGGTCGATCGGCAGTTGCCCGAGCCCACCCGGACCGTGTAGGTGGTGGAAGTGGTGGGGCTGACTGTGATGCTGGCACCGGTTTGGCCATTGGACCACGTGAAAGGCCCGTCGCCGGTGGCGGTCAGTACAACAGACTCTCCGGCGCAGATGCTTTGGTCGGGGCCCGCCGTCACTTGCGGGGCGGGGGTGATGGTAATGGTGACGGATTCGGAAACGGAGCAATTGCCGTTGCTGGCCGTGGCGGAGTAGACCTGGGTGCCGGTGGTGTGCAGCGGAATCGTCGGTCCCGTTGCCCCCGTATTCCAGACCACGTTGGTGTAGGAACCCAGGGCAGTGAGGGTGGTGGCTTCGCCGGCGCAGTAGACCTGGTCGCCACCCAGATCCAGTGTAGGCTGGGCGGTGACCGTTACGGCCTGGGCATCGGTGGATTGGCAGCTCCCCGAGCCGACCCGGACCGTGTAGGTGGTGGAAGTGGTGGGGTTGACTGTGATGCTGGCACCAGTTTGGCCATTGGACCATGTGAAAGGCCCGTCGCCGGTGGCGGTCAGTACAACAGACTCTCCGGCGCAGATGCTTTGGTCGGGGCCCGCCGTCACTTGCGGGGCGGGGGTGATGGTAATCGTGACGGATTCGGAAACGGAGCAATTGCCGTTGCTGGCCGTGGCGGAGTAGACCTGGGTGCCGGTGGTGTGCAGCGGAATCGTCGGTCCCGTTGCCCCCGTATTCCAGACCACGTCCGTGTAGGAACCCAGGGCAGTGAGGGTGGTGGCTTCGCCGGCGCAGTAGACCTGGTCGCCCCCCAGATCCAGCGTCGGCTGGGCGGTGACCGTTACGGCCTGGTCAGCGGTAGATTGGCAGCTGCCCGAACCCACCCGGACCGTGTAGGTGGTGGACGTGGTGGGGCTGACCGTGATGCTGGCGCCGGTTTGTCCGTCGGACCAAAAGAAAGGGCCGTCGCCGGTGGCGGTCAGTACAACAGACTCTCCGGCGCAGATGCTTTGGTCGGGGCCCGCCGTCACTTGCGGGGCGGGGGTGATGGTAATGGTGACGGATTCGGAAACGGAGCAATTGCCGTTGCTGGCCGTGGCGGTATAGACCTGGGTGCCGGTGGTGTGCAGCGGAATCGTCGGGCCAGTTGCGCCCGTATTCCAGACCACGTTCGTGTAGGAGCCAAAGGCGGTGAGGGTGGTGGCTTCGCCGGCGCAGTAGACCTGGTCGCCACCCAGATCCAGCGTAGGCTGGGCGGTGACCGTTACGGTTTGGAAGTCGGTGGATTGGCAGCTCCCCGAGCCGACCCGGACCGTGTAGGTGGTGGAAGTGGTGGGGTTGACTGTGATGTTGGCACCAGTTTGGCCATTGGACCATGTGAAAGGCCCGTCGCCGGTGGCGGTCAGTACAACAGACTCTCCGGCGCAGATGCTTTGGTCGGGGCCCGCCGCCACGTTGGGGGGAGGAAGGACATTCACGGTAATTTGGTCCGTTACAGTGCAAGAACCGAAGTTTGCCGTGGCGGTGTAGGTCGTCGTTGTCGTGGGGGCCACGTTGATCGTGGCCGCCGTTTGGCCGGTACTCCAGGTGACGGGACCACTACCGTTGCTGCTCAGGCTGATGGATTCCCCGGAACAAATTTCCTCGTCAGCGCCCAGATCCAGGGCAGGTGCTGGCTCGATGAGTTGTTCCAGTTCCACTTCGCAGCCGCCGTCGGTTACGGTAACCCGGTACAGGGTTGGGGTGGTGGGGTTGACGGAAATGGAAGGGGTTGCTGCTCCCGTAGACCAGGAATACGTGGCACCGGGAGGAATGACGCCGACCACTGAAAGATCTACGGGAGTACCTGGGCAGGCCACCGTGGCGCTGGCGTCCAGGGTAACGTCCAGGGCAGAGCTGCTGGTGGAGAATTCCAGTTCCCAGTTCAGTATTTCCCCTATATCGGCAAAAACGAAGTCGTTTACGTACAGCTGCCAGTTGCCGTCAGCATTTTCGCCGGCGAAGGTGCCGGCCAGCGTGAACGTTTCCAGGGCGGGGACATTGGAGAAGGGAGGTGTCAGGCTTTGCTGCCGTCCTTCGGGCCGGAAGGATCCGGTGTAAGGAGGCCCACCAAAAACAATATTAGTTGGGGCATCGTCCCTAAATTCCGTGTTGCTCCAGTTATTGCCCGCTCCCCCGTTCCCCGAAGTAAGTTCGAGTATCGTCCCTGCCGGGCTGATCAGAAAAATGGCTACGTCGCCCGTCCAGGTGTGGAGGACATTGATCAGGACGCGCTGCAGGGTCCGGCAGCCGCCCAAGGTGCCGACCCCGGTGACATTCGCATTAGATACCGTTATGCCTACGGTAGCACCGGAGCCTGCGTTAGGGGGGATCGGCAAATTCTGCTCTCCCTGAAAAACCTGCCCCCAGAGCGCCGTGGGAAACAAGATATATGCCAAATACCACCCCCTGAATCTTGCTGCGTTCCTCATCTTTCGCCCATTGATGCCTTAAAACCCTACTGCGGGAGCTGGCTCCTACTGCCTTAAAGGTAATGCTTCCCCTGTCGATGTTAGAATCAGACCGTGTTCAGGGAAAGTAGTTCCGGCTAGTGTGGACAATCACTTCGCCTTTGTCCGCTCCGTGACTAATCAAGGCCGTACCTGACGGATCAGGCACCATACCAAAACCCATCCCCCTGCATAAACGCCCAAAAAAAGGGGCGAGCAGCCAAGCCACTCGCCCCGGAAAAACTAATAAAAGGATGTAAAAATGAATTCCTGCCGCGTTGGCGCCTGCGCTACACGTCCTGTCCCTTCATCATCTTATTCCAGTAGAGGTAAGGGAGCATGTATTTCTTGAGCATCCACAGCCGCCAGTGTTCCTTGGAGCTGTCTTTGATCAGCAGCTGCTTCAGTTTGGGGTCGGGGATGAACTTGTTGTCGTAGTCAAACTCTGCCAAGACCATCTTGCCGTAGTCCGTCACCAGGGGGCAAGACGAATACCCGTTGTAGGACATCGTCCCCAGCTTCCCCGTTTTGATCAGCAGCGCGAGGTTATCGACCACGATGGGCACCTGCTTACGGATGGCCGCCCCCGTTTTGGCGGTGGGCAGGGCCGCGACGTCGCCGAGGCCGAAGATGTTGGGGTAGCGCTTGTGCTGCATGCTGTGGTGATCTACGTCGAGCCAGCCGGCGGCGTTGACCAAGGGGGAATCCTGCACGAATTTCGGGGCCACGGAGGGCGGTGCCGTGTGGAGCATATCGAAGTGGATGCCCGTCAGGTCGCCATCCCTTTCCGTTTTCACGTTCTTGTGGTTGTGCTCCGCCGCGAAGTCCGCCAGGGCGTACCAGGCGATGCGGTTCGGACCGTCGATTTTCTTGAGCTGGTAGCCGAAGCGCAGGTTGAGGTCCTTGCGGTCTACCACCTCCATGAGGGTTTTCTTGATCTCGGGGACGCCGAAGATGACCGTTCCGGCGGTAGCAAACACCACCTCGCTTTTCTCACGGACCCCGTTTTTGCGCCAGTAGCTGTCGGAGAGGTACATCGTCTTCTGGGGCGCGCCGCCGCACTTGATGGGGGTAGTGGGCTGGGTGAAAAGGGCCGTGCCGCCCTTAAAGTTTTTCACCACCTCCCAGGTGTGTCGGGCATCGGTGTAGTTGCTGCAGACCACGCCTTTGCCCAACGCCTCGCCCAGGCCCGGTACCAGGCTCATGTCGTAGGCCAGGCCGGGAGCCACCACCAGGTAATCGTAGGTAAAGGTGCCGGAAGTGGCGGTGTGGACGCTGTTGTTGGCGGGGTCGAAGCCCGTCGCCCGGTCCTTTATCCAGGTCGCCTGGGCCGGCATGACCGAGGCCATGGGGCGGGCCGTTTTGGCAAAGTCGTAGGTACCCGCCCCCACCAGCGTCCAGGCGGGCTGGTAGTAATGCGTTTCGGCGGGTTCGATGATGGCCACCTGGGTGAGCTTTTGCTGCTCGATCAGCTGGGCGGCCACCATGATGCCGGCGGTGCCGCCACCGATGATGAGCACTTGATGATGTGTTGACATGATTGCTTTGACTTTAAGTTTTGACAAAGCTAGGACCTTCGCCAACGCAGGTTTGTGACCCGGATCACAGTAGCAACTGCTCTTTTTAACCGACCTTTGCCCCAAGAAAAACGAGCCGTGCGCAGGTAGCGCACCAATGCCCCCCGCCTTATGTCCTGGATCCAAGATGCCCAAGCCATGTTCCGCCACAAATGCGCCGAATGCCACCAGGGAGACATGTTCCCCACGGGATCCTTCAGCTTCAAGCGGCCCTTCGAAATGCACGAGCGCTGCCCGAAATGCAACGCCAACCTGATGCCGGAACCGGGCTTTTACTACGGCGCCATGTTCATGTCCTACATCTTTTCGGCCTTCATCAGCCTGGGCATCGTGATGCTCACGCACTGGGTGCTGGACTACAGCCTGCTGGCCTCCTTCTTCATCCTCATCGCCGTAGTAGGCGTCTTTTTCGTGTGGTGGTTCCGCTTTTCGCGGGCCTTCTGGCTCAACCTGATCGTAGGGTTCCGGCCCGAAAAAGCCAAGATTGCGGCGGAGAAATAAATAGACGTCCCTCGCTCAAAAAGACTTACCTTACACCTGCGGCCGCGCAAAATGTAAGCGAAAGCTGCACCTAATTACGCAAAAAATCAGCGTATTTTCGGCGCGCACGCAGGTGCACGGATAGTAATAAAAAAGCAATATTTTGTCGGTCCCGTCGGGCACTGACTGCTCCACTTTAGAAAAGATCGCAAGTAGGCTGGGGATTGCTGTTCCATTTGCCGAATATCCCTGTCCGAACAATAAAGCAATTCTGTTATGGACGTAGAAATACTCGCGCGAATTCAATTCGCATTTACCATTTCCTTCCACTACATCTATCCGCCCCTGAGCATCGGTCTTGGCCTGCTGATGGTGATTATGGAAGGCCTCTACCTGAAAACGGGCAATAAAGAATACGAAACGCTGGCGCGGTTTTGGACGAAAATTTTCGCCCTGACTTTCGGCATCGGCGTAGCCACGGGCATCGTCATGGAGTTCGAGTTCGGCACCAACTGGGCCACATATTCCCGCTACGTGGGCGATATTTTTGGTAGTGCCCTGGCCGCCGAAGGCATTTTCGCTTTTGCCCTGGAAAGTGGATTTCTCGGGGTATTACTTTTTGGCTGGAACCGCGTGAGCCCCACGGTGCACTTTATTTCCACCATCGGCGTTTTTCTAGGCTCCATGTTTTCGGCCATCTGGATTACGGTGGCCAACAGCTGGCAACAGACGCCAGCGGGCTACCAGATTGTGGGCGAGGGGATGGAAGTGCGGGCCGAGATTGTCGATTTCTGGGCCATGGTTTTTAATCCCAGCAGCGTAGACCGCCTCACCCACGTCTGGATCGGCGCATTTCTGGCCGGGGCATTTCTGGTGCTCAGCGTACACGCGTATTACCTGCTGCGGGGGCGCTACGTGGAATTGTCAAAAAAGGCCTTCAAAATTGCCCTGGCGGTGGCTACGATTTTTAGCCTGTCCCAATTATTTACCGGCCACCGCAGCGCCGAATACGTAGCCGAATACCAGCCTGCTAAGCTGGCGGCGATGGAAGGCCACTTCGCAGCCAGCGCGCCGGCGGATCTTTATCTCTTCGGCTGGGTCGATAAAAATCAGCAAAAAACCAGCGGCATTGCCATTCCCGGCGGACTAGGATTTTTGCTGGAGCAGGATTTTTCCGCCCCCGTCACCGGCCTCAACGCCTTTGCGGAGGAGGATCGCCCCGGCCAGGTCAACGCCGTTTTTCAATTTTACCACCTGATGGTAGCCATCGGCATGGCCCTGATCGGGCTGACGCTGCTGGCCTGTTTTTTCTGGTGGCGTGGCGTGCTTTTTCAGCAACGTTGGTTATTGCACATCTTCGCCTGGGCCGTCATTTTACCGCAGTTGGCCAACCAATTCGGCTGGTTTACCGCCGAAATGGGCCGGCAACCGTGGGTGGTGTACGGCCTGCTGCGGACTTCCGACGCGCTGTCGTCCGTCGTCACCGCCAACCAAGTCCTGTTTTCCCTGATCGGCTTCACCATCATCTACGCCTTGCTGCTGGTGCTTTTCCTCTACCTGCTGAATAAAAAAATCAAGCACGGTCCCTACGACGAAAGCGATACGCCCGACCGGCCCCTGCAAGAAGACATGGCCCGCGTGGCCGGCGGAGAGATTTAAAATACCATTCACTATGCACCATCTCATCCGATTCCTCCCCCTCCTTTTCCTTTTTCAGGCCTGCGGAACCGACGCCGCAAGCGGTTATTCCACGGTGGCGGGCATTGATTACCCTACGCTGTGGTTTCTGGTGGTGGGCGCCGTTTTTACCGGCTACGGTATTCTCGATGGCTTTGACCTCGGGGCTGGTGCCTGGCACCTTTTCTTCCGCAAAGAAGAAAGCCGGCGTATTGCCCTCAACGCCGTCGGCCCGGTTTGGGACGGTAACGAGGTGTGGCTCGTCATTGGCGGGGGTACCTTATTCGCGGGCTTTCCCGTCGTTTATGCCTCCCTTTTTTCGGCGATGTATATTCCCTTGATGCTGTTTCTTTTTGCGCTGATTTTCCGGGCCATTTCCATCGAATTTCGCAGCAAAGAACCGATGCCGTGGTGGCGGCAGTTGTGGGACGTTTCCTACAGCGTTTCCAGTGCCCTGCTGGCCTTGCTTTTGGGCGTGGTGCTGGGCAATGTTTTGCTAGGTATGCCACTGGATGCGAACCACGAATTTACCGGCAGTTGGCTGAGTTTCCTCAATCCATACGCCCTCCTGGTAGGCGTCACCACCCTGGCCCTGTTTATGATGCACGGAGCGATTTACCTGACGATGAAAACGGAAGGAAGGCTTTTTGCGAAGGTCAACCAACTCCTGCAACGTTCCATCATCGCCTTCATCATTTTATTCATTCTCACCACGCTCTATACCCTGCTGTACATTCCGCATTTATCGGACGATTTTCGCAGCAACGCTTCCTTATTCATCATTCCGGCCCTGGCGGTGCTTTCCATCGCCAATATTCCGCGCCTGGTGACCAAACGGAAATACCTTTCCGCCTTTCTTTTCAGTGCGCTGACGGTCGGTTTATTATTAATTACGGTGGCCATTGAATTGTACCCGATCATTTTGCTGGATTCCAGCGGCGTGGGCAACAGCATTACGGTGTACAACGGCGTGGCCTCCAATAAATCGCTGGGCATCATGCTGACTTTCGTCCTCATCGGTGGGCCGCTGGCCGTCGGCTACACCGCCTTCGTGTACAAGACCTTCTGGGGCAAGGTGAAGATGGATGAGCATAGTTATTAGCTCGACTTCAGCGCTTTGGCACAGCTTGTATTCAAAGGGCACAACCAGCACTCAATCCACCACCACCAATTCTCCCTTCCGCACCACCCTACTACCATCGGGCCGTTCCAAGACCAACTGGTAAACGTAGTTACCCGGCGCTACCGCTTTACCCCGGGAGTTGCCGTCCCAACCCACCAACTCCGCCAGCGGGCTCGGGCCCGACAATTCAAAAACATTGCCTCCCCAGCGGTCGAATACCAAAAGACTTTGGACCGTCAGCAGCGCATCGATGCCCGCGTAGGGTTTGAAGAAATCATTGATGCCGTCGCCGTTCGGAGAAATGGCGTTGGGGATGTAAATATTCTCCTCGCCCACCCTTAAGTTGAGCGTCAGGACAGAATCACAACCATTGGCGGCCGTCAGGTTTTGCACGTAAGTGCCCGAGCTGGTGTACACCTCTCCGTTCAGCACGAAAGGTGTCCCCTGCTCCGCTTGGGCCGTGAGCGTTGCCTCCTGCGCCTGACCTACCCTAAGTTCCAAAGTCAAGGTCGAATCACAGCCATTGACGGCCGTCAGGTTTTGGACGTAGGTCCCCGCCGTCGTATAACTCTGGCCATTTAGGACGAAGGGTGTCCCCGCGCAGGTCTGTTCCGTAATGCTTTCCGTTAGCGCTGGCACCACGCTCAATTCCAAAGTCAGTGTCGAATCACAGCCATTGACGGCCGTCAGGTTTTGGACGTAAGTCCCCGCCGTCGTATAGCTCTGCCCGTTAAGGACGAAGGGCGTCCCCGCGCAGATTTCCTCGCTGATCGTTGCCGCTGCCCCGCCGAAGGTCAGGGTAAAATCATCCGTCAGAATCCCACAGGGCGTGGTGACCGTCAGGCCATACGTTCCGGCGGCCGTGAGGGTGATGGTTGGGGTGGTCGCTCCGGTCGACCACGCGTAAGTGGCGCAGGCGAACGGGCCGGGCGCGATGTCTACGGCGGTCGGCGGCGTACACCGGGTGATGTCTTCAAGTACCAACGTGGGTGTCGCCCCCGCTGGCGTCAGCGAAAAGGCATCGACGAAAACGTAGGCGAGGGCAAATGCGACGGATGGACCATTTTGCTGCCGGGTTTGCTGGGCGTCCGTGAGGAAATTCCCGAAGGTCAGGTAACGCGCCGCCTCCGTTGCGGTAAAGGTGAAGCTTACCGTTTGCCATCCGGGGTTGGCCACCACGCCGTTGATCCTGAACTGGGGCGTTACCCCCGTAATGGGGCCGTTGGTGCCCGCAGGTTGCAGCAGCGGATTTTCGGTCAGCGCCACCGCCCAGCCGTCGGTGAAAAAGCCATCCACGTTGGGGCTTCCTGTAGTGATCTGAAATTGCAAATCGTAAGTAGCTCCCGGGACCAACGGGCAGGTGAGTTCAATGCCGAGGTATTCCCTCGCTTCGGCGGCAAAAGACAGGTAGCCGCCCAGGCCCATGACCGCTTGCCCGTCAAAAGGATCCAGGGTGGCATAGAGGTTGCTCGGCAGCGTCGAGGCAAATCCTCCCGGCGAAAGCTCGTGGTAGTAATCCGGCGAACCATTGGAGGAATTGCACTCGCTGCTCGTTGCCGCGTTCGTCCAGCCGGTGGCCAGAAACCAGTCGCAGTCGTCGTCGGGCAAGGCACTGAAAATTTCGAAGCTGCCGTTCGGCACGAGGTTGGTGCACTGGCCTTGGCCGATGGCGGGACACAAAAGACCAACCAGGCCGCTGAGGACAGCAGCGCGTAAAAAAGTTCCGTTTTTCATCCTGAGGGCGGAGGGCAGGGTTCAGTAGCCCCTTTTCGCATCGCAAAACTCCGCTCTCCGGCAATACGAAACAAGGCACAACACCCAATTCGCCTCCCGCGAGACAGTTTTCGTCAGAAAGTGGGTAGGGCGTGCAGCGCTCTGGGGTTGGGGGGGGGATTAGCGCGGGGGCGGAATGGGAAATGGGCGCGGCCGCAGGTGCTCCCCCCCGGCCCCCCGAAGGGGGGAGAAAGGACAAGGAGCAAGGGAAGGGGGAAAGGGCTAGACTTCCATCAGAGTCTCCTTCTAAGGATTATTTTTCCTTATGAGTATAAAAGGGGAGTAACTTTACCTACCGATGTTGGTCAATCAGTATATTGTTTCCGTCTGGATCACTTAAGGTAATGTGGGCAGGTCCACTAGTGCTGGTGTCTGCCTCCGAGGTCAACGTGATGCCACATTTTTTCAAGTGTTCCTGAATGACCCTTACGTCATCAAAAGGTTCCACATTCTGTGCGCTTTCGTCCCAACCTGGATTAAAAGTAATGATGTTATTCTCGAACATCCCTTCGAACAAGCCAATAATGGCATTCCCATTTTTCATAATGAGCCATTTTTGATTGAGGTCGCCACCTAAATTTGAAAACCCTAAATTTTCGTAGAATTCTCTTGACTGACGAATGTCTTTTACGGCAAGACTTATTGAAAATGCGCCTAATTTCATGGTGGTACTGCTTATGTGATGCTAAGAAAAGCGTTAGCAATTTAAGGCTTCTGCTCAAAACGCCCAACCCCTACACCGCTAGAAAGCCTCGCAAAAGGTACGGTTAACGGGCTAGCCGACGAGCAAAAACGGCTTGTGATTAAGGTTATAGAGCTCCAGCACCTCCTTTGCAGTTGCCTCGGTCAAGGTGGTCAGGTTGGTTTGTGCCAGCACTTCTTCCCCCGGCATACTCGAGCGCAACAGCAACAAGCGGTACACCTCCTGCTTTTCTTCCAGGCTGGCAGCAGGCTTTTGCCGGAACACGTGCTGCCAGGCTCCGGCAATGGCTTCCCAAATTTCAATTTCGCTGTCTGGGTTCAGGTCCTTTCTGAAATTGTCCAGGGTTTCCTCCAGGCTGGTATCATTTACCTCAAGCAAAGCCCGTTGAATGATGCTGATTCGTTTTATTTGTTGTTCTGATAAACCCCTGTTGGCCTGGGCATTGACTTCCTTTTTCACTTGGTCCTTGCCAAACCACCAATTCATAGGTTTGCGCTTCCATTTGTACAGGAGGTAGGTCATGTATGCGCCAAACAAGAGGAAAAGTAACATATCCATAAGGCCGTTCTATTTAAAGGAGGGGAGCAAAGTGGTGTGTTTAGCAACCAGGACTGGATAAAGATAGTGCTTTACAGCATGGTGTGCGTTTCCACACGTTCTTTTATTCTCTTAGGCTTGGTCCGCCTGCGTTTCCTACGTACGGCTCTTTCTTTCGCCTGCGAGCTGTGGAATAGTAGCCCTTGGTCTATGCCGTCCAGCGCTGGAAAAAACCTTCACCTTCCCCGGGCAGCTTCAAACCATGGCGCACAGCGCTTTTGCCCGACCTGAACTCACCCGTTGTTGGATTCAGATTGATGGGAGGGGTTTGGCGCATAAGGTCTTTGCATGGGTTTGGGGAAAGTTCCGGCGGGAGGTTCGGGCGAGCGAGAAGGGTTAGCCTGCCTAGTCCTTATTTTGTAGCCGATCCAAAATCATGTGCTCCAGCCCAATTTTCCCACCAAGCCTCTCGGCTTCAGTCCGCCGATTCACGCAAAAACCACCCTGCTGGAGTAGAACCGGTAATGCATAGAGCGTAAAAATGAGCAGCGGACTTGACAATTTAAGACTTTGGGAATATCTTTACGTTTAAACACACTACCCCCCAGTTAATGTCCAATCCTGAGTTGCTTGATTTGTTGCGGGAGGATACCCGACGAGCGCTGACTTGGATAGTCAGTGCTTGGAAGGACCGTTGCATTGCCTTTGCGCTTAAGTCGGTAATCGGGACAACCGAAGCGCAGCGTGAAGAAAAAGCGCAGCAGTTGTTTTCGGATGCCCTGATTGCTTTGGTGGATAATGTTCAGGCGGGTCGGCTCACCACCTTAGACGCTTCCCTGGGCACCTACCTGAATTCGACCATGAAATTCATCCACTGGGGAGAGCAGCGCAAGGCCAAGCGGCCGCCGTTGGGGTATTCTTATGAGGAGGAGGGAATTAATGAGGAAATTGAAGCCGTGCGTAGTTCCCTGCGACGGCATTTGCGGGAACTCGGTGCTGCTTGCCGTCAAATCATCACTTTCTTTTATTTTGATAAACTTTCTTTTGCCGAGATTCTGGAGTTGACCAAAGGCCACTACGAGTCTGTCGCCGTCTTGCGAAACAAGAAAAGCAAGTGCATGAAGCAACTCCGGGAAAATATCGGGGTAGCGACTCAAACCAAAAAATCCTCCTCTAATGCTTGATGACCGGGATATTGAGCTGCTGGAAGCGTACACCTACGGGGAGGTCTCTCCGGAGGAAGAACGTACGCTGCGTAGTCGGTTGCTCGATGACCCTGCTTTCGCTAGTGCCGTGCGGCAGTGGGAGTTGATGGAGCGGGAAGGCTTCGTCGCCACGCCCACCCAAGCAACTCGTGATCTGGTAAAAGAGGCGCTGGATGAAAAACGCATTGATCCACCAGCGACTGAAAGCAATAGAGCTTGGTTGTGGTACGCAATAATTGCTTTATTGTTGCTGCTCACTGCCCTGCTGGCGTGGAAGTGGTTAAGTGGTACGGAAACCACTACCACTTCGCCCCCGCCGACGGAGCAAGCCACGGAAAACACCGTCTACGCCGACTTGGTCAAAGAATACTTCCGCCACCTGCCCAGCGAAAATTTCCACCTGGGCAGCGAGCAAACCCTGGAAGAACGCGCCCTGGCCGCCTACGAAGCCCGGGACTACGCCACCGCACTGCCCCTCCTGCTGGAAACCGTAGCCACGGGCGGAGACAGCTTGAACTTGCTCTACGCAGGGGTGGCGGCATTGGGGATGGGGGATGGGGAGAGGGCGATGATATACTTGGACTTGGTAGTTAGCATTGAAACTCTTCAAGCGTTTCGCGAGGAGGCAACATATTTCAGAGCCTTATCCTTCATTAGTAATGGAGATGTCCAAAAGGCCCGCAAACTCATTGAAGAAAATTCAAATAATCAAAAATTCTCACCCTTAACTAAATTAAAAGATAAAATCTATGACTAATTATCAAACTGGCCAATTCCACAAAATACTAGAAGTACGTGGCAATTTTCAAAGCATCGAGTATTCTGTAGGTGGCGGCAATAAAAAGCAAGGCTATATTCTAGTCGACAGATCCAAAATGACCCTTCCCCTTCTAAATGTAAACTACACTTTCTCAGAGGCTAAATTAACACCACCTTACGACCTAGTTAATAATATCATTCTTCCTCCAAATGTAACAAACCCTGTAATGGAACTTAAAGCCAAATACGAATACATCATCTTGGATAATATCAAAGAACATACAGCAGGAGCCATTTCCCCCGTAGAACCATGTCTTTTTTACAAAGACAAATATACAAAATTAATTCAAGAAATTGAGCTTCACAATAAGGAAAACCTGAATGCGCCGGAAATGAATGGGCCAAATAGATGTGCTTGGGTAGTAAGATTATTTGGGTCTACTAACACGCTAGTTGTTTCTGCTAAAAATCTTAATGACTTTATAGGAGAAAAAACTATAGGCCAACCCGAAAATTTGCCCCATTTAGATTACAAGCTAAAAGGAAACAATAAATTCTCAGCATGTACGGAAGACGGTATCATAGCATTATGCCAAGATAGTGTTTCGGACGGTCCAGCAAAGTATCCACCCAATTCAGACGGGGTCAAAGTAGATTCTTCCATTGTTTACCCTGATATAACACCAAATTTTTGGTTAACTGAAATCATGGGCCATCAAATAGTTTCAAACACTCCCCGACCATGATCCCTCCCTCACCCCACCACCCCACCCCAAGCCCCCGGCCACCAGTAACCCTCCGTCCCTTGACCCGTAGCCAGCTTCATTTTCGCCCGCCAAAGGGCTTCGGCCGGGGAATGTCCATCGAAGAGCTGTCGGTAGAATTCGAGCAATAACTCCTGCGTGGCTTTCCCCTTCACCTGCCAGAGGCTGGAAATGACGTGGCCCGCCCCAGCCAGACGAAAAGACCTACTGATGCTGAAAGTACCTTCCCCAAAGCGTTGTTGCCCGACCTGGGTTTCGCAGGCCGCCAAGACAATGAGTTTACCCCGCAAGTCTAGGTCCTCAATCAGGGAGGCATTGATGCTGTCTTGGGGGGATAAAAAGATGTAATTGTCCTGCAAACGGTCCGGGTTACCTTTCGCATGCGTTGAAAAGTGAACAATGTTGGCCCCCTCCACCAAGCGCTGGAGTGTGTTCCGATCCGCCTTCCCGACGTGCTCTACATACCGGCGTCCCCTGGCCCGCAGGGTATCGTGCGTCGCCTGGAAGTACGTCTTCAGCAGCGAATGGGCCACCAATCCAATGTCACTTTCTTCCGCCAAATAGACGTTTCTCCCGGTGTCTATTCGATCCACCGCCCAACTGGGGGCGTAGCGGATTGGGTGTCGTCGCAGGAAAAAAGGAGATTGGGCACCAACAGCAGTCGCCGGTTTTTTCTCCGTCAGCAAAGCCTCGAACGGCAGGCCAGAAAGTGGCCCGTCCGGCAAAATCAGCAGCGGTTTGTTGATTGCCAGCAAAGCATCTGCTGGAAGCAGCAAACGCTGGTACAAGCGGTGCGCCAGCTCGTGATAACTGGCAATTTCTCCGCTGCCCGGACGAATATTCTGCAGCAAAGAACGAAAAGATGCAATTTCCTCCTCCAATCCATCCGCTTCAATCTGGTAAGCAATGGCCTCCCGTTCATTTACCGCTACCGCAAAAACTCCCGACTTCGTCCAAGAAAAAGCCAGCACATTTTCCTGACCCAATTGGGCAGCGGCGGGCAAATCCGTCTTGAGCAAAAGTCCCGTATTATCGGCCGCGCCGAGTTCGCCCAGCCGTTTGGATAGTGTAGCGTGTGCAGCGCTGAGCACGGCGCGTCGTGGTGCTACTTGCGCAGCAAAGCGGGGCCCGGCAGCTTCTCCGGCCGCCGTTAGTATCCCAATTTGCTGTTCCAAGCCAATCAAGCTGTCCCGCAGCACGTGCCTGGGCAAACCTAATTTCTCGTCCCGCTTGGCCGACTCCCGTCGCAATAACAAGGCTTTGGCCGCATCCATGCGTTGGAAAAGGGCCAGTGCTTCCGCGCGACCTGGCTTCGTCTTCCAATTTTCAAAGGCGGCAACTATTGCGGCGTCAAGACCCTCCGCCCCCCAGCCATCAAATTGGTAAAGCAGCGCTTTATCGGTAGTTCCGGTTTGGTCGGAGGTCCAGTGCCGCAGTAAGTAGTCGCTATAGTGGTTGGCCAAAGCCAGCGCTTCCTCGTTGCGGGTTTGTTGGTATTCAATCACCTTAGCCACCGTCAAGTCAATTAAGACATTGTTGCAAACGGTGGTGTTGGGGAGTTGCTCCGTCAATTGAGCGGGGGCGATTGCGCCTAGACGGGCGCAGCGGCCGTTCTGCACAGCGGCGGCGGCTAGCCTCCAGAGTTGTTGGTGGTCTTTTTGCTGCTTGGCCACTTCTTCCAGGAAGTAATTGGTTTCGTCCGTTAATAAGGTATTGAATGCGGGGATCCGGGGATATACTTCCTGGTAGTAAGCCAAAGCCGCCACTGCGTCTCGTTGGCTAATCCGAAATCCTTTCAGGCGGGCAGTAAAACCGTACCGCTCGGGGTAGGCCGGGTTCTGGCTGGCGTCCAACGCTGCACAAGCCGCGGCAAATTCTTCGTCGGAGCCCAAGACCGCTTGGTAAAGCGCAAAATCTTCGAGGGCCTGCCCAATGCGGGGCGAGGCAAACTGCCCGTATTCCGCAATGGCCTCTTCATTCGCTTGGCGCGAGCGCGCAAATAACTGCATCAATTCTGCCTCGGACCTCACATCACCCCGTTGCTTACGGAGGCTGAGGGCCAGTAAAAGGGAGAGCTGGGCCTTGGTATCGGCCAGTTCCAACCGGGCATACGATGGGTCGGCCCGAACACTATCTACCAAATCCTCAATGACCGGCCAATTGTAATTAATCCGGAGCTTCA
Source organism: Neolewinella lacunae (assembly GCF_014349155.1). Lineage (GTDB taxonomy): Bacteria > Bacteroidota > Bacteroidia > Chitinophagales > Saprospiraceae > Neolewinella > Neolewinella lacunae. The sequence goes on from NZ_JACSIT010000040.1 coordinate 156,602, forward strand.
TCGCTTCGAGGAGGGCAAGATCGAGATCAAGGGCCTCACTTTCCGGCAATTCCCGCCGGAATTCACGGGCCAGCCCCTGGTAAAAAGCAATGCTGTCGGTATGGTTCCAGTATTCGTAATGCAGTTTGCAAAGAAGGCTCGCCGCCCGGTAGAGTGCGGGAAGCTGCTCATCGGAAGACTCCGCAGTAAGCGACCAAAATGCGTGGCGGCCCATTTCGAGGGCATCTTCATAATGGAGGGTTTCGTAGGCGTGTTCTGCGGCGTAGACCAGAAACGGTCCGGATAAATCCGCCACTAACGGCGCTGCGGCGGCAGTTTCGGCCAGTAATTTCCTCCGCACCGTGTCTTGTCCGCTGAGTTGGTTATCGAGCAGTTGCTGGTGCAACAGCTGCTGCTGTGGAGGCTTAGGCTGGCAGCCGAAACCAAGCAGCAGGAGCGTACAGCAGGTTCCAATCATCCCAACTTTTTTCCCCAACTGGAGTCGAAAATAATTAAGGGTGTACGGTAATGCAATCATTTTTACTGGGTAGTGTAGGCCTTTGGGGCGCGGACGCAGGTGCAAGGAACGCTAATGGAGGGTGGAGAACACCCCATAAAGCCAGCCTTTTCACCGAGAAACTGGACTTAGCCGGAACAAAATAAAAAAAAAAGCGTCGGAACACTGGTTACGTTTTTGGGCCCAGTGCACTAAGTCTACACAAAACGTCCTGAACGAAGGATAAAAAGTGGCTGGCGAGCAGCGGATGCCTTCGCTTGTTGCCACCAAACTACCCGTCCAGAAATACACCAATGCAACAACCTGATCCTTTCATCTCCCCTACCGATGGCCTCGAGGTCTCCCCGAATTCCCTCTGGCGCATCCTCGAATTGCAAACCTTCGCCCGTGAAAACCGACGACGTTTTGCTAGCCTATCGGAAAGGGAGGTGGAAATCCTCACCCTCATCTGCCAAGGGCTGACCAACGAAGAAATTGCCAGCAAAATCTTCCGCTCCGTCAACACCGTACGCACCCACCGCAACAACATCTGGCGACAGCTGGAAATCAAATCCGTAGTGGAAGCACTGCGCTGGGGGCAGGCTTTTGATTTGGTTTGAGGGGCTATTTGGCTGTAGGCCGTTCGTCCATCCAGTAATTTTGAAATAAATCTATTCACAAGATGATAACTCCATCCATTCCACGCTTGATCGAAGTGATGCTTTCAAAAGAGTATCAGGTTTATGACAAGCTAAATCTCGATTACAATCTAAACATCGTAGGGATCCGTAATCGGAACATTGTGCCCGAATCTTTCGATGACACCCTCGTCGTTTTCCACCGATTTCAGGGTTATTGGAGAGCATTTTATTACCCAGTTACTACTGACCCCAGCGTAACCTATTTAATATCCCCCTTACACCCCTCGGGAACAGCTATTCTGAAGGAAGGGCAATACGTCAGCGCATACACGATCAGGCCCCACAAGGGAAAATACTTGGCCCTATGCCAAGACTATGATCATCCTACTGGAGTGAAAGTATACAGGAACAATACCGGATCGGGAACATTGCTGCTTGACGAAAACACTGTTGAGTCAGGATCTCGCATTGGTATCAACATTCACAAAATCTCGAAAAACGGGAGCGAGGATGATTCTACTAGAGATTACTCTCAAGGGTGTACCATTTTTGCTAATGAGCGGCATTTTCAAGAGTTCATGTTACTATGTACACTCGCCGCTGAAACAATTGCTAAACGCTTTACATACACTTTGCTGAACGAAGCAGATTTCACCGATAAAGTATAACAATATGGAACCTGAACTTGAAGTGTTAAAAGCAGAGCTTATTGCTTTACGGGCTGTAGTAGCCGAAGACAGAGCTCAAAGACTAGTGCACGTAAGGGAAAAGTACAAAAACGTCAATCAACTTTTCCAAGCAGCAATTTCCGATGCGCGTTCTTTACAAGATGGTTACGAGAGTTTACTCCGAGAGTTAAGCCTCTCTTCAATAATAACATTCATTGGAGACATCAATAATCCAGTGGGCACCAAACTAGGTTTCAGCTTTATGGAAGCTATCGAGGCTGCTGTTCAAAAAGCATTTCTCGAGCCGCTACTCAAGGAAGAAGACGGAGAAGTAAAAAAGCAGCGTTTAACTGATATACTTGATAAAGTCTTGAAGAATCCGCTGGCAACTGCTTTGTTACGCACCAACCCCGTGTCTGGAATTATCAGTAAAGTAGTAGACATTGCCTCAGGGTTTGTAGCAACTACGTTGACTGGAACGAAACCGAAGGAAATGTTCGTAGCAACCAGAGAGGTAATCAACAAGGAGAGAATCGCGAATTTCGTCAATCAAGTGGAAAAATATGAAGAATTGTACACCGATATGTACAATGCAAATATTAAACTTGAAAGGAGTAATGATTATATAAAATTAAGCATGGAGGAAGAACTAGGTTTCTCAAAGGACGCTTACGAAAAATTCCTAACCTTACTTTCAATTAGCAGAGACACTCCCTTTAAAGATTTGAGTAATCTATTTTCAAAATCAGATGAACTCAATTTCAGTGACCTTGAAGCTTTCCTCGATAATCAAAAGATTCAACAAGCACTCAAGTTTGTCCGCAACATGGAGGATGCTAGAATTCGTTTGACCGCACTCCGTGGCAAATTCACCGTCTCCATTAAAGAATTCAAGGAGGATTATCTAATTATCCTAAATAAGCCGTTGGAAGGAAACTGGGCAGACGTTGATGAGAAACAGCTTCGAAACACGATTGAACAGCTTCAAAAAATGAGTAAATGAATACACAGTGACGCCGACTCAATAACTGCCTGGCTTAGAAATAGCATGAATACCGAAAACCTTAAATACCGGTAGCTCAAATCAGGCAGTTATTTACTTGGTGCTACTTAGTCAGTTAGCCACTAATAGGATAACGGAACGATAATCATTTTTTCAACATTAAATAAAAAAACGATGTGGGATTACAATAAATGGCTACAATTTATAGGCGCTTTCACGACTATAGTCGCCTTACTGTTTGTGTTCAGCATTTTAGGCTTTATCGGCTATTGCCTAGCCGATAAAGATTTGGATGGATTTAAATCGGCTGAGGAATCAATTTTAAAAAGCATGAGCCAGATAATGGCAACACAAGACACCGTAAAGTACCCGCAGCTTAATCAACTTTACAATCTTACTACCAAGTTAGATAACGACTACGTTACTACCATAGAGCAAAACTACCCCAGATTAGCTGGACTTACCCTGATTGGCCTATTAGCCGCTATCATCGCAGCTTTTTTAAATTTACTTGCCATCAATAGAGGCTGGCAAAACACCAATACGACGCTGAAAATATGCCTTGTAACCACCCTCTTTATTTTCATCATTACTCACTATTCACTTTCCGTTTTTGAATTACAAGAAAAGTGCGAAGCAGCATCAGTCAGCTACGATGTTTGCAAAAAGGCGAGGAAAGATATTTGTCAGTTCGTCCAAACAAATGGGAAAGATTTTTATGCCGATAGTAGCAATATCAGTAAAGAATCTTTCATGGCAGATATCTACTACCGCTTACACTTAGCTGCTGAAGTTCGAATAATCCCCAACTCCAAGAATGTTCCAAATCCATTGGCAGTACAAAAACTACTCAATAGCCAAATGGAAAGACAGTAACAGAACCCAAGAAATCCCCTTGCTTTCAAATAAATTCATAAGGCAACCCACCCTGCAACTTCCCCCCATCCACAGCAAGCCTAATCTAGCGTTGCATCCCCTCAAAACAAAGTAGGCGAACCCCAACACCAGGGTTCGCCTACTTCATTCATTTGGAATATAGCAAAGGGATAATTTGCTCGCGAAGTAGCACAATCAGCATCCCTACCGCCCAAAACTATACCCCCCATTCACCGACTCCGAAATGAATTTACCCCAGGTGAGGTTCATCTTGCCCGGTTCGGCGGCCTGGGCGCGCTCGATGGCGTACTTGGCGGCGTGCTCAATGACCCAGTCGAAGTTTTCGGGGCCGACGCTGAATTTATCGGCATCGGGGGCGGGATTGCAGAAGTCAATCGCCAGGGGGATGCCGTCGCGAACGGCGAATTCTACGGTGTTGAAGTCGTAGCCCAGCCACTCGTTGAGTTGAATGACGTAGTCGTGCATGGTCTGCATCAGCTCGTCGCTCACGTCGTGGTGGCAGTTGTAGCGGTCCAGGAACTCGTTGCGGGGCTCGTAGTGCATGATTTTGACGTACTTCCGGCCAATGCAGTAGCAGCGGAAGTAGCTGGTGAAGTCGATGTTTTCCTGCAGCATCATCACCAACTGCCCGGTTTCGGCGTGGGCTTTCCAGAGGTCTTCGGGGCTGCGGAGTTTGTAGACGGATTTCCAACCGCCGCCGTCGTGGGGCTTCATGTAGGCGGGCCAGCCGACGTAGTTGAAGATCGACTGCCAATCCAGGGGATGCACCAGGTTGGAGAAGCTCTCGTCGGACGTATCCGTAGGTTTCTCGTAGCTGGGCAGCAGGACGGTTTTGGGGACGGGGACGCCGGCCGGACCTACGGCCAGCACGTTGTTGAAGAACTTCTCATCGGCACTCCACCAGAAAGGGTTGTTGATGACGGCCGTGCCCGTGGCGGCGGCGTTCTTCAGCATAGCCCGGTAGAAGGGCACGTCCTGGCTGATCCGGTCGATGATGACGGAGTATCCCGGGTTGAGGCCCTGGCCCACTTTATCGAGCTGAACGGGTTCGGCGCGGATGCCGTCGACGTTCATATCGTTGATGCGCTGGATGACGGCGGGCGGAAATGAACGCTCACGGCCGTAGAGGATTCCGATTTTCTTCATGAAGCTGGGTATTTTTTACCCGCACAAAGTAAGAAAATAGTTGAGAGTTAATGCTCTCCCTTGATTTTCTTATCTACACTGTAGACTTTCAAAAAGTGGTTGGTAGGGACTATGAATTACTGTCATTACAGAGTGACCATTGGATCCATCACTCGTTAACGGATGCTTCTTTTGTTTCAGGGGTTGATTATCAGTTATTTGCGAATCCCTCTCCCTCAGTCCCTCTCCAACGGAGAGGGATGACCTGTGAGCTGTGGCTCTAATGTCTTGAGGAGTTGATTTTCAAAAATTTATGTTTTGCCTCGGTTCGTAGGAGTGGTAACCTCCTATTTCGCTCTGGGTACTTGAAATATTCCCTCAAACAAGAAAAAGACGAGAGAGGGTCATCCCTCTCCCATGGAGCTACTCTCCCTACACAAGTTTATTCGTTAAAACATCGCATATTTACCTCATGGAGATTCGTTTAAAAAAAGATTTGACAAGATCAGCTCGCTGATCCGTCTGAGCCTGACATGCGTTGTAAACCGCTTCGGCTCGAACAAGGCCGAGCAAGTAGCCACAGAACGGTTTATGAACAATGAAAATGTCACGCTGGAAGACTTGGGAGAGTTACTCTCAGCACCTTGTCACTTGCAAGACTTGGATCATGTCGTGTTGGTTCAAGACACCACGCAGTACAACTTCGAGGCACACCGAGGGCGGTTTTCGGCGGATGATGCCGATATTGGCGTTCTGGGGGATAACCGTTCGCTGGGTCTGTTCGTGCATCCGACCTTGGGCTTCGATGAGGCAACGGGGATTCCGTTTGGGATTACCGACTTAGCAATCTACCAGTTGCCAGAGGATCGGGAACTGAAAGCAAACAGGGGTTATACCAAGCAGCCCATCACCGAAAAGCATTCTTACCGTTGGATCAAGTCAATAGAGGATAGTGTGGCCAAGATGCCAAAGGTGAAAAACTTTACAGCCATTGCTGACCGGGAAGCCGATATGTATGAGCTCTTCGCCCACCCCTTTGATAGCCGGGTTAAGTTGTTGATCAGAAGTGCACAAAACCGTAAATTAGCCAATGGACAGTTGCTTCATGCCTATCTGGACGACCAGCCCTGGCAAGGGGAGTACGAGTTGGAAATCAAGGGCAATAAAAAACGGTGCGACCGCACCGCCCAGATGACCATCAGGTGGTCAACTGTAGAAGTTGTTTGTCCTTCTAGTTTACATCGGCTGAAAAAAGATCATCCAGCTACAATTTCCATACAGGCCATAGAAGTCAAAGAGATAGAAGCGGGGGAAAGGGCCGAAGGGGAAGAACCTCTCCACTGGTATCTGTACACTACTCATGAGGTAACAAACTTGGTGCAGGCACTTCAAGCTGTCGAGTGGTACGTCAAGCGTTGGTGGATAGAGGACTTCTTTCGCCTCACTAAAAGTCAGGGGTTCGAGCTGGAGAAAAGTCAATTTAGTAGTGGAATGGCACTCAAACGACTAATCTACTTGGTTTACGGGGAGGCAATCAAGGTGCTGGCGTTGCGACAAGGTCGAACACTAACCGTTTCAGATAGTGCCAGGCTCGTCTTTGATAATGTAGAACTCCTCTTGCTAAAAGCATTGCTCCCTAAACTGGAAGGACGTACGGCTAGCCAGGCCAACCAGAACCCTACCAATAGTATTGCTTGGGCTGTATGGATTATCGCCCGACTAGGAGGCTGGACACCAAGAAACATCAACGTGAGACCCCCAGGCGTGATCACATTGCTTAGCGGGCTAAAGATTTTCAAGCAACGACTCGAAGGGTTTAAATTGATCTACAGTCAAATATCACCCTAATTTCTAATGATTTTTGCCCCAAAACTTGTGTAGGGAGAGTAGC
>NZ_JACSIT010000041.1 GCF_014349155.1 Neolewinella lacunae
AATCTTTGCTGGATTATTATGCCGAAATCCTTGAGCAACGGGCTGACGAACTGCTCCAGATCAGTAAATACGTGGTAGTCGATGCGTACTTTTCCCGAAATCCATTCATCCAACGCGTTGTCAATGCAGGTTTTCATGTAGTCTCCCGCTTGCGTAAAAACGTCAGTCTGCGCTACTACTACAGCGGACCACAAAAGTCAAAAGGGCGGCCTAAGGAATATGCTGGCTTTGTCAACTTATTTAACCTTGATCCTGCCGTATTTAGTCGAGTGGAAGCGCTGAGTTCACCTCAAACCGTTGCTTGGACGGGCGTGGTTCAACTAAAAGTAGCAGGATTAAAAATCCGTATCGTGGTTATACACCAACTTGACGAAAAAAACAAAATCAAGTCTGTGAAGGTATACATGAGCACCGATGTTGATCAGCCAGCCGAACAAATTGTCCATGCTTACCGCTGTCGTTACCAACAAGAATTCATTTTCCGCGATGGCAAGCAGTTCAGCGGTTTAGAAGAGGGGCAAGGGCGTGATTGGCTTAAGATCGACTTCCACGTCAACTGCGCGCTAACGGTAGTTAATTTGGCTAAAGCTGCCCACCACTTAGCGGTTCCCGACCTTGAACGCGGAGCATTTTCCATGGCTGATATTACAACTGCCTATACCAATGAGCGCTTGGCTTTACGCATTTTCAGCAGGTGTGGGATTGACCCGAACCTGCCAAAAAGTCAAGAGGTACTGGCGGAGGTCAGGAACTACGCCGCTAGAGCAGCTTGAAATCGCAGCGGACCATTGATTATTCACGATCACTTAAAACTCAAACCCAAGAAAACAAAATGAAAATTAAAGCTCTAAATCAGATGACAGCCTTTGGTATGCCAATTTCTAAAATTAAAATTGATTAATTTGTAATAACCGCAGCGTAAGCTTTACCCAAAATCTTCATGCAACAACGCCCTAAAAGCTGTAAAACTCATCGAATACCCTGTTGGAAGGGTAGAACATACTGTGTTAACCTGGGGAACTATTATTAGGTGCCAGTGATAGTAAGGGGGGGGAGAGAACTGCCATTTGCCTTATGCCAACCCCAAACCCCCACCCCACCCTATCTTTACCCCCATGCCAAGCGATCACCAAAAACATCCCCCACTAGCCCGCCCCACTCAGGGGTACTACGCCCGCACGGAGTTTTCCCTCGTGGGCACCACCTGTGCGCGCATCGATGGCTTGCTCCACAGCTGGTTGCCCCGACTGGGCGAAGACTTCCGGACCCTGACCATTACCGGAGACCACGCCGAGCAACTGCCCGGCCAGTTGTTCCAGTCGGCCGCCAAGCAATTCCGGGCCAGCAGCGCCCCCTGGAATGAATACGACGATCGCCTCCTAGGGGGCCATTACGACCTGGTACTCACCAACGGCAACCACTACCCCGCCGCCCGGCAAATCGCCTTCATTGACCCCGCCAAGGCCGGCACCCTGGAACGCCGCCGGGAGCAGTTGACCGACCTTGCCGCCATCGTCTTCATCGAACCCGCCGCCTCCACCCTACCCGCCTGGCTCACCGAACACCTGGCCAGCCTGGCCCAAACGCCGGTCCTTATCTCCCTGGCCGACGACCCCACCGCCGAAAGCCTTTTCACCCTCGTCCACACCAGCGCCAGCGCCCGGCGGCCACCCCTCAAAGCCGTAGTACTGGCGGGCGGAAAATCCACCCGCATGGGCACCGACAAGGCCAGCCTGGTCTATCACAACGGACAAACCGAAAGCGCCCGCATGGTCGACATGTGCCGCAGCCTGGGCCTCGAAACCTTTCTTTCCGTCGCCACCACCGAGCATCCTCCCGTGGCGGACGTACCGTTGATCCCCGACCGCTTCCTGGGCATGGGCGTTGTCGGCGCAATCTGCTCGGCGCTGCTGACGGACCCCGACGCCGCCTGGCTGGTCCTGGCCTGCGATTTGCCCCTGCTGGACGCTCCGACGCTCCGGGAGTTGGTCGCCACCCGCGACGCCCGGCAGTACGCCACGGCAGTGAAAGGCGCTAGCCAGCCTTTCCCCGAACCCCTCATCGCCATCTACGAACCCCGCGCCTACGCCCGCCTGCTCCAATTCCTGGCCCTCGGCTACGCCTGCCCGCGCAAACTGCTGATCAACAGCGAAATCGCCCTCCTGGAACTGAGCGACGAAGCCCCCCTGACCAATGCGAACCGGCCGGAGGATAGGGAGCGGATTTTGGGGAGGTAGTTCAGTTCAGTAGTTCATAGTGCAGTAGTTCATAGTGCAGTAGTTCATCGTGCCTAGGGGAAGACTCGGCCTATATCGGCCAAGTTCCCTGAGTTTTTGAACAGACACCCTGCAACAACCGGCAATCACTCCGTTACGGTGCTCTCATTACCTACGCTGTTGTCTCGCCTATCCCGTGCGGTAGCCCATTCACTCATTCACGCATTCACTCATTTACAACCGCGTCCGAGCCACAATACTCCGCCCCAGCGTCACTTCATCGGCGTACTCCAGCTCGCCGCCGAAGGAGACCCCGCGGGCGATGTTGCTCACGGTGATGTCAACGTCTTCGAGCAAGCGGGTGATGTAAAAGATGGTGGTATCGCCCTCAATCGTGGGACTGATGGCCATGATGATCTCCTGGGTATCGGGGTGCCGCGCGCGGCCGATGAGGGAGTCGATGTTAAGGTCGGCCGGGCCAATGCCCTCGATGGGGGCGATGACGCCGCCCAAGACGTGGTAAAGCCCGCGGTACTGCCGCGTGTCTTCGATGGCCATCACGTCGCGGATCGATTCCACCACACAGATGAGGGACTGATCGCGGCGGGGATCGCGGCAGATGGAGCACACGTGCTGGTCGCTGAGGTTGCCACAGGTAGTGCAGTGCAGGATGTTTTCCCGCATCCGGGCGATGGCCTGGGCGAAGCCGACGCTGTCTTCGACCGGGCGTTGGACGAGGTGCAAGACCAGGCGGAGGGCCGTCTTCTTGCCAATCCCGGGCAGGCTGGCGAAGGAATTTACGGCTTCTTCGATGAGTTTTGAGGAGAATTGCATGCGGCAAAGGGGCGTTGTGCAGTCCGCAGATGCGGTTCTGCGGGCACAAGATACGGGAAAGGAATAAAGGGTAAAGGAGGAAGGGAATAAAGGAGCTGCCGCCCGTGACAGGCCGAGACTGTTCATCTAAGTGTGTCTACATTCACACAACTTAGATTCGTGATTTATGGCAAAGAAAAGTAAAAATCCCACGCTGGAAGAGTTGTTCAGCGATCCTGAGCAGTTCCGGCAGATGCACGAGCAGCTTTACTCGCGTAAACCCCTACTAGAGCAAGGTAGCCCGTTTGCTCATCTGCTCCAGACGATGGTTAATGCCGCCCTGGACGGCGAGGTCCTAGGCCATGTTGCTGAGACGAGAGCCCAAGGGGAGGAGAACAAGCGTAACGGCTACACCGACAAGACGATTCTTTCCGAAGCTGGCCCCTTGTCGATCCGTACGCCGCGGGACCGGCAGGGGACCTTTGAGCCCCAGCTAGTACCCAAGCGAGAGCGAGAGCTATCGAGTGGTTTGGACACGCAGATACTAGCTCTGTATGCGCAGGGTAATTCGGTTGAGGACATTAAGCGGTTGCTCCAGACGATGTTTGGGGTGGACATTTCGGCGGGCAAGATATCGGCCATTACGGACCAGGTACTTCCAGTCATTCAAGAGTGGCGTAACCGCCGACTTTTAGAGTTCTATGCCGTAATTTACATGGATGCGATCCATTTCAAAGTCCGCCACGAGGGCAAGTACTCCAGCCGTGCGTTCTACACTGTTTACTCTGTTGACGGTCACGGTAATCGGGACCTATTGGGCATGTATATGTCTGAAAATGAGGGTGCTAACCAATGGGGACTGGTACTTGAGGACTTAAAGTTTCGTGGCGTCGAGGACGTTTTAGTCTTCTGCACGGATGACTTGACGGGCTTTAGTGAGGCGATGAATGATGTCTTCCCGGCCACGGTGGTCCAGAAGTGCCTGGTGCATAAGATGCGCAACACCACGCGCTTCGTAGATGACAAGGACATGAAGGCGGTGGTAAGAGGTTTGAAGGCGGTTTACAAGGCGGACACTCAGGAGGCAGCAGCAACAGCCCTAGAGGCTTTTGAGGTAGAGTGGGGTCACAAGTACAGCAGTATCGTCGTCAGTTGGCGTCGTGATTGGGATGAGCTGATGGCCTTCCTAGACTTCCCGATAGCCCTACGTCGAATGATCTATACGACCAACCCCGTGGAAGCCGTCCACCGAATCATCCGTAAACTCATCAAGGGCAAGGCTGCCTGGGCATCAGATACGGCCTTGATGAAGCAGGTGTACCTGAGCCTAATGCATAACGAGAAGTCGTGGCGCAAACAGGCGTATGGCTGGAAGGCCATCCAGCGCGATCTGGTTAAGCTGTATGGGGATCGGGTAACCAAGCACATGGGGCCAAGCTAAAAATGGCAGCGCGCGATCCGCGCCGCGCAGTCTCCGGCCTTCGGCCTCCGACTGTGCGGCGCGGATCGCGCGCTCGTCGCAAGGCTACGCCTTGCGATAGAGTAATAACTAACCCAGACACACTTAATTGAACTATCCC
>NZ_JACSIT010000042.1 GCF_014349155.1 Neolewinella lacunae
AATCTTTGCTGGATTATTATGCCGAAATCCTTGAGCAACGGGCTGACGAACTGCTCCAGATCAGTAAATACGTGGTAGTCGATGCGTACTTTTCCCGAAATCCATTCATCCAACGCGTTGTCAATGCAGGTTTTCATGTAGTCTCCCGCTTGCGTAAAAACGTCAGTCTGCGCTACTACTACAGCGGACCACAAAAGTCAAAAGGGCGGCCTAAGGAATATGCTGGCTTTGTCAACTTATTTAACCTTGATCCTGCCGTATTTAGTCGAGTGGAAGCGCTGAGTTCACCTCAAACCGTTGCTTGGACGGGCGTGGTTCAACTAAAAGTAGCAGGATTAAAAATCCGTATCGTGGTTATACACCAACTTGACGAAAAAAACAAAATCAAGTCTGTGAAGGTATACATGAGCACCGATGTTGATCAGCCAGCCGAACAAATTGTCCATGCTTACCGCTGTCGTTACCAACAAGAATTCATTTTCCGCGATGGCAAGCAGTTCAGCGGTTTAGAAGAGGGGCAAGGGCGTGATTGGCTTAAGATCGACTTCCACGTCAACTGCGCGCTAACGGTAGTTAATTTGGCTAAAGCTGCCCACCACTTAGCGGTTCCCGACCTTGAACGCGGAGCATTTTCCATGGCTGATATTACAACTGCCTATACCAATGAGCGCTTGGCTTTACGCATTTTCAGCAGGTGTGGGATTGACCCGAACCTGCCAAAAAGTCAAGAGGTACTGGCGGAGGTCAGGAACTACGCCGCTAGAGCAGCTTGAAATCGCAGCGGACCATTGTCACACGGTACCTTTACAAAATACAAATGATTAAGTATATAGTACATATTTTTATTGTCGCAACCACTCTTCTTTTTTCGTGCACCGATGAAGGAAACAGAAACCAAGACAACCTGACTCACAACCAAGTAATCCCTCAACAAGCCGTAGAAATCGATTCCTCGATACTTTATGTGAAAGTACAAGTTGTTAACCAAGTTGACACGATAAGAATTATTCAAACAGACGAATATCGAAACATCACCTTTGTAAATCAAGACACCTTATTCAATGTTGAAAACCATGTAAGTGAAGTCAAATTTATTGACTTTGACCAAGATGGACATACAGATATCTTATATTGCTTCTATGGCAATAACGCATCTTACGAACTAGCGTTGTACCAAAAAGGAACAACCACTTGGAAAATGGTAGAAGGATTCAATGACTTCGAATCCGTTGAAAAGTTACGCGACAAACCGCTATATTATACATATTCGGGGAATGGGTGCGCTGACTCAGATTGGAGCAGTTATTTAATCGAAATAGATGCAAAATTAGTGGTAAACAAGTTAGGGAAAATAGAAGGTCGTGGCTGCAAAGTTAGCGATGCGAATAAGGGCATATTTATCTATCAATTGTCAAATGATTCAAGTCATCTCAAGGACAGCATACTCCGTCCCCCAGGCTATTATGACGACAAATGGCGATTCATTGAAGATTATTGGCACAAAAAATCGCACACTTTTGCTAATAATTTTCCTTGTACTTGTTGCGATGAAGATGCGCAGGATACAGATTGCATGGAATGTTACACGAAAAAATACGGCATAACGCTAAAGGGAACACCCAATGGCAACTACCAAATGACGCTAAAGAATAGAGTGACGAAGGAATCCATCGATATTACTTATGAAGAATTAACCAGGTTTGGGTTTTCTGGAATTAAATTCTGCACTGAAAATTATGTCGTAATCTCCATGTCGTGTGGCGGCCCCTGCACAGGAGATGCTGTAATTTTTCTCGATGACTACAACGTAGAAACATATATGTACGCAAATTACTTGCCAAACAACAACTTGGTTCTTTTTAGAAAAAATGAGCAATTTGATTCCATACACATTCGAAACCTACTGTCAAAATCCGAGACAGTCATTCAGATAGACACATGCGTTTATGATGAAGACGCCTGGAGTGGGTATTGCAGCACCAATGAATTGTTCATAATCGATTCATTTTTGATCATTGATAACAGAGCACTGGACACAACACTATCTAATCAAGAAATTAATATTAAAAAGCTATTGGAGTAAGCTCATACAATCGGGCGGGGTAATGTAAACTCCCCAAAAAAATTATCTCAAAAACAACAGAATCCCCCTACCCCCTCCTACCCTTCAACCGAATAGCATTGCCGATCACGACAACGTCCGAAAAGGCCATGAACAGCGCGGCCCACATGGGGTTGAGGAAGCCCAGGGCCGCCAGGGGGATGGCGACGATGTTGTAGCTGAAGGCCCAGAAGAGGCTTTCGCGGATGGTTTTGAGGGTCAGGGCGGCAACGCGGCGGCCTTCGTCGAGGGCACTGAGGTCGTCGCGGAGGAGGACGATCTGGGCGGCATCCAGGGCCGCAGCGGAGGCACCGCCGAGGGAAATGCCGAGGTCGGCGCGGGAAAGGGCTGCTGCGTCGTTGATGCCGTCGCCGACCATCGCCGTGGGCTTTTCGGCGGAGAGGCGGGCGATGAGGTCAAGTTTTTGCTGGGGCAGTTGTTCGGCAAACACTGCTCCGATGCCCAGTTGGCGGGCTACGGCATCGGCTTTGGCGCGGCGGTCTCCGGTCAGCAGCACCGTTTCGATGTTGGCCGCTACCAATCCTTGCACCAGCGTCCGCGCCCCCGGTCTGATCTCATCGGCCAAACTCAGCCAGGCCAGTACGCGGTCGTTTTCCAGCAACACCACCGCCGCTTCTTCCGGCACCGCAACTCCGGCGGGCAAGGCACGCGGAGCCCCCAGGTAGTAGCGATTCCCGGTCACATCGCGGGCCGTGAGGCCCAGGCCCGGTGTCTCTTCCACGGTCAGGCCCGGCGCAGTGTCCGGTGCCCGTTCCGCCTCCAAATAGCCCCGGATGCTGGCGGCAATGGGGTGACTCGAATACTGCTCCAGCGTGTAGAACAGGGAGCGGATGCGGTTGGCGTCTTCCCCGGGCGTGATGCTGAAATTTTCGACGCGCAGGTCGCCCGTCGTCAATGTCCCGGTTTTGTCGAAGACCATGCGCTCGATGCCCGCCAGGCGTTCCACCGTACTGCCGCCGCGGATGAGTACGCCGAGCCGCGCCAGCCGCCCGACGCCCACCATCACGGCCGTTGGCGTAGCGAGGCCCATGGCGCAGGGACAGGAGATGAGGAGGACGGCAATGGCGTTCATCAGTGCCTGCGTGGCCGTGGCGTAGCCCGTCAGCCAGCCCACCAAAAAGGTGAGGATGGCGATAATGATGACGACGGGTACGAAGATGGCGCTCACACGGTCGGCCAGCCGCTGCAGCGAAGGCTTATCGGCCTGGGCCGTTTTTACGAGGTCGATGATCCTGGCCAGCGTGCCATCGCGGTAGGCGGCCGTGACGCGGAAGGTCGCCTGCCCGGCCACCACCAAAGAGCCGCCAAGGAGGTGCTCCCCCTCCCCGCGTTCCAGCGGCAGGCTTTCGCCCGTCAACATGCTTTCGTTGACGGAGAGGCTGCCGTCCAGGATCGTCCCGTCCAGCGGCACCCGGTCGCCGTTGTTTACCCGCAGGCGGTCGCCCACGCTGACTTCCTCGACGGGCAGGCGGACGGCCGCTCCGGAGTCCATCACGCGCAGGGCGAAGTTTTCCTGGAGCTGCGTCAGCGCCCCAATCGCGGTGGTGGTGCGGGCCACGGCCCGGGCTTCGAGCCAGTTGCCGACCAGCACGAGGGTGATGATCGTAGCGGCCGTTTCAAAGAAGTAGTAGCGGGGGTCTTGCCAGTAGAGGCCGACGAGGCTGTAGACAAAGGCGGCCGTGGCGCCGAGGAAGATCAGGACGTCCATGTTAAGCATCCGCTCGCGCAGGCCCGCGAAAGCCGAACGGCCGAAGTGGAGGCCGCCGACCAGGTAGACCGGTCCGGCGAGCGCCAGCTGCACCCAGCCATTTTCGAGCGCAGCGAGATGAACACCAAAGGCCATAAACACGTGGCCCAGCAAAAGGGGGGCGGTCAGGGCGGCGCAGAACAGCAGACGGTTGCGGGCGGCGTTGCCGGAGGAGTGGACGTGGCCGTGGTGGTCTTCCACCTCTTCCACAACGGTGTAGCCGAGCTTGGCGATGCCGGCCTTTACTGCGCTGGCGTCCAGGGCCTGGTCGTCGCGGCGGTAGCGGACTTCTTTGGTCTGGAAATTGACCATCACTTCGGTCATCCCCTTGCGTTCCAGGAAGCGCTGGATGGACATGGCGCAGTTGTTGCAATCCATGCCATCGACCCGCATTTCCACGATTTCTCTTGCTTTATTCACGAACTTATCCCGCTTTACTAGCTTTATATCACGGGAGGCGGCGGCACAACAGCACCGCACCTCCCCGTAGCCATACCAACACATTGCTACTCCCATTAGTTAATTAAACCACGCTCTACACTATGCGCTTTTTCCAATTCATCACCCTGAGTTTTCTGTTCGTATTTGCCGTCGCCTGCGGAGACAATGCCAACCAAACGGCCGACGCCGAAGCAGAAGCCCAGCGTATTGCGGACTCCATCGCCGCCATCCCCGCCGCCGTCACCCTGGAGCCCATGCCCGAAACCACCGGCTTCCCCGATGCGAGCATCGACAACTGGACTTACCAGGGCGGCAAGTTCACTTACGCCGCCAGCAACTACACTTTCGGCACCCAAACGCCGGACGCTGACGCGGTCATGTGCGCCAACTCCGCCGAAGGCCAGCACGTCCACCTGATCATCGACAACGAACCCTACATCGCGAAGTACACGCCGGAGTTTGAGCAGACGATTGCCGATGGCCCCCACCACATCCTCACTTTCCTGAGCCGGAGCTATCACGAGTCCATCAAAACCCCCGCCGCCCACCGCGCCGTAATGGCCGATGTAGCCGGTGGTGCCTTCAAAAGCAGCAAGGAAATCACCGAACCGATGCTTTTCTACAGCCGCCCCAAAGGCAGCTACAAGGGAGAAAAGGAAACGACCAACGTTATGCTCGATTTCTACCCCGTCAACGTCACGCTCGGCCAGGATGGCTACTTCGTAGAAGCCGTAGTAAATGGCACCGAGACTTTCAAAATCACGGAGTGGAAACCCTACCTGCTCAAAGGTCTCCCCATGGGCGAAAATACCGTGAAACTGACCCTGATGAAGGACGACGCGATGGTGGAAACCCCGCTCAACCCCGTCACCCGCACCTTCACCCTGGAAGCGCTGCCCACGGAGATGTAAGCGACCCAAAGTCAGCAAAACCCTCCAACCGGCCATCCGCCAAGCCCCGCCTTTCACCAGGCCCGGGGATGGTGGGTGGCCGGTTTTTTTTGCAGAAATTTGAATTAAGCGGTAGATCCTTTAATCCCTTATTCCTTTCCGCCTTTATTCCCTGTCCCGTGCGGTAGCGCATTCACGCATTCACTAAAACCACCGTCCCCGCCACCCGATCATGCAAAGCCCGCTGCATCGGATCCGAAAAAATCCAGATCACGGAAAACAGCGGCAGGTAATTGATCAGGGCAATGACCAGGTTATCGGCCAGTACGTGCTGCTGGGAAAAAAGCAGGTAGGCTTCGACGCTGTTCACGTCGGCCATCCCCGGATCGTTGAGGTGGCGGTGCAGGATAAACACCGAGGCGAAAAAGATGGTGGCCCAGGGGAGGAAGCGCAGCAGGCTCTGGTTGAGGTCGATGGGTGCAAAATCACCCTGGCGAACGACGCGAAGCCGGCGGACCCGCTTGCCGATGGTGTAGCCGAAGATGGCTTCCGCCAGGGGTTTGTAGGCCGCCTCCAGGAAGGAAAACAGCACCGCCAGGGCGAATGACTTGAGGTACACGACGCTGAAAAGCATCGCCAGGCTCAGGGGAAGGCTGACGATCGCCAGGTCAATCAGGCGGGCAATCAGCCGCTGGTGAAACTTCGCGTAAATTACTTCTTGCTGCACAGCCCGCAAGGTAGGCAAGGATGCAACAGCTTGCAAGTTTCGGGGGAGTGGGTACTACAGGTACACCCAACGCTGCTCAGCGTGGCTCTGGATAATCGCGTCGCAAATGACGAGTTCGCGCAGACCGTCTTCAAAGCTCGCGTAGAGGCTCTCGGCGGGGTTCTCGGCGTCGCCGGCCAGAATAGCATCGTAGAAGGAGCGGAAACACTGCTTGAAAGTGTCGGGAAAACCTTCGTTGTGGCCGCCGGGGTAGTTCACGTAGGGCGCGGGCAGGCCGGTAAGCAGTGCCGGGTCTTTGAGCAGGAACTCGCTCGGGGCACCGCGCCGGCCGATCAGCAATTCATTCGGCCGCTCGCTGTTGAACTCGTAGGCGGCGTCGGAAGTGGCAATGTCGTAAGTCAGGCGGTTTTTGTGGCCGGCGCTGACCTGGGTGACGAACAGCTGCCCCTTAGCCCCTCCCTTGAATTTGAGGAGGATGTTGGCGCAGTCGTCGGTAGTAATCGAGATGGCTTCCAGGTCTTCGTCCCGCAGCTTTTCGTTGTTGAAGGAACTGACCTCCCCCTTCGGCCGGCGACGGGTGGGGTGGACGGTGCTGAGGTCAGCCAAAACGGCCTCAACCTCCAATCCGGTGGTGAAGTGTACCAGATCCAGCCAGTGCGTGCCGATGTCGGATACGGCCCGCAGTGCGCCGCCCTGGTCGGCCAGTACCCGCCAGTTATAGTCGGTGTCGTACAGCAGCCAGTCTTGTTGGTAGCCGCCCACGACGGTGAAGATGCGGGCATCGCCCTGGGCCAGGCGCTGCTTCACTTCCAGGTTCATGGGGTAGAAACGGAGGTTGTAGTTCACCCCCGCCTTGAGTTTGCTCTGGCTGGCGAGGGCAACGAGCTCCCGCCCCTGCTCGGAGGTCATGGCCAGCGGCTTTTCGCACATCACGTGTTTTCCGGCGGCCAGCACGGCCTTCACCATGGGGTAATGCAGGACGTTCGGGACGGCCAGGTGGATAACGTCAAGCTCATCATCGGCCAGCATTTCGTCGAAGTCGGCGTAGGCGTGCTCCAGGTTCAACTGTTGGCAAGCTTCTTCGGCCAGGGCCAGGGTAGCGCTGGAAAGCCCTTTGACGCGGACGCCCAAACGGCGCAGACCTTCGACGTGGACGGGGCCGATGAACCCGGTGCCGGCAACCCCGGCGGTAATGGAACTGTACATGATGATGAATTAGCGTGGTGCCGCCCAGGCAGAAAATGCCCCGGCCTGGTGTGTTTTTGCCGGGCCAAGCTACTCCGTTTTTCCAAAAAAACAAGCCCCCCATTGCCTCGGATTTACGATCCGGCTGAAGGAAAAAACAAGCACCGCTTAGTCCCTCTTCGTGTCCTTAGTGGACAAACACCTCTGAGCCTCAGGTCCCTGATTACGCTCCTCGTTACAATCAACCAAACCTCCCGCGAAGCAAATTTTAAATGTTGAATGTTTAATCGTAAATGTTAAATTCAACGGTGCCTACTCCTCCTCCCAGCGAATACGCGGCAAAAGACTATTCACCGCCAGCTCGCCCAAGAGCGGACTACTGAACACCTCCCCCCGGCTGTAAAACTGCACATTCCCGTAGCCCTCCTGCTCAGTAGGATTCAAATGAAGCTCCAACTGGTAATCAATCAGGTTGAGGATCCAGTATTCCTGGATACCGAAAGAGGCGTATAGCTTCGCCTTCGTACCGCGGTCACGGGATAAAGTAGTATCGGCCACTTCGATGATGAGCTGCACGTCGGCTGGCTTCGGGCGCTTGGTGCGGAAGCGGTGCTTGACATTACGGGCCAAGACATAATCCGGCTCCGGCATACTGTGCATCGGCAGGGCAATGGGCTGACCCTGCCGACAGATGAAGCGATCACCAAAATGCCGGAAGAGATAGAGGTTCAACTCTTGCACACAATACGAGTGCAAAACCCCTTTTAAATCCTTATTTACAATTTTGCCCAGGAGCAATTCCACCCGGTCTTCGTCACCCAAAAAACCCGCAGCGATCATCGCTTCGTACTGGTCCAGCGTCCAACTGTGCAGGCTAAGCAGCAGTTCGGCGTCGTCTAAAGCGATGATGGGAAGAGCTTGAACGGTCATCATACAAAGATAACGAAATTATTTGGCCGACCGTTTGCTGCGCCAGCGGCGGAAAAACCATGCTCCGATACCCCCCAGCAAGAGCAATGGCCAGATGCTGACCAGCCCGAGTACGAGCGACTGAATCAGCTCCCAGCCCATGGCCAGGCTGCTGCGGAGCTTGCTGCCGAAGCTCCGCTGGTAGGCTTCTCCCGTGGGTCGGTACTCCTGGGTTTCGTAGAGCGTCAGCGTAAGGGTGGAGAGGCTGACCTGGTCGCGGAGGTAGCGCAGCTGCCCTTCTTTGGCTTCGATTTCTTCGGTGATGACGCGAATTTTTTCCTCGGCGTTCAGGATGTCTTCCACCTTCTGGGCGCGGTTGCGCAGGATCTCGATGTAGCGGTCGCGGACGTCCCGCTTCGTCTGGAGGCGGCTTTCGAGGTCGAGCCACTCGGCCGTAACGTCCTGGCTGCTCAGGTTCTGGTGGTCGATCTGGGCGGCCAGCGTGGGCAGGTAAGCCAGGGTGGGGTTCAGGCGCTCGGCGGGCAGGCGAATCTGCAAAGTAGCCGTGTGCTCGTAGGGCGAATTGTTGCGGAACTGGCTGGCGAGGTAGCCCCCGCTTTCATTCACCCGGCGGGTGATCCGCGCCAGGGCCGAATCGAGGTGCTCCACGCGGGCGCGCACCTCGGCCGTGTAGATGATCTTGGCCGCGTCGCGCCCTGCATTGTTGGGCGCACTGGGTTGCGGAATCGCCTCGCTTTCTGGCGCGTCGGCCGTGGACCTATCCATTTCGGGCGACGCTTCCGTCCGGGCGTATTCTTCCATGCTGGGGCGCATCCCCTCGCTTGCTGAATCACCGGCGCTGCCGCAGGTGCAAAGGAAAGTCCCGAGGAGCAGGGCGAGGAGGAGCAGATGTACTTTCATAGTAATGGGAATTTTTAGGGCTAGATGCGACCGTACTAAGGTATGCATATTTCGTCCCTTGCATTTGCTTTTCATTCACATTCTGGTTCAGGCGAACCGTCGGGATGGGCCCTTCGTTACAACATAAACCCGGTTTAGCATCCTTTACTGTACTCGATAAACCTGCTGTAAGCCTCCCCTATGAAAGTGTACCTCCTCTTGCTGCTTGCCCTTTGCCTGGGTACCCAGCCCGTATTGTCCCAGGTTCGGGATACCGTCGCCCCCGCCAAAATCTACCGCGTCAAGCCCCTCCTCAGCCTGCCCGTCACCGCCGCCGGCTTCTACTTCAGCCAGAAAAAGCTGGCCGACTTCCGCGAAAAGCCTTCCCTTACGCAGGCCGACCTCGACCGCCTCGATCCCAACGACGTGCCCGGCATCGATCGCTGGGGCCTCCGGCAAAACCCCGCCAAAGCCGAGTCCTACGCCAAAATCTCCGACGTCTTCTTCATCACCGGCCAGCTCGCGCCCTTCACCCTCTTCGCCTGGAAGAAGTACCGCGACGAGTGGGAAGACATCACCATCATGTACCTCGAAGCCCAGATGCTGCAGGGTATGTTCTACGGATATGCCCCCTTCGGTCCCGCCAGCATCGATCGTCTCCGCCCCCGGGCCTACTACGAAGAAACCGAGTTCAGCCTGCGCACCAACGGCAATACCCAAAACAGCGCCTTCAGCGGCCACGTATCCACCACCGCCACCGGCTGGTACTTCTACGCCAAAATCATTACCGACCATAACCCCGACCTCACCGGCGGGCAAAAGGCCCTCATCTACACGGCCGCCACCGTCCCCGGAGCCGTCACCGGACTCCTCCGCGTCAAAGCCCTCAAACACTTCCCCACCGACTCCGCCATCGGCCTCGGCGTGGGTGCCTTCAGCGGCATCATGGTGCCCGAGTTCCACCGCTGGTGGGAAAAACGCCACCGCACCCGCGCCATGCTCACCCCCCTCTACGGCAACGGCGCAGCGGGAGCCGCCTTCACCCTCGTCTTCTAGTAAGGCAATAAAGGAAGAAAGGAGTAAAGGAACGGGAGAAATTAAATCGCGGTGCACAACCCCAGGGGCCGTCTAAAAAGTCTACTAGGGGGGCATTCTGGTACAAAATACGAAAAAGTAGTATTTTGAGGCTGTTCCCATCCCCGTAGCCGATGAGCACAAAAAGAGCAGTTTTCAAGCCTGACCTCCAGAACCAAGGCTTGCTATTCCCTCCACATCTTGCCGACATGGTACCGCCTCATCATAAGGCGCGGCTGATCAGCCAGATTATAGATGGGATGAACATTGATTCGATCCTAAGCACCTATTTAGGAGGTGGCAGTAGCGCGTACTCTCCTCGGATGCTGCTTAAGGTGTTGGTTTATGCCTATTCTGATCGGGTGTACTCATCTCGTTCGATTGAGAAGGCTTGCTATGAGAACGTGTGCTACATGTGGCTAAGTGGGATGTCCACTCCCGATCACAATACGATCAATAACTTTCGCAAGCACCGCATGGGTGGCCGGGTAAAGGAAGTGTTTGCCCACGTTTTGTTGACTTTACATGAACAAGGCTATGTCAAGCTGGATGATTACTTTTTAGATGGCACTATACTGGAGTCAGTAGCTGGCCGGTACACCTTCGTTTGGAAGTCAAACGTTGAGCGTTACAAGAAGTCGGTGCTAGACCAGATAGGGATGATCGTTTCTCAGATTGACGCTTTATGTGAAAAAGCGGATAAAGAGGATGAGCAAGCTGCCGATGGGGATGATCAAGGGGACAAACTCAGCGACAGTGCAGCAGTCCAAGAAACGATTGATCGACTCAACAAAGCCTTAGAAAGTCAGTCCCCCAGCACCAAGGAGGAAGCCAAAGAGGTCAAAAAGGCAAAGACAAAACTGAAAAACCTGGAGAGCAAGTCCTTGCCCAAACTCCAGGAATATGAGCGCCAGCAAGAATTACTGGGAGATCGGTCGTCTTACTCTAAAACGGATCATGGTGCTACGTTCATGAGGCCCAAAGACGACCACTTGGGCAACGGGGAGCTAAAACCCGGCTACAATGCTCAAGTGGGAACGGAAAACCACTTTGTTGTAAACTGGACAATGCACCAGACGCCTTCTGATGCGGCCTGCCTCATTCCTCATCTTGAAGACACCGAATCGATCTTAAGCCAAATCGGATTGAACTTGCCCAAGGCCATTACAGCCGATGCGGGGTATGGCAACGAAGAGGCCTATCGCTATTGTGAGGGCAAGGAGATAGAAGCCTACCTCAAATACCCGGGCTATTACAAGGAAGAGCAAGGAGTACTTAAAGCGCCATTTGCGCCAAGCCAGTTATACTATAACGAAGAGCAAAATGTGCTGATATGCCCCATGGGTCAGCATATGACGTATTGTGGAGAGGGAGAGGAGAAAACAGCAAGTGGGTATATCCGTGAAACAAGTAAGTACAAAGCCGTCAATTGCATAGGCTGCCCCTTGCGCGGGATGTGTCATAAACAAGACGGCAACCGAGTGGTAACCATTAGCCACAAAGGTCAAAGCTATCGCCAGCAAGCCCGAGCTCGTCTGAGCACGAAAGAGGGTAGAGCAAAGTGCCTGCGCCGTAACGCAGAAGTCGAGGGCTTCTTTGGCAACTTGAAGGCCAATCTGGGAAGACGTCGGTTTACACTAAAGGGACTTACGGGGGTTAACATTGAGATGGGCCTCCTTTCGATAGCCACAAATCTTCGTCGATTACATAAATTATCGATTGAGCAAGGGCGTAGTCTGCTTACTCCGGTCGTACAAAGGGCCCAAATGACCTAAAACGGCCCAAAAATCCGTCTAGACGGCATTTTTAACTCCCTGAAGGCCCACCCAGCATGTGGGGAGGCCCAAAAAAGGAACACATATTTTTTCTTAAATGTGTCAGAACGCAACCAGCACAGCCACCGTGGCGCACCCCACAGCTTTGGGGCTGACTTTTTAGACGGCCCC
>NZ_JACSIT010000043.1 GCF_014349155.1 Neolewinella lacunae
GCCTCACCGCACACACCGTCCTGGAAGGCCTGGACTTGTACGATGACCGAGCAGTAGTCCGCACTGCCGTTGTCGGCAACGGCGTACACCCGCACTGGTACGTCCTGGTTGACTACCTCGCAGTCCAGGTCAATGCCCAGACGGCCAGCCACTGGCGTGAAGCCGGCAACACCCGCTTCTTCTTCCGTGTAGATGCTGTACTGGTCGATCAGGTTGCCGAAGCAATCAAACACATCGCTGGCGATGAAGTCAGTGGCCCAGATCGCAGCCATTCCACCACCCTGGCCGTTGGGCATCAAGGTCACGGTCAGCGTCTGGATACAGATTGGCGTCGGCGCTTTGTCCGGCGTTACACAGAACTCCAGGATCTCCACGTCGAAGTTACCACAGCCGTCCGCCGCCCGGATCCGGATGGCGTGCTCGCCTACCGGTACGTTTGTCGCGCGGATCGAGTAGCTGCCGTCGCCGTTGTTCGTCAGCGTGATGCCTACGCCCAGCGCCGCAGCGTTGTCCGGACGGAAGCCCTGCGCAACGTCGTAGTTCGCGTCCAGTTGCAGCGTAACGTCAACGTCGGAGCACTCGTCTACCGCCGTGAAGGTCAGCGTCAGGTCGGCCGTGCACGTTACGCTCGTACC
>NZ_JACSIT010000044.1 GCF_014349155.1 Neolewinella lacunae
GCGCCGGTCGTCAGCTGCGGCACGCCCGAGGAGTTGGAATCCATCACCTTCAACTGGGATCCGGTAGTGGGGGCGACGGGCTATGAGCTGGACTTCAGTGACGGCAACTCCGCCACCCTGACGGCCGCCGAGACGAGCTTCACCGTCAGTGGCCTCGATCCGGGGACTACCCTGACGATTTCCATCTACGCCACGGGCACCGGCCCCTGCCCTGACGGCCCAACCACGACGCTGGAGTGCAGCACCGCCCCTTGTCCGCCCGGACTGGCCATGGCTACCACGCCCGACACCGAGTTCTGCAACGGACAAGACACTGACCTGCTGCCCCTCTCCGCCACGCTGACCGCCGGCACGCCACAGGGCTCCTTCACCTGGAGCGGCCCCGGCGTGGTGGTCAATAACGGCAACTTCTTCTTCGATCCCACCGCCGTTGGCCCGGGGGTACACGTCCTGACGGTGGCCTACGACGGCCCTTCCATTTGCGACTCCCAGGACGAAGTCACGATGACCATCTTCGGGTTGCCTCTGGCAGGCCTGGATCCTACGCCAGCCCAGGTTTGTGCCGGCACCGCCATTGACGTCTCGCTGGCCGACCCCGTGGATGCGGGCACGACCTACGTCTGGGACTGGGACGGCGGCATCCCCACCGATCTCGGCAACCAGACCTACTCCGTCCGCTGGGACACTCCCGGCACCAAGACCGTCACCATCACCGCTACGGCGGAGTGTACGGTGAGCAACCAGTTTACCATTGAGGTGACGCCTACGCTGGCGGCTCCCGTGCCCTTCTGCGCGCGGCAGGACCTCGACGGTGTCCTTTTTGAATGGCCGCTGGTGCCCGAGGCCATCCTCGGCTACCAGGTGAGCGTCAACGGCGGGCCCTTCGGGGCTACGCAGGCGGAGAACAGCTTCTTCATTGGCGGCCTCGGCTTCGGAGAGACGGTGTCGATCCGTGTGCGGTCCGTCCGGAGCGGGACGACTTGCGACCTGAGCCCGGCCAGCGCAGACGTGGCTTGCAGTGCCCGGCTTTGCCCCCAAGTGACCTTTGCACCTGCGGCCGCGCAAACCGAGTTCTGCGCCGACGCCACCACCCGCGTCACCTTGATGGCCAATTTGAGCGGCGCGGACGGCTCCGGCGTCACTACCTGGACCGGTCCCGGCGTGATCGCCAACAACGACGGCAGCTTCAGTTTTGACCCTTCCGTGGCGGGCATCGGACAGCATTTGTTGCGCGTCAGCTACGTCCAGGAGGCGCTGTGCAGCTACGAAGACGTGCTGCTGGTGGAGGTCTTTGCACTGCCCGCAGCTGATTTTTCTGTCTCCGACGACCTGATTTGTGCGGCTACAAATACGGCTCTGGCCGTCCTCGGCACGGTCGATCCACAGGCCACCTACACCTGGGATTTTGCCGGCGCGGCGGTCACCGACAACGGCAACCAACGCTACGATCTGCGCTGGCCGCTGGCTGGTACCTACGCGGTTAGCCTGACCGTGACGGCCAACGGTTGCGCGACGACGACCAGCCAAATGGTCACCGTAGAAATGCCCGTCTCGGCCGGCACCGCCGCCCAGGACGCCCTGGAACGCTGCGTGGGCACGACGGAAATGGTCGACCTGAGCAGCCGTTTGACCGGTGCTGACGCTGGTGGGGTGTGGTCCGTAGTGACAGGCAGCGGCGTGCCCAACGGCAGCCTGGATCCGGCCACCGGGCAGTTCAACCCAGCGGGACTGGCACCCGGAAACTACCGTTTCGCTTACACGGTGGAGGGGGGCAGTTGTCCCGACGCCACGGCGGAAGTGAGCCTGCGCCTCCTCGCCGCACCCGTGGCGAACGCGGGGCAGGGCCAGACCCTGACCTGCAACACGGGCATGGTAACGCTCAACGGCAGCGCTTCCGAAATGGGTCCGGGCTACACCTACCTGTGGACCAGCGCCGACCCCAACGTGGTGATTATGGACGCCGATCAGTTGCTGATTGACGTTGGCCAGCCGGGCGTGTACCGCCTGGAAGTGACCAACGCCATTGGTTGCAGCGCCTTCAGCGAAGTGACCGTGGATTCCGAGACCGAAGCACCGGTGATGGAGGTGGAAATCAGCCAGATTTCCTGTTTCCAGGCCGACGACGGAGCGATTCTGGTGACGGGCGTCAACGGTGGCCGGCCTCCCTACCGCTTCCTGCTCAACGGTGAAGAGCGCGGGCAGACGACCCTCTTTGGTGGTCTGATGCCCCAGCAGTACGACCTGCAGGTGATCGACGCCAACGGCTGTTTCAGCAACATTTTGCTGGACCTGACGCAGCCAGAGGAACTGACCATCCGCCTGCGTTTCCCCGGCGATAGTGCTTCGGTCAACTACGGCGAAGAGATCTTCATCACCGCCAGCATCAACGGTGGCAACGCCATCGATACCCTGCTCTGGCAGCCCGACAGCCTGAAAACCGACGGGGAAACCGCCGGTATTTCCTTCGTGGCCCGCGAGACCCAGATGATTTCCGTCACCGTGGTCGATGAACTCGGCTGCCGGGCGACCGACCGGCAGATGCTGCTGGTCCGCAAAGACCGGCCGGTGTACTTCCCGACGGCCTTCAGCCCCAACGGCGACAACATCAACGACATCTTCTTCATCAACGGCGACCTCGATGAGGTGGAGTCCATTCAGGACTTCGCCATCTACGACCGTTGGGGCGAAGCGGTATTTACGGCCAACCTGGCCCCGACGGCTGATGGATCTTTGGGAGGCTTCCTGCCCAACGACCCGGCTTTCGGCTGGGATGGTTTCCACAAGGGAAGGGTGATGAATCCGCAGGTCTTTGTGTACTCCGCTACCGTCCGTTTCCGCGACGGGGAGACGGTGGTGTATAAGGGGGACTTTGTTTTGTTGCGGTAG
>NZ_JACSIT010000045.1 GCF_014349155.1 Neolewinella lacunae
GCGCCGGTCGTCAGCTGCGGCACGCCCGAGGAGTTGGAATCCATCACCTTCAACTGGGATCCGGTAGTGGGGGCGACGGGCTATGAGCTGGACTTCAGTGACGGCAACTCCGCCACCCTGACGGCCGCCGAGACGAGCTTCACCGTCAGTGGCCTCGATCCGGGGACTACCCTGACGATTTCCATCTACGCCACGGGCACCGGCCCCTGCCCTGACGGCCCAACCACGACGCTGGAGTGCAGCACCGCCCCTTGTCCGCCCGGACTGGCCATGGCTACCACGCCCGACACCGAGTTCTGCAACGGACAAGACACTGACCTGCTGCCCCTCTCCGCCACGCTGACCGCCGGCACGCCACAGGGCTCCTTCACCTGGAGCGGCCCCGGCGTGGTGGTCAATAACGGCAACTTCTTCTTCGATCCCACCGCCGTTGGCCCGGGGGTACACGTCCTGACGGTGGCCTACGACGGCCCCTCCATTTGCGACTCCCAGGACGAAGTCACCATGACCATCTTCGAGTTGCCTCTGGCAGGCCTGGATCCTACGCCAGCGCAGGTTTGTGCCGGCACCGCCATTGACGTCTCGCTGGCCGACCCCGTGGATGCGGGCACGACCTACGTCTGGGACTGGGACGGCGGCATCCCTACCGATCTTGGCAACCAGACCTACTCCGTCCGCTGGGACACTCCCGGCACCAAGATCGTCACCGTCACCGCTACGGCGGAATGTACGGTGAGCAACCAGTTTACCATTGAGGTGACGCCTACGCTGGCGGCTCCCGTGCCCTTCTGCGCGCGGCAGGACCTCGACGGTGTCCTTTTTGAATGGCCGCTGGTGCCCGAGGCCATCCTCGGCTACCAGGTGAGCGTCAACGGCGGGCCCTTCGGGGCTACGCAGGCGGAGAACAGCTTCTTCATTGGCGGCCTCGGCTTCGGAGAGACGGTGTCGATCCGTGTGCGGTCCGTCCGGAGCGGGACGACTTGCGACCTGAGCCCGGCCAGCGCAGACGTGGCTTGCAGTGCCCGGCTTTGCCCCCAAGTGACCTTTGCACCTGCGGCCGCGCAAACCGAGTTCTGCGCCGACGCCACCACCCGCGTCACCTTGATGGCCAATTTGAGCGGCGCGGACGGCTCCGGCGTCACTACCTGGACCGGTCCCGGCGTGATCGCCAACAACGACGGCAGCTTCAGTTTTGACCCTTCCGTGGCGGGCATCGGACAGCATTTGTTGCGCGTCAGCTACGTCCAGGAGGCGCTGTGCAGCTACGAAGACGTGCTGCTGGTGGAGGTCTTTGCACTGCCCGCAGCTGATTTTTCTGTCTCCGACGACCTGATTTGTGCGGCTACAAATACGGCTCTGGCCGTCCTCGGCACGGTCGATCCACAGGCCACCTACACCTGGGATTTTGCCGGCGCGGCGGTCACCGACAACGGCAACCAACGCTACGATCTGCGCTGGCCGCTGGCTGGTACCTACGCGGTTAGCCTGACCGTGACGGCCAACGGTTGCGCGACGACGACCAGCCAAATGGTCACCGTAGAAATGCCCGTCTCGGCCGGCACCGCCGCCCAGGACGCCCTGGAACGCTGCGTGGGCACGACGGAAATGGTCGACCTGAGCAGCCGTTTGACCGGTGCTGACGCTGGTGGGGTGTGGTCCGTAGTGACAGGCAGCGGCGTGCCCAACGGCAGCCTGGATCCGGCCACCGGGCAGTTCAACCCAGCGGGACTGGCACCCGGAAACTACCGTTTCGCTTACACGGTGGAGGGGGGCAGTTGTCCCGACGCCACGGCGGAAGTGAGCCTGCGCCTCCTCGCCGCACCCGTGGCGAACGCGGGGCAGGGCCAGACCCTGACCTGCAACACGGGCATGGTAACGCTCAACGGCAGCGCTTCCGAAATGGGTCCGGGCTACACCTACCTGTGGACCAGCGCCGACCCCAACGTGGTGATTATGGACGCCGATCAGTTGCTGATTGACGTTGGCCAGCCGGGCGTGTACCGCCTGGAAGTGACCAACGCCATTGGTTGCAGCGCCTTCAGCGAAGTGACCGTGGATTCCGAGACCGAAGCACCGGTGATGGAGGTGGAAATCAGCCAGATTTCCTGTTTCCAGGCCGACGACGGAGCGATTCTGGTGACGGGCGTCAACGGTGGCCGGCCTCCCTACCGCTTCCTGCTCAACGGTGAAGAGCGCGGGCAGACGACCCTCTTTGGTGGTCTGATGCCCCAGCAGTACGACCTGCAGGTGATCGACGCCAACGGCTGTTTCAGCAACATTTTGCTGGACCTGACGCAGCCAGAGGAACTGACCATCCGCCTGCGTTTCCCCGGCGATAGTGCTTCGGTCAACTACGGCGAAGAGATCTTCATCACCGCCAGCATCAACGGTGGCAACGCCATCGATACCCTGCTCTGGCAGCCCGACAGCCTGAAAACCGACGGGGAAACCGCCGGTATTTCCTTCGTGGCCCGCGAGACCCAGATGATTTCCGTCACCGTGGTCGATGAACTCGGCTGCCGGGCGACCGACCGGCAGATGCTGCTGGTCCGCAAAGACCGGCCGGTGTACTTCCCGACGGCCTTCAGCCCCAACGGCGACAACATCAACGACATCTTCTTCATCAACGGCGACCTCGATGAGGTGGAGTCCATTCAGGACTTCGCCATCTACGACCGTTGGGGCGAAGCGGTATTTACGGCCAACCTGGCCCCGACGGCTGATGGATCTTTGGGAGGCTTCCTGCCCAACGACCCGGCTTTCGGCTGGGATGGTTTCCACAAGGGAAGGGTGATGAATCCGCAGGTCTTTGTGTACTCCGCTACCGTCCGTTTCCGCGACGGGGAGACGGTGGTGTATAAGGGGGACTTTGTTTTGTTGCGGTAG
>NZ_JACSIT010000046.1 GCF_014349155.1 Neolewinella lacunae
GTAACGTGCACGGCCGACCTGACGCTGACCTTCACGGCGGTAGACGAGTGCTCCGACGTTGACGTGACGCTGCAACTGGACGCGAACTACGACGTAGCCCAAGGCTTCCGTCCGGACAACGCTGCGGCGCTGGGCGTAGGCATCACGCTGACGAACAACGGCGACGGCAGCTACTCGATCCGCGCGACGAACGTACCAGTAGGCGAGCACGCCATCCGGATCCGGGCGGCGGACGGCTGTGGTAACTTCGACGTGGAGATCCTGGAGTTCTGTGTAACGCCGGACAAAGCGCCGACGCCAATCTGTATCCAGACGCTGACCGTGACCTTGATGCCCAACGGCCAGGGTGGTGGTATGGCTGCGATCTGGGCCACGGACTTCATCGCCAGCGATGTGTTCGACTGCTTCGGCAACCTGATCGATAAGTACAGCATCTACACGGAAGAAGAAGCGGGTGTTGCCGGCTTCACGCCAGTGGCTGGCCGTCTGGGCATTGATCTGGACTGCGAGGTAGTCAATCAGGACGTACCGGTGCGGGTGTACGCCGTTGCCGACAACGGCAGTGCGGACTACTGCTCGGTCATCGTACAAGTCCAGGCCTTCCAGGACGGCGTGTGCGGTGAGGCTGGTCCGAACCTGACGGGAACGATCGCCACGCGGACGGACCGCGCCATGGCCAACGTAGCGGTGACGCTGACGGGCGAAGGCGGCGCGATGGACGAGACGGTGCTGACCGACGCTGCTGGTCAGTTCAACTTCGTTGACCTGACGATGGGCGCGGACTACACGGTACAACCCGAGTACGCCGTAGCGGTAAACGTACAGGATGTAAAGACTTCGGACATCGTCAAGATCGCCAACGTGATCCTGGGTGCTGAGGACTTCACTTCTCCCTACGACTACCTGGCGGCGGACGTCGACCAGAACCGGAACCTGAACGTACTGGACCTCGTTGCGATCCAGCGGGTAATCCTCGGCCTTGACGCGAACTACGCTACCGGCGAGAGCTGGGGCTTCGTACCGGCGGACGTTGACGTGAGCAACCCCTACGCTGCGGCTTTCCCCGAGGTGTACAATGCCAACGACCTGACGGGCAGCATCCTGGATGCGGACTTCGTAGCCTTCGCTTACGGTGACGTAGTGGGCAACGGACGTTCTACGGCCTCCATCGAAGCTGCTGACGCGCAGTTGGAAGCTGGTCAGACGCACACGATGGAAATCCGCAGCACTGAGCTGGCGGGCTTCCAGGGCACGATCGAACTGGCCGCTGGCCTGGAACTGGTGACGGCCAGCTACGCAGGCGAAGGCGCGATCAACCTGAACCGTGCCGGTGACGGCCTGGTGGCGGTAGCCCTGCGGGGTGCTGATGCGGT
>NZ_JACSIT010000047.1 GCF_014349155.1 Neolewinella lacunae
TTCCAGGGCACGAGCCTGACCAACGTTGCGGAGATCACCGAAGACGACGGTGACGACGAAGACTCCACGCCGGACAACGACGTACCGACGGAAGATGACCAGGACGATGAGACGATCACGGTTGATCAGACCTACGACCTGGCGCTGACGAAAGACCTCACCTCCGCGGGTCCCTACACCCAAGGCTCCACGGTGTCTTACAACATCACGGTAACCAACCAGGGCAGCCTGGATGCCGCAACGGTGGTGGTCGAAGACCGTCCGCAAGCGGGCCTGACCTACGCTGGCCTGAACAGCGGCGACGTAACGGACAACGGCGACGGCACCTTCACGCTCAACAGCGTCCTGGCACAGGGCGCGAGCCTGACCTTCAACGTGAGCTACACGATTGATGCGACCTTCCAGGGCACGAGCCTGACCAACGTTGCGGAGATCACCGAAGACGACGGCGACGACGAAGACTCTACGCCGGACAACGACGTACCGACGGAAGACGACCAGGACGATGAGACGATCACGGTTGATCAGACCTACGACCTGGCGCTGACGAAAGACCTCAC
>NZ_JACSIT010000048.1 GCF_014349155.1 Neolewinella lacunae
TACGGCCTCAGGAGCCGGGGACGCTGCGCGCCCTGCGGGCTGTAAAGCTTCGCTTTACTATTATCTAACCTAGACACAGGTTATTGAACACTCCCGGGGGGAGGACAAAAAATCTGTACCCTAAAAAGTAGCGAAGCCATCGCGATCCTGCCTTCAACACCCTACCTTTAGCCCCCACCAAACCAGGCAAAAGCCCCCACCCATGTACACTATTGGTTACGACATCGGCTCCTCCTCCGTAAAAGCAGCCCTCGTAGAAGCCGCCACCGGCAAGGTGCTGGCCCGCGTCAGCGCCCCCGCCACCGAAATGGATATGGCCGCGCCCGCCCCCGGTTACGCCGAGCAAGACCCCAACGACTGGTACCGCTACGCCCGCGAAGCCACCCACGCCATTCTTGAAAAGACCCAGGTCGCCGCCGACGCCATCAAAGCCATCGGCATCGGCTACCAGATGCACGGCCTGGTGTTGGTAGACGCCGATCACCAGGTCGTCCGGCCCAGCATTATCTGGTGCGACGGCCGGGCCGTTGCCACGGGCGAAACCGCTTTCAATGCCATCGGAGCGGAAGCTTGCCTGGGCCACTGCCTCAACAGCCCCGGCAATTTCACCGCCGCCAAGCTGAAGTGGGTCGCCGAAAACGAAGCGGATAACTACGCCCGCGCCCGCTACGCCATGCTGCCCGGCGATTACCTCGCCCTCCGCCTCACGGGCGAAGCGACCACCACCGTCACCGGACTGAGCGAAGGCGTACTGTGGGACTTCCAGGAAAACGACCTCGCCCACCTCGTCATCGATGCCATGGGACTGGACGCCAACAAGATTCCCCGCCGCGTCCCGGCCGTCGGCTACCAAGGGCAACTGACGCCCGAGGCAGCCGCCGACTTCGGCCTCCACCCCGGCACCGTCGTTGGATACCGCGCCGGAGACCAGCCCAACAACGCCATGAGCCTCAACGTCTTAGCCCCGGGCGAAGTAGCGGCCACCGGCGGCACCTCCGGGGTAGTCTACGGCGTCACCGATCGCCTGGCTTACGACCCCGGACAGCGGGTCAATTCCTTCGCCCACGTCAACCATTCCGGCGAAGTGCCGCGCATCGGCGTGCTGCTGTGCATCAACGGCGCGGGCATCCTCCACCGCTGGGTGCGCAACCTCGTGGGCGGCGCGGACCTCAGCTACGGGGCACTTGAGGAGCTGGCCAGCCAGGTTCCGGTGGGCTGCGACGGCCTGCACTGCCTACCTTTCGGCAATGGCCCGGAACGAATGCTCGGCAACCGAAATGTAGGTGCTCATCTGCTGGATCTTGACTTCAACCGCCACGGCCGCGCCCACGTCGTTCGGGCTGGCCTCGAAGGCATCGCTTTCGCCTTCGTCTACGGCATGCGCATCATGCAGGAATTGGGGGTAGACCTGAGTACGATTCGGGTGGGCAACGACAACTTGTTCCAGAGCAAGGTCTTCAGCGAAACGATTGCTGGCCTGACCGGTGCGACCATTGAGGTGTACGACACCACCGGCGCGGTCGGTGCTGCGTTGGCCGCCGGCGTTTCCGTAGATCTGGCGGATGACCTGCCCAGCGCCCTCGGTCGGCAGCACCTGCTGGACCGCATTGTGCCCGGCGGCTACGCACAGGAACGCGCCGCAGCTTACGCCCGCTGGGAAACGAGCCTGCTGGAAAGACTTCGCTGACCTATTCCCGCTCGCGCATGGAGCGAAACACGAAGGTGAAGACGCCCGCTACCAGGAGCAGAATTGCCGCCAGTACCAACCAGGACGCCAGGCTGCCTTCGCCGGCCAGCAGGGAAGGGAATTTGAGCAGTATTCGCATGCCGCAAAGGTACGCAGCAATCAGCGCAGTTGACGCAGCAAGCGCTCGGAAAGCTCAGTGTTGTTGTTTTCTTTGGGGTCTTTGACCACCACTTTCCAAACGTCTTCGCCTTCCAGAAACATCGCCCCGCCCATGCTGCCCGCTTGCACGTAGGCACGGTCGCCGATGCCCTCAATTTCCACCGGTGGGCTGTCGCTGCCCAGCGTTTTCAGCGTCTCCAGCATTTTCTCAAACTTCTCCGGTGTCAGCGCATTTTCCTGAAAAGTGAGGGTGATGCGGTGGGCTTCGCCGTTGATGTTGGCCGTGGCCGTGCACCCAATCAAGCCAATAAAATTGCCCGTTTGATAGCTGAAATCGCTGGCGTTGGGGATGGCTTGGCGAACAAATTCTTCGGTCACTACCGTGCACAGGTCGGTCGGCTTTTCTTTAGCCGGTGCCTGAGTTTCGGGGGCTGGGGGAGCTTCGGCGGTCGGGGTGGCGGTGCCCGTTTCGCTCGTTTGGGCGCGGTCGCAGGTGCAAAGAAAGACGAATAAGAGCAAGGTAAAGATGAGGTAACGCATTCCAGACAAGGGGTGAGTAATGAACAATTGGTTTTCGCAAGGCAAGTCCGCCGTTTCGATCCGCAAACCAAACCGGAACCTTGCCAACGAAGGCTTCATGACTCAGTCTTCCATACCGTTACACGGTGGCCCAAATTTTGGCGCAGGACCAGCGTAATTGCAGGGAATTGAACGCCCTTTCCCTGCGGTCGCAACCCAGAACGCCAGCCAACTGTATCATTGCGGTTAATTCCTCCACCCCAAAGCGCAATTCCATGGCCTCCGCCCTGCAAAACCTCAGCACCTACGACGAATCCAACATCCCCGACGCGGCCGAACTCACGATTGGCATTGTGGTGGCGGATTGGAATAAGGACATCACCCACGCTCTGTACGAAGGGTGCCTGAGCACCTTGCTGCAACACGGTGCGCAGGAAGACAAAATTCACGTCGTGCAAGTCCCTGGCACTTTCGAGCTGCCCGCCGCTGCCCGCATCCTCTCCAGCCGGGAGAATACCGACGTGGTGATCTGCCTGGGTTGCGTCATCAAAGGCGAAACCCAACACGACGAATACATCAACAATGCCGTTGCCCAGGGCCTGGTCAACCTCAGCATCGCCACCGGGAAGCCTTATATTTTCGGGGTACTCACGCCCAACAACCACCAGCAAGCGCTCGATCGCGCCGGCGGCCAACACGGCAACAAAGGCGTAGAAGCCGCCGTGACGGGCATCCGCATGGGTGCCTTTTACCGGCAACGGCCCACCCGCCAGGGGATTCGTTTTTAATCCTGGCGATAGCGCAGCCCTACGCCGGGGTAGATGCCCAGTAATTCGTGCCATACGGCCCCGGCGCTCAGCTCCAGGCCATCAATTACTTCGTAGCCGAGGCCGAACGACAATTCCGTGTTTTCCGTGGCAACGCCAAACCGGACGCTGAGTTCTTCGGCGGGCAGGTATTCCAGGCCTACGCGGGTCCGCAGCGGAAAGGTGCTGTCTTTGTGTACTTCGGCGTTGACGATGATTTTCTCCGAAGGTTGGTAGCTCAGGCCGATGGCGAGCAGTTGGGGCAGGTACTCATCGGGGAAACGCTCGGCGCGGAACGGCGAAAACACCCGCGCGCCGATGGAAAGCTCGGGGATGATGCGCAGCTGGAAGCCCAGTCCGAAAGTAGCGTCGAATGTACTGGCGTAGGCTTCGGTGTTGGTGGCGAAGCCTACGAAGTCGAGGCCCACGCGAAAATTTTCCGTCAGTTGCCGCCCGTAGGCCAGTCCAATCCGCGTCTCCTGGTAGGCATCGAAGCCGAAGCTGCCCAGTTGAAGGCCGAAGCCGCCCAGTCCGGTTCCGTAGCTCGCACCGACGTTGGCCATCGTCAGTTCACTCAGCCCGAAGCGCTGTTCGGCGGCGGCGCTGGCGGCGATGCTGCGGGGGCTGGCGGCCAGTCCGGCCGGGTTGGTCCACAGGCCATCAATGCCCTCCGCGCTGAGCCCCGTACCGCCCAGCAGGCGGGAGCGGATATCGAAGGCAGGGAAGAGTCCGTCCTGGCCAGCGAGGGAAAGGGAACAGAAAAGGCAAGCAAGGAGCGGGAATAAAAGGCTGCGCACGGGCTTCATCATTGGGCGGGGTGAAGATAGGGGAAGAATCTTGCTGGGTGCTTTCCTGGCTGGGCAACTTTTCCGCAGGGGCAAATTTTGGCTCGCCGAGGAGTCTTGGCTGAGGCTGTCCCCACCCAAAACGTAAACCTTCGGGTGGGGACAGCCTCAACCGGGGTATATGTAAAGGGAGACGCCTCGGCTGGCCGCCCATACATTGCTCCTTCCTCCTTTCCCTTGCACCTGCGGCCGCGCCCAAAGCGACCTGATCCCGAACGGAGGAAATGAGCCTGGTAGCGAATTGCGGAGGGATAAAACAACAAAAATCTTCGCGGCACCTTACCTTGTGCACCAGCCAATATTCTCCAGGAATGGCTGCCCCCAGACTGCCAATGACCAGCCCATGCTCGAAACTACTGACCTGGCCTACCGCTATCCCGGCGGCGAAAGCCTGACATTTCCCAACCTGCGCTGTGCCCCCGGGGCCACCCACCTGCTGCTCGGAAAATCGGGCAGCGGCAAAACAACGCTGCTGCAGTTGCTGGCCGGACTGCGGTCGCCGAGCCACGGAAAAGTGGTGGTGAACGGTACGGAGTTGGGCAAACTCTCAACGGCGGCGCTCGACCAGTTTCGCGGACAAAACATCGGGATGGTGTTCCAGACGGCGCACTTTGTCCGCTCCGTCAATGTGGAGGAAAACCTGGTTTTGGCGCAGCGCCTGGCGGGCAAAACCACCGACCGCCGCCGCATCCGTGAACTGCTCGATGTGCTGGGGCTGGGCGAAAAACTCCGGAGCCTGCCAGCGCGCCTGAGCGTGGGGCAGCAACAACGCGCGGCCATCGCCCGGGCAGTGATTAACCAACCGGCGCTGATGCTGGCCGACGAGCCTACTTCGGCCCTTGACGACGACAACGCCAGCCAAGTCCTCGGCCTCCTCCAGCAACAGGCTGCGGCCGTTAACGCCACCCTGATCATCGTCACCCACGACAATCGCCTGACCGGCATCATCGACCAACGCACCCACCTATGAACCTTCTGGCACTGGCATGGAAAAACCTGGCTTACAAGCCCCTGACGGCCCTGCTCAGCGTCCTGCTCTTTGCCCTCAGTATTGGCCTCATCTCCCTGCTGCTCAACCTGCGGGAACAGGCCGACGAGCAGTTTGACAACAACCTGGCGGACATCGACCTGGTGGTGGGGGCCAAGGGAAGCCCCCTGGAATTGACCCTGAACAGCATGTACCACGTGGGGTACGCCACCGGCAACGTCAGCCTGGGCCAGGTCAAAGCCTTTTTTAATCCCCAGCACCCCATCGTGGCTGACGCGATTCCGCTGTCTTTGGGCGACAACTACGGCGGCTACCGCATCGTTGGAACGATCCCGAAAATCCTGGACTGGTACGGCGCGCAAGTGGCCACGGGAGCCGCCTGGAAAGAAGATTTCTCCGTGACGATTGGCGCAGAGGTGGCCAGCAAATTACACCTGGACGTTGGCAGCACTTTCCGTTCCACCCACGGCATCCTCGACGAGGGCGAAGACAATATTGAGCACGACGACGAATTTAAGGTAGTCGGTGTCCTGGCCCCCAGCGGCACCGTGCTCGATCAGCTGATCCTGACCACCAACCAAACCTACTGGCACACCCACGAAGACCACGGGCCGGAACCCACCACGCCAGCGCAGGACACCAGTGCACTAGCCGACCATGACCACGATCACGAGCATGACCACGATCACGAACATAACCATGATCATGACCACGATCATGCTGGTCATGACCATAGCCAGATTGGCAGCTTACTGGAGGAGGGGGCCGAGAAGGAAATTACCAGCGTTTTGGTGCGCTATAAAAACGCCAGCAGTTTCCAGGCGCTGAGTTTTCCGCGGAACATCAATGAAAATACCGAGTTACTGGCGGCCAACCCGGCTTACGAAATCAGCGAGGTGCGGCGGCAGTTTGATTCGGGGCAACGCATTTTGGGCATTCTGGTGCTGGCCATCACCTTTGTTTCGGCACTGAGTATTTTTATCGCGCTGTTTTCGTCCCTGCGGGAGCGGAGGTATGAGTTGGCCCTGCTGCGGGTAATGGGGGCGAGCCGGCCAAAGCTCTTTGGCCTCATTATTTTGGAAGGGCTTACGGTGGCGGTGCTGGGCTACGTCCTGGGCCTCCTCCTTAGCCACGGGATTCTTTACCTGGTAGCTGCCAATATCGAGGATGATTTCCGTTACCAACTCGATCCACTGCGTTTTCTCGCAGCCGAAGGCTGGCTTCTGCTCGGGGCACTTGGGATTGGGTTCGTGGCGGCGGTATTGCCAGCCATCCAAGCGGCGCGGACGGATATTGGGGAGGTTCTGACATCAGATGTTTGATGTCAGATGTCAGATGTCAGATGTGCGGCTGGTTCCGGACGTCTCGTCCGGCCATCCATCGGGTAGAAATCATCAAAGGGCAATAAAAAAGCCTCCGATATGCTCTTGCGCTGACGAGGTCAGGCGCAGAAAGCACATCGGAGGCTACAAGGTAAGAGAGAAGGCAACTACGCCAGCAGTCCAGCGGCAACGCAGAGGATCACCAGGCCACCCGTGATGGCGGCGGCGATTTCGGCTTTGCGGGCGGGGGGAAGCAGGCTGCGGTTGGCGGCTTTGCGCAGTCCGGCCGTGCCTACGCTACCGGCGGAGAGACGGCGCTGGGCGGGGGTCAGGCGGTAGTTGTTGGGGGTATTGATTTCTTGAGATGCACGCATTGT
Source organism: Neolewinella lacunae (assembly GCF_014349155.1). GTDB lineage: Bacteria > Bacteroidota > Bacteroidia > Chitinophagales > Saprospiraceae > Neolewinella > Neolewinella lacunae. The sequence goes on from NZ_JACSIT010000048.1 coordinate 6,704, forward strand.
TCACTGAGATTTGGGATGATGTAGGGTATCAGTTTTACGGATGGAAGCGGGGGCGTTTTTTGGGGGCCTCCGTTTCGCGCCGCAAAGGTCGGGGTATTTTTCTTACGGCACAATAGGTGGCGGAATAATTGTTTGTTTAATGGCTCTGCGGATGGATGCTTAGGAATAAAATTCTGTTGTTACCCCAAAAAGGTGCGAAAGGCTGTTTGAGTGGCACTTTGCCTCTATTTCTTTTGCCAGTCTTTTTACGGGGGAAATAAGATTTTTCTGTAGGGCAATTTGGCGGGTGGGGGTTTAGGGGAAAAGTGGGCTAGACAGTGGAGAATGGTCGGAATCCGAGGCTTTTTTTAACCATTAATCTTCTTCCAGCAGCGCGTGAATGTGGGCAAAAAAGGCATTTTGGTCTTGGTAATCGGTGATGACGCGGCGGGCACCGTGGCGTTGGAGGGTGGCGTGGTCTCCGGCCAGGCGGACGCCGAGGAAGGGAATGTTCATGGCGCGGGTGGTGGTGAGGTCCCAAAGGGCATCGCCGACGTAGACGACGCGGTGGATGGGGTGTTCGGCCTGGGCCAGGGTGATGGCGCGTTGGAGAATGTCTTCGCGGCGGTGCATGTCGTTGGCGTAGGCGGCGTAGGGTGGGTTAGGGGGGATGCCTACGTGGGCGAGTTTGATGGCGGCGGGACGTTGCCAGCCACCGGTGGCGATGCCGATGGTGTAGTTCGGGTCTTCGGCCAAGCGGTGCCAGAGGGCCACGGCTCCGGGTACTTCCCTGCTTATTCCCGGGTCCTTGCCCCGCACCTGCGTCAGCGCCCCCAAATAGTGCTCCTCAAAGCGCTCGCGTTCCCCGGTAGTGGGGTAGCGCCCGAAATGCGCGTGGAAGGCGGTGCGGAAGATGACGTGGTCGGTCACCGCCGGAAAGCGCGACCAATCGATGGTGGGAAAAGGGCGGCCAAAAATGCTGCCGTAACTGGCCGCGAAACAGCGGCTATCCACCTTATCTGAATAGAGCAGGGTGCCGTCGATGTCGAAAAGGATGAGGATTTTCACGGGCGGGAGGAGAGCGTTTTGAGGCTCAGGCTAGGAACCCAGCGGATGGAGAATGGTTTTCCCTGGCCAGCCATTCTGCCGGATATTTTGGTTTGGGCGTTATTTGGTGCCCACCTTTCTTTTGTACCTTACCCGCAAAAGCATTGCCCGATGGTTTCCCAAGACTCCCTAATCACCCTGCTCAGTATGCTGGTGGGACCGGCGATACTGGCCTTCGGGCTCATTGTCTGCGTCATTGCGCACCAGCGGCATCGCTCTTCGGGCACCGTTTTGATGCTTATTGGCAGCACCATGGTGCTCCTCCAGAGCCTTTTTTGGGTCTACGCCAACTTTACGGGCCTTTTTTCTTACAGCGGAGAATTTGATGCCAGGACTTTAGGTATTTTCGCCGGAATAATCAACACGGTTGGGCAAATTTGCTTTTTCGTGGGACTGCTTAAGTTGGTTAATTACGTGCGGAGCAAGGACTCCCTAAGCTGGTAAGCCCTCCGCCTCGTTAAAAAGCCTAAAAAAGATCCCTTGCCATTTACCTTTGCCCACCCCGCCGTAGTTTTACCTTTCGCTTATTTGCCCAAGCGGTGGTGCTCCATGACTGGGCTCATCATCGGTAGCTTGACCCCTGATTTCGAGTATTTCATTAAAATGCGCATCGAAAGTAATTTCAGCCATACGCTGGCGGGAATGTTTTGGTTTGATTTGCCAATGGGGATTTTACTGTCCTTTATTTTCCACCATTTTGTGCGTAACGCTTTGTTCGAGAATTTACCGATGATTTTGCGGGATCGGTTGGTAGCCTTTACATCATTTTCCTGGAATGCTTATTTTTTGCAGCATTGGTGGGTGGTGCTCGTTTCCATTTTGATCGGAGCTGCCTCGCATATTTTATGGGATGGTTTTACGCACCATAATGGTTTTTTTTGGAACGGATTCCTGCCCTTACCCGCTCGGTTGATATCCTGGGCACAATGCTTCCCAGCTTCAAAGTTTTACAACACGGAAGCACCTTACTAGGCGGGATGGTTATATTTTTCTCGCTGTACAGGCTGCCACCGGAAAAGGTAGCGGCGCGGAACATTGAGTGGCGTTATTGGTTTATCGTGGGCGCTATCGTTTCGCTCATCGTAACCCTACGGCTTTGTACGGGTTTAGACCCGCAGCATTACGGAAACCTGGTAGTGACGGCCATTTCTGCCACCCTAGTTGCCCTAACGCTGGCACCTTTGCTGGCGGGGCGGGCGAAAGGGTAGAAAACGATCCCGTCATCACTTCACACAATCCAAAGTATACACCAGAGGAATTAAACCCGGCATTTGCCGTAAATGCCACTTCCCCGGCGCGGCCAGCACCATGTCGGCGAAGCAATTGTAGGGGGAATAATCGTACTCCACGAAACTACGCAGGGTGAGCCCGGCCCCGATCAGGGCATTGATGACGCTGCTGATGGTATGGTCCCAGTTGACTTCAGTACCGGTAACCTCCTCGCTGCCGTCGGTGTAACTGCCCTTGAGCGTCTCGACGATGGGTTGGGGGTTGAAATAGGGGTACTTGATGCCCGTGCGGTCCTCATTCCAGAGGTAAGCCATGTTGTGAAACTCGGCAAAGACGAACTGTCCGCCGGGCTTTAGGTAGCGCGCCACGATACCGGCCCACCGTGCCAGATCGGGCAGCCAGGTAATGGTGCCGTAGGAGGTAAAGACGATGTCAAAGGTCTTGTCCAGGTGTTCGGGCAGGCTGTAGAGGTCGCAGTTAATGAACGTGGCCGCCAAATTGGCTTGTTTGGCGAGATCGCGGGCCGCAGCAATGGCGGCGCTGCTCAGGTCAACGCCGGTCACCGTAGCCCCCCGGCGGGCCAGGCTCAGGGTGTCCTGGCCAAAGTGACACTGGAGGTGGAGGATGTTGTAGCCGCGCAGGTCTGCGGGCAGCAGGGCCAGCTCGGGTGCCATCAGGCTTTCTTTGCCGGCCAGCCAGCCGGGGACGTCGTAGAAGCTGGACGCCAGGTGGGCGGGCGTGCGGCGGTTCCACTGTTCTGCGTTGAGTTGGAGGTAATCGATCATGGCTTGGTACATTTGGGTAAGACGATGGGTAGAAAGTTTTGCGGGTCCGGTAAAGTTGCGGCAGCCAGCGGATACGCCCCGCAGAAAAGGGCAGGGCCAGCAAAAAACTTCCTCGCCGGCACCAATTGGGCAGCAAGTGGGGCAAATTTTGTACTTTCGCGCTCAGACTTACTGTATGGCCAAAGCGAAGAAAAAAAATCCCGGACAACTCGGCCTGCGGATGGGCTTGAAGGACGAACGCCTGCCGAAACTCTTCGGTGTGCTCCTGCTCATCTGTGCCGTCTACCTGGGCGTAGCCTTTCTTTCCTACCTTTTTACCTGGAAGGTAGACCAGGACCGTGTGCTCCGCTTCAGCTGGAAACTGCTGTTGGCCGATGGCCCGACGGTGGATAACTGGCTGGGCCGGCTCGGCGCCTTCCTCTCCAATTTCTACATCTACTACCTCTTCGGCCTACCCAGCTTTGGCCTCATTTACCTGCTGTGGATGCTGGGGCTTAACCGCCTGCGTCGGCAACCCCTGCGTTTGATGGGAACTTTGTTCGTCAAAGTCATGCTTGCCATTCTCGCCCTGGCCGTACTCCTGGAGTTTGCGGTGGGTGGCTGGATGCAGTTCCCCATTGGCGGCGGCATCGGTAAATACCTGGTCGATCACCTCACCGGCGTCCTTGGCAGCTTTGGCGTCATCCTGTTGCTGCTGGCCCTCGTCGGCCTTTACCTGGTCTTCGAGGCCCGGATCGACTTCAACGGCTCCCCCCGGCAGATCCGGACGGACATCGTCGATCACTTCTCGGAACGCATCCGCTTCCGTGGCAAACCGAGCCCGGAACGCTTTGATGCACCCGGCACCGGCTCGGCCTTCTCCGCTCCTTCCAACCCTCCCCTGGCACCTGCGGCCGCGCCCCCGCCACCAAAATCCGCCCCCGGATCGCTTTCGCCGGGCGACGGAAGCATCTTTGAAGTGGACGGACCGGAGCTGGAGACCGACCGCGATTTCGAGCAGCCCCGCGGCAGCCAAATGAAGATGCCCCTCGATGCGGTAGGCGACCTGACGCTCGTCAGCCACGACCCCCTCTCGATCGGCAAAGACAATCTCATCATTGCCGACGGCGACACCGGCATCGACACCAGCCTGGCCGTGACGGAGGAGAACCAGGATCACTCCGAACCCTACGACCCGACCCTCGACCTGCCCAGCTACGAGTCTCCCCACCTGCAGCTGCTGCTCGACCGCGAAAGCGGCAAAGCGGAGGTGGACCGTGCCGAACTGGAAACGAATAAGGACCAGATCATCGAGACGCTGCTCAACTACAAAATTGAGATTACCAAGATCCGCGCCACCATTGGCCCGACGGTAACGCTCTACGAGATCGTCCCTGCCCCCGGCGTCCGGATTTCCCGCATCAAGAACCTGGAAGACGACATCGCCCTTTCCCTGGCCGCGCTCGGCATCCGCATCATTGCGCCCATCCCCGGTCGCGGGACCATCGGCATCGAGGTACCCAACAAGAACCCTCAGATGGTGGGGATGCGGGAAGTCCTGGAAAGCGAAAAATTCCGCACCGCCAAGATGGATCTTCCTTTGGTACTGGGGAAAACCATCAAAAACGAAGTGTTGGTGGCTGACCTGGCCAAAATGCCCCACTTGCTCGTGGCCGGTGCCACTGGCCAGGGTAAGTCCGTCGGTATCAACTCCATCATCATGTCGCTGCTTTACAAGAAGCACCCCTCACAGGTGAAGCTCGTCATGATCGACCCCAAGAAGGTGGAACTCTTTCCCTACGCCAAGCTGGAAAGCCATTTCCTGGCCTTTTTGCCCGGGCAGACGGAGCCCATCACTACGGAAACGACCAAGGTCATCCACATTCTCAACAGCCTCTGTATTGAGATGGACCAGCGCTACGACCTGCTCAAAAAAGCAGCGGCGCGCAACATCAAAGAGTACAACGAAAAGTTCGTGGCCCGCCGCCTGAACCCGGAGAAGGGGCACAAGTTTTTGCCTTTCATCGTGCTGATCATCGATGAGTTTGCTGACCTCATCATGACCGCTGGTAAGGAGGTAGAGATGCCCATCGCCCGCCTGGCCCAGCTCTCCCGTGCCGTCGGCATCCACCTCGTCATTGCCACGCAGCGGCCTTCGGTAAACATCATCACCGGCGTAATCAAGGCCAACTTCCCGGCCCGCATTGCCTACAAAGTGACGGCCAAAGTCGACTCCCGCACCATCCTCGACGCGGGCGGCGCCGATCAGCTCATCGGCCGCGGTGATATGCTGCTCTCCAACGGCGGCGACGTCGTTCGTCTCCAGGGTGCCTTCATCGATACCCCGGAAGTGGAGGAAGTCATTGATTTTATCGCCAACCAGCGCGGCTACGTTGAGCCCTATCTGCTGCCCGAATACAATACGGACGAGGAAATGGCTGGCTCCAGCGCCCTCACTTACGCCGACCTCGACGATATGCTGGAGGACGCCGCCAAGCTCATCATCCAGCAACAACACGGCTCCACCAGCATGGTGCAGCGCCGCCTCAAACTGGGCTACAACCGCGCCGGCCGCATCATGGACCAACTCGAACAACTCGGCATCGTAGGCCCCGCCGTCGGCTCCAAACCCCGCGAAGTGCTCGTGTACGACGAACAGGAACTCATCCGCTTCATCGATGATTTGCGGAACCGAGGGTAGAATAAAGGGGGAAAGGATGAAAGGAATAAAGGGGGAAAGGAGGAAAGGAATAAAGGGGCGCGGCCGCAGGTGCAGGGAATGTCTAGGGTGCGATGACTGCCTGTGCTGCCCCCCCCGACCCCGATAGGGGTCCAACCTGAATAACCCCGGATGGAGGATGCGCAGCATCCGGAATCCGGGGTTCCCCCCCCAAAAATAATGGCCAGCATCCGTAATCCGGGGTCGCCCCGCCTCCACGCCGCCCCTCAAGCCCTATCTCGCCTATCCCTTGCGGTAGCCATTCACACATTCACTCCCTACCAACTAAAGCTGGCGTTCACAAACCAACTCCGCCCAAAATCGATCAGTTGCCCGCCACTACCGCCCGAGTGGGCTCCGCCTCCTTCGCCGCCGGTGACGGGGACGCGGTCGCGGTTCAGCAGGTTCTTTGCCCCCAGGCTTAGCCATACCCGCTCCTGAAGAAAGCCTTTGTTCAGGGTGAGGTGCAGCAGGTGATAATCACCGATGTAGCCCTGGCTGATGCTGCCGTCGGCGGCGACGAGGTAGCGATCCTGGCGACCCACGTAGCGGTGATCGATCCGGAAAGTGAAGTGCTGTTGGGGGAGGCGGAAGCTCAGTTCATTGCGGACTTCCCCCAGCGTGGTGAAGCGGGGCAGCTCCGTCTCCTCGTTTTCCGCCGGGTTCTGCAGCCGGGTCAGGGCAGCCCCCGTGGTGAAAGACCAGTTGGCGCTGGGCTGGTAGACGGCCTGGAGCGTCGCGCCCTGGGTGGCGTAGGTGGCCAGATTGACGTAAGAGAATTGTCCGTCGGCTACGTCGGCGAGCGTAATGCGGTTTTTGACCTGATTGAGAAAAAGTTCTCCATTCAGGCTAAGGACACCTGACTTACCACCGAGCCATTCTCCTTGCAGGCGGGCGTTGCGGCTCCGTTCCGCAGCCAAGGCGGGATTGCCAATGATGAAGTGATTAACGTCAATAAAGTTGAAAAACAACTCCTGAACGCTCGGTGCCCGGAAGCCCCAGGCGTAGCCCAGTCGCCAGCGCCACTGTTCGGTGGGCCGCCACAGCACGTGCAGGGCGGGCACCACGGGGTGGTCGTAGCGGCTATTGTGCCCGATTCGGGCGGTGCTTTCTACCGACCATTCGTTTGCCACCCGGTAGCGGAAGCCAAGCCAGCTGGCCAGGTTTTCCAACGTTGGCGTGCGCGACCCGGTGAGGGGATCAAGGATCCTGCCGCCAGAACCACTTTCCCGCAGGTACTCCAGCCCAAATTGCCCCGACCACCGGGGATGACCCACCGCAGCAACGCTCAGCCGTAACAGCTGGGCCGTGTAACGGGTGGTGTCCTGGCCACCCACGACGAGGCGGGTGGTGTCGGGCTCCAGATCGCGCCGTTCCGTCGCCTTTAACCGGTCAAAGCGGTTCCAACCGGCGGTGAGGTCGGCTGAGATCGCCGGGGAAATCCAGTAGTTGGCGCACAGGCTGTGGTCCTGGCGGCTGGTCGTGAAAATCTGGTCCTGGACGTAAGGGCGAAACTGCGGCCGGCGTACGGGGCCGTACATCGTGAGCGTTTCGTCGAAACTGCGGTACCCGTAGTGAATTTGTAAACTATCACCCGGCCGGTAGCGGAGGTTGGCATCGTAGCCCAGCTGTTGTTTAGGGTTCCAGGGAATGGACCCCGTGCGGAGGCTATCCACACTCCCAAAGCGGGCGCGGTAGTGGTTGACGCCGCCATCCACCTGTAAATCCCCCAGCTGCCGGCCCGCCCGGAGGTACTGCCGGTCGAGGTCCACCCTCTCGTACTGTCCGCCCGCTTCCAGTTTCCAGGCTCCGGCCTGTTCCTTGGCCGTGATCAGGTTGATGACCCCGCCAGCGGCGTCGCTGCCGTAACGGGCCGACATCGCCCCGGCAATGACCTCCACCCGGGCAAAGCTGGCCAGGTCGAGCTGGTTCAGGTCGATGTTCCCACCCAGTCGCCCGATCACCGGCACGCCATCGATCATGATCTGCACGTTTTGCCCGCCCATTCCCTGAATCGTCAGGCCACTGCCGAGAATGGGGTCCGGACTAACCCCCAGGGTCATTTGACGTTGCAATAGTTCCGCCAGGTTATTCAAGCCCTGCGTTTGCCACTCCTCCCGGGTCAGTACCGTCACCTTGTGCAAGGCATTGCGGGCTTCGGTGGGGGCGTACTGCCCCGTCACCACCACATCGTCAAGGTCAATGGAAAACACAGTAGAGTCTCGCTGGGCCAGTAAGCCGAGCGTGCTGGCGCTGAGCAGCAGGGTGATCAGAAATCGCATCCTCGGTAGTTTATCGCTCAGTGTGCGCTGGCCGTTGCCGTCAGGTTTTCCAAAATTTCCGTCCACTCCGGCAATTCCGGCTGACCGGGCTTGCGTGCACCGAAGAAATAAGTGATCATCTCGCCCCGGTCATCGAAGAGTTCCAGGCTGGTGACGATGCCGTCTTCGGTGGGTTTGCGCACTACGTAGGCCGTGGCAATTGCTTCCGTATCCAGGTGCAGGTTGAAAGCGGGATCAAGTACATTGAACCACTTGCCCATCCATTTAAGGTGCTTTACCGGTCCGCTGTGAATCTGGATGCAGCCGCTGCTGTGCACGAAGCACATAATCGGTACCGCCCGTTCGGCTGCAGCTGTCAGAATCTGCTCCACGGCCAGTCGGTCAACCGGCGTGACCATCCCCGCTGGCGCCAGGCGCAGGGCCTGGGTACGGGTAAGCTGGTGCTTGCGCAGGAGACCAAAGAAGTGGTGGGTGTCTTTCAGGTTGCGCCATTCGTCCTGGAAAATGTCCAGTTCGACCTCTTCGTCCGGGCGTTCTGCTTCCGGACTGGGGGCCTCGCGATTTTCCAGAATGATCGCTTCCTGGGGGCCAGTGTATTTTTCGATCAGGTAGGCCCAGCCCAGCATGTCGCTCTGCGGGGTGGTATAAATTTTGTGGACCGCCTCGCCCCTGGCGTTGAAAAATTGGAGACCGTGCAGGTCACCCCCCTTCTCGCGACGCATGATGACCGCCAGGCCGTAGACCCATTCGTTCATGAACAGCCGCAGGTCGATATCAGGGTTTACCGCCACGCCCATGTTGTGGGGACCGTCGTAGAAGGTGATGTTGTCATAAACGCCTTTGCGTTCGTGGACGACGTGGTCGTTGCGCGTCAGGGCCATTACGTGGCCGAGGCGAAGAACGTCTTTGAGGAGTGCTTTGAAGTCGCCGCCGAGACGAATGACGTTCTCTCCCAGGCCGAGGCTGACGAGCTCGGCTTCGCTGATGCCCAGGCGCTCGGCCTGGTCGCGGGCGCGGAGTTGGGGTTCGGCAGTACGGAGCTGTTCGAGGCGCTCACGCAGGTGCAAAGTATGGTCTTTCATAAGGCAATGTTGTGATGAGGGGACCCGCGTAGTGGGGGTGCTCCTGAATGAGGCAGTCCACGTCGAAGGTATCCCGGATGGTGGTTCGGGTCAGGATGGCGTGGGTGGGCCCGGAGGCCAATACCCGCCCGTCGCGGAGGAAGATGATCTCGTCGGCAAAGCGTGCCGCAAGGTTTAAGTCGTGCAAAACGGCGAAAACCCCCAGCCCCCGTTTGCGCGCCAGGCTGGTGGCCAAGTCAATGAAGCGGAACTGCTGCCCGATATCGAGCGCAGCGGTGGGCTCATCCAGCAACAGGTAGCGGTTGCCGGAGGGAGCGGCAGGATCGGCGTCCAGTTGCAGCAGGCATTTGGCCAGTAACACCCGCTTTTGCTCGCCGCCGGAAAGGGTGGGGAAGGAGCGGTCGCGGAAAGGCTGCAAGTCCAGCAGCGTCAGGTAGTGATCGATCCGGGCGGTACGCTGCCTGGCCGTCCACTGCTGGTAACGGGCGTAGCAGCCCATCTCGATAACCTCGGCAACGGTGAGGGGAAAGCTGAGGTGAACGGACTGGGCCAACACCGCCCGCTTCGCCGCCAATTCTTCCGGGGGGAGCGCAGCCAGGCATTGCCCGTCCACTTCCACTGCACCTGCGTCCGCGCCCACCGAACCCGCCAGGCACTGCAAAAGCGTACTCTTGCCCGCACCGTTCTGGCCCATGACAACGGTTACCTGGCCCGGACGCACCGTACAGCTGACCTGGTCCAGGATCGCCCGGCCACCGAGGTGGAGGCTTAGTCCCTTGGCGCGCATCATAGCAAAGCATTTTTGCCCCGCTCGCGCAGGAGGAGCCAGAGAAAAAACGGCGCTCCCACCAGGGCCGTGAGGATACCAATCGGCAATTCCGCCGGTGCCACGATGGTACGGGCCAAAGTATCCGCCACCAGGAGGAAGCTGCCGCCCAGCAAAGCCGAAAAGAGCAAGAGCCGGCGGTAGTCCGTCCCCTGCCAGATCCGCAGGAGGTGCGGTATGACCAGCCCCACGAAGCCGATGATGCCGGTCAGGGAAATACAGGTCCCCACCACCAGTGCCGTCCAGATGATCACGCGCCGCTTGACGCGCTGCACCCGAAAGCCCAGCTGGGCCGCTTCCCGCTCACCGAGCAGGAAGGCATTGAGGGCCAGCGCATCGCGGTGCAGAAAGTAGACGCCCGCCAAAATGATGGGGCCCGCGCCAAGCACTTGCCCCCAACGGGCACCGCCCAAACTTCCCAGGGTCCAAAAGGTGAGGTCGCGCAGTTGCTGTTCGCTTGATTGATAGATGAGCAAACCCGTGCCCGCGCTCGTCAGGGCCGCAATGGCGATGCCCGCCAGCAACATCGTGGCAACGTTTACACGGCCGCGCCCGCTGGCCAGGCGGTAAACCAAGCCCGTCGTAACGAGCGCCCCGCAGAAGGCCGCCACACTCACCGCCCCCTGTTGGAGCCAGGCCGGAGCCGCCGCCAGGAAGCGGAAGCTCAGCACCATCGCAGCGGCCGCAAACAGCATCGCGCCACTGGTGACACCAATCAGGGTGGGCTCCGCCAGCGGGTTCCGGAAAAGCCCCTGGGTGGCCGCACCCGTCGTGGCTAAGGCCGCCCCCACCAGCAAGGCCAGCAAGAGCCGCGGAATGCGTACCTGCCACACCAGAAACTGCTGTAAATCGGTCGACTGCCCCGTGAGGGCCAACCACAACTCAGCGGGTGCCAGCTCATAGGCGCCCACGAAGACACCGCCCAGCAAGGTCAGGGACAACAGGGCGATCAGCGCGAAAAAAACGGCGGAGAAGGAACGCATGGCGATTCGGATTACTGAGGATCAGGAAGATGCAATTGCCCGGCCAGCTCGGCCGCCGCCTGGGCAGCGCGCGGACCAAAGCCGAGCAGGTACTGCCCGTCCATCGCCACGATCCGCTTGCGCTGAAAGGCCGGCGTCTGGGCAATGCCGGGGATGTTGGCCAGGCCAGCCGGACCATCCAAACTGGCCAGCCCACTGCTGAACATCAGAATGACGTCGGGCGCCGCCTCCACAAATGCCTCCGGTGTGAGGGGTTTGAAGTCGGCAAACGACTGGATGGCGTTGGTTCCGCCAGCCAGTTGGATGATGGCTTCCGCCTCCGTGCCCGTGCCGGCTACCAGTACCTGGCCTGCGCCGCGGGCGTAGAGGAACAGGACGCGGGGTCGGGTGTTGGCCCCTTGCAGGGCAGCGGCCAGGGCCAGGCTATCGCGCTGAAGATTGGCTTTGACGGTTGCGATGCTGGCCTCGGGGAGGTCCAGGTGCCCGGCCAGGGTGGCCGTGGCCTGCACGGCGTTATCGAGCGTGGGGCGCAGGGGGACGTACACTACCCGGACACCTGCGTCGGCCAGCGTTTTCAGGGCGGGGTTGTTGGTTACTGCGGCATCTACGAAGATCAGGTCCGGTTGTAAACCAAGCAGGGCTTCTACGTTGAGCTTGCTGACGTGGCCCAGTTTCGGCAACTCGGCGGTGGCGGCGGGGTAGGTGCTCGTCACGTCAACGCCCACCAGAGCATCCCCCTGGCCGAGGGCAAAGAGCAACTCGGTCAGCGTACCGCTCAGGCTCACGATGCGCGGGCTGGTTTTAGTGGCAGTATCTGCTTCCGTAACCGGTTCTGCCGCAGGGCTGCAGGCGACGAACAGGAAGGAAAAAAGGAAAAGCAGGGGCAAATTGCGCATGGGATTTATTGTTTTACCAGGTGATGCACGACTACGCCGAGGCTGCCCCGCAGGCGCAGGAAGTAGTTCCCGGCGGGCAGCTCCCGGACGGAGATTTCGAGCTGGTTCAGGCCAGGGTGGAGGGCGCGGACGCGGGATGCAAGGAGGGTCTGGCCCGCCACGCTGATCACTTCCAGGCTTAGGTCTTCGGCGGCCGTGCGGGCGTCGATTTCCAGGAAGACCCGGTCGGGAGCAGGGTTGGGGTACAGGCGACTACTCGCTACGGTACGGGGCAACTCGGCTACCGCAACGCTGCCTGCCACTTCCACACTCAGCGTAGAAATACCCGTGCCCGAACCCTCGAAGTCAAGGAACTGGACGCGGAAAATGGTCTCGGCGTTGCGCACGAAGTAGACCAGGTCTTCGGGGATGGACCATTGGAAAGTCGTCAGGTTGAACTCCTTCCAGTCGTAACCAATCGTCGTAAGGGTGTCGTTGTAGGCGCTTGCGGCGGGCGCTGCTACCGTTGGGGGGTCGACGCCGCTTAATTTGGCGACGCTGACGTTCTGATTTTGTAAGACGCCGGTGACGGTGTAGTCCAGGATGTTTTCTCCGTCCGGGAGCGGGGTGACGTAGCGGGTAAAGAGCAGATCCCAACGCTCGGGCTCCAGGTCTACGACACCGTCGGCGAAGGAAAAGTAAGCCAGGGTCTTGCCAATGAACAAGGTCTTATCAACCGTCACCGTATCCACGCTGCTGCCATCGAGCGGCCCGTGCAGGAAGGTGTATTTGCCGCCCGCCAACGACGAAATGAAAAGCTTGCGGTATTCCCCGGCCCGGGTTTTGACGAAAAAGACCCGGCTACCCACCACCGTTTGGGTGGCCGGACTGTAATTGCCCCAACCCACGTCGAAGGGACTACCGGGTGTGGCCAGCGCATTGAAAGCACCATCGTCCCAGCTGCTTTTACCATTGTAGAGCCGGCGGGTGATGTCGGCAGTGTCCGCCGGTGCGAAATGGGTGGCCGTACTGCCGTAAAGTTCCACTTCCGGGGCCGGCGAAGCCTGCGCCGCCGCTACGCCTTCGTTAATCAGGATGCCCGAAGAACGGCCGCCGACGTTGAAGGCAATGTCCCATGCATCGTGCGGTATGGCGGTATTGCTGCCCGTGGTGAGGTCGAGGTAAACCGCCTGGCCGTAGCCTGCTCCCTGAGAAACTTCCAGGAATTGTCCCGTTAAAGCGCTAAAAGCGGTGATGAACAGTAGGAAAGTCAGGGTGGATTTCATTGTTTGCATTTGGTCTAAATAAGATTAGTGCAAACATAAGGTATCCTTCCACGCCTGTGCAACGGAAAGGGGCAATCTTTTTTGTAATTAGTCTAAATAGTTGTCGGCAGGGGATCATCCGGGGGGCGGCTGAACACTTCTAGGGTGGGGAAACCCTCAAGCGGGGATGTTTCGGTGGGAGGCAGCCCGGACCAGGCCGAGACATGCTCAGCCGGGGATGTGCCAGACGTTGCACATCTGACATCCCACATCGCACATCAAACGTCCCTTGCACCTGCGGCCGCGCCCGCCTACAACTGTGTCAATGCTAGTCGATCTTGCCCCCGTAGTCGCGTCCCATCATTTCCCAGACGGTGATGAAGAGTGCGGCGATGGTGGGGCCGATGACGAAGCCACTCAGGCCAAAGTAGGTGATGCCGCCGAGGGTGGAGATGAGCACCAGGAAGTCGGGCATCTGCGTGTCGCGGCCCACCAGCAAGGGGCGGAGCAGGTTATCGGCCAGGCCGATTATGAGGGATCCGACGATGAGCAGCGCGATGCCTTTGCCTACTTCCCCTTGCGCAAAGAGGATGATGCAGGTCGGTACCCAAACAATGCCGCTTCCCCCCACCGGCAGCAGGGCCAGCAGCGTCATGGCCACCCCCCAAAGCAAGGCCGCCGGAATGCCGAGAATGGCGAAGGTGAGGCCACCAATGGTTCCCTGGACCAGGGCCACCACCAGCGTGCCCTTGAGCGTGGCCCGGCTGACGGTGGCAAAGCGGGTAAAGAGGGTGCGTTCGCGGACATTGCCCATCGGGATGGTGTTGGTGATCTTCCGCATGATCGTTTTGCCATCCTTCAGGAAAAAGAACAGCAGGTAGAGCATCAGCGTGAATTGCACGAAAGTGTTGAGGACACTGCCGCTGAACGTCAGTACGCGGGTTGCTACGAATTGGCTGGCTTCCACCGCAAATCCACTCACGCGCTCCCGCAGGTCGTCCATGCTGACCCCCACCTTGTCCAGGGATTCCGTCAGGCGCGGAAGATTTTCATCTGCGTAGCTGACCACCGCCGATGGATCGATTTCTCCCGACTGCACCTTTTCAAATACCCCGATGCCCTGTTGCACCAACGCAATGCCGATCAGCGCAAAAGGAACGATAACGAACAGAAACAACAGCAGCGAAGTAAGGGCCGCAGCCAAACCCGGGCGACGCCCCTTAAACCGCATCGCTATCCAGCGGTACACGCCGTAAAAGATGATCGTCAGTACCACCGCCCACAACACGGTCAGCAGAAACGGACCAATCATCCCCAAAAACAGCAGGGTAGTGCCCGCCACCAGGATGAAAAAAAGATTGCTCTGAATGCGCATCAGATCAGTGCGGTTGGTGTCAGTTGGCATTGCTAAAAGGTACGGCCGTGGGAAGCCCGCGGGAGGTTTGTTTTGTAGTCTGGTGGTTTGGTGGTTCGGTAGTTCGGTAGTTCCGTAGTTCGGTAGTTCGGTAGTTCTGTAGTTTGGTAGTTCTGTCGTCTGGTAGCTGAGGTGCACTATTTTCTACTACTGAACTATGAACTATGAACCATGAACTATGAACTAAACACCCGGCAACCGAATAGCCTTAATCGGGTGGCCATCGGCGCTCTCTTTTTCGTAGAGGATGATGGTTTGCTGTTCGATCAGGATGTTGATCAATGAGTAGGTGGTGCCGATGGCGTAGCCTTTGTTGGCCAGAAACTGGGTCACAAACCACTTTAGCCCGACGTAATCGGTGTAGTTCAGGCTCAGCGCTTCCTCCAGCTCGGCAATGATCTCTTCTTCGGTAATGACGATGTAGCCCGGTGCGGCGGTCTTGCGGTAGGTTTTTACCTTGTGCTCCAGCTTGATTTTGCCCAGGATCTTCGGGCCCGCCAGTTTTACCCGGTTGTCAAAATCAGAGGTACTCGGCTCCGGCTCGGGCGTGATTTCCGAAGGGGCACGGTTGCCAGACATCACATCCTGCTGCGCCTGTTGCTCGGCTGCTTCCACCTCCTCTTCCCGGACGACCTCGGCGGCCGCCTGGTGAATGGCTTGCTTTTCCTTCAAACTCAGCACGATCTCGTCAATGTGTTTCTCCGCTTCGGTAATGATCCGGATCAACTCTGCCGAAAGCTCCTTGCCCCGCACCAGCTCCGAATGGAAAAAAGTAGCCTGGTGCGCGACCTTGTTCCGGATGCGCGACATGTCTTTCCAAAGTTTTTCGAAGTTTTTATCGCGGAAAAAGGTCTTAAAATACTTCGTGTAGTTGCCCTGAAGGTTGCCCTTCAACTCATCGAGCGCTTCAATCGTGTTGATGTGTTCCAACAGTTCCAGCACTTTTTCCGGCTCGTTGAAGCCCGTCGATTGCTTGTAAATGAGCAGCCCCAGATCGTCAAAATCCGCAAATTCGATGTCGCTGTTGATGAAGTGGCTGAACTGGTTAGAGCGGTTGCGCTGCCGGGTTTTTACCTTCTCGATCATCTTCGGCGTGGCCGTTACGTCCCACCAGTTCATGCCCACGCGCTGGAAGAAGAACTTGATCAGGTAACGCCGCAGCAGGTTTTCCACGGCGTTGATCTTGGGGTACAACTGGTTGGCGATCTCCGAGGAGATGTCGTCTTTCAAAATCCGGATGTGGGCAAACTTCAGGTTGTCCCGCAAATGCCGCAGCACCCGTTGCCGGAACGGCTCCACGACCTCGAAATACTTACACTCAATGCGCAGCACAAAAGCCGCTTCTACCAGGTCGGTGAGAATTTTACTGGTGTCCACGGGGAGAACGGTGACGACCATTCCTTCCTCTCCTTTGATGTAATGCTGCCCATTAAGGTCTTGGGTAATGAGCGGAGATTTGCCGTTCCATACCTCTTTACTGTAGCTGAGGGCGTGAATAAAGGCTTCTTGATTGACAATGTCCGCCGGGTCGATGCACAGCAGTTCAAAGGTGAAATCTCCAGACATAATTTTAGTATATTGACCATTTTCACATGGGTTGAATGAGGTGGCAATATACCAATTTTACGGCAGTCGCTCCCGCGGGTGCTTCCGATCGGCCGGTAAAAAGCACCGTGCTTACTCCCGGATTGGCGCAGGGAGATCCCCCTCAATCGCAGCGTGCTTTTCTGGGCGCGGCCGCAGGTGCCGGGCACGATCTTGAAAGAGCAGGGGAAGGTTTAGCGCAGCACCAGACTCCGCTCGAAGCGGCGGTCGTCGTACTCGATCAGGGCCCGGTACAAACCGCTGGGTAAGGTCGGCAGGGTATGAACAAACTCCTGCGGTCCTGCCTCGGAGGTGCGGACGTCTTCGTACACCAGGCGGCCATCGCTGGCAAAGATCCGCAGTAAGGTTTGTCCTGGCCGCTGGAGGCCCGGTATGGTGAGGCGGAAACTGCCGCTGGTCGGGTTTGGCGTCAGCTGCGGCCCTTCATCGGGGCTGCCCGGCAGATACACGGAGCGGATGGGGTATTCCTGTTCACTGCCGTCCAGATCCCTTTGCCGCAGGCGGTAGAAATAGGTCCCCGCGCTTACGTCGCTGTCCAGGTAACTGTACTGCTGCGGCGTCCGGCTGTTGCCCGCCGCTGCCAGGTTGCTGATGGTGACAAAGCTGCTGCCGTCCTGGCTGCGGTCGAGGAAGAAGAGGGCGGAGTTTTCCTCCGAGGTAGTCGTCCAGGCCAGGCGTACACTTTTGTCTTCCGGGCTGGCCGTCCAGCTGTCCAGTGCAATGGGCAGTGCCCGCACGGTGGTCAGTTCGTAGAAGTCGCCGTCCAGGGTGACGACGTAAACATTGCCATTGTCGTCTTCGCCAAAAGAAGAAATGCCCCGGGCGTCGCTGGCCAGGCTGGGCGTCTGCCGCAGCAGGCTCCGGTTGCCACTGCCGTCGGGGGGCGTAACGATGAAGTAGCGCTCCGAAACGTAGTCGGCAGCAACGTAGTGCCCCAGCAAGTCGTCGGCGTGTTGCCCCCGGTACACAAAGCCTCCGGTAATGGACTGCCCACCCGTGCTGCCGTGGTCATAGTCGAAAAGTGGATCAGTGTAGGTGATCATCGGATCACATTCACTGGAAGGGCTATCGGGTGGACCATTGTAAATCACCTTACCCTCGCGACAATCCCAGCCGTAGTTTTCTCCGCCGCCGCTTTCCGCATCCTGGAAGTTGATTTCTTCCCGCTGGCCCTGGCCAACGTCGGCAATCCATAAATCTCCCAGGTCACGGTCAAAGGAGATCCTCCAGGGATTGCGCAGGCCCGTCGCCCAGATTTCGGGTCGGTAGGCAGGGTTACCCACGAAAGGGTTCGTTGGCGGTACGCTGTAGTTCGGTCCGCCCACCACCGGATTGTCTACGTCAATACGCAACATTTTGCCGAGGAGGGCAAGCTTGTTTTGTGCCGCATCATTAGGGTCTCCACCGCTGCCCCCGTCGCCCGTGGGGATGTAGAGGTAGCCATCCGGCCCGAAAGCCAGGTCGCCCGCGTTGTGGTTCGCAAAGGGCTGGGCAATGGTCAGGAATATGGTTTCGGTCGCTGCCGATACCGTAGTTGCATCCGGAGGAACGGCCTGGAACCGCGAGATGACGGTTGCGCCATTCGGAATCCCCGCTACCGTTCCATTACCCGTGTAGTTGACGTAAAAGTATCCGTTCGTTGCGAAATCCGGGTGAAAGGCCAGGCCCAGCAGGCCCCGCTCTCCGCCCGAACGAACGCGCGCGCTGATGTCGAGGTAGTTGGCAGACTGCACCATCCCGCTGGTCTGATCGAACACCTTGATGCGCCCGGCCCGTTCCACTATAAATAGGCGGTCGCTGTTGTCACCCGCCGCCGTGACGTCTACCGGACTGCTAAAATTGACCCCTTGGTCAACGAACCGTAGCACCGGCTGCCCAAAAGTAAGGGCGGGGACGCCGAACAGCAGGAATAGAAGAGTATAGCAATGTTTCATAATCGAATGATTTTGGGGGGCTCGGTTCAGATCAAGGAGAAAGTTATCGGGTGGCCAGGCCATTGTGTCTAGTGCTCCTGCGCCTAATGGGGTAACGCAATTGGCTGCTAAAGTTCCCTTGGCCGGGATAAATTTCCTTGTCGCCTCATTCCCATTCCCCGTAAAAGTCTGCCAACAGCCGGCCCGCAGGCTTTCCGCCGGGGACGAAGCCGGTGTCGCTTTCTCCGTGGCCTTCGTTGTGGCCCAGGTAGCTTGGCCATTTCCAGATGAACATCCCCCGCAGTTCCGGCGTCTCGTTTGCGGCGGTGAGGAGGGCCCGGTAGCAACGCTCCTGGGCCTGGTAATCCGTCGGCCGGTCGTCCGCCGCAGCGTGGGGATTTTGCCAGGCCCGCGCCACCGAGCGGAAGCCTACCTCGGTCAGCCACAGGGGCTTGTCGGTGGACCGACTGACGGCCGCCGCCATCTGCATCCAGGTACGCGCGCCCTGCAACAGTTCGGCGTCGCTGGGGGCTTCGCTTTCTGATAGGGGATAGTAGGAGTTCAGGCCGATGGCGTCGAGGTCTTCCCAAAAGGTGAAGCCCTCAAATTCCTCTCCCCAGTTGGCAGCGTAGGTGAGTTGCCCGCCGTACACTTTTCGTACGTCCGCAATGATCTTGCGCCACTGTTCCGGGTGCTTTAGGGTGGTTTTGACCAACTCCGTCCCCAGGCAAAGCGCCGTGACGCCTTCCCGCTGGGCCATAAGGGCGTGGTGGAGTATCCAGTAGCGGTAGTTACTGAACCATGCCTCCCATTCTGCCGCACTGCTCAGCTCGACCGAGCCGGGCCAGTTGCCCCCGCCTACCCAGATCTGGGGCTTCAGCAAGGTAAACATATCGCGTGCGTGGGCTTCCCGCAGGGCCATGGCCGTACCAGCGTCGTTTTCGCTCCCCGCACCTTTAGGCAGGTGGAAAGCCGCTGCCTTCGCAGGGTCCCGCTGAAAGGTGTAGGGCACGACCGCAACGGCGTTGGCTCCCAGCTTACGCAAGCTATCCAGCGAAGGCTTCGTCTTGCTGCCACCGTAACCGTGGTGGCCGTTGTAGCCCTCGTGGGCAAAGGTCATTCCCGCCAGCCGCGGTTGCGGCGCACTGAAAGGCACCACCGGCGGCACCGCAATGCTTGCAGCGGGGGCCAACGGCAGCGCGTCCCCCGCGCCAGTCCGGAGTTTGGCCAGGACTTCTTTGGTTTTGCCTGGACTGCCCAGCACCCGCCGCCAGGCCCGGTAGCGTGCCTGCGCATCCGTAATGATGGGGCTCATCACGTCAATATCTTCCACCACCGCCAACTGCAGGGAACCCACCCTTGCCGCTTCTTCCCACACTTCCGCGTGGAGAAAATTGTCGCGCAGGAAGTACTGCAAGGCGGCCACGTAATCCGTCTGCGCCGCCGGGTTCAAGGCCTTACGTTCCCCCTCAGCCATGAATGGCCGCCAGGCGTTCACGCCCGAGGTGAGGGCCATCTCACACAAAAAACTTGGCACGAGGTGGAGAATATGCCGCTCCGCATCGTACTGCACCGGGTCCATGTTGCCGAGGCGGAAACCAATGCGCTCCACACTGGGGTACAGGCGCACTTCGGGATAAACCGAGGCTTCGCCGCCGAGCAGCGAGTCAACGCCCGCCTTGATCCTGGTCATGGCCCGGGCCACCCGGGTTTCGTCTTGTCCGTTGGCCGCGCCGTCGTAGGCGAAAATGCGCAGGCCGTCGGCATCGTACACGGGCTCGGTGGGCGATTGGAGGTGCAACTCGGCACTGCGGTCAAAGGCCCACGTGGTGTCTACGTAGCTGCCCAGCACTTGATCGCCATTGGCGCGGTGGATTTCGTAAGACCAGCCACCCCGCAAAATTCGTCCCCAGTTTTCCATGTATTCCGCCCGGATCACCCCTTGCAGGCGTTCGAGGTCTTGGGCGACGAAAAAGCTGGCCACGGTTTTGCCCCCCGACCACGGGTTGCGGTAGAGCGGCAGCAACAGCACATCGCCCTCCGCCAAAGCCTTGTTTCCGTCAAACTGCCAATCCGGGTCTACCTGCAGCGGCAGTCCTTCGCCGCCAGCGGGAATACGACTGCCGAAGAAGGCCAAAGGACCCGTTCCCAGCGTATCCTGGCTCAGCGTCGCACAATCAACTACCTCGATCCGCCGGCCAAAAGGCTGCGAAGCGGCAATCTCCTCTAGTAAACCCCGCAGTTCCGTAGGGTCCTGGTCATCGCGTACGCAGTAGACGAAGCGCCAGACCGAAGCCCGCATCGCCTGCCGTTGGACCTGCGACCGGGGCAGCTCATCGCCCACGTCTTTTTCCTGGCGGGCCATGCTGCACGCCAGGCACAACACCGTAAATAGAGGAAGCAAAAAGAAGGCGTAAGCAATGTGTCGTTTCATTTGGATTGTATTGTGCTGGGGTGAGTAAGCCCTCCCCGCGCATTCGGATGGAAAGATCGGCAAATTCAGACAATGCCCTGTGCGCGTGCCGACAATTCCGTGTGTATACAACTACCTTAGCCACACTTTTAGCGCAAAACCATCACTTCGCCTGCTTCTTTTACCACTTCGCCGGTGAAAAGGCGGACTTCCACCACGTAGACGTAGACCCCCAGGTTGGGGTCCCGGCCGGGTAAGGTACCGTCCCAGGCCGCCAGGGCATCCTCCGGATCCCGGTCTTCGGCCAGGAAGACGCGGCCTCCCCAGCGGTCGTACACCGCTAGTGTAAGGATGCGCTCTACCGCCGGACCCGGGAAAATCCGGAAGAAGTCGTTGACCCCGTCGCCGTTCGGACTAAAAGCATTGGGAACGTAAAAGAGGTTGTCGCGCAAGACCCGGATCGTGGTTTCATCCGTCGCTACGCAGGCCCGGTCGTCGCTCATCGTCACGTTGACCACGACCGTGGAGACCGGCCGCAGGGTGAGGCTCGGGCAGGCCCGGCAGCTGTCGCCAAGGCTGCTACCCCAGGTCAAACTGACGCCCGCCGGCAGGTTGCTGATCGGCACAACGTTGACCGAATCGCCGAAGCGGATGCTTTGGTCTGCGGGCAAATTGATGAACAAAGGCGCTGCTACCCCCACGCTGAAGGCCAGTTGTTGGGTACAGCCCTGGGCGTCGGTGGCCCAAAGTTCGTAGTTGCCGGGGGCCAGACCCGTGCGGAGGCTGTCCTCGAAAACCGTAGTTCCTCCGTCGAGGCTGTAGCTGTTGCCCAACGTGCCACCGCTGATGCGTAGAATGCCGTCGTTTTCACCGGGGCAAGTCTCCGCTTCCGCCGCAATGCTGATGGGGCGGAAGGTGGCGGAGCTGATCGTCAGGGTCTCGGTGGCGGAACAGCCGTCGTCGGTGGTGACGGTGACGCTGTAGTCGCCGGCGGGCAGTCCAACGATGCTGCTCGTCAAATCCCCGGTGTTCCAGCGCACGACGAACGGACGTCCATTGCTGTTGACCAGGACTTCCCCGGCACCTGCGGCCGCGCCCCCACAATCGGGGTTCAGTTCGCGGGTGCTGATCGTCAGGTTCGCCACTTCGAGCAAAACGCGGTGGGTGCTGTCGCAGCCATTGGCGGCCGTTTGCCGGTCTTCGTAAAGACCCGCCGTCCGCCGAAACTGGCCGAACAAGAAGACGGAATCGCCCTGGCAAATGCGCAGCGTATCCGACCGCAGCGGCGTCTCCAAAATCTCCAGGCGGATGACCACTGTGCTGTCGCAGCCATTGGCCGCGGTAAAGGTCTGACTGTACTCACCCGCTTGGGTCGTGGGGCTGCCAAAAATGTCCACTGCCGTACCCGCGCAGGCTTGTACGGTATCCCGTAGCAGCGTTTCGGGCAGCTCAAAAACGTCTAAAGTGTCGGTTCTTTCACAGCCGTTAACGGTCTGAACAGCAAGGTATTGACCGGCGCTGAATAAAGTGTTTTCGCCAAAGATTACACTGTCTCCCGGACAAAGAAAGGCACTGTCGCGCAGGCCCGTGAGCGGGAAGATACGCACACGGATGCTGTCGGAGCTGATGCAGCCCGGACCGAGGTCGGCCGAGACCAGCAAAAGGGTATCCGCCGTGGGCGCGAAGCGGATTTCGGGGCAGTTCGTGCAGTCGATGAAACTGCTTTGCGACCACTGGTAATTGCTGAATCCACTGAGTTGAAAGCGGAGGGTATCGCCCGGGCAAATGGTGGTGTCGCGGCCGAGATCGATCTCCGTTACGGGGTTGATGGATACCCGCACGGTATCGCGTTGCACGCCGCCGCAGGAGTCGGTCGCCACCACCCAGTAGACACCCGCGTCGTAGGCGGTAAAACGCTTTTCAGTACTGCCATCCACCCACTCGTAGCTGGCAAATCCGTCCTGGGCCAGCAGCGGAATTACGGCGTTGCTGCACAGCACCGTATCGGGGCCGAGCTGGAGATTGGGGCGCGGCCGCAGGTGCAAAGTGAGGGTATCCGAAGCAATGTTCCCACACGAGTCGGTCACCTCCACCCAGTAATCTCCAGGCTGATCGATGGCGATGCTGTCCGTCGTTGCGCCGGTCGACCACAGGTAGGTCACTCCGCTGCGGTTGGTCTGGGCACCCAACAATTCCCCCGGGCAGAGGCGGGCGTCCGGCCCCAGGTCTACCGTCAGGGAATCAAGGCAACAGCAGTCGGTGACCAGGTCGGGGTCTTCACAGTCCACAAAACCGTCGTCGTCGTCATCGATGCCGTTGTCGCAGATTTCTGGTACAGGACAATCCGGTTGGCAAGAGGCAGCGGGATCAAGGAAGAGGGGGAAGTCCCCAAAGGTGGCCGTGTTGCTGAAGAATGCAACACCCAAATCGAGGTCGTTCTGAATAAGTTCCTCTCTACTTCGTGAACCGCTCAGAACTGGAAATATGGTTAAAGTCTCCTGATCAACGGGCTGACAAAATTCTGCTCCCAGCTGGGTAATGGCGTGCCCCACCAGCACCGGCCCTCCGGTAAGCGTGTTGCGCCCTGCGATCAAGACGTGACTTTCGTCGGTCGCCATGCTGCTTTTAGCGGTTTCCGTGGCAGGTCCCCAGTTCTTGTATTCTAGCCCACGTTCAGATATGTTCGTAAAAAGCACATGGGATCGCGTTAATTCGTTGTAGGCTAAGTTGATGGGGCCAGAGTTTGGTGGATACGCAAAGTCGTGCAGGCGGTAATTAAACGCATTTCCAAAAAACGTTATAGTCAATCTTCTTGTATAATCTTCCGTAATGTCAACAAGAAAATTCTGGCCCGCAATTTGAGCAAAAGGTGTTTGCTGCGCTGGATTAGCACCTACAACAAGCACAATGGCATTGGCAGGTCCAATACGATAATTTTCTTCAAGGTGAAGAAATGCCCCTCTATCTTGGGGGATGGTATCATCGCTTAAGGTAAAATCCCACAGCGCCCTACTCCAGCCCACCGAATTATCCGGCCGGATAAGCGTCAGCACCGCCCGTGATTGCTGTGGCTCACGGAGGGTGGTGACGGTATACACATTCCCGTTGCGTGGATCTACCACGGCGTCTGCTATGCCCGTTTCCTCGGATGCGGACAGGGTCAGGAAATTGGTTGCCTTGGGCAAGCCGGTGGTCCGGGCCAGCGGGAAGAGGGCACCGGCGGCGGGTCGGTCTGGGCCTTCGTTGGTCTTTCCCAGTACCAGGAAGTCACCTCCGGGGGAACGTTCCAGGATGGTGGTGGGGTGAAAAACGGGGTTGCTCGTGTAGTTTCGTGCCCACTGCACTTCGCCCGTCCTTGCGTTAATTCGGAAGGCGAGGCCGCCAAATTCGCTGTCGGCAGTCCCGATGATCATCCCGTTGCTGTCCATTTTCAGGTCGGTCACCACCCCGTCGGCGGCGTCCTGGTCAAAGCGGTGTTTCCAGTTGATCGTCCCGTCGCGGTTGATGGAAAGCACGATGGCATTTCCGTTGCTGCTGCCTCCCACAAAGTACTGCCCCAGGGCGGGAACCACCGCTGAAAAGGCCGTCATATCCACTGCGTCGGCTTCCGTGTATTGCAGGAAGAAGGGGGCTCCGCACGGTACGGTGTCGGGTGGTGGGATTGGGCAGGTATCCCGGCAGCTTTCGGGATTCAGCGCTAAAAAGGCGGGCTCAAAGAAAAAGGCTTCGCGCTCCATCTGGAAGGACTGCGTGCCCAGCTGCTGGTCCAGGCTGCGGCCTTGCAACTGACTTTCTTCCAGTTCCAGGGGCCCGCCCTGCGGACATTCTCCCGGCGGATTCCCGGCAGGCCCCAGCCGCAGGAGGGCGGGGACGCTGAAGCCGGGTTCCAGGCTGGTGGGCAGTAAAATGCGGTCTAGATCCACCCGGAGCCGGTCAGCGGGGAAGCGGGTCTGGCCCAGCTGGTTGTCGTAGGCCTGGGCCCAGAGACCGTTACCGTCGCGGTCGGTTTGGATCAGGCACTGCCGCACGGTACTGGTGTTGTTGCCCAGCAGCAGGTAGCCGTTAGGGTGTACCCGCACCCGCTCGGGTGAAAACGCGGCGCTGGGCGTGAGTTGGCGGATCCAGGTGGTGTTGCCGAGGAGGTCCGTTTTCCAGAGGCGGAAGGCTTTGCCGGTTGCTGGGTTGGCCGCCGCGTTGGTTGCCAGCACCACCAGGTCGCCGCCGTCTAAGTCGATGCTGAGCCCTTCGGTAGTGCCGCCGTTGAAGTCGTTAAGCCGCTTGGCCCACTGTACGGTACCCGCAGCATTGAGCGCTACGAGCAGCGGCGAAGACCCCCCGGCTGCCCCGCTGCTGCTGCCGACGGCGTAAAACAAGGCGCTGGTGGGGTCATACACGGCGTCCACCAAGCGGCTTTGGCTGCCGTCGTTGTAGCGCACGTTAATGGCCCCCAGAGCCCCGTCGGCGGTAGCCAACTGGAAAAAGCTTGCACTCGGCTGTCCGGCGGTGATGCTGGCCTGGTCCGTAGCACCCAGCAGAGTGTAGGGCGCGGAAGGCCCCGTATGAAATATGCTGGTAAACCGGGGCCCCACTGCCTGACTGCCCAGGTTTCCACCGTAGGCATTGGCCCAAATGACGCTGCCATCTGCGGGGTCCAGCTGAAAGGCGAAGGCCCGGGGTGATTCGTCGCCACCCGTGAAGCCAATGCCCGCCAGCAGCCCGTTCTGGTCGATGATCATGGAAGTAACGGTGCCATCAAAGCCTGGCGGGTATAACTGGGTCTGCCAGGCACTCGTCCCATCTCCGTTGATGAGCATCACCAGGGGCTGGCCGTACAAGTCGCCGGCAGCAAAAAATCCGCCAGTTGCAGGAACCACGCAATTCAGGTGCCCTTCCGCTTGTCCCCCCGGCTGCTCGTAGGCGTAGGCAAAGGCCTCGCCACAATCGTCGGCACCGCCACCGTCGCAACCCGGGCCCGTGCACGGTGGCTCCCGCACGAAGACGGATCGGCAGTAGTTGTCCCCACACAAGCCGTTGCTCGTTTCCAAACACACGCGGCGTAGTCCGGTAGCGGTAAAAGTGAAGGGATAATCTTCGGCGGTACTGACCTGTGTTCCATCCACCGTCCAGCGGAAGGTGCTCGCGTTGGTACTGGTGTTGCGTAAGGTATCGCCTACGTTGACGTACACGAGCGCCGGGACGTCAAAGCTGGCCGTGACGGGACAAACCACCCGAACCGTCTGCGTAATGGTGGCCGATTGGCAGAGGTTATCGTCGCTTTCCACCACGAGGGTGATGCGGTAGGTGCCGTTGGAATTGAAGGTGAAACTGGCGTTGAAGGTGGTACTGAAGATGGTGTTGCCATTGGTCCAGGTATAGCGGTCTCCGTTGGAACTGAGGTTGGTGAAGTTGATGGTGGTGCCAACGTCGACCGTCACGTCTCCGCCGCTGAAGTTAGCCGTTACGACGGCGGGACAAGGATCCTGGCAACCCCGGCTCTCCAGCAGGCTGCGGCGGATGCCGTCAATAAAAAAGTGCATCCGGTCGCGCTGCCCGGCCGTGAAGGCGGAATAGCAGCGGAAGTGACCATAGTCCATATAGTTGATGAACATGTCGTTTTGGTCGGTCGCGAAGCCGGAGTTGACGTCGGTCGTACAAGAGTTGGCCGTGCCGGTGCAGGGGACGGCGGCCTTGGACTGGTCGGGCGGCGTATCACAAACTGCGTCGCCGTCGCGCGTGCAGTCGTCGTTGGTACAGCCACCATCGAAGGTGTGGCGCAGGCCCAGGTAATGGCCCAGTTCGTGGATCAGCACCCCGGCAGCCGCCTCATCCCCCGCCAGCCACCGGGCTTCCATGACGATGCCATCGATGCCACTGCCGTGCGCACTGGGGTAGTAGGCGTAGCCCGCCACTCCGCAGCCCAGGCCCAAGCCGCAGATTTCCTTGACGACCCAGACGTTGATGTACTCCCGCGTATTCCAGCGGCTGAGGTCCTTTAGGTCCCGATCGTCGTTGGAGTCGAGGTTGGTCAGGGGAGATACTATCCGGTTGATGCCGTTGGTGGGGTTGTTGTCGGGGTCGCGGCGGGCGAGGCAGAACTGGATTTGGGTGTTGACGCCCGTCCCTTGGTCATAATAGCCGACGTTGGCAAAAGCCTCGTTCGCGTAGGCCAGGCCCCGCTCTACGGCGGCGTTGCTGATGTTCTCCGCGCCGTTTTCGTGGACGATGTGAAAAACAATGGGCAGCGTAAAGGGTGGGGGATTGGACTTCCCGGCCGCCCGGCCTTTCTGTGCGTAGGCCGACCAGGCTTGCTCCAGCTTTTTTTCCAGTTGCAGGTAAGCGGGGTAAACCAGGTGCAGGGCCTCGGTTTTTTCGGTGGCCCCGCAATTGAGTACCGGATCCGTGGAAATTGCTTGGGCAAATAACGCATTAGCGTGGAGGAGCAAGGCCAAAGTGGCCAGGCGGAGAAAAGTGTGCATGGGAGAAACAGTTCTTGGGTGGGGCCAAGATACGGGGGCGTGGGGGTTTTGGCGCTGCGCTTTTTTTTGAGCTTCGCTCTATTTTTTTTTACCACTAAGGACACTAAGGACACTAAGGGCACTAAGTCCACTAAGTTTTTTAGGTTGCATCTGGTTGAGGCGTTGTCCGCCGAAGTGAGGTGGGTTTACAGTCGACGTGAAACGTATTCACCTCACTGAGTTACCCTATGCGACTTGTGCTCTCCTTAGTACCTCTTCGTGCACTTAGTGGTTCAAAACCAGAACCGTAAGGTTCCCTCGCCTTGAGTTACCCGACGTAAAGTGTGCCCTCCTTAGTACCTCTTCGTGCACTTAGTGGTTCAAAACCAGAACCGTCAGGTTTCCTCCAAAACCGTGTGGTAGAAAACCAGAACCGTCAGGTTCCCTCCAAAACCGCAAGGTTCCAAAACTACAAGTGAATCACCTCCCCGTAGGCCGCTGCCGCCGCCTCCATCACCGCCTCACTCATGGTGGGGTGGGGGTGGACGGTCTTGATCAGTTCATGGCCGGTGGTTTCGAGCTTGCGGATGGCGACAATTTCGGCAATCATTTCCGTGACGTTGGCACCGATCATGTGGGCACCGAGGAGTTCACCGTACTTGGCGTCGAAGATGAGCTTGACGAAGCCTTCCTTCACCCCCGCTGCACTGGCTTTGCCGGACGCGCTGAAGGGGAATTTGCCGATTTTCAGTTCGTAGCCCGCTGCTTTTGCCGCCTCTTCGGTGTAGCCGACGCTGGCCACCTCGGGCACACAGTAGGTACAGCCGGGAATGTTGTTGTAGTCGATCGGCTCGGGGTGGTGGCCGGCGATGGCCTCCACGCAGGTGATGCCCTCGGCGCTGGCTACGTGGGCGAGGGCCTGGCCTTTGGTCACGTCGCCAATGGCGTAGATGCCGGGCACGTTGGTACGGTACATCTCGTCGGTCTCGATCAAGCCGCGGTCGGTCTTGATGCCAAGGTCCTCCAGACCAATATTTTCGGTATTCGGGGCCACGCCGGCTGCGGAGAGGACGACGTCGCACTCAATGACTTCCTCTTTGCCCGTTTTGCGGTCTTTGGTGGTCACCTTGAGGGTCTTGCCGCTGGTATCGACACTTTCTACGCTGGTGTTGGCCAGCACGTTGATGCCCTTTTTCTTGTAGATCTTGGTGAGTTCTTTACTCACTTCTGCGTCTTCCCGGGGGACGAGGCCGCCGGGCAGGAATTCCACGACGGTCACTTCCGTGCCGATGCTGTGGTAGAAGTAGGCAAATTCAACGCCGATGGCACCGGCTCCGACCACGACCATGCGCTTGGGTTGCTTGGGCAGGGTCATGGCTTCGCGGTAGCCAATGACTTTTTCACCGTCGATGGGCAGATTCGGCAGGGCGCGGGCGCGGGCACCGGTGGCAATGATGATGTGCTCGGCGTCGTAGACGGTGGCCTTGCCACTGCTGGCGGTAACCTCCACTTTCTTGCCGCGGATCAGCTTGCCGCTGCCTTCCAGGACCTCAATTTTGTTCTTCCGCATGAGAAAGCTGACGCCTTTGCTCATGCCGTCGGCGACGCCCCGGCTGCGGGAAATCATCCCCGGAAAGTCCGCTTTGGGCTGCCCCACCTTGATGCCGTAATCCTCGGCGTGCTGGATGTATTCAAACACCTGAGCGCTTTTCAGGAGGGCCTTGGTAGGGATACAACCCCAGTTGAGGCAAATACCCCCCAGGTTTTCACGTTCCACGATGGCCACTTTCATGCCCAACTGGGATGCGCGGATTGCTGCTACGTAACCCCCGGGGCCACTACCGATAACGATAAGATCGTACGCCATTTTATGCTCTGTTTTATTGTTCAGGTGGAAAACCGCCGCAAAGGTAAAAAGGATTCGCGGTTTAAAGAGCCGGAGGTCAATTTCTCAATTTCTCGCCCCTTTCACCTGCTCATACTGCCTACGGACTTCGGGGAAGTCGACCATCTTATCCATGTAGTCCCGGATGGGTTTCGCCAGCAGGCGGCCCAGGGGCGGCATGACGGTAAAAACGGAGTCCCGGCGCAAGTGCGCATTGATCAGGTGGTTGAGACTGTCCGTTTGCTGGGGCAGGTTCGGGACCTTAAGTTCTCCACCGAGGAGGGAGAAAACATCGTCGCCCTGCAAGCGGAAGGGCAGGTTAATGGTCACGTATTCATCCAGGATGCCCAGCTTTTGCGCCAGACTGTCACGCAGGTAATCGTCCCAGGCGATGGGGACGCCAGAGATGCCCGTGTTAAGGGCTACCCCCGTGTTGGCACTGAACTCCGACTTATAAGGGTAGCGGTTCATGCTATCCAACTGATCGAGAAAGGCATCGCGCACGTAGCGCGAAGCAGCGTTGCGAATGCTCAGTAAAACGATCTTCCGGGCGAAGAAACGGCGGTAGAGGGAATCCGCTGTCGTGTCGTTAAACTCCCGGGCTTTGAGCGTCCGCAGCAGGCTGTAGGCACTGTTGATGCCGGAGTTATCGGCGTTACCCGCGTCCAGAAAATGGCCTTTGCCGGTGATGCGGGCGGCCGGACTGGCAATGGGGAAACGGTTGGACAAGAAGGTGGCGTCGGGGTAGGAAATGAAATCCCGGTCGGCATTGCGCGTCAGGTCAATGGTTTCTACCAGCGGGTTTTCGGCGAGGGGCGTGACGGTGCCCAGCAGGCCGTCTTCCGCCCGGGCGGTATTGATGATGAGCAGGGGAAGGTCAGGCTTCTGGGTCCAGGGCCAGTAAAAGGGCTGCTGGCGGATGCGCGCGTATTCGTAGCCGCCGCCCTTTTCACCCACGATGCGGAAGTAGGCGTTGGCCATCGCGTCCATGCGGTCGTCGTAATGGTGGGCTTCCAGGCCGGGCAGGTCGGGCCAGTAGTTGACGGGGAAGCGGCAGAGCAGGCCGGTGAAGTCGCCACTCAGGTAGTTCCCCTGGCCGATGCGTTCGATGTATTCCCGGATGTCTTCCACCGGCAGGTTCTGGGCCTTGAGGTAGTTGTACATCGAAAGGCCGATGGTTCCGCCGCTGGCTCCGCTGAGGGCAAAGACGTGGCCGTCGTAGAGCCCCATTTCATCGAGTTCCAGCAAGTTGAGCATCGTCCAGTAGCAGGCCTTAAGCCCACCGCCGTCGGCGGTGATGAAAATGATGGGCCCTTGCTCCGCAGTGTCGGCGAGGAAATTGCGGGTGTAATCTTCCAAAGTGGGTGGACCCAGTTGGGCGGCCTCCAGGGCTGCGCCGGATTGGTAGCGGATCTCGTGGTAGCTGTTGCCCAGGTAGGCCGTGGCCAGCAGCACTCCGATGATGACCCAACCCCAGACGAGGTTGGCCTGGCTAAGGCCGGGGTCGGCTGGGGTGGGCTTGCCCTGGGCGCGAAGGGACACTTGCCGGTAGTGCTGCCGCAAATTGTAAAGCATCACCAGCCGGTCGGCCAGGATGAAAAAGGCCAGTAATCCATTGATCAGCAGCAGGTAAATATTCAGGGGGTTAATTGCCCCAACCAGGCTTGAAGCTATCGCCCGCTCCTGCGTCAGCGCCCAAATAAAAAAGCAAAATGCAATTAGAAATACTGCCGTCATTAAGGTCAGCATCGACTGGATGGTCAGGTGGTCCAGCCGGTCCATAAAGCCATCGCTGGGGAAGCGTTTTTTGCCATCCTGCCGATTGAAAGTATATCCCTGGTAAAATGGCCGGTAAATACCCAGCCACGCAAAAGATATCACCGAACAAGCCAGAAACCCGAGAAACCAGGCGAAACTCCGGTACCAGGGCGTCGCTTCGGAAACCAGCAAAGTAAGCCGCAAAAAAGCCAGTAGCGCCACCAATAAAATGCCAAAACCGAACCAGAAAGAAAAGCGATCTTTTACGAAATAAACCGCCTCGGATTCCCGACGATAAATTTCTCCCTGCGCATTTCTTTTGTCCACCGCCCGCTCGCGCAACCGCGCCCAGATGCCCAGTTTTGCATCTTCGGCGACGACCACAAACGGGCGCATCACCCGGTTTTCCGGTCGCTGGGCCAGGGTCGTGATGCGGAGGGAATAAATGATGTACGCGAAGGCAAGCAGCCCTACGAAGGGTGCCAGGTAATCGCCCCAACTGCTGGGTTGCGGCTGGTTATCGAAATAAATATGGCTGGCGATGCTGACCAGCGTGAGGATATACAGCAGGGCCAGGACGGCCCGGACCCGGTGAAAAGCCGCCGGGGGATAAGAAATCATGCCGGTTGCCCGCGGCATGAAGTCGGCGGGCGGTTCCCCGGGCAGCAGGCGATCGAGCTGCGGAAAGAGCCGCTTGTGGAGAAATGCCCAGGCCAGCAGCCGGGGCGCCCGGCGGTAGCGCTTGTCGCGGTCGTAAATCCGGTCAATCAGGTCCCAGGTCTTAAAACGGTTGGAAAATTGCTGGTCGGTAAACATCAGGTAATTCGGCGCAAACCAGATTATGACGATGGACACCGGGAAAAGGAAAAGGGAAAAAAGGAGGAAATTGGCCCGCGAGTTCATCAGGTCAATGAACAGCCCGTCGAACTGGTCCATTTTCGTGAAAACAAAAAGAACGATGGCCAAAGACAAAATAGCCGGGTAAAAATATTTCCAGTAGCGCCGGGTAAAATCCCAGATGGGCCCACCAAAATCCTGCAAAAACCGCTGAATTACCAGGCCCATGCCGATAAAAACGCCCGCCAGCCGGCTGGTAATGGCTAGAAAATAAATGACGCGGAAAAGGCTTCCTTCGAGCGGTTTTTCGGGGTATTCGAGCCGTTGGGCGTAGTAGTAAAATAAGGCAACGTTGCTCAGCAGCATGACTACGTAAATGCCCGTAATGATGCGCACGTAGCCCTCAGAACCGGGAGCGACGCGAAAGCTGAAGTAGCGCGTATCCACCCAGGTGGGATCATCTGGCGAAGGTTGGATGTAGCTGCCGTGACAAAGCCGGAAAGTATACCACAGGAAAATGGTCAGCACGATTACGAATGCCAGACTGAGGTAAAAACTGATGCCGCCGAGTTCGACAATCCGTGGAATGGCCCAGGCGGAGAGCTCATCCAGCAGATCGAGGTAAGAAGTAATTAAGGGGGAAACGGCGGGAGGGTTGCTCACGAAAAACAGCAGCAGGGTGGCCGCCAGCAGCACGCCATAAATCCAGCCTCGGCGGCCTTCGCCGGGAGACATCCACCACCTGACGAGTTCGCGCGTCGGCGGCGGCGCGGCCGTCTTCCGCGCGGAAGTTTCTGCCAATTCAGGCTGGACGGGATAGCTTTGGTACGTTTGGATGGGTGTGTTTTTCTGCATCGGGTGGGTGTGCTGTTCGCGTAAATCAGGTGGCAAGATACTTTTTTTCGGTGGTGTTTTGGGCCTTGGTGTTGGGCGCGGCCGCAGGTGCCATGACGGGTGAAGGAGAAAGGAGGTCAAGGCCTATCTTTGTGTCCCCTTCCTATCTCATCCTTCCTCCCTATGCGATTCGTCCCTCCCGTTTTCTTTTTGCTCCTGTTGCAAGGCCTGCTGCTGGCTTGTAACGATGCTCCCCCCGTTGTCCATACCAAGCTGGAGAAGCCCCGCGCTCCCTACCGCGTTTCGGCCATGGACGGCGACGCCCTCAACGTCATCATCGAAATCCCGGCCGGCACCAACCACAAGATTGAATACGACAGCGAAACGGGCTTTTCCAACGATACCCTGGAAGGGGGAATCACGCGGGTCATCAACTTTTTGCCTTATCCGGGGAACTACGGCTTCGTACCTTCTACCTTGATGGACCGGGCCCAGGGCGGCGACGGGGACCCGCTCGACGTACTGGTCATCTGCGAAAGCCTCGCCACCGGCAGCAGAATTGCCGTCAAACCCATCGCCACCCTCCTGTTGCTGGATCGCGGGGAGATCGATACCAAAATCATTGCCGTACCCGCCGACACGAACCTGCGGGTGTTCAAGGTCGATAACTTTCTCGACTTTGCCCTGGAAAACGACGCCGCCAAATCCATCATCGAATCCTGGTTCCTCAACTATAAAGGACCGCGCGTCACCGAGCTGCTCCGCTGGGAAGACGAGATGTACGCCTGGCGGGAAGTCAGGAAGTGGACGCTGCCCGATCCCGACGCCGAACAAAGTGTCCCCCAATAGGTAGAAAAGTTTCAAATTTTACTTTTCTGCATACCTTTTCCTAAACCAATTGCGTTAAGTAGGGGCTAAAAACCACCGTTTGCTAAACGGATTTCGCAAAAAGTTGTTAAAACTTCAGCACTTTAGGCAAAAAGTTGATGCTAAATGGAACTTTAAGCAGTTTTGGCCTTTAATTTGTGCTGAGAATATGGTCAGAAAGCCCGGTCTTCCCCCCGGGATCCAATTATAATCCCTTCTATACGCATGAAATACGTTCTCTCCTTGATCGCCTTTGGCGTCCTTTCCACCGCGAGCGCCCAGAATTTCGAGTGGAATACCAAGTCTGCCGCTGCGCATCCTAACGAGGTGCAGCCAGGTAGCGTTGTACCCAATTCCTACGATCAGGCGTACAACCAACGGCAAATGGGGCTGGCGGGGATGTACAATCCCGGTGCCCACGGCAGTCGCACGGCCTACGGGGAAACGTACAGCAACCGCGAACTGACCGCCAGCCACGGCTTGCTGCCGCTGGGTACGATGATCCGGGTAACCAACCTGGAGAACAACCAGGCCGTAACCGTACGCGTGAACGACCGGGGCCAGGAATGTGCCGACTGTCTGGTGATGCTCTCCCAGGCCGCCGCTACGCAGTTGGGCATCAACTACCGGGCGCGCGTCAGTGTGGAGCGCATCGGCTTTAGTAACTGGAATCCCGCTCCGGCGGCGGCCGTAGTTCCGGGGCCGGCAGACTACAACCACCCGCAGACCTACGCCTACACGCCCGCGCAGGGTGGGGTAGTGCGGCCGGTAACGGTTGATGGCCAAACCTACGGCTGGGATGCCCGCGGTGGCGACATCATCGTGACGCCCCCGACTTACGGCTCGGTACCCTCAACGCCCACAAACTACGCCACCCTGAATGCGCCAGCCAATACGCGCAACTCAGTGATGTCCCGCGAAGTGACTCCTTCCGGTCGTTCGGGTGAACCCCTGACCTACAGCCGCTACCCCGGCACGGTTACGCCGCAGGCCACCAACGTCGCTCCGCCGGTCTACCAGCCGGTAAGCCAGCCCCAGGCCTACGGTACTTACCCCTCTATGTCCACGGAAGGGCAGCAACCCGCTTACCAGCCGGTTCCCCGCAGCACGTCTCCTGGTCAGGTCGCTCCGCCCGCCCCGACGGTACAGCGCTACCAGTCGCCTCAAGTGGTGGCTACGCCGCAGAGCTACGGTACGCCCGCGCCCGCGACCTACCAGATGGCGAAGTCGGTGGAGCCCGTAGCTTACGCTGCGCCCACTGTCCAGGCCGCTTCACCCGTTGCTGGCTACGTAGTGCAGATCGGCGCTTACAACAACGAACTTTACGCGAAGAACCGCGTAACCCAGTTGGCCGCCGCTGGCCTCAACAACGTCTTTTACCTGTCCTCGAACAAGGCTGACGGACAGGTCATCAACCGCGTGTACGTGGGCACTTTCTCCTCCATGGCGGAAGCCCAAACGGCAGCCAACGACATCCGCAATACCCACCAGATTGCGGGCATCGTGACGCGGATGTAAGCAGCAAAAGATTGAATGAAAAAGCGGACCTCGCCTGGGTGGTGGGGTCCGCTTTTTGTTTTTTGGGTGGAGGAGGTCTATCCACCACCCCGGGATTTCGGATGCTTTGCATTTTTTGGTGGAGTAGGTTCCTCCTCCACCCCCGGATTTCGGATGCTACGCATCCTGCATCCGGGGTTATTAAGGTTCGACCCCTACGGGGTCTGGCGGGCTGGTGATGGGTCTTGGTAGGGCTTGGCGTTTTTGTCCAATCTTTGCTACTTCGCACTTCCCCGGCACCTGCGGCCGCGCCCATTAGCCCATGCGATTGCGCTTAACGAGGTAATTTTGGAGGACGGTGCGGAAGCCGTCGTTGATGTCGGCCTCAACGTAATCGATTTTGTACTGGAGGCATTTGAGGCGCAGGCGTTCCTTGTAGGCGCGGACCTGCTCGACGTAGTACTGTTTGACCTGGTTGGGCTGGAGTTTGACGCGTTCGCCGGATTCCATATCGATGAACTCGTAGGGGCGATTATCGAAGGCGAAGTCGATTTCCTTGGCCTTATCGACGGTGTGGAAGAGGATGACTTCGTGCTTGGCGTGGCGCAGGTGCTGGAGGGCGGCGAAGAGGTCGTCTTCCCGCTCGGTGTCGTCGAACATATCACTGAAGAGCATCACCAGGGAGCGGCGGTGGATGCTGTCGGCGATCTGGTGCAGGGACGCTGCGGCGCTGGTTTTGCGGTCGCGCGTGGGGTTCTCGATCAGGTTCTGGAGGTAAGTCAGCAACAGGCGGTAGTGGGTCGTGCTCGACTTGGGGCGCGTGTGCAGGCCGACGGACTCATCGAAAAAGCTGAGGCCGAACGCGTCGCGCTGCCGCATGAGGAGGTTCATCAGGCTGGCGGCAGCGAGGGCCGAGAAGCGGATTTTGTTGACGTGTTCCTCGGAGGTTTTGGTGACTTCGGGAAAGTACATCGAGGAGCTCGTGTCGATGACGATCTGGCAGCGGAGGTTGGTTTCTTCCTCGTAGCGCTTGGTGTACATCTTATCGGTGCGGGCGAAAACCTTCCAGTCGATGTTGCGGGTGGGTTCGCCCTGGTTGTAGATACGGTGCTCGGCAAACTCTACGCTGAAGCCGTGGAAGGGGCTTTTGTGGAGGCCGATGATGAAGCCTTCGACCACCTGGCGGGCGAGCAATTCAAAGTTTCCGAGATTCCTTACCTGTTCGTTGTCAATTAACTGCATCTGTATTTTTTGGGGTAGCCACCGTCCAACCATCGGTGGCGGCGGTGCGTTCGTCGAGTATAACGGATGCTAAAGTACGCATCGTACTAACTTCACCCCTATGTTAGGAAAAGTAAAACAGTGGCTGGGCATTGAGGGCGTCAAACTTGAACTGGTTTTGCCGCCGGATTTCGATCTCCGACAGGGTTCGCTGGCGGGCATGGTGCGCTTCCGCAGTAAAAACACCCAGACCGTTACGGCCATCAAACTGGCCATCATCGAAAAATATTCCCGGGGCCGCGACGCCGAAGCGCTGGTGGACGAGTACGAGCTGGGCACGCAGGTGATCCGGCAAACGATCGAGGTGCCCGCAGACGGAGAGCCCATCGAGGTGCCCTTCCTGGTGCAGTTTGCTCCGATGACTTCGGCGATCGAAGATTTTGGCAACCGGAACGTATTATTTAAAGGTCTGGCCTGGGTGGCGAAGAAGACGCGGAATGCGGTTTCGGAGTACCGGATTGAGGCGGAGGCGCAGGTGAAAGGGGTGGGGCTGAATCCTTTTGATAAGAAGATTTTGGGGTAAGGGGTTTAGCCCAGGGAGTTTTTTTGCCCATGGAGTTGCATGGAGTTAGGCATGGAGTTTTGGGTCGGATCCGAACCTCTGGTCCGGTAGGCGGTCTTTTTTAGCCCATAGAGTTGCATGGAGTTTTGCTTCGCAGTATTTCATGCTGGCATGGAGTTGCATGGAGTTTTGCGGTGGAGACGTTTCACGTCGACTGTCCACCTCTCCAGGGTAGCTTACTTTGAATATGGGTAGCCACTTTCTGCCACGTAGAACGTCTTAACCTCTGGATTTGAGCTGGCTGCGATGTAGAGCGTCTTGACCTCAGGGTTTGACAATGCTGCGACGTAGAACGTCTTGGCCTCACGGTTTGATAATGCTGCGACGTAGAACGTCTTGGCCTCACGGTTTGATAATGCTGCGACGTAGAACGTCATGACCTCAGGGCTTGACAATGCTGCGACGTAGAACGTCTTGGCCTCACGGCTTGACAATGCTGCGACGTAGAACGTCTTGACCTCAGGGCTCAACCAAGGCGTTAAGGAAAATTTAAACCCACAATAATTTGCGTGAAACGGGAAAAAAAACCGATTTTAGGGGGCCAAATAAAACCTTGAACCATGAAGTACTTCTACCTGTGCATTGCCCTTGCCCTGACCGTTTCTTCCTGTACGCCCTTGCGGGTGGTCCGGTTGGAACCCGAAGAAACGCCCAGTGCTTATTCCTACGGGGACAAAATTTTGCAACGCTACGCGGGCGACGTGGGGGTGGCCGTGAGCTACTACGACGCAACGCCGCAGTTCCTGGTTTTTAACCTGACGGTGGAGAATACGGGAGATGAAGCTTTTGATTTTAGTCCGGAGGGCTGTTTGCTGGTGCCCGATGTGGGGCCAGTTTCCCGCGCCATCAACCCTGAGGAACAATTACTGTCCATGGACATAGATAATATGGAAAGGCTTCGCAACGGCCGGGCGTGGGCGTGGATTGGGGCAGCCGTTGTGGTGGCTGGTACGGTGGCGGCCGTAACGGTTGACGCGCCCGCTTTGGACAATGGAGTGGCGTCGGTAGGGAGCTCTTTCGCACAGGACCTGGCCATCAATACCGCGAGTGCTTTGGCCTTTGGGATTGCGGAGGGGACGGATGTGCGGGATTACCGCATGCATTATTTGCCGGCGGCGGGAGAGATACCGGTCCCGGAAAACCGCTATTTCTGGCTGGACCACTCCTTGCGGATCACGACGATTGAGCCGGGGCAGAAGGCTTTTGGTAAGATTGTGTTTCCACGCAACGATGAGGCGAGTAAGTTTTTGTTGCGGGTGGAAGCGAAAGGGGAGGAGTTTGAGTTTCCTTTTAGCCAGCGGGTGTTTCGGTAGGGTTTAGCCCATGGAGTTGCATGGAGTTGGGCATGGAGTTGCTTGGAGTAGACGTTTTACGTCGAGTGTTCGCCTCTGGGGGGAAGCTTGCTTGGAATAAGATTAGACGCTTTCTTCGGCGAAAGGCGCCTTGGTCTCTAGGCTTGACCTTGCTGCGGGGGAGAGCGCCTTGGCCTCACGTTTTTTTGTGCTCCCCTTTGCACATTCCCCGGCTATTAAATACCTTGACCACCGATGAGGCCGTTTACCCAGCTAAAGGAAAGGATCTAAATGAAACAAATATTAATCATTGCTTTTTCAATGTGGGCTTGCACAGCGTTTGGACAAGCAAGATATCAGGAATATTATGATAGTTTGTTTTTAAAAGGAAGTACAACCATTTATGACTACAAAAACAAAAAATGGATTTTCACAGACGAACAGGATGCTGCGTTAGGCACATTGCCAGCATCAACTTTTAAAATCCCAAATTCACTTTTAGCACTTGAATACAAAGCTGTCAAAGACGAAAATGAAGTGTTTACATGGGATGGTGTCTCTAAAATGCACTTAGGGACAGTCGTAAATGCCTGGAATAAGGATACTGACTTGAAAACGGCTTTTAAAAATTCCACCGTTTGGTTTTATGTGGAAATTGCCAGAAGGATTGGTAGAAATAGGTATAAAAAAATATTGAAAAAATGTAATTATGGAGATGGCAACTTACAAGAAAACGGAATTGACTTTTGGAACTATGGAGCGTTAGAAGTTTCACCAAAAAATCAAATAGAATTTCTAATCAAACTGTATGAAGCCAAATTGCCATTCTCAAAACCAACTATTGATAAAGTGAAGGAGATAATGATTTCAGAAAGAACAGAAACACATACTTACAGGGATAAGACAGGTTGGACAAGAAAGAATCAACAAGATATCGGTTGGTGGGTAGGTTACGTAGAGACTGATGCGAATGTATACTTTTTTGCCACCCGATTGATAAAAGATCAGAATGATAACAATCCGAATTTTATAAAAGGTAGGAAAGAATTAACAAAATTAATTCTACATGACCTTGAAGGAGGAGTAAAATAACGAATAGCCAATAATGGGTATGCGATAATGGCTCGATTTTTCGCCATTGTGCATACACTCGACGTTGCTTTCTCTGAGAAATAGATAAATAAAACATCGCAGCCTAGAACGAAAATGGAAGAAATAAAAATTGGAAATCACCTCCAAGTTGATTCGAGCGGTGTTCTTTTAGCCCGTATATTAGCATGGAGTTTATTGAGGTCGAGACGTTTCACGTCGACTGTAATTCTCTGTTGGGATGCTTCCTTATAAAGTGGTTAGATGCTTTCTGCGACGTGAACTGCCATGACCTCACGCACCTACATTACTGCGGCGTAAAACGCCTTGACCTCACAAACAACCTTACATATCCAAATGGAACAAGACCACGACAAACGTCCAGCGGCCAATAAACGCCCGAGCCCTTTTGCGCAAACCTATTTCCACGGCACGCGCGCGGATTTGCGGGTTGGGGAACTCATTCGGCCGGGCTACCACTCGAATTACGGACAGCGGAAGCAGGCCAAATACGTTTTTCTCTCCGCCACTTTGGATGCGGCCATCTGGGGTGCGGAGCTCGCTTACGGGGAAGGTCGGCAGCGGATATACCTGGTAGAACCCACTGGCACCCTGGAAGACGATCCTGACCTGACGGACAAAAAGTTTCCGGGGAATCCGTCGCAATCCTACCGGTCTACCGATCCTTTTCGGGTCGTTGGGGAGGTAATGGCGTGGCAGGGGCACCCGGAAGAGCAGGTGGCGGGGATGAAAGTTCACCTTGCACAGCTGAAGGCGGAGGGGATTGATTCGTTGAATGGATGAGGGGGGGGCATATTTTTTTGGTGCATGCTTGGATATTTGGGGGGGGAGTAAATACCTTGGCTGGTGGTGGGGGGACTTGCCGATTGCCGGAAGGGATTTAAACTTTGCCCGAAACTTGTTTTGACAGATTGGGGGCAGCGAAAAGCAACCCTCCATACCCTGTACCAATGTTTTTCTACCCACTTACTTGAACGTGGTACCACGTATGTTATTTGATTACAGTTGTGCATGCTGAGTACTTGAATAGGATTCTTGCGGCGGCCGGAAATATATCCGAAGTTGAATCAGTAAGACAAGAGTGGAGCAGTGTAAAGGCAAATTTGAGTAATAATCTTGCTTCTGCTATTGTTGATGGAACTATTGAATTAGCTATTAGTTCAACCACATATTGGAATGAGAAAAACGGGTTTGATTCTACTGCTAAAATTTCTCCACAAGCGGCAGCGGATGTAGGTGGATTTGTAATTGGAGCTGGTATTGCAGCAGTAAATGCGCATAATAACGGCGGAATACAAGGTGAAGATGTGAACGGCATCATTATGGGTGGACTAGGCGGTGCTCTTGCAGGATCGTTGGGTGCAGCTGGAAAAGTTGGTCGTTGGTTATCATCTTTGTTTTAGAACTTAAGGAAATTAAGTTGACTAGAAAATTTTATTTTACTAGAATATGTTTAATAAAATTACTAGATCTCACTAGGCTATTTACTTTACTCTTAAAGCCAACTGGTCTAGTTGTTAAAAAGCATGTCTTCCACTTAACCATCGAAAAGTGTTGCTTTGTTTTGATAGACTTAATTATTTATCTACTATGGAAAACAAACAAAACTTAAGTAATTTGTGCCTGAGCATCTTTTTGATGTCTACTTTTTTCTTTGCTCTACGATATATTATTATCGTTAAAAGCTATAGTTTAGAATCATTTTCAATCGAAGTTATTGTTTTCTCAATAATAAATAGTGCCTTATTAACATTACTTCTCTGGAAATTATTTCCAGAACGATACAATATAAAATAAAGTTTTAAAAATCTACTAGTCGTAATTAATAAAAAATCAAGAATATTTTAACAACCTAGGAAATGTGATTTTTCATAATTCTGAAATTTCATTGTCATTAATGGCGTGAGTTTTTTCTTGGTGAACTTGATAGCCTGTGCGTTCCAGCACATCTGTTACGGCTTTGAAGAATTCATCAATCTTTTGCGGCAGGAGAAGTGACTCTCAGGTAATCACTTCACATAATTAACAAGATGCTGAGCATCAATCTTTCCTTCCCCGAAGCTGGTCAGCGCTCTGCCCGTAACAGGGGCGTAGGAACCGTAAGCGTTTAGTTATTGACGCTAGGTTGGTCACTGAATTGACATACAGTCAGCGGACAGTGCAGCATCTTCTCGGCGAGAACCGCAATGTACCACCCAAAGTATCAACAGTGTCGTGCGGGCACCGGTGCAAGTGTGGGCGTTTTTATTTACCTTTATGGTCTAGATAAAAGTATGGGACAAGCTTTGTGACATTTGACAGCTTCTTAGGAAATTCATTTTTAAAAGAGTATAGTTCACATATGATTTTTATTTTAACAAAATTATGATGAGGAGATTTATCCCGCCCTATGTTAAAGTAAGGCTGAACTTATTAAAGAGCAAAGTGCATGACGTCTTAAAAGGGCATTACTTCTATTATGCAAAAGCAAGGAAATATAACCATGATTTAATAAATGTCTTGTCATTGGAGCAGGAATTAAAGCCAAACGAGGCAAAAATAACGAATTTATTGGTAGCGATAAAGAGAATAGAATCTATTCAGATAAATCCAAATGAGATATTTTCTTTTTGGCACGTTGTAGGAGAGCCATCGCAGAAGAAGGGGTTTGTAAAGAGCCGTTCTTTGATTAGGGGAAAAGTGGAGGATTCTGTAGGAGGCGGTCTTTGTCAGTTGTCCGGGCTAATTTATTATTTGAGCTTGTATGCATCTCTTGAGATTATTGAAAGGCATAGCTACTCAATAGATATTTATACGGATGAAACCCGGTTTGCGCCCTTGGGGTCTGATGCTACTGTTGCTTTTGGTTATAAAGATTTAAAGATTAGAAACAACTTGAATGGCCCAATTAGGTTCAAGTTTGAGCTACTTGAGAACGAAATAATAGTGAGTTTGATGCACGCAAGTGTTATACAATGGTCCGCTACGGTTTGAGGCAACACTTTAGCAAAGTATGCATATAAAGAGGGCAAGCCCTATCTTGTTGGTTCCTTACACCGTACAGATATGACTTGCCCAACGAAGATCGAAATCCTCGTCGCCTCAATTTTGCAAAAACTTCCTGGTATTTCCGCATGGCGCTACCGCTTTTTGCTCCATCTTTTCGTTTTGTGGCCCTCAATGATTGGCCGACGGAACTTTGTCAACCTAGGTCGTCAAGGCGAATATTCTGAGTTCACTTACCGT
This sequence comes from Neolewinella lacunae, assembly GCF_014349155.1. Taxonomy (GTDB): domain Bacteria; phylum Bacteroidota; class Bacteroidia; order Chitinophagales; family Saprospiraceae; genus Neolewinella; species Neolewinella lacunae. The sequence continues at coordinate 48,764 of NZ_JACSIT010000048.1, forward strand.
AAGCACTTTGGTAAACGCATGGATTGGCTGGGCTTCAACAGAGAGTTGAGCGAGCCGTTTTTAGGCCCCAACCGTATCATTGCTCTCGACCCCTCATACCTGAGTAAGAGTGGCAAGCATACTGCTGGAGTCGGTTATTTT
>NZ_JACSIT010000049.1:5000-6190 GCF_014349155.1 Neolewinella lacunae
ATTGTGTTAGGGTATAAGATGTGTAGGATAGGTGGGAGACTACGAAGCGGGCACGCCAGTGCTTGTGGAGTCGTCCTTGAAATACCACCCTTCTTATACTTTGACACTAACTCCTGCAAAACAGGAGGACCGTGTGTGGTGGGTAGTTTGACTGGGGTGGTCGCCTCCTAAAGCGTAACGGAGGCTCGCAAAGGTTCCCTCAGCATGGTTGGTAATCATGCGAAGAGCGTATGAGTATAAGGGAGCTTGACTGAGAGAAAGACAATTCGACCAGGTGCGAAAGCAGGCTCAAGTGATCCGGTGGTTCCGTATGGAAGGGCCATCGCTCAAAGGATAAAAGGTACTCCGGGGATAACAGGCTGATCTCCCCCAAGAGCTCACATCGACGGGGAGGTTTGGCACCTCGATGTCGGCTCGTCACATCCTGGGGCTGAAGAAGGTCCCAAGGGTTGGGCTGTTCGCCCATTAAAGTGGCACGCGAGCTGGGTTCAGAACGTCGCAAGACAGTTCGGTCTCTATCTGTTGCGGGCGTAGGAATATTGAGAAGATCTGTTTCCAGTACGAGAGGACCGGAATGGACGCACCTCTAGTGTACCGGTTGTGGCGCCAGCTGCAGTGCCGGGTAGCTATGTGCGGAATGGATAAGCGCTGAAAGCATCTAAGCACGAAGCCAACTTCAAGATGAGTATTCCATTGAGGGTCGCAGAAGATGACTGCGTTGATAGGTCATAGGTGGAAGTGCGGTAACGTATGGAGCCGAGTGATACTAATCGCCCGACAGCTTCCTTTTTTTCTTAATCAAAGCCGTACTACGTGTAGTAGGGCAAACGGTTAAGAAAAGTCTACAAAATAAGCAAACGAGGTCAACATAGATTGCCCTAGAACTTATGAGTAAGTAAATTGAAGCTGACGCTTGATGATAAATTTTAAATCAGCAAAACCAGGTCTTTACGTGGCCAGCAAAGTCCGCTGCAAAGTTATTGAACACTCTCTTTCCCACTTGTTGATCGTTTCACTAAAGAACGTGGTTTGCACTGAAGTGCCAACCAAAAGACTTTGGTGGCTATTGCGGGCAGGATCACCTCTTACCATTCCGAACAGAGAAGTTAAGCTGCCCAGCGCCGATGGTACTTGGACTTGATCCCGGGAGAGTAGGTCGCCGCCAATTTTTATGAAAGCCTCATCGCTAC
>NZ_JACSIT010000050.1:2500-131593 GCF_014349155.1 Neolewinella lacunae
CTCTTTTAAGGAGAGGAACCTGAGCTGATTTAACCTTCTTTCAGATCTTGGGTGGTCCCACCCCGGAGGGCGGGCGAAGAAGGTAATCAGGGTTGCGTCCACCGCAGGGCGGTACGCAGCTGGCGGGGAGTCATTACTGGGAAACGGGCTTGACCGTCTTGACGATCCGCGCGGCCACCTTGTAGGGGTCGGCGGCGGAGTTGGGGCGGCGGTCTTCGAGCCAGCCTTTCCAGCCACGCTCCACCGTAGCGATGGGAATGCGGATGGAGGCACCGCGGTCGGAGATGCCGAAGCTGAACTGGTCGATGCTCTGGGTCTCGTGCTTGCCCGTCAGGCGGAGGTGGTTATCGTGGCCGTAGACGGCGATGTGTTCCTTGACGTAGGGGCGGAAGGCTTCGCAGACTTTGTCGTAGTCGGCCTTGTTGCCGCTGTTGCGGAGGAAGGAGTTGGAGAAGTTGGCGTGCATGCCGGAGCCGTTCCAGTCGCCAACCAGCGGTTTGCAGTGGTACTCGACGGCTACGCCGTAGGACTCGGCAACGCGCTCCAGGAAGTAACGGGCCAGCCATACCTGGTCGCCCGCTTCGGCGGCACCCTTATCGAAGGTCTGGAATTCCCACTGTCCGGGCGCCACTTCGGCGTTGATGCCTTCGACGATCAGCCCGGCATCGAGGCATACGTCGAGGTGTTCTTCGATGATTTCGCGGCCGTAGGCGTTGTTGGCGCCCACGGAGCAGTAGTAGGGGCCCTGGGGGCGGGGGTCTGTGCCGTCGGCGGGGAAGCCAAGGGGCTTGTTCGTTTCTGGATCCCAGAGGAAGTACTCCTGTTCGAAGCCGAACCAGAAGTCGCGGTCGTCATCGTCGATGGTGGCGCGGGCGTTGGAGGGGTGGGGAGTACCGTCGGAGTTGAGGACTTCGCAAAGGACGACGTAGCCGTTCTTGCGCTGGGGGTCAACGACGATGGCCACGGGCTTGAGCAGACAGTCGGAACTGCCGCCGGGGGCCTGGTTGGTGGAGGAACCGTCGAAGGACCACATCGGGCAGTCTTCCAGCTTGCCGCTGAAGTCTTCCACGATTTTGGTTTTACAGCGGATCTGCTGCATGGGCTCGGTACCGTCGAGCCAAATGTATTCGAGCTTGTGCTTGGTAGCCATGGAAAAAGGAGTTGTTTTGGGTTAAATCAGAAATTTGTGAAAGCGGGCGCGGCCGCAGGTGCCAGAGAAGGTGGAAAGGAGCAAGGGAAGAATAAGACTCGCCCTGCTACGGGTTCCCATCCCCCGCACCTGCGTCAGCGCCTGGATTGGTTAACTAGAAAGAGTAGACGCCCGCGAGGATAAAGGCGAATACGGACTCATCGTTGACCCCGTAGGTATCGGAATCGTAGACGTTAAAGAAGCCATTGCTGCCCGAGTCGAAGCGCACTTCGGGGATGATGCGGAGGTCACCGACGCTGAACCCGGCGCTGGCCGTAAGGCTGAGTACGCTGGGCGTATCGATGTCTACTCCTTCGGGCGGCGTGAGCGAGAAGAGCTCGCCGCGCAGGCTGACGGTAGCGGTTTCGGAAGCGTTGACGGTAGCGTAGAGCGCCGTGCCGAAGAATCCGCCCACGCTTTCGCCGTCGAAGCTCTGGCTGTAGCTGCTCACGTTGAGGCCCAGGGAGAAAGTTTCGCTGACGGCGTAGGTCGCCGTGAGGTCCACCTGGAACTCGCTGAGGTCGTCATCGCTGGTGGTGAGATCACCCCCTTCGGCCTCTTTGCCGGTCAGCACATTGAGGTAGGCGGAGAGGCCACCGAGTTCGGTGCTCAACTGGGCACCGAGGTGCTTACCGGCCACTCCGTCAATCTTGGAGTCCGTATCGTTGAACACCCCGATCATTGCCCCGAATTTTTCGCCGAGGGCGAAATCGGCTTTCGCACCGGTGTGGAAGAAAGGTCCGTTGCTGAAGAGGTAACTTACGCTGTAATTCATGTTGGCGGGGGCATCGATGACTTCGTAGCCCACGAAGGTACCAAAGTTACCGAGGGTGAAGGTAACGGCGTCGCTGGGCGAGTAGGTTACGAACAGCTGCTGAACGGTAGAGGCGAAGTTTCCAGCGAAGCCACCGTTGGCCTGGGTGGCGCGGGGGCCGAAACCGACCTGGCCGACGAAGCCGACTTTACCTACCGTCTTTTCGGCCAGCAGGTTGACGTTGCCGATACCGAAGGTATTGGTAGCACCGGTGAAGCTGGTACCGAAGGGGAGGTAAACGCCGTCTGCGCCATCGACCTGCGAAACGTTGCCCTGGTAGTAGGCATCGACGTAGCCGGTGAGGGAGAAGCCGGGCTCCTCTTCTTCTTTTTCTTCCTGGGCCGTGGCGGGCGTTACCACCGGATCGGTAGTTGCTTCGACGGCTTGGGCGAAAAGTTGGAAACTGGAAAGCAGGAAGGCCACGAGGGTGATTTTAAAACTTAGTTTCATGGTAAAGTGAGGTTGGTAATTGCGGGGTTGCAATTGGAGAAGGTGAGAAAAACACCGGACGAGAACCAACCTCGGAGGTAATTTGGGCAAATGGATTGCGCCTGCTTACCTTTATCGCTTCCGCCGCAGGTGGCGGAAAAGATCCTTGAGTCGGGGGCGGTTCTACCGTTTCCGGCGGGCCCGTCTTAAGCGTTGCAGCGCTGGCGGGCCTTTTTTGTTGAAAGAATGGTAGTGGGGTGGATGGGTTTTGGACACCCTGCCCCACTACCTTATATATATGGTTACGATTCGCTGGTGAGCTGGAAGACGCCGTCTTCCTTGTTCAGCGTGTAGGCGTGCATGTCGTGCTCGCCGATGTCGAGGCCTTTCAGCTCTTCTTCGGCGTCGACGCGGATGCCCACGGTTACCTTGAGTACGCCGAGGATACCGAAGGTAGTGGCGAAGCTGAACGCACCTACGGCCAACGTACCGATCAACTGGGTAAAGAAGTGGTGGTCTGGGTTGGTGCTGAAGATGCCAACGGCCAGGGTGCCCCAGATGCCGCACACGCCGTGGACGGAAGTGGCGCCTACGGGGTCATCGAGTTTCAGCGTTTTATCGAAGAAGACAATGCTTACGGGGATGATGATGCCGGCGATGGCTCCGATGGCGATGGCGCTGATGCCGGTGAAGCTATCGGCTCCGGCCGTGATGCCTACCAGGCCCCCGAGGATGCCGTTGAGGACCATGGAGAGGTCGTAGGACTTAAACATGAGGTAAGCCATGAAGAAGGCCGCCAAGCCGCCGGCCGCAGCGGCCAGAGAGGTGGTGACGAAGACCAGGGAAACGGCGTTGGGGTTGGCGCTCAGGACGGAACCGCCGTTGAAGCCGAACCAACCAAACCACAGGAGGAAAACACCGATGGCGGCCAGGGGCATGCTGTGGCCGGGGATGGCCGTGATGCTGCCGTCTTTGCGGTACTTCCCTTTGCGGGCACCGAGAAGGATGATGGCGGCCAGGGCAGCGAAGCCACCGGCGGCGTGTACGAGGGTAGAGCCTGCGAAGTCGTAAAAGCCCTTCGTATCCAACCAGCCCAGGCCCCACTTCCAGCTGCCGGTAATGGGGTAGCTGAAGGCCACGAAAAGGGTGGCAAAGATGAGGAAGGGCACGAGCTTCATGCGCTCCGCAACGGCACCGGAAACAATGGTGGCGCAGGTGGCGGCAAACATGCCCTGGAAGATGAAGTCGGAGTAGCCCGTGTAGCTAGAACCAGCTTCGGCAGCGGCAGCGTAGGCCTCGGAAGACCCGTCGCCAATGGCACCCGCAGCCCAGTCCATGGGAGCGAAGCGGCCCAGCCAACCACCGATGCTCCAGGCATCGCCGGGATACATCAGGTTGTAGCCCACGACGTAGTAAGTGAGCAGGCCGATGGAGATGATCATGGAGTTTTTGAAGAGGATGTTCACAACGTTCTTACGCTGCACGAAGCCAGCCTCAAGGGTGGCAAAACCCAGGTGCATGATGAAGACCAGGCAGGTCGCAATCAGTATCCAGAGGTTATTAACGGTAAGCATTGCTTCCATGGAGTTGAAAATTTTAGTTTCGAAGGGAAATTCGAGTGAGTGGGGGGTTACTGGAAGGAAACCACCACCGGGTGCTCAGCGCAAGGAGTACTCACGACGGGCCCGGGATGGACGAAACAAATGGTTACCTGGAAGGGGCTAAGGAAAGGCGGACCTGCACCGCTGGATGCGCTGGTGCGTAGATGGGAAAGTGAGGCAGAAACTGCCGGTCCGCAGTAAGTTGAAGCGGAGGGGTGGTTAGGCCCACCGGCGGGGAGAAGGGGCGCAGATCAGATGGCGCTCTCGTCTTCTTCACCCGTGCGGATGCGGACGACGCGGTCTACATCAAAAACGGTGATTTTGCCATCCCCGACCTTGCCCGTACGGCCAGCGGAGGTGATGGCGCTGATGATGGCATCAAGCTTTTCGGTCGGCGCGAGGATGTCCAGCTGAAGGCGAGCAATGTAGTCGGCATCGTAAACGCTGCCGCGGTAGGTGAGCTGCTCGCCGCGTTGGAGGCCAAAACCCTTTACCTCAGTGAGGGTAAAGAAATTGACGTCAATTTCGGCCAAAGCATCACGGATGGCCTCAAAACGGGACAAACGAATGATAGCTTCAATCTTCTTCATGTGGGGAAGTTATCTTTGCCGCTTGGGTGGTTAAACCAGGCTGGGCAAATTTGCGTGAAAAGGAACAAGTTGTCGGGCTATCTGGTTAAGGGCGCTCAAGGGAGATCGTCACCTCCGCTTTGGTCTTACAAAGGTGAAACAGCGGGCGGAAGCCAGAGAGCCAATGTCGGCCGTAAAATGTTACGTTCAAAACTAAGCAAACCAATTGTAAAGCACTGATAATTAACTACATAGCTAAAAAATTGCTGCCATGGCAAGCCTCCCGGATGTCCCCCGACTAAAACGGAAAAATCCCGGCTGACGGCCCCGGGCAGTAACTAAGCAGTACCTTTCCCACCCTTCTCTCCGTATTCTTGCACCATGGCTACCGCCGTTAAGGACCAACTCTGGCGACTGATCCACTCGCTCTCCAAAGCGGAGAAGCGCAGTTTCAAGCTGTACGCTACGCGGGCGGGCAGTACGGTAGACAGCAAATTCATTCAGCTTTTTGACGTCCTGGACCGCCTGCCGGAGCCGAATGACGACCAGGCCATGGCCAGGATGAAGATCACCAGCGGGCAGTACAGCAACCTTAAGCGCCACCTCTACCAGCAGCTGCTGACGAGCCTGCGCCTGATTTACATTGATAAGGAGATTGACATCGAGTTGCGGGAGCAATTGGATTTTGCCCGGATTCTGTATGGTAAGGGCCACTACCTTGATGCTTTACGCATTCTTGAGCGGGCCAAAGCCAAGGCCGTAGAGCACAACCAGGATTTGCTGCACCTGGAGATCCTGGAATTCCAGAAACTGATTGAAGCCCGCCACATCACGCTTTCGCGGCAGGACGAAGACAAGTTGGAGTACCTCGTCAACGAATCCGCCGAGCGCAGCTTCAGTGTCCTCAACACCAGCGAGCTGTTCAACATCAACATCCAGATTCACGGCCGGTACATCGAAAACGGTCATAGCCGGGGGCCGGAGGATGAATTGGTGAACCGCGAATTCTGGAAAAGCATCCAGAGAGGCCACATTGACCGGGATTCGGTGGCGCACACCTTCCACCAAAAAATCAACCGCTTCCAGGCGGCGATGTGGTACAACTACATCCAGTTGCAATTGGATGATGCCCTGGAATCGGCCCGCAACGCCATTGCCCTGTTCGAGATCAGCCGGCACATGGTCATGAAAGACCCCGATTTGTACCTGCGGGCCCTCTACTACGTCACGCTTTTCGCCTACCTCAACCGGGATGAGAAAATGGTGGCCCGCTACCTGCGGAGGATGGAAGATTTCCTGAGCAACGAAAACATCCTGCTCAACGAGAATTCGCAGTTGATTGGCCATACCTACCAGTACCTTAGCCAGTTCAACCACCATTTTCTGCGGAGAGACGGCGCGGCGGCCTACGCCCTGAGCCTCGAAGTAACTGCCGCCTACACGGAGGGGCGCTTTCTCCCCAATGAGCAGCGCTGGGGCCTCTTCCGCTACAAATGTGCGGCGGCCTGCTTTTTGACCCACCGTTTTGGGGAGGCCCTCGATCACCTCAACGAGATCATCAACCTGCGGAGCGGCATTTTACGCGAAGACCTCCTGATCAACAGTCGCATCCTGCACGCCATTTGCCACTTTGAAATCGGCAACCTGGCCCTGGTGGATTATCACCTGACGGGCCTGAGCCGGCTGCTGCGCAAAAGCCGGGAAGCCGCGGAAGTCCACCGCCTGGCCATCAGCACCTTGCGCCGGCTGCTGAAGTGCCCGCCGAATGAGCACTTGCCCATCTACCAGCAACTTGCCAGGGACCTGGACCAACCCACCCGGCATCCCTTCGAACAAAAAGCCTTGGTTTACCTGAATCTGCAGGATTGGCTGAACCTGCACACGCCAGCGTGACTTTCCGGGAGCTAGAAGAGATATGAACCTTTTGGGGTTTGCACACCATTGGCAAAACTACTGGTCTTGACCACGACGTAGATAAACAGCCCGGGGCTATTTCCCGGGATTGCGCTTACCTTACCCGCAGGTTCGCTGGTAAACCATTATTTGCTTCAGTGTTTACGAGTACAGCCTGAGCAAAGCCCCAAAAATCGCTTGCAATGAGATCAGTTTACTTTCGCTTTTCCAGCCTCTTTGTAGTGCTGGCCCTTGCTATTTTCCAGCTGGCCAACTCCAGCGGGCCAGCCGCCAACGGCAACTATTTTACCGGAGCACCTACGGCCTCGGGCGGTACGGAGCGTACGTGTAGCACCTGCCACAGCGGCGGCAGTTTTGGGGAGCCCCGGATCAGCGTCCGCTTCGCCGCCGACGGGGAGCCGGCAGATACCCTGAGTAATTACCGGCCGGGACAAACCTACACGGTGACGCTGGCGGTAGGCTATAGCACTGCGGCGCCCGCTGGCTACGGTTTCCAGAGCCAGTTCCTAACGGCAGCCAACGCTACGGCGGGCACCCTGGATATGCCCGGCGATGGAGTACAGATCACCGCCGGAAATGGAGACCGCCGCTACGCCGAGCACAGTGACATCAACAGCGACAGTACCTTTACTTTTCAGTGGACGGCGCCCGAAGCCGGTGCGGGCGAAGTGAAATTGTACGCCGTTGGCAATCTCGTCAACCGCGCCAACGGTACCGGGGGAGACAACGGTAGCACCGCGCCCACCATCATCACCCTCGGCGAGGGCTCGCCGGTAGCAACCCGCGAAGTGGAGGCCATCAACGGTGCCCTCTTTCCCAACCCGGCGGCGGACCGCGTTTTCCTGGACATCGCGCCGCGCGTAGCCGGCACCTACACCCTGCAACTGCTGGCCGTGGACGGACGACCACTGGGCCAAAGCACCCAAGTACTGCGGGCGGGCCGGCAGCGGCTGGAACTTCCCCTGGCCCAGGCCCCGGCTGGCGTATACCTCGTGACGCTGACGGGAGCGGGCGGACGTTTCGCAGGCCGAATCGTCAAGGAATAAAGCCGCAGGCAGCCATTGCTTTCGGCACAGCAGACTGGAAGGGGGCGCGGCCGCAGGTGGAAAGAACGGGACCAAACAGCAAGGCCCAACCCGAACCCGGCAGTTGCTCCACTTCCACCAGATCCGCCGCCCCCCCTTCCCTGGCTCGTTCAACTTACGCTGCACCTGCGGCCGCGCCCGTGCTGCACCAGCCCGCCTATTTCCGCTCCCCTGCCCTGCTTGTCGGCCACACAACCAAACAAGCTGGCCCTTTGATATGGCAAATTTCTTCAACTGTGTTCCGACCCGTATTTTTGCCGCGCTCTGGCGCTGACAGCTTGCAATACGAGCACTGATTATTTCTTCGACCTACTCTCATCTGATTTTCATGCGTACGCTCTTCCTATTGACGGTGTCCGTCTTTTTATGCACTTCCCTGGACGCCCAAAGCTGGCAGCCGATTGAAATCGATAAAACGGAGGGCGACCGCCGGATTGTGGTGAAAAATGCCCTGGGGCTGAGCACCGACCCGGCCGCACTGCAAACCCTTCTCCGGCGGGCACCCCACGAACGAGATGCGCGCGCCGAAGAAAGTCCCGTAAGCCTTACCCTTCCCGACGCGGCGGGACAACTGACGACATTCCGCATCGTGGCCTACGACGTAATGGCCCCAGCCGACCAGCCGCGCTTTCCCAACATCGGTACCTGGTACGGCATTAACCCAGCGCGGCCGGGGCAGACCATTTTCCTGGACTGGACGGAACGCGGTTTTCACGCCAGCGTTTCCGGTGGCGGGCAAGCGGCCTTTTACGTCGATCCGTTGTACCGGGGCAACGACCAACTCTACCAGGTGTACGCCCGTTCGGCGGCTACCGCGCCGGAGCACCTGCCCTTCAGCTGCCAAACCAAAGCCGATGCCCTCTGGGAAGCCCCGGAGCTGCCGGCGGGGCCCAAGCGCCTGGGCGACTGCGTATTACGGCAGTACACCCTGGCCGTATCGGCAACCGTAGCCTACACCACCTACCACGGTGCGACGACGGCGGCGGGTGCCGCCCTGGTACAATCGGCGGTGGTCACTTCGGTCAATCGCCTCAACCAGGTCTTTACCCGCGATCTTTCGCTCCGCCTGCAATTGGTGCCGAACAACGACAATGTCTATTTCTACGCCGGGGGCAATAATCCCTTTTCCAGCAACGACGTTGGCGACCTCATTGACGAGAATACGGGGGTGTTGAACAACCGCCTGGGGGCGGGCACTTACGACCTGGGCCACGTTTACACCCAGGGCGGCAACAACGGGGTGGCGGCCCTCCGTTCCGGTTGCACGGGGTTCGCAGGTGCTGGCGCAACCAGCCACTCCCGGCCCGAGAACGATCCCTTCGTCATCGATTACGTCGCCCACGAAATGGGCCACCAATTGGGCGGCAACCATACCCAAAACAACGATTGCAACTACAGCAGCAGTGCAGGAATGGAGCCCGGTAGCGCTTCGTCCATCATGGGCTACGCCGGCATCTGTTCGCCGAACGTCCAAAACCAAAGCGACGACTATTTCCATGGCCGCAGCATCGAGGAAATCACCACTTTCCTGGAGTTGGGTAACGGGGGCAGCTGCGCCACCGTAGTGGATATGTCTTTGGCCAATCCGGTGGTAGTGGCGGTTCCCGATCACCTCATCCCCGCCGGCACGCCTTTCGTGCTGGAAACTTCGGCCACGGGCAACGGTACCCTTTCTTACAACTGGGAGCAGTACGACGCAGCCCAGGGCCCGATGCCCCCGGTAGGCACCAGTACCGTCGGGCCACTGTTCCGCAGCTTTGCCGCTACGGAGGAGGGCGCGCGCTATTTTCCCCAGCTGAGCGCGGTCGTTGCCGGGGAAGATCCTGAATGGGAAGAATTGCCCTTGGTGGACCGCACGCTCAACTTCCGCCTGACGGCCATCAACCGCAACGCGGCCTACGGCTGTGCCAGCGAGGATAACGTCCGCCTGACGGTGGACGCTGATCGGGGGCCATTTACCGTAACGGACCCCAGCAACGGCAACCGGTGGAGTGCCGGGCAAATTGCCCAGATCCAGTGGGACGTAGCGGGCACCGACGCTGGTGCGCTCAACTCCCCTACCGTACGGGTGCTGCTTTCTACCGACGGAGGTCTCAACTTTCAGCCCCTGGCCAGCGGGCTCCCGAATACCGGCTACGCCGAGGTGCAGGTGCCCGGTACGCTGAGCAACGCGGCCCGGATAATGGTCCGCAGTGAAGGCAACGTCTTTTTCAACGTCAGCAGCCAGGACTTTTCCATCGGCACCAGCAGCGGTACGCCCTCCGTAGCCGTGACGGCCCTGGACCCTACGGAAGTGAGTGATTGTTTTGTGAGTACCGACGAAGTTTCCCTGCGCTTCCTTACGGCCAGCAGCGGCGGCGCTACGGCTCCCATTGCCCTTAGTGTGACGGGGCTAGCGCCGGGGCTGACGGCCAGCTTTAGCCCGGCGACGGTGCGCCCCGGTGGCGTATTTACTTTGCGCATCAGTGGACTTTCTTCCGTCCCCGCCGGCACCTATCCGGGCCAGGTGAAGGGCGGCAGCACCGAAACCAACTTCACCCAAAATTTCACCGTCACCAAAACCTCGGGGGCGCTGGCTGGCCCGCTGGCCCTCTCTCCCGTCGGCCAGGCGGAGGACACCCGGCCAACCCTGCGGGTCCAGCCCACGGGTGCCGATGCCTACAACTTTGAAATCTCCGACCAGCCGGACTTCTCCAACATCCTCTTTTCCTTTACCGGCCCCGACCCCAGCTATACCCCGCCCGGCTACCTGAATGCCGAAAGCCCGTATTTCTGGAGAGCCCGGACGATCGACGTCAACACGAATTGTGGGAGTTCGGAATGGACCGTTTCCCCGTTCCTGGCGGGCCCTTGCTTTCAATTTTTCAGCACTGCCGCACCCGCCCCAATCAGTTCCGGCCCTCCGCCCCAGTCGGCCAATATGGCGCTGGCAATCGCTCAAATGGGGCAGATTACGGACCTGGACCTGGTCTCCTTAGACATTACCCACACCTACCTGAGTGACCTGGCCATTGAATTGGTATCCCCCGCCGGCACGGCAGCAGTGATTTTCAACGAAGAATGTGGCTCGGTGAACAATATCCTGGCCACCTTTGATGACGAAGCAGCGGAGGACGCCTTTAACTGCCCGCCGATCGGCAACGACCTTTTCGTACGCTCGCGCGGCGATCTGCTGAGTGCCTTCGATGGCGAATCCCTCCAGGGCAATTGGACGGTAGTCGTAAACGATGGGGCAGACCAGGACGGGGGCGCGATCAATGGCTTCGGGATCAAGGCCTGTTTGGAGGCCAATGTTTTACCGGTCACCTTCGTCTCTTTTACCGCCCGGGGGCGTAAGTCCGACATCCTCCTCCGCTGGGCAACGGAACAAGAGACGGCCAACCGGGGCTTTTTCCCGGAGCGCACGCCCGTGGGCCAGCCCGGCGCATGGCGGGAGCTGGGCTTCGTCGCCGCCGGTGCCGACTACTCTTTCGTGGATTCCACGGCGCTGCCCGGGCAGGAATACCTCTACCGCCTGCGGCAGGTAGACCTGGACGGGACGGTCACTTACTCCGAACTGCGCATGGCCCAGATCGGGGCGGCGACGGTGGGGGCTGGCTTACTGCTCTACCCCAACCCGGCGCGGGAAACGGTAGCTTACCGCTGGGCCGGACCGAGCAGTGGACAGACGCCGTATCGCCTGACGGACGCCTGGGGACGGGTCGTCCAGACGGGCATTCTCTACGCCGGGGGCGGCAGCATCGCACTGGACCAACGAGCCGCCGGGGTTTACTACCTCACGCTGACTTCTGCGGAGCGGCAGGAAACTTTCCGCCTCATCCGGCTGTAAACCGGAGTAGCTTCGTCTTCCGAAACATCCCCACATGGCAAAAAAGCAAAAACGCAACGACGGGCTGGCCTTCTCTTCCCCCGCCAGCGAAGCCAATGATAATCCCTTCGCTGCGCTGCTGGGGCTCGGAGCTGAGTTGCCGGCCGGCCCGGCTCATCCCGCTGCCGAAGACGACGATGGGGGCGCGGACGCAGGTGCAGTGGCGGGGGACGTAAAAGCAAAGATGGCCCTGCGGGTACACCACGACCGCAAGCACCGCAATGGTAAAGAAGCCACCATCATCACCGGATTCACCGGCACCGATGAGCAGCTTGCCGACCTCGGAAAATTACTGAAGTCCCGCTGCGGCGTCGGCGGCTCCGCCAAGGACGGCGAGATCATCATCCAGGGCAACAAACGCGATAAAGTCCTCGAAATCCTCCTGGCCGAAGGCTACCGCGCCGCCAAAAAAAGTGGCGGGTAGGCATTTGTTCCAACACCAAATTAACGTAAGGTTGAGCCTTTGCAGTAACCGCAACTAACTGATCTTCAACGGCCTTTAGAAAGGAGTACTGTAGTTTTGCAGTTCGGCAGTGAATAATGCATCACTTCTGAACTACAAAACTACCGACCTAAAAAACCATTGCGTTCTACCATCTGAAAATCAGCGAATACCCCAACCTGAGGTCAGATTATCCCTTCCACCCGGACTTCAGGCCCACCGTCAGGTTAAACACGGGCTTACCGGGAGTACCGTCGGGATCGGCCGTGTAGTAGCCCTTGCGGAGGAACTGGAAGGTATCCCCTGGCTGGGCCTTGGCCAGGGCGGGTTCTCCCTTGGCGGCCAGGATTTGCAAGCTGCTGGGGTTAATGAATTCCAGAAAATCCCGGTCCTCGTGGTCCATCGGTGTGGGGTCGGTAAACAACTTATCGTATTCCCGCACTTCCAGGTCAATGGCTTCCCGCACGGCCACCCAGTGAATGGTTCCCTTCGCGCTGACGCCAGAAGTATCATTGCCGGAACGGCTCTCGGGGTAGTAGGTAGCGTTGATCTGGGTCACCACCCCGTCGGCATCTTCTTCGTGGCCGGAAACGTGGATGATGTAGGCGGACTTGAGCCGTACGTCCTTGCCCGGGGCCAGGCGGAAGTACTTGCGGTTCTGCGGTTCTTTTTGGTAATCTTCCCGTTCCACCCACAGTTCTTTGCCAAAGGGCAGCGCTTCCTCGGTAAGGGCTGGGCTGCCTTCTGTTTCGGGCTGCCGCTCGGCGGTGAGCATCTCTACCTGGTCTGCGGGGTAATTGGTCAATACCAGTTTCACGGGATCCAGGACGGCCATGTAGCGGTCGGCGGTGTCGTTGAGTACTTCGCGTACGTTGTGCTCCAGAAGGTCGTATTCCTGCTGGTTGTCGCGCTTAGTGACGCCCGTACGCAGGCAAAAATTACGCAGGGCCAAGGGAGGATAGCCCTTGCGGCGCATGCCCGCCAGCGTACCCATGCGGGGATCATCCCAACCCGCCACGATGCCTTCTTCGACCAGTTTTTTGAGCTTGCGCTTGCTGGTGATGAGGTAATCGACGTTCATGCGCGCGAATTCGATCTGCCGACTGGGAAAAATCTCCAGCGCTTCAATCAACCAGTTGTAGAGGTCACGGTGGTGCCGGAATTCCAGGCTGCACAGCGAGTGCGTGATGCCCTCAATGGAGTCGCTCTGCCCGTGTGCAAAGTCGTAGAGGGGGTAGATGCACCAGGCGTCGCCCGTCCGGTGGTGGGCTTCGTGTTTAATCCGGTACAGGACGGGGTCACGCAGCAGGAGATTGGGGTGGGCCATGTCAATTTTGGCCCGCAGGACTTTACTGCCGTCGGGAAATTCCCCTGCCTTCATCCGCTCGAATAAGTCGCGGTTCTCGGTAATGGAGCGGTCGCGGAAGGGGCTGTTGGTGCCCGGCCGGTCGATGTCTCCTTTCTGCTGGGCAATTTCCTCTACCGTTGAGTCATCCACGTAGGCCAGTCCTTTATCGATGAGCCGCAGGGCAAATTCGTAGAGTTCACCGAAATAGTCTGAGGCGTACAGCGTCTCTCCTTCCCATTCGTAGCCCAGCCAGCGGAGGTCGTTTTCGATGTTGGTCACAAAGTGGGTTTCTTCGGTAGACGGGTTGGTGTCGTCCATCCGCAGGTTGGTTTTCCCTCCGTACTTTTTGCCGATTTCGAAGTTGATGACAATGGCCTTGGCGTGTCCGATGTGCAGGTACCCATTCGGCTCGGGGGGAAAGCGGGTGTGGACGCGGCCGCCGTGCTTGCCGTTTTTCAGGTCTTCGACGATGAATTCTTCAATAAAGTTGTCCGCTTCGGGAATGCGCTCAGTCATCAGTTGCTGTAATTCTACCTTTCCCCGCAAGTTGCCGGGGCGGCAAAGATAACGGCTTCGCCCGGGAATTAGGTCCGCTTCGCGGCAATCGCTGGCGGCATTTTCCGGCGGAGCGTAGCTGCCGGGCCTTAAAGCTTGTGGTGCCAGGGCGGTCTTTGCTTATTCCGCCCAAATGCCGGTCTTGAGCGTCCAGTCGTAGTCGGTGTATTCCCGCTTGATGTCTTTGTTTTCTTCCGTCAGCACGCCGTAGGTGACTAAAAACTCGTCAATGCCCCCGTGGTCGCCGAAGTCCCCCCGGAACCAGGAAAAAAGTGGCGAGGTATACAGCACGGATTTGCCGTCCACTTCTTTGATCTCACTGTGCTTGGCCAGGTACTTCGTTACCCGGTTATCGATCTGCTCGTTGTAGGTGGCTGGCACGTAGATTTCCACGGGCGGGCAGTCTGCGGCACCGCAGTTCAGGGCAAAGTGTACCCGCGAGTCGCCGCCCTTGACTTTAAATGTGCGTTCGAATTTGTTGGGGAAAAACTTGGGAATAAAGCCCAATCCAAAGCGGTTTTCTCCTCCCCGGATAATGCCGTGTTCCATTTCGTTCGGGCTAAAGGTGTGCCCGGCGACGGTAAACGAAGGCGTACTGAAAAAGGCGCTCCGGTCGTCAAAAAGTTCGGGATTGCGGGTCAGCAGATACTGCACCATGCCGTTATAGGTATTTACCCAGAAGGCCAGTTTTTTCTCCCGGGTGTCCAGTGCTGCGGCCAGGTCCTGCGGTTTATAGGCGGCCAGTTGTTCCACCAGTGCCGTGGCGTCTTGTCCATTTTTAATGGTCAGCAGAATTTCCTGGCTAAGGGCGTTGGGCGTCAGGCCAGCAAAATCCTCCGGCGGGAAACCATCCGTTGGCTGGTACCTTCCGCAGGCCAGTATTCCGAACATCAGTAAGCCTAGAACCCCAAATTGACCGTATCGCATATTGTGCTGTTTTCGATACAACAGGCCAAACACCCAATTTGTGGTAGTCGCGGGTGATTTTGTGTGCAGGTCTTGCCAGGCTCGCGTAGGTGGTCAGGTTCTCCTGCCCTGCGCTCTGACATCCTCCGCTCCCGGGTCCCTTTCCCTGCATCCTGCGGCCGCGCCCGATGCAAACACTTCCCAAGATGTAGCGAATTTTCGCTAAACTGCCCTATCTTCACGCGCCAAGCTTGAAAGACATGCAGTACATCTCTACCCGCAACCTCCGTTTCGTCCTCAACGAAGTGCTCGACCTCGCCCAGATCCGCTCTTTCCCCGCCCACGCTGCCTTTGACCACGAAGCGACGGAGATGACCCTGGACGCGGCCAAACAGCTGGCCGACCAGTATCTTTTCCCTTACTACCGGGAGATGGACAAAAACAAAGCCTACTATAAGGATGGCGAGGTGCACGTTTTACCCGCCGTGGGCGAGGGCATGCGCGCCATGGGGGCCGCTGGCTGGCTGAGCGCGGCCTGGCCCTACGAACTGGACGGGCAGCAGATGCCTACCGTGATTCTCAACGCCGCCGGCCTCATCTTCCAGGCCGCCAACGGCAACCTGGCCGCCTACAGTTTCCTGACCACGGGTGCCGCCAACCTGATCCTGAACTTCGGCACCGACCAACTCAAATCTGCCTACCTGGCCAAAATGGCCGCGGGCGAATGGCAAGGCACGATGGCCCTGACCGAACCACAGGCGGGGTCTTCCCTCTCCGACATCACCACTACTTACGAAGACCTGGGCGACGGCAGCTACGCCATCAAAGGCCAGAAAATTTACATCAGCGGTGGTGATCACAACGCTACGGAAAACGTCGTCCACCTCCTCCTGGCCCGCAAAAAAGACGGCCCCAAAGGGATGAAGGGCGTCAGCCTGTTCGTCGTCCCCAAGCACCTTCCGCAGGGCGATGCGCTGGTCGATAACCACGTGACGACTGCCGGCATCTACGGCAAAATGGGCCAGAAAGGCTACGTCGCCGCCCACCTCATGTTCGGGGAGCAGGGCACTACGCGGGGCTACCTGGTGGGCGAAGAGTTCCGGGGGCTGAACAACATGTTCCAGATGATGAACGAAGCCCGGATCGGGACGGGCGTCATGGCGGCTGCTTCGGCTTCGGCGGCCTACTACGCCAGTTTGCAGTACGCCCGGGAGCGCCCCCAGGGCCGGCATCCGGGCAATAAGGACGTGAATGCTCCGCAGGTCCTCATCATTGAGCACGCGGACGTGCGCCGCATGCTGCTGTTTCAGAAAGCCGTGGTGGAGGGCAGCATCGGGTTGCTCATCCAATGCTCCCTGTACGAAGACCTCAGTAAGATCAGCGAGGACGCCGCCGAAAAAGAGCGGGCCCACCTGCTGACGGAGCTGCTTACCCCCATCGCCAAATCTTTCCCCAGCGAGTACGGCACCGAGGCGGTCAGCCAGGGCATGCAGGTGCTGGGCGGTGCGGGATACACCGATGATTTTCCGCTCGAACAGATTTACCGCGACATCCGCGTCAACGCCATCTACGAAGGCACCACCACCATCCACGGGCTCGACCTGCTGGGCCGCAAAGTCCTCATGCACCAGGGCAAGGGACTGCAATTTCTGACCGAAGAAATTCAGCAAACCCTCACCCCCGCGCTGGCCGACCCCGCCACCCAGGCCCTGGCCGAGACGCTGGCCCAGGGCTTAGCCTCTGTTCAGCAGGTGCTGGGGCATTTGCTGGGGCTGGCGCAAAAAGAGGAAGACCCCCGGGTGTACCTGGCCGACGCCACCGTCTTTTTGGACTACTTCAGCCTCCACGTCATCGGCTGGCTGTGGTTGCGCGAAGCCCTGGTGGCCAGCCGGGCCCTGCCCACCGCAGCGGGCGAGGAGGAAAGCAATTTTTACCGTTCCAAAATTCAGACCGCCAGCTTTTTCTTCCACTACATTTTCCCCCGCACGGCCGGCCACAAACGAACCTTACTCGGCAGCGGCCGCGTCACGCTGGAGACCGGGCCGGAATTGCTGGTATAATGCAGGCTGGACATTTTGCGGTGCAGTATCTCCTACGGGGCGCGGACGCAGGTGCTTGGCCCCGGACACGAAGCAAGGGAAGTCCAATAAAAAGTAGGTGTTTACCCCTGTTTTCGGGCGATTTCCCGGGACAAAGTTCCTCGATTCGCCCCTAAAGCGCTATTTTTCTGGTCGGGCCAGTACTGTCCCTCACTTAAAAGACCAGGCAATATGCGCACCGGTAAAACCACTGCCCCTTCCGCAACTTCCCGTGCGGCGGCCCGTCCTCAGGCCAGCCAGGACCATACCGCACCGGCCAGTGCAGTCTTTCAGGACCGTCGCCCCGCCGTCGCCGCCCAACGCGCGCTGGGGGCTTTGGCCAATGCCCCCCTGCAACGCCAGGAAAGCCCGCCGGTACCGAACCGCACCGGCCTCCCCGACCAACTCAAAAGCGGAGTGGAAAGCCTGGCGGGGGTCGCCCTCGATGATGTCCGGGTCCACCGCAACTCCAGCGCCCCCGCCCGGCTGCAGGCCCACGCCTACGCGCAGGGGACAGACATCCACCTCGGCCCCGGCCAGGAGGAACACCTCCCGCACGAGGCCTGGCACGTCGTGCAGCAAAAGCAGGGGCGGGTGAAACCTACTACGCGCCTGAACGGCAACGTAGCCGTCAACGACAACCCGGGCCTGGAGCGCGAAGCCGACCTGCTGGGTGCCAAAGCTCTCCGCGCCCAGCCCGCCGAGCAGTCTTTGCCCGGCACGGCCTCCACCGCCCCCATTCAGGAAAAAGCCAGTGCCCAGGTGGCTCAACTGCACGACGTACCCGAGGGAGTGACTTCCCCCCTGGACGAACAGTTCCTGCGCATCTTCCTCCTCATCGAGCAGGCCCTGCGCCTGATGGAACCCGCCGAGTCGAACAGCGAAAAACGGGGCAAAGAGGGCAAAGACAGGGGAGAAAAATTGGCTACCGGCTTCCTTGATCTGGTAAGCGGAGACAAAAGCACCAGTGAGGTGATTAGTGATCAGTTCAGCCTCAGCGAAAAATTGAAACTGGGTTGGGAAGGGGCAAAATTATTGGTATCAGGAGCAACCGAAAGCGGGCCCTTGTCCACCTCGACCCGTTCGGAGCGGGAGACGCCTCCCCCATCGTCCTCCTTTTTCTCCTTTGGGTCAGGAGAAACGAGCAGCCGGGACAAAGGAAAGGAGGAAAAGCGTCCCGAAGAGCGTTCTTCCCTTCTCCCGTCCTTTCTCACCCGTTCGGGTGGGGATAAAGGCCCGGAAAAGGAAAAAGAAAAGCAGGAGGAATCACCGGGGTTCTTCTCCAGCCTGTTCAGCAGTTCACCGAACATCACCAATTCCGGTCCCCGTATGGGCGGCGTCAGCGAAGGCCTGGGCACGGGGGGCAAGTTGTTGCTCAGTAGTGCCTTGCGCAAAGAACAGGTGAAGACGGAAGGTAGCGAATTACTGCGCAGGGGGGTAAAGGAAGGCACTTCATTTTTCTCCGGCGCTACCGAAGGAGTGGGCAAACTCATCGGCTCCGGAGAAGACTTCTTCGATGCCAGGAAGATCGTCCGGGCTGCAAGCGAGCACGAAAACCAGGCCAATGAACTTCTCCGCCAAGCACAGTCTTCTATTGAAGAACAAAAAAGCAGCTATCCAGAACTGCCTGAGCTATACGCCAAACGGATTAGTGAGGCCCAAACCCTCCTCCGCTTACTCCCGGACGGGATTGAAAAATACAGCAGTTCCAGTACCCGCGAAAGGGCCAGCACCTGGGCCCTCAAAACCCGAAAAACCCTCCAGGAGCGCAACCCCGGCGACCCCAGCCTCTACGGGCAGTTCAAGGGCTTTGGCAACTTCGTGAAGAACGAGGGTGGGGAGTTGTTGGAATCCGTGAAAAAAGGGGGAAGTTCCCTGTTCTCCTCCGCCAAACAGGGCTTCGGTGAATGGAAGGAGAAGGCCACCCAAAAACTGGCCGATACCAAATCCAGCGTCTTGGGTGGGATATCAGAGCGGGTAGAAGATTCTATTCTTGAGGACAAGTAAAATTGGGTTGGTTTTTTTCTGACGGGGGAAAGACAACCATCTGCCTTCCTTTGCTCTTTTACCTTGCCTGGCACCTGCGCCAGCGCCACTGAACGGTCTTGTAGTCCGGTAGTTCTTTAGTGCCCGATACGGATAACGCTACAGAACCCACAATCTACAAGACTACCGATTTACCAGACTACAGACTTATGTACGCCTCCCTCCGTCAGGCCGCCGAAGACCTCGAAAAAAACGGCCAACTCCTGCGCATCAGTGAAGAAGTGGACCCCGATCTGGAGATGGCCGAAATCCACCGCCGCATCTTTGCCGCCGGTGGTCCCGCCATCCTTTTTGAGCGCGTCAAAGGGAGTCCGTTCCAGGCCATTTCCAACCTCTACGGAACGAAGGAGCGGACGGATTTTCTGTTCCGCAAGACGCTGCCCCGCGTCAAAAAGGTGGTAGAGCTCAAGGCCGACCCCGCCAATTTTGCCCGCAACCCCCTGCGCTACCTCGGGGCGCCGTTTACGGCCCTGAGCGCCCTACCCCGCCGCCACTTCCGGCCCGCCATCAAGTACGCCCGCACGACGATCGATCAGTTGCCCCTCGTTAAATCGTGGCCCATGGACGGCGGTGCCTTCGTCACCCTGCCCCAGGTGATGACCCTGCCGCCGGGCAGCCGCAAGCCGATGGAATCCAACATCGGCATGTACCGCATCCAGCTGACGGGCAACGATTACGTGACCAACCAGGAAATCGGGCTGCACTACCAGTTGCACCGCGGCATCGGCGTGCACCATACGGCGTATTTGCAGTCTGATGAGCCCTTTCGTTGCAGCATTTTCGTTGGCGGGCCGCCCAGCCACGCCTTTTGTGCCATCATGCCGCTGCCCGAGGGGCTGAGTGAAATGACTTTTGCCGGGATGCTGGCGGGGCGCCGCTTCGGTTACACCTGGGATGGCGACTGGCTGCTGTCGGCCGATGCCGACTTCGTCATCACCGGCACCATCCGCAAGGGGGAGAAAAAGCCCGAGGGCCCCTTCGGCGACCACCTGGGCTACTACAGCCTGCAACACGATTTTCCGGTGATGGACGTCGAGGCCGTCTGGCACCGCAAAGACCCGCTGTGGCACTTCACCGTAGTGGGGCGGCCGCCGGCGGAAGACAGCCAGTTTGGCTACCTGATCCACAAAATCGTCAAAGACCTTACACCCGGCGAATTCCCGGGCATCCGGCAGATCAATGCCGTTGATGAGGCGGGCGTGCATCCCCTGCTGTTGGCCGTTGGCTCGGAGCGCTACATGCCCTTCCGCGAACGTGTGCCGGAGGAGATCATTACCCAGGCCAACCGCATTCTGGGCAGCGGGCAGACAAGCCTGGCCAAATACTGCATCATTGCGGCCGACGAAGACGACCCCAAACTGGACGCCGACGATCAACCCGCCTTCTTTCACCACGTGCTGGAGCGCTTCGACCCCCGGCGCGACCTGCATTTCCAGACCCGGACGACCATCGACACCCTGGACTACAGCGGCTCGGGCTGGAATGCGGGCAGCAAGCTCATCCTCGCCTGCCGTGGCGACCGCCGGCGCTCCCTGGCTACGGAAGTACCCGCCGCCCTGCAACTTCCGGAGGGTTACAGCGCGCCGCAGCTGGTGGCACCGGGCATTCTGGCCGTTGCGGGCCCGCCCTTTTCCGCCACGGGCTACGCCGATCTGGAGCCTTTTCTGGGCGCGAACGCAGGTGCTTTGGACATCACAACGAGCGATGGAGGCCCACAGGTACCCCTCATTGTGGTCTGCGACGACAGTCACTTCCTGGCCGCGTCTTTCGCCAATTTCGTCTGGGCCACCTTCACACGCTCCAACCCGAGCCACGACCTGCACGGCATCGACGCCTTCACGGAGCACAAGCACTGGGGCTGCACGGGGCCCGTAGTGATCGATGCCCGCGTTAAGCCCTGGCACGCTCCCGGCCTGGTGCCCGACCCGGCGGTGAGCGAACGGGTGGAGCAAAGATTAAAGGAGTAAGGGGGAAAGGAATAAAGGGGGAAAGGGGGAAAGGAATAAAGGGGGAAAGGGGCTGCCGCACGGGATAGGCGATGCAAGGCATCTTAAAACCTTCGATTAGTTTTTCATACATTCCAATGCTTTATTCATTTATTCAAGAATTCATTTATTCCCTCCTTAGCTTTGCCCCCGCACCAGTGCCAGGACCTTTCACTTTACCACCACCCCTTGCCTACCCTCATCATTCATCCGACGCAATTGCTTTCGATGGAGGCCTTCGATGCCTACCTGACGGCGGGTTTTCGGCCGGCCGGGCAATCGGTGTATTTTGCCGACTACCTGCGCCCGGCCAACGACGGAATTTACGGGTGCATCCAGATTCGATTGCCCCTGGAGAAGTTCGCCTTCAAACCTAAGCACCGACGCATGTTGCGGCAACACGGCGCGCGTTTCCGAACGGAAATTTCCCTGGCTACCCGTTTGCCCGATGCGGAGATGTACGCAGTCAACGCCCGCTACGCCGCCGTCTACCCGGAAAAAACCCGGCTGGACCTGGAGTTTCACCTTTGCAACGAAGCCAACGGCCAACGCACCCTGCACACGCACTGCGCTAAGGTTTACGACGGGGAACAGCTGATCGCCTTCAGCTTCTTTGACGTCGGTCAAAAAGTGGTCTATACCAAGGCGGGCATTTACGACCCGGCTTACGCGGACTACAGCCTGGGCACTTACACCATCCTCCTGGAGATCGACTGGGCACTTTCCAACGGTTTCCACTTTTATCACCCGGGCTACTACGCCCCGGCCTACCCCGTTTTTCACTATAAGCTGCGCTTTGGCCCGGCCGACTACCGGGATTGGAAAACGGGCCAATGGCATCCGTTGCCGAACAACGACCCTGACTTCCCGCCCGATCCTTACGCCCACAACCTCGCTGCGCTGGAGATCCTTCAGCAGGAAATGGAGCGGTGGGGCTTCAGCGCTACCTTGCTGGAATACCCTTCCTATACCGCCCGCTTTCACTATCCCGGGACGGGTGGTGGCCTGCTTGATGCGCCCCTACTCCTGAAACTGCGCCAGGGGCCGGAGGGCGTGATTGTTTACGACAACCAGCGCCAGTGTTACACTTTTCTCCTGACGGCATCTTCGGGGCTGCGCGATGTGAAGGTCCGCATCCAGGGTCCCGGCGGTCTGCCACGCTCGCTCTTCCCCCTGCGCGTGCTGGGTGTACTGCTGGAAGGAGAGACTCCACAGGAATTCCTCACCAATCTTCAGGGGGAAATGAGGACGCCGGACGTTTAGGCGAAAAACGAGTAAATGAGGATGAGGAGCAGCACCACACAAATGCCGGTGATGATGAAGAAGCGTTTGATTTGCCGGGCGTCTTCGGGGTTTACGGGCTTCTTGTTGCGTTGAATTTTGCTCTTTGTGGCCATGATCGGGTTTGCTTTTTTGTGGTGGTCAAGATAGCCGTTGGGGAGAAAATGCGCAAACCCCGAGAGGAAAGAGAAGCATTTACTGCTGGCAGCACTACCTTCGCGCGGTAAAAACTACCCGCACATGACCCCTCAATTACTCGCCGGCAAGCGTGGCGTTATCTTTGGAGCCCTCGATGAACAGTCCATTGCCTGGTCCATCGCCGAAGTTTGTGCCGCCATGGGTGCCAAATTCACACTCACCAACGCTCCGGTGGCCCTGCGTTTTGGGCAGCTCAACACCCTGGCTGAACGCCTGGGTGCCACCATCATCCCCGCCGATGCTACGAGCATCGGGGACATGGAAAAGCTCTTTCAGCAGTCCGAAGAAATCCTGGGGGGTAAAATCGACTTCGTGCTCCACGCCATCGGGATGAGCCTGAACGTGCGCAAGAAGAACGAGTACACCAACCTCAACCACGACTGGATGCTGAAGACTTTCGACATCAGCGCCGTCAGCTTCCACAAAATGTGCCAAGTCTTGTACAAGGGCGACCACATGGCCGAGTGGGGCTCCATCCTGGGGCTGACCTACATCGCCGCCCAACGGACTTTCCCCGACTACAGTGAAATGGCCGAAAGCAAAGCCCTGCTGGAAAGCTTCGCCCGCAGCTTTGGCTACCACTTTGCCGAAAAGAACAAGGTGCGCGTCAATACCATCAGCCAATCGCCCACCATGACTACGGCTGGCCAGGGCGTCAAAGGCTTCGATAAATTCTTTGGCTACGCCGACACCATGTCTCCCCTCGGCAATGCCCCCGCCCTCGACTGCGCCAACTACTGCGCTACCCTCTTCAGCGACCTGACGCGCTACGTCACCATGCAAAACCTCTTCCACGACGGCGGCTTTTCCAGCATGGGCATGAACCCTAAACTCATCCAGGAGTAAAGGGCGCGGCCGCAGGTGCAAGGAAAAGGACGAAGAGCGCAGCGAGGCTTACGTGGGCTAACCTAATGTTGCAGCGCAGGAAATTCCTGGATAGACGACAAGCGATTCTTGATGGTTGATTGCGCTGCCGCGAGGGATCTGTCGGCGCACTAGCACCAAACAGCGACCAGAGACTCTTGTAAGGCAATGCGGTGAAGAGAATAGGTAAAAGGCGAAAGCCTCCCAGCAAAAATTACTATTTTCACGCATCAGCAATCCCCTGCTCCCCCATGACTTTAGAAGACCTTCGCGCCTACTGTTTGGCCAAGCCCGCCACTACGGAAGGGCTCCCCTTCGGACCTGACACCCTGGTATTTAAAGTGGCCGGTAAGATGTTCGCCCTCACGGGGATGGATGAGGCCGACCTGCGCGTCAACCTCAAATGCGACCCTGAATACGCCATCACCCTTCGCGAACGCCACGAGGAGATCAAGCCCGGATACCACATGAATAAGCAGCACTGGAATACCGTTTACATCGAAGACGGAGACCTGAGCACCGAGTTGGTCCGGGAACTGATTGACCACAGCTACGAGCTCATCGTCGCTTCGCTGTCCAAAAAAGTGCGGGCGGAGTTTGGACTTTAATCCTCATAAAATTTGATGACGCGTGCTTCGCCGGCCTTCAGGTAGGCGCGGTACATGCCGGGGGTGTTGAAGGGCATCGTGATGTTTCCCTTCGCATCCAGGGCGATGAGGCCACCGGTGCCACCGGCTTTTTCCAGGGTCTGGTGAATGACGGCGTTGGCAGCCTCCTCCAGGGAAGCACCGCCGTAGGCCATGCGGGCGTGGACGTCGTAAGCAACGGCGTAGCGGATAAAGTATTCTCCCCAACCCGTGCAGGAAACCCCGCAGGTAGCGTTATCGGCGTAAGTCCCTGCCCCGATAATGGGGCTATCCCCCAGGCGGTTGTAGCGCTTGTTGGTCATTCCTCCGGTGCTGGTGCCTGCGGCGAGGTTGCCGGATTTATCGAGCGCTACGCAGCCAACGGTGCCGTACTTGTGGTCGATCTCCTCAATGATCCGGTTGCCCTGGATCTTTTCCTGTTCCACCTTCTCGCCTTCGAGGGCGCGTTGGAGGCTGTTCCAGCGGTCTTCGGTATGAAAGTAAGCAGGGTCGACAATTTCCAGGCCTTGCTCGGTAGCGAAGTCGGTGGCTCCCTTGCCCGTCAGCAAAACGTGTTCACTTTTTTCCAGTACGGCGCGGGCGGCGGAGATGGGGTGTTTTACGGTGGTGAGGCCGCCGACGGCTCCGGCATTTTGGTCGTGGCCGGTCATGAAGCTGGCGTCCATTTCATTGATGCCTGCGTTGGTAAATACGGCACCCTTTCCTGCGTTGAAGTAAGGGCTGTCTTCCAGCACCCAGATGGTTTGCTCTACGGCGTCGGCGGCAGTTCCCCCGGCTTTCAGGACAGCCTCGCCCGCGTCCAGGGCCGCCTCCATGGCCGTGCGGATGGCAGCGGCGCGTTCTTCGGTCATGTCGGCTTCCAGAATAGTGCCCGCGCCGCCGTGGATGACCATAGCGTAAGCGGGTGGCGCAGCAGATGCGGGGGTAGTGGCAGTGGGGTCAGACATGGTTACGGCGGGTTGATCCCCGCAGGCCAGAAGGACAAAAAGAAGGAGGAGCAGGCACAACTTTTGCATAGCGCGACGGGGGTTTTGTTGGACAATATTACTCTATCTCCGAAGAACGGTGGGGAATCGGCGCGTTTTATCCCCAAAGACGTGGGCTGGCAGCCATAGTAAAACGCAAAAAGCCCGCCCTCCGGCTAAGGAAGGCGGGCGTAGGATAAAAACTACGAATCAAACTACTCAATCTTTGTTGTTGGGGCGGAGCCGTTGCCGGGTTTTTCGGCCACCCCGTTGGTGGAGGGATGTACCTCGCCGACCAATCCCGTGGGCAGGCGCATGCCACTCTGGCCGAGGAAGTCGTTGAGCTGGGGCATCATGCCGTAGAGCCCCTGGACGAAGTTGCCTACGCCTTGGCCGTTGCCGTTGTCATAGACGACAACTTTCTCGATTTCCAGGTCTTTAATGGCTTCGGTCTGGATGCGGGTCAGGGCTTCGAGCTTATCGAGCATGAGGTAATTAATGGCCGCCTGGGGGTCTCCGCCGGCGGCACTGACCAGTTTTTGGAAGCCTTCAGCCTGCTTGCGGAGCAGTTCTTCCATGCCCTGGGCTTCGGCCTGGTAGCGGGCCAGGGTGGCGTCGGCTTCACCGCGGGCGATTTCGCGGCGGCGTTCTGCTTCGGCCTGGGCGGCGATGATGGCTTTCTGGCGCTCGATATCGGCCTGAACGACTTGTTCGGCTTCTTTTTCGGCTTTCTCCTTCAGGGCACGGGCTTTTTCGGCGGCTTCCTGGGCGCGGTAGGCTTCGGCCTGGGCGTTGGCTTCGGCGACCTGGCGGGCTGCAGTGGCGCGGCGGTTGGCTTCGGCCAGGGCGACGTCGCGGGCAGCGTTCGACTCCGCAATTTTGATGGCGGCTTCGTTTTTACCGGCCTGCGCTTCGGCCTGGAATTTGGATTCCCCGATTTCGGCGCGGGAGTTGGCGTCGGCCACCTTGATGCGTTGCTCCTGGGCGGCTTCCGCCTCGCCGATCTGGGCGCGGGAATTGGCGGCGGCTACCTGGATGCGCTGCTCCTGGGCGGCGGCGGCTTCGCCAATCTCGGCCTTGGCCGTCAGGGCGGCCACTTTAGTACGCTGGTCTTGCAGGGCTTCGGCCTGGCCGATGCTGCCCGTGCGTTGCTCGTTGGCCACCTTCACCTTGGCTTCTTCGATGGCCTTGGCGGCGGCTTCCTTGCCGAGGGCGACGATGTACCCGGACTCATCCTGGATGTCGGTGACGTTGACGTTGATGAGGCGCAGGCCCACTTTGTGGAGTTCTTCGCCGACGTTGGAGTAGACGGAGCTGACGAACTTATCGCGGTCAGTGTTCAACTCCTCAATGTCCATGTTGGCAATGACAAGGCGCATCTGGCCCATGATGATGTCCTGGCTCAGGCGGGCCACCTGCTCGCGGTTGAGCGACAGCAGACGGTTGGCGGCGGCGAGCATCAGCTTTTCGTCTTCGCCGATGCCGACGGTAAACTGGGAAGGGACGTTAACCCGGATGTTCTGCTTAGACAGGGCGTCTTTCAGGTTAACGTCGATGGACAGCGGCGTCAGGTCGAGGTAGCGGTAGTCCTGGATGACGGGCCAGACGAAGGCCGCACCGCCGGCGTAACACTTGGCCGATGCGCCGCCGCCGGTTTTGCCGTAAACGACCAGGATTTTGTCCGAAGGGCAGCGTTTGTAACGACTGACCAAAAATATTACGAAAAGGGCAAATAGCAGAATAATTGCTCCAATAATTTCCATCATGATGCTGGGATTTAAAAGGTGGGTGAAAGTAACAGGAATGCCTTAGGTTCTTGGCCAGCCTGCAATGGGTTAAGTAGTGGGGCGAACGAGCACGTAGCCATCCGCCGTGAGGTCCTCGACGAGTACCGGAGTACCCGTTGGGATGGGCTCGCCGGAAGCGGAGCGGGCTTTGAGTTCGCGGTTGGTACCTTTAATGGGGATGTTGACGAGGCCTTCGCCGGCAGCGGGGATGAGGAGGTAGACCGTCCCTTGCTGGTACAGGGCGTCCCGCAGCGACCAGTTGACATCCGCCTGCTGCGCAAGCATGAATTTCAGGAGGATGCTGAGGACCCAGACGGCCACTGCACCTGCGGCCGCGCCCAGCGTAAAAGCCAATACCGGATCGAGTTGACTGGTCAGGAACAATTTTACCGTCCAGGCCCCGATGGACACGAAAGTGAGCACTCCTTTGAAGATGCCGAGGCTACCGCTATCGAAGTCGCTGTTGAAATCCAGGTCGATATCGAAGTCCAAGCCGCTGATGATGGACAGCAACAAGAGCAGCAGCAGAATGCCTCCGGAAATCAGGGAAATGGTGGTGAGCAGTTCGATCATGGCTCGGATGTTTTAGTGTGGCCCCATTCAGCAGGAAAATTGCCGTAGCGGAGGAACACCAGGAAAACGTTTGCCCCCCCGCAAATCGTTGTGGCAAAAATTTGGTGTTCGTCGAGTTTGGCCTGGGCTTGGTCGAAGGTAACGAAAATGCGTGCAACTGCGGCTACTCTTCCTCCTCGGGGTCGGCAGTCAGATCCCGCCGGACGGCAATGGCGGCGTTGAGTTCAAAGCCGATGATGAGGATCAGGGCATTGAGCTGAAGCCAGAGCATGATGATGATGACGGTAGCAATGGAGCCGTAGAACTTGGTATAGGTATCGTAGCGGTTGAAGCCATCGACGTAGAAACTGAAGGCCACCGAAGTGAACAGGGACAGACCAGCGGCCAGGCTTACCCCCGGACTGAAGTAGCTGAAGCGCCGGTGGGTAGCCGCTCCGTAGCGGTAGAGGGTGCCGATGGTGATGTAATAGAGGGCCAGCATGACGAACCAGCGCAGGATGTTGAACAAAAAGGTGGCCAGGGAACTGGCGTTGGCCGCGTGCGCCAGCCACCCCAGAATGGCATCGCCCAAAATGACCAAAACGGTGCTGGCGATGATGAACAAACCGATCAGCAACGTGAGGCCGGCAGCAATGAGGCGTTTGCGCAGTGCGTTGCGGCGGCGGAAGGTTTTGACGTAGCTTTTTTCGAAGGCCTGCATCATGGCCAGCATCCCGTTGCTGGAGAAGTAAATGGCCAGCAGAAAACCGAAACTCAGCAGGCCCAGGCGGGGGGAATTGGTGATCTCCTGGACGAAGCCGTAGACGATATCCCCCGCCTGGCCGGGCATCACCCGCTTGATCTCGTCGTAGAGAATAACGTTGAAATCGGCCATCGACGGAAACCACCGCACGGCCACGTCCAGCAGGAAAGGCAGCAGGGTAAAAATCGTCAGCAGCGACGGGAAAAGGGAAAGGAAAAAGCTGAAGGCTACGCTGTTGGCCCGGGTAAAGAGGTCGTCGCGCGTGATCTCCTTGTAGACAAAGACGACGACGTCGTAAATGGGCACCCCGTGGAACCCGATGAAAGAATTTTGCTTGGTATACTGCTTTAGACCGATCCACAGGGGGTGTTCGCTGAAAAAACGCCGGAAGGACGCGATATCGGGCAGTTTAATCTTCAAAGTAAGGTTGCAGTTTTTCCAGTAGGTAAGCGGGGGCGGAGACGGCTTTGGCGGTCTTCACGTCAATGAAACACAACTTTACGCTGCCACCGTTGACCAATTTACCCTTTTCGTTGTGAATCTCGACGTAAAAAGTGATGGTATCGACGGGCAGCCGCCTTAAAGTGGTCGTGATCGTCAGCAATTCATCGTAGCGGGCCGGACGGACGAAACGCTGGTTGAGGCTCATCACCGGCATCATCACCCCGTGCTCCCCTTCCATGTTGGCGTAGGTGAGGCCCAAATCCCGCAGCATCTCCACGCGGCCAATCTCGTAGAGCAGGGCATAGCGGCCGTAGTAGAGGTAGGCCATCTGGTCAGTCTCTCCGTAACGGACGCGGTGGGTGGTGGAGGTGGTTAGCATTGATTAAT
The DNA here is from genome assembly GCF_014349155.1 of Neolewinella lacunae. Classification (GTDB taxonomy): domain Bacteria; phylum Bacteroidota; class Bacteroidia; order Chitinophagales; family Saprospiraceae; genus Neolewinella; species Neolewinella lacunae. Next base: position 31,218 of record NZ_JACSIT010000050.1, read on the forward strand.
GAGCGAATGGGTGAGCACGAAGTACTGCGCAGCAAATGAGTGAATGAGTGAATGAGTGAATGAGTGAATGCGTGAATGGGGGAATGAGCGAATGCGTGAATGAGTGAATGCGTGAATGCGTGAATGCGTGAATGAGTGAATGCGTGAATGCGTGAATGAGTGAATGCGTGAATGGGTGAATGCGTGAATGCGTGAATGGGGGAATGAGCGAATGCGTGAATGGGTGAATGCGTGAATGCGTGAATGGGGGAATGAGCGAATAAATGACCGCCGTAGGCAGCAGCGTAGCTAATAATTGAATAAATGAAAACCGTAGGCAGCAGGGTAGCTAAATAAGGGGATAAATGAATAATTTGCCGAGGTCAGATGATTACTGGATGATTGGCCTATCCCGTGCGGTAGCTCATTCACTCATTCACGCATTCACCCGAAGGATGCGCTCCAGGCTGGCGATTTTGGCGGTGGCGTCGGCTTGTTTTTTGCGTTCGAGGGTGATGACTTCTTCGGGGGCGTTGGCGACGAAGCGTTCGTTGGACAACTTTTTCTCGATGCCGGCCAGAAAGCCGCGCAGGCGATCCAGCTCGGCTTGCATTTTGGCGCGTTCGGCGGCCTGGTCGATCGTTTCGTTTAAGACGAGGTAGGCCGTATCGTTGCCGAAGAGGAAGGGCAGGGCGTTGTCTGGGGCGGCATCCGTCAGCGCGACGGCCGACAAAACACCGCTCTTTTGGAGGAATTCCCTGGCACCCCGAAATCCTCCGGGACTATTGCCTGCGTTCGCGCCCAAGAGCGCCTCACTGGCCGGCGAATGCTCCACGAACAACTGCAAAGGTTCCCGGGGGGCAATCTCGCGCTGGCTGCGGATGTAGCGGATGTGGCTGACCGTCTCCTGCAAAAGGGTGAAAGACTGGATGAGCGCCGCGTCAAAATCTTCGACCTTGGGCCAGGTGCTGACCACGCAATCTTCGCCCTCCCGGCGCTCGCGCAGTCCGTGCCAGACCTCTTCGGTGATGAAGGGCAGAAAGGGGTGGAGCAGGGTCATCATCCGTTCAAAAGCCGAAACGGTGGCTTCGTAAGTATCGCGGCTGATGACGCCATCGGCGGGTTTGATGGCCTCCAGGTACCACGAGCAGAAGTCGCCCCAGATGAAATTGTAGAGCGTGCGCAACGCCTCGCTGATGCGGTATTCGCCGAGCATGCGGTCTACCTCCCCGGTGGTTTCGTTCAGCTTGGCCAGCAGCCATTCGGCGGCCAAAAGCTCCAAAGCGTCGGGCGCACGGTCGCTGACGGTAAAGCCCTGCAAAAGCCGGTTGGCGTTGAAAATCTTGTTGCAGAATTTCTTGCCCTGGTCGCACAACTCGCTGGTGTTGAGCACTTTTTGCGTCTGTGGGTCGATGGGGGCGTCGAAGACGATGTCATTGCCGGCCGCCGCGCTCGACATCATCCCGAAGCGTACGCCGTCGGCGCCGTAGGTCTTGAGCAGTTCCAGCGCGTCGGGGCTGTTGCCGAGGGATTTCGACATTTTGCGGCGCTTTTCATCGCGGACCATCCCGGTGAAGTAGACGTTGCGGAAGGGCATGCGGCCGTTCTTTTCCACGAAGTCTTTGCCCAGCAGGTCTTCGCTGAATTCGTAGCCGGCCATGACCATGCGGGCGACCCAGAAGAACATGATGTCCCAGCCCGTCACCAGGTCGCTGGTGGGGTAATAGTACTGCAGTTCGCGGGTATCTTTCCAGCCGTCGAAGACGGAAAGGGGCCAGAGCCAGCTGGAGAACCAAGTATCGAGCACGTCTTCGTCCTGCTGTAAATCTTCCAGTTGCAAATTGGCCTCCGGGTGGGCCTGCTGGGCCTGGGCGAGGGCTTCGGCGGCGGTTTCGGCCACGAACACTTCGTCCTTCCAGTACCAGGCCGGGATGCGCTGCCCCCACCAGAGCTGGCGGCTGACGCACCAGTCGCGGACGTTCTCCGGCGTCAGCCAGTTGCGGTACATATTGACCATGTTGGGCGGGTGGAAGCGGACTTCGCCGGATTCCACTGCGCCGAGGGCGGTGGCGGCCAGGTCGTCCATGCGCAAAAACCACTGCAGGGTCAGGCGGGGTTCGACCACGGCGTTGGTGCGTTCGCTGCGGCCGATGCGGGTGCGGTATTGGGTGGTGGCTACCAGGTCTCCGCTGGCTTTGAGGAGCTTGACGATTTCGGTGCGGGCCTCGAAACGATCGAGTCCTACACCGACTTGGGCGAATTCGTTGAGCTTGCCATCGGGCGTGAGGATGTCGATCACCTCCAGGCCGTACTTTTCGCCGAGGGCGTAGTCGTTGGGGTCGTGGGCGGGCGTCACCTTGAGGGCGCCGGTGCCGAATTCGGGATCGACGTAATCGTCGGTGATGATGGGGATGGGGCGGTTGACCAGGGGGACGATCACCTGCCGGCCGTGGTAGCGCAGGTAGCGTTCGTCGGTGGGGCTGACGGCCAGGCCCGTATCGGCCATGATCGTTTCCGGGCGCTGGGTGGCGATGGTGATGTACTCATCGTCGGTGCCGGCCACTTTGTAGCGGACGTGGTAGAGGTTCGAGTTTTCGTCGGTGTAGATGACTTCCTCGTTGCTGAGTACCGTTTGGGCCTCGGGGTCCCAGTTGGTCATGCGCAGGCCGCGGTACATTTTGTCTTTGCGGTAGAGGCTGACGAAGACCTTGATGACGGCCCGGTAGAGCTCCGGCTCCATGGTGAAGCGGGTGCGTTGCCAGTCGCAGCTGGCGCCCAGTTCCTGGAGTTGCTGGAGGATGATTCCGCCGAATTCCTCTTTCCATTCAAAGGCGTGGGCGAGGAATTCCTCGCGGGTGAGATCCGATTTTTTGATGCCCTTTTCGCGGAGGCGCTGGACGACCTTGGCTTCGGTGGCGATGCTGGCGTGGTCGGTACCGGGCACCCAGCAGGCGTTGCGTCCGTCGAGGCGGGCCTTGCGGATGAGGATGTCCTGGATGGTATTATTGAGCATGTGCCCCATGTGGAGCACGCCGGTGACGTTGGGTGGCGGGATGACGATGGTGAAGGGCTCGCGCTCGTCGGGCTCGCTGTGGAAGTAATTTTTGGCCAGCCAGTGCTGGTACCATTTGTGTTCAACGTCGGCGGCGGAATAGGCCTGGGGGGTACGGTTTCCTTCGGGGGCGGGCATGGGGCGGAGACGGTTTTTTCGTTAGCAGGGGCGAAGATAGGGTTTGGCGGGCTGCTGGGCTAACGCTGGGGCGGAAGCGGGTGGTTGCGGGAGTTGGGGTGTTTTTGGAAGGTGGTGTTGGGGGATGGGGCGCGGCCGCAGGTGCCGGGCCGGTCGGAGAAGCCGGGGAGGGAAAGGGGGGCCTGCGAACGGACCGCTACGTCACCACGTTAAGGAGACAAATACAGAACAAGATGAAAGCAGTAGGATTAATCACGGGCGCCAGTTCAGGCATTGGCCGCGCCCTGGCCCACGAGCACGCCAAGCGCCAACGAGACCTCGTGATCGTGGCCCGCCGGGAGGAAGAACTCAAAGAATTGAAGGCCGAGTTGAGCGCGAAGTACGGCGTCCAGGTGCGGGTCATTGCCAAAGACCTCACGGCCCCGGGGGCGTGCCAGGCCATTTACGATGAGCTCAAGCAGGAGGGCATTGCCGTCGACTACCTGTTCAACAACGCTGGCTACGGCGGCCACGGCAATTTCCACGAACGGGATTTGGCCACCGACCTGGGGATGATCGACCTCAACGTGAAAGCCCTGGTGGAACTGACCCACCTCTTCCTCAAAGACATGGTGGTGCGTGGACGGGGCAAAATCCTGCAAACTTCCAGCACGGCTGGCTACATGCCCGGGCCCTTGCAGGCCGTGTACTTTGCCACCAAAGCTTTCGTGAACTCCTTCACCTGGGCCGTTGCTAAGGAAGTGGAAAACACGGGCGTTACGCTCACCACCCTCAACCCCGGTGCCGTTGCCACTGAATTTGCCGACACCGCCGAGCTGAGCGATACCGACCTCTTCAAAAGCCCCAAGACCCCGGAATACACCGCCGGGCGCGGTTACGCCGCCATGGAAGCGGGCAAACTCGATGAAATCACCGAGTTTGGCCTGAAAATGACGATCAAGGCGGGCCTGGCGGTGATGCCCCTGAAGATGCAGCTCACTACCATTTATAACATGCAGAAGAAGCAGGGGGCTTAGCGCTTGCCTGATTTTTTTACCCCCCGAAAGCTGATGCCCTTAATCTCGAGGCATTTCACCTATGAAGATGTACCTCTCTGGATGGGCCAGCATACCATCGATGAGCTCCTGTGGGACGGGAAACCCTGTAAATGTGTCCTTTCCTTTTTCAAAGTCTTGAATTAATTCGCTAGGTTCCAATCCCTCCGGTGCCCTGAAGAAGTACTCCTTGAAAGAAATGGGCCTAAGCAACTTATTGATACGGTGGGTGAAGCCTATCAAGACCTCGTCCCGGTAGTCTTTTCTTTCCTCTATTGCCAGCATGGTACTGCGGTAAATCTCCGTGGGCGCGCTCGCCTTACCCGAGTAAATCAGCTGTTGCTCAGTAAAGCAAAGGGTAAGGATGGATTGACTGGTTAAGCTGATGGTACCCGTTAATTGCGTACGCCGACCTGCCCCATTATCATAGATTATGCGTCGGGCGGTGCCTTCAAGGCCATCAATTTCAATAGGCCGCATATATACCTTCCTTTCTCGGCTAGAAACCCGTAGGGAGTAGTATTGCCCCGTAAACGCATGAAGTAGCGGGTCGCTCGTTTCCCCCCTCCCGGGCCGGTTGGCATATCTCCGAAAAAATGGGTGAGAATGCTGAAGTGGTGAATCACAATACTGGTCGTATTCTCCGGAGAGGAAGGGGATCAGGCTTGGGTATTGCCGCTGGACCTCTGCCATTTGGTCCTCATTAGACACCAGAATGGTTCCTTCGCGCGGCAACTCACCTGCTTTGACGGGGTAGAGTATGATTCTTCCGCACAATGGGCTGGTTTCGTCGGGTGTAATGAGGTTATACGTACCGGCCATCGTTCCTTCGGGCACTTGACCCCGGTGGTCTTGATAATAGCTGGTTTTCAGGCTCATCGCCGCACGATGGTGGTGGCTGCCCCGGCTATAATCCATTCGGAATTGCAGGATACCGTTTCTGACGGTGGCGATGTAACCCACAACTTTTTCTTCCCGGTTTGGGCTTTTAAAGGAAACCCGGAATCCATCGTAGATTTCGAAGGGGCTGGCGATGATTTCAGCTTGTTGGTTGGCCCTTTCGTAAAGCACAAATCCTTGGTAGCTGCCTTGCACATTACTAATTCGCTTTAATCGCTTTTTCGCGTCTTCAAAGTTGAGCAGGGTTCTGTGGCTCCGATTCACCTCTACGCGTCGGTTGTAAAGGATATAGCTGATCCACGGGGGGACTGCCTCATTAGCTATTTTGTGCGCTACTGCGGCTTTGCTATCCGCCAGCTCTAAGATGGCTACCCCAGAATCGGGATGAAAAGTAGTATAGGTAGCCACCAGGTGAGGGCTTCGGTTGAGTAAAGTGTCTAGGTTGGCATTGATGGTGTTAAACGAACGCTGCTGGCCAGGTTCTTTAGTGATCGGATCCAACTTTTGCAGCGACATGAACAGCTTGTCCTCGCTCCACAAAAGCTCTCCTTCGTAACGGGCGTGGTGATCGGTATTGCGGCTGGGGTCAGGGTAATGTTCCAACACCACCCTTCGATGGTCGATGTCAATCATTAGGTAAGATCGGTAAAAGCGCAGCACCCCACCAGCTGTAAACCCTGAAAAGTAGTAAACATAGTGTCGCTGCTTCCCGGCATTGGCAGGAGACTTCGTCTCAACACTAGCCTTAGCCAAGCCAATTTCGTAGTTTTCCAGCCACACCATCTGCAAGCCCAACTGCTCCAGAAGCCTGCCTGTATACTTGCGCAGCTGCGCCAGCGAAACGTTCTTGCCTTTCCGCAGCTTATACACTGCGGTCTGATCGGCACCAATCAATTCTGCGGTGCGGAGAGCAGCGTTCTTTTCGCTGCTGATCGCGGGGTGCTTTTCGCACTCAAGAAAAACCTCGATCCATTGTTCACTAGTCAACTGGGCGATTTGGTCAGTAGAAAGCAATTCCTGCGGCATATGAAAAAAAATGTTCGCCAAGGTAACTTTTTCTTTTTGTCTTCTCAAAGGGGACTTGGCAGGCTTTAAGCATAAGCTGGCAGCCTTCAGCATACGCTGGCAGCCTCTCGAATGCACTGGCAGCCTTCAGCAGGCGTTTTGGCAGCGACCTGGCAGCCATTCTAGCAGTTTTCGACAACCTAAGAAGTCTCTTTGCTGCCAAATGTGCTAGAATTTTTATTTAGCATATTATGTCAAAATTTGCTTATTACAAATTTTGCACCTATTTTAGACCCAGCATAGTATTCAACTATTCACGTACCACTCAAAGCACATCCCCATGTCAATCCAAACTCACTTTCTTCACAGCGTAACCGGCCTCGACCCAAGCCTGATCGTAGGTTCCACTCGGCATTTTCATCGCCGCGTATCCTTTTTGGGCGCCATCATGGTTTTCACAGCTTTCTTCAATGGAGCCTTGCTAACCATAAGTTTAGGGGTCAATGGCTTCTCTGCCATCACCGCCATTGCCGCCGGAGCAGCGACCATTTGTTTCACCTACCTGGTAGAGCGATTCATCGTGACCTCCACCCAGTCTTTAACAGGAGCTGACGTCACGTACCGCCTTTTCATGGTCCTTTCGATGATCGGGTTGCACCTCATCTTCGTTGACCTGGCGGTATACCGGGCAGACATCATTCCCATCGCAATCGATCACCACGAGGAGCAAAAGCAAGACGATGCGGAGGGCCTTAACATCGCACTTGATGCTTCCTTAGCTGAGATAAAGGCCACGGAGACGCGGATTGATGCACAGAGAGTTGAATTCAGCATTCGCCAGGAGCGCCCACTCTTGGAAGCCACTGGCAAAGGGGCCACGGGGCAGGTTGGCTCCAGTACCATGACCAAATATGAAGAGGAGGAGTTTGAGAAGTACCGCAGTACCATCTATATGCCCGATAGTACTCGTCTCGCCAACCAATTGGTTTACCACCGTAAACAAGCAGACTCGATCCAAGCGCTGATCACCGCCATTGCGGTCCGGCCCTTTGATTACGACGCCATCGGGCTGACTACTAAGTTGACCTACCTGCACGAGTTTTCCAAACAACCTGGCAACGAATCCGTGCCCTTCATCATGCTCCTTCTCGCCATCATCGTCCTTGTCATAGAAATGGCCCCGCTTTACGCCCGCCATCGGCTGGAGTTCAAAGAATACCAGCAGGCCTACCAGCAGAAAAGAGCGTTCAAGGACTTGCAGCGGCAGGAAAAAACCCGCCTTGCGATGATGGCCGAACAGCTCAGAGGCGAGGCCATAGATGCCGCTGCCGCCGAACGTCAGCGGTACACCACTGCCGAGCAAAAGGCCGAGGATCGCTTCGCTTACGCCCAACTCCAAGTGGCGTTTCTCAAAAGGACTGAAATGGAGCGCGCCGGATGCCTACAAGACTTCGCGGCGGAGGAGCATCCCAGAGTCCACGAGGTTTTCAACAAGTTGCGCTACGACCTGGCGCTCATTTTCAACCCCTCAACGCTAAGCACCTAAGCCCACCTCCCGGCTCTCGCTTCCTACCATCCGGAAGACCGAGAGCCGGGATGGCTTTCATCCAAAAAATCGCTTGCCATGAATACGCTACTCTTTGTCATGATCTGTTTTGGGGTGCTTCTGCTTTTTGTGCTGGCTGAAGCTCTTCTTGCCTTCATTGACCGCATGATCACCCTGCTGTTTAAACTTCTCGTAGTGGTGGTCTTGCTGATTCTCGTCATTTCAATTTGCGTTGCCGGGCTTGGCCTTTAGGGCGCGGCCGCAGGTGCAGTAGAAAGGATAGGGAGCAATGTTGCTTGCTCCCTGCTACTGTTTACTTTGCCAGGATGGTCGTTCTGGCTGATGGCCTAGATTTTTACCAGCACCCACCCCAAAATTCGCCCTATTTTCCCGCCATGATCTCCAAGTACTCCTTCATTCTTCTCCTTTCCTGCTTCATCTTGGCCGCTTGCGACCAAGCGACACAACCCGCCCCCACGAGCGCCACCTCTGTATCTCCTACCGAAGACGTGGAGGTCAAGCTCGCGGCCCTGGGCATTGAACTGCCCGAACTGGCCACTCCAGCCGCCAATTACGTACACGCCGTCCGCAGCGGCAACCTGGTTTTCCTGGCCGGCAAAGGGCCGACGCGACCCGATGGCACCCGCGTAACCGGCCGCCTGGGCGATAGCCTGACCGTGGAGGAAGGTTACGCCGCCGCCCGGCTGGTGGGCATCCAACAACTCGCCGCCCTGAAAGCAACTTTGGGGGATCTCAATAAGGTTACCCGGGTGGTAAAAGTCCACGGCATGGTCAATGCCACCCCCGACTTTACGGAGCATTCCAAAGTCATCAACGGCTTTTCCGACCTGATGGTGGAGGTCTTCGGCGAGCGCGGCAAACACGCCCGGGCGGCGGTGGGCATGGCCTCCCTGCCCGGTGGCATTGCCGTTGAAGTGGAAGTGGTGGTGGAAGTGATGGAGTGAGGGGTCGTATTCACCCGCTAGGAACCTTTAAACTGCGCAGATCCAAGCCAAATCTCCCTTTCGAAGCCACCCTTGCAAGGGTCCGCAAAGCCGCTATCTTTACCGCCCGGGCTGCATGCTTCGCTTCCCCCCAGGCCTGAGCGAGCCTTGTGGTTGAAGAACGATTTACGAAGCAGCGTGGACTTGTCCTCATCCCTGAGATCCCCTCACCTGCACAAGAGCATTCGTACATGTTGGCCTGGCTTGGACTGATTACCATCTTGCTTTTGCTTTTTTTGGTCATGGCCAAAAGGATGGCGGCCGTCGTTGCGCTGATCCTGGTCCCCATCCTAACCGCCCTACTGGCCGGATTCACCAGCGAAATCATCGACTTCATCACCGAGGGGCTAAAATCAATTGCTCCTACGGGGGTCATGTTCATCTTTGCCATTCTCTTCTTTGGCATCCTGACCGATGCGGGCACGTTTAAGCCTTTGATTAAGCAGTTGCTGCGGTTTGCGGGCAACGACCCCGCCCGGGTAACCGTGGCCACTGCGGTTTTGGCCATGCTGGTGCATTTAGACGGCTCGGGGGCAGTTACTTTCTTGGTTACGATACCGGCCCTGTTGCCGCTCTACGATGCCTTGAACATGAAGCGTACCACCTTGGCCACGGTCACGGCACTTGCGGCGGGCACGATGAACATCTTACCCTGGGGTGGCCCTACCATCCGCGCGGCATCGGCCTTGGAAGTTCCGGTTACCGAGCTTTTCAACCCCCTTTTGGTACCCGTTCTTTTGGGCCTGCTTTCCGTGCTGGTGATGGCGTTCCTTCTCGGCAAAAAAGAACGCAGCAGCGCGTCTACGGCAGCACCGGAAAAACCCTGGGAAGCGTCCGTAGGCCAGGTAAACGATCTGGAAAGGCCAAAGCTGTTTTACCTAAACATTGCCTTGATTTTGCTGGCCGTTGGTCTGCTCATCAGCGGAGTAGCTCCGCCGCACGTCATTTTCCTGGTCGCTTTTGCCGTGGCCATTACCATCAATTATCCGAACCCCAAGGAGCAAGGGGAGCGCATCAACGCCCACGCCAAGGCTGCCCTGTTGATGGCCAGCATCCTGTTTGCCGCCGGCTGCTTCACCGGCATCCTGAAAGGCTCGGGCATGATCGATGCGATGGCCGAAAGTGCCGTAGCGCTGATCCCCCAGTCCGTAGGCAGTCATTTGGCCGTAATTACGGGCCTCATCGCTATGCCGGCCAGTTTGCTGTTCGACCCGGATTCCTTTTACTTCGGGATTTTGCCCCTTCTTTCTTCCACCGCCACCCATTTTGGGGTAGAAGCGGTTGAGGTAGGCAGGGCAGCCATCCTGGGGCAGATGACGACCGGCTTTCCGGTGAGTCCTTTGACGGGTTCGACCTATTTACTCATCGGGCTCACTGGCGTAGACCTGGGTGAACACCAGCGAAAAACCATCCCTCTGGCTTTTTTGATCACCCTGATTATGCTGTTTTTTTCCTTACTCGTGGGGGCAATATCGTGGTAACTATGAAAAAAATCAGAATTGGCAGTGGCGCGGGTTACGCGGGAGATCGGTTAAAACCCGCCCTAGACCTCATCGAAAAAGGTGATTTGGACTACATCTGTTTTGAAGGCCTGGCTGAACGGACCATCGCCTTAGCCCAGCAAGCCAAAAAAGTGAATCCCGACCTCGGGTACAACGAACTGCTGTTGTACCGCATGGAAAAGGTATTGCCACTGGCCCACCGGCACCGCACCAAAGTCATTACCAACATGGGTGCCGCAAACCCCGTGGCGGCCTGCCGGGAAATCGCCAAACTGGCAACATCTCTTGGCTTGCAGGATTTAAAAATTGCAGCGGTAACGGGCGACGACTGCACAGCAATCATCAGCGATTACTGGGATTCCCCCATCTTGGAAACGGGAGACCCACTTGGCACGCTGGCAGAACGTATCGTGTCCGCCAACGCCTACCTGGGCAGTGAAGGCATCGTGGAGGCCCTTAAAAACGGAGCCGACATCGTCGTTACGGGCCGCGTGGCGGATCCCTCCTTGTTCTTGGCGCCTATGCTGTTTGAGTTTGGTTGGGACGACACCCAGCTAGACAAAATGGGCACGGGAACGCTGGTGGGACATCTGCTAGAATGTGCGGGGCAAGTAACGGGGGGATATTTTGCCGATCCCGGAAAAAAGGAAGTACCCGACTTGTGGAACCTGGGCTTTCCGTACGTAGAAATCGCCGAAAACGGGGAGGGGTACATTTCCAAACTTACCGCCGCCGGAGGGATGGTTACGCCCGCCACCTGCACGGAACAATTGCTGTACGAAATCCATGACCCCAAGCACTACATCACCCCCGACTGCGTAGCCGATTTCTCGAAGGTTACCTTCATCCAAAGTGCTAAAGACCAGGTCCGCTTTGCGGGTGCCACTGCCCAAGCCGCTACCAGCACCTTTAAAGTCAGCGTTGGGTACAGCGACGGTTTCATCGGGGAAGGAGAGATCAGCTACGGCGGAGCCAATTGCTACCAAAGGGCCTTACTGGCCCAGCAAGTCGTAGAAAAACGCTTAGCACAATTTCCGCACCGTTTCTCCGACCTCCGGACCGAACTCATCGGGGTAAATGCGTTGCTTGAAAGACCGCTTGGGGCCGCCGAACCTAATGAGGTACGCTTGCGGGTAGCCGCCAAAACCACCCTCCGCGAACACGCCCTACTTCTGGCCAATGAAGTGGAGACACTCTACACCAACGGACCGGCTGGCGGAGGAGGAGCAAGTAAGAAGGTTTCAGAAGTCCTGGCCATTGCCTCTATCCTCATTCCGAAATCGGCCATCCGCATAAATATTCAGTACCTAAACGTTTGAAGAGATGAAGCTTTGGGACATTGCGCACGCCCGGACCGGCGACAAAGGGAACATCAGTAACATCAGCCTCATCGCTTACGAGGCCAGGGACTACGAACTGATCCGGGAAAAAGTTACTGCGGAAAGCGTCAAAGAATGGTTTGGGCCCCAAATCAAAGGAGCAGTGCAACGCTTCGAAATACCCCAGCTCAATGCTTTGAACTTCGTGATGTACGAGGCCCTCGCAGGAGGGGTAACCCGCTCTACGGCCCTGGACAAACACGGTAAAACACTGGGGGCCTACTTACTGGAGATGCCCATTGAATAATGGTCCGCCACGGCGAAGTCCCCTCCGTTCAGATTGGTTTTTCCGGAGTCCGGGGTGCCTGACGGTCGACCGGGCCTGCGTTTGGGTGCCTGCGCTGTCCCATCCCTGCGCGGGTTTAGCACCTCAATCGCTCCCCCCCGACTCGGTCAGCCTTCCAGCGCTTTCGTTCCACTCGCTTAATTTACTACCTTTACCCACTGAGAAGTACGGAAAAAAACCTGCCCGATATGAGAATCGACCCCATCGATAAGATTCTGGTCATCCCAGTGATGCGGTTCATCAACAACTCGACAACCAGCGGAATCCTTCTGTTTGCCTCCGCAGCAGTCGCCCTGATCCTGGCCAACTCTCCCCTACAGGAAGCCTACCACCATTTCTGGGAACACACCTTTTCGATTGGGTACGACGACTACGTCATCTCCAAATCCCTGCACCATTGGATCAACGATGGCCTCATGTCGGTCTTCTTTTTCGTCATCGGCCTGGAGCTGAAACGAGAAATTATGGCCGGGGAGTTATCGCGGCCCAAAGACGCCATCCTGCCCATCGTGGTGGGCTTGGGCGGGATGGCCATTCCGGCACTGTGTTACTCCTTTTTCAACGCTTCCAGCGCCGGTGCCGCGGGTTGGGGGATTCCGATGGCTACCGATATTGCCTTCGCACTCGGCATTCTCTACATGCTGGGAGATCGGGTGCCCGTGGCCCTGAAAATCCTGCTGACCGCCATTGCGATTGTGGACGACCTGGGGGCCGTTCTGGTAATAGCCTTTTTTTACACCTCCGAAATTTCAACCGTCAGTTTACTGGTGGGGGGAGGGTTTCTGGCCATCCTCATCCTGGGCAATCTACTGGGGGTCCGGAGTATTATCTTTTACGGCGTCATCGGCATTGGCGGGCTGTGGCTGGCCTTCCTGCTTTCGGGTGTTCACGCTACCATTGCGGGAGTGATCGCGGCCTTGACGATCCCGGCCAACGTCAAGATCGAAGACGAACAGTTCGTATCGAAGATGAACGCATTGACCAATGACTTTGAACGAAGTACCCCCAACAACGTCTCGCTGCTGACCCACGACCAGTTGCACATCATTGACAAAATCAGGCACTACGCCAATGCCGCCCTGACGCCTTTGCAAAGACTGGAGCACGGCATGCACCCATTGGTCGCATTCGTCATCATGCCCATCTTTGCCCTGGCCAACGCAGGCATTACCTTCTCGGGGAGTTTTACCGATAACCTGGTGAGCAAGGTAAGTTTAGGGGTAATGCTGGGCCTGGTGCTGGGCAAATTTCTCGGCATCGTCCTCGTGTCCAAAACCCTGGTCAATTTGAAACTCGCCCAATTGCCCATCGGCTTAAGGTGGCAGCACATCTATGGCATTGCCCTGCTGGCGGGCGTCGGCTTCACCATGTCATTGTTCATTACCGACCTGGCCTTCGTTGACCCCACCTTCGTCGTCCAGGCCAAGATTGGCATTTTCGTGGCCTCCATGCTTTGTGGTACGCTGGGGTACCTGGTCCTTAGGAAGGCTTGAGCTGCCGTTGAGCATTTGGCGGACTGCGCGAAGCGTAGCAATTTCGGGAGCTCCGCGGGCAGCGCGCCAACCGCAAAAAACAAAGTTAGACGTTTGAACTGCTGCCTTATCTTTAGGGCCGGGCCGCCGCCGCGGGCTGAGGAACGCTCCTGCTTCCAACTTGCAAGCGCCGCGCATTGGGAAACCCCAAAAGCAGAACAAGGGGCTGCCCTTTGGTACAGGCATGAAAGACATTAACTTCGTTTTCTTACTCCTGGCGCTGGTAGCGGAAATCATCGGAACGATCGGTGGCTTTGGCTCCTCCGTTTTCTTTGTTCCCCTTGGCAACTTTTACTTTGATTTCTACTCGGTGTTGGGCCTGACGGCCCTCTTCCATTTATCCAGTAATCTGAGCAAAATCTTCCTGTTCAAAACAGGACTCGACAAGAGGTTGCTCGCCTACATCGGCATCCCGTCAGTAGTCTTCGTTATTGCCGGAGGGTATTTATCCAAACTCATTGACAGCACCCTCCTGGAAGTAATTCTTGGCTTTTTTCTGGTGGGACTGAGCTTGCTCTTTCTCATCAAGAGCGAATTGACCATTAAGCCCACCGATAAAAACGCGGTCATTGGCGGCTCACTTTCGGGCTTTTCCGCCGGCTTACTCGGCACCGGGGGAGCCATCAGGGGACTCACTATGGCGGCATTCAATCTCGAAAAAAGTGTATTCATTGCCACTTCGGCTTTCATCGATTTTATGATTGATTTTTCCAGAACCTTCGTCTACTACAACAACGGTTACCTCCACCAGCACGACTTAAAGTATGTACCGTTTTTATTCGTCATCGGACTGTTGGGCTCGTGGATTGGCAAGAAAATATTGGCGTACATCCCCCAGTCCAAATTCCGGAGATTGTCCTTATTCTTTATCCTCCTCATCGGCGTGGTGACGCTGGTTCAACTCTTCGTTACCCGGACTTAGCGTTTCTAAATCGGGAATTCCCTGGCTGGACGAACCTCCCTCGCTCCTTCACCGTCCCCGGCACCTGCGGCCGCGCCCAGCTGCCCCAATTGCGTATTACAAATTTATACCTCCGGCCACTTCAATGCGCTGCCCGTTTACCCACTTTGCAGCGTCGGAACAAAGGAAAGCGACTACGCCACCGATGTCATCGGCCTGCCCAACCCGATTGAGTGCGGCCATGCCAGCCAGGCGCTCCTTGAGCTGCGGATTGCTGCGGATGGCCGCATTGTTGAAATCCGTTTCCACCGGCCCCGGTGCCACCACGTTGGCGCGGATGCCCCGGTGGCCGTATTCCTTGGCAATGTAGCGGGTAAGCACCTCCACAGCCCCTTTCATCGACGCGTACAGCGAGTAGCCAGGATTGCAAAAACGCGTGGTTCCGGTAGTGATGTTGATGATGCAACCTCCATCGTTCATCCCGGAAAGCAACCGCTGCGTAAGAAAGTATACGCCCTTAAAGTGTACGTTGAGAAAATCGTCAAATTGTTGCTCAGTCGCCTCCGTCATGGGGATGGTAGCGCCCATGCCGGCGTTGTTGATCAGATAATCGATTGGGCGACCATCAAAGGTTCCCGACAGTGTATTTTCCAGCTCGTCCGCAAATGCTTCGATATTGCTTATTTGCCGTAAATCGAGGGGCAGGGCGGCGGCCATTCTTCCTAATTTTTTGATTTCCGCGACGACGTCCGCAGCGGCGTCCGATTGGGTTGCGTAGGTTATCAGTACGTCTACGCCACTGCCAGCGAGGGCCAAGGCCATATCCTTTCCTAATCCCCGGCTTCCGCCGGTAACGAGCGCAATTCTTGTCATTTTGAGATAATGTTTAAATGATTATGTGATGCCACAAAGGTGGGGCAACGCGAAAAAGTAAAGCTTCGGTAAAAGCCAAAACTTGTGTTTTCCGTCCAAAAACCCTCAGACGAGAGCCCTTTTCCTGCTTTCAATCAAAAACTGCTTCGGGGTGATGCCGTATTTTTTGTGGAAGGCTTTGATGAAGTGGGGCACATTGCCGTAGCCAGACTCCCCGGCGACGTCAGCTATTTGCCCTACTTCCGGTTGGGCGAGCAAACCGCGTGCCCGGGCGAGCCGCCGTTCAATGAGCCATTGTTTGGGCGAGACGCCCGCGAACTTCGTTTTAAAATCCCGGGTAAAGGTGGAAACCGACCGCCCGGTGAGGTAGGCGTAGTCTTCGATGCCCAATGGTTTATGAAAATTGGCCTCCATGAATTCCCGCAGGCTCCGTCGCTCCCGCCTATTGAGCGCCGCAAGCAAGGCCAGGAAGCGTCCCTGATCGGCAATGGCCGCCTGGAGCAGGTGCAAAAGTTCGAGCAACTTCAGCTTGGTGAGTTGCCGGCTGGCGGGTACTGCACCGTCATACAGATGCAGCAAAGACTCAGCAAAAAAGCGCAGCTTGGCGTCCATTCGGAATACCGTCGGTCGCGCTAATTGGCACTTGAATTCGGACTCTACTGACTGTCCGGTCATAAACTCACGAACAACCCCGGGCTCGAAGAAAAACATCATCGCTTCAAACACGCCGTTCCTGGGAAGAATATCGGAAACGGTGTAAAGCCCCTTCGGAATCAGGACCAGGTGGCCAGCGGTGACTTCCAGAAAAAGCCCCTCTTCTTCGTTTTCCATGCGGAGCGTGCCCTGCATTACCATCGTCAGGGCGTGCTGGGCCACGTAGCCCTCCTTGCCCAGCACCGTTTCCAGCAACTGCTTGTGGATGATGCAGGAATGTCCGTCGACGAGGATTTTCCGCAAGGCAGGGTCATCGTAAAATTTTTGCGGCAGTATTCTGAGCATGTCCTTCGTCTTTTGCTGACGCAAAAGTGCGCCCACGCCAGAAGCAAAACCTGTGGAAAGGACTGTAAGTTGTGTTTTTCGGTCAATCTGCTGCGCATTCTCCAGTTTGGCAGGTCTTGCAAAAAAAGTTCAGAAGAGGTTTGCGCAATCAAATAGTTGCGTTTATGTTTGCAACCGATTAGTTGCCAATCAACGTGATTCAAGCATGAGACGAGACATTTTTCAAGCCATTGCTGACCCGACACGCCGGGCCATCATTGCTTTGATAGCCCTGCAGCCGATGACGCCCAATGCGCTGTCCCAGGAGTTCGACATTACCAGGCAGGCAGTTTCGAAGCACCTCCAGTTGCTGGTGGAATGTGAAGTAGCCACTCCCCACCAGCAAGGCCGCGAGATCTTCTACCGCCTTGAAATCGACAAAATGAAGGAAATAGACCACTGGCTTGAGCAGTTCCGAAAGAACTGGGAACGCCGCTACAACCAACTTGACGAATTACTCAACACTTTAAATACCAATAAAAATGAACAGTAAGCTGCTTTTCGATTTCATTGTGGACAAGCAAAACAACACCATGACCATTCGGCGGGAGTTTGCCGCTCCCCGCCAGTTGGTGTGGGACTGCTACACCAAAAGTGAGTTGCTCAACCAGTGGTTTGCCCCACAACCCCTCCAGACCAAAACCAAGTCGATGGAATTTCGTCCGGGCGGACATTGGCACTACGCCATGGTTGACGGTAGCTCTGGTGACGAATACTGGGGGTTGACGGAATACATCACCATCCAACCCATTGACTTTTACACCTCCCGGGATGCCTTCAGTAACGAGGCTGGCGAAATCAACGCCGGGCTGCCCCGGGCCAACTGGGTGATAAGCTTTACCGAGAAAGATACCAACACGGTGGTGGAAACTGTCGTCACCTACTCTTCTCTAGCCGACTTGGAAACGGTCGTTAACATGGGCATGGAAGAAGGAATGACTTCAACTTTTACGCGTCTGGACGAGCTGCTGGTGGAACTAAAAGGCTAGCTTTAGGCCTTGTTGGGTCCGTACTTTCCAGCTCCGTTGCGTCGGGAAGCGCGGGCCCAACGGGCAAAGCTGCCCTTAACTTTCCACCACCATGCCAAGTACCCCTACTCCCCTCATCGATGCCCAACTCCTCCTCCAGAAAAAGGACGGCAAGGGCGGCTGGACCTTCGCCGTCATCACCGGCATCCCCCCGGAGGCCCGCGACAAACTCGGCCTCGTTCGCGTATCGGGGTCCATTGACGGGGCGGAACTCAGGCAGTTCAACCTCCTTCCCCTGGCGGGCGGTGGCCAATTGCTGCCCGTCAAAACCGCCATCCGCAAGAAAATCCGCAAGCAGGCGGGCGATTACGTCCACGTCATTCTTTACCTCGACCATTCCCCCGTCGAGGTGCCCGACGAAATCGAAGGCTGCCTGCTCGATGCGCCCGCCGCCCACGACTTTTTCTACACGCTTTCCCCCAGCAACCAGAAATATTACCTCGACTGGATCGCCGAAGCCCAGCGCTTCGAAACCAAAATTGAACGCATCGCCCGGATGATCGAACGCCTGGAAAAGGGCTGGCGATTCTACGATTGGCCCATCAAAGAGGGCGGATAAGCTCACACCAAACCCTCCAGCAGCCGGTTTTTCCAACGCGGAAAACCGTCCGTCACCCCACTTTCGGCGGCTTCGTGGAGCACCCGCCAAAAGGCGTGTTCGAAGTGAAGGGAGCGCCGGTACTCCTCGCGGCCCACATTAGCGATGGTGGCAATTTCCCGCTCCACGGCGCGGAACTGCGCAGGCAGGTCTTGCCAGTCTTTGGGAATGCTCCAGACGTAGGTCGCGTGCGAATCCAGCAGTTCCAGAATAAAGTGGTGGGCATCCTGGCCAGCGGCAAAAAAGACGAAGCCGAACTTGGGGGAAAGCACGTAGCGGAGTTTCTGCCCGGCACCGTGTAAGCGTCCGGAGAGGAACTCCAACTGCCGCGCATTGCGCGCGGGCCGCTCCTGCAAAAGCGCCGCCAGCAGGTCATGACCGTCTTGGGGCAGCAACGCCTTGCCCAACGCATCATCGTCGAGGCTCTCGAAAAAGTCTTCGGGGGTAAAGAGGCTTTTATCGACAGTCCGCGTTTTTCCTTTCAGAAGATCGCGGAGGCTGCGGGCGCGGAAAAGTTCCAGCATCCCCTCGTCAATCCGGGCAATTTCTGCGGAGCCGGCTTCCGTCAGCACGGATTTGCCATCTTCAGAACGGAGTTGGGCCACTACGCGGATGGTCTTGCGTTGGAGGGCTTTGACGAAGTAGGGCTTGATGGCGTCAAACTCGGCCACCAGGTGGTCGTTGGCAATGTTGAAGGGCAAAGGCTCAGTTACGCCGGGCAGTTCCACTTCGCCGCTTACGCCGCCGTTGCCAATTTTCAGGTCCAGAAAGGGGAAGGTGAAATGGACCGAACGCACGGGGACGGGCCGGGCCAGCTCCCGGGCTTCCGCCTCGTCCAGGAATTCTTCCTCCCAAAAGTCAGGGTCGTCGTCCAGGAAACCGTCGTCGTCCCAGTCGGCAGCCGTTGGCCGGGCAGTGCTCGGGGCCAGTACGGCGGCCAGTTCCCCGAGGCGGTAATACATCAGCTGGGCCTTAAACATTTCGGCGTCCAGCGGCGCAAAAAGCAGGCGGTTTACGGGCCGCTTCATCTGTCGCTGGGGGTCAAAATCCAGATCCTCCGCGTCGTAGTGCAACACCTCCAGGTGCAGGGCTGCGGTGTCTGCGGCGTAGTCGGTCAGGCCTACTTCCCAGTACACCTCCTCCCGGTCCCGAAACCGGAAAGCCTGCGCGGGCAGGTTCGTCATCGACCACGGGAAACAGCCCGTTGCCGAATAATGCACCCCCGCGTTATCCACCCGCAGTACGATTTTTTTCACGGCCATAAAGTTAGCGTTTTGCGGCTTTTCTCCATTTGGGCGCGGCCGCAGGTGCCGGGCGAGAAACAGGGAGAAGCCTGGTCAGCCCAGCCAACGGACGTCCTGCGGGTGGCGAACTTTGCTGCGGAAAACCCGCATTACTGGCTCCAGCGGCCAATCCTTGCTCGTCATCACCAGTGCAGCACCTGCGTCCGCGCCCCTCACAATAACCGTTCCGCCACCTGGATCACCCCCCACTGTCAGCCCACGGTAAATAGCGCTGGCGGAGGAGCCATACCGCAACCATCCTACCCACCTGCCGTTAGTCTGAGACGAAAAGCCGCCCCAATATGAGTAAACGCCTCGCCATTGTCTGGTTTCGCCGCGACCTCCGCCTGCACGACAACGAAGCACTGTCTGAAGCCCTGAAATATGCCGATGAAGTGCTGCCCGTGTACATTTTCGATCCTCGCGAATGGCGCGGCACCCTCCCCCACTCCGGCCTGCCCAAAGTGGGTGCCCACCGCGCCCGGTTCATCCTGGAATGCGTGGCCGACCTGCGCGAAAATCTCCGCCGCCGGGGCTCCAACCTCCTGCTGCGCATCGGCAAGCCCGAGGAAATCCTGGTCCGCCTGACCGAAGAAAACCAGGCCAGCTGGGTGTTTTGCAACCGCGAACGCACCCAGGAGGAAGTTACCGTCCAGAATGCCGTAGAGCAAAACCTCTGGACCATCGGACGCGAAGTGTATTACACCCGCGGCAAGCTCCTCTACTACACCGCCGATCTGCCTTTTCCCATTACCCAAACGCCCGACGTGTTCACCAATTTCCGCAAGGAAACGGAGCGCATCACACCCGTCCGGGAACCCCTGCCCGCGCCGGGTAAAATCCCTTTCCAGCCCGGTCCGTCCCTGGATTTCGGCGAACTGCCTACCCTGGCCGATTTTGGAATGACGGAGCCGCCCTACGACGAACGCGCCGCCATCCGCTGGGTAGGCGGAGAAACTGCGGCCCTCGATCGCCTGGCCTACTACCTCTTCGAAAGTCACGCCGTAGCCACCTACAAAGAAACCCGCAACGGACTGATTGGCCCCGACTACAGCACCAAGTTCAGTGCCTGGCTGGCCCAGGGCTGCATCTCCCCCAAGCGGATTTACTGGGAACTGAAGGCCTACGAACAGAAAAACGGAGCCAACGAAAGCACCTACTGGGTGTTTTTCGAACTGCTTTGGCGCGACTTCTTCCGCATGATGGGTAAGAAACACGGCAACGCCATCTTCCACAAGGGCGGCACCAAGGGCGAAGCACCGCAGTCGCGCACCGACCCCGCCGCCTTTGAGACCTGGAGGAATGGCCGGACGGGCTCGCCCTTCGTAGATGCCAACATGCGCGAACTGGCACTGACAGGCTTCATGAGCAACCGCGGCCGGCAAAACGTAGCCAGCTACCTGGCCAAAGACCTCCGCCTGGACTGGCGGCTCGGCGCCGAATACTTCGAATCCGCCCTGATTGACTACGACGTTACCAGCAACTGGTGCAACTGGAATTACGTGGCCGGCGTCGGCTCCGACCCCCGCGAAGACCGCTACTTCAATATCCTCACCCAGGCCCGCCGCTACGACGAGGACGGAGCCTACGTAAAACTTTGGTGCCCGGAACTCCAAGCGCTGCCCTGCGAACTGGTCCACCAACCCGAGGTAATGTCCGAGGCCGAACAACGCCGCTACGACGTCTGGCTCGGCGTAGACTATCCCTGGCCCCTGGTGAAGAAAGCGAAAGCATCGCGCAGGTGATGTGTGATGTCTGATGTGTGATGTCAGATGTACGATGTCTGATGTGCCCGGCCCCGACGTCTTCGTGCGGCAGCCCAATCAAATATCAGGTATCGTCTATCGTCTATCGTCTATCAAAGCCCTATAATAGGTCATCAATATCCAAGAAGCCCTTTCTCCTGCGCGAGCAAATTTTGAATGTTGAATGTTGACCGCCGTAGGCAGCAGCGCAGTTAATTGTAAATGTTAAATGTTGACCGCCGTAGGCAGCAGCGCAGTTAATTGTAAATGTTAAATTAATCCGCCTTTCTCCTGCGCGAGCAAATTTTGAATGTTGAATGTTGACCGCCGTAAGCAGCAGCGCAGTGAATTGTAAATGTTAAATCCCTACGGCCTCGGCGGATTTTCCGTCGGGTCAACCGGCGCATCTACTGGTGCGGGGCGGAGTAAGGACACGGCAATCCCGCCAGCCAATAGTCCGAAAATAACTACCAGCGATACCCAGTCGGGCGCGTGCCATACCTCGTGCAAAATCATCTTGATGCCCACGAAGGCCAGGATGAGGGCCAGGCTGATTTTTACGTAGGCAAACTTATCCAGCATCCGCGACAGCACGAAATACAGCGAGCGCAGCCCGAGGATGGCCAGGATGTTGGAGCTGAAAACGAGGAAAGAGTCGGTCGTGATGCCCAGGATGGCGGGGATAGAATCAATGGCAAAAATCACGTCCGTCGTCTCTACCATCATCAGGGCGATGAACAGGGGCGTAGCTGCCCGCACCCCTCTTTTTTTAATCCAGAAACGGTTGCCGTGGTAGTGCTTCGTGACGG
This sequence comes from Neolewinella lacunae, assembly GCF_014349155.1. GTDB lineage: Bacteria > Bacteroidota > Bacteroidia > Chitinophagales > Saprospiraceae > Neolewinella > Neolewinella lacunae. Next base: position 52,850 of record NZ_JACSIT010000050.1, read on the forward strand.
GCACCACCCGCTTAATAAATTTAATGACCGGGTTTTCTGAAGGAGGAACATCTTCCGCATCCTTGGTCATTTTCAAGGCGCTGTAGAGCAGCAGTAAGCCGAAGACGTAAAACATCCAGTCAAATCGGTCGAGCAGGTATACCCCGGCCAGAATCATGATCAGGCGAAAGAAAATTGCTCCCAGGATACCCCAGAACAAGACCCGGTGCTGGTACATCGCCGGCACCCGGAAGTAGGCAAAAATCAGCGCAATCACGAACACGTTGTCCATGCTCAGGGACAGTTCCACGAGGTAGCCCGTCAGATAGTTGATCACCGCCTGGTTGGCGGTCAGTTCAGAATCCACCCAGCCGTTGCCGTAGGCCAGGTAAACGAATCCGCTGAAGCCGAGCCCGATGGTGGTCCACATCGCCGTCCATTTCAGGGCCTCCGACGTACGGGGCACGTGGTCTTTGCGGTTCAGGACGAACAGATCGAGGAACAACAGGATAGCAACAAAGCAGAAAAAGCCAATCCAGATTGCGGACATTGCGCGGAAGGTTCTTAACGTAGAGAAAGTGCGGAGACTGACAAGGTCCCACTGCCCCGGTGTACGGGAAGGTGAGGTTCAGCCCCACCGTAGTCACCCCGTAGCGGGGGCGAAGATACCTTGTAGAACAACGCCGACCGGGGGAAAGTGCGGAAGGAAAAAGGCTCCTTTGTTCCCACCCCGCAGCGCTAAACGCGCCCCACCGCTAATCGTTGGCATTTCCGTCGGCATCCCCGGTCTTAAGGACGAAGAAGTTGACCGGCAGTTCGAATACGCCGGCGTTGTTCAGGGCAATGCCCACGGGCGTTCCAACGTCAACTGGCGTGGGTGTGAGGGGAAAGCCCGCTGGTATTACCAGCCAGTTGGGCCGGGTCCGCCAATCGTCGAGGCCCAGAATTACCCGGGTGATCTGTGTAATATCCGACACCCTGATGTTGCCCGAGTTATTCACGTCGCCGGCCACTTGTCGCTCCGCCGTAAGGGTATCCAGGCCGAGGATATGGCGGCGGATGCGGATGATGTCGCCCACGTCAACGCCCGTAAGCAAGTCCAGGTCGGCGCCGTAAGTCCCCGAGATCGCAAAGGCCGTCACCAGCGGGGGCCGCTCCCCACGGAAGCGGCCTTCGGCGTCGGTAAGGTATTGCTGGCTCCCGTCGGGTGCCCAGGCAAAGGTGATGGTGGCCCCTTCCACGGGCTGGCCGTTGTTCAGGACCTGGCCGGAAACGAAACGCCTGGGCAACAGGTTGGCGCCGTTCAGGGTCATGGCATTGGTGCCCAGCGGGTCCAGCCATTCGGCCAGGCGGCTGGCGGGCGTAGCACCCGTGTTCCAACTCAGGAAGAGGCGACCGACGAAAGCGGTGTTCGTGCCATTGCAGTTGAAAAACCCGCCGCTGAGTTGGCCGCGGATCCGGCGGTTGGCATCAAAAAAAGCACTCCCCGAAGAGCCCACCTGAAAGCTACCCGTTGCAATGCCCACCGTAAAATGGTGGTTGGCCGGGGTCGTCAGGGTAGGACTCCAGACGATGGGCGTCGTGCGCACGATCATGCCGCCGGCGTTGGAAATGCCGAGCTTCTGGATGTCACCCTCGGGGTGATGAAAGTGTCGCGCCAGGCCCGGTGCGTTGCCGTCGGAGCGATCCCATCCCGCAAAGTAGTGGTCTTCGGCGGCAAAGTCCACGTCGATGATTTCCAAGAGCATAAAGTCCGTTTCCCGCAATCCCGCCCGGAATTCCACGCCCCGGTAAGTGGTGGGCGTCGGCTCCGTAGCGGGATTGGTACAGCCCGTGCTACGGTAGTCAAAATCAAGCTCCCACAGGTCGTACAGCGGCGTAAAGCCATCCATACAGTGAAATCCCGTCAAGACGTACGGGCGGCCATCCTGGGCGGTATTGTTGATGAGGTTGCCCGTACAAAATCCTACGCCTTCGGCCACCACGAGATTGATGCGTGCAGCACCCGACTTTTCGTCGTCCCAACCATCACCCGCACTGCAATTGGCGTTGATCTGGCAAGCGTTGGAGTCGCCGAAGTCCTTGGCCCGGCCCCCGTGCCAAAGGTCGGGGCGGTAGACGTGGTCGATGCGCCAGATGTGAAACGGGGCCTTTTCCGGCCGGGGCCCGCGGTAGCGCAGCGTCACCTCCTGCCCGGGCAGGAAGCCCGTGAACAGGCGCCCCAAATCGCTCACGTCCGCCTGCGTGAAAGGGCCGCGTTGCGCGTCGCCCGCGTGTAAGCTCAGGGTGGCACCAGCGGGAAGCTCCACCGCGTCCAAAAATAAGCCGAGGCCGTGGGCAGCGGGTACGGAAAAGCGCCGCGACCACGTCAGCACCCCGTTTTCATAGGCGTATTCGCCGTACTCCGGCGTCAGGTCCAGGGCCAGCGGAGCCGAATAGCGGGGATTGCCAAAACGCTCGTCCTCCGCCGCCAGCTTCGCCAGATTCGGCGACGGGAGCAATACGGCAGACGCCTGGGCCAGCAGCGCAGGCCCGGCTAAGGACAGCAGCACGAGGAAGAAAATGGTGTTTCTGGGATACATCGGTATTGGGTAGATAGACAAAAAGCAGTAGAACAAAGATAGGCAAAAGGCCCGGCCCGGGGGCATGGCTGGCCAAAAAGTGCCGCAGCCGGTACCTGCCCGGGGCGCGGCCGCAGGTGCCAGGGAAGGGGATGAGGAGCAAGGGCAGTCCAGCCACCCATTGCCGGTTAACCGCACCCTGCACCTGCGTTCGCGCCCAAAATGAAAAGCATAAGCGCCAGCGACCAAGGTATTGCCCTTTGCCTCACCATACCTTCCCAAACGGTGGTCGTTAAAGATTTTCCGGCCACCCAGCAAAGCACTAAAAGCCGTACTTTCGCCCACCGTTAAACAAAAAACCGGGCAGCCGGGGTTATCGGTGGGGGCGGCGGCATCTCTGCCACCCACTTCACCACTTCTGCCTTCCGCAAGACCCAAGTAAGACCATCATGGCCGAACACAAGATCATCTTCTCCATGGAACGGGTGTCCAAAACCTTTCCCGGAGCGAGCAAAAAAGTCCTCAACAACATCTGGCTCAGCTTTTTCTACGGCGCCAAAATCGGTGTCCTCGGCCTCAATGGCTCGGGCAAATCGACGCTGCTGAAAATCATTGCCGGAGTGGACAAAAACTTTCAGGGCAACGTCGTTTTCGACGGTAATTACAAAATCGGCTACCTGGAGCAGGAGCCGACCCTGGACGACAGCAAGACCGTCCGGCAAATCGTCGAGGAAGGCGTCCAGGAAACCGTGGACCTGATGCGGGAGTACGACGAGGTCAACCTGAAGTTCGGCGAAGAAATGAGCGACGACGCCATGAACAAGCTCATCGAGCGGCAGGGTGTGCTGATGGAAGAACTCGAAAACCGCAACGCCTGGGAGCTCGACAACAAGATCAACACGGCCCTGGACGCCCTGCGCTGCCCGCCGGATGATGCCAGCGTCAGCGTGCTCTCCGGCGGTGAACGCCGCCGCGTCGCCCTGGCCCGCCTGCTGCTGAGCAACCCCGATATCCTGCTGCTCGATGAGCCCACCAACCACCTCGATGCCGAATCGGTAGACTGGCTGGAGCAATTTCTGCAAAGTTTCCCCGGCACCGTCATCGCCGTTACCCACGATCGCTACTTCCTGGATAACGTCGCGGGCTGGATCCTGGAGCTGGACCGCGGCGAAGGCATCCCCTGGGAAGGCAATTACTCCAGCTGGCTGGAGCAGAAGGCCGAGCGACTGGAAAAGGAAGAAAAGACGGAAAGCAACCGGCGCAAGACCCTCAAGCGGGAACTCGAGTGGATCCGCATGGCCCCCAAAGCCCGGCAGTCTAAAGGCAAGGCACGCCTGAGCGCCTACGATAAACTGGCCGGCGAAGAAGGCCGCGAACGGGAGAAAAACCTGGAAATCTATATCCCCCCCGGACCACGCCTGGGGGATGTGGTTATCGAAGTCCAGGACCTTACCAAAGGCTTCGGCAACCGCCTCCTTTTCGAAAATGCTACGTTCAGCATCCCGAAGAATGCCATCGTTGGCATCCTCGGCCCCAACGGCGTCGGTAAATCCACCTTCTTCCGCCTCCTCGTCAAGGAACACACGCCAGACAGTGGCAAAATCACCGTCGGCGATACCGTCCAGATCAGCTACGTAGACCAGGGCCACGCCCAGCTCTCCGACCAGAATAAGACGATTTATGACGTCGTCAGCCAGGGCCACGACATGATTGAGGTGGGGAACACTTCGGTCAACGCCCGCGCCTACCTCTCCCGCTTCAACTTTGCCGGCGGAGACCAGCAGAAAAAAATCGGCATGCTCTCCGGCGGAGAACGCAACCGCCTGCAACTGGCCATGACCCTCCGCGAAGGCGGCAATGTTTTGCTACTGGACGAACCGACCAACGACATCGACATCAATACCCTGCGCGCGCTCGAAGACGCCCTGGATAGTTTCGCCGGCTGCGTCCTGGTCATTAGCCACGACCGCTGGTTCATCGACCGCCTGGCTACCCACATCCTCAGCTTCGAGGACGAGGGGAAGATCCAGTTCTTCGAAGGAAACTACAGCCAGTACGAAGCAGCCAAAAAGGAGCGCCTGGGCGACGTGACCCCCAAACGGCCGCGCTTCAAAAACGTCATCAACCGCTAAGCCGCTTTACCCGCCTACGGGTTTCCCGGTTGAGGGTGTCCCCATACCGCTCAAGATCTCTCCGCTTGCGAACGTCCCGGTTGAGGGTGTCCCCACCCGAACCCCACCTGGCTCCGACTGCCTCTACCCCGCTCAGGATCTCTCCGCTTGCGAACGTCCCGGTTGAGGGTGTCCCCACCCGAACCTTCCTACCGCCGATTAGTCGTCAGCCAAAAGTTGACGATGTGCTCCATCGCCGAGCGGTAAGCCTGTGGAATGGTGGGTTTATTGACGAAAGCCGAGGCCCCCAGGGCGTAAGCCCGGTCAATCTCATTCTGGTCTTCCGAAGCCGAAAACATGACGATGGGGAAAGGAGGCCGTTCGTTGGCATCCTGAAAAGTCTTGAGCACCCCAAAGCCGTCGATGCGCGGCATGTGCAGGTCCATAATCACCAGATGGACGCCTTTAACTGGCCGGTTCTTCTGGTAAAATTGCAGGAAGTGTGCCCCATCACGGAGCACGACCACGTCGATGTTCTTATCGATTTGGCGAATGGTACGTTGGGCCAACGTCGCTTCGAGCGGGTCGTCCTCAATCAGGAGTACACGAGAGGGTGTCATTGTAGCTTTCTGTGAATCGGTAGGTAGAAAGACGGAACCGGGACGCCTAAACGCAGGACCGGCAGCCCGCATCTCCAAAAATTAGGGATTACTAGAAGCGAAAGATACAGGAAATTCCTCAGAAAGCGGAAGAGGCACCAACTTTTACGGGTAATCTTAGGGTGAAGGTGGCTCCTTTGCCCAATTTTCCGTCGGCTTCGATCGATCCGCCGAGGTTGCGCATGATGCGGTGCACCGATGCCAGCCCGACGCCGGTGCCGGGAATATCGTCGGCCGCGTAGAGCCGGCTGAAGAGCTGGAAGAGCTTATCGGCGTAGGCGGGATCAAAGCCGATGCCGTTATCGGAGAAGCTGATCACGTGCTGCCCTTCCTGCAAATAATAGTTGATCCGCACCACCGCCCGCTGCCGGTTGCTGGAATACTTGATGGCGTTGGAAAGCAGATTCTGCAGCACCTGCTCGATCAGACCCGCGTCGGTGTAAATGATCGGGAAGGCATCCTGCTCAATGATGAGCTCCGCCGCCTGCCGCTCCGTTTGCCGCGTCCCACTGATGATCTGATCGAGCATCTCCTCAATGTTGACGGGAACAATCTTGGGTTCCTCCCGCTGGTTGCGGCTAAGCATCAGGAGGCCATCAATCATCTTGGCCAGTTTGCTGGCGGACTGTTCTACGTAGTGGAGGTAGGTTGTGCGGTCCTCGGCCGAAGCATCGGGCTCTTCGCGGAGGGCTTCCGCAAAACTGGCAATGTGACGAACCGGGGCCCGCAAGTCGTGGGCCACGCTGTACATGAAAGCCTTGAGCTCTTCGTTGACCGCCCGCCGCTGTTCTTCCAGGACCTTGACGTCGTTAATGTCAATGATGAGGCCGATAATCTGTTCCGGCTCTCCTTCGGGCTGGTAACGCTTTGCACTGGCCCGGAACCAACGGTATTCGTTTAATTGGTTCAGGTAACGGAACTCCAAATGCGCGCCAGCACCGGTAGTGAAAATATTGCGGGGGATGGGCTTCGCACTGGGCAGGTCGAGAACCGACTCCGCAAATGCAGTTTTATTCCGGGTTGGCGCGTCGTTTTCTACGTCCCAGTCGGGCTCCTCCTTAGCTTCGGCCATCGCCATGGCGCGGTCCAGGTCTTCGGGGTGAATCTGCTCCAGGAACTGCCGGTAAGAAGGGGGCATACCAATGTCCCCGTATCCCAGGATTTCGGCCAGTTGTTCGGAGATGTACATGTAGTCACCCGCCAGGTTCTGACGCATAAAGATGCCACCTTCGGCGGCTTCGGTGATCTCGGAGATAATGAAGTTAAAACGCCTAACTTCCTTCAAGTGCAGATGTGCTTCGGCTTGAGATACGGCCAACTGCCGCTTTAGGCTTTTGATCAGTTCGTTCTCACCTCCGGGGGGTGAAGTGGTCGTCATTTCAGTTTGTGTGTATAAGTCTATTCAGAGAGTAATACACGAATGTAGCCAACATCTGGCCCGTTATTGTGCAACGGCCCATTGCTTTAGCAAGTGGCACTAAAATGCGGGCAAGCGGTGCATAAACCGGTCCGTTCGTACAGGCCTGACTACCTTCTAAATGGCCCAATCCGACGAATTCCCCACCATTCCCTTTAGCGGGTCCCCTGGCAAATTGCCTCAATCGATGTAGCGCTTGGTCAGGTTTCCGTAGGCATCAATGCGGCGGTCACGGAAAAACGGCCAGATGCGGCGAACGTCGGCGGTCCGTTGCCGGTCGATGCGTACCACGCTTTCTGTGGGCACATCCTGCGGCGCTTCGTAAAGGATTTCCCCCTGCGGACCAGCTACGAAGGAACTGCCCCAGAACCGGATGCCGTTGGTTACTCCGCTGGGGTCGGGTTCGAAGCCGGTGCGGTTGACGGCAACGACGGGCAATCCGTTGGCTACGGCGTGGGCCCGCTGGCTGATCATCCAGGCGTCACGCTGCCGGCCCTGCTCGGCGGCATCATCCGTGGTTTCGTAGCCAATGGCAGTAGGGTAAATGAGCAACTCCGCCCCCGCCAACGCCATCAGGCGCGCCGCCTCGGGATACCACTGGTCCCAGCAGACGAGCACCCCCAGTTTACCCACGCTGCTTTGGATGGGCTGGAAGCCCATATCACCCGGCGTGAAGTAAAATTTTTCGTAGTAGGCCGGGTCGTCCGGGATGTGCATCTTGCGGTACCGCCCCAGGATGGTGCCGTCGCGTTCTATGACCACCGCCGTATTGTGGCAAAGCCCCGGTGCCCGCTGCTCAAAAAGGGAAACCACCAACACTACGTCCAATTCCCGGGCCAATTCCCCAAAGTAATCCGTACTCGGCCCGGGAATGGGCTCCGCCTGTTCAAATACTTCGGTAGCTTCCGTCTGGCAGAAGTACAGGCCCGTATGCAGTTCCTGAAAAACGATGAGCTCCGCCCCCGCCGCTTTGCAACGGCGCGCTGCGGCCGTGCTGTTGGCCAGGTTCTTATCGCGGTCTTCGGTATTGGCCTGTTGGACCAGGCCGACGTGTAAAGGCTTGGCAGCCATGTTTTTCTGCTTTTTGCCCTCCGGAGGAGGGAATGCACCCGGTCTGGGGCCTAAAGATTAATCCTCCTCGCTGGCGTCGTACTCGTAAGGCAACAACTTCGAGTCTTTCACCGTGGAAAGGGTCATGAGCGTTTTGAGGCGCTCGATCTCATCGATCTGCTGCAGCGTTTTGAACAACAGCCGCTCGTAGGTGGGGATGTCTTTACAGACAATCTTGATGAGGAAGTCCGCCTCCCCGGTTATGATGTAACATTCGGTGATCTCATCAATACCTTCCACCTGGGAAAGGAAATTTTCGCGGGCCTGGTCCTTCCGCCAATCCAGCGAAACCAACACGAAGGTTTTCACCATCAGGCCAATGGCTTCGGGGTTGACTTGGGCGTGGTAGCTGCGGATGACCTCGTTGTGCTCCAGTTTCTTGACCCGCTCCAGCGTGGGTGCGGGGCTCAGCCCGATGCGCTTGGAGAGGTCCAGGTTGGTTATCTTACTGTTTTCCTGAAGAATCTTCAGGATGTTGAGATCAATCTTATCGAGTTTTTCGGACATGGTATGGGCGCAAAATGTTGGTGCGGCGAAGATAACCGCACCAACATTTATTTCATAATCTTCGTGAAAAAAGTATAAAATTCTTCCATCATCCCCCTACGGCCAAATACCGAGGGCAATGTAATCACTGGAAATTTTACTGATGGCCAAGGCAAAGGCGGCCGTACGCAGGTCTTTAATTCCTTCTTTTTCCCGGTAGAGCTTGTAAATGCCCTGGAAGCCGGTAATCATTGTCTCTTCCAGGCCGGAACGGACCAGGTCAATCTCATCCGCCCCGCGGGCAATCTGGTCTTTGACTTTTTCATTGATGGCCTTGCCCGTGGTGGCTTCGATTTGCTCCAGGATGCGGCGGTAGGCCCCTTCATCGAAACGCTTTTCCAGGCGGCCAAATCGCATGTGGCTCAGGTTCTTCAACCATTCGAAGTAGGACACCGTTACCCCGCCGGCGTTGAGGTAAATATCGGGAATGACTACGATGCCGCGCTCGGCCAGGATTTCGTCACCGCCCGCCGTTACCGGTCCGTTGGCCGCTTCGGCAATGATTTTGGCGTTGACGTCGCGGGCGTTCTCCGCCGTGATCTGGTTTTCCAGTGCGGCTGGCACCAAAATGTCACACTCAAATTCCATGACGGTACGCCGGTCTTCTTTGCCGAAGACCTCTACGTCGGGGTAAGTCAGGATCGTACCGTGCTCGCGGCGGTGGCGGATGACATCGTGGATGTCTAGCCCCGCCTTGCGGTAAATGGCCCCCTCCACTTCGGAGACGCCGACGATGATCACTCCACCTTCATCCTGGCTGATGGTGGCCGTGTAGGAACCTACGTTGCCCAGGCCCTGCACCACCATCGTTTTGCCCCTGATGCCGAGGGTCAGGCCCAGCTGGTCCATCAGGTCTTTCTGGTTACAGGCTTCACGGATGCCGTAAAATACCCCGCGGCCGGTGGCTTCGGTGCGGCCCTGTACGCCGTTCTGGCTGACGGGTTTTCCCGTCACACAACCCGCCGCGTTGATGTCGTCGGGGTGGAAAGAGCGGTAAGTATCGTAGATCCAGGCCATCTCGCGGGGGCCGGTGCCGTAGTCGGGCGCGGGAACGTCCACGGCCGGACCGATGAACTTGCGGCGGATCAACTCGGTGGTGTAGCGGCGGGTAATCTTTTCCAGGTCGGCCTCACTGTATTCCCAGGGGTTGATCTTTACGCCGCCCTTCGCCCCGCCAAAGGGTACGTCAACAATGGCACACTTGTAGGACATGAGCGTAGCCAGGGCCACTACCTCGTCTTGGTTCACGTGGTTGGAGTAGCGGATGCCGCCCTTGGTGGGGCTGCGGTGGTGGCTGTGCTGGGCCCGGTAGGCCTCGATGACGCGCACCTCGCCGTCAATTTTTACTGGAAAGTGGATCTGGTAGACGCTGTTGCAGACCCGGATCTGCTTGAGCAATCCCTCCGGCAATCCGGTGTGGGGGGCGGCAGCGTCGAAGTAATGGTTGACGCTGTCAAGAAAGGAAACAGTACTGTTAGACATGATCTTCAATTTGCTTTTCTAATACGGTCAGCTTGCGGTCAAGCGACCACAGATAAAAGACTAGCCCGAGAAAAACGACTACAATCACGGCAACCACTACGTAAATCTTCCCGATGCTCCGCAGGAAATCGGCGGGTGGCTCGGCCGCAGATTGTGCCAACAGACTGCCCAGCGAAAAGGCCAACAATAGAAAGGTGGTGGTGAAACGGGTCATTCCCTCAAAAGGCTTTGGTTAGGTAATGGCAAATGTAATTCGGGAATAGCAGTTCAGGCACTTTCCCCCGCCGATTTTACCCATTTGTGGAAAATCAAGGCACCTGGGGCGCGGCCGCAGGTGCAGGGCCGGTGACGATGGAGCAAGGCAAGTCTCCCCCACGCGGGCGAACTTCCCCTCCACTCCTTATCTTCGCCTTTCATGGAATCCCCCCAGCGTAACGATGCCTTCCGCAAATACTTTTACCGCCAGCTGGATAAGATCGCGGGCAACGGTGTGCTTACCGAAGCCGACCGCGCCCAGGCCCTGCGCCAACTCATCGCCGAAATCTTTGAACGAGCCACCGAGCAGGATAAGCTGCACTTCTCCACCAGCTTCGCCCGCATCAGCTACGCCGCCCACAAGTACGGCATCCCCAACGTCCACATCCACCAGGAACGCCACTTCCGCACCCGCCGGCCAGCCCAGCTCAGCACCGAAGAACTGGGCAAACACGTCGCCACCGGCTACCGCCTGGCCACCGAACTCATCCGGGCCACCTTCGGCGGGGCCGTCCCCGACGAATGGGTGCGCTTCCTCACCTTCCCCTACCCTTTCCCCTACGTCAAGCCCGAGGTCCACGAACGCTTCCCCACCCTGCGGGTACTGGCCGTAGAAGACGACGCCGAAGAGCAACTGCTCTACGTCCGTGAAGAAGCCCAGGCCGAAAGAACCTTCGCCATCCCCTACGGCGAAAACGAGGTGAGCAACAGCCTCGTCGCCCAGGCCATCGCCATCGTTCGCAAGATCAGCGGCCTGCCCCTCATGCTCAACCTCATCGGGGCGGAACTGCGCGACGATGGCCAGCTCTACCCAGCCCAGATCATCGTTGAACCCGATTACCTCATCGACGTCACCGCCGTGGCCGAGAGTTTCGACGGTACCCATTCCTACCAGCCCTGGACGAGCATCGCCCAGAAGCTCGTGCCCTACCGCCAGGAAATCCCCCTCCTACGCGGCAACCTGGTCAACTACTTCCTCGACCGGCTGGTCGAAGCGCCCGAGGTGGAATTCCAAACCCTCATCGGCAGCATCTTCCAAACCCAGCCACTGGCGCTCTGCCTTTTTGACGACAACCAGATCAAAGACCTGATCGACCAGCTCCGCACCCACTTCGTCACCCTCCAGAAATTCGTGCGTCAGGATCTGGCGGGCATCGACGTCGACCGCGAAAAGATTCTCCTCGAACCCACCTTCCTCTGCCCCACCTACGGCGTACAGGGTCGCCTCGACTTACTCCAAACCGCCGAAAGTCCCAACGACCCTACCACCATCGTGGAGTTGAAAACCAGCAAGTACTGGCACCCCAACCGCCACGGCATCAATCAGACGAACTACATCCAAACCCTGCTCTACGACCTGATGATCAACGAGGCCCTCGGAGAAGGAGCCAACGTACGCAGTTACATCCTCTACAGCGCCGACTACGGCAACGGCCTCAAGTACGCCCCGCCCGAGTACCTCCAGAAACTCGAAGCCATCGCCGCCCGCAACCAGCTGATGGGCGTGGAACTTTTGCTCGGCCAGCTGGGCGTACCGCCAGACCAGGACCTCGCGGCCGCCACCAGCCACCTCCTCAACCGGCTGCAGCCCGCCAAAATCCCGACCCTCGGCACTTTCTCCGTCAAAGACCACGAACTGGTCCTCACCGTCTTTGGCCAGCTTTCGGACCTGGAACGGCGCTACTTCGGCGCCTTCCTCGGCTTCACCGCCCGCGAACAACGCCTGGCCAAAACCGGCCAGCAAAAACTCGAAAGCATCAACGGACTCGCCTCGCTTTGGCTCGATGACCGTGCGGACAAAATCGAACGCTTCGAACTCCTCGATGGCCTCTCTTTCGCGGGCTACGACCCCAGCACCTCCATCCTCACCCTCCTCCGGCCAGAAGACGACGACCGCCTGGTAAAATTCCGCCAGGGCGACATCATCGCCCTCTACGCCACCCCCGCCAACACGGCCCAGCCCCAGGATACGATCCGCTCCCAGATCCTGAAATCCACCATCATTGCCGTCGACCACGAGCGCGTCCAGCTCCGCCTGCGCAGCCAGCAGCTCAACGACACCGCTTTCCGCCGCCCGGCGTACTGGAGCATTGAAAAGGACGTCCTCGACAGCAGCTTCCGCAACCACTACCAGGGCTTGTTTGCCTGGGCGCAGTCCACGCCGGATTTTCGCCGCCGCTGGCTGGGTACCGAAGCCCCCCGGCAGGTGCCTCCTCTCCCCGGTGCCATCTCGCCGGAGCTTACGACCGAGCAAAACCGCATCCTGCAACGCATCATTACGGCCCCCGACTATTTCCTCCTCTGGGGGCCTCCCGGCACGGGAAAAACCAACCAGATGCTGCACCATCTGGTACGCCACCTCCTGACCAACAGCGAAGAGTGCATCCTGCTGGTCGCCTACACCAACCGGGCGGTCGACGAAATCTGCGAGAGCCTGGAGCGCATCGTCGGTCCCGACGGCAAACCGTTTACGGATTACCTCCGCATCGGCAGCCGCTACGGCGTCAATGCCCGCTTTGAAGACCGGCTTTTGCAGGTCAAAAGCAGCCAGATCAGCCGCCGCCAGGAGCTCAAGACCCTCATTGAGCAAACGCGCATCTTCGTTGGCACCGTAGCCAGCGTGGGCGGCAAGGGGGAGCTCTTCGCCCTCAAGTCCTTCGACCGCCTGGTGGTGGACGAAGCGAGCCAGATCCTGGAACCTTTGCTGGCGGGCCTCTTGCCGCTGGCCCCGCAGACCCTCTTGATCGGCGATCACCGGCAGCTGCCCGCCGTAGTTCAGCAAGGCCCTGAAGACACGCTGGTACACGATACTGCCCTGCGGGAAATTGGCCTGACCAATCTCGCCACCAGCCTCTTCGAACGGCTTTTCCTCACCGCCCAACGCAAGGGATGGCACTGGGCTTTCGACCGTCTTCGCCACCAGGGACGGATGCACCAGGACATCATGGCCTTCCCCGCCCAACATTTTTACGGGGGCGAGTTGCACATCCTGCCGGAGACCATCGCCCACCACCGCGCCCAGCTCCTTCCCCTTTCCCTGGCATCCCGAACTCCTCCGGGACTATCGCCTGCGGCCGCGCCCAATACCACCGAAGGACCTTCCCCCGCCCTGCTGAACACCCTTGGCACCCACCGCTTGCTCTTCCTGCCTACGTCGCCGGACCACCGGCAGGCGGACCCCAAAGTGAATGGCCACGAGGCCGATTTATTGGTGGAACTTATCCGCGCATTCCGCTCCCTTTACGCCCTTACCGACCGGCCGGTAGTGGCGGGCGACATCGGCATCATCACGCCCTACCGCGCCCAGATTGCCCACATCCGGCGCTCCTTGCGCGCCGCCGGACTGCCCCCGGAAGACTTTATGGTCGACACCGTGGAACGCTACCAGGGCGGGGCCAAACGCATCGTCCTGATTTCCCTGTGCACGAACGAAGACAAGCAGATTCAGATGCTTTCCCAGATCAGTGAGGAGGGCGTTGACCGCAAACTCAACGTGGCCATGACGCGTGCCCGCGAGCACCTCGTTTTGCTCGGCTGCCCCGCTATTCTGCGGCAAAGTACCGTCTACGCCGCCCTGCTGGATTTCATCTCCGGGCAGGAGTGAGTGAGTGATGCTACCGCGTAGCCAATAAATGAATAATTGACCGCCGATGGGCTGCTGCAAGGAATAAGCGGCTGGTTGAGGCATTGTACGCCGAAGGATGAACAGTTTCTTGCGTTGGTAGCCAACTCCTAACACCTACCCCGTGCGGCAGCTATTCACTCATTAGCCCATTCACTCATCCAATCATTCTTTCCTGCGGTAGCCCTCCACCATTCGCACTACGCGACCGTAACTAAGCATCCCTTCCTGCACGCCCTGCACTTTCAGGTAAGCGTCGTAGGTGACGTCGCGCAAGACGGGGGCGATGTCCTGGTACTGCGCGGCGTTGTCGTAGATGGACTGCAAATCGTTCTGTATGCCGGGGAGCAAATTCGCTTCCCGCCAGGCCCAGTAGGCCTCCGGTTCGGCTTGGCGGAGTCGGCCGGCCAGGCGTCGCCAGTAGTCGAGGCGAAAGGCGTAGGCCAGCAGGGGGTCAGTGGATTCAGCGCCCGCCAGCCAGGCCCAGAAAGTGCAGGTGCCTTCGTCGCCGAACCCGTAAGCATGGGCCAGTTCGTGGGCCATCACGGGCGGCTTTTGCAGGGGGTGAAGGCCGGCATCAATGTTGCCCTCGCCAGCCCAGGGCCAGTAAACGCCAGCGGTGCTGAGGTGGAGTAGCAAGCCGCGGGGGTAAAGCTGCCGTGCCCGCGGCCGCCCCGGGGCGGGGTAATCGTGGCGGAGCAGCGCCAGGCGCAGCATTTCCCGGACCTCCTGTTCCAGATCGGGAGAGAATGCAGCGGCACCGATGGCCGAAGTGTCCGCCGTCACGGCCAGGCGCAGGCGGGCCAGGGTATCGGCCTCGGCGTATACCCGGGCCCGCAGTTCGTCCAGCGTAGGTTGGTAGACCGTAAAGCCCATCCGCTCCTCCACCGTCTCGCGGCCGTAGTTGAATCCCCAGCCCAGGAGGAAAACCAGCACGAGTAAGGATACTATCTGGAGAAGGCCCAGGCCAGCTCCGCGCCAACTCCCTCCCTGGCCCTGCCGTCTTTTCTGCCGCCAGCGATACAAGGCCCTGCCGGCCAAAAACAGCACCAGGAGCCAAAAGACGTAAAAGAGCGGAACGGGCAATCGGGCCAGCGTATGGTCCCATCCCGTGCGCAACAACACGAAGAGCCCACGGCTGTAGATTGCTTCCACCAGCGAAGGCGGGAGCGACACGCGAAGGAGGACGGCCAGCAAGGCCAGCAGTGGTACGCGCCAGGGGCGGAAAGTCACGCCGGGCAGGCTGCGATTGTCGGGTTGCGTCACACGCCAGCAGGATTTATTCCCCGCTTAAACCATCCGAAAAGCGAAGGTGTTGTATCCCCGTGCAATTTGCACCTAACTAAATATTTATCGTTATGGCTTTCGAACTAACCGACGCCAATTTCCAGGAAAAAGTCCTCGACACCAAAGGCATCACGCTGGTGGATTTCTGGGCAGCATGGTGCGGCCCCTGTAAGGCGATCGGCCCCATCATCGAAGAACTTGCCAGTGATTACGAAGGCAAGGCCCTCATCGCCAAAGTTGACGTCGACGAAAACTTCGAACTCAGCAACCGCTTCCAGGTGCGTTCCATCCCCACCATCCTGATCCTCAAAGACGGAGAAGTGGTGGACAAACACGTCGGCTTTGCTACCAAACAGGTTCTAGCCGATAAACTCGAAGCCCAGCTCGTCGAGGCCTAGTTGCGCGTCTTCCATAAATCAACGGAGCCCCGTCTTTGCCATCAGGCAGAGACGGGGCTTCGCGTTTTTGGTGCCGGCGGTAATGCGTAAGCCGTATTCTGGCAAAGAAAGATTACACAACGGTAGTCTTCCAGCTGCCGCGCCAGAACAGCCACAGGGCCAAGACGGCCAGTATGCCCTCGGCGATGACGACGGCGGAGACGACGCCCTGCACTTCCAGCCCCAGGTTGAGGGCGAGGAAATAGCCGAGAGGGATCTCCAGAATCCAGAAACAGATGAAATTGATCAGCGTAGGCGTGCGGGTATCACCGGCACCGTTGAAGGCTTGAATGGGGATCATCCCCAGGCCAAAAAGTACGTAACCCACGGCAAAGAGGCGGAGGCTTTGGATGCCGTACCCGACGGCCTCCGCTTCCCCAACAAATGCCTGCACCAGCGGCCGCGCAAAAATGAAATAGCCCACCGAAAGGATGCCCAGGTAGAGGGAAGTTGCCTTCAGGGTCACCCATACCCCCCGCTCCGCCCGGGCCGGCTGCCCTGCGCCAAGGTTCTGACCCACGAAAGTGGCTGCCGCGTTGGCCAGGCCCCAGGCCGGTAAGAGCGTAAAGAGGATGAGGCGGATGGAAACCGTGTAGCCCGCCACCGCCGCGTCGCCAAAACTGGCAATCACCCGCATCAGAAACACCCAGCTGGCCGAAGCGATCAGGTACTGAAAGGCCCCCGTGGAAGCGATGCGCCCGATGCGCTTTTGCATGTTCCAATCGACGCGCCAGGCCCGCTCGCCCATCTTCACCACCGAGCGATCGCCGAAGAGGAGATAGAGTTGGTATACCACACCACAACCCCGACCGATGGTAGTGGCGATGGCCGCACCCTCCACCCCCAGGCCGGGGATGGGGCCGAGCCCGAAAATGAAAATAGGATCGAGCACGATGTTGATGCCGTTGGCAATCCACAGCACCCGCATCGCCTTGGTCGCCTCGCCTGCCCCGCGGAAAATGCCGTTGATGACGAAGAGCAACATGATCACCACATTGCTCGCAAACATGATGCGGGTGTAGCCAGCCCCCTGGCGGATCACCTCCGGGCTGGCCCCCATCAGCGCCAGCAGGTCTTCGGCGTACAGCACCCCCGGCACGGCCAACAGCAACGAGACGAGAATGCCCAGCAAGATGGCCTGCCCGGCAGCCCTGCCCGCTTTCTCGGGCTGCTTCTCCCCCACGAAACGGGCCACCATCGCCATCGGTGCCGTACTCAGGCCAATGGCCAGGCTATAAATCAGGGTCATCATCACCTCCGTCAATCCCACCGTGGTGAGGGCTTCGGTACCCACGCGGCCCACGAAGAAGGTATCGACGAGGGCAAAAACCGATTCCATGGCCATCTCCAGCATCATCGGGACGGCCAGCAGCACAATCGCCCGGGGGATGCCGATGGTGGTCAGGTCAAACTGCTCCCCCCGGATGGCTGCACCGAGTAAAGTCCATATTTTCTTACGCATACAGTGGTGAGTGGCTGGCTTGGGCGGCCGGGGAAGGGAGGATAAAACGAAACTGCGACAACAAGGGAGGCCAACTTCCGCCCCCTAACGACCAGCGCCCCCTCGGAAGTTCCGAAGGGGCGCTGGTATTTTTAAATCTCTGGTTCGACTAGAAATCGGCACCGAGGCTCTGCATCCGGCTTCCGCCGCCACGGCCTTCAATGCGGCCTTCTTTCACCAGTCCGTCGTACTTCTTCATCAGCAGGTAGCTTTCGATCTGCTGCAGCGTATCGAGTACTACGCCCACCATGATGATGAGGGAAGTACCCCCGAAGAAGATGGCAAAGGCCTGGTTGACACCCAGGGTAGCCGCCAGCGCGGGCAGGATCGCAATCAGGCCCAGGATGATGGAACCCGGCAGCGTGATCCGGCTGGTGATCGAGTCGATGTACTCTTCCGTCTCTACGCCACCGCGCACGCCAGGAATGAAGGCGTTCTGCCGGCGGAGGTACTCCGTGTACTGGCCGGGGTTGACCACCAGCGCCGTGTAGACGTAGGTGAAGACAACGACCAGGAGGAAGTAGACGATGTTGTAGATCGGCGAGGTGAAGTCGTTGAACTGCTGCACCAACCAGCTGCTTTGGGCATCGGAGCTGCCGAAGCCAGCGAGGCTGACGGGCAACAGCATGAGCGCCTGCGCAAAGATGATCGGCATTACACCGGAGGCGTTAACCTTCAGGGGGATGTAATCGCGGTTCGTCGTAGTCGGCGCAGCGGCTTCGCCACGGCCAACGGAACGCTTGGCGAATTGCAGCGGAATCTTCCGCACCCCGGTCACCACCATCACCGTCAGCATCGTAACGGCGAAGTAGGCAAACATCTCAATGATGAAGATGAGGGGCCCACCGCTGGAGAACTTAGACTGGAACTCGAAACCGAGCGCCTTGGGCAAAGTAGCGATGATGCCCACCGTGATGAGCAGCGAGACACCGTTGCCGATGCCGCGGTCGGTAATCCGCTCCCCGAGCCACATCGCGAAGATGGTACCCGTGGAAAGAATAACGATACCGGAAATCCAGAATACCGAAGGCTCAACGGCTGCGCTCATCCCTCCGTTGCTGCGGATGTAGGTGAGGTAACCCGCGCCCTGTACCAGGGTAATGGCCACGGTGAGGGCCCGCGTAATCTGGTTCAGTTTCTTGCGGCCAGACTCCCCTTCCTTGCTTTGCAGCTTCTGGAAGTAAGGCACCGCAAAACCCAGGAGCTGGACAATGATGCTGGCCGTGATGTAGGGCATAATCCCCAGGGCCATGATCGAGGCGTTGTTAAAAGCCCCACCCGTAAAGAGGTTAAGCAAGCCCAGGAGGTCATTGGAGTTCCCAGAGTTTTGCACCGCATTTTGCAGGGCGTCTACGTCGGCACCGGGCAATACGATGTAAGAACCCAGGCGGTAGATGGCGATGAGCGCAACCGTAAAAATGATACGTTTGCGGAGCTCCTCGATCGAAAAAATATTTTTCAGCGTTTCAAAAAACCTCATGGGATCGTCTTTTTAGGCGATGGTAAGGGTACCACCTGCTTTTTCAATAGCCTCCTTGGCACTGGCCGAAGCGGCGTGCACCACTACCGTCAGTTTAGCGGAGACTTCGCCACCGGCGAGGATTTTCACGAGGTCGTTCTTACGAACAACACCTGCGGCGTAGAGCGCTTCGTGATCGATGGTGGTAACACCGTACTTCTCACTGATGGCCTGCAGACGGTCCAGGTTGATGGCAACGTACTCGGTGCGGTTGGGGCTGTTGAAGCCGACCTTGGGCAAACGCATCTGCAGGGGCATCTGGCCACCTTCAAAATTGCGCTTGTTTTTGAAACCGCTACGGGACTTGGCGCCCTTGTGGCCGCGCGTGGCGGTGCCACCGTGGCCGGAACCCTGTCCGCGCGCAATTCGCTTACCGGACTTAGTAGCGCCGGCGGCTGGTTGGAGATTATTCAGTTCCATGACGGAAATTCTTTTGGTGAGGAAGTTCAGGGCGCTGGCGCAGGTGCAGGGGAGGTGCAACTATCGTACCAGCGGGGAAGGACCGGCGGGAGGTGCGCCCTGGGGGCCAACACCTTCCGCCGAGACTGCCGTTTTGTCGCCTTAAGCTTCCTCTACTTTTACGAGGTGGCTTACTGCCTTGATCATTCCCTGGATAACGGGGGTATCTTCCCGCTCCACGGTTTGGTTGACGCGTTTGAGGCCGAGTGCCTTGATCGTTGCCTTTTGGGTATGGGGACGATCGATGACGCTTTTGACCTGAGTAATTTTAACCTTAGCCATTGCTGGTTTATTTTGTAACGGCGCTCCGGGGGTTACCCTTCGAACAGTTTTTCCATGGAAATTCCCCGTTGCTTGGCGATGGCCATTGGGCTACGGAGTTTCGTCAGTGCGTCAAGCGTAGCCTTGATCACGTTGTGGGGGTTGGAAGAACCCTGTGACTTGGCCAGTACGTTGTGGACGCCAGCGATATCTAGAACGGCACGCATAGCACCTCCGGCGATTACACCGGTACCCTCCGAAGCGGGTTTGAGCAGGACCTTACCGGCACCGTACTTACCCAGTTGTTCGTGGGGGATGGTTCCTTTGTGCAGCGGCACGGTGATCATGCTCTTGCGGGCATTGTCCGTTGCTTTCTGGATGGCCTCGGAGATATCCCGTGCCTTACCCATGCCCTGGCCCACTTTGCCCTTACCGTCGCCTACCACCACGATGGCGGCAAAGGTAAAGGTGCGGCCACCTTTGGTTACTTTGGCTACCCGGTTAAGGGCCACCATCTTTTCGCGCAGGTCGCTTTCGGGCTGCTGTTGCTGTTGATCGTCGCGGCGGTTGTTGCCACGGCGTTCTTTGCCATCGGAGCTATTGGAGTTGTCCCGACGATTGCGGCCTCCTGCACCACCTGAATTTCTATTTTCAGCCATTGTAGTGTTATTTAGAATTTGAGGCCACCTTCGCGGGCACCGTCTGCCAGTGCCTTGACCCGTCCGTGAAACAAATAGCCTCCCCGGTCGAAGAGAACTTTTTCGATACCCTTGGCCAGTGCACGTTCGGCAACCAGTTTGCCCACTGCTGCGGACTGCTCTGCCTTGTTGCCCTCGTTGGCAATGGCGGCTTCGAAGCTGGAAGCCTGCGCCAGGGTTACGCCATTGACGTCATCGATCAATTGGGCGTAGATGAATTTATTTGAACGGAAGACATTCAGGCGAGGCTGCTGCGGCGTACCGCTGATCTTCTTACGCACCCGGCTGTGAATCCGTTTCCTCCGCTTAATTTTTGTGAGTTGCATTGCTACTTTTTTAATCCCGTAATGGGGGTTAGGATGCCTTACTTCTTAGCGGCGGTCTTACCAGCCTTACGACGAAGTTCTTCACCAACGAATCTGATCCCTTTTCCTTTGTAAGGCTCCGGCTTCCGGAAGGCCCGGATTTTGGCGGCAATCTGGCCGAGCAGCTGCTTATCGTGGCTCATCAGCTTGATGATCGGGGCTTTACCCTTGGCGGAGATCGTCTCTACCGTCACCTCACGGGGAACCATGAAGTAGATGGGGTGAGAGTAGCCCAGGGTAAGGATCAACAGGCTGCCGTTGTTTTCAGCACGGTAACCTACACCCACCACTTCCATCTCCAGCGTGTACCCTTCGGTAACCCCGGTGATCATGTTGGCAATCAGGGAGCGGTAAAGGCCGTGGAAACTACGGTGACGCTTGCTGTTTGAAGGGCGGGTCACCGTCAGGGTGCCGTCTTCCAGGCTGACTCCCATATCGGGGCTGACCTGCTGGGTAAGTTCCCCCTTGGGGCCTTTTACCGTCACCAGATTCCCTTTGCTGATGTCCACCTTGACGGCGGCGGGGACGCTGATGGGATTTTTGCCAATTCTGGACATATCCTTTGATTTAATCGCCTTACGAAAGTGGGAACCGTTACACGGTCGCTCCGCCATCTGCAGGCTCGGTTCTATTGTTGGTTGAAATTAGTAAACGTAGCAAAGTACTTCGCCGCCAACGTTTTCCTGGCGGGCCTGCTTTTCAGTCATCAGGCCATGGGAAGTGGAAACGATGGCAATCCCCAGGCCATTGATTACGCGGGGCAGCGAATCGGCCTTCACGTACTGGCGCAGGCCAGGCTTGGAAACGCGGATGAGTTTGCGGATTACGGGACGACGGGTGTCTTTCTCGTATTTCAGTGCGATGGAAATCTCACCCTGCTTTCCTTTGCCAGCTTCGTCGTCGAACTTGTACTTGAGGATGTAACCCTGATCGTAGAGGATCTCCGTCATCCGCTTCTTGGTCTTAGAGGCGGGGATGACTACTACGCGGTGTCCAGCAATCTGGGCGTTGCGAATGCGGGTCAGAAAATCGGCGATTGGATCGGTAACGGCCATGCCTTTGGAGTATTGCGCCCTGCGGTTTTCCCGGTTTTTCTGCTCGGGAACCTACGGAGCTGTTATAAAATATGGAGAATAATGGAATACCTGGGGGCTGTTTGCGGAGAGCGCGAAAGCATTGTTGCGATCCGGTTCGTCCTGCTTCAGCCCAAAAGGAAAGCTACCAGCTTGCTTTGCGAACTCCGGGGATTTTACCATCGAGGGCCATTTCCCGGAATTTAACGCGGCAGATGCCGAATTTGCGCATGTAGCCTTTGGGGCGTCCCGTCAATCCACAGCGGTTGTGCAAACGGATGGGGTTGGAGTTCCGGGGGAGCTTATCCAGTTCATCCCAGTTGCCTTCTGCCTTGAGCTTGGCACGCTTGTCAGCGAGCTTGGCCACCAGGCGTTCCCGCTTGCGTTCACGGGCGATGAGTGATTTACGAGCCATTTTATTCGGCGTTGTTTTGGTTCTTGAATGGAAGGCCCAGAGCCTTCAGCAGGGCCAGGCCCTCGGCGTCAGTTTCGGCGCTGGTTACGAAGGTGATGTCGTAACCGGTGATGTTGGACACTTCGTCGAGGCTGATCTCCGGAAAGATGATTTGCTCCTGAACGCCCATGGTGTAGTTTCCACGTCCGTCAAAGCTCTTATCGTTGATGCCGCGGAAGTCACGAACGCGTGGCAGAGCCGTAGCGATCAGGCGGTCGAGGAAGTCGTACATCCGCTCCCGGCGCAGGGTTACCTTGGCACCGATGCCCATCCCATCCCGCAGGCGGAAGTTAGAGACTGACTTCTTAGACTTGGTGATTACGGCCTGCTGGCCAACGATCAGGGTCATTTCCTTGGCCGCGTTCTCTACGAGCTTGCGGTCTTGGGTAGCTTTACCGACACCTTGGTTGAGGCAAATCTTGAGCAAGCGCGGAACCTGCATGGGGCTGGAGTAACCGAACTGCTCCTGCAGCTTCGGCCGTACTTCTTCGTCGTACTTTTTCTTAAGTCTTGGCGTGTAGCTCATTACTTGATGATGTTTCCGTTACGCTTTCCAAAGCGCTGTAGTTTGCCATTTTCGTCGGCTTTGCGGCCCACGCGGGTCGGGTTGCCGTCGGCATCTACGAGCATCAGATTGCTGAGGTGAATGGAGGCCGTTTTTTCAACGATACCACCAGATTCGGTTTCAGTTGGCTTTTGGTGCTTCTTGCGGAGGTTCACGCCTTCAACGATGGCGCGGTTCTCATCGGGGAGCACCTGCAAGACCTGGCGGGGCTGCGTACGGTCCTTATCCGCACCGGCGATGACCACAACCATGTCTCCTTGCTTGATCTTGAGCTTGGGCGCGTGGCGCTTCTGCTTGTCTTTATAGGTATTGTTTGCCATTTTTTTTTATTGGGAGACAAGGTCGCCCTTGCCTTTGCTAAAGATGAGATAGGGCGGGCCCCATCATGATCACCCAGACCGGTTTTCCCTAGAGTACTTCCGGGGCCAGTGATACAATCTTCATATAGTTACGGTCGCGCAGCTCGCGGGCAACGGGGCCGAAGATGCGGGTACCGCGGGGCTCTTCGTTGGCGTTGAGCAACACTACGGCGTTGTCGTCAAAACGGATGTAAGAGCCGTCGCGACGACGGATTTCCTTACGGGTCCGTACCACCACCGCGCGGGATACGGCACCTTTTTTGACGTTGCCACCCGGAGAAGCTTCCTTAACCGATACGACGATCTGGTCGCCGATGCTGGCATAACGGCGCTTTGAGCCGCCCAGTACGCGAATACAGAGGACCTCCTTGGCACCGCTGTTGTCGGCTACGCGTAACCGTGATTCCTGTTGGATCATGTTTTGCTAATTTATCGATTATGGTTACTTGGCCTTCTCGACGATGGCAACCAGGCGCCAACGCTTGCGCCGGCTCAGGGGGCGCGTCTCCATAATGCGAACCACGTCACCAATCTGGCATTCGTTGTTCTCATCGTGGGCGATGAGTTTTTTGGATTTCTTTACGTACTTGCCGTAAATGGGGTGCTGAAGACGGCGCTCAATCACTACCGCAATCGTTTTGTCCATCTTATTGCTGGAGACGATCCCAACCCGCGTCTTGCGCTCGTTACGACCTTCCTCCGTAGCAGCCTCTTCGGCCGCAAAGTAATTGGTAACCGGCGCGGCGGCAGGCGATGCGGCCTCCGGGGTGGTTTCAGCAGCAGCGGCTGCAGCTACACCTTCCAGCTCTTTGTTTTCCTCGTTGCTCATGGCTCGATTACTTTTTACGACGACGTCTTTTGATGTTGTCCCGCTGGGCGATCGCCTCAGGGCTGAGGGCTTCGAGCTCGCGACGACGAATTTCGGTTTTGATCCGCGCAATGTCCCGGCGGACGGCCCGCAGTTGCAGGGGGTTCTCGATACCGTTAACGGTATGGTCGAATCTCATTTTTTCGAGGCTTACGGTAGTTTCCCCCAGCTGATCCCGCAGATCAGCGTCGGAAACGCTACGCAACTCGATTGATTTATTACTCGGCATTAGTTCTTATGGTTTTGCCGCACGGCACGCCGGCGGACTCTTCACTAATTTTGTAAGCGATGATGCGATTAGCCTACGTAGTCTACCCGCGTGACAATCTTGGTCTGCACGGGCAACTTCTGGGCAGCCAGGCGCAGGGCTTCTTCCGCAACTTCCCGGGTCACCCCGTCCAGTTCAAAAAGAATGCGGCCGGGCTGGACATTGGCGACCCAGTGGTCCAAAGCACCTTTACCCTTACCCATACGTACTTCCAGCGGCTTGCTGGTGATGGGCTTATCGGGGAAAATGCGAATCCATACTTTGCCCTCCCGTTTCATGTGGCGGGTCATGGCAATACGGGCCGCCTCAATCTGGCGGCTGGTAATCCGGTCAGCATCCAGGCTTTTGAGGCCAAAGGAACCAAAGTCAACTTGGTTGCCACGCTGGGCCAGGCCGGTGTTACGACCCTTCTGCTGCTTGCGGTATTTCGTTCTTTTCGGCTGTAACATTACTTAAAGTTTTGTGGGTAAATGCCCGAAAATCGGTCACTTACACCCCGAATTTCCCCGAGGTCCTCGTTAGAGCGGGGCAAAGGTAAGTTTTTTCTCCGACATTAGAAAGTTTACCAGCGCAAACTTTCCATTTTTGGCGGAATAGAGAAAGCAAGGCAACGCCGGCGAGGTCTTCACCGCACGTTGCCCTGCTCTCCAGGGGTAAGAACCAGCGCAAAACGCCGTTTTGATGGTCCTTGGTCATTCATTCTCTCGCCAGCGGCGGTTGAGTCCTGTTTGCCAAAAGGGTCAGACCCTTTTGGTCGGGGGGGAGGGCAAGTATCCCGGCAGTGCTACCCCAAAAAGGTAAAACTGCCCTTCGTACTCAAGAGGCGGGGCCTGGGGGCCGTCCTGGTAATCTTAACGACGTCCACCGCCGCCACCGCGACGATCGCCACCACCACGGCGGTCTCCACCACCACGGCGATCTCCGCCACCGCGACGGTCTCCACCACCACGGCGGTCATCACCACCGCGACGGTCATCGCCACCACGGCGGTCATCACCACCGCGCTCGTTGCCTTTAGCAACCAGTCCGGCGTTGGGGTTGAGGTCGCGCTTACCGAGTACCTCACCTTTGCAGAGCCACACTTTGATCCCGATCCGTCCGTAAACGGTGTGGGCCTCCTTGTGGGCGTAGTCGATGTCGGCCCGGAAAGTATGCAGGGGCGTACGGCCTTCCTTAAACTCTTCGGTACGGCTCATGTCGGAACCATTCAGACGGCCGGAAATCCGGATCTTGATCCCTTCAGCACTGGCGCGCATCGTAGAGGCGATGCTCGTTTTGATGGCCCGGCGGTAGTTGATCCGCGCTTCGATCTGCTTGGCGATGCCTTCGGCAACGATGCAGGCGTCGAGCTCCGGCTTGCGGATCTCGATGATGTTGATCTGAACGTCTTTCTTGGTCAGGCGACGCAGCTCCTCGCGGATCTGGTCGATCTCACTACCTCCCTTGCCAATGATGATGCCGGGGCGGCTCGTGTGGATGGTCAGGGTAACCCGCTTGAGGGTACGCTCGATGATGACGCGGGCAATGCCGCCTTTCTCGATGCGTGAACCGAGGTAGGTGCGCAGCTTCTCGTCTTCAATGACGTTGGCGGCGTAGTCTTTGTCGGCAAACCAGTTGCTGTCCCAGCCGCGAATGTAACCGAGGCGGTTACCGATTGGATTAGTCTTTTGTCCCATGCTTACTTAGCGGTTGAGGTTTCAGCACCGACCTCGGAAGGGAGGGGCTTGGTGTTGCTTACTTTGATGGTGATGTGGCAGCTGTGCTTGCGAATGCGGTGCGCCCGGCCGTGGGGCGCGGGGCGGAAACGCTTGATCTGGGCACCGGCGTCGGCGTAAGCGGTGGAGACGACCAGGTCGTACTCCGCAGCGCTTTCCGTACCTCCGGTTTTTTGCTGCCAGTTATCGATGGCCGAAAGAAGGTCTTTCTTCAGCCAGATTGCGGCTTCCTGCTTGCTGTATTCCAGGATGCTCAGCGCCTGATCCACCTGCTTTCCGCGGATAAGGTTGACGACGAGCCGCATCTTGCGGACCGACATCGGGATGCTATTTAAACTTGCTACTGCTTCCATTATTGGAGATTTTCGAGGGAACGGGTTAGCAAAACGGGTGGAACGGATGGCAGTCGATTGGCGGTCTTCCCCGGCGGGGGCTGCGTTTTCAGGCACAACCTGGGGGGAGGTCGGCGGCTTCGGCTACTTTACGTACCACGAGGTCTTGCTCTACCTTCACTCAATTTGGGGCGCGGACGCAGGTGCAGGGTCTGGCTTTCTGAAAGCGGAGGCGGCCTGGGAGGAGGACGTTCACCGCTGTTAAAAAGACTTACCCGGCACCTGCGCAAGCGCCCTGATAATTATTTTTGGTAGTAAGGGTAATGGGTGCCGGAATGCGAACTGCCCGTTGGCGGTTTGCTGCGGCACCTACCGGTTACTTGCCTTTTTTGCCGCCGTGGCCCCGGAAGGAGCGCGTGGGGGCGAATTCACCGAGCTTGTGGCCAACCATGTTTTCCGTAACGTAGACGGGAACGTGGGTCTTACCGTTGTGGACGGCGATGGTGAGGCCTACCATATCGGGGATGATCATGGAGGCGCGAGACCAGGTCTTGATCATGCCCTTACGGTTACCACCTTCCTGGGCCTTAACGATCTTATCGTAAAGGCGGTGAAATACGTACGGGCCTTTCTTGAGCGAACGTGCCATGGATTATTTCTTGTTCTTCGTCTTCCGACGGGTGATGATCATTTTGTTGCTAGCCTTTTTGACGCTGCGCGTCTTCTGGCCCTTGGCCATAATGCCCGTGCGAGAGCGTGGGTGACCACCAGAAGCGCGGCCTTCACCACCACCCATGGGGTGATCGACGGGGTTCATGGCGACACCACGAACGCGCGGACGACGGCCGGCCCAGCGGTTGCGACCGGCCTTGCCCGCTACGGTCAGGCCGTGGTCGGGGTTGGAGGTGGCACCAATCGTAGCGCGGCAGGTCTTGAGGATGCGGCGAACTTCACCCGAAGGGAGTTTGACGGAAACGAAGCGACCTTCTTTGCCCATCAGGATGCCGTTCGTGCCAGCGGAGCGGGCCATTGCGGCACCTTTACCGGGCTGGAGCTCGATGGCGTGGATGGGGGAACCCAGGGGGACGTCGCCCAGGAAAAGGGTGTTGCCCACCGTGGGCTCAGCACCTTCGCCAGACATGAGCTTATCCCCTACTTTCAGGCCCTGTGGGGCGAGGATGTAAGACTTGGTTCCGTCGGTGTATTCCACCAGAGCGATGAAGGCGGTGCGGTTCGGATCGTACTCGATCGTCTTCACTTCGGCCTGTACACCGTCGTTGTTGCGGCGGAAATCGATGATCCGGTAGCGGCGCTTGTGTCCGCCGCCACGCTGGCGAACGGTCATTTTGCCCGTACCGTTACGGCCCCCCGTACGCTTGATGGGGGCCAGCAGGCTTTTCTCTGGCTTATCGCCCGTCAGCTCGTCGAATTTGTTTCCGACGTGGAAGCGGGAGCCCGGAGAGACCGGCTTAAACTTCTTAATTGGCATTATTGCACTGGTTGATCCGGTGAATCTCGGAGCGAAAGCGCGGTACTACGATCGACCATAGACCGCGGCTCCCCACCCACCGGCGATGAATTAGATTTCGTTGTACAAGTCGATGGTCTCGCCTTCGGTGAGGGTAACGACGGCCTTCTTGAAGGCAGCTACCCGACCGCGGATGATTCCGGACTTGGTCGATCTGTTTTTGGTCTTGCCCGGCACGACTACGGTGTTTACGCGGTCTACCGATACGCCGTACCGTTCTTCAACGGCTTTGCGAATTTCGATTTTGTTTGCCGTTTTGGTCACCACGAAGGTGTACTGGGTCCGTTTTTCAGAAAGCAGTTCGGCCTTCTCGGAAACGACCGGCTTGATGAGGATACTCTTGGCCATGGTGGTGGTTTTTTAAGCGAACTGCTCTTGAAGTTTTGCAATGGCACCTTCGGAAAGAAGGACCGTGGAGGCCTTCATTACGTCGTAGGTGTTCAGCTCGCTGGCACTTACGATGGTACTGTTGGGGATGTTACGGCCGGAGCGGTAGACGAACTGGTCAGTTTCTGCGGTGATGAGCAGTACTTTTCCCTGGGCGCCGAGGGCGTTGAGGAAGGCGACGTAGTCTTTCGTTCGGGGGGCGCTGAACTGGAGGTCTTCGACTACCTTGATGCTACCGGCGCTGGCTTTTTGGGACAGGGCGGAGGCGCGGGCGAGTTGCTTGACCTTCTTGTTGAGCTTGATGTTGTAGAGGTGGGGCTGGGGGCCGAAGATGCGGCCACCGCTGCGGTAAAGGGGGCTCTTGATGTCGCCCTTACGGCTGCCGCCGGTGCCTTTCTGCTTGTGCAGTTTCTTCGTTGAGCCGGCTACTTCGCTGCGTCCTTTGGACTTGTGCGTGCCCTGGCGCTGAGCGGCCAGGTGGGCCTTAACCGCTAGGTAAACCGCGTGCTCGTTGGGGGCTACGCCGAAGATGTTTTCGGGCAGTTCCACTTCGCGGCCAACATTGGTACCCTGTGCGCTTTGAACTTGGAGTTTCATGTTTATAGTTTTACAATCCATTCATTCCGGCCCGGGGGCGGGAAAGAGCGGGATCGGCTGGCTTAATTATTTCTGCAGGATTACGGTTCCACCTTTGGGGCCAGGTACGGCACCTTTTACCAGGATCAGGTTGCGATCGGGGAAAATGCGGAGGACTTTGAGGCCCTTTACCGTTACGCGGCTGCCACCGTCGCGGCCGGCCATGCGCATTCCCTTGAAAACCTTGGCGGGGTAAGAAGCCGCACCGATCGAACCGGGGGCACGCTGGCGGTTGTGCTGACCGTGGGTAGCATCGTTCACACCGGCGAAGCCGTGGCGCTTGACTACGCCCTGGAAGCCTTTGCCTTTGGAGGTACCAACGGCGGCCAGCAGGTCACCTTCGGCGAAGACATCACCCACGGTGACGGTGTCGCCCAGGGCCTTGTCGGCAACCATATCGCGGAACTCGACGACTTCGGCCTTGGGCGTGGTGCCTGCGGCTCCGAAGTGGCCGAGCAACTGCTTGCTGGTCTTCTTCTCCTTCTGCTCGCCGTAAGCCAGCTGAATAGCGTTGTAATTGTCCGTATCGTCGGTCTTGACCTGCGTAATGACGCAAGGACCGGCTTCGATAACGGTGCAGGCCACGTTGCGGCCCATTTCGTCGAAGATGGAGGTCATCCCGACTTTTTTACCAATAATTCCTTTCATTGGTCTTGGTTTATCCGTTGCTGCCGGGCGGAGGTGCTCGGCTGGGCAACAAATATTCCGGCTCCGCGCTGCTGGGCGGAACGGGAACAGTTAACAAATGATCCTCCTTACCACGGTGAAGGGGTAAGCAAGGGGTTTACTGAAGGGTGAGTTGGGCCTGGGGGATTAGGTCAACTTCACCTGAATATCTACACCACTGGGCAGTTCGAGCTTGGAAAGCGCGTCTACCGTTTTCTGGTTGGGGGTGTAGATTTCGATCAGGCGCTTGTGGGTGCGCAACTGAAACTGCTCCCGGGATTTCTTATTGACGTGCGGTGAACGCAGGACCGTGTAGATATCCTTTTCGGTGGGCAGCGGAATCGGGCCGGTAACGATGGCCCCACTGTTCTTTACGGTCTTGACGATCTTCTCGGTAGACTTGTCTACGAGGTTGTGATCATAAGAACGCAGTTTGATGCGAATTTTCTGATTCATGCCAGTTTGGTATTTTCAATAAAGATGGCCACGTGGCTTTCCAGCGGCCTTTTTGGGAAAGATTCCCGGCCTTGGGATGCAGTTCAGGCACCCAAGGCCGGGAAATCGTTTGGTTGATTAAGCGACGCCTTTGGCTTTTTCGATGATTTCCTTCGCGATGCCGGAAGGTGCTTCCGTGTAGTGGCTGAAGGTCATGCTCGAGTTGGCGCGGCCGGAGGTGATCGTACGCAGGTCGGTTACGTACCCGAACATTTCGCTCAGGGGAACGTCGGCGGTAATGCGGATGGCACCTCCCGTCATCGTTTCCTGGCCTTTGGGCAGGCCGCGGCGGCGGTTGAGGTCACCGATTACGTTACCGGTGTACTCTTCGGGCGTTACAACTACCACTTCCATGATGGGCTCAAGCAACTTGGGGTTGCAGAGTTTAGCGGCGGCTTTGAAGCCTTCCTTAGCACAGAGTTCGAACGCCAGGGGCTTGGAGTCAACGGAGTGCATACCACCGTCGATGACTTTCACCTTCATGCTGTCGATGTTGTAACCGGCCAGGATGCCGTTCTTCATCATGGATTTGAATCCATCACGAATGGGCTTCTGGTAGTTCTTGTCGATGGCACCACCAACGATGGCCCATTCGAACTGGAGGGCTTCCTTGCCGCTCTTGAAGTCCTCGCTCTGGAGGAACTCTTCGTCGGCGGGTCCGAGGGTGAAGGCCATATCGGCGAAGAGACCAGAACCACCGGACTGCTTTTTGAGGCGTTCGCGGTGTTCGACGGTGGTGAAGAGCGCTTCTTTGTAGTTTACCATGGGGGCACCTACGTTGGCTTCCACTTTGAATTCGCGGCGGAGGCGGTCAACGATGATTTCCAGGTGAAGCTCTCCCATACCGGCGATGACGGTCTGGGCGGTGTCTTCGTCGTACTTGACAGTGAAGGTCGGGTCCTCTTCGGCCAGTTTGGCGAGGGCCATACCGAGCTTTTCGAGGTCTTTCTGGGTCTTCGGCTCAACGGCTACACCGATAACGGGATCGGGGAAGACCATGGATTCGAGGACGATGGGGTGGGCCTCGTCGCAGAGGGTATCACCGGTACGGATGTCTTTGAAACCTACGGCAGCGGCGATGTCACCAGCTTCTACGCGGTCGATGGCCTGCTGTTGGTTGGCGTGCATCTGGTAGAGGCGGGAGATCCGTTCCTTGTTGCCGGAGCGGGTGTTGCGGACGTAAGAACCAGCATCCAGGAAGCCGGAGTACACGCGCATGAAGGCCAGGCGACCTACGAAGGGGTCCGTAGCGATCTTGAAAGCGAGTGCGGCGAAGGGCTCGGTAACGGAGGGCTTGCGCTCGAGGATTTTCTCCTCGTCGTCGGGGTGGGTACCCTTAACGGCGGGAATATCAACGGGGCTGGGCAGGTATGCACAAACGGCATCGAGTACGGCCTGAACACCTTTGTTCTTGAAGGCAGAACCACACATCATGGGAACGAAGGCGGCGTCGGTAACGGCGTCGCGTACGGCTTTGCGTACTTCCTCCACGGTGATAGAGTCTGGGTCATCAAAGAACTTGTCCAGCAGCGACTCATCGTATTCGGCAACGGCTTCGAGAAGTTTCTCGCGCCATTCGTTGACGGTGGAGACGAGGTCGGCGGGGATGTCGATCGTCTCGAAGGTCATGCCCTGGTCGTGCTCGTTCCACACGATGGCCTGCATGGTGATCAGGTCAACAACGCCTTTAAAAGTCTCTTCCGCACCGATGGGTACCTGGAGGGGAATAGACTTAGAGCCGAGTTTTTCCTCGACGTCGCGCACGACGGAGAAGAAGTCGGCACCGGAGCGGTCCATCTTATTGACGAAGCCGATGCGGGGCACTTTGTAGTTATCGGCCAGGCGCCAGTTGGTTTCAGACTGGGGCTCTACGCCAGAGACGGCGCAGAACAGGAAGACCAGACCATCGAGTACGCGGAGGGAGCGGTTTACCTCAACGGTAAAATCCACGTGCCCTGGGGTATCGATGATGTTGAAGGTATACTTTTGGTCTTGCCAATTCCAGCTGGTGTGGGTAGCGGCCGAGGTAATGGTGATGCCCCGTTCCTGCTCCTGCTCCATCCAGTCCATGGTAGCGGCACCATCGTGTACTTCGCCGATCTTGTGGCTGATACCGGTGTAGTAAAGGATACGCTCGGTCGTGGTGGTCTTACCTGCGTCGATGTGCGCGGCAATACCGATGTTGCGGGTAAATCTAAGATCCGTTGCCATGGGGAAAGGATTGGAATTGCGAAAGGATAAATGTGGATAGGGTCAGGCGGTGGTTTGGCTAGCGGCCGTAGTGGGCGAAAGCGCGGTTGGATTCGGCCATCTTGTGGGTCTCTTCCTTACGCTTAACGGCCATGCCTTCGTTGCGGCTGGCGGCGAGCAGCTCGGCGGAGAGCTTTTCGGCCATTCCCTTACCGGAACGGGCACGGGCGAAGCGGATGACCCACTTCATGCCGATGCTCATCTTGCGCTTGGCGCGGATTTCGGTGGGGATCTGGAAAGTAGCACCACCGATGCGGCGGCTGCGTACTTCTACCTGGGGCATCGCGTTGTTGAGGGCGCGTTTCCACACCTCGTATTCGTCGATTTCTTCGGCAGAAACACGTTCTTTGATCATGTCCATCGCGTCGTAGAACACTTTGAAGGCGGTAGATTTCTTACCGGCCAACATCATGTTGTTGACGAATTGGGTTACCATCGGATCGCCGTAACGGGGATCGGGAGCGATGACCCGGACTTTTGGTTTTCTTTTACGCATTAGATGTAGTTTTTGCGCATTGCCTTGCTTAGGAATAGAAAGGGGAGCGGACAAGGCATGCCTCGTCTTTTATTACTTTTTGGGGCGTTTTGCGCCGTACTTGGAACGGGCCTGGCGGCGGTTGGCCACGCCGGCCGTATCGAGGGCACCCCGCACGATGGTGTAACGTACACCGGGCAAGTCCTTTACCCGTCCACCGCGGATGAGCACGATGGAGTGTTCCTGGAGGTTATGGCCTTCACCGGGGATGTAAGCGATCACCTCGATGCCGTTGGTCAGACGCACCTTGGCGACTTTACGCAGGGCCGAGTTGGGCTTCTTGGGGGTGGTAGTATAAACACGGGTGCAGACGCCACGCTTCTGCGGACAGGCGTCCAGGGCCCGGGAGTTACTGGTTTCGACGATTTGCTTGCGCCCTTTACGCACAAGTTGGTTGATTGTAGGCATACGTTTCTTTGCTTTGAAATGCGCTTTTTTTTATTTACCAGAGGCCTACCTCCTTAAAAAGCGAGCGCAAAGGTAAGTACTTATCTTCAGAATTCCTAACCTTCAGTGGCTTAGGATAAATTTTTGTGTGCAGTAGCCGCTTTCGGCGGGCGGGACGGGTGGGTAAAGGGCCTGCGTTACGGCCAAAACGGCGGTAAAAGGCGAGGGTTGCCCTACCCTACCCTGCTGTTCAGCGCGACTTCCTGTGCACCTGCGTAAGCGCAAAAATGCTGCTTCCTCTCCTGCTTATTCTCCCCGGGGCGGCCCGCGATCAGAATACGATGGGCACCCGTTTGCCGGTTTCGGCGCTTTCGATGATGGCGCGGATGATGAGGATGTCTTTGAGCCCCTCTTCGCCGGGGGCGCGGACGGGCTGGTTGTTGAGGATGGCCAGCGCGTCGGCATCCATCTGGAGCGATTGTTGGTTGGGGACGGGCGGGCCGAGGATCTTGCCGTCGCTGGTGCTGCCCTGAACGCCCTCGTAGGGCTGCATGGGGTCCAGTTCATACCAGCCGTTGGTGGCCTCGATGCGCAGTTTGTTGTAGGACTCCACTACGCTGGTTTTGCCATTGGCCAGGATGCCGTTGGGGAATTCGAGCTGGTAGGTGGTGGTCACGTCGACGTCTTCGGGCCGTTCCTGGGTGGCGGAGACGACGGCCAGGGGCATAAGCTGGGTGCCGTAGCGGAGGCCATTAATGGTATAGACGCCCATGTCGTAGAGGGCGCCCCCGCCCATTGCCCGCTGCCCGCGCCAGTAATCGAGGGCCGGCAGGCTCCCGGCGTAGCCCGCCAGGGAGGTCGCTCCGGTGATGGGTCCGTAGGCCTGGGTCCTGGTCAGTTCAATCAGCTTTTGGGTGTTGGGCTCGTGGAGCATGCGGTAGCCGATGCTGAGTTTAACGCCGTTCTGTTGGCAGGCAGTGATCATCTGCTGGCAGTCTTCGGGGCGCATCGCCATAGGCTTTTCGCACCAGACATGTTTGCCCGCATTGGCTGCGCGGATGACAAAATCGCGGTGCGTGGCCGTGGGGGTGATGACGTAGATGACGTCAATGGCGGAGTTGCTGGCAATGTCCTCCATAGTGTCGTAGGTGTAGACGTTTTCGTCCTTGATGGCGTACTTGGCCTGCCACTCCGGTAGTTTTTCGGGGCTTCCGGTGATGAGACCGCGCAGTTCGCAGTGCTCCGTCAGTTGGAGAGCGGGAGCGATTTGCCCCTTAGCGTAGCCGCCGAGCCCAAGGATGGCCACCCCGATTTTGCGGGAAGCCGAAGGGTCCGTGGCGTTCTCTTCCCGCCCTTCTTTGCCGGATGCCGGAGTTTTGGCACCACAGGCCAACAGGCCGGGTGCCAGCAACAGACCGGTGGCGGCGGAAATGGATTGGCGGAGGAATTGGCGACGGCGGTGCAGGAGGTGATGCATGGCTTTGGGGTTAGAATGGAATTGTCTCGGGGCAAAAACGCGGCGGGCAGGCAAGGTACCCGTTAAAGGAGAAAGGGCTTAGCCTACGCGCCTGCGAAGGGCAAAGGCCAGCAGCAGGCAGCTCAGGATGAGCAGCGCATTGAGGTACCAGGGCAAGCTTCCGCCGAAGACCCCGTACTTGAGGCCAAAGTAGGCACCAAAGTAGGTGGCCGACATTACGAGAAACAGCCAGGGGGAAGGTTTGTCATTCCTGAGGGGTTCCATTATCGGCGGGGGGCTGGGGTTTACGGAATTGTTTACGGTATTGCCACAGGGCAATCTCCGCCAGGATGACGGCCCCGATCAGCATCCAGTTTTGCTGGCGGGTGATTTGGTCGCGGCCAATGACCAGGTACTTGATCAGAAAGTAAGCCAGTACCGGGACCCAGTTGAGCAGACCCAACCACGGCGGTGGAGAAGAATGGGAAGAAGGGGCATCCATAAACCAAAGGTACGACACGGAGCAGGATGAGACAAAATCCCGCCCCCGGCTCTTTGCACCCAGTGCGACCGGACATAAAAAAGGCCCGGACGTATCGCGCCCGGGCCTGATTATACGACTGTGCTGTCCACAGCGTCTCTCATGAAAAATAAACCTATTCTTATAAACGCAGCTCCGGGGAGCTTAGTTCAGTTGTTTCTTGTTTACCCTGCAAAGGTAAGATCGTATGTACAATTATTTGCAAGCGAATATAGCTACTATAAACATCTATTTTTATTGAATATCAGTACATGCTTTTTCCGCTCTCCCCTCAAAAGATACCGGACCCGAAACGGATGGTCTCGCGGGTAGCCCGAAGTTGCTGGCGGAGCTTGCCAAAGTACTGGGTGTTGTACTTACCGGATTCTGCGTTGAGGGAATTGGCATGTTCCACCAGGTTATCAAACCAGCGTACCACGTCGGAGAGAATGCGGGGGTCGCGGCTGGCCAGGAAACTGGGATTTACGAGGGTGGAAAAGAGATAATTTTTGGTATTGGAGTGAATGATGATGGTATTGTTGGTATTGGAAAGTTCGTTGTGGTAGACCCTGAACGTCGGGCTGTCCTCGTTTGGCGTCTCACCGGGGTAAAATCTTTTGCCGCTGCGGGCCATGGCTTCGAGGTGATCGAGAATAGCTTCGAGTTCCGCGAAGATGGTTTCGAGGTCTTGGGGGTGGGCGAAGCGACCAACCTGGTACATGTAACTGATTTGCCGTAGGGTGACGTCCAGAATACCGATGGACCACAACTCGCGCCCCGGTACGCGGTAAGCGTCGCGTACAATCCCGTCTATCAACGCGTGGGTTGCGGGGGGGATTAAGTCGGAAGAAAAGCGCTGATCTTTCCACTTATGCAGCCCCCAGGTGGTAATGCCGTACATAAAGATTTTAAAACTCCGCAGCACGGGAAACATCAACTCGTAGTGAATGAGGAGCTCAGGACTGGCGTAATCAACGTTGATGCCGGGCAGGGCAAGAAACAGATCGGACTGTTTGCGCAGGTCGATGAAGTAAGTTTGTTCCGAAGTTTCCCGGTCCTCGCTCTGGAAATAGCTCATAGTGGGCAGACTGGGGCGCTTACCGTTGGGCATCGCTTCTACCCCAAACGTTTCGGAAAGCAGCATGAGCTCATCGGCACTGAGGACAGTCTCTCCCCGCATCCGGCGGTAAACGGCGTCGCGGCCAACGTGTAAGACTTCTCCCAGGCTTACCACCATATCACTGCGGGAGGGGAATTTTTCGCTCAATCGTTCAAAAAATGCACGTTGGAAGCGGTTTTGGGATGCGGTCATGGTCAATGCTATTCACAAAAGTCGGTCGTCAATCACGGTTTAAGCGCGGGCAAGTGAATTGCCAACAGCAAAAAACCAGGCTTTCACCCGTTCGATGGTTTATTTTTCATTAAGAAGACGACGGACCGTGAACAGCGTCACAGGCATCCGGTAAAGTTAGTCCGCCGCCCGGAATAAAAAAAGATGGCCACCCTTTAAAAAACAAACTATTTGTTTTTAAATTAAAAATCATATTATCTTGCAGCGTAATATTTGCAGACAAACACTTGGTTACAAGTAGTTTACATGTTCTACGGTACTCCTCACAGGTAACAGTATCGCCCCAAAAGTCTCACTCCATGCCAGCTTCAGCCAATTATTTTCTTCGTCCAGCCAGGCCAGGCTGGGCAAATCGGGCGCAAAAAAATGCTTTTCTGTTGGGTAAATCGCGGGCGATGCGGGGTGGTATGCGTGGGCTCAGCCGCCGCAAAAGTGCCTTAGCGTGGGGTGGCCGACAAAAAATGCGCTGATGCACCTCAACTGCCATACGGCCTTCAGCCTGCGTTACGGGGTACTTACGCCCGAGGCCCTGGTGGCTAAGGCTGCCGCCTGGGGGGTAAGTACACTGGCCTTGGCCGACGCCAACAATACGAGTTGTGCCGTCGAGTTCGTCGCCCGTTGCCGGCGGGCGGGCATCAAGCCCATTCTGGGAGTTTCCTTCTGGCGGGAGGGGCAGTGGCTCTACACTGGCCTGGCCCACAACGCCGAGGGCTGGCGGAGCCTCTGCGCTTTCCTGAGCCAACACTCCCTGGCCGGGCGCGCGCTGCCCGCCGTGCCCCCGCCGCTGCCGGATA
This sequence comes from Neolewinella lacunae, assembly GCF_014349155.1. Lineage (GTDB taxonomy): Bacteria > Bacteroidota > Bacteroidia > Chitinophagales > Saprospiraceae > Neolewinella > Neolewinella lacunae. The sequence continues at coordinate 89,758 of NZ_JACSIT010000050.1, forward strand.
CCTGGATCATCTACCCTCGTCTTTGTAAGCCCATTGCCGACTTCGGCCCCAACGAGTTGCTCGGCATTCGCCCCCAGCACGTCAACCGCCTGTTCAGCCATGAGCTGCGCCACCACCAGGAAAAACTCGTGGTGCTGGCCCCCGTGGTGGCCATCAACGACGAAGACTACGCCCGCCACAAAACCCTCCGGGCCATTGACCTGGGCACGGTCCATACCAAGCTTACGCCCCGCGACCTGGCCCAGCCCGGAGACCGCCTGCTGCCCCCCGCCACCCTGGCCCAGTTCTACAAGTCTTACCCCGCCATTCTGGCCAATACCCAGCGGATCATCGATGCTTGCACCGCCGAGCTGGAAACCGGCCTCAGCATCAACCGCCAAACCTTTACGGGGAGCAAAGACGGCGACTTTGCCCTCCTGGAAAAGCTGGCCCTGGCCGGCGTCACCCGCCGCTATCCGCCCGGTAGCCGCTTCCAGAAGGCCCGCCTGCGCACCGAACGGGAACTGGCCGTGATCCGACAACAAGACTTCTGCTCCTATTTTCTCATTACCCACGATATTGTCCGCTACGCCCGCGCAGCTGGCTACCAGCACGTCGGCCGGGGCTCGGGGGCCAATTCCATCGTCGCCTTCTGCATCGGCATTTCGGACGTCGACCCGCTCGAACTCGACCTCTACTTCGAACGCTTCATCAATCCCTTTCGGGCCAGTCCGCCCGATTTTGACATCGACTTCAGCTGGGATGAGCGGGATGACGTGATCGACTACGTCTTCAAGCGCTACGGCCAAGACCACACGGCGCTGCTGGCCACCTACTCCACTTTCCGGGGGCGGGCGGCCTTGCGCGAAGTGGCCAAAGTGCACGGCCTGCCCAAAGAAGAAATCGACGAGTTGGTGCACGATCCCCACGGCCGGGCCGCCGCCGACCCCAAAGCCGCCGCAGTGCTTAAAATTGCCGCTGGCATCATCGGCTTGCCCAACCACCTGAGCATCCACGCCGGTGGCATCGTCATCACCGAAAAACCCATCCATTACTACACGGCCCAGCGCCTGATGCCCAAGGGCTTTCCCGTTGCCCACTGCGATATGTACCACGCCGAAGACCTCGGTCTGCACAAGTACGACGTCCTGAGCCAGCGGGGACTGGGCCACCTCAAGTCGGCCGTCCACCTCATCCGCCGCAACCAGGGCAAAGCGGTAGACCTCTACGATCTGGATCGAATCAAAACCGACGAGCGGGTCAAGCAAATGCTCCGCGAAGGGCGGGCCCTGGGCTGTTTTTACATCGAAAGCCCGGCCATGCGCGCGCTGCTGACCAAGCTGCGCTGCGACAATTACGTTCACCTCGTGGCCGCCAGCAGCATCATCCGCCCGGGCGTGGCCCAGTCGGGGATGATGAAGGAATACATCCACCGTTTTCATTTCCCCCACAGCTTTCGCTACCTGGCGCCCGTGTTCGAAGAGCAGCTGGCGGAAACCTTCGGCGTGATGGTCTACCAGGAAGACGTCATGAAAATCGTCCATCACTTCGCGGGCCTGGAGCTGGACGAAAGCGACGTGCTGCGGCGCATCATGAGCGGTAAAAAGTACGACGGAGACACCTTCGAGCGCCTGCGGGAGAAGTTTTTTGCGGGGGCGCAGGTGCGGGGGCATGACCTGGCGACAGCAGAGGAAGTCTGGCGACAGATCGAGAGCTTTTCCGGGTACAGCTTCTGCAAGGCCCACTCGGCCAGCTTCGCCGTGGAGAGTTTCCAGAGCCTCTACCTGAAAGCCTACTATCCGCTGGAATTCATCGTTGGGGTAATCAACAACTTCGGAGGTTTCTACGCTACCGAGTTTTACGTCCACGAAGCCCGCATGGCCGGCGCCGCCATCCACGCCCCCTGCATCAACCGCTCCCGCTACCTGACGGACTTGCGGGGGACCGACCTCTTCCTGGGCTTTGTCCACGTCAAAGGCATTTCTGAGCAGCTCATCCTCCGCGTACTGCTGGAGCGGGAGCGGGGCGGGGGTTTTCAGTCGCTCACCGACTTCTGCCAGCGGCTGGAGGTGGAAAGCAGCCAGCTGGAGTTGCTCATCCGGGTGGGGGCCTTCCGGGGCACGGGCCGCAGCAAAGCGGAATTGTTGTGGGAGAAAAATGCGGTCTTCAATCCCCAGGCCCACTGGGAGGCTACGCCCGAACTCTTCCCCCGCTCCGCCCCCCAGCAGTATTTCCACCTCGATCTTTCGCCCAATCACCGGACCGGCCACCCCTTGAGCGCCGCCCAACTCGACCAGGCTTTTGACGAGCTCGAACTGCTCGGCTTCCCCCTTTGCTCGCCTTTCTTGCTCGTAGCAACGCCCGCCGCCGGAGTACCCCTTCCCTACCCCGGCCACGTCAACCGCTGGGGATCTCCCGGCCGGACAAAGCGCCTGGATGCCGTTGCCGACCACGGGCAGCTTCAGCTCCTGGCCTATTTCGTGTGCGATAAGCTGGTGCCCACCGTCAAGGGCGAGCGCATGAGCTTTGGCTGCTGGCTGGATGAAGACGGGCACCATTTTGATACCGTCCACTTCCCCGCCAGCCTCCGGCAATTCCCCTTCGCCGGCCGCGGCGTCTACCGGCTGGCGGGCCGCGTAACCCGCGACTTCGGCTTCCCCTCCCTCGAAGTCTTCACGCTGGAACGACTGCCCTACCTGCCGGATTTGCGGTTTACCTAACGTGGGGTTGAGCCCAGCTACTGGTTTTCAACGGCCTGTAGTTCGGTAGTTTTGTAGTTCGGTATTGTCCACTACCGAACTACTAAACTACCGAACTAAAAACCATTGCGATCTAAGCACCTGGAAAGCGGCGGATAGCTACGTTGCAGACCCCCAACCTAACGTTACTTAATCCACCCGCAAAACCAAACCTTTGAGGTACTCCCCTTCCGGGTGGTAGAGGCTCACCGGGTGGTCTGGCCCCTGACTGAGGTGGTGCAGTACGCGGCAATCACGGCCCGCTTCCAGGCCCGCCGCAACTACGGTGTCGTAAAAGAGTTGGCGTTCCACCACCCGGCTGCAGCTGAAGGTGAACAGCAGGCCGCCGGGTTTCAGCGCCTGCATGGCCCGGGCGTTGAGGCGTTTGTAAGCCTGCACTGCCTGGTGGCGTTTGTGCTTGTTTTTGGCGAAGGCGGGCGGATCGATGATGACCAGGTCGTAGCCCCCGGCGTCGGCCTGGTCCCGCAGCCATTCCATCACATCGGCGGCGTAGCTGCGGTGGCGTTCGGTAAAATCCCCGTTGCGGGCCACGTTGCCGTCGGCCAGGTCAATCGCATTGCTGCTCAGGTCCACACTATGCACCTGCGCTGCGTCGCCCAAAAGTGCGTAGACGGAGAAGCCCCCGGTGTAGCAAAAGGCGTTGAGTACGGATTTGCCCTGGGCGTAGCTGCCCAACAGCCAGCGGTTTTCGCGCTGATCGAGGAAAAAGCCGGTTTTTTGCCCACCCGCCACGTCGACCAAAAAGCGCCGGCCGTTTTCCAACACCACCACCTCGGTGACGGTCTCCCCGAGCAATACCCCGTCGCTCGCCTCCTGGCGTTCGGGGAGGGAGGCAGCGCTCTTGTCGTAAATGGTACGTACTTCTTCTCCCAACAGCGTGCGCAGGGCGGTGGCAATTTCCTGGCGGAGGCGGTACATCCCGATGCTGTGGCACTGCAGCACCACGACGGAGGCGTAGCGATCGACGATCAGTCCTGGCAAGCCGTCGCCTTCGGCGTGGACCAGGCGGTAAGCATTCGTCAGTGGGTCAGCGGCCAGGCCGAGTTGCTGGCGCAGGGCCAGCGCGGCGGCCAGTTTGTCGCGCAACAAGTCCGCAATGCTGATCTCCCCGGCACCAAAGTGCAGCATGCGCACCCGGATGCCCCCGTTTTGGTAATGCCCCAGCCCGAGGCGCTCGCCCGTACTGTCTTCAACCACCACCAGGTCACCATCCAGCAGGCCTTCGTCTTCGTTGCGGATGGCCCCGGAAAACACCCAGGGGTTGCGGCGGCGGATGGCTCCGTCTTTGCCTTTGAGCAGCGTCACTTTCTTCATGCCGCGAAGGTAGCCATACTATAGTAACGTGAGGTTTAGCCCTTGCAATAATCACAAATAACTGGTCTTCAACGGCCTTTTGAAGGTAGTTCGGTAGCGGAAAATACCCCACTGCCGAACCACAAAACCATTGCGATCTAAGCATCTGAAAAGCGGCGAATCTCCCTGGCGGAGCCTCCCCCGGGTCGCTGTATCTTTGGCCGCCTCATCCGGCCCCGCCGTGCAGCGGGTGCCACCAATGCTTTTGCCATCAAAATACTGATCATCGGACAGGGCCTGGCGGGCACGCTGCTCGGCTACCGGCTGGAGCGGGCGGGCTGCCACGTCGATTACGTCGACGCCCCGGAGCAGACGGCGGCCAGCGACGTAGCGGCGGGCATCATCAACCCCATCACCGGCCGGCGTTTCGTCAAAAGCTGGCGCATCGATGAACTCCTGCCCGCCGCACGCGACCTTTACCAGGAACTGGAACGGACCTACGGGGTGAAAATCTGGTACGACCTGCCCCTCGTGCGCAGCCTCTTCAACCGCGGCGACCGCAACGACTGGGAGGTGCGCTCCGCCGACCCTGGCTACGCGGAGTACCTGGATGACCACCCCGACCCGGGCCGCATCCCCGAGCAAACCGTGCCGGTATTCGCCTACGCGGGCGTGCGACATACGGCGCGGGTAGACCTGGCTACGCTCGTGGCCGCCCACCGTAGCGCCAGCAGCGGTGCAGGACGCTTCCGGGCCCAGGCCTTCGATTACGCCACCCTGCCTGCGCTACTGGGCAAACAGCCCGCTGATGGGGCGCTGAACGCAGGTGCCCGCCCGGGTGAAGGAGCAGGGGCCGCCCCGGCCAGCGCCGCTCCTTACGACCGCATCATCTGTTGCGAAGGCTGGCGGGCGCGTTTCAACCCCTACTTCGCCTACCTGCCCCACGGGGGAATGAAGGGCGACGTATTGCTGGTGCGCACCACTGCCCCGCCGTTGGAGCGCATGTTCAAGCACCGCATTTTCCTGGTGCCGCAGTCCGACGGCACCTACTGGGTGGGAGCTACGAGCGACAACCGTTTTGCGGACGATGCGCCCAGCCCCGCCAACTACCAATTTTTGTCCGACCGCCTGGAGGAGCTCCTGACCGTACCCTACACGATCATTGGGCACCGGGCGGCGGTGCGCCCTACCGTCCGCGACCGGCGCCTGCTGCTGGGCAGTCACCCGTCCTGGCCGGAACTGCTGATTTTCAACGGCCTGGGGACCAAGGGTGCATCCTTGGCCCCGCTGGCTTCCCGCTGGCTGGCGGATTACCTGCTGGCCGGGGCACCCTTGCCGGCGGAGGTTGACATCCAGCGTTTTGCCCCTTAACGAAGAAGCCCCGCTGACTGGATGGTCAGCGGGGCTTCCGGATTTACGTTATGGTTGCGCAGTGCGCGGAGGGGATTAAGCCTCCTTTTCTACGTCGGAGGCGCCTTCTGGGGTCTCTTCGGCGGCGGCTTCGAGGGCTTCGCCGGCGGCAGCGGCGGCTTCCGCTTCGGCGATGGCTTCACCGGCTACGTCAGCAGCTTCGGCGCGGCTTTCTTCCGTGCTGCCCACTTCTGCTGCCTCTTCGGTAGCTTCGACGGCCGGAGCTGCTTCTTCAACGACTTCTTCTTCCACTACGGGCTCGGGCTTGGCGGGAGCGGTACCGGAGACGGCGACGTGGTAGTTGGCGATGCGCTGGGCTTCAGCTTCGCGGCGGGCGGCTACTTTTCCTTCTTTGCTTTCGATAAAGGCTTCCCACTTCTCGCTGGCTTGTTCCTGCGTCAGGGCACCTTTGCTGACCCCACGCATGAGGTGCTTAAAGTAAAGGACGCCTTTGAAGCGGAGAATGGCATTTACCGTATCGGAGGGCTGGGCACCTTTGACGAGCCACTGGTAGGCGGCCATGCGGTCCAGCTCAATGGTAGCGGGCACGGTCATGGGGTTGTAGGTACCGAGTTTCTCGATGAAGCGGCCGTCGCGGGGCGAACGGGCATCAGCGGCAACGATGTGGTAGAAGGGGCGCTTGCGGCGGCCGTGGCGCTGGAGGCGGATACGGACTGGCATAATGACAAATTATCTTGGTTACTAAAGTACCGGTTTCCTCCCGGAAAGGGACGGCCGGTTTCGTCTAAGGCGCGCAAAGGTACGGTGGCCTTTTAAATGATGCAAGACCCCCGGGCGGCAAAAAAGAATTTTGGCATTAGGAGGCCTGTAACCCGGGCAGCTGACCGGGCGTGGAGACTTCCCTTGCTCCCCATCCTTTCTCCCCCCTTCGGGGGGCCGGGGGGGAGCACCTGCGGCCGCGCCCACCGCCGGAGGCAAAACCTTATTCCCGGGCAGTCTGGTGGGCCCACCCGACGAAAACCGCCATCACGGCGGGCGCGTATCTTTGGAGCGGCAAGAACGGCGTACCGCTGCCCCGGCCGACACCTACCTTACCCGGCGCAGGTGGTGCCGCTTACCCGGCTGCGCCGCCCTCCGGAACCCGCAAACACCCCGCAATGACGAAGCGACGACAATTTTTTCAACTGGCCAGTGCAGCCGCCCTGAGCGCCCTCCCCTGGTCGAGGGGCCGCACCGCCCCCACCCAGGAAGACGGTATGATTATTGGTCACGGCGACTTTCGTTTCAAGGTGGACAAGAACTGGGGCAACCTGGACCCCCGCAAGCAGGGCCTCCAGCACTGCCACGAAATGGTGCTCGACAGCCGGGGGCGGCTCGTGTGCTCGGTGGTGAGCGACAAATTCAGCCTCATTGCCTATAATAAGGATGGCAAAGTGCTCAATACTTTTCAGCACCGCCTGCTGGAACCCCACGGCCTGAGCACCTCCGGCGAGGGCCGTGCCCAGACCTTCTGGCTCACCGACGCCGCCGGGGGGAGGGTGGTCAACCTCGATCTCGACGGGCGGATCATCCGCGAGTTGCAAGTGCCGCCCGACCAGATTCCGGCGGGCGAAGCCTTCAAGCCCACCGAAACGGCCGTGGCCAGGAATGGCGACATCTACGTGGCCGACGGTTACGGCACCAACAAAATCTTTCAGTTCGACGGAAAGGGCCAGCTGAAAAACGTCTTTGGCGGCAAACGATACTTCAACTGCTGCCACGGCATTGCCATCGACGGCCGCAACGGCCGGGAGGAATTGCTCATCACCAGCCGGGCCGACCAGGAATTCCAGCGCTGGACGACGGATGGCAAGTACCTGAGCACCCGCAAATTGCCCGGCCTGCAGATTTGCCGGCCCGTCGTTTACGGGGACTTCACCCTCTTCGCTGTTCTGGTGACCAAAAGCTGGTGGTCTTACGACGGTATGCTGGCAGTTCTGGACCGCAATTTCGACGTTGTTTCTCTGCCGGGGGGCAGCGCGCCAACCAACCAGCAGCACTTTGAAGACGTGGTGTACGACAACCAGACCTTTATGAACCCCCACGACGTTTGCCCCGACGCCGACGGCAATTTTTACGTACCCCAGTGGTACAGCGGAAAAACCTACCCCATCCGGCTCCGGCGGGTATAGCGCAAAGGCGGAAGCAATGGCAAACATCCCGGCAGTTCGTATGTTTGCAGCACGGAGGCCAGGCTCGGCCTTCTTTCCACTCAAAAAACCACCCGACATGAAGTTTTTCATCGACACCGCCAATCTTCAGGACATCGCCGAAGCCGCCTCCCTCGGCATTCTGGACGGGGTTACGACCAACCCCAGCCTGATGTTTAAAGAAAAAATCAGTGGCGAAAAGGCCGTACTCGAGCACTACAAGAGAATTTGTGATCTCACGGACGGAGACGTGAGTGCCGAGGTGATCAGCACCGACCTGGAAGGCATGAAGCGCGAAGCCAGCGAGCTGATTAAGATTGCGGACAACATCGTCGTGAAAATCCCCATGATCCGGGAAGGCGTCAAGGCCCTGGCCTGGGCCACTTCGCAGGGCATCCGGACCAACTGCACTTTGGTCTTCAGCGCCGGCCAGGCCATCCTGGCGGCTAAGGCGGGTGCGACCTACGTGAGCCCCTTCATCGGCCGGATCGACGACATTGGCTGGGACGGCATGTCCCTGATCAGCGACATCGCGGAGATCTACGCCATCCAGGGCTACGAAACCGAAATCCTGGCCGCTTCCGTCCGCTCCGGCAAGCACATCGTCGACGCCGCCAAAGCCGGTGCCGACGTGGTGACCTGCCCCCTGAGCAGCTTTGAGAGCCTCTTCAAGCACCCGCTGACGGACATTGGCCTGGAGAAATTCCTGGCCGACCACGCCATGGGAAGCGGAAAATAAAGGACCTGCGGGAGAGCGAAAGTCCTGCGGACGCCCCCTTCCCTTTACCCCGTAAAGCCACGCCCAAGCCCCCGCTCCCCCAGTGGAATGGGGGGCTTGGGTGTGGCCTTTCGCCGGGTTTTCCAGCCAAATGCGCCCACCGGCTGCCAATTCCGGGGGGCGACTTTGCATTTTTTTTCAACAGCGGGTGCTTTTCTGGTACCTATTACCTCATATTTGGCGTCTATACCTGACACATATTATCTCCCATGTCCAAACCACGCGTAATCAAGAACTACGAAAAGGTCGATGAGGCACTACTTGAGCAGATCAAGTTAAAGTATCCGGAAGGATTCGCCAGCCACCTGATCCGTTTTACCGACGTGAACGGCCGCCTTTCCAGTGCCTTGCCCTTCGAAACCGAAGAAAAATATTACCTCATCCGGATGACCAAGTCGGAGGCAGTCGAAATTATTGCCGACGACGACGACTACGACGAGGATGGCAACCTGCTGGACGAAGTGCGGGAAGAGTACGCCGGCAAGTATGACGACGACGATGACTTCGACGCAGCCGACATCGACCCCGACGAAATTGCCGACGACGACGTTGGCGGCGAAGACGAAGACTAGCGGGCGTTTTCTCCCTCGCCTTCGTGTCGTCTACCGCACCCCGGGTCCGTAACCCACAGTAGCCTGCCTGCTGTAGTGCGGTACATGCATTGCGGGGAGACGGCCTCCTCTAGCGCAGTAAGTTTCTAGCCAATGTCCGTTCCTACTTTTTCTCCCTGGTATCCGCGCCTGTTCTTTGGGCTCCTGTTGCTGGTGGGTTTGTGGGTGGTGGACGACTATGGCATTAGCTGGGACGAAGCCATCCAGCGTCGGCACGGCCGGGTGTCCATTGATTACGCGGCGGAAAAGCTGGGGCTGCCCCCTCCGGCCCTGGAGCCCGATTGGCACCTGGAAGACTACCAGTGGGCGAATTACGGGATGCTCTACCAGCTGACGGCCAACCTACTGGAACTCCAGTTCGGCTGGCAAGACGACCCTTACCAGTACTACCGCCTGCGGCACTACCTCAATTTTTTCCTGTTCTGGCTGGCCTGTTATTTTTTCTACCGGACCCTGCGTCTGCGCTTCCCGGCGCGCGACTGGTATCCGTTGGTCGGTACGCTGGTGTTGGTATTGAGTCCGCGCATCTTTGCCCACGCTTTTTTCAATCCTAAAGACCACATCCTGCTGGTCTTTTACCTCATCAACGTTTACACCCTGCTCCGTTTTCTGGACCGTCGGAGCTGGTCCAACCTGTTCTGGCATGCCCTGGCGACGGGGCTGGCGCTCAATACCCGCCTGCCCGCACTGATTGTGCCCCTCACTACCGTGCTGATTCTGAGCTGGGAGATGCTGCGGGAGCGGCCGTTTTCCCGGCAGAATTTGTGGTGGATCGGCGCTTATCTGCCGCTTTCGGTGGTCTTTCTGGTGCCTTTTTTCCCTTACTTGTGGGAGGATACTTTCCGGCGGCTCTGGGCGGCGTTCTCGGAGATGTCGGACTTTGCCTGGGAAGACTACGTCTGGCTTTTTGGCCAGCAGCTCTTTGCGCTCGACGTGCCGGCCTACTACATTCCGGCCTGGATCCTGATCACTACGCCCATCATTTATCTCCTTTTTCTGTTCGTGGGGGGCTACGCGGCGCTCCGCCGTACGGTGGGAGCCTTGAAGAAGGGGCGGTTGTGGCAGGATGGCCCGGGCTTACTGGATTTTGCGCAGCTGGGCTTGGCGGTGGGGCCCATTCTGGTGGTCATCTTGCTGGGTTCCACGCTGTACAACGGCTGGCGCCACCTGCATTTTGTGTACCCCAGCCTCGTCTTTCTCCTGATGGTGGGGGTGGAGTACGGCAGGCAACATTGGGCGCGGCCGCAGGTGCAAAGCTGGGTACTGGGAGCAGGGATGGCCCTGACGGCCGTGCAGATGGTGTACGACCATCCGCACCAGCACGTCTACTTCAACGCCGCCATCCAGGGGGAGCCATTGAACGTGCGCTTCGACATGGATTACTGGGGCGTGGGCTTCCGCGACGCCTTTCTTCAGCTTGCCCGGCAGGTGCCGGAGGGGGAAGTCAGGCGCATCAAATGCGAAACCTGGCCGTGCAAGGACAACCTGCTGGCCCTCCCCCCGGAAGCCCGCAAAAAACTGGTGTGGGAAGACAAGTGGCACCTGGCGGACTACCTGGCTACGCACTTCATTTGGCCGGGGACGCGCTACTACGTCCGCGACCGGATAGACCACTACGCCTACCCCGCCGTGGAACTCCGCCCCAGTGGCAACCTCACCATTGGCATTTATAACCTCAAGGTGCCCGCGAAACCGCAGGAGGAGTAGCGGTGGCCGGACGCGGGCCTGGTGGTAGGCTGTCTAATTAGCTAGGCCGCAGCCGTACTCAATTTGGCCCGTTCGTTGGGGGCTCAATTCCAGATCAACCGGGGAAGGCTCAAGCGCTTAATAGGTCGAGACCCTCTGGGTCGTAGGAGAATACGCCACTGTGCTTAGTTGGATCGACCCTGAGGGTCTCAACCTAGGCAGGCCCCTAAAGCGCGTACGGGTTAAATCCCTTAGATTAGCCCCCCTAGGCCTAGTAGGACAGGCAGCTAGTCCTGTTCCTCCCAGGTCTAGCCAGCGCGGCGCTGACGTCGACTTAATGTAACGATACTCACTGGTTGGCCCACCAGCTCCTTATCCCCGCTCTGCACCTGCGGCCGCGCCCCTTACCAATTCCGAAATAAAACCGACCTTAGGGCCATGCAAAAAATCATGTTCCGCTCCCTGCCCCTGCTGGCCTTGCTTCTGGTGAGCAGCTTGGCGAATGGCCAACGCACCCCGATCGACTCCAGCCTGACCATCAGTTTTGAAGACTACGACCCGCCCAGCAGCCTGGTGGTTCCGGAGCACCCGCTGACGGCGGCCAGTATTCCCTTCGTAGACATCCACAGCCACCACTGGCGCATGGCCGAGCAGGACCTCGATAAGCTCATCCGCGAAATGGACAGCCTCAACATGCGCGTGGTCGTAAACCTCAGTGGCCGGGGCGGCGCGGCGCTGAAAGGCATGATGGACAACATCAATAAGCACGGTTACCAGGACCGCATCCTGTGCTTCACCAACATCAATATCCAGAGCATTGACGACCCGGACTTCCTCAGCGCTACGCTCGAACAGTTGCGTTACGACCACTCCATCGGGGCGCGGGGACTGAAGATTTACAAGTCGCAAGGCATGGACAACAAGGACAAAGCCGGCAACCGCATTGCCATCAATGACAAGCGCCTGCAGCCCATTTTTGCCCTCGCGGGCGAGTTCAAGTGGCCGGTGTTGATCCACTACGCCGACCCCAAACAATTCTGGCAACCCCACGATGCCAACAACGAGCGCTGGCTGGAGCTGAAACTCCGCCCCGGCCGCAAACGCGACGCCGATAACCCGGCCCCCTGGGAAACCATTGCCGCCGAGGCGCACGACCTCTTCGCCAGCAACCCCAACACTACCTTCATCGCCGCCCACATGGCCTGGTTTGCCAATGACCTGGAATACCTCGGCACCTTCCTCGATAAATACCCCAACGTCAACGTCGAAATCGGGGCCGTCATCGCCGAACTCGGTCGCCAGCCCCGCGCCGCCCAACGCTTTTTTACGCGTTACCAGGACCGGGTGCTGTTTGGCAAAGACTCCTACGTGCCAGCCGAATACGCCACCTACTTTCGCGTGCTGGAGACGGACGACGAGTACTTCCCCTACTACAAGCGCTACCACGCCTTCTGGCGGATGTACGGCCTGGATTTGCCCAAGCCCATCCTGGAAAAACTCTACTACAAAAACGCCCAGCGTATCGTGCCGGGGCTGAAGATGGAGTAGGTTGAGCCCTGGCAGTAATTATAGCTGGTTGGGGCTCAATGTTTTTTGGGAGATAGTTCGGTAGTTCGGTAGTTCGGTAGTTCTGTAGTTCGGTAGTTCGATAGTGGAAAATGCCTTGCTTGCGGACCACAAAACCATTGGGAACTGACCACCTGAAAATCAGCGAATATTTGCGTTGCCCCCTTCCCTGCTGAAATCAGGTTCAAATCTCTCCCTTGAGTTTCTTGCTTACCACCTCCATTTTGGAGTTGACGCGGAGCTTGCGGTAGATGTTTTTGATGTGGTCGCGGACGGTTTCGATGCTGATGTCGAGCCGTTCGCCGATTTCCCGGTAGCTGAGGTTATCGACCAGGCCCTGGACGATGTCGAGTTGGCGGGTGGTGAGTTCATCGGCCGGGTCGACGCTTTTTTTGCGTTGCTGGTTGTGGAAGGCAACGACCTGCCGGGCGATGCTGGGGCTCATGTAGGAGCCGCCGCGGTGGACGGTGTAGACGGCATCGCGGATGATGTTGGGGTTTATCCTTTTTTTGGAAATGTACCCTACGGCACCGGCCTGGAGGGCGCGGAAGATGTTATCGGAATCATCGGAATTGGTAAGCATGATGATGTCCAACTCCGGGAAGCGATCCAGCAGGCGGGGGATACCGACGATGCCATTCATGCCCGGCAGCATGATGTCGAGCAAGAGTGTGTTGAGGGGGTTACCGGCGGGGATGTTTTCCAGAAAGCGTTCGACGCTGGTGACGGCGAGTTCCACGCGGACGTCGCGCGAAGCTTCAAAACATTCTTCGATGCTGGCCAGCATGATGGGTTCGTCTTCGATAATACCGAGGTGGATCATGGTTGGGGGGGATTGAAATGGGGAGTTGCGGCCCAAGTGCAACGCTCGTTGGCGGGCGGGCGTTCAAACGGCTTAAAGATGGCCATTTTATTCCGGTAAGAGCGGCCGCTTTCTCTAGCTGGGGGAAACCTGCTCCGTATCCCTGCTTCCCCTTTCGGGGCTTCTGGCCTTGCCGGCAGCCCTGCGTCATTAGCCGCCCGCAACTCCTGCGGCAAAACCCTACCTTTACCCCCCAATCTATCGCCCAGCGCCATGTACATCATTACCGGAGCCGCCGGATTCATCGGCAGCGCCCTGACCGCCCACCTCAACGAAAACGGGATAGAAGACCTGATTTTGGTGGACGACTTCTTACACTACCAGGATAAAACGCCAAATCTGGAGGGTAAAAAATTCCTCCGCAAGGTGGAGCGCGACGCCCTGTTTGCGGTGTGGGACGCGGAGCAGTGGCCTCTGCGCGGCGTTTTCCACCTGGGCGCCCGGACGGATACGGCGCTGGAGGACACGGCCATTTTTGACCGCCTGAACCGCAGCTATTCTAAGGAAGTGTGGGAGCGTTGCACCCGCTTCGGCATTCCACTGGTGTACGCCAGCAGCGGCGCCACCTACGGCCTGGGCGAACTGGGCTACGCAGACCGCCACGACATCGTCTCCCAACTTACGCCGCTGAACGAATACGGCCGCAGCAAAAACGATTTCGACGCCTGGGCGCTGGCCCAAACAAGTGCCCCACCCCACTGGTACGGGCTTAAGTTTTTCAACGTTTACGGCCCCAACGAGTACCACAAAGGCCGCATGGCCAGCGTCATCTGGCACACCTTCCGGCAGGTGAAAGCCAGCGGAAAAATGCAGTTGTTCCGCAGCCATCACCCCGGGATTGCCGACGGGCACCAAAGCCGCGACTTCATCTACGTCAAAGACCTCTGCCGCGTCAACCACTGGCTGCTAACGCAACTGCCCGAACCCAGCGGGCTGTACAATTTGGGCACGGGGCAGGCCCGGACTTTCCTCGATCTGGCCACGGCTACTTTCGCCGCGATGGGCCACACGCCCGCCATCAGTTTCATCGATACGCCGGCCGATATCCGCGATAAATACCAGTACTTTACGGAGGCCGACATGGGAAAACTTCGCCGCGCGGGCTATACCGCCCCCTTTGCCAGTCTTGAAGAAGGGGTCGGGGAATACGTGCGGGAATACCTTTTACCGGGGAATTACTGGTAAGCCTTCAGTATAACTGGGCGCAGTCGCAGGTGCATGCTCCCGGATATGAAGCAAGGGAAGTACCCCACCGAAGGTAGACACCTGGCACGGAGAGCCACCGCCGGGAGGCCTTGCTTTTTCGGCCCCGGCGAGGTAGCTTTGGTAGACTTTTAAACCGCCCGGCATGGGCAAATACCCAGCTTCAAACAGTCATGAAATTCTACACCCGCCTTCCGGAAAGCCTGCAACCCTTTTACCGGAAAGAACTGGAACAGTACCGCACGGCCTACGGGCAGGGGAGCTTACAAGTAGCCTGGAAGCACCTGGAAAGGGCCCACATCCTCGGCCAACGGTATCCCTTCGCGCATACTTTCGTCCATTGGAAAATGCTGCAATTCGGGTTCGGGATAAAAAGCGGGAAAGAGATTTTGGGGCAAATCCCCCGCTTGCTTTTCGGGGGCGTTAAATCTTTCGTGGGCACAGTGCCGATTGGTAATCCTGGAGGAGCGAACGTTCCCCCGCTTCAGCCCTTTCCCATTGAAAAAGAATTGCAGGATATTTTTGCCCAAGCGGGGGTTGGATTAGGAGCCTAGTGGTCGTTGGTGCTTACTTAATGAGCCTTTGCGTCGGCCCCACCGGAGGGTACGGGGTCTCGGCCGCACGCCTTTGCCCCGGCCTCCGTACCTTTGGCGAGAAGCAGGCCGCCCCGCTAACGAGCGCATTTGGGTTGCCCGCCTCACCGACTCCCAAATTCCTCAATCACGGCGTAACATGGCGACACAGCGTACCCTCACCCTCGGCGAATTTCTTATCGGCCGGCCCGGCGACTTCGAATACGAAAATGCGGAACTCGGCCGCCTGCTCAACGCCATCCGCCTGGCCGGCAAGGTAGTGGGGCACGAAATCAACCGGGCCGGGCTGGTAGACATCACCGGCACCATGGGCACGACCAACGTGCAGGGCGAGGAACAAAAGAAGCTTGACGTCTTTGCCAACGAGGCCTTCATCAATACCCTGACCAACCGCGACATCGTCTGCGGCATCGTCTCCGAAGAAAACGATGCCCCCATTCACATCAGTGGGGCTGACAACCGCAACCGCAACAAGTACGTGGTGGTGATGGATCCTTTGGACGGCAGTTCCAATATCGACGTCAACATCACCGTCGGCACCATTTTCGGGATCTACCACCGGGTTTCGCCCATCGGTACGCCCGTTACGCTGGAGGATTTTCTCCAACCCGGCAATATGCAGGTAGCGGCGGGCTACATCGCCTACGGTACGTCTACCATCATGGTCTACACCACGGGCAACGGCGTCAATGGCTTCACGCTCAACCCTGCCATCGGCACCTACTACCTCTCCCACCCCAACATTCAAGTGCCGGAGACGGGCCGCATCTACAGCGTGAATGAGGGCGGCTACGTGCACTTCCCCGAGGGCGTCAAGCGCTACATTAAATACTGCCAGGCCGAGGAAGGGGACCGCCCCTACACCAGCCGCTACGTAGGCAGCATGGTGGCTGATATCCACCGGACCTTATTGCAGGGCGGCATCTACATGTACCCCAAAAGCTCCGGACGGGAGGCGGGCAAGCTTCGCCTGCTCTACGAAAGCAACCCCGTGGCCTTTCTACTGGAACAAGCCGGTGGACGCGCGACGGATGGCTTCCAGCGCATTCTGGACCTCAAGCCCACCGAAATTCACCAACGGACGCCTTTCTTCGGGGGCAGCGTTGAGATGGTGAAAAAGGCAGAGGCTTTCCTGGCGACCGAAGGATAGATTTAGCCGCCCCACCGGCCCGGCAGCACCCATAAAAAAAAACGCCGCCCCACCGTAGCAGAGCGGCTGAGAAAACCACTTAGAGAAAAAATATTTTTGCGTGACAGCAACTGGCCGTGCCAGCGACCACGCTTGGGGCTATGGGTTGTTCCGGGGATTGATCAGAGATGGGTGGCAGGAAAGAGCAGGGAGATTGCCGTTGCCTCAGAGCCGTTCCAGTCCGAATTTCTCAACGATGTCCATCACCTTACCGGCCAGCTGCTTATCGCTGCTGTAGTTGGTTTTGGCCAGGGCGGCGATCCACTGTTGGTAGTTGACGGATTCGTGGGCCAGCTGGGGATAGTGCTTGCGGATCAAGTCGCTGTGGGCCCGCCAGTTCATCCAGGCATTGTCGTAGTAGGTGTCGTCTCCAGCCAGGGCAAAGTGGTTGTTGCTGCGCTTGGCCTGGGGACTCTGTCCGGCGTCGCTGAAGAGGATGGCCAGGGCCATGCTCGCGGGGGCAGGAATGCTGTACTTCTCCTCTTCGCCCTTGGCAACTTTCTCAAAGCGGCCAATGTACTGCCGCACCGCCTGGGGATCAAGTGCTTCCACACTCCAGGAAGGCTGCACCGGGTGCGCACCGGCCTCGGCCAGTGGTAAAAGACTCATGGTATGCGCAGTTGATTTAGTGGCCGCCGCGCCATCGCCCCTGACCGCCATGTGCCGGCCCTGCGAGGTACCCATTGCCAGTCCTTCGCGGCCCACGCTGACGGTAAAGTCCACCTGCCGCTGGGTAAAGATGAACAAGGCCAAAGCCATCAACCCCAAGCGGAACCAGCTGAAGCGAAAACGCCCCAGCCAGGCCGGGGGAATGTATTCGGTACGGCCGGCCCGATGGCGCAGGGAAGTGAAGAGTTGCCCGATCCGGATTCTGGCACGCCGCCAGAGAAGCGACCAATCGATGGTAAGTACCCGGTCATTGCCGCGCCGGGCGGCGGGTTTGGATTTTGTGGAGGACATAGACGTAACTTTTGCAACCAGCTGCCAGCAACGGCAGATGAAACAAAAGTAGGCATCTTTAAAATTAAAAACAAGTTTTTGTTTTATTTTTTTCTTCAAACATTTCTCGCCACGAGTCCTCGTGTAGGCCGGTGTCGTGCCGGTAAAACGGTATCCCGCACCAGCGACGGCATTGAGCCCCCCCCAACCGTAGCGAAGGTTAAGGAAGTCCACAAAAGACAATGGCCCCCGAACCACTACGGGTCCGGAGGCCATTGTCTAATTTGGTTCAGCGCAAATTGCGGGCTAGAGGTTATTGGGAACCAGCACCTCGCTTACCACGTGGATTACGCCGTTGGTGGCTTGGACGTCGGTCAGGACGATGTCGATCTGGTTGCCGGAAGCGTCCGTAATCTGGGGTGGGCTGATGGAGTTTACCTGGAAGGTGGTACCAGCGTTAGCAGTGGTGACCGGACCAACCGCCAGCGTAGATGAACGGACATTGGCACCGGAAACTACGTGGTAGAGCAAAACCTTAGACAGCTGTTCCGTCGTAAGTCCGTCAACGGTGCTTTGAATGGCCGTAAACGCGCTGTTCAGCGGGGCGAAGACGGTGAAGGGGCCATCCCCTTGCAGCACTGAGACCAGCCCGCCATCGGCCGCACCCAGCGCGCCGACCAGGCTGGTGAAGTTGCTGTTGGCCTGGGCGTGGCCTACAATATCCAGCGGCGTCAGCACCGTGTTGACCACGTGAATGACACCGTTGTTGGCGACAATGTTGGCCTGGGTAACGTTGCTGTTGCCATTGACTGTAACGTTGTTGCCCGTGCGCTCTACCAGCACGGAGAGCTGGGCGTTGCCCGGGCCCGTGGTGGCCGCCGTGGTGGCGTAGGTTTGTCCCTCCGCCAGGTCGGTGGACTGCAGCGCGGCACCACCGATGACGTGGTAAAGGAGCACTTCGCGCAGGTCAGCCTGGGAAATCGTGCTCAGGTTGATGCCCGCAGCGGTGAAGGCCGCGTTGGTGGGGGCAAAAACGGTGAAGGGACCAGTACCCGCCAGGGTAGCGTCCAGATCGGCCAGTTCGAGGGCTTCCAGCAGGATGGAGAACTGGGCGTCCCCGGCAACTATCTGGGCAATGGTTTGCTCGGTCGTGGGGATGACGTTGTCGTCGTCGTCGTCACAGGCGGAAATGCCCAAAAAGGTGATGCAGACGAAGAGATAAAAGAATGGTTTTCGGAACATAATGAATGGTTTTAGTTGGTGAAGACTTCCGCCCTAACTCAAGTCCGTACCACTAGGTTGAACCCAAAAGCCTGCTAGGTCCGCAGCCTTGCCTACGACCGTTAAATGACCAAATCCTTACGTTTTATTTGCAACAAAGGGGCGCTCGAGCGGGGCTTTTAGCGGACAGTACCCGCACAAATCGACCAGCGCAGCAGAGACGTCCCCGTTGCGACAGAGCAAATATTCGTTGAAAAAAATTGGCCAAAACCATTCTGCGGCAGAGGGCCGCTGCCACTGAACCCGACGGAGCGTCTTGCTGAAAGTACTCCAAAAGCCAGGTCAATAGTGATTCTCAGTTTAGTCTTTAATCCCTCTCCCTCGGTCCCTCTCCAAGGGAGAGGGATGACCTTTCGAGTTAAGAGCGTGTCAAAATTTTTACTTCCTGATAACCAAGCAGTTTGCTACGCAGTACTTCGTGCTATGAACCTGGCGTCACAAAAAATGGCTTACGTAGTCCACTATGCGCGCAATTTTTTGTCTAGCCAGAACCATAAGTCATTGATTATCAGTTCTTAAAAATTTTAGACACGCTCTAAATTTCGGTAAAAAGCAAAATTTTATTTTGCCAGGTTAGCTTCCGGAGCCAGGAGAGGAGGGTTTCCCCTTGGTTATAGCAAGGTGATACCCTCGAAATGACTAAACGGGGTGCACGAACTACTGCAACGCAAATCGCTCCAGTTCAGTAATAATTCCCTGTTCGCCCCCCCCGCCCGAGGCAGCCTGGTCGGGGATTATTCCTTGGCGGGATCCCAGATCCCTTCCTTAGGCAGTTGGGTTACTTCGGCCAGAAAACTGGCCAATGCTTCGGGGGCGTCGACGTAGACTTTGATTTTTTGCTCCTTGCCTTTGGCGTCGGTGTAGCGCAGTACGGTGGCGGGGATATCGGTCGGGATTTCCGTGGTGGGATAAACCGGAGCCAGATCTGCGGCTGCCAGGCGGTTGAATTGCTCTACCAGGTCGCTGTACTGAAAAAACTGCAATTGCTGGGTATGCAAGCCTTGTTGGCGCAGGCCCTTTTTGGCGTCGAGCACCAGCAGGCCTCCTTCAAACAGGCGAAGGGTATACTCGGGGCAGTTGCCGTAGCAGGGGGTGGTGTACACTTCGAAGACCTGGGGGGCCTGGATTTTGCTGACGACAACGGCTCCACCGCCGACCGGAGCGGTTCCGGTGTTGCTTTTCTGCCCTGCCTGGGGAGCAGTGGTGGCACTGCGGTCACGGACAACGGGGGTGGTGCGGCCGGGGCCCATGCGTTTGGCTTCGGCGGGGTCGGGCAGTTCTTCGGGGGAGGCGGCGGCGGGTGTTTCGGTCATTTCCCGTTCGGGGCTCCCGGCCAATGCCTCGGGCGTCTTTTGCCCGGCGCGCAGGCCCGCCGTGGTATTGGGCGTCGGCTGGGCAAAAGCCGGTCCGGCGGTCCCGCTACCGTCGGTCAGATCGCGGTTGCAGGAGAAGCAAAGAAATACAAGGAGAAGCAACACAAAGAAGTAACGCATCGGATAGGGGTATTTTGAGACTTGTCGCCGCAGAAACAAGTCACGGAGAGGCAAAATTACGCATTTGACGCTGTTTGCGTCGGGAAGTAACGCCCACTCTTCGGTCGAGGGGCAGACAAGGCCGGTAGTTTTTCCGACGGAAGCGGGTTAAACCAGCGCTGGCATGGTCCTTCCCATTGCTCAATGTCCCAACTCCCCCCTTCGGGGGGTCGGGGGGGAGCACCTGCGGCCGCGCCCCTTATTTCTGTCCCTTCTTAGCCTGCTGCCGCTGCTGTTCGGCCAAAGCCTCCTGGAAGCGGGCGGTGAAGCCACTTTTTTTCTTGGGTTTCTTCTTGTTTTCCTGGAGTTTGGCCAGCAGCTTGTCTTCGTCGATCAGGAAGTTCTTGGTCACGATCGTCTGCAGGATATTGAGCGTGTTGGAGAAGAACAGGTAGGCCGTAAGGCCGGAGGCGAAGCTGTTGAAAAAGCCGAGGAAGAGGATGGGCATCACGTACTGGAAGTACTTCATCATGGGCTGGGCGCTGTAGTCCATGTGCCGGCTGTTGTAGTAGGCGTAGATGACGGTGGTGATGGCCCAGAGCACGGCGAAGAGGCTGATGTGGCCCTGCATGAAGGGAATCCATTCGGGGATTTTTGTCAGCACGTCGTAGGTACTCAGGTCGTTGGCCCAGAGGAAGTTTTCCTGCCGGAACTCGATCGAGGCCGGGAAGAAACGGTAGAGGGCAAACCAGATTGGCATCTGCAAAAGCATCGGCAGACAGCCGCCCAGCGGACTGGCCCCGTACTCCTGGTACATTTTCATCTGCTCCATTTGCTGGGCCTGGGGATCGTCTTTGAACCTGGCCTTCATCTTTTCCAATTCGGGCTTCAGGACCTGCATTTTCATGTTGCTCACCAGCATTTTGTAGGTCAGGGGATACAGGAGCAACTTAACGATGAGGGTAAGGACCAGAATGGCAATACCCATGTTGCTGATGAAGCCGGAGAGGAATTTGAACATCGGGCGGATCACCCAGCGGTTGATGGCCCCGAAGATGGAGTTGCCGAAGGAAATGACGTCGCTCAGCTCGTGCCCCACGGCCCGGAGGCGGTCAAAATCATTGGGACCGACGTAAAACTGCATTCCTACCGTTTCGGAGCTGGAGCCGCCGAGGGGGATGTTCAGGGTTGCCGATACTTTCTTGAGGTCTTCGGCGGCGTCAACGTCGCCGAAGGTCTCGGTGGCCAGGACGCTGCCGGGGGCGAAGCTTTCGTCAGCAATGAGCGCAGCCGTAAAGAACTGCTGCGAGCCGGCCACCCACTTCAGCCGCTCTTCGCCCAGGGTTTCCGTATCGGAGCTGGTGCAGGAGCAGTAATCGGTGCTTTCATCGACGGGTTTGAAGTAGAGGGTCGAGTAATTCGCCTCGTACTGGCTGTTCTTCTCGATCTTATCCATGTAGTTGTCCCACACCAGTTTCACGCCGGCGCCCTGGTTGGTCAGCACCTGGTTGAGGCCCTCGAAGCGGATGTCGTAGTCGAGCAGGTAATTGTCTTCGCTCAGGGTGTAGCGTTGCTCGAAGTAGCCGCCGCCGCTGGTGGGGGCCCGCAGCACGAGGGTATTGCCCTGCACCTGGGGGGTGAAGTAGAGGTCGCCCGTCCGGATGCCCTCCCCGCTGACGCCATTGACGGGCAGGATGTACTCAAAGCGGTTTTTGGCGTCTTCCAGGAGGTAGAGGGGCAGGTGGATTTCGTTGCCCTTGGGGTCTTCCACTACTTTAGCGTAGTTGGAAAGTTCCACGCGTTTGATGGTGCCGCCTTTGGTGTTGAAGGTGACCGTCATCAGGTCATTGGCCAGAGTGACCTCTTCGGCCGTTCCGGCGGCGGCGGTAGCGAAACCACCGAAGGCGGTGGCGAAGCGCGCCAGCCGGGCGGAATCCGTCATGCCCTCCACTTCACCGGGAGTGAAGGGGTCTTCCACGATGGAAGCCTCCGTCATTTCCACCTGGTTGGCGGCGCGGATGGAATCCTGGTAATGCTGCTGGGCAGCAAGCTCTTCGGGGCTCGGGGCAATCACCACCTGCCAGACGGCAAAAATGATGAGAATCAGCACCAAACCGACGATGCTCTTTCTGTCCATTTCCATAACTATCTCACTTTATCTATTTGTTCGGTACCACACCGGCACCACTGGTACACCGCGCAGGGCAGCGCTCCGCGCCGCAAAGGTACGCAAGCCCCGGAGATGTTAATTCATCTGTCTCGACTGGCAAACGTTTTCCTTCGACCAATCTAAAGGACTTTCCAGGGCCAGCGGAGTCACTACGATCTATTGGGCGGGAAAGTATCCTCATTCGCGCCCGATCATTTCCCGCACGGCGGCCCCGAAGCGCTCGTCGAGGATGGCCCGCCGGTGCCCCACGCCGGGCAGTTCCACGAGGCGGATTCTGGCGGGGTCAATGGCCGCGAGTTGCTGGCCCATGGCCAGGGGAATGAGTTCGTCTTCTCCACCGTGCAGGATCGTCACCGGCGCGCGGGATGCGGCCAGGTGGCGGGCATTGTCGAGGTCGTATTTCATCAGGAAGTCCGGAAAAAAGGGAAAAAATTCGTTTTTCATGGCCCGCAGGCTGGTGTAGGGCGCTACCAGCACCACGCCGCCGGGCGCGTTATTGGCCGCCAAATAGCTGGCCGGCCCCGTGCCCAGGGAATAGCCGAGGAGGAAGATCCGGTCTTCGGCGTACTGGCTTTTCAGGTGGTCGTAGACGGCTTGCAGATCTTCCGTCAGGTGCCGCTCCTCCGCGATTTGGCCGCTGCTTTTGCCAAAGCCCCGGTAATCCACGAGGAACAGGTCATAGCCCAGTTGCTGGATGCTGCGCGTCTGGTGCAGGCTGCGGCCGTTGTTGCCTACGTTGCCGTGCAGGTAGAGGAAGACGCCTTTGGAGGGCGCGGAACGCAGGTGCAGGGCGTGGATGCGCTGGCCGTCGGGGAGCTCCACCCAGGTTTCAGGGTGCTCCCCGTAGGTAGCGTCCGCTGCCAGTACCCGGGGATGAAAGAGCAAGGATTCCTGCCAGAAATACAGGCCCACCCCCACGAGAAGGTACAGCCCCAGGCCAACAATCAATAACCGACGGATCCATTTCATAAGCATTGCGCGCTTTCCTTCCCTGAGGGCAGGCCCATAGTAACGCGCTGGAGACCAGGCGGTTTGCGGGAAGCAACGTTAAGAAAAAGGAAAGCAGGGCCGTGCGTACCCCAAGCATGGAAGCCCAAAAAAATCAGCCCCACCTCCCAGGAGGGAAGCGGGGCCGGAAAACCTTGAGGTCAATCAGGTCAACCTCAGCAATCTATCTTCCGCCGTCCAGGCTATCCTGGAGGGCTTTGAGCGCGGCCCATTCGCCGGAGGCGGCCAGCGCGGCCTGCTGGGGCCAGGTGCTGGGGTCGGCGAGCTTGAAGTGGGGGCCGGCACCGTCCAGGATCGCCTGGATGCGGGCTACGTCGGCCACGGCCAGCTCCGACCAGGTGTTGATGCCATCGGCTTTGAGCAGTCCTTCGATCTTGGGCCCGATGCCTTCGATCACCTTCAGGTCGTTGGGGTTAGAGCTGCCGAAGCCCAGCTTGCGGGCGGCCAGCTTTTCGAACTTGGAGTCGGTCTCAAAGTCGCCCACCGTCTCCCGACCCGCGTCGGTAAATTTCTGGTAGCGGATGAGTTCCTCCCACTCGCCGGCGGCGGCGAGGCTGGCCTGGTGGGGCCAGCTGGTGGGGTCGCAGATGGCGAAGTTCTTGCCCGCCGCGTCAAGGTGGGCCCGCAGGTCGTTGGGGTCGGCGACGGCCAGTTCAGACCAGTTGCGGTAACCCGCCGCGAGGAGAACGTCGTTAACCTTCGGGCCAACGCCTTCGATGATCTGGAAGTTATCGGGCTCGAACAAGCCAGCGTAGAGGGAGCCGGTGGCGCTGCCATCCCCGCCTGCGCCCATCGCGGCAATGCCCAGGGCCGTTGCTTCGGCGGCCTGCTCGGCGGCAAATTTGAGGGTTTGCTTATCGGCTTCGCAGCGTTGCAGGGAGGTCCGCAGGTCGGCTTCCAGCTTGTGGCTTTCGTCGAGTTGGTACTTCAGGCTCTGGTAGTCGGTTTCCCACTTGGTGGCCGCCGCGTGGTAGCGGTCGCGGTCGCGTTCAATGGCTTCAACGTCCACTTTGGTGTCTCCGCCGCGGGTCAGCAGCCAGGTCAAAAGGGAGCCCAGCAGGAAGGCGCCCAGGGTCCAGAGCCAGTACCAGGGGCAATGGGCCCAGAAAAAGTGGTCGCCGGCGTCGAGAAGGATATAAGTCATGATAATGGAATGTTACGTTAGATGGATGTGGTTACTGGGCACTGAGCTTGACGTTGGTGCGGCGGTTTTGTCGGCGACCATCGGGCGTGGCGTTGCTGGCGCGGGGGTTGGATTCCCCTTCGGAGCGGGTCGTAATGCGATCGGCCGGAGCCCCGTTGCGCACCAGAATGTCCTTGACGAAGTCGGCCCGGCGCTGCCCGAGTTTGAGGTTAAACTCGTCGGTGTCCACGTTGTCGGTATGGCCCGTTAACACCACCCTTTCGTTGGTCTGCTTCAGGCGCTCGGCGAGTTTCTCCAGATAGGCATCGATGGCGGGGTCAATGTCTTTCTGGGCACTGTTGAAGGGGAAAAGGACGTCGATCTCATCCTTGTCGAGCTGGACAATCTCGGGGGCATCTTCCGTTTTGGGGGCGGCCCGGAGTCCAAACTGGCCGGCAATCCAGGGCGAAGCCGCCGGTTCTCCGTCGAGGCGCTCAGCCAGGGTGAGGATGCGGTCGGCCGGAATATCCGTTTCGCGCACCACCAGGTCTTTGATCGCCTGGGCCCGCATCAGGCCCATGTTTTCAAAACCAGGGGGTGCCGGTTCGCTGCCGTAGTAGTAGCCGTAGACGTTGAGGAGCTGGTCAGGACTGGCCCCGTAGGCCCGCACCAGCGAATCCCGCAGGGCTGGCCACAGGTCCCCGGTCAGCACCGTAGCATCCCCGAGCGTGGAGGCAATGGCGTAATCATTGGTGACGGCGGGTGTCGCAGGTTGCTCCGTCGGTGCCACGGCACCATCCCCACCACCTTCCGGACAACACGTGGGTTTCACGCACGTATAGAAGGTGATCAGGAAAAAGAGCAACCACGCCAACGCCATCACGAAAAATTTCATGATATTGGACATACAGTATAGTGTGGTTGTTAAATGACTCGATGGGTGTACCAACCTACCGCGTTCGGTGGATGACGCTGAGGACCGGCCAGTCCGGCATGAACGCCCGCAGGTGGCAGCGGGCGAAAAGAGCGGCCATTGTCCCCGCCAATTTAGTCATATGGCGGGAATTTGCAAGCGTAAGCGCCCTTTTTTT
Source organism: Neolewinella lacunae (assembly GCF_014349155.1). Lineage (GTDB taxonomy): Bacteria > Bacteroidota > Bacteroidia > Chitinophagales > Saprospiraceae > Neolewinella > Neolewinella lacunae. The sequence goes on from NZ_JACSIT010000050.1 coordinate 114,921, forward strand.
AGGGTGTTGGGTGGGTTTTCGTTCACTTTCCGCTTCCGGTCCCCGCCACCCGAACTTCTCCGGTGCCACCGCCCCCGTCCCGCTTCCGCCTTATCTTCGCCGCCGGTCCCGCATCCCGTAATTTGATTTACCATGAAACTCTCCGGCTTTCGTCTTCCGTTGCTGCTTTTTTTTGTCTGGGCGCTGGCGCAGGTGCCGGGGTTTGGACAAGGAGCCACGCTGGTCATTCCCTCCGGCCACGGCCTACCCGTCCGGGAGGTGCTGCTCTCGCCGGCCGGCAAAATCGTCGCTACCGCCGGCAATGATTACCTGCTCAAACTCCGCACCTACCCCGCTGGTAAGGAACTGCTCAACCTTCCCGTCCAGCGACAATTCAAGGACATCGATTTTGCCCGCAACGACCGCTTTCTGGCCTACCTCACCCACCAGCAATTCGGCCTCATCAACGCCGAAAAAGGCACCGTGGCCTGGGCCATCGACTACACCAAGGCCGAGCGCCTGGCCTTCAGCCCCACCGAAGACCGCCTCTACCTTGCGCAAATGGCCACCTGCCAAACCGGAGCGCCCCGGGGCAACGACACCATCCGCCTGCGCTACCTCGACTACCTGATGCCCTCGCCCAAAATTCTGGTCCACCGCAATATTCTGGTTGACGTAGGCAACTTCGGCTCGGTTGATCTGATGAGCCTTTCCCCGGACGGCAAGTACCTGCTCGTGGCCGGCACCCAAAAGCAAGCCCTGTTGTTTGACCTCAGCAGCACCGCCCCGGCCCAGCTGCTCACGGGTGCCCGAAAGTTCCTCCCCAACGGCAACATCCTCTACTGCCAGGCCAGTTCGGCCACCGCCCTGCACTTCGCCGCCAAAACCCCGCAGGGCAGCCTCGTCTGGGAACGGACGGCCGACTACGGCGAAACGATCTTTCTGACCGGTTACCAGGGCATGATCAGCGCGGATGCCACCTCGGTTTTCATCAGCGTTGGCAGCAAATTCCTGACGGAGCTCCAAACCGCCACCGGCATACTGTTGCGCAGCGGCCGGGTGGAAAGCATCGAAAAGCCCTTTGCCGTGGCGGTGGCCGACGGCGAGACGCTGCTGCTGGGCGGACTGGACGAAGACACGGGCATTTCGCGCCTCAGTCGCCGCGACCACCGCGTGGTGGGCCAGCTCGGTCCCCGCCTCGTTGCCGAGCGCTTCGTCGATGCGGTAGGTAAGCAGCGGGGCTTGGTCCTGGCCGGGGCGCAGGGCCTCAATTACTGGACGAGCCTTTACGATCGCTCGGTCATCAACCTGCCGCTGTTGCCCCAGGGCCGGCGGCTCCAGGCGGCGGGAAGCCCCGACGGCAACTACCTGGTTACGTACGGCCCCGACCAAAGTAGCCTGCTGGCCAGCGGCGGCATCCTTTACCTGCGCAGCGCCAGCATCCTCGGCCAAACCCGTACACTGAAAACGCAGATCGAGCAACCCCACCAGCTGGAATTCAGCCCCGATAGCCGCCACCTGCTGGTGGGCGGAGTGGGGGGCCTCGACGTCTTTGCCGTAGCCGACGGACGCCTGGTCTTTTCTCAGAAATTCAGCAGCGCGCGCTTCAATGCCTTGAATGCTTTTTTCACCGTCAGTTACACGGCCGGACCGTCGGCGGCGTTCAGTCCGGATGGTAAGGAACTGGTTTACCTCCTGCCCAGGGCCTCGGGCAACAGCCTGCCCGAACGGACGCTGACGCGGGCGACCCTGGACGGAGGGGCGGTGAAGTGGCAACGGCAGGTCAGGGGCGTGGCCGTTCGCTGGCCCACGGCGGCGACGGTGGTACTGACCGAAGACGCGCCTCTGGCCCACCAGCGCCTGAACGCCGCCGATGGTTCGCCCGCAGGAGCGGCGTTGCGGGTGGCGGGGGACATTCCCTCGGGGCGCATTTTCGAAACCTCGCCTAACGGCCGCTACCAGGCGGTACTGGCCAAAGACATTCCCCGGCTGGACCTGATCGACCTCAACAAGGGCCAGCTGCTGGCAACCCTCCGGGATTTCACCTACCGCGTTGACGACGTCAGTTTCTTTCACGACGATTTTCTGGTGACCACCGATATGGCGGGCAAAATGAAGCTTTGGGACGCGCGGTCGGGCAAACTGCTGGCCGACTTCCTCTTCTTCCAGGACGACAACGACTGGGCGGTGCTCAGCCCCGAAGGTTTCTTCGACGGCTCCGAGGGGGCACTGGCCAAGGCCTACTACCGCACCGGCAACACTTTTGCCCCGCTGGAGCAGTACTACGCCAACTTTTACGTCCCGGGCCTCCTCGGCTCCCTGCTTCAAAGGGCGCCCATTGCACCTGCGGCCGCGCCCATCAGCACCCTCAACCCACCGCCCAAAGTCACCTTCACCCTCGCCACCGATACGCGCAACCTCTACACGGAAGACGAGGCGAACGACGAAAAAATCCCCCGCTTCGAACTCTCCTCACCGGAGGTGCGCATCACCGTCAGGGCCGAAGCGCCGAACGACGTGGTAAAGGAAATCCGCCTGTTCCACAACGGCAAAATCCTGGGTGAAGGCAGCCGCAATCTGGTGGTGGAAGAAGACGTGCAGCAGGGCAACACGGCCGAGCGGACTTACCGTTTCCGGCTGCTGCCCGGCGAAAACCGCATCCGCGTACTAGCCCTGAACAGCCAGCTGACGGAGAGCAAGCCCAGCGAATTCATTGCCAACTACACGAGCGCGGTACCCGAAACGAACGATGGCCGGCCCGTGCTTTTCCTGCTCGTGGCCGGCATCAACAGCTACCGCAACAGCAACTACGACCTCAGCTACGCCCAGCCCGACGCCGAGGCTTTTCATACTGCCATCCGCGCCGGGGCCGCCGGCATCGTGGAACGCATCGAAGACTATTACCTCCTCAACCAGGACGCTACGCGGGAAAAACTGCTGGCGGCCTTTGCCGACATCCGCGCCAAGGCCCGGCCCCAGGACCTGCTGGTGTTTTACTACGCTGGCCACGGGGAGATGCCCTACGGGGCCGAGGGCGACTTTTACCTGGTCTTGCACGGCGTGACGAATATCTTCGCCGACGGCACGGGCAGCGCCCGGGCCCAGGGGCTTTCCGCCTCTGAGCTGCGCGAACTCAGCGGTGGCATCCTGGCCCAAAAACAGGTTTACCTCCTCGACGCGTGCAAAAGCGCCGGAGCGCTGCAGCAACTGACGCGGGGCGTGGCCGAGGAAAAAGCCATCGCCCAACTGGCCCGGGCCACGGGGACGCACTGGATCACTGCCGCCGGCTCCACCCAGGAGGCCCACGAGCTGGCCGAACTGGGCCACGGCCTGTTCACCTACGCCATGCTTGCGGCCCTGAACGGTGCCGCCGACGGCGTGAAAGACGGCCGCATCACCGTCAGCGAACTCAAAGCTTACCTGAGTGATCAGGTGCCGGAGCTGGCCCAGCGCTACCGGGGGGCGGCGCAGTATCCCAATACTTTTGGTAAGGGGCAGGATTTTCCGCTGGTGCTGGTAAGGAAACGGTAGGTGAATCGGGCGGCAAGATTGTTCTTTTCCTGCGGAGTTGTTTATCTTGTTGCCCTTAAAAACATCCCATGCTCAACCTCACTTACCCGTTAACAATCAAATTCAAGTTTGGCGTCATCAATCCCCAGTTTTCCGTCGTGGACGGCACCGGGCGGACGGTCGCCTTCGTCAAGCAAAAGGCTTTTAAGCTCCGGGAAGACATTAGCGTTTTCCAGGACGAGGCCATGACGCAGGTCCGTTACCGGATCAAAGCCGACCGTTGGCTGGACTACAACGCCAGCTACCAGTTTACCGATGGCGAGGGCCGCGATTTGGGTCGCCTGGTGCGCAAGGGGGCCCGCTCCTTCTGGAAAGCCGCCTACGAGCTCTACGACGAAGGGGGCAAGCAAGACCTGCTGATCCAGGAAGACAACGGGTGGGTGAAGGTAGCAGACTCCCTGTTCAGCGAGATTCCCTTCGTCGGGCTCCTCGCGGGTTATTTCTTCAACCCCAAGTACAACATCACCCGTCCGGACGGCACCAAGGTGGCGGTGTTCAGCAAAAAGCCCGACCTCATCAGCCGCGCTTTCGAAATGGAAAAGCTGGCGGGTTTTGAAGAAGGTGAGGAGGTGCGCATCATCCTGGGCACGATGATGATGGTGTTGTTGGAGCGGAACCGGGGGTGATTTTAGTCCCCACCCTCGGTCCCTCCCCGAAAGGGAGGGATGACCCTCTCTGATCATTTTTCTTGTTCGAGGGAAATATTTTCAGCACCCAAAGTGAAGGAGGAGGACACTATTTCTGTGGATAGAGGTTAGAGCACAGCTGATTGGCAATCAACACCTTAAATCATAAAAAACTATCCGTTCAAAAAGTGTTGGCCCCAACCTAGTTTTACCCCTCCCCGGCCCTCCCCACAGGGGAGGGTGACCCTCTCTGGTCTTTTTTCTTGTTCTAGGAAATATTTCCAGTAACCCAGGGCTAAGAGCGTGTCTAAATTTTTACTTCCTGATAACCAAGCAGTTTGCTACGCAGTACTTCGTGCTATGAACCTGGCGTCACAAAAAATGGCTTACGTAGTCCACTATGCGCACAATTTTTTGTCTAGCCAGAACCATAAGTCATTGATTACAGCCCACAAAATTTTAGACACGCTCTAAAGAGGAAAATATTCCTCCTGCGAACCGAGGGAAGAACACAGTGTGCTGGAAATCAAACCCTTAAGACAGTCTAACCATGGCTTCAGGGTCTCCCCTCTCCTATGGGGAGGGGTTGGGGGAGGGGTCTCACAACTAACTGATAATCAACCCCTACCGCACCAGCGAAAACTGCCCTTCGCGCACTTGCATCTCCTCTTCGCCGGGGTAACGGAAGGCCATGCGGTAGAGGTACACGTCGGAATTTTGCGGGGTACCGTCCTTTCGCCCGTCCCACCCCTCGGCGGGGTCGGTGCTGGAAAAGACGCGTCCGCCCCAGCGGTTGAAAATCTGGAGGGTGTACTGGTTTACCGGGCAATTGGTGAAGAGCCGGAAAAAGTCGTTGGTGCCATCGCCGTTGGGGGTGATGAGCTGGGGGATTTCGTCGCGGCAGTCGCAGAATTCCGCGATTTCTCCGTCGAAGACCACGCGTTCGGTGTCCCCGCAGGCGCTGGTGACGTCGGCGAAGTACTCCACCTCCAGCTCCGCGTCGTCCATAAACACGCTGTCGGTACTGCCGTCATTCCAGAGGATGCTGGCGAAGGGGATGGTCCCGTCGTTGACAACCGAGATGGTGAGCGTTGATCCCGCGCAAAAGTCGTTATCGGCCCCAACCAACAGGCGGGGGATGAAGCGTTCGGCCACCGCTACGCTGAGGCTTTCGCTGGTGACGGTGCCACAGGGTCCGAAGGCCGTGACCTGTAAAAGGTTGGTGGCTCCGGCCAGGGGAATGGCCACCTGCCCGGCGTTGACCGGGAAGGCGACGGTTTGCCCCGTCTCCGCGCTTGCCGTCAATAAAATGCTGTCTACCCGGCCTTGGGTACTGACGTTGACGAGGGCAAAAACCCCGTCACAGCCCCGGTCTTCCGTCCCGGCCAGCGTAGCCGTTATGGCCAAGGCATCGAGCGTCACTTCCTGGCAATCGACCGTCGGCTGGCAGCCGCCGGTGATGGTCACGCAGTAAGTCCCCGCCATCGTAACCATGAGCGTATCGGCGGTGCTGCCGTCGGACCAGAGGTACTCCAGCCCCGGCTCCCGGCCGCGCAGCGTCTGGCTGGTCCCCACGCACAGTTGCCAGGCGGCCGTATCCAGGCGCAGGGTGTCTTCCACCACCGGACGTTTGAAGATGGCATCGACGTACTGCGGCAGGCTCTGCGGCAAAAAGCCTTCGCCCCGGAAGTCCGCCAGGTCAATAATGCCCCGGTTGACGACGGGATCCAGGCTGGAGACGCAAGAGATTTCGCTGAGCACGTAGCCCGTTACGAGGGGCTGTACCCGCTGCTCCAAAAAGTAGATGTTGCCGTTGGGGCCCAGTTGAAAAGGGCTGGAGGCAATCACAATTTCGGAGTTGCTTCGCCGCAGGACTTCGAGGTCCTGGCGGGAAAAATCCCGCAGGTCGTAGCGGACGATGAGTTCGCCGAGCGGGGGGCGCGATTCGGTGTAGTACAGGTAGCGGCTATCGGGCGTAAAGCAGGCAACCGGGCTGGCGTTGGGGAAGGTGTTGCGGACCGCCCCTACCCTACCCGTTGTTGGGTCGAAATCCAGCAGTCGGCCGGATGTGTAGAGCAAGGTACCGTCGGGGGAAAACTCCAGTTTACCACGTACGGGAAAGGGCAAATTTTGTTCCACGGGCGTACCCACGCCTTCCGCCGTAACGGGGGTGACCACCAGTACGTTGCGGGCCTGGTTGTGGCAGATTACCCAGTAGCCGGGTGCATTGGCCATGGGCGTTGCGTCGAGGGCTTCGTAGGCGGGGGTGTAGACCCGCTGGTCGGCCAGGGCGACGCCGCCCAGCCCCCCGTTAAGGTTCATGTCGATCCGGAAATAAGACAGTCCCCGCCCTTCAGGTTGCCCGGGGATGCTGCCGCCGAGGTCAAACTCTTCCTCCTCCATCGTAAAGAGGTAGTAGCTGCCCGCCACGCCGCTGGGGTCGGGAAAGGCAATGGAACTCTGGCGGGCGCTGAAGCCGCCGCCCTCGGCTCCCCGCATGTCGTAGAGTACTTCGTTGTTGCGGTTCCAGATGATGCCGCTGCTTTGGTCGCTGCCGGGAGGGCGACCGCCGCCGTTGGTGTAAAACAGGAGTTGGCCCGTGGTATCGCTCAGGGAAACAATGCCCTCGTAAGCATCCATCGCCGAAGGGCCGGCCAGCTGCGGACTACCGTCAGCAAAAGACAACTGGACACCCTTGCCAAAATGCCAAATCTCCGCCTGCCGGGCCCGTTGCGCACCCAAGGTCAGGCTCCAGGTGAGCAGAAAAAAAAGAATACTTACGCGTGAGAGCATGTAAATGGGGATGAAAAGCAGCTATTTGCTGCGCTGTATTTCTCGCACTCAGTTTAGTCTTTAATCCCTCTCCCTCGGTCCCTCTCCACAGGAGAGGGATGACCTTTCGAGCAACATTTGACAAAGAGCCAAATTTTATTTCGGCAGGATTGCTTTTGCGATCAGTACGAGGAAAGTTTTTTCAGTGTTGCTGCCAGGCGGTACACTCAAGACGAATAAACTGAGCATGAATGGATAAAAAAAAAGAATCTGAACGCCACTATTTAGGTCGGAGAAGGAGTCAGCGGAGAGCTGCCTCCCCGTAAAAAAGCCAACACTACGCCAGCTTTTCAGCGGTGGCTTAGGCTTCTGCCTCCTGGGCCACCTGGGGTTTCTCCGGGTCTTTGCGGAACACGAAAGGCAACATCATGAACATTCCGGCCATGATCGCCATGTCCGCTACGTTGAAAATGCCCGTCTGGAGACTCCCCACCCGCAGGTGCAGCATATCCACCACGTGGCCGTAGAGCAGGCGGTCGATGATGTTGCTCAGCCCGCCGCCCACGATCAGGGACAGGGCAACGGTCTGCCAAAGGTTGAGGCTTTTCTCGCGGAAGATGTACACCAGCAGCGCAATCAGCAAAATGGCCGGAAAGGCATTCAGCAGCAAAGGGCGGAGCACGGGGCCCAGGTCGGAGCCCAGGGATAGGAAGGCCCCGGTATTGCGCACGAAGGTGAGGCGCAGGATTTCGTTGAGGTAGTACACATCAGGCTGGCCTTGCAGGTGGTTCAGGGCCAGTTGCTTGGTCCATTGGTCCAGGCCAACGGTCAGCCCGACGGCGGCGGTAAGGGCAATGATCCTCGATTTAAGCTGATTCATGGGAAGCTTGGTTGAGCTTTATTTACTTGCGCACCTTCGGGGCTGCGCAGCATTATTTGCCGGAAAATACTTCGGCCAGTTTTTCCTCCAGGGCAGGTCCGCGCAGGTTGCGGGCCAGGATGTTGCCGTCCTGGTCGAGCAAAACCGTCTGGGGGATGCTAGAAACGCCGTACTGCTGCGCAAAAGTACTGCGCCAGCCTTTGAGATCGGAGATGTGGAGCCAGGTCAGGCGATCATCGGCAATGGCCTTCAGCCAGCGGTCGCGGTCGTTGTCCAGGCTAACCCCCAAAATCTCGAAGCCCTGGTCTTTGAACTGCTCGTAGACTCTCACAACGTTGGGGTTTTCCTTGCGGCAGGGACCGCACCAGCTGGCCCAGAAGTCGATCAAAACGACCTTGCCCCGCAGGCTGCTGAGCGTGATGGAGCTGCCGTCGGGGCTCTCGCCGGTAAAGTCGGGAGCCGGCGCGCCAATGGCGAAGGTGCGTAGGCCCGCCGACTGCTGCGCGACCAAGGCAACCGCCTCAGGGAAAATGGTGCTGAAGCGGCTTTCGATCTGGTCGGCAATGGCCAGCGTTGCCGGGTGCTTGCGTTGGCTCAGGGCGGCAAATGCCCCGTTCAGGGCGTAGAACTGGGCCCGGCTGCCCTCCGGCCAACGGCTGTAGACTTGCAGGAGAATTTCCCCCAGGCGGTCACTCGGGATGGCCTGGGCCAGGGTCGTGGCAAAGTTGCGGCTGCCTTCGTAGGTCCAGGGCAATTCCCCGTAACCCGCATCGCTGAAGTCAACGAACTGGAAGTAGGTATTGACGAAGTAGTCGATCTCGTTGGTAAACCGCCCCTCGTTGTTGTTCAGGAAACTGAGGTAGGTGTTCATCGCCACCACCCGGCCCAGCACGGGATATTCCTTGGCCAGGGATGTGACCAGCGCCCGTTTCTTTTCATCTAGGGTAGCCAGGGCAGCCGCTTCTTGCTCCATGACGGCGGTGTTGGACTGCTGCTGGGCTTGCTGGTAGGCCCGCATGGCGGTGCTGAAGTCTGCGTTGTGCTTCTGGAAGGTAGCTTTCAGCTGCTGGTAACGGTCGTTGATGGGCGAACCGGCGACGGTGGCCTGCTGCATCTTACCACAGGCTCCTTTCACGGTCAGCGCCGCATCGGCCCCCACGACGAGTGGGAGGACGTCCCCCGGGCTGGAGCCCACGTACTGAAAGGTTGCCGTGCTGGCGGCGGAGGTGCCCACCCAGCGCCCTTGGGCATCGGCCTGGAAGGGCTTGACCAGGTCGAAGCCCGCGCCGTTGAAGGCGTAGAGGTTCATCGCCGGGCAGCCGGTGGCTTCTACGGTGATCGTCGTCTGCTGCGCGGCCACGGCCAGGGAGAAAAGTAAGAGGAGGAGAGTAGGTAGCTGCTTCATCGCGGGCAAAATTACGAAATTGGGGACGAGGGTGGCCGATCGCCGACCGAAAAGGAAACGCACAAGACGGTAAAACGACTACTTTCGCCGATTAATTGGCAGTGTCGGCCGACCTTTGCCAACCTCCGTCCTTCGATTCGGTTAATGAATATTTAAGCTCGTCTCCTTGGAGACAACCAACTCCTATCTCTTATGTCTAAATCCAGTTCTCCTTTTGAACGTTCGCCCCTCGGTGGCATCGGTGGTTTTCTCATCGGCCTGGTGGTGCTCTACTTTTTGTTCAAGCTCGCTGGCTGGTTTTTCACCCTGCTGTGGTGGGCCGCGCCGGTCATTTTCGTTGCTTCGTTGATCATCGACCACAAGGTCTTCCTGGGCTACGTGGGCAGCATCAAACGCCTCTTTCAGCGCAACTGGATCCTGGGGCTCGTCGCCGGCGGCCTCAGCGTACTGCTCTTTCCGCTCGTCGCCGCCTACCTGCTCGCCATGGCCCTTTTCAAAAAAAAGCTTCGCGAGCGCGCCGTCGAAATGGACGAAAAAGTAAACGGCAAGTGGGCCGACTTTGAGGAAGTTCCCGAGGACCCTATGGATCTCGACATCCCCTACGAAGAGCTTCCCCCGGCCGCGGAGCCCGAACCCCGCAAGCGCAAGGACGATTCCTACGACGAACTCTTCAACTAATTGACCGCCCTCCTCCTGGCCGTTTGCGCAGCCGTCATCCTCACCTACGCGGGCTGGCAGCTGCGCAATCTTTGGTGGTGGCAGCGTTTGCCGGCGACGGAGGGCTTAGCGGCGGAGACGGGTCCCTTCATTTCCGTCGTCGTTCCCTACCGCAACGAGGGGGCCAATCTGACCCGGCTGCTGCGTTCTTTGGCCGCCCAGGATTATCCCCGCGACCGGTGGGAGCTTTTGCTCATCGATGATTTTTCGACCGACATTAGCCGTTCTGGGGCGCTCAACGCAGGTGCGGGGGAAGTCGCTGCGGCAGCAATGAAGGTCCAAACCCTCGCCCTGGCCGATCACTACGCGGAAGACGCCCTCGTGGCCCACAAAAAAGCCGCCCTCGCCCTGGGCATCCAGCGCAGCAGCGGCGAAGTGATCTTCACGACCGACGCCGACTGCGACCTGCCGCCCGACCTGCTCCGCCGCCTGGCCCGGAGCTTTCGTCCGGACACCGAGGTGGTCTTAGGTCCGGTGTTCAACGCGCCTGTGGTGGGCTTTTGTGCGGGTTTTCAGGCCCTCGACTTGATGGCTTACCAGTTCTTGACGGGCAGCAGCCTCGCGGCGGGCACCCCTACCCTGGCCAACGGCGCCTGCTTCGCCTTCCGGCGGCGGACTTTCGAGCGCGTCGGCGGCTACGCTGGCGTGGATCATCTGCCTTCGGGAGACGACGTCTTGCTGCTCCACAAGTTCCGCGCGGCCCTATCCCCCGCTGCTTTCGCCTGGCTGGAAACCGGTGTTCCCGTTTTTACCCAACCCGTAGTGGGATGGCGTGCGCTGTGGATGCAACGGCTGCGCTGGGCGGGCAAGGCCGGGCAGTACCGGGCCAAGGAATTGGAATTTGCCCAGGCGCTGACCTTTCTCTGCTGCCTTGCGGTCATTGCTCTTTTGTTCCTTGCCCTGCACCTGCGCTCCGGCGCCCCCTTGCTGCTCTGGCTCCCGAAAATAGCCGTGGACGGGCTGGGCCTGCGGGCGATTGCGCGGCGCTACGGACAGACGGCCCTGCTGCGCTGGTACCCGCCCACGCTGCTGCTCTACCCTTTTTTCCTGGTCGCGGTGGGCACGGCGGCGCTGCTGGGTTTTCGGGTGGGGTGGAAGGGGCGGGGGTAAATTTAGAATTTGGCTTCGCTAGAGTTGGCATCAATTCGCTTGCTTGGGCTATGCCAACTGCGCACTATTCACTTTTTGGCCTAAACAAGTAATGAACATTAGGGATATGCACAGCATCCTTCACCAGTAACCTATCAGTCTCAACAACTATGGCACCATTTTCACGATCTACTTCCACTACCCTTATTTCGTCTTCCTTGCGATAAAAAATACATTTATCCTGAAAAAGTAAGACCTCTGAATCAAGCGAACCCATGTCGAATGTCAGGAAATTTTCATTTACAATATCATAGAAAAATCCAATCCCTGTCTTGTCCAAGAGGAAATGTTGAGAGATATTTCTCCCGCTCCGTATCAATGAATCCCTAAATAAGAAATTTTGGTGAAGCAATCTAGAAAAATCGGATGATTTTTCGGTGAAAGACAAATAAGTTTCATTCCTTCTCAACTCAGAGGTCCCATAAATCCAATCACCATCTATTGCCCATTTACACGATGTGTTACTTGGCAAAACAAGGGTATCAATTTTTTTATTATTTTTAGTGTAGACATAGGTAATATTTGAGCTATCTATAGATGCTTTATAGTCACTATTTACACTTTGTCCAATAAAATATTCATCGTTATTCACATCAATCGAAATTTCACTAATGCTCGAGTCTCTGTACTGAAAAGGTATTTGAATAAAAGCGTCAGGCATAGAATTATATTCTCTGACGCCAAAATTAGCTTTAAGTCGATCAAATTTCCCATCAGGGTATTTATAAGAAAAATAAGCATCGTCTTGAAATGGCGAAGTGATTGAGGGCATAGAAATATTTTGTAAATCGGCAACAGTAAAAATATTTCTATGCAACTTATAATTAAGAGCACCCCATTCCATTTCAGGATATCTAAAGTCGTTACAGGCATACAATTCATTATCATCCATAATGAAAAAACCAGAAATAAAATATCTCCTGAACCCTCCAATATCACCAGATAGAATTGAATTTATATCCAAAGAATCTGAATAATTCAAAAATCCAAACCGTATTACACCCGATGATTTGAAAAGATTTCGGCCTTCAAAATATAAAATTCCTCTGTCGGGGAAATTATGCATCTTAATAATAAATTCATCTTCAAGATAATTTAGGGTGTCCAAAATCAATAGGGAATCTCCACTGATTTCCAAAAGTGAAATTACGGGAGGGCGATCGATCCCATTTGTACTTGCTGTATATTCTGTTATTTCACCGCTAATTATAACTATATTTCCTGCTTCATTTTGCGCTAAAATTTTGATTGAAAAAATAATTAATACAAAAATAGATGCAATTACCCTAATCATCGATAAAACATTTTAATTGTTCCTGGAAGAGCACTGCTTGATACACTAGAGATTCTTTCAATATAATTATGGGTTGTCGGAACACCATGTACATAATACGTCGCTGATTCCGGATTTATTTTCCATTTTGGTCTTCCGCCAATTATATCAACCGTTAAAAAATCTACTGAAGCACCATTAAATCTTTTCAGGATGACTGCATCTAAAACGGAGGCTACATTATCCATTTCCCTATAATTATTAGAAGGGAATACCTGACTTATAAGTGGATTAGTTGAGTAAAATACATTTGCAGTCTGCGCCCATCGAAGCTCTCCATAGTCAATAATTGGAATAGTATCAGATTTACCATAAAGCTGAATGTCTTCAATAATAAGTTCAGCGCGACTAATCATGGGCGCTTCTGCTTCTTGGGCTATTTCTTGAAGACGCCTAATACAGTCAATAATATTGGCTTTCCAACTCCAAAGAATTTCTGGAGAATTTGGTCGAGGATTCGTCGGTTGCGCAAGCCCCCACCCGCCATCAAAACTCATGTTGGGACATCGACTAAAAGCATCCCAAGTAGCCCACAAATTTTCATTCCTTGAATCATAAGAATTAAATTGGCGCATTGCAGAAGAAGGTGTAATACCAGTGTGCCCAGAATTACTTTCACTAATCAACAACCGATTTAGGAACCAAAAAACGTCGAGAGGACGATCTTGACGATTGTTTAAAAAATTTGACACCGCAATAAGTCTCGGATTAAGTCCCTTGATACTAAATTCAAATTGTTTGAGTGTACTCCCAAAATGATCAATGACAAAAATTGTTGCTCTGCCTCCAACTACAGTATCCAAACGTGGGAATACGTAATTAAATCCAAATTCTAAACTATCCATTGTAAAGACAGTGACATCATTTCTATCCCTTGTTGGATGCCCTGAAACCTTTCTTGAATATTCAACTACTAATTTTACATCCACTTTAGGGTAGCACAAGTCCAGATTATCATAAGACCAAAAATCTAAAAAAAAGCTAATTTCAGGCATATCTGCTGCTTCAGAAATAAATAACGTTTCCCGTTCATTGAGGAAGGTGTTGCATCCATCGATGCTAATATTCAGAATTATTGAATCTGGGGTTGCACTATTTTTAAGTTCTTCATTTTTTGAACTTGAGCAACAAAATTTTCGCCTATCAACTAATTCACTAATTTCGTTAAGAAACTGAAGTTTTGCAGCAAAATACTCTGATTCAGTTTCAATGGTTAATGCTCCACTCTCAAATCTATTGATTACACCTTGCAATTGTTGGGAAGTGACGCATGAGAATGGATAAGCGCTTGGAAAAATTATATTAACCCTAAATTCATCTTCTCTACTTGAATTAGACTTAAATCTCCCAAAAAGTATATGATAATTACTTAAGCTTGATACTTCTTGGATTAAAGACACCCATGCATTTTCGACCCCTCTATTTTTAGACCTATCATGTAGGTAAAGAGAACTGTCAAACACCTTGATTGAGTCGACAGGCGGATCTGAAAAACCGCCAAGGGTTCTACGTGAAACAGCCTCTAGGCTATCTCTAAAATTCTGATTTTCGTACCCAAGGTGGTTTTTATACTCAACGTAACTTTGAGCGCTAAGAACCCCTAATGCGAAAACCACAGCTAGTGTAAGAGTCGATTTAATCATGGAATTTTATTTTACAATTTAAGGCACTCGAACCATCACCACCCCACTCCGCTCACTAAATCCTCCATCCAGATGACGAGCAATCATAGAGCAGCGCAGACTTTCCTATTCTCCGACTACACCCTGAATTTTATTTGACATTTTTCTGTTGTCTTAGTTAAATAAAAAAAGGAGTAATCCTAATACTTAATAATCTTCGCCCGGCCCCAAAGCAAATTCCCTTCGAACAAGCGAATCACATAACTCCCGGGAACCATTCCCCGCAGGTCAATACGCCCGGAACCATCCACCCGGCCGCTGCGCACCAATTGCCCAGAAATGTCTAGCAGTTCATACGTGTGCGCAAGCCCCAAAGCCTCCCCTTGCAGAAAGACGAATCCTTCGCCTACCGGATTAGGAAAAATGCTGGCTTCCCGAACAACAATGGAGGAAACCCCCACCGGTGGAATCTGCTCCAGCTCATTTTCAAAAGCATATACACTTCCGTTGCTGGCCACCAGGTCTAAGTCGCCATCCCTGTTCAAATCTTGTGCGGAAAGACTAAACACTGGAGTAATGCCCCTCACCGGTGAGGCTACAAACCCAGGGGTAGCCATGCCATCATTGGTGTAAAGGGTTATCCCTTCGCCGCTGTTGTCTCCCACTACAAAATCGTCTCGCTGGTCTCCGTTGAAGTCCCCAACGGCTACACTGCGGAAAGTGTTAAAATTGGACAACTCCTCTTTTCGGGTAAAATTCAATGCTTCCCCCTGCAGGTAAGAGAAACACTTACTGGAAGCCACTATAACCAGATCAAGCTTAGCATCTCCGTTTAAATCTCCCGCTGAAATTCCATTCACGGAACGGACTACGCTGGAGGTACTTTCAATCACCTGTTTGGTAAACATACCGGAACCATTGTTGATCAGCAAAACGAGGGATTCTTCCGTGAAATCATCCGTTCCCACCGCCACGTCGTCATCTCCATCACCATCAATGTCTACCACCTGAAAGGCCGATGGCTCGATGCCGGTATCGTAAATCGTAGTGCGGGTGAAGCCCGTTCCGTTGGTGTTTAGGTAGGCCACCACCTCTTCGTCAACGAAGCTAAGCCCTACCATATCTGGGAACTCGTCCCCATTCAGGTCGGCCGTAGCAAACCTGCCTGCGCCCTTGATGGCCAAGACGGTTTCCGTGAGCGTGTTGTCCGCTTCGCCCTGAAAAAGCAGCAGGGTTCCCTCATTTGCTCCGGAGTATACGATGTCAATATCGCCATCCTGGTCAAAATCAGCCGCCGTTGGGGTTCCGAAGATTTCGTTGGTCGTCGATATTTCCAACTCGGTGAAGGAAAGCATCGCCTCCCCATCATTCAGGAGCCGGATCAGCCGGTTGTTTAGATTGGTGAAGCGTTCCCGTTTCAGAAACAGGATGTCTGGGAAGCTGTCCTTGTTCAGGTCTTCGGTGGTCACTCCGCCATTGGCGAAGGTGAGAATGCCGGTAGACGAAAAGTCTTGGGCATAAGTTGGCAAGCAAAGGCCCAAGAGTAAGAATAGATAAATCGTTCTTCTCATTTTAATTAGTGGTTTTGTTGTTTTAAAGTTGTTAAAAGTAGAAAAAAGTTAATCTACCTAAGATTTGAGAGGGTCTGATAATTCCAAATCACCCACCAATTAGCTTATCCATTCTCCCTAAAGAAATACTCATTCCTCAAAGTTTTTCGAAAGCACTATCATCCATCAGAAAACTCATCATGAGTTCGTTAAATCATCGACGAGGTTCAATCCAGGGCACTCTCCCCTATTCTTCCAAAGATATTTTTCTATGCTTTTTTTCTCCTCTATCGATAAAGAGTTGTAATCAATCTCATTTACAGCAGAATCGCGTAGAAAAACCTTAAACCCAAATTGAGGAAGAAGTTCGTCAGTATATTCTTCTCCACAATCAGGATCTATGGAATCAAATCCAAGTTCCTTTATTTCCTTTAAGACCTTAATCAATCTCGGACTACATTGTTCGGCTAAATCAATTTGCAGTTTATCTTCTCTATCAATAGGCACCCAGCAATCAGAGAGTAAAGTAATATTAAAATTACCTACATCCAAGTCACATTGGAAATCAACGATACCAAAATAATTGCTCTCTTGTCCATTTTCAATTAAGGTTGTTTGTCCCGAGAATTTTATTGCAGGAAATCTTTCTGTATGTACTTTCTGTACAATAATATCAATTATCATTTCTACATCAATCTCACTCCCCGTTTCAACAACGAATCTCTTTTCACTCAAAAAAGTCAACCTGTTGACTTGCAGAATTTTATTTCTATATAAAATATCAAGTACTTTCTTTAAGTTCCAAAAAACCCATATGGGATAACATCCGAAATCTCTATTACTGTATTTGTAGTATTCGTTAGACTTACTACTACTAAAGTACCATACTGCAAATGGATCAAAATTAGAAAATGTCATATTAATATATTTTAACGACTCCATTTGAATCCTTTACCTGAACTTGCAAATCAGAGCGGCGTTGTTGCATGAATCGGCCGACTGAGGCCTCATAGCCAGGGGGGTGAAAGTTGGGCTGGAGCCCGTATCTTTGGATCTACTACAAAACAAGA
>NZ_JACSIT010000051.1 GCF_014349155.1 Neolewinella lacunae
GTTTAGTCGGGTTTACAGCCGCGACAGTACAGGCCCCGTTGCTCTTAGGAGTGGCGGGGCTTGTGCGTTGGTGGGGGAGAGGAGAAGGTATTGTCTTGGCTTTAGCCCGACCAGTATTGTCGGGCTAAAGCCCGAGATGGGGAAGTCGGGCTGAAGCTGCGACAATACTTTGGGGGTCGGGCTAAAGCCGCGACAATACCTTGGGGGTTGGGCTGAAGCCGCGACAATACCTCTAGCGACCTTCGGTCTTGAGAGAGTCGGGCTAAAGCCGCGACAATACCTTGGGGGTCGGGCTGAAGCCGCGACAATACCTCTAGCGACCTTCGGTCTTGAGAGAGTCGGGCTAAAGCCGCGACAATACCTTGGGGGTCGGGCTGAAGCCGCGACAATACCTTGGGGGTCGGGCTAAAGCCGCGACAATACCTTGGGGGTCGGGCTGAAGCCGCGACAATACTTTGGGGGTCGGGCTGAAGCCGCGACAATACTTTGGGGGTCGGGCTAAAGCCGCGACAATACCTTGGGGGTCGGGCTGAAGCCGCGACAATACTTTGGGGGTCGGGCTAAAGCCGCGACAATACCTTGGGGGTCGGGCTGAAGCCGCGACAGTACCTTGGGGGTCGGGCTAAAGCCGCGACAGTACCTTGGGGGTCGGGCTGAAGTTGCTCTCCACTACCTAATATGCAGGAGTGTATTGTTGGCTGGCTTTGATTTTCAGGCAATTAGGTGGAAGTCGTTTTGTCCTAGTGTTTGTCCTAGTGCCGAAAAGCGAAATTCGGGGTGTAATAGGGTTCTTTGCAGGGTACAAAGTTGCTGTCAATAGTCGTCTTTCGATTTTCTTTTTCGCCTTCTTGTAAAAGCCCTGTCAAGTTGAGTTTAGATATTTTTTCGAGATTATAGGATTTCCTCAGGTGATTAGCATTCTGCCGTGATGGGGCTTGATAAACACTATGAACAACAGATCTACTCTCTTTCAGGTCACACCTTTTGAAGGCTGTGGCCTTTTTTATTTTGGGCGGGTGATCTACGTTTTGATTGGTAGGAGTGCATTGTCTTACCCATTAATCACAGCGACTGCCGAATATAGTGGTCGAGGTTTTTGGCAGAATCTAGGTTTAGGCTTTTAACGAGGCGGTTTCGGCTGCGCCATACACTACTGTCCGCTATCCCCAGCATTCCGGCTATTTGGGGAGTGTCAAACCCGATTTTGATGAGGATGATCAGGCGTTTTTCTGCGGGGGTAAGTGCGGGATGGCAAGATTGCAGGTGTTGCAAAAAATTGGGGAATTGTGCTGAGAATTTCTCCTGAAAGTAGCGCCACTCCTCCTTAGTGAGTATCCGCATTTCACTGAAGGGCGCTTCTTGAGCCTCTGGGAATGGCGCTTTGACGGGGTGTGCTGGTATGGGAGAGGCATCTTTGGACTTGTCGTAGCGCAGCAAGCGGAGTTCTAGGGTGTTGATCAGTTGATTTTTAAAGTTGAGAAGGCTTTCAGCTTCCAGCAATTCGTCCTTAGTTTGCAGGAGCGCTTCTTGCGATTGTGCCAGTTCTTCTTCTTTAAGCTGCGCGCGTAGCTCGACGAGCTGTTTTTCTTGTTTGAGTAATTCATTATGTTGGGCGAGCATTCTACGGTGCTGTTTATGTCGTAGATAGAATGAGATGCCGGTGCCAATGAGCAGGAAAATACAAAGCATTAGGGCAATCAGCCGCAGCCGATGAATGTGGTGTTGATTTTCCAATTCAGTTACTCGCTTGGATTGTACCAGGGCCTCGTAGCGAGCATCGGTTTCAGCGGCGGCATTGATTCGGTCGCTAGTAAATTTGGCCTTGAGCAGTTCGTCGCAGGTTTTTTGGTGTTCCCAAGCCTTTTTATAATTACCTTGTTGTTGGGCTATTTCGCCGAGCATCTGGTGGCTTGCGGCCAGGTTGCCAGTATCTGGGCTGGCCAATGACTCGTTAAGCAGGAGTACGGCGGAATCGAGACGTCCAACGCAAAGGTAGGCTTGCCCCAGGGCCATTGCATACTGGTAGTGCCCAAATGCCGTTTGCGCGCCAGGCCTCTGCTGGTAAGCGGCCAGTAGGTAGGGAAGGGCCGCATCGCATTGTTCCAGCTCCGAATACGCGCGTCCGAATAGGTAGGAGAGCCTGGCAGGTGGTGGCAATTGCAGGTCTTCCCGGATGATCCGTTCGGCCTGGTTTGCCCACTGAAGGCTAGAATCGGGCCGGACACCAAGCTGGCCTATTCCAGCCAGCAGCGCAGTTTGTGCTTTCAGCCGAGGCACCCAGTAGTCATCGTGGAGCTGAAGGGCCGTCCAGAGCCTGTTGATCCATGCCAGCATACTTTCGTACTGGCGGGCGCGCTCATAAGATACCGCGATAGAATGATAGGCTAGCGCGTGGGCCTGGGAGAAGGCAGGGTCCAGGCCATCCAAAAGTTCGATGTATTTGAAAAGCGCCTGGCGAGATTGGGAAAAATCGTTGCGATACATAGCGATCCGCCCCCGCAAAAAGTATACGTCACTTAGGTCCAGCGTTCGATTAAGGCGTAAGCTGATTTGCTCCACCTCGCGCAGGCAAGTGTCCGCTTGCGCGAATTGAGCGGCATCCACATAGAACTCGGCACGTTTTAGCTGTGCAAAGGCTCGTACGGTGTCGTGCGGGTAGTAGCGTTCGTAGAGTTCCAGTAGCCGGAACGAGGAGTCTCTATTGGTGTGGGGCATCCGGTACCACAAGCCCATGCATCCCCAGGGCTGATAGGGTGAAAGCACCTCCGCCCGTAAGCGAATGATGCTCGAATCCGGGCTGTGTAGTGGGTACGTAGCCAGATAGTCGCCGTCGTGCAGCTTGTTTCTTTCCTCAAAGTAGTGTTCCCGTGCTTCGTCCGAACGCTTGGAGGTGCAACTGCACAAAACCGCCAACAGTGCCAGGAGTAGGTGAGTGAAGCTAAGGTTGATCTGCATGGTGATGTGGTAAAACTATTTATCCAGATGGGGGCGTATTGGACTGGTTTAGCCAGTTCTCAAGAGGCTGTAAGAGGCACCACGGAGGAGTAGCCGCAAAGCGAAAGGTAATCCTGCACTGCGTTAAAAAGCCTCGCTGAACCTAAGGTCTTGCCTACGTTTTGCTTCACAGTACCCAGCGCTTTTGTCTTGTTCAGTGTAAAATTCTGCACGTTTTGGCTACGCCGCTCCTGCGTGGCCGACCCGCTAAACCAGTCTGCTGACTTCGCGGTCAGGTCCTCCGCCTCCCCTTATCGTCCGGCCAGGTCAAGGCAGGTGCTCTACAGGTCCCCACTGCTGCTGTACAGGCCGCCCAGCTGCCCGTATTTGAAGGGGAGCGGGCTTAAGATGAGGCCAGCAATGGCCCGGCAAAATAAGCCTTTTTCGCTTGGTCCAAGTCCCAATAAAGCGGTTGGTCTCCACTTTGTCCAGGTGGAAGCCCGATGCTGTCCGGTTGCTCCTCGCGTTGGTCCAGGTTTAGAGGGGCACCCTAGCCGGCAACCCAACCCAGTCAGTTCCGTGCTTGGTTTTGGGGAACGCGGGCTTGGGCCAAGAAGGGGCTTAGGCTTGGACGGGTTGGGCGAAGGCTGTGACTTCCCCGGTTCCGGCCTTTCCTTGCTCAGTGGTCCGATTCTGCGCACCTGCGGCCGCGCCCAACGGAGGCGATTACGCATAAAAGTCTGTAAAACAAGGAGATGCAAAAGTTGCTGGGAAGGAGAAGAAGGAGCTTGAAGGAGTGTTATGGAAATGATAAAGAACTGTTAAAGATCGGGGGCAAAATGGTAACAATTGGATTTTCTATATATTCGCATCCAACAAAACGTTAAGCACCTGCGTTTGTCGGCCAGCGATGCATGATTCGCCCCTAGTTAGCCAAATTTTAATCCCAGTTACATTCTTGTCTTCGCATTTACTTTTCACACCATCTGGTCTACCTTTTCCCAAAATTCATCATCACACCAGTAGCTCCGGATTCAAAATGACTTATGGCTAAGCGCTTTTTCCTTCTGCTCTTCGTGTCGTTATCGACAATTATGATGAGCTTCGAAAGTTTTTCTTTCGACGAAAACCTCAACCGACGCATTTCTGCGGCGGGCATGTTTTTCCTCCCCGAATTTTCCACGGCCCCTGCGGAGCCGGAAGTGGAGGCTCCGAGTGAGCCTGCGGTGCTTCCCCAGTTGCGCAGTTTGGAAAACACTGATCTCGCTTCGCGGCTCCGCGAGCGCATCAACGCCAACCCAGTGTGGCGTGAACTGGTGCGGAGCAAAAAGATGGCCATCGGCGTTGTTGACATGGCCAACACGGCGGCGGTTTCTTATGCTTCCATCAATGGACGGCACATGATGTACGCAGCAAGTTTGCCCAAAATTGCCGTTCTGGCTGCCGCCCACGACGCCATTGAGCGTGGTGAGCTCAAAGAGACGGCTACGGTGCGCCAGGATATGCGCCTGATGATCGCCAAGTCAAACAACGCCGCTACTACGCGGATGATCGACCTGGTTGGTTTCAAGAACATTGAGCGGACGATGACCTCTCCCGCGCTGAAGCTCTACGATCCTGAATTCGGCGGTGGCCTCTGGGTTGGAAAACGTTACGCTGCGGGGGGCAACCGCCATCCGGACCCCATGCTGGGCATCAGCCATGCGGCGACTACGGAGCAAATCTGCCGTTTCTTCTACTTGCTGGCCAATGACCAATTGCTCAGCCCCGAAAGCTCCGCCAAAATGCGCAGCTACCTGGTAGATCCCGAGTTGCACCACAAGTTTGTCAATACCCTGGACCAGGTAGCGCCCGATGCCAAAGTTTACCGGAAGTCTGGCTCCTGGAGCACTTTCCACGCCGACGTAGCCCTCGTACAGGGCCCCGCCCGCAATTACGTCATGACTGCCCTCATCGATGATGCCAATGGGGAGCAAATTTGCCGCGACCTGGCTAAAGTGCTCGACGATTTGCTGAAGCACCCGGTAGCAAAATAATGCTGGCAGGGGAGGGCAGGACCTTGTTTCCTGTGATCCATCCTTACCTTAACCAAGGAAAAAAGGCCTTCGGACGCTGTGTCCGAGGGCCTTTTTGCGTTGGAGAAAGGGATGCTGGCATGGTCTTTGCCCCGCTGGCCGGACAATCTACTGGCGGGCTGCTCAAATCCTGCCGGGAAATTCTTATGTTTGTCTTGGGCTATCGTGCAGGCCCCTAGTTTGCTGCATCGATCGGAAAGCAACCCTTAATTTCCCTGGACATCCTTGTACTGAAACGCTTCCTCGGCCGGATTTTGAACGTGCGCCCCGGCGAGTGGCGGGCCATGCTATTGCTCCAACTGCAAATTTTTCTGATCATTGCCGTGCTGCTCATCACCAAGCCGGTGGGGAGTGCGTTTTTTCTTTCCCGCTTTGGCCCGGAGGCTTTGCCCTACGCGTACATTCTGACGGCTATAGTTGCGGCGATCATCTCCACGGTGTACGCTGCGGCGGTTAAGTACTTCTCCATCCTCCGCGTTAATCTGTGGAGCCTCGGGGTGTGCATATTTACCCTTCTCCTGTTTGGTTTGGTACTGCCGTTGGGGGCTTCCAAAGACATTGTCGCGGTGGGTTTGTACCTGTGGGTGGCCCTTTTTGGGGTGCTCGCGGCCTCCCAGTTTTGGATGCTGGCCAGCATGGTTTTTGACATCCGGCAGTCCAAGCGGCTCTTCGGGCCAATTGGCGCCGGGGCCATTGCGGGCGGCATTCTGGGCGGCTACCTGGCCAATTTACTGGCCTCGGTGGTGGGGATGCGGATGCTGCTCTTCCTGGCTACGGCCATGCTTTTGCCCTGCATTTTCATCAGCCTGTACATCTGGCGCCATTACGTGCAGCCGCAAAGAACCAAAGCCAAACGGGAGTTTACCGAAGAACTGGCGGCGGCACAGCCTTACCGCATCATTCTGGCCTCTAACCATTTGTTATTGCTTTGTGGCATCATCGCGCTCAGTGTCATTACGGCTAAGTTGGTGGATTACCAGTTCAGTGCCCTGGCCTCGGCGCGCTTTGCCGACCCCGACCGGCTGACTGCCTTCTTCGGCTTTTGGTTTTCTACTTTCAACGTTATTGGCCTGCTCATCCAACTGCTGTTCACCCAACGGATTGTCCAGCGCATCGGGGTGAGCGGGGCTCTGCTGTTTTTGCCAGCGGGGCTCTCCTTGGGGGCCTTTTTCATGTTTTTGGTGCCAGGATTGGGCGCGGCTACCTTTAGCAGATTGGTGGACGGTAGTTTGAAACAAAGCCTGCACCGCGCTGGGGTGGAAATGCTCTTCTTGCCCGTAGATCCCCAGGTAAAGGGAAAGGTAAAAACCTACATTGACGTCTTGGTTGACTCTGCCGCTGGCGGAATCGGGGGCTTGCTGCTGCTTTTGTTGGTCGACGGATTTGGCATTACCTCCTTCGGCATCAGCCCGGTCGTGCTGTTCTTTGCCCTCATCTGGCTGGTGTGCGTCCTGCTGATCCGGGAGGAGTACCTGGATGCCTTCCGCGATCAACTGCGCCACCTGCGGCCCAAAGACAAGCGTAAGGGCCTCGACTCCCGCCACAAGGAAGTCCTGGCTGGTTTTCTGCGGGTGCTCAACGAAGCTGAGCTGGGCTCCGATGGCCGGCAGGTGCTTTACGTCTTGGAAAGAACGGCCGACTTACGCGACGAGCAGTTCACTGAACCCATTCAGCGCTTGCTTCACCACGAGTCTCCGGCCGTCCGGGCCCGCGCCCTCAATAGCCTGAGTTTGCGGCAGGGACCCGACCTGCTGATGGAAGTGATGCCCATGTTGGCCGACCCCGACATCCGCGTCAAAAATGCCGCACTGGAATACCTCGTCACTCACCACCTGGAAGATGCCGAGCCACTGATCCAGGACCAGCTCAACGACCCCCGGGCGGAAATTGCCGGGGCCGCCCTCGTTGAGCTCGTGCAGGAGACCCGCAGCAACCCCGTATTGCGCAAACGCTGGAAACTGCAGGAACACTTTGACCAGCGGGTGGAGGCCTTGCAGCGCCTGCCCGAAGAGGAAGCGGTCGCCTGGAGACGCAAACTTCTGGTGGCCGCAGGACGCGCCGGAACACCTCTCGGGCACGAGTTTCTCGCCACTGAGCTCGGGGGGCAGGATCCCAAAATGGTCCAGGCCGCTATCCTGGCGGCGGGGGAAAGCCTGGACGAAAGGTGGATTTTCCCTCTGGTCAATTTGCTGTCTGAAGCCCCCTACCGTCCCTACGCCATTTCCGTTTTGGTGCAGTACGACCTCAGTCTGGTGCGCGCCTTGCCCACTTACCTGCAGGAGGGCAAAATCCAGTTGGAAGACCTCCGCCGGCTACCTACGGTGCTGGAAAAAATCAACCACCAGCAAACCGTTGTTCTCCTTTTTGCCCTCATCGAGAAATACTTTCCGGCCGATCTCGAATTGCGGCTGGAAGTATTGCGTGCCCTCAACGCCATGCGGCGGGATTTTCCCGAACTTCAAATGCCCGCCACCCAGATTTTCCGCCATATTCTGGCCGAAGCCAAAACCTACCGCACGGCCATCAAAAACCTGGAAGCACAGGCGAAACTGCTGCCCTTGGGCAACGAACAACTCCGCGAAGCCCGCAGCGGGCTCTACCGGCTGCTCCTCCAGCGCCAGGATGGAAACCTTGATCGACTGTTCCGCCTGATGGGACTTCGGTACCCGCCCGCTGACATCATCCCCGTCTACCGCGGACTGCGCGCCGCCGGCCAGCAGGAAAAAATCAATGCGCTGGAATTTCTGGATGTGTTGCTCGATCAGCCCCTCAAGCGCCTCGTGATTCCCCTGATGGAGTACGGCATCCAGGCCGCCGACGCCCACCACGCCCGGCAGCGGGAAACAGATGTGGCGCAACTGGAAGAGATCCAGTTCAGAAATTTCCGCCGGATTCTCGGTGGCCGCGACGTCAGGCTCAAGTTGGCCGTCATCCACGTGCTCGGCTTGCAGGGCGACGTTCGCTACCGGCCCATCTTGGAAAAATGCCTTTCCGCACCCGATAAAAGGGTGCGCGACTTTGCCGAAAAGGCACTCCGCCGCCTGCGGGGAGAACAATTGCAGTAGGAGCGGGTCCTGAACCGCCCGCAGCGTTGGAGTAGGGCGCGGTCGCAGGTGCCAGGGAAAGGTAACGGAGCAAGGGGAGGAAAGGAGTAAAGGGACTATTCTTCTCCAGTACCAATGCTTTCGGGCGGGTCATTGGTGGCCTGAGCACTGTTGCGCAGCAGTTTATCGATCCGCGTGGCCAGCAACTGGTGGTCGTAGGCGGAGTTGCGCGAAAGCACGTTGGTCATCAGGGCCACCAGGTAGTTCGTCCCATCGGGTTGCTCTACGATGGCGACGGAGTTCATGTAATTCATCCGGTTGCCGCGGTATTTGCCGCAGCTGGTGCCTGGCTTACAGCCGTACAGAGATCCTGATTTAAAGTAGACGGCCGCGCTATCCAGGGCGGGGGCGTGGGCGTAGCGGATACGGCGGTCGGTCATGTACATCAAACGCTTGATTTCCAGGCTGGTGGGGGCGTCGATCACCCGGCCACTTTCCAGGGCGGCCAGCCACTTCATCAGGCCGCGGGGCGAGCCGGTACTGCCGCCCTGGGGTGGCACGATGGCGCTGGCCCCACGGGTAAACATGGTGCCCAGCCGCCACTCGTCGTGGCCAATGCCGAGGTGGCGCAGTGGTTCATTGACGACGTTCTCCGCAATGTCGCTCAGGGCTTTGCGGTTGGCGGTCCGGAAGTATTCATCAGCTTCTTCCTGCGTCAGGGTAGGGTAGCGCTGGCCGAAAACGCGCATCAACATGGCCTCCCGCCATACTACACTGGCCGCACCGTTGTTGCTGACCGAAAGCATGTGGTCAATCCATTCGTAAAGGCTAAACTCATGTTTCGTATTCACCTGGGGGCGGGTATAGCGTTCCGTCTCCGGGTCGTAATCGGGGATGGTGTGGTGATCATAGACGGCAAAATCTCCACCGCGGACCACCTTATTCTGCAACAAAGCCCAGCGGGCCTCAATGCTGTCCTGGTACAGGTTTTCCAGTTCACACATCAGGGCCGTGATGACGGCCAGCTTGCCTACGCTTCCGGGTTGGTAGCCCAGGTTGGCGTTCCGTTCGAGGTAACGGGGCGCGCGGCCGGCCGTAATGTCCATGATTGCCAGCGAGTAGGCCCGCCCGCCGTTGGGGATGTATTTTTCGAGTTCCGCCTCCAGGGTGGAATCCCGCGCCAGCAGGTTGGAGTCAACGGGTTGGTCGATGAGGTTGAGGCGGATATAGGGCAGGCTGTAACGGCTCCCGTAAGGCAACGTCTTGACGAAGCGGCTGGAGTCCATCCGCTCTAAGCGCACCAGCCGGCGAATGCCCGTGTGGTCAATCCCCCCGCCCACGGGGTAGCTCTCTCCCCGCTGCCAGGGGATGAACAACAGGGCGGCAATAGCCACCAGCAAGAGGGCAGAATAACGAAGTTTCATTCGGACTTAAATTTCCAGGGGGACAGTAAGGTCGTAATAAATGCCTTCGGGCTGCCGGGGGCTGATGCTTTCCAGGTAGTCGGAAGACTGGGCTTGTTTGTTTTCTACGAAGGGGCGGATCTGAAAAAGCCAGATTCTGTTGTTCTGGAAGCCTAACTCAACGTCCCACGGGCCACTACCCGTCACCCCGGGCGCTTCCGGCATCACGCGTTCCACCTCGGCGGCGAGCTTACGGAGTTCCAGCAGGTTGGCTTCCGAAAGGATGCGCTGGTGGAAGGGGGCGGACAGCATCACCGAACCTCCCGTGGCGGGCAGGCGACGGTGAAACCGTTCGCGGGCGGGACTGAGCAAAACGGTGCGGCCGGTATAATCCAGCAGGTAAGCTTCGGCGGCCTGCCCATCCACCGCTCCGCCAGCGCCACGGCTGAAGGCCACCGTCACGTCGTCTTCCCGCCCCGAAGCAACGCCTTTGGTGATCATCACCCCGGAGTAGTCTACGTCCACACTCGGAATGATCAGGATGCTGGGATAGACGTTCTCGGGGTTGAGGAGGTAACGCTGCCGCCAACGGTAGCTCCGCTCGGTGTAAGGACTGGCCCATACCTTCTTGATGCCGTCGATGATGGCCGCAGGATCCACGGCATTGAACACCGTCAGGTTGAGGCCCGCGCCCGTAAAATCGGGCAGGTCTTCCATGTTGGTGTCGGAACGAAGAAAAACGGGGACTTTCCCGAGCGCATCGCCCAGTACCGTCCGGAAGCTGTCCTGGAGCGCCTGGATGAGACCGGGGTCCAGCTGAATTTCCAGGATGGCTTCGCGCAGGATATCCAACTGGGCCAGGGTGTAGGCTTCCACTTCCGTGGCGGAGCGTCCACTTTCTTCCATCTTGCGGGCTTCGGCAAAGCGCTCGTTCAGGAAGGCCCAGTAGGACTTGCCTCCCTGGCCGGGCATGGGCTGGTCCAGGTGAGCCCGGAAAATGCCAAAGGGAATGACGAGTCCTTCCACTACTTTTTCGGGGAAGAGGGCCTTGAGCTGGCCCAGGTTGGCGGCTTTGGGGCCACAGAGTTTGCCACTGTCCTTGCTCCGCACTTCCCGCATGTTGAGGACCCGGCGGACGTCGAGGCGGATGTTTTCAACGGGGACGGTGATGCGGTCGGTTTTTCTTTCGGTTTGGGTGAAGAGGGCCTTTTCGGTGTCGGTCAGGTCAGCGGCTTTTTTCATGACGATGGTTCCTCCGTTGGACACGGCGTAGAAGACCTCCTGGCCGTCGTACTTGCGCAGTGCCCGGAACTGCTCGTCGGTGAGCACTGCGTTGGGGATGCCCAGGTTGCGGGCCAGCAGTTGGACGTGGCTGACCATATTGCCTTCATTGACGGTGGCAATGCCGCCTACGGGCTTGAGGTCGGCCGGCGGCGTGGCGAAGACGTAGATGTCGGTAGCGTTCACTTCCAATTCTTCCGGGGTGCCTTCGATTACGTGGAGGGTACCTTTTGCGTAGCCGGGGTTGAGCCCGCGAAGCTGGCCCTGGTTGGGCACGTCCAGCATGGCGTTGTTGAGGTTGCCGGCAATGGCTACCCAGTCGCCCAATTTACCCACTGCATTGCCGAGTGGGAGGAGCACGGAACTCCGGATACGGTCGTCAAGGAAACCCTGGGCTTTGGGTTCGAAGGCGGTGTAGCGTTCCACTACCTCACCGTACACCGCCCGGTTGGTAGCGGTGCCCCATTCGACGACCCGGCGGGCGTTATCGAGGTAATTCTCCAGCATGTAGGGGAAGACGTAGCGATAGTTCATATCGGCCAGCTGGAGGGCGGCGGCTTCAAATTCCCACTGCTCGACCAGGCCAGCCCCTGCGGCGGCTTCGGCCAGGTAGCAGATTTTTTCGGTCAGGGCCCGGGCGTCGTTTGCTTTCCAGTCGTTAGCGGAAGTGAAGATGATGGTTTCCAGGATCAGGCTGGCGTCGAGCAAAGGCAGGCGATCCTGGTCCCGTTCGTCCAGCAGGCCCAGACGAATTTCCCAGAGTAAGTCGGCCGCAGCCGTTACCCGGCCCATGGTGTTGGGCACGGAGGGGTTGGTAGCGTGGTATTCGGTAAAGGCGGTGAGTTTGGGCTTCAGGGCGCTTTCGCCACCGAGTTGTTCGATGTGGGGGAGAAGATCGGCGACCAGGTCGTGGCTCAGGTAAGCGGTACGGATATCGTCGGCCAGGGTTTGGGTGGCTTCGACCAGTTGCAGGGTGGCAAGTTCATCCTGGTGTTCCCGCAGGAAGCTTTCCACGGCGGCGGCATCTTTGCCTTCCGGCTGCCCGTGAATTTTGGTGCGCAGGGCCATGAACTTCGGGTAAGTATCGGCGATGTACTTCGAGTCGGCCCGGATTTTCTGGGTCAGGTTCGTATCGTTGTTGTGGGGAATGTCCTTTACCGCCTGGCGGATGAGGTAAAAGTTGGCGGCAACTTCTTCGTCTTTGGCCAGCAGCCAGGCAAAAAACTTGCGTCCCCAGGCCATTTCGTCTTCCACCTGAAAAGCGCCGCGGTAGTACTGGGCCTGGCGCAGGATCCAGCCGTCGTCAATAGCCGCCAGGTAGTTGCCGAGCTGGTACTGGATGAGGCGGGAGTGGTTGTTGGCTTCGTCCCAAAACTTGGCCCGATCGGTAGGTGCCAGAATTTGCCCCAGAAAGAGGTGTTCGTCGCGCCCCAGGTTGATGACTTCCGTTTTATAGCGGGCGTGCTGGCGGTTTTCTTTGCTGGGCTCGGGGCAGGGGTCCTTGGGTTCGCGGACGTCCCCGGAGGCACAAAACCAGCGGATGTCGCGGTAAGGACCACGGGGATCTTCCTTGTATTTGGCCACCAAGGCACTTACGTCAGTCTGGGCGGCAAGAGCCGCTAAGCAGGAGAAAGCCAGGGAGGTAAAGAGCAGTCTAAGCGACATCGGCGAGGGGGGAGGCTAATGGAATAGGGAAACAAAAAAACAAGGACCTGCCTACTTTACTGGAAAATGGCCGCACTTGTTTGCCCGGGAGCATAATTTATGCGTAAAGTTCGGTCATTGCACCCGCTTTTTACGGTTCACCGCCGGAAAATTAAGCGGGTTTGCGGCTTTGTTGCGGGCGATGTCAGGGCTGGCAGGGTAGGGGGGCGTCTTTTTGGTCGTGGGGGAACTTTGCTCCCCGTGGCGTTTGTCCGCGCTGTGTCGATTATCTTAACCCCGCTTAAAGTCACTTCATTGCCAGCACATCCTTCCCCCGCTCCTTTACCGTTCCCGGCACCTGCGTTGAGCGCCCCCGTGCTGCTGACCTCCTCCGTGCGCTTGCTGTTGCTGGCGTGCGCGCTGGGCTGTCTTTTTTCCTGTGGGGAGATCAGCGAGGGGAAAACGCTGCGCCTGGCCCACGGCCTGGACGTGAGCCACCCCGTACACGGCGGCATGGTGCGGATGGGCGAGGTGCTCGACTCGATCAGCGACGGGCAATTGCGGCTCAAAATTTACTCCGGCGGCCAGCTCGGCACCGAGAGCCAGAACCTGGAACTGCTCCAGCTCGGGTCTTTGGCCATGACGAAAGTCTCCGCCGCGGTGATGGAACGCTTCGCCCCTGCCTACAGCGTGTTGAGCCTGCCTTATCTGTTTGAGGACCGCGAAACCAGCTTCCGGGTGCTCGATGGCCCGGTCGGGCAGGAATTGCTCGCCCAGGGCGCCGCAGCCCGCTTGCGGGGACTCACCTTTTTCGATGCCGGCACCCGCAGTTTTTACACGAAATCTGCGCCGGTGCGGACGCCCGCCGACGTGGTGGGCAAGAAAGTGAGGGTCCAGAACTCGCCCATGGCCGTTGACCTGATCAAAAGCCTCGGCGGCAGCCCCACGCCCATCAGCTACGGCGAACTCTACACTGCCCTGCAACAGGGCGTAGTGGATGCGGCGGAGAACAACCTGCCTAGTTACTACACCAGCCGCCACTACGAAGTCACTCCTTACTACAGTTACGACCGGCATACGGCGGTCCCCGACGTCCTAGTCATCGGCACGGCCACCTGGGAAAAACTCAGTGGGCAGGAGCGGGACTGGCTGGCCGTAGCCGCCCGGAGCGCCACCACCTTCCAGCGCGAGAGCTGGCAGGCGGCCGAGGAAGAGGCGGTGCGGGAGCTGACCAAAGCGGGCGTGACCTTCACCGAAGTGGATGCCGCTGCCTTCCGCGCGGCCGTTGAGCAGATGTACACCGCCGCCCGGCAGGATCCTGACCTGGCCCCTATTCTGGAACGAATCCTCACTGCCCAATGAAGCCCCTGAAATTCCTCGGTTACCTCTGTGCGCTGCTCCTGGCCGTGCAGGTCGTCGTCGTCCTCTGGGGCGTCATTACCCGCTACGCTCTGGGCAACCAGGCGGGCTGGACGGAAGAGCTGGCCGGATACCTGCTCATCTGGATCAGTCTGATGGGCGCCGCTTACGCCGTGGGCACCCGCAGCCACATTGCCATTTCGCTTTTTCCCGATGGATTGCCGCCGGCGCGCCGGCGGCGCGTCAACCGCATCATCGATGGACTCATCCTTTGCTTTGCCGTAGCCGTAATGATGGTGGGGGGCAGCTACTACGTGTGGCTCACCCTCAGTCTGGGGCAGCGGGCCCCTTCCCTCCAGCTGCCCGTAGGCCTGGTGTACCTGGCGGTGCCGGTGGCGGGGCTCTTCGTCAGTTTCTTTCAGCTTAAAGACCTTATATATGGACGGGATTGAAGTGGCCGTGATGGTGATCAGCTTTTTGGCCCTGCTTAGCCTGGGGGTTCCGGTGGCCTGGACGCTGGGCCTCACTGCCATGCTCACCCTGCTGACGACGATGGATGGCCTCGTGGCGGTCGGGACGGTGGCCCAACGGATGGCTACGGGCCTGGACAGCTTCAGCCTGCTGGCCATCCCCTTCTTCATCCTGGCGGGGCAACTGATGAACCGGGGAGGGCTGGCGCGGCGCCTGATCGACTTTGCCAAGGCCCTCGTTGGTCCCCTGCCCGGGGGCCTGGCGGCCGTCAACGTCGTAGCGGCCATGCTTTTCGGGGCCATTGCCGGGTCGGCGGCGGCGGCGGCCAGCGCCATTGGCAGCATCATGACCAAGCGGATGGAAGACGAAGGCTACCCCCGCCCTTTTTCCGCCGCCGTCAACATCACCTCTGCCACTACCGGCCTGATCATTCCGCCCAGCAACATCCTCATCGTTTACAGCCTGGCTTCCGGCGGCGTATCCATCGCTGCCCTCTTTGTGGCGGGCTACGTGCCGGGCATCCTCACCGGCCTGCTGCTCATCGTGGCGGCAGCCATTTACGCCCGGCGGAAGGGCTACCCCAACGGCGAGGGCTGGAGTGCCGGGCTGATTTTGCGCACCTTCGGCGGGGCAATGCCGAGTTTGTTGCTGCTGGTGGTCGTCATCGGCGGCATCGTGGCGGGCGTATTCACCGCCACCGAAGCCAGTGCCGTGGCCGTGGCCTACTGCCTTTTGCTGGCCTTCCTCTACGGCGAAATCAAGTTGAAAGACCTGCCGGAGGTATTCACCGAAAGCGTCAATACCACCGCCATTGTGCTGCTATTGGTCTCCACCTCGCTGGCCCTGAGTTGGGTGATGAGCTACGAAAATTTACCCCAGGCCATCACCGAAGGCCTGCTGGGCATTAGCGACAACCCCATCGTCATTCTCCTGCTCATCAACCTCATCTTGTTGGTGGTGGGCATTTTTATGGACATGACCCCGGCGGTACTCATCTTCACGCCCATCTTTTTGCCCGTGGCCATCAAGCTGGGCATGGACCCCGTACACTTCGGCATCATGATGGTGCTCAACCTCTGCATCGGGCTCTGCACCCCGCCGGTGGGAACGGTCCTCTTCGTCGGCGTTGGCGTCGCCCAGGTCAAAATCACCCAGGTACTGCGCCCCCTCATGCCCCTGTTTTTGGTGATGTTGCTGGCCCTGCTGCTCGTGACTTTCTTCCCGCCCCTCACCCTTTGGTTGCCGGATTGGTTGCTGGAATAGGGCGCGGCCGCAGGTGCAAGGTATGGACGCCCCCCCAACCCCCCGGGGGGCGCAGCAAGGGAAGTCCGAACGCCGGCTCAGGGTAAGAAGCCGGCTGGAATACCCCTTCCCGGGCCGGTTCCGGGCAAAATTTTGCGCTTTACCGCAATTCTGGCAGATAAATGTTGGTGGTACATCACATAAATGTTTATGTTTGCCGTGAGAAATTGCTGAAACTCTTCCGTGCGGCAATTTCCTGGACTAGTTTTGAAAGCTTTTATCTACACCTGAGTAAAACAAGTAAGACTAAAGATAACCGCGTTCACGGGTCCGCCCGGGTGCGCTATTGTTGTGTTCGGATTGACTAGAAAACGCCAGATCAGAAACCAAAAGAGCTCCGACCCCGCGTCGGTTTATTTGCATAACCACTTCAACCCACATCGTCCCTTTAAGGCGTACATCCCAAACAAATCGTTTTCCCTATGAAGAATGTTACCTTTTTCACCAGACTACTGTCACTGGTGGTCTTACTCGTCGGATTGGTCTCCGGCTCCGCCTCCGGGCAATTTTGCAACCTCAATAGTAGTAACATTTCCGTCTCGGTAATGAACACTTGCGACGGTGAGCGCCCTACGGTATTCGTCAACTTCAACTCCTTCAACATTGAAGGGGACGTCGTTATTGAATACCAGCCCGTTTTCGCCGGTTTTATCACCACCAACATCAACTACCAGGCCAACGTGGAGGCCGTCAATGGTTTTACGAGCTTCCAGATCGAGGAGCCCATTTTGGTGTTGAACAACCAGGTCACCAACTTCGTCCGCATCCTCAGCGTCAGTGTGACCGGGGGCTGTACGCAAATGTTTACGGGAAATGAAGTGGTCAGTAACAACTACAGTTTGCAGACGCCTTCGGACATCACGATCAGCAACCTGACGGTGACTTCGCCCCCGTGCCCCAACGTGCCGACGGGCCAGATTGCGTTCTCCTTCCTGCCCAATACGCCGAATGCGGGTCCTTTTACGAACTTTAACCGCTTTCAGGTGCGGGGGACGCCGTTCAGCCCCAACTTCTTCATCACCCTCAACCCGCCCAACAACCCACCCAACAACACCAACCGTTACCGGGTGACGACCAACCAGGGCCTCGTTTCGGGTACTTACACCTTCCTGATCAATGACTTGCAGACGGGCTGTGAGGTTCCCTACACGGTTTCCATCGGCGGGATGTTTGACGTAGCCGCTGCGGCTACCGATGCTACCTGCTTCGGAGTTTCTGACGGAACGATCACCATTACGCCCCAAGGGGCCAACCCTCAGGTAAACGGCCCCCTGACCTGGGCCATCGCCGGCCCCAACTACAACGCCACGGGCGTCATCCAGGCCAACGGCCCCAATACGTACCCCAGCTTTACCCAGTCGGGCCTGGCATCGGGTTCCTACACCGTATTCCTGACCGCATCAAGCGGTGGCTGCACAGCCAGCGAAACGGTATTCATCGGCCAGCCTGCGGAAATTGTGGCTACGGTTTCTGCTCCCACCATTTGTGCGGATGCTGACCTTTTCACCGTCAACATCAGCGGTGTCAGTGGTCTGGACCCCAACGCCCGCTTCCGCTTCATCGACGGCAGCCAATTGGACAACATCCCCGGCAACAACAACAATTGCTGGACGCGCCCCAACAGTGGTACCACTCTGCTGGCTACCATTGCCAACGGCGACGGCACTTACACCTTCACTTCCGGTACCGCCTCCGCTATGCTGGGCTGCCGCGACCTGAACCGGGATACGACCGTCACCATCGCGCTCGAACTGCGTAATGCCCTGACCAATTGCCGCAACACCTTCTTCTTTGACCTTCAGATTGATGCCCAGCCCGTCGCCCCTGCAGTGGATGCCATCGCAGTGCTTTCTCCCGGTGATACGGTGACTGGCCCATTCTGCTCCGGCCAGGATATTGAGGTGTTCGTAGCCGACTACGACCCCGCCTTTGTCTACACCGTAGATTTTGCCGATGCTCTCGCGGGAGCCAACATCGATACCCTGGGCGACTTTGCTGCTCTGCCCATGACCTACACGGGTGCGGGCACCGTCGTGGGCAACTTCGTCAACAACAACAATAGCCAGCGGACCATCGCGTTCAGCATCACCAAAACCAATCCCACCACGGGTTGCGTTTCTCTGGACTCCGTTTTTACGGCCGTCATCCGCCCCCTGCCCGTAGTTGATCCTAACCTCTCTCTTACGCCCTTCGTCTGTTCCGATGAGGAATACAGCATCAGCGTAAGCCTGAACGATGGTGGTTCCAACGCCAATGTGCGCTTTAACTACCAGTGGTCGTTCAACGGCAACCTGCAGCAGTCCGGAAGCTTTAGCGGCTTCGGTTTAGAAGATGGCGACAACATTACCTCTACCTTCCGCAACGTCTCAGGAGTGGCCCAGACGGTTACCCTGACGATCACGCCCACCTTCCCCCAGAACAATCCGCTGGCGGGGGGTGGAAACACCGACAACTCCTGTGAAGGCACCCCGGTGGTCATCACCCTGACGGTAGCGCCCGAGCCCGTATTGACCTACAGCCTGGCCATTGGCGGCTCCGCTCCCGTTACGCTGGAGAGTGGCGACGTACAGGCCTACGAAATTTGCTCCGGCGATGATTTCCTGCTCAGCAACCTGATGATTGCTGAGGATGGCGGCAACTTCCGGGCGAAATTCGTAGAGTTCCGGGTCAACGGTGACGCAGGCTTCCTGAACATCCCCGTTCAAAGCATGGATCCGCAGCTGGTGCAAACGGTGGCCATCGAAAACTTCACCCTGGGGGTAGAGGATGTGATGAACAACAACCCCGACAACAATGCCCAGGTTGCGGAGATCATCCTGACCCCTTACTTTGAATCCTTCGCGACCAACTTCCCAACCTGTGCGGGCGAGCCCATTCGCCTCTTCCTGACGGTCAATCCCGAGGTGCCCACCCTCGCTTCTCCGCAGGCCGTAACGGTTTGCAGCGACGAGCGGATTGAGTACCGCATCGGCGGTGCCAGCGGCATGGGTGATCTGGAGACGCGCATTACGCGGGTGCAGGTGCTGAGCGAATCTGGCGACTTCATCGTCCCCCCGGGTGCCGCTAGCATTGATTCCTTTGCCTTCACCATTGCGGGTGCCGACGGCGGCAACGCTTTGGGTACTGGTGCGGGGAATAGCTTTGGTGGTCGCGGCGCATTGGTGCGGGGCTCCCTCAGCGACCTTGAACTGCTGCCTGGCGATACCGTACGCGTTCGCCTGGGCGTAGCCGGGGCTTCCAAACCCACGAACGGCGACGGTGGTGACGCCACTACGCTGGTCGTCATCCGGCCCGGTACCGGAATTGTCCATACCGTAGTTGCTGGCGGCGGCGGTGGCGCGGGCAATGCCTTTGGTGGCGGCTCTGGATCTTCTTTCAACGTCGGTGGAATGCCCGGTAACGGTACCCCCGGCGTAGGCCCTGGCGGCTTCGGTGGCACGGGCTTCCCGTCTGCCCTGGGCGGCGATGGCCGCAGCACCGGCGGCGGTGGCGGCGGTGGCTGGCGTGGCGGTAACGGCGGCACCAGCATTACTGGCGCAGGTGGTGAAGGTGGTTTCTCCTACCACAGCGGACTCAGCGTTTCTCCCACCTTTGGCTTCAAAAGCTCTTCCGCTACCGACGGCGAGGCGCGGCTCTTTTACACGGTGGTGTACGACGACATTCGCTTCAACCTCCTTTCCCGTACGGTGGACCCCAGCCTGATCGACAACAGCGAGCCCCTGACCAACGGTGAGGTAGACAGCATCCTGTTCGGCCAGCGCTTCTTCAATCCCACGAATGGTCCGCTCGACGTAACCTACGTCTTCAGTACCAACACCGAGGCCAACTGTGGCGACGCCGGTTCTGTAGAAGTGGTCGTAACGGTAGAACCCAACCCCACGGGCTTCCTGACCAGCGGCGCCACCGAAATCCTTGGCAATGCCACCAATGGCTACACCGCTACGATCTGTAGCGACGACCCGCTGGAAGCATTCCTGAATACGGTGATTAACCCTACCACTTCCGTAAACAGCGTTTACTTCCTGGTCAGCACCACCACTTCGCCCGGCATCACCTTCGCCCCCGGCAACGGAGAACAAGCTAATGCCAGCAGCAATTTTGGCGGCGATAACAGTGGTGCCTTCTTCCCCCTGCGCCTCTTCGAAAACGGCATCATCAACAATACCGGGGCTACGGGCACCGTAACCTACACCATCACGCCCTACATTTTCCGGGGCAGTATGCTCGACGCCTGCGCAGGTGATCCTTTCACTTTCACCGTTACCGTAGAACCAGGTTTTGATCCCGGCAACATCGCCACGCCCAGCCTGGTGACGCTGTGCTCTCGCGAGGCGCTCTCCGACGTCGGATTCGACTTCGCCGCTACGCAGACGGGACTCAACAATCCTTTCAATACGATCCGCATCGTCGACTTCCGCGCCAGCACCAATAGCCCTGACTTCACGGCCATCCAACTGGATACCGTAGGTCTTGCTAATGGTGGTACATTGGTTTTTGCCAACGAAGGCTACTTCAACGACAACAGCTTCAGCAACCGCACGGGTGCCGCAGTAACGGTAGAATATGACGTCCGCCTCGTGTCTTCCGAAGGCTGTGAGAGTGAGATCATCACCTATCCTTTCCGGATTCGTGCCGAACCCATCATCAGTGAGAGCAACGCTGCGCTTACCGTTTGTTCCGACGACGACCTCGGTATTGCGGTACTCCCCGCTCCCAACTCGGCCTTCTTCGCTACGTGGAACAACACGGCTGACGTGACCTTTTCGTATGAACTCACGGCTCCCAACCTGACCTACACGGGTTCAAACAACTACCCCGCCAGCGGAGCCAACGCTTCCCTGTTCAGCAATGATTCTTTCGAGAACCTGACCAACCAGCCCCAAACGGCAACCTACACCGTAGTAGCTACCACCCGCTTTGGTTGTACCAGCCTGCCGGCCACCTACACGATTACGGTGCTGCCCCGCCCCGATATTTCTGTAGTCGCCAGCCAGGGCAACGCCAGTGTGACGGGTACCGTCCCGGTATCGAATGCCGATACCCTGACGATCTGCAGCGGCTCTTCCGTTAACTTCGATCTGTCTCAAACCGTAACCGGAACGCCCGTCCGCTACCGCGTCGCCCGCGACCTCAGCAACGCGCCCGGCGTAACCGATGGCAGCGGTAATCCCCTCGACAACTTTGAGGGCGGCCTGGAGGTCGCTGACTTCTCCGAAGCCATCGTTAACCCCGGAACGGCTTCTGCCTTCGTACGCTACACCTTCGTAGCTTACACCTTCGGTACGAACGGAGAAGACAACAATGGTGGTACGGACGACTGCCGGGGTACCGCCTCCATTCTTTTCGTTGAGATTACTCCCTCCAACGTCGATGAGAATGCCCTGGATAATGTACTGCGCGTAGATAACGGCACCGGCCTGAACACGGAGCCCAACGGCACCCAGGTATGTGATAATTCCGAGATCCGGGTACGCCCCCGCACTACGCTCGACCCCCGCAGTGGCCTCGGCTTTACCTGGGTTCGGGAAAATGATGGTACGCCCCTCGCCGGGGATACCGAAGGCACTGGTGTTTTCGATACAACGCTGAACGGCAGCTTCTACGACGCCGTTGGCCCGAACCGGATTCGTCAGATCCTTACCGCAACCGATGAAACGACCCAGGAGGTTCGCTACATCATTCGCCTCTACTCCTTCGGTAACGACGGCATCAACGATTTCCTCACCGAAGGCAGCGACGATTGCCTGGGTGACGTAGACACCGTTACGGTGCTGCTCGATCCTACGCCTGTCCTGACCCTTGATCTGGAAGTAGGCAGCCAAAGCGCTACCCTCAACGCAGCAGGTGGGCCTTACTTCTACGAAATCTGCAGCGGTGATGACTTCCTGATTGACAACCTGATGATTCCCGAATCAGCTACGGGTAAAACCAAGTACATTTCCATCGAAGCGTTGGGCCAACTCGGATTCCTTGGTCTGCCGGGTGCCGTTTTTGCCGATGTAGCTCCCGCCGCTGGCTTCTCGCTGGGTGCACAGAACGTGCAGAACACCACGATGAACAACGCTGCCCAAACGGCCATCATCAGGATTACCCCCTACTTCGAGGATGGAGGAGACCCCAATAATTTCTCAACCGACGAGTGTGCGGGAGAACCCATCGTGATTACCGTCACGCTCAATCCTACGCCAACCCCCATTGGTCCATTCAGTGAGGTTGTGTGTAGTGACGAACGTGTAGCTTACACTATTCCTGACGCCATGAACGTCGGCCAGTCGCGGGTAGCGGGTGGCACCGACTTCAGCGAAAGCAATGACTTTGTGGTGCCCGTTGGTGCCCAGGCCATTCGCCAGGTAAACATCTCCCTAAGTGGAGCCAACGGTGGCGCTACCATCGGCAACACCCGCGGTGGCCTGGGTGGAACGGTAGACGCCGATCAACTCAATTCCTTCTTCGGACCGCAGACGCTCTTCCCTGGAGATACGGTACGGGTCCGCAAAGGAACTCCCGGTAATGTGGGCATTTCCAACGGCGACGGCGGTAACGCAACCCTGGTATACTTCATTGCTGGCCCCAATAACCCCGGTACGGAAGGTGAGATCTTCCAGACCTACGTCGCTGGCGGTGGTGGTGGAGCTGGCTTTGCCTCTTCTGGTGGTGATACGAGCGGTGGTTCCTTAAATCCTAACACTCCCGCTCCCGGTACCGGCACCACTGGCCTTGGTCTTGGCGGCTTCGGTGGCACGGGCTGGCTCATGGGCAACCCCACTGCGGGTAGCCTCGGCGGCGCGGGCCGTAGCAACGGCGGCGGCGGCGGTGGCGGCTGGCGCGGTGGTAATGGCGGCAGCAATCTCGACGGTGCTGGCGGCGCTGCGGGTACCTCCTTCGCAGGAGTCTCCGCTGGCGCCACTTTTGGCACGAAGAGCTTCGGCGACCCAGCCGATGGTGAAGTCCAGATGACCTACACGCTGGTGTACAACGACATCCGCTTCGTGCTCAATAACCGCAATATTGCGCCCGGTCTGGTAGACAACAGCGACAACCCCATCGTCGACGGCGAAACCGATACCATCCTCTTCGGTGAGCGCTTCTTCAACCCTACGGATGGCCCGCTGGACGTAGTGTACAATTTCTCCACCAGCTCCGAGGCCAACTGCCCCGGTAGTGAGGTCATCGTTACCCTGACGGTAGAGCCCAACCCGACCGTAACGCTGAGCAGCGGTGGAACCACCATTGTGGACAACAATGATGGTACTTACTCCGCAGAAATTTGCAGCGGTGATAGCCTGAGCGCCATCCTGAGTTCACTCACCATCCCCACGGCTGGAGCGAACGCAGTACGGGCGCAGGTCGTTAGCGTAGAGCGTGGACCTAACATCACTTTCGGATCTTCAACGGGTCAGCAAGCAAGTGGCAACGCTGGTATGGGCGGCAACTTCGGTGGCAACAACCGCCCGAGTGTAGCGCCAATCCCCTTCTTTGAATCGTCCATTACCAACATCGGGACCGGTCCTGAGGAAGTAACCTACACCGTAGTTCCCTTCATCGCGAACCCGGGTGCACCCAACTGCTTCGGAGATACCATCCAACTGACGGTAACGGTGAACCCCGAATTCGTGGGCGTTAACCAAAACCCCGCCACGCTGAACCTGTGCTCCAACAGCACCCTGGCCGACGGTGGATTCGACCTCGAAGGAACCCAGACCATCAGCAACATGATCGCCTACGACCGGATCATCATTGATACCGTCGTCATTTCGCCTGCGAATAACCCCAACTTCGAAATCCTCGCATCGATCTACAACGGTTCACCCGTGATCGTCAACGAAGCCCTGGATTACTTCGGCGATGACCTGTACCGCAACCGCACGGGATCGCCAGTCTTCGTTACCTACACCGTACGCCTGATTTCTGGCACCGACTGCTTCAGCGAACCCATCAGCTACGTATTCCGCATCACGGCGGAGCCCGTTATCCTGGCCACGGAAACGCCGACCAACAGCATCGATACGGTCATCTGTAACAACCTCACGACTGGCTTGGTGGTCAACCCCGCCAGCAACAGTGCATTCAACACCATCGGTGCCTTCGAGGCCAATGTCGACCTGAGCTACGAAATCGACCTGCCCAGTGGCGTTACCCTGACGAAAGTCAACGGGGTCTACCCCAACCCCGATGGAGGCCGCTCCTACATGGAGGATGATGAACTGGAAAACACCACCGACGGCCCGCTGGACGTGGTCTACACCGTTACGCCATTCAACAATGGTTGTGTTGGTGATCCAGTTGTATACACCGTAACGGTGGAGCCCAACCCCTCCGTAGAACTCACCCTTACCTCCCTCGATGCCGTGGGTATTTTCAACCCGGGCAACAGTGCTCAACCCGTCAACCCGAACCCAGTATTCAATCTGTGCTCCGGTCAGGCGCTAGAGACAACGGTATCGGCGGCTTCCGTAGCTTCGGAAGGCATGCTGATGGCCCGCGTGGTCATTACCGATCCAGGTATGCTGACGGGCCTGACGAGTCCCGTGATCTTACCCGCCAGCCAACTCGGTGATCTGCTGAGCTTCGCAGCGGGAGAACTGGTCAATACCACGGCTGCTGCCCAGACCATTACCGTGAACTACTTCACCTGGTTCGAAAAGAACGGTACGACTGGATTCCAGAGTGCCACCGACTGCCGCTCCTCTGGCAACGTGGAATTTAACGTGGTCGTCAGCCCCGTAAATACTGCGCGGGTAGACGTACGGGTGACGGATGATGCGGTAATCACCCCCATCCCTTCGGGCCAGGATACCCTGTGCAGCGGAGCTTTGTTTGACCTCGCGGTCCGCACCAGTTCTGCGGTA
Organism: Neolewinella lacunae; assembly: GCF_014349155.1. Lineage (GTDB taxonomy): Bacteria > Bacteroidota > Bacteroidia > Chitinophagales > Saprospiraceae > Neolewinella > Neolewinella lacunae. The sequence continues at coordinate 24,363 of NZ_JACSIT010000051.1, forward strand.
GCTTCCGATCCCAATCGTCCGGCCATCGATAGCTTCCTCGTGCAAGTGGATGCCCCAGGATTGATTGCTGGCCCCGGCACCCAAGCCAGCGACTTCATCGTAGGCCCGCCTTTTGAAAACCCCGCCTTCTTCTTCACGCGCCTGGACGATTTGTCTTTCACTAACACAACCGCAGGGATCAAAACGGTGACCTACATCGTCACCCCGTTCTCCAACGGTTGTGCCGGCATCGCCGATACGACCACGATCAGCTTCCGCCCCACCACGGAGCTTGAGCTGAACGAACCCGTTATCTGCGCCCTGCCAGGTACGGCAACGGCCATCTTCGCAGTGGATGTAAATCAGCAGACGCTGACGACGGCAAACGCTGATTACCGCTGGCGCTACATCGGAGGCACGGCCAGTGGCTTCTCTCTGACCAGAGCGAACGGTAACAACTTTGTTTTCGTTGGTGATCCGGCTAACCAGGCGAACACGATCACGTTCAACAATGAACGTACCCTTATCGTGACCCCATCACAGACGGTGATGCCTGGCATTGCCCGCTTCGAGATTCTCTACGATAACCTGACCAACGGTGCTTGTGGCATGGTACTGGATACCGTAACCCTCACCCTGAGTGCCGAGGCGGATTCCGGTACGCCCGATCCTACCTTCCCCGTCCAGTGTGACGGTGTAAACATCGTCTTGACGGACGCCCTGCTTGGCGAGTCTGCCGGTGGCGTGTTTACCCTGGCGGGCGGCGGTGCCATCCCCGGCAGCCCCAACTTCACCCCGATGGTGGGCGGCAACAGTACGACGCCCGTTGAAATTCAACTCGTCTACACTGTGGGTGGTGGCAACTCCGGTTGCTCCATCGAGTCTACGCCCTTCAGCATCTTCGTAGAGCCTGCGCCCAACGCCGGAAGCTACGTTGGCACGCCTGGCGAAGCTTGCCAGGGAGCCTTCGCGGTCAATCTCTACGACCTGCTCACTGGCGCTACCCCCGGTGGCACCTTTACGCAGACGGCGGGCATCGACTTCGTGGCCGTAGGCAGTGACGGGGTGTTTGACCAAAACGGAGTAACCCCGGGAACCTACGTGTACAGCTACACCGTAGCCAGCTCCTTCGGTTGCGGCAGCGACGTTACCACGGGCCTTACCCTGGTGGTACGTTCACAGCAAGATTGTTCCGAGCCCGTACCGTGTGACACGATTGTCCTCAACGCCGGCTTCAACGTGATCTCCTTCGACGTGATCCCGATGGACACCCGGATCGAGAGCATCTTCGCCGACGAAATCGCTACAAACAACCTGCTCTCCGTCTTCTCGGTAAACCCGGTAACGCGCAGCTCTGAGACCTATACCTACAACCCGGTATTCGGAACGACCAGCAACAGCATCGCTGGCATCGTGGACGGACTGGGCTACATCGTACAGGTCGAGAATGCCACTACCATCGTCACTTGTGGCATGGCGGCAGACACGAGCATCCGTGCCGAGCTGATCAGTGGCCTCAACATCGTGGGCTACACGAAGCCAGGCTCTGAGTCTTCACTGGATTACTTCAGCACCCTGATTGCCGCTGGCGACCTGAACCAGATCCGCACCGTTGAAAATGGACAGTTACTGCGCCTGCGATTTAACCCGCTGAACGGAGACTTCATTTTCGTGCAGAATAGCTTCGGCTATCTCTTGGATGTAGCGAGCGATTACGCGCCCGGCAGCTGGCGGACCGGCGAACAAATGCCGACTTCCAGCTTCGATAAACTGTTCGGATACACCAACCTTGGTGCCGAGTACGCTGGCCAATCCATCAAATTCCTTGATGCGGTGGGCAATGTGTTGACCAGAGCAACGGTGGCCGAAAATGGCACCTTCGAAAACGTGATCCTCTACGGCGACCTCAGCCAGACCCGCCTCCTGGAGGGCCTGATGGTTGGCGAAGAGATTTTCGCCGAATTCCAAGGGGAGGTCATCTCAACTGGCCTGCAGTTCGACGGCGGCTGGTACCTGCGTCAGGCGGACCTCAACTTCAGTTTGGTCAAAGAAGCGGTGGAAGAAACCATTTCCGACGAGTTTAGCGTAAGTTTGTACCCGAACCCCACCGCAGGCCTTACGAAGGTAGACCTGAACCTCGACCAGGATTACGATTACGTCCGCCTGGAAGTAGTCAGCATGCTGGGCCAGGTAGTAGCTACGTACGAGTACGACCAACAGGCGAAAGGACAGCAGACGAAGGAAATTGACCTTCAGTTGTTACCATCCGGTACCTACCAGGTACTGGTGCTCACTGAACAAGGTGTCAAAGCCACGCGTCAGGTCATCCGCCGCTAAGCGCAGTTCACCCGAATCATCACAACAGTGGGGGAGGGGAGTCTCCAAGGGCTCTTTTCCCCCACCCTTAATCTTCCCCCAAATGCTAAAGTATCTTTACAATCTTACGCTTATCGTTGCCGTGCTTGCTACGGGTCCCCTAGTCGCTCAACCCACTCAATTTACATTCCCGGCGGGGTGCGTTGCCCCCGATCCCATAGGCGCAGAAGGCGTCCCCTTTGCAGTGACCGCACAGGTAGACGGTGTAGATGCTTCTGCATCAGGAGACTGGATAGGTGTTTTTAATGGCAACGGCGATCTGGTTGGCCGGGGTAATGTCAAAAATTTCTTCCGCAACGGTATTCAAGTAGTGGGGGCCACTCTGACATTGCGCGCCCAGGCTGGAAGCAACAACTGTCCAACCTTTGTGGAAGCGCCAGAGCTGACCGTTCAACTATTTGACGCTAGTTCTGGGAACTACCTCCTAGCAGGTAATTCTGTTTTCATCGCCGTGAACGACAACGGAGAAATCAACGGCCCCGACGGCACTGGCGCTACAGCGGACAACTTCAACTTCCTGACCGCCTCCCTCCCCGTAACCCTCCAAAACTTCAACGCCAACACCGTCGACCGCACGGTAGCGCTGAGCTGGGCTACCAGTCAGGAAACGGACAACAGCCACTTTGAAGTTGAGCGCTCTGCCAACCCCGCCGAAGGTTTTACCTACGTCGGCAAGGTACTTGGCAACGAAACGACCGACCGGGCCAACAACTACGCTTTCGTCGACAACAACCCCGCCGAAGGTATGAACTACTACCGCCTCAAGCAAGTAGACTTCAGCGGTAGCTTTGAGTACAGTTCCATCGTGGTGGCCGAACTCGAGCAAGCCGCCGAGACCAGCGTTTCCGTCTTCCCCAACCCCACCGCTTCCAACGGCCGGATCACCATCCGCCTCAACGGTGGCTGGGCCAAAGGCGCAACGACCCTGAACCTCTACGACGCCAGCGGCCGCCAGGTCGCCCAGTGGCAGCAGCAGAGCAACGGCAGCCTCAATACCGAACTGCCCGCCCTCCCCGCTGGCCTCTACCAGCTGGTTGCTTCCGACGGCCAGGCCCGCGAGACCGCCCGCGTTCTCGTCCGCTAAGCCCCCTACGCCTTTTTGGCAACGGCAAAGCCGCGCCCAGACCCTGTTCTGGCGCGGCTTTGTTCGTTTCCTCCCCAGCCCCAAGAGAGATTTGTGCGGGCGCGACCGCAGGTGCAAGGAAAAAACCAAAAGCGGGGATGGACAAAAAGCCAATCCACCATCCTTTTCTGCCCATGCCCACCTCTTCTTCCCTGATTTGCTACAGGTTTTTTTGTTAAAATTCAGTACTTAGTTTGTTTTTTAAGTAAAGAAGGACTAAATTTACATTCTCAAGATAGCTTAATAATAAAACTAACTAAATTCATTCGTTATGGGTTACGGAAAATGGTCTTCCGCTGAGTACAGTTCCTTCCGCTCCAGCTACGCAGGAAAGAGCCGCGACGACATCTTCACCGCCAACAAGCACCGCCGCATTGACCCCAAGCTGGATCCCTTCCGCGTAGGTATGCGCGAGAGCCGGGACTCCGTGGAGCACCCCAACAGCCTGGCCATCGCGGTCTTTCTCGACGTAACGGGTTCCATGGGCCACATTCCCCACGATCTGGTGGCCAACCAACTTGGGGCGCTCATGGATACGCTTACCGACCACGGCGTCCAGGACCCCCAGTTGATGTTCTCTGCCGTGGGCGACCACCGCTGCGACAAAGCGCCACTTCAGTTTGGCCAATTCGAGTCGAGCACCCAGCTGGTCAACGACGGCCTGAGCCGTCTTTTCCTGGAGGGTGGGGGAGGAGACGCTCCCGAAAGCTACCTCCTGGCCTGGCACGCCGCCGCCCGGCATACCAGCATCGACTGCTGGGAAAAGCGGCAGCAGAAAGGATTTCTCTTCACCGTGGGGGACGACACCAGCCACACCACTTTTGAAGGGCAGTTGCAGGCCCAACTCTTCGGCTACTCCGGGGCACAGACGCTTACCGACCAGCAGTTGCTGGCCGAGGCCCAACAACGCTACCACGTCTTCCACGTTCACGTCGGGAAGAACAATGAGCAAAGCAACCCCAGGGTCACCAATTACTGGCAGCCGCTGCTGGGCAAGCGTTTCATTACCCTGGCCGACTACCGGCAGCTCGGTTTGCTGGTAGCGATGGTGGTTGCCATTCTCACCGGCAGCCCCGCCGAAACGGTGATCAGCAAGCAAGCCCCCGGTTTACAAAGGTCAGTTGGAGACGCCCTGCTGGCCTAAGCATCCTGGCCGTGCCAAATAACGGGGGATCCTCCGGTATAGCCCGCTGGTCCAGAAATAATCCCCTACCTCCCTTTTTTTACCGGCCCCGGACCTCTCGTCCGGGAGTCCCTTACTTCCTTTCCAATGAAAAGCAGCATCGTTCTTGGCCTGGGCTTCGGAGACGAAGGAAAAGGCGTAGTTACCGACTGGCTCTGCCGCCAGGCGCAACGGCCCCTCGTGGTTCGTTTCAGCGGGGGGCACCAGGCGGGCCACACGGTGGTTGACGGTGCCGGCAGGTCGCACGTATTCAGCAACTTCGGAGCAGGAACGCTGGCGGGGGCGGCGACTTTCTGGAGCAGCTACTGTACTTTTCATCCCGTAGGCGTTGCCAATGAGCACCGGGCCCTGGTCGATCTGGGTCTGGCTCCGGTGCTGTACGTGGCAGGGTTGGCGGCGGTGACCACTCCGTACGACCTGCTCTACAACCGGGTGCTGGAGGCTAACCAACGCCACGGCAGTTGTGGGCTTGGCTTTGGAGCCACCGTTGCCCGCCACGCAGGGCCGCATAAACTCCACGTGATGGATTTATTCGACGACTTCGTGCTGGAGCAAAAGCTGGGCAGCGTAGCGGCTTACTACCGGCAGTTGGGAGTTTCCTTCGCAGAGGAGGTATTGGAGCAGCAGCTGGAGGATTTTTACCGGGCCGTCGATTATTGCCGTACCGCCATTCATTGCACCTGCGGCCGCGCCCACTTTAAAAACGCCGCTGACCACTACGACTCGCTGATCTTTGAGGGAAGCCAGGGCTTGTTGCTGGACCAGGAATTCGGCTATTTTCCCCACGTTACGCGCGCTCACGTGAGCAGCCGAAACGCCCTGGAAATGATCCGGGAATATGGTCTGCCCGAGCCCCAGGTGTTTTACGTAACCCGGGCCTACCAAACCCGCCACGGCAACGGACCGCTCACGCTTGAACATCTGGCACCACAACTGCACCCGACGCCCTACGAAACCAATGTGCATAACCCCTGGCAGGGCGAGCAACGCCGTAGTTTGCTGGACCTTAACCAACTCCGTTACGCCCTATCGGCCGATGCCCAGTACGCGGCTGGCCTGGCCCGTCAGCTGGTGGTTACCTGCCTGGACCAACTCGACGGCCCCTGGTGGGTCAGCGACGACGACCGCCGGACGACCCTGGATACGGTCTCCGAACTGGCCCACCGTCTGGGAGGCCACTGGCAAAACTGCTACGGCAACTACGGCCAGGCGGGGAACTTAGTGGCTGGCTAGGAGGGCCTCCAGTACCCGCTCCCGCCAGTTGAAGGGGGTCAGATCTCCCAGCCCCAAGACTTCCACGGCTGCGTCCAGCTCTTCCTCCCGATCGCCGCTGAAACTAAAGGCCTTCCCCGCCCGGCGCAGGTAGCGCTCGGGGATGAGGCCAATTAATTCGGATCCGGTGACGTCGGCTCCCATTTCTTTGGCCAGGCTGACGGCGGTGAGGTAGACTTTGGCGAGGTCCGTTTTCTCGGCGTCCACCACGTTGCAGCTGATCTGGCAGCGGCCGTACTCGGGCAGGTGCCAGCCAATGGCCCGCAGGCCGGGGAAAAGCCCGGGTTTGCCCTGGCTGCCGCTGCCGCGCAGTTTGGCCGCCAGGGCCTTGGCCGTAGCCAGGGGGACGTTGGGCGCGAGGTTGATGTTCCACGCGATGAGAAAAGGGCGGGCCCCCAAAACGGTGGCTCCGAAGGTGGGGTTGTAGCGCGGACCGAAGTCGGGCAGCCACGCCGGATCTTTTACCTTTTCGGCGAGCCCTTCGTACCCGCCCCGGCGGATATCGGCCAGGTTGGCACGGTGGGCAGCGGTGGCGGAGGCAGCGTAGAGAAAGACCGGGATGCCCAAACTTTCTCCCAGTTCCTGGCCCAGCACCTGCGTCAGCGCCACTACTTCGGGCAGGCTGATGCCGGAGATGGGAACGAACGGGCAGACATCCACCGCCCCAATGCGGGGATGCTCGCCGTGGTGGGTGCGCATGTCGATGCGCTCAGCGGCCACCGAGTAAACCAAGCGGGCGGCGTCAACCACGGCCTGCGGACGGCCGGCGAAGGTGAAGACCGTACGGTGGGCCCCCGCACCTACGTCCTGGTGCAGGAGCATACACCCGGGAACCGACTCAATGGCCGCCGCAAACGCCGCCAGCGTAGTGGCGTTGCGCCCTTCGGAGACGTTGACGATGCATTCTAAAAGGGGAGACTTCGGCATGCGGGAAGCGCGTAAGAGGGCAATGAATTGGGGTAATCCTGCGCAGTCCATCCCGGGGCTGCCCGCGCTGCACTACCTTTGCGGGCCAAAATACCCCAATTGCATGAATCCGACCCTGCTGCGTTCCCTGGCCTTCCTTCTGCTGGCACTGGCTTACTTGGGGTGTACCTCCAACGATAAACCCGCCGCAGAGGTTTCAACGGGCACCGGTGACCCGGGGATTGACCGCATCTCGGCGGCTCTCCTGACCGATTCGCTCAACGCTGACCTCTACGCCCAGCGCGCCACCATGTGGTACGACAAAGAAAACTACGATGCCGCGATAATGGACATGCAGCGTGCCCTCCAGCTGGACAGTACCAACATCGACTACCACTACAACCTGAGCGACGTTTACCTCGATTATTACCGCAGCCGCCTGGCGTTGCGCACGCTTGAGCGGGCCGCGCTCCTCGACCCCAACCGGGTGGAAACCCAGTTGCGCCTGGCCGAAACCCAACTCGTCCTGAAGCAGTACGACGATGCCCTGCGCTCCCTCAACGAAGTCACCCGCCTCGACCCCCGCAACCCCGATGCCTACCTTTTACTCAGCCAGACCTTTCTGGAAACGGGAGATACCGCGCGGGCCATCAAATCGGCGGAAGAAGCAACCGAAATAGACCCGGATATGGCCGATGCCTTCATCATTTTGGGGCAGCTTTTATTTGCGAAAGGCCTGCCGCGGGCGGGGGATTACTTTGACGCGGCCGTGGCCATCGACCCCACCAACGTGTACGCTCTCCACGCCAAGGCCGACTTTCTGCGGGATTCGGAGCGTTTGCCGGAGGCTATTGCCACCTACCGCTCGGCGAGTTTGGCCGATCGGCAGTACGTGGCGGGCTACTTCAACGCGGGCCTCTTGCTGATGGAGATGGACAGCCTGGAAGCGGCGCTGCGGGAGTTCGACCTGGTGGTGAAAAACGATCCCCTGCACATTCGCGGCTTCTTTTTCCGCGGCTACGCCTACGAAAAACTCGGGCAACTGGCCCAGGCCAAGGAAAACTACGAGGTGGCCCTGCGCTTTGCCCCCGATTATGAACTGGCGCTGGAAGGCCTGGAGCGTATCACCAGCGTGACCCCTCAGTAACACCCAGAGGGTACTATGGCGCGGTCGCAGGTGCCCCCCAACCCCCAAAGGGGGAGAGCGGACAAGGAGCAGTGGAAGGTTCCCAACCCCATCCCTCCCCGGAACCTTCGATACCCTTACCATATATAAGGTGTAACTTAGCCAAAGAAAAGCCTGCCCAGTGAACTTCCACGAATTCCTAGCTCACCTTACGCACCAACGGCGGGTCAGTCCGCACACCCTGGCGGCCTACCGGACGGATCTGGGCCAGTTTGCGGCTTACTGCGCCCAGGAGTTTGGGGTGGTGGCTGCGGCGGCGGTCAGTCGCGATATGCTCAAGGCCTGGCTGGCCAGCCTGATGCAGGAGCAATTGGCCCCGGCATCGATCCGTCGTAAACTTTCGGCCATCAAAGCCTTTTACGCCTACCGCCACCAGCGGGGCCACCAGGCGGAGAACCCCACCTTGCGCATTCCCACCCCTAAGCTGGGCCGGCGTTTACCATCTACCGTTGCGGAGGGTGACCTGCGCCGTCTTTTTGCGGCTTTCCCCGACCCGGCGGTCAATCAAGACTTTGGTTTGCTCCGCGACCACCTTATCCTGGCTTTGCTCTACCAGACGGGGGTGCGACGGGCGGAACTCATTGGCCTGCGCTGGGAGGACGTGGACTTGTACCAGCGCCGCATTTCCGTAGTAGGCAAGGGCAATAAGCAGCGCCTGATTCCCTTCGGTCCCGGCCTGGCGGAACTGCTGGAAGCCTACGGGGCACTGCGGGTTGCGGCTTTCCCCGATGCCGGGGTAGCAGAACTGTTGCTGACCGACCGGGGGAAGAGCCTGTACCCCAAGCTGGTGTACAACCTGGTGACCAGCTACCTGGGGGGTGTTACCACGGAGGAAAAGAAGAGCCCCCACGTCCTGCGCCACTCCTTTGCCACTCAATTGCTGGAGGGTGGTGCGGACCTCAACGCGGTCAAAGAGTTGCTGGGGCACGCCAATCTGGCCGCTACCCAGCTTTACACCCACAACAACATCGAACGTTTGCGGGACATTTACCGGCAGGCGCACCCCGAAGGCGGAGGCAAAGGAGTGGAAAAGGGCCCGGAAACACCCAATGCGGCAGAAAGAAAAGCTGCAACTAAAAAATAAATTCGGAGTGTTTTGTGAATTGTGAGAAACAACTTACCTTTGCAATCGCTTTTGGAAAACGTCCTAAAGTTGACTTGAAAAACAGGTATTGATCACCGGCAAAACGCCGATATAGCTCAGTTGGTAGAGCAGCTGATTTGTAATCAGCTGGTCGGCGGTTCGAGTCCGTCTATCGGCTCCAGAGCGGTCAGGCTTCGGCCTGGTCTTGCGGGTGATCAGTTAAAAATACCGGGGGGTGCGCTACAGTTGGAGAGGTAGGACGGACTGTAAATCCGTTGTTTCGGCTGAGTAGGTTCGAATCCTACCACCCCCACCATTGTTTAATACGGTTGATTTGAATTTGACACTAAGCATGGGGCCCGCCTGGAAACGTGGTACCTTTTGCTTGCTTCAGGTGTTGAGTTCTGCCGGTTAAACGCTTGCGGAAGTAGCTCAGTTGGTAGAGCATCAGCCTTCCAAGCTGAGGGTCGCGGGTTCGAGCCTCGTCTTCCGCTCTAATTTCAAGGGCCGTAATGTCGGCCCTTAGTTTTTTGACAGTTTGCCGACGTAGCTCAGGGGTAGAGCACTTCCATGGTAAGGAAGGGGTCGTGAGTTCAAATCTCACCGTTGGCTCATCACGTTAGTGGTGGCGCAATGCATGCTTTCGGGCGGCAAAGTATCTGCTTAACTGACAAGATAAGCTTTGGGGAATTCCCCGGGGCTGGGGCGGCCGGGGTGCGGTTCGCACCCTGATCAAACTAGTTTTTTAATCCCCTAAATACTTACCAGTAATGGCTAAGGAACAATTTAACAGAAGCAAGCCGCACGTAAACATTGGTACCATCGGTCACGTCGACCACGGTAAGACCACCCTGACTGCTGCCATCACCACCGTTCTTGCTGCCGCTAACGGTGGCGGTAAGATCATGTCTTACGACAGCATCGACTCTGCTCCTGAGGAGAAAGAGCGCGGTATCACGATCAACACGGCCCACGTCGAGTACGAAACGGCCAATCGTCACTACGCTCACGTTGACTGCCCCGGCCACGCTGACTACGTAAAGAACATGGTTACGGGTGCTGCCCAGATGGACGGAGCTATCCTCGTGGTTGCTGCTACCGACGGCCCCATGCCCCAAACCCGCGAGCACATCCTTCTCGCCCGCCAGGTAGGAGTTCCCAACATCGTGGTCTTCATGAACAAGGCTGACCTTGTTGATGACCCCGAGATGCTCGAGCTCGTGGAGATGGAAGTTCGTGACTTGCTCTCTACCTACGAGTACGACGGCGACAACGCCAGCGTAATCATCGGTTCTGCCCTCAAAGCACTCGAAGGCGACGCCGAGGGAGTAAAGCAGGTTCAGGATCTGATGGCTGCCGTAGACAAAGACATCGCCGAGCCCGAGCGCCTGGTTGACCTTCCCTTCCTGATGCCCGTTGAGGACGTGTTCTCAATCACGGGCCGTGGTACCGTTGCTACCGGCCGTATCGAGCGCGGTGTGATCAACGTAGGTGACCCGGTAGAAATCATCGGTATGATGGAGAAAGGCAAAGTCCTCACCTCTACCATCACCGGTGTGGAAATGTTCCGCAAGCTCCTCGATCGTGGTGAAGCTGGTGACAACGCCGGTCTCCTCCTCCGCGGTATCGACAAAACTGCCATCAAGCGCGGAATGGTTATCTGTAAGCCCAAGTCCGTAAAGCCCCACACCAACTTCAAGTGTGAGGTTTACGTCCTCTCCAAAGAGGAAGGTGGCCGCCACACGCCATTCTTCAACGGCTACCGCCCCCAGTTCTACTTCCGTACCACGGACGTAACCGGGGACGTGAAGCTCCCCGATGGCGTAGAAATGGTAATGCCAGGTGACAACGTAACCCTGACGGTTACGCTCCTCGCTGAGATCGCCATGGAAAAAGGCCTTCGTTTCGCTATCCGCGAAGGTGGCCGCACCGTAGGTGCCGGTCAGGTTACTGAAATTCTCGACTAGGATGTGTCTTGGGCTTCGGCTCAAATCATTACCAAGTCAATAATCTTGAAAGTTAAGTGCTCAATTTCGAGCACTTAACTTTCATTTTCTTAGGAAAGTCGTACTTTTGCGGCCGATTAGGAAGGACTCCACCCTGAACGCAGGGCTGGAAAAACAAAATCACCCACGGGCGTAGCTCAATTTGCCTACGGCAGCTACTTCGTGGTGGTAGAGCACTGGTCTCCACCGCCGCTAAGACAGCCACGCAGTGCAAACCAGGGGCTGGGCTCCTCGCTCCCCTGAACGCAGGGCTGGAAAAACAAAATCACCCACGGGCGTAGCTCAATTTGCCTACGGCAGCTACTTCGTGGTGGTAGAGCACTGGTCTCCACCGCCGCTAAGGCAGCCACGCAGTGCAAACCAGGGGCTGGGCTCCTCCCTCCCCTGAACGCAGGGCTGGAAAAACAAAATCACACACGGGCGTAGCTCAATCGGTAGAGCACTGGTCTCCAAAACCAGGGGCTGGGAGTTCGAGTCTCTCCGCCCGTGCAAGTTAAAAGGCTGTTGAACGAAACGGTCTTACTCATTCACGAACGGAAAGATGTACTCTCCAGGCACCAGGTCTCCAACCGCCGCAGGCAGCCGCGTAGCGAAACCAGGGGCTGGGAGTTCGAACTTAGCGAAGCGGTCTCACGGCCGTACGCAGTAGGACGTAGTCTCTCCGCCCGTGCAAGTTAAAAGGCTGTTGAACGAAACAGTCTTCCTTATTCACGAACGGAAAGATGTACTCTCCAAGCACCAGGTCTCCAACCGCCGCAGGCAGCCGCGTAGCGAAACCAGAGGCTGGGAGTTCGAACTTAGCGAAGCGGTCTCACGGCCGTACGCAGTAGGACGTAGTCTCTCCGCCCGTGCAAGTTCTCGGAAAGAAAGGCTCCGCAAGGAGCCCTTCCAAACCTTTATAACATGGACAAATTCGGACTTTATCTGCGGGAAAGCTACAACGAACTGGTACACAACGTGACCTGGCCGAGCTATAAAACCTTGCAGACCAACACCATCCTGGTCCTTGCTGGCTCCGCGATTTTTGCCCTCGTCATCTTCTTCATGGATGTGATTTGGGACAACCTCGTCACCTTCATCTACGACTTGGTTTAATCGACGGAAGTAATGGCAGTAACTAAATGGTACTCGCTGCGGGTAATCAGCGGCAAGGAAAAAAAGATCAAGGAGCGCATCGAAAAAGAGATCGCCCGGAATCAGTGGGAAGACCACGTGATGAAGGTCGTGGTGCCCACCGAGAAGGTCTACAAGATCCGCGCTGGTAAGAAGGTGATCTCCGACCGGAACATCCTTCCCGGGTACATTTTGGTCGAGGCCGATCCTTACGCGCTGAACGCAGAATTGGTGGATGCCATCACCAGCCTGCCCAATGTCATTCACTTCCTGGGCAAGAGCGAGCCCATCCCCATGCGGGAGGCAGAGGCCAACCGCCTGCTTGGCAAGGTGGACGAAAGTCTTGAAGCGGGTGACACCATGATTGAGCCGTTCATCGAAGGGGAAACGGTAAAAATCATCGATGGCCCATTCAACGAATTCGTCGGAGATATTCAGGAGGTCAACGAAGAAAAGAAAAAACTGAAAGTGATTGTAAAAATCTTTGGCCGTGGTACGGAAGTTGAACTGAACTTCATGCAGGTCGAAAAGCAATCCTAACCTAATTATTCATCCAAAAGTCGGAGAGTGATGGATTCCTCCCTCATTCGTCGGTACGACACAAATCAGCTACAATGGCTAAGGAAGTAGACGTTAAAATTAAACTTCAGGTCAAAGGCGGTGCCGCCAACCCTGCTCCCCCCGTCGGTCCTGCACTGGGCTCTAAGGGCGTGAACATTATGGAATTCTGCAAGCGCTTCAACGCTGCTACGCAGGATAAGCAAGGCAAAATCCTGCCCGTAATTATTTCAGTGTACAAAGACAAGTCTTTTGACTTCGTCGTAAAAACCCCGCCAGCCCCCATCCAATTGCTGGAAGCTGCCAAGGTCAAGAGCGGTTCTAAAGAGCCTAACCGGATCAAGGTGGCCAAGGTCACTTGGGCGCAAGTCCAGGCCATCGCCGAAGACAAAATGGCGGACCTGAACTGTTTCCAGCTCGACAGTGCCATGAAAATGGTAGCGGGCACGGCACGCTCCATGGGCATTACCGTAACGGGCACGCCCCCCTGGAACGCCTAAGCAGCAGTTGCTCCGTACCGCAGCAGTGGTGCGGAACCCAGGCTTCCACTCATCAATCGCATTTTATCATTCACAGTAGGGAGCATGCCTCCGGGCGTGCGCTTCACCTCAAATTTTTATCATAATGGCTAAACTTAGCAAAGCGCGGAAAGCCGCCGCCGAAAAGGTCGACGCCGCGAAGCAGTACACCCTCTCCGAGGCCATGGCTCTCGTTAAAGAGATCAACACTGCCAAGTTCGACGCTTCGGTTGACGTTCACGTCCGCCTGGGAATTGACCCCCGCAAACCCGACCAAGCCCTCCGGGGTACCGTAACCCTGCCCCACGGCACGGGTAAGGTAAAGCGGGTAATCGCCTTCGTCACCGCCGACAAAGAAAAGGAAGCACTCGACGCGGGTGCGGACTACGTCGGGCTGGACGATCTGGTCAACAAAGTAGCCGACGGTTGGACGGACTTCGACGTTGTTGTGGCCATGCCACAGACGATGGCGAAAGTAGGTCGCCTCGGTCGCGTACTCGGCCCCCGTGGCCTCATGCCTAACCCTAAAACGGGTACGGTAACGATGGACGTAGGCCAGGCCATCACCGACGTTAAAGGCGGCAAGATCGCCTTCCGCGTAGATAAATTCGGGATCATCCACAGCAGCGTTGGCCGCGTTGGCTTTACCCCTGAACAACTGAAGGACAACGCCGACGAGCTCCTCACCACGCTCGTACGCATGAAGCCCTCCAGTTCCAAAGGGACCTACGTCAAATCCGTAACGGTAGCTTCAACCATGAGCCCCGGCATCAAGGTGGACCCCAAAACCGTTGTTTAACCGTCCCCCCCTCAAACTAACTTACCATGACTAAGACAGATAAAGGAGCGGCAATCGAGCAGCTCAAGGAGCGATTCGAGAACAACGAGTTCTTCTACATCGCCGATGCATCTACGCTGGACGCGGAGCGCACGACCGAACTCCGGAGAATGCTTTTCGCAAAAGGCATCTCCATGCAGGTGGTGAAAAACACCCTGGCCCGCAAGGCCCTGGAGCAATTGCCCGTAGAAAACAACTACAGCGCCGTTTTTGACACCCTCAAAGGCCCCACCGCGCTGCTGTTCACTGAGGTAGCCAATGCGCCGGCGAAGGTCCTCAAAGAGTTCCGTGGCAAAGACGGTGAGCGCCCCATCCTCAAGGCCGCCTACATCGCCAGCGCCGTCTACAAAGGCGACGATCAACTGGATAACCTGGCCAAGCTGAAATCGCGCGAAGAAATGCTTTCCGACCTGGTCACGCTGCTGCAAAGCCCGATGCAAAACCTGCTCGGTGCCCTCAACAGCGGTGGCAGCAAGGTGGCTGGCCTGCTCAAGACGCTCGAAGAACGCGGCGCCTAGGCTTCCCTTACTCCCGGTGCTGCCCAACGCAGCATCGAACACTCACAATTCTCTGGCTTCCAAGCTGATATTACGCGATCTACTCGTAAATCACTTTTAAATACTTTTTTATTATGGCAGACGTAAAAGCAATTGCCGAATCCCTCGTAAACCTCACCATCAAAGAGGTAACTGAGTTGGTAACCATCATGAAGGACGAGTACGGCATTGAGCCTGCTGCCGCCGCGGTAGCGGTTGCTGCAGGTCCTGCTGGCGGTGGAGGCGACGATGCCCCCGCCGAAAAGACCGAATTCGACGTAGTGATGACCTCCGCCGGTGGCGAGAAACTCAAGGTTGTCAAAGAAGTCAAGACCCTCCTCGGTCTGGGCCTCAAAGAAGCTAAGGAACTCGTAGACAGCGCCCCTTGCAACATCAAGGAAGGTGCTTCTAAGAGCGAGGCCGAAAGCATGAAGGCAACCCTCGAGGGTGTAGGTGCTTCCATCGAGCTGAAGTAATTCGGCTCACTGCTCAAGAAATAGTAGGGGGCGTCAGGCCGATTCGGTTTGCGCCCCCGCTACTTCTTCTCTAAAAGGAACGAAGGGTTCCTTTTACGGCTTAGCGGATGGTTTATCCAGCTAGGCCATTTGCGTATAACGCCCCGCAGGCATCCAGCCTCCGAATGCCCAACTTTCGGAACGGTACTTACGGGTTTCGGGCTACGCGTACCATCCAAGAATTTCCCCCAGGGTAAAACTTTTTGGGAGTAAAAGTTGTCTTATCAATTCGCACTCCCTATTCCCGCCCGGGCTAATGTGCCCGGTCCCCCCCCCTTAAATCCCTCGAAAGCTGGCCACCGCGGAAGGTCAGTGCTCGAGCATAATACAAAGGAAAACTGCTAATGACGTCAAACGGCCAGATCCTTAATGCTGAAGAACAACGGGTTAGCTTCGGTAAAATTAAGTTAACCGATCATTCTCCCGATCTACTAGAAATCCAATTAAAGTCATTCCAGGAATTTTTCCAGCTCGAAACTACGCCCGAAAACCGGGCGCTCGAGGGTCTGTACCGGGTGTTTCAGGAAAATTTCCCGATCTCCGATACCCGGAACATCTTCAACCTGGAATTTCTCGACTACTTCGTCGACCCCCCCCGCTACACCATTCCTGAGTGTATGCAGCGCGGCCTCACCTACAGCGTTCCGCTGAAGGCGAAACTGCGTCTATCGTGTAACGATGAGGAGCACGTCGACTTCCAAACCATCGAGCAGGATGTGTTTCTGGGGAATATCCCCTACATGACCCCCAAGGGCACCTTCGTAATCAACGGTGCAGAACGGGTCATCGTATCCCAGCTGCACCGCAGCCCCGGGGTATTCTTTGGGCAGAACTTCCACCCCAACGGTTCGGCCATCTACTCCGCACGCGTAATCCCCTTCAAGGGAGCGTGGATGGAGTTCGCTACCGACATCAACACGGTGATGTACGCCTACATCGACCGGAAGAAGAAGTTCCCCGTTACTACGCTGCTGCGCGCCATCGGCTTCGATAGCGATAAGTCGATCCTCGACTTGTTTGGCCTGGCCGACGAAGTTCCCAACACCCGCGAAGCACTCACTGCTGCCGTCGGACGCAAACTTGCCGCCCGGGTCCTCAAGGCCTGGACGGAAGACTTCGTTGACGAAGACACCGGTGAGCTCGTCATCCTGGAGCGGAACGAAATCATCCTTGAGCGCGATACCATCCTGACGGAGGAAAACATCGAGGAAATCATCGGCGCGGAAGGCATTGAAACCATCATCCTCCAGAAGGAAGATGTGGGGATGGACTTCGGCATCATCTACAACACCCTCCAGAAAGATCCCTCCAGCTCGGAAATCGAGGCGGTACAGTACATCTACCGCCAGTTGCGCGGCAGTGATCCACCGGACGAAGAGACTGCCCGGGGCATCATCGATAAGTTGTTCTTCAGTGACAAGCGCTACAACCTCGGGGAAGTAGGCCGCTACAAGATCAACCGGAAACTCCAGGCAGGAACCGATGATGAGATCCTGGTACTGACCAAGGAAGACATCATCGCCATCGTTAAGTACCTCGTTGCGCTGATGAACCAGCGGGCCGAGATTGATGACATCGACCACCTGAGCAACCGCCGTGTCCGCACGGTAGGGGAGCAGCTCTACGCTCAGTTTGGCGTAGGTCTGGCCCGGATGGCCCGTACGATCCGCGAACGGATGAACGTACGCGACAACGAGGTCTTCACGCCCATCGACCTGATCAACGCCCGGACCCTCTCCAGCGTCATCAACAGCTTCTTTGGCACCAGCCAGTTGAGCCAGTTCCTCGACCAGACGAACCCCCTTTCCGAAATCACCCACAAGCGGCGGATTTCCGCCCTCGGACCCGGCGGTCTGAGCCGTGAACGCGCTGGCTTTGAGGTGCGCGACGTACACTACAGCCACTACGGCCGCCTGTGTACGATCGAGACGCCGGAAGGACCCAACATCGGTCTGATTTCCACCCTCTGTGTCCACGCGAAGGTGAACAAGATGGGCTTCCTCGAAACGCCCTACCGCGCCGTTGCCGACAGCAAAGTGGTAATGGACGGAGACCCCATCTACCTGAGTGCCGAAGGCGAAGACTTCAAGAAAATTGCCCAGGCCAACTCGCCCATCAACGAACAAGGTGCTTTCCTGAGCGACCGCGTCAAGGCACGGGACCACGGTGACTTCCCCGTACTTGAGCCCAGCGACCTGGAGTTTATGGACGTGGCCCCGAACCAAATCGTGGGTGTTTCGGCGTCCATGATTCCCTTCCTGGAGAACGACGACGCCAACCGGGCCCTGATGGGATCCAACATGCAACGGCAGGCCGTGCCGCTGCTGCGCCCCGCCAGCCCCATTGTGGGTACCGGCCTCGAAGGCAAAGTAGCCCGCGACAGCCGCATGCTCATCAACGCGGAAGGCGACGGGGAAATCGAATACGTAGACGCCAACGAGATCATCGTCCGCTACGAGCGTACCGAAGAAGACCGCCTGGTTTCCTTCGAAGATGACCGCGTAACTTATACCCTGACCAAGTTCCTGCGTACCAACCAGGGTACCTGCGTTAACCTCAAGCCCATCGTACGCCGGGGGCAGAAAGTGCGCAAGGGTCAGATTCTCTGCGACGGTTACGCCACTGAAAAAGGGGAACTTGCCCTTGGACAGAACATGAAGGTGGCCTTCATGCCCTGGAAAGGTTACAACTTCGAAGATGCCATCGTGCTCAGCGAGCGGGTAGTCCGCGAAGACATCTTCACCTCCCTGCACATCGAACACTTCGAAATGGACGTGCGCGATACGAAGCTGGGCGAAGAAGAACTGACCAACGACATCCCGAACGTATCCGAAGAAGCTACCAAAGACCTCGACGAGAACGGCATCATTCGCGTAGGAGCCTGGATCAAGGAAGGCGACATCCTCATCGGTAAAATCACGCCCAAGGGCGAGAGCGACCCGACGCCGGAAGAGAAACTCCTGCGGGCCATCTTCGGTGACAAGGCGGGCGACGTAAAAGACGCCTCTCTCAAAGCCAACCCTTCGCTGAAGGGGGTAGTCATCGGCAAAGACCTTTTCTCCAAGACCAAGAAGGAGCAAACCCAGAAGGACGCGGAGAAAATCAAACTCCAGAAGCTGGAGGATGAGCACAAGATCAACCTCAACAAGCTCAAGACCCGCCTGGTCGACAAAATGGACCAGCTCGTCCGCGGACGCGCCAGCCAGGGTGTCAATACCATCTACGGCGAGTCGGTAGTCCCCAAGGGAGAGAAGTTCACCCAGTCGCTGCTGCGCGACCTCGACTACACGTCGATTGACTACAGCAACTGGACGACGAGCGAAGACCTCAACGCCCTCATTGCCCGCCTGCTGCACAACTACAGCATCAAGGTCAACGAGGAAGTGGGCCGCTACAAGCGGGAGACCTTCAACATCAGCGTTGGTGATGAACTCCCCGCCGGCGTACTCAAGTTGGCCAAAGTATACCTCGCCAAGAAGCGCAAGCTGAAGGTAGGGGATAAACTGGCCGGTCGTCACGGCAACAAAGGAATCGTTTCCCGCATCGTGCGCGATGAGGACATGCCCTTCCTGGAAGACGGAACGCCGGTTGACATCATCCTCAACCCCCTGGGCGTACCCTCGCGGATGAACCTGGGCCAGATTTTCGAGACGGTTCTTGGTTGGGCCGGCGAAAAGCTGGGCATGAAGTTTGGCACGCCGATCTTCGACGGTGCCAGCCAGGCGGAAATCGAGGAGTACATCCAGCAGGCTAAGCTGCCGAGCCTGGGACAGACCTACCTGTACGACGGGGAAACGGGCGACCGCTTCCACCAGCAAGCTACGGTAGGGGTGATCTACATGCTCAAGCTCAGCCACATGGTGGACGACAAGATGCACGCCCGCTCCATTGGCCCCTACAGCCTCATTACCCAGCAGCCGCTCGGTGGTAAGGCCCAGTTCGGTGGCCAGCGCTTCGGCGAGATGGAGGTGTGGGCCCTGGAGGCCTTCGGTGCTTCGCACATCCTGCAGGAGTTGCTGACCATCAAGTCGGACGACATCCAGGGACGCGCCAAGGCCTACGAGGCCATCGTCAAGGGCGACAACCTCCCGGAACCCAACATTCCGGAGTCGTTCAACGTACTGGTCCACGAACTGCGCGGCCTGGCGCTGGACGTGAAGTTCGACTAGCCAGGCGGCAGCCCTTACTGCCCACCGGGGCAGGGCAAAAACGGACCCTTGAACGAGAGGGGACGATTATTTAAAAGTCAGTTTTTTGGGCGCGGACGCAGGTGCCCGGTACTGGATGAGGAGCAATGAACGGTCTGACCTTCCCCCGCTTCGCATCCCTTCCACCGCACCTGCGGCCGCGCCCCAAAAGGCTTTACTATAAAACCAAATATGGCATTCAAGAAGACTAACAGCATCCAGAAGCAGGACTTCGACGCGATCACCATCAGCCTGAGCAGCCCAGACGATATTCTGGAGCGCAGCTTTGGGGAGGTGTTGAAGCCTGAGACCATCAATTACCGCAGCTACAAGCCGGAGCGGGATGGCCTCTTCTGCGAACGGATCTTCGGCCCCGTTAAAGATTACGAATGTTACTGTGGCAAGTACAAGCGCATCCGCTACAAGGGGATCGTTTGTGACCGCTGTGGGGTGGAGGTGACGGAGAAGAAAGTCCGGCGCGAGCGCATGGGCCACATCCGCCTGGTGGTACCCGTGGTACACATCTGGTTCTTCAAGAGCCTCCCCAACAAGATTGCCTACCTGCTGGGCTTCAGCTCCAAGAACCTGGAGAGCATCATTTACTACGAGCGTTACGTGGTGATCAACGCCGGCATCCGCGCCAGCGACGAGATTGAGCACAAGACCTTGCTGACCGAAGAGCAGTACCTCGACATCCTCGAGACCCTGCCCATCGAAAACCAGCAGCTCGAAGATGGCCACCCCGATAAGTTCGTGGCCAAAATGGGTGCGGAAGCCATCCGCGACCTTCTGGAAGGCCTGCAACTGGACATCCTCTCCGACGAACTGCGCCACCAGGCCAGCACCGAAACGAGCCAGCAGCGCAAGAGCGAAGCCCTTAAGCGCCTGCGCGTGGTGGAAGCTTTCCGCGACGCCCAGGCCCACATCATCAACAAGCCGGAATGGACGATCATCCAGTACCTGCCCGTGGTTCCGCCGGAACTGCGTCCGCTGGTGCCCCTGGACGGTGGTCGCTTTGCTTCTTCCGACCTCAACGACCTCTACCGTCGGGTCATCATCCGCAACAACCGCCTGAAGCGTTTGCTGGAGATCAAGGCCCCCGAGGTCATCCTCCGCAACGAAAAGCGGATGCTCCAGGAGGCGGTGGACAGCCTTTTCGACAACAGCCGCAAATCCAACGCCGTAAAAGCGGAGGGTGGCCGTGCGCTCAAGTCGCTGTCCGATATCCTTAAGGGCAAGCAAGGCCGTTTCCGGCAGAACCTGTTGGGTAAGCGGGTAGACTACTCCGGCCGTTCGGTCATCGTAGTAGGCCCTACCCTGAAACTGCACGAGTGTGGTATTCCGAAGGGCATGGCGGCCGAGCTGTTCAAGCCGTTCATCATCCGTAAGCTCATCGAGCGCGGCATCGTCAAGACGGTGAAATCGGCCAAGAAATTGGTGGACCGCAAAGAGCCCGTCATCTGGGAAATCCTGGAGAACATCCTCAAGGGCCACCCCGTACTGCTCAACCGGGCACCTACGCTGCACCGTCTTTCCATCCAGAGCTTCCAGCCGAAGCTCATCGAGGGTAAGGCCATCCAACTGCACCCTCTCGTTTGTTCGGCCTTCAACGCCGACTTCGACGGTGACCAGATGGCGGTGCACGTACCCCTGAGCCAGGCTGCCATCCTCGAGGCCCAGGTGTTGATGCTTTCCAGCCACAACATGCTCAACCCGCAGAACGGTACGCCCGTGACGCTGCCTTCGCAGGACATGGTACTGGGCCTTTACTACATCACCAAGGAGCGGAAAAGCACGCCGGAACGCCCCGTAAAGGGCGAAGGAAAGCGGTTCTATAGCCCCGAGGAGGTAATGATTGCCTACAACGAGGGCCAGCTCGACCTGCACGCCGCCATTAAGGTGCGCGTACCGGTAGAGGATGAAAAGGGCAACCTGGTACTGAAGCTGACCGATACCACCTGCGGGCGGGTCATCTTCAACAGTGCCGTGCCGGATACGGTACCTTACCAAAACGTTCTGCTGACCAAGAAGAACCTGAAAAACGTAATCGGGGACATCATTGAGCGGACCAACTTTGCGGTAACGGCCACCTTCCTGGATAAGATCAAGGACATGGGCTTCCGGTGGGCCTTCAAGGGTGGACTGTCGTTCAACCTCGGTGACCTGATCACGCCCTCCGTTAAGGCCGAGCAGCTGGCCAAAGCCCGCGCCGAAGTGGACGAGGTGATGGACAACTACAACATGGGTCTCATCACCAACAACGAGCGCTACAACCAGATCATCGACAAGTGGACGTACGCGGATAACCAGATCACCAGCACCCTGATGGAGGAGCTTGCCGAGCACAAGCAAGGCTTCAACTCCGTGTACATGATGCTGCACTCCGGTGCCCGCGGTTCCACCCAGCAGATCAAGCAGTTGTGCGGCTTGCGCGGTTTGATGGCTAAGCCTAAAAAGAGCAATGACGCTGGCCCGGCGGTAATCGAAAACCCGATCCTCTCCAACTTCGTAGACGGACTTTCGGTTCTCGAATACTTCATCTCTACGCACGGTGCCCGGAAGGGTCTGGCGGATACGGCCCTTAAGACGGCCGACGCCGGTTACCTCACCCGCCGTTTGGTGGACGTGGCCCAGGACGTAGTTATCGTCACCGACGACTGTGGCACCCTGCGGGGCATCGACACCTCGGCGTTGAAGGAAAACGACAAGGTCATTGAGAGCCTGGAAAGCCGGATTGCCGGCCGCTACGCGCTTGAAGACATTCTGCACCCCGTTACCGACGAGGTGATCGTCAAGGCCGATGAATACATCGACCATAAGACGGCTGCCTACATCGAAGAAGAGGGCGTAGAGGAAGTAACCATCCGCTCCGTTCTTACCTGCGAAACCGAGCGCGGCGTGTGTGCCAAGTGCTACGGCATGAACCTGGCCACCGGCCGCAAGGCGGAGATGGGCGACGCGGTGGGCATCATTGCCGCCCAGTCCATCGGTGAACCCGGAACCCAGCTGACGCTGCGTACCTTCCACGTTGGGGGTACTGCATCGGTGACCCGCCAGGAAAGCGAACTCGTCTCCAAGTTCAACGGACGCATTCAATTCGAAGACATCCGGACGGTAACGGCCAAGAACGACATGGACGAAGAGCAGGAAATCATCCTCTCCCGTTCCGGTGAATTCCGGATCGTCGACCCCGAAACCGGCAAGGTCTTCACCACGCAGCACGTTCCCTACGGTGGCCTGCTGTTCGTGAAAGATGGGCAGGACATCAAGAAAGGCGACGTCATCGTTGAGTGGGACCCCTACAATGCCGTGATCGTTTCTGAATTCAACGGTGTGGCCCGCTTCTCCGATATCGAAGAGGGCATCACCTTCCGTACCGAGCGGGACGAACTGACGGGCTTTGAGGAAAAGGTAGTGATTGAGAGCCGCGACCGGCGCAAAATCCCCACCATCACCATCATGAGCAAAGACGGTGAGGAACTGCGGCAGTACAACCTTCCCGTGGGAGCTTACATCAGCATCAAAGACGGTGCGGGCGTAAAAACGGGTGATAAGATCGTGAAAATCCCCCGTAAGGGTGGTAAGATTGCGGACATCACCGGTGGTCTGCCCCGGGTAACGGAGCTTTTCGAAGCCCGTAACCCCAGCAACCCCGCCGTGGTATCCGAGATCGACGGTATCGTCACCTTCAGCAAAAAGATCAAGCGCGGCAACCGCGAGTTGATCGTGGAAGCCAAAGACGGGCAGGTGCGCAAGTATCTGATCAACCTGAGCAAGCACATCCTGGTCCAGGACCAAGACTTTGTGCGCGCCGGGATGCCGCTCTCCGACGGCGCGATTGCTCCGAAGGACATTCTGGACATCAAAGGCCCCTTCGCCGTGCAGACCTACCTGGTCAACGGCGTACAGGAAGTGTACCGCTCACAGGGCATCACGATCAACAACAAGCACATCGAAGCCATCGTCCGGCAGATGATGCGCCGGGTGCAGATCATGGACCAGGGCGACACCACCTTCCTGGAAGGTGAGGCGGTGGAGCGCTACGAGTTCTTCACGCAGAACGACTGGATCTTCGACAAGAAAGTCATCACCGATCCGGGCGACAGTGAAGTGCTCCGGGCTGGTAAGATCGTGACGATGCGCCAGGTCCGCGAGGAGAACAGCCGTCTGAAGCGCGAAGACCGCAAGATTGCTACCTACCGGGATGCGCAAGCGGCGACGTCGTTCCCCCTCCTGCAGGGCATCACGAAATCGAGCCTCGGTACGCCGAGCTGGATCAGTGCGGCGTCCTTCCAGGAGACCACCAAGGTACTTTCTACGGCGGCCATTGCGGCCAAGCAGGATTACCTCGTTGGCCTGAAGGAGAACGTAATCGTTGGCAAGCGGATTCCTGCGGGAACGGGTATGCGCAAGTACGATCGCCTGTTCGTTACCACCCGCGAAGCCCAGGACCAGTGGGAGGCCCGCCAAGCGGCCTTCGCCGAGGAGGAAGCTTCCATGCGGGAGGCCGAAAACGAGGTACGTACCGTGCGCAGCAATGATATGATGGGGTAATTCTCCCCTTTGAATGCTACTGAAACCTACGCCCCGTCTAGCTGCTTGCTGGCGGGGCGTTGTTGTTTTTTGCTTCGCAGTATTTCATGCTGGGCGCGGGCGCAGGTGCTCCCCCCCGGCCCCCCGAAGGGGGGAGTATGAACGGAGGAGCGGGGGAGGGGGGAGATAACCCTCAGGCGGTTAGGTCGTAGTGTTTTAGTTCTGTACTTCTATAGTTCTGTAGTAGGGTGTTGTCCACTACAGAACTACAATACTACAGAACTACAGAACTATAAAACTGCCTTCTAAAAACCGTTGAAGACCCATTAATGGTGATTATTGCAAGGGCTTAACCTCGCGTTAGGCTGGGGGACGTGCTTAGCCGGGTGATTATCCGGCCCGGGCATGGCTCGTTTGTTCTTTACCTTGCACCTGCGGCCGCGCCCGATGCGAAAAGCAGAGCGGGGACGCGGAAGGAGGGGCCTCCGCCCGGGTTAGGGAATGGGTTACCTAGCCAACGGATACTATAGCGGCTGTGAGGATCGCCCAAAGGGCACTTTACCGACGCATTAGTGCTTCCTGACGTACGGAAAAACCTCAGGGAGCAGTGCTGTCTTCCTTTCCGGAAGATGAAATGTTGAGGAAAGTTTTTACGGCGGCAGACTTGGATTTGACCCCCATTTTTTGGTAAATGCTTTTGACATAGTAGCGTACGCCGTCAACGGTTAAGCCCATGGCGGTAGCGGCCTTTGCGTAGGAATAACCTTCGCTGAACAAGCGCAGGAGTTGGATCTCTTTTGGGGATAGTTCCCAGTGGGGGCTTGTTACGGGTGCGGGGGTGAAGTGAAGAATCAGCTTTTTGGCCATGCGGGGGGAAAGGAGTGCTCCGCCTTGGCGGTATACCATGAGGAGTTCCTGAAAGTTGGCGATGGATAAATCCTTGTTGAGCCATCCGCTCGCGCCACCGTGGAGGGCCTTTAAGAGGTGATCGTCGGCGTCGGAGATGGTCAGGATGATGATGTCGGCTTTAGGAAGGCGTTTTTTGAGCTGGGGTAAGGCATCCAGGCCAGACTGCCCGGGCAAGTCAACATCCAGAAACAGGAGGTCGATCCAGGTGTGGGGTTCGAGTTGTTCCCAAAAACTTTCAACGCTACTGGCTTGCAGGGCCATCCGGGCATTGGGTAGTAGTTGAACCTGCCGGGCAATGCTTTGTCGCATTTGTTCATCGTCATCGATAATTGCGATTTCCACTGACAGAGGTTTTGTACGTAAGATAGGGGAATTGTGGGGCCTGAACCTGGGAGCTTGGGGTAAACGGGGTTGAACTACATAAATATGTGGTCTAAAAAACCAAGCAAGTGTTTTAACATTTTTGGGTGGGGCGTAACTTTGCGTTGTCATAATCGTCCGCTGACTTGAGGTAGCGGGTAGCACAAACGACATAACACAGTCGAGTAACATGAAAAATGAAAACCGATCTTCCCACGACCTGGGTGGAAACTCCTTTGCACTTAAGATCCGATTTTCTGCCCGCCTCCCTTGGCGAACGCTGAAATTGGCGATAATCCTGATGGGGGCTATGCTGGGAGGCCCGGAGTCTTTCGTACAGGCTTCCGGCTGGCCCTGCCCCGCCCAGCAACACGATGTTTGTTGGGGTTGGCCGTTCTTTGGTAACACCCCGAGCGGAATGGATGCAGGGCCGAAGATCTATGTACCCGGTGAGCATAGTTTTGACGGTGATGGAGGGCTGAGTTGGACGGGGTCAACGTCGTCCAGTAGTATTGCGACGATGCCAACCGAGGCCATTCCCTACACTCCGTTTGATGCAGCCCACGCGACGTACCCAATTGATCCGTTAACACGGCAGCTATTTATGTATGGGGTGACATTCAGCACTGATGATGCCATGGCCATTGATTTGGGAGGGGCCTTAGTAGATGAAATCGTTTGCGCGGCAGAAAATATTAACGGAACGGGCAGTAAAGGTGCGCCGATCACTTGGGGATACGGAGCCGCGGCCTTCTCTGAGTGGATTAAGGGTTTTCGTTATGCACCGGTTTTTGCCCCTTTCGAAGCCCAGATCAGTCAGCTTTGTGATGGCGACAGCCCAAATGAAGCGACCATCATTTTTGCTACTGCTAATGACGCCCCAAGCGGCACCTGGGTGCTTCGTACCCTGAATAACCCCTCTGAAGTTTGGGCAATGGGTGCTAACGGCAGTCTGCAGGAGGCGGTAATGGTCCCGGTAGGTACGGTTCTGGAAATTGTGGACGGGAACAACATTGTCGGCAGTGATGTAGCGACCATCACTAATCTTTTCGGAGGTTCAACTTTCTACATCACCCCGGATGACGATACTGCGATAGAAGGGGACAATGAACTCGGCTGCCAGAACGAAGAAGCCTGTCCTGCGGGAAGTCTGTTTGACCTGATCGCGGAGGGATTCGTCGGATCATACGCTGCCGGAAATGCTAATGGCATCCTTGGCGGGAGCACTCTGGGTGGTCCCCATAATGGCAACTTCAACGCCGTCATTTTTGGTAACCTCACTAATGACGGAACCGGTGATACGGAAGGCCGCCTGGCGGTGCAAGGCAATTTTACATCGGTCAATCCCGACCCGGTACAACTGTCAACCTATTCGATCGGTGCCAGTAATCCGTTGGCTACCGGTGCATTGCACGCCCCGCAGGGGTGGGATAATCTGGTCGTTGGCGGTGACGTCAACCATGAAAACCCAAATGTGGGTATGCGTGGCAATATATTGTACAATACAGCTACGGGTCTACCTGGTTTTAGCGGTGGCTTCAGCCAGGTTCCGGGCATCTATCGCAACTTTACACCGGATGTGAACTGGGCTGGTGCGCTGGCGTATTTCCAGGGCTTCTCCGCCAATTACAACCCTGCCAATATCAATTCCAGTTGTGGTTCCATTACCCTCGGAACAATTGATGATTCCGGAGATCCCATTTTACTGGATGCGCAAAATAGCGGTGGCGTGGTGGTATTCAACCTGTCCGGTATTGGAGCCGGTTCGAGTTACGACTTCCGGAACACGGATAATGCCGAGGTGATTCTGGTGAATGCAGGGGGAACGACGCTCACCAAAACAGGTGGTTCAATCTTTATTGACGGTATCACTGCGACGAAGCCTTATGCGGGCGCCGAAGTAACTTTCATCGAGAAAACATGCTGGAATTTCTACGAAACCACCACCATCAACCACGGTGGTTTCGCCTGGCTGGGAAGTTTCCTGGCCCCCCTTGCTGCCAGTACTTCACTCAGCGGTGGTGATATCAACGGACAAGCGGTAATCAGTGGTGAGGTCGTCCAGGAGGGGGGCTTTGAATTCCATAATTTCTGCTTCAATGGAAATCTGTCGTCTTGTAATGCTTGCGCCCTGAATACTCCCACCATCCAGGCAACCTGCAATGATGCGGGTACACCTAATGATCCAAGTGATGATACCTTTACCTTCACGATCGTGGTGACCGGACAAAACACAGGCCAGGATTTCAGCATAGACTTCCAAGGTTTGTATCCTAATATCAGCGACCTGGCCTACAACACGGTGAGCGTCCCCCTCGGCCCCTTTCCCATCAGCGGTGGCGACCTGACGATCACGATCACGGACGAAGCTACGGGCAGTTGCCAGTTGGTGGATGTGGTAATCAGTGCGCCGACAACTTGTTCGGCATGCAATCAACCCACCGCCACCCTCACCCCCACCGCCGCCACCTGCACGGCCGGTACGGCGAATAACAACGGCAGCATTTCCCTCACCACCGCCAGCAACGCCACCCACTACGGCATCAGCAGCGCTGGTGCGGCGACCTATGACGGACCACTGACGATCGGCATGGCCACTGCCGTGCCGGGCACGCTACCCGCTACCATTCTGAGCAATGCACCCAATGCGGGGGCAAGCTACATTGTGCGCATCTTCAACGGAGCGGATGATTGTTTTGTGGACGAGGTGGTGACGGTGGCGGCGAATGTCTGCGTACCCTCCAACGTTTGTGAGTGTGGAGATTATATTTATCTCAATGAACCAAGGGGAGGCAACGGACTTGTCCACAAGTTTCGGATCAATTCCGACGGCAGCTTTACGGAAATCCCTAATGGTATAACGAATACCCTTCCGTGGTTTCCGCAGGGTGGGGGACTACCATCTCCCCACGGACTGGGGCAAGACTTGAATGGCAATCTCTACATTGGTGAAACCGAAACCGGCCCAATACGTAAATTGACCTGTGAGGGGGAACTGTTGCCCGTTTCCGAATTTGCTCCTACGCCTACCCTGTCGCCAATGCTTAGTGGTATCGGGGGCTTTAACGTTGTTTCCTACAATGGCGTCCTTTACGTCAATAATATTGGAAGCGACCGGATATCCGCTTACGATATCTGTACCGGGATGGAACTGGGCTACGTAAGATTGGCTGGCATCCCTGACAATAATGGATCTTACTTTTTCCCAAGTTTGCAGGATTGGGGTTTCCATATTGATGAGAACGGAGTTTTTTACGCAACCGTAGGATTCTTCGATAGTCCAATAGGCTTGCGGGGTATTTATCGGTTCGTTCCCACCGAAGCTGATTTTACGGCGCACACTACTTATTCGGTTACGGTGCCCTCTTCTACTTTTCCTGCCATCATCACTAACTATAATGTTTGGGGCATTACCTCGGATGAAAGTGGGAACATGTTCGTTATCATTGAAGATGGAGGGAATAATAGAACATGGATCCTTAAATACGATGCTGCTGGTAATTTCTTGGCCAGCACTTTTGAAGTGGTGAGCGGAGATAATGTAGGATTTGAAGGGGCCCGTGGCTTAACCTACTTAAGCCGCACCAACAAAATTTACGTGGCGGCCGGCATTTTTGGAGATTGTGTTGCCATTATAGATCCGATTACCCTGGCGTACGAGGGGTCTGCGGTAGGGAATGTTCCCGGTCAGGATCCTAAAGGAATCAGTATAGTTAAGGAGTGTTGCCCGCCTAGCGGTATCTCTACGATTGAAGAATCCATCTGCTACGACGGAACGACCGGGCGTTATTTCTTACAGGACCTGATCAATTGTGATGGGCCAGTGTGCCAGGGCGGATGGGAAGAACTGATGAGTAATCCGGCGATAACCTACAACGATTGCGATGCTTCTGTAACCATAACAGGAACAGGCTGTGCGGTATTCAGGCTCCAGCAAACCTCGGGTAATTCGGTTTGTCCCACCTTTACAATACTCATCAACCTTTGCTCCGTTACCCCGGATGTTACCCTTTCCGACCCCGCTGACGTCTGCATCGACGGTGCCGATATGAACTTCACGGCGGCACCAGCGGGCGGCGTATTTACCACTACTGCCACAATGGGCTTCACACCCAATAACGCGGCGGGTACGGCCACTTTGGACGTCAGCGCGGCGGGTGCGGGTACGTACGACGTTACCTATATCTACACCGATGCCGACGGCTGCGAAGCAAGCCAGACGGTAAGCGTGGAAGTCTTTGGTGTGCCCACAGTGACCTTGGACGACCCCGCTGACGTCTGCATCGACGGTGCCGATATGAACTTCACGGCTACGCCAACGGGCGGGGTGTTCACGACTACGGCCACTGCGGGCTTTACGCCCAATAACGCAGCGGGTACGGCCACTTTGGACGTCAGCGCGGCGGGGGCGGGTACGTACGACGTTACCTATACCTACACCGATGCCAACGGCTGCGACGCTTTCCAAACGGTGAGCGTGACGGTGAATCCGCTGCCTATACTGACTTGCCCCGCTGACCGTACGGTTTGCCTGACTGCCGCGCCAGTGGTACTGGATGCACTGCCCGCCGGGGGAACTTATGCCGGGGCCGGCGTAGCAGGGAATACGTTCACGGCCGCCACTGCTGGCGTTGGCACCTCTACCATTACCTATACTTTCACGGATGGAAATGGCTGCGAAAATGCCTGCACGTTCAATATTAATGTTCTTAAAGTCGATTGTGGGACCTTCCCCTGGACCGGGACCGGAAACTAAGCATCTGGAGGATCCAGGGGCCCACCGGGCTATTCGTTTTTGGTGAATTTTGTATGTTGTTCATTGTGTCATGAAAAGCCAGGGCTTTTCTCTTAAATCATCAGCCGGGGGCGACTATATGGGTCGCCCCGGCGGCTGTTCTTACTTAGCGGATTTTTCACTTTGGCTTACACTGAATGCAGAATAATTATTAAAGAAATTAGCCATTTAGGCGCTTTAGATTTCCGGTCACTGCCGTGTAATGTTGGTCGGGGAATTAGGGTGAAAGCCCGTTTCGTTTTATTTTTTTAGCTTACACCTCTCTCGTGAAAAATTATTTAGGTTTTTATTTTTTATGTTATGATTTGACAGTTTTGGGCGGCCTCAGGGAGGTCGCCCTTTTTTATTCGGGCGCGGGCGCAGGTGCTCCCCCCCGGCCCCCCGAAGGGGGGAGTATGAACGGAGGAGCGGGGGAGGGGAGGGGGGAGATAACCCTCAGGCGGTTAGGTTGTAGTGTTTTAGTTCTGTAGTAGGGTAAAGTCTACTATAAGACTTCAAGACTACCGAACTATAAGACTACCGAACTGCATACTTCTAAAAGCCGTTGAAGACCCATTAGTGGTGATTATTGCAAGGGCTCAACCTCAGGTTAGGCTGGGAGGGGTTCGGGTTGGGACACCCTCAGCCGGGTCATTATCCGGCCCCGGCATTGCTCGTTTGTTCTTTACATTGCACCTGCGGCCGCGCCCGCTTTGAACAGCTGGATGGAGGGAAGGCCCTACCTTTGCCGCACCAAAGCCACCTGCGATGCAAAAAGAAGAGAAGTATTCGACCATCCACTACCACAATTATCTGGAGCTGGACCAGCTGCTGGCCCTGCAAAACAAGCGCAGCGCCGCGCTGGGCGAAAATGCCCACGATGAGACGCTGTTCATCATCATGCACCAGGTGTACGAACTGTGGTTTAAGCAGATTTTGACCGAACTCGACTCCGTTTGCCACCTCTTTCGGGATGAGCGCGTCAACGAAGACAATATGAATACGGTGCTGCTGCGGCTGAAGCGGGTATCGGCCATCGTCAACCTCATGATCGAACAAATCCACGTGATGGAAACGCTGACGCCACTGGATTTCCTGGATTTTCGCGATTACCTCTTCCCCGCCTCCGGCTTCCAGAGCATGCAGTTCCGAATGGTAGAATCTACGCTGGGGCTGCGCGAAGAAGATCGCCTGACCTACCACGGCAAGTCGTACAAAATTGTGTTTACGGATGCGCAACGGGCGCAATTGGACGCCATTGAGCAGGGCGGCAGCCTTTTCGAATTGGTGGAACGCTGGCTGGAGCGGACGCCTTTTCTACAGTTCGCGGGCTTCGATTTTCTGGCCGCCTACCGCGCGGCGGTGGACCGCATGATCGAAAAAGAGCAGGCCAACATTATGAACAGCGACTACCTGGCACCGGAGATGAAGGCCATGCGGCTACGGATGCTCGGCGATAGCAACAGTTATTTTAAGCACGTGCTTTCCCAGGCTGAACACGAACGGATGCTGGCCGCCGGTGAGTGCCGGCTTTCGTACCGCGCCACCGTGGCGGCCTTATTGATCAACCTGTACCGCGAAAAACCCATCCTCAACATCCCCTTCAACCTCCTGATGGAGCTGATGAACATCGATGAACTGCTGACCACCTGGCGCTACCGACACGCACAAATGGTGATGCGCATGATCGGCAATAAAATCGGTACTGGCGGTTCCTCGGGACACGATTATCTGGCCGCGACGGCCGCCAAGCACAAGATTTTCAAGGATTTGCACAACATCAGTTCGCTGCTCATTCCGCGGTCTGAACTGCCCGATTTGCCGGAGGATTTGAACCGGAATTTGGGCTTTTACCATTCGGCGCAGGTTTAAATTGGGCGCGGACGCAGGTGCTGGGGAAGTCTTTAGGGAGATGGTTGGTCGGGCTGAAGTAGCGAACAATAACTTGCTGACCTTTGGTCTGAACAGTCGGGCTAAAGCCGCGACAATACCTTGGGGTCGGGCTGAAGCCGCGACAATAAATTGCTGACCTTTGGTCTGAACAGTCGGGCTAAAGCCGCGACAATACCTTGGGGTCGGGCTGAAGCCGCGACAATACCTTGGATTAGCCCAGTTTGAGTTTATCGAGGGAATTGGCGAGGCGGTCGACGTTTTTGCAGCCGATGAGGTAGCTTTCCCCGTCTTTGGTGGTGACGGAAAGTCCGTTGCGGCCGGAGAGGGAAAAGAAATGCTCGTTGGCGTAGCTCAGGTTGGCCCCTTGCCAGCGGGAGAGGAGAGGGGAGCGCACTACTACGCAGGAATCGACGTCTTCCCACTCAATTTTGCGGGCCTTGACGTGGATGGGGTGAAGCTTGTACTTGATGCACTTCTGGTCGATGGACACCTTCATGCGCAAGCTACGCAGGTACCACATGATGCCGCCCAGGCCAGCGGCAATTGCCAGGCAGCCGAGGACATAGGTGAGCTCGGCGTTGCCTTGCCAGACGGCCTTGCCCGCAGCGAAGAGCGCACCTAAGCCACCCAGTGCAATGAGGGCCTGGATGCCGAGGTCGTTGAAGGATTGTTTTTCTTTATAGATCTTGTTAGCCATGTTGGTTGGGGATGTTGTATTGCTAGAACGCTTAACGTACAGCAAATGTAGTTAACTTTGAGTTAACATTGGGTTTACCTGTAAAAAACATTGCGAATTTAACATTGGTTCGCCCGGGCTGGACGGTGGCCCTTATCTTCGTCCCCGGCAGCCGGCGCCTTGTTCCTGCCCAGCTTTTTGATGCGATGACCACCCGCGCGAAAAAATTTGGCACCTTCGGGGGTGTATTTACTCCCACGATCCTGACCGTCCTGGGGGTGATCGTGTTCCTGCGCCTGGGATGGGTGGTGGGGAATGCGGGCCTGCTGGGGGCTTGGCTCATCATCCTGATTGCTTTTTCCATTTCCCTGTGTACGGCGCTGTCGATGTCGTCCATCACCACCAATACCCGCATCGGGGCGGGTGGGGCCTACGCCATTGTCTCGCGGTCGTTGGGGCTGGAGGTGGGGGGAAGTCTGGGGATCCCGCGCTACATCTCCCAGGGTTTGGCGGTAACGATGTACATCTTCGGTTTTCGGGAAGGCTGGCTGGTGCTGTTCCCGGAGCATCCGGCCTTTTTGGTGGATCTGGGGGTATTTACGCTGGTGTACCTGATTGCCTACCTGAGTGCGCGCCTGGCGGTGAGCATCCAATTTGTGGTGCTGGGGGTGATTGTGCTGGCGCTGCTTTCGGTGGTGCTGGCGGCGTACTTCGGGTCGATGCGGTTTGCTACGGCGGAGGTGGCGCGCTTCGGGAATTACGCGGGCATGGCCAGGGAGGGGGCAGACAATTTCTGGGTCGTCTTCGCGGTCTTTTTCCCCGCCGCGACGGGGGTGATGGCGGGGGCAAATATGTCGGGCGATCTGCAAAACCCGGGCCGGAGCATCCCCCGGGGTACGCTCTGGGCCATCGGGGTGAGCCTGGTGACTTATCTGGCCTTGGCGTACTGGATTGCCCGTTCGGCAACGGAGCAGGAGATGATTAGCAATTACACGGTGATGATAGAAAAGGCCTTCGTGCCCGAGCTGGTGATTGCCGGCGTGCTGGGCGCTACTTTTTCATCGGCGCTGGCGGCCATGATTGGCTCTTCGCGCATTCTTTTTGCCATGGGGGAACACCGCGTCATGCCCGAAGGGGAGTGGCTGGAGCGGGTAGATAAATCCGGGCAGCCCCGCAACGCCATGTTGGTCACCGGCGTCCTGGTTTTTCTGGCCATGTTGCTGCGCGACCTCAACGCGGTGGCGCCGCTGGTGACGATGTTTTTTCTGATCAGTTACTCGATGATCAACATCGTCGTCATTATTGAGCAACAGCTGAACCTGATCAGTTTTCGCCCGCAGTTTACCGTTCACCGCGTCATTCCCTGGTTAGGACTGGGGGGCAGTTTGCTCACGATGTTTATCATCAACCCCGTCATCAGTCTGGTTTCCTGGACGCTGATCATCTTCGTGTACAGCATCCTGAGCCGGCGGAAATTGGAGACGAAATTTGAGGACGTCCGTAGTGGCCTCTTCACGTCCTTTGCGGAGTGGGCGGCCAAGAAAACGGCCACCAATGCCTACCAGCAAGAGCGCTCGTGGAAGCCCAACCTGCTCATCCCCACGGCCGACGTAGCGGCGGTGCAGGGGGCCTTTACGATCATCAAAGATTTGGCCTATCCCAAGGGCGGTGCGGTGTTGATGGGGGTGGGCGCCGGAGCAAAAGGTAATCTCGACGCCAGCTTGCACCTGATGGCGGATACTTTCCGGAACGATGAAGTCCACTCTTCCGTCGCTTTGATGCGCAACGAAAAATTTGGCGAAGCGGTCAATGCTGGTAACCAGGCGCTGATGGCCTCGTTTTTTCGTCCCAACATCGTCTTTCTCAACCTGCTGGAGGCTGCGCCGGTGGTGGCGGATTTTCCGTCCATCGTCAGTGAGGCTTGTCGGCTGGAGCTGGGCTGCATCATTTACGCACCGCATCCGCTCGCGGGACTGGGGCAGCGGCAGCGGGTAAACGTGTGGATGCGTTCCCAGGCACCGCACTGGACGGTTTCGGCCGCTCACCAGACCCAGGACCTGGCCCTGCTGCTGGCCTACAAGTTGAAGCTCAACTGGAAAGCCCGGGTGCGCATCATCACCGTCATTGAGGCGGCTGAGGATGCGCCTAAGGCCCACCGCTTTTTGCAGGAGGTCATTGATCTGGCGCGATTGCCGATTGATGAGCGACTGGTGGTGCACGGGGCTTTTCACACCGAGATTGCCAATGCCCCTGCGGCCGACCTTAACTTCTTCGGCATCCACCCGGGGCAGTCCATGGATGGCTTGCAGGAGATGGCCAGCCGCGTAGGCAGTAGTTGTCTTTTTGTGCTGGACTCGGGGCATGAGAATATTTTTGCTTAACAGGAGTTTGGTTGACCTTCGGTCTTTTTTTGAACCACTAAGAACACTAAGAGCACTAAGAAATTGGTTGAGCCGCTGCGCGGCGAATCCCAGGTTCATTCGCTGCAAAGCAAACAAGCTATAACTAGGCTTCAAATAAGCGGGGGCAGTTGCAAAAAGCGCTGCCCCGTCCGGTAGGGAAACACGTCCATGATTTCGCCGGCGAGGAGGCGCTGCTTGATGTCGTTCCAAAAGTTGGCGTCGAAGATTTCGCCGTGTACTTGCCGGAGGTAAGTCAGGTTGGGGCCGGCGCGCATCAGAAAACCGGGAAATTCCTCGGGGAAGATGTCTTTGGGGCCAACGTGGTACCAGGGTTTGCTGGCCATTTCTTCTTCGTAAGTGCGGGGCTCGGGGATGTGGCGGAAGTTGCAGTCGGTGACGAGCTCAATCTCATCGTAGTCGTAAAAAACGACGCGGTTGACGCGGGTAACGCCAAAGTTTTTCAGCAGCAAATCGCCCGGGAAGATGTTGGCGGCGGCGAGCTGTTTAATGGCCCGTCCGTAATCACGCAGGGCCTTTTGGGCGAGTTCCTCCGGGGCGGTTTCCAGATAGAGATTGAGCGGCGTCATTTTTTTCTCGACGTAGACGTGCGATAGCAGGACGCTATCGGTGGTAAGCTCCACTTTGGAAGGAGCCGTGGCCAGCAATTCCGCCAGGCATTCGGGCGCGAAACGGTCGCGGGGCAGCGCCAGTTTTTCGAAGAGGTAGCTATCGGCCATGCGGCCAACGCGGTCGTGGTGTTTTACCAGGTCGTACTTTTCTTTAACGATCTCGGCGGTTACCTGCTTGGGCGGCGCGAACTTATCGCGGATGATTTTGAAGACCATGTTCAGGGTGGGCATGGTAAAAACGTACATTACCATGCCCGCAATGCCGGGGGCGGTGCTGAAGTTTTCCTCCTCCGCTCCTGGTTCTTCGCCCTGCACCTGCGGCCGCGCCCCCGAAAAACTGTTCTGCGGAACGATTTGCGTCTGGCGGAAGTGTCGCCGGAGCTCACGGTAAAAGACCGTTTTGCCGTGTTTTTCGAAGCCGATGGCGTTGTAAAGTTCGCTCAGGGCCTTGGTGGGCAGGAAGGTGTGGAGGAAATCGACCATGTCGCTGGGCACCGTGATGTCGGCCAAAAAATACGAACGGTGGTAGCTGAAAATGGAGGAAACCTGGTCGCTTTCCAGCAGGAGGGCATCGATGAGGATGCCGCGGCCGTTGGGGTGCAGCAGGGGCAAAATGAAGGGGTAGGTGCGGTCGTTTTTGAGCAGCCGCCCGACGATGTAGGCCGATTTATTGCGGTAAAAAAGGGAGCTGAGGATTTCGAGGCGGTCGTGCGGACCCCGGCCGCCGCACGCCGCCAGGTGGGCCGAAAAACGCTCGGCCACCAGCTGGATGTCGCGCTCGCGGTCGTCCCACTCGGCGTCGAAAGGGAAACGGTCGAGGAGGTCGCGCAGCACTTCCGGCAGCGGAAGATCACCCAGGTTGTAGTCGATGCTGATGTGGGTGAGGCCCTGAAACTCGCGGTAGCTGCCAGTGCGGGAAACGAACATCAGGTCGCGGTCGGCCCCCACCTGGTGGAAATGGCGGTACACCGAATTGTAGAAGGTTTCGGCGATGTTGCGGGTGTTGAAATGGTAGATTTCTTCGGCGAAGGCGTCTTTGACCTTGCGCCAGAAGTCGGGTGGGGTAGGGGTGCCGGCTAAAATCTCCGCCACGGCGCGCGTGGTATCGTCAACGTCATCGCGATAGAGCGAAATACGGCTCCGTGCATCAGCCTGGGTGCCGTGCCAATCGCGCTGCTCAAAGCGGATGCGGGCCCGCTTGGTGATGAGCTTGAAGCGGTAGAAGTAATCCATGTAGCCCATCAGGATCTGGTGGCTTACGTCGAAGTGTTTGAGGGCGTCGAACATGGGGGGGAATGAGCGAATGCGTGAATGAGTGAATGCGTGAATGGGGCTACCGCGAGCGACACGCTAGGGATAGTTCAATTAAGTGTGTCTGGGTTAGTTATTACTCTATCGCAAGGCGTAGCCTTGCGACGAGCGCGCGATCCGCGCCGCACAGTCGGAG
>NZ_JACSIT010000052.1 GCF_014349155.1 Neolewinella lacunae
GGGATAGTTCAATTAAGTGTGTCTGGGTTAGTTATTACTCTATCGCAAGGCGTAGCCTTGCGACGAGCGCGCGATCCGCGCCGCACAGTCGGAGGCCGAAGGCCGGAGACTGCGCGGCGCGGATCGCGCGCTGCCATTTTTAGCTTGGCCCCATGTGCTTGGTTACCCGATCCCCATACAGCTTAACCAGATCGCGCTGGATGGCCTTCCAGCCATACGCCTGTTTGCGCCACGACTTCTCGTTATGCATTAGGCTCAGGTACACCTGCTTCATCAAGGCCGTATCTGATGCCCAGGCAGCCTTGCCCTTGATGAGTTTACGGATGA
Organism: Neolewinella lacunae; assembly: GCF_014349155.1. Lineage (GTDB taxonomy): Bacteria > Bacteroidota > Bacteroidia > Chitinophagales > Saprospiraceae > Neolewinella > Neolewinella lacunae. Next base: position 328 of record NZ_JACSIT010000052.1, read on the forward strand.
TTCGGTGGACGGCTTCCACGGGGTTGGTCGTATAGATCATTCGACGTAGGGCTATCGGGAAGTCTAGGAAGGCCATCAGCTCATCCCAATCACGACGCCAACTGACGACGATACTGCTGTACTTGTGACCCCACTCTACCTCAAAAGCCTCTAGGGCTGTTGCTGCTGCCTCCTGAGTGTCCGCCTTGTAAACCGCCTTCAAACCTCTTACCACCGCCTTCATGTCCTTGTCATCTACGAAGCGCGTGGTGTTGCGCATCTTATGCACCAGGCACTTCTGGACCACCGTGGCCGGGAAGACATCATTCATCGCCTCACTAAAGCCCGTCAAGTCATCCGTGCAGAAGACTAAAACGTCCTCGACGCCACGAAACTTTAAGTCCTCAAGTACCAGTCCCCATTGGTTAGCACCCTCATTTTCAGACATATACATGCCCAATAGGTCCCGATTACCGTGACCGTCAACAGAGTAAACAGTGTAGAACGCACGGCTGGAGTACTTGCCCTCGTGGCGGACTTTGAAATGGATCGCATCCATGTAAATTACGGCATAGAACTCTAAAAGTCGGCGGTTACGCCACTCTTGAATGACTGGAAGTACCTGGTCCGTAATGGCCGATATCTTGCCCGCCGAAATGTCCACCCCAAACATCGTCTGGAGCAACCGCTTAATGTCCTCAACCGAATTACCCTGCGCATACAGAGCTAGTATCTGCGTGTCCAAACCACTCGATAGCTCTCGCTCTCGCTTGGGTACTAGCTGGGGCTCAAAGGTCCCCTGCCGGTCCCGCGGCGTACGGATCGACAAGGGGCCAGCTTCGGAAAGAATCGTCTTGTCGGTGTAGCCGTTACGCTTGTTCTCCTCCCCTTGGGCTCTCGTCTCAGCAACATGGCCTAGGACCTCGCCGTCCAGGGCGGCATTAACCATCGTCTGGAGCAGATGAGCAAACGGGCTACCTTGCTCTAGTAGGGGTTTACGCGAGTAAAGCTGCTCGTGCATCTGCCGGAACTGCTCAGGATCGCTGAACAACTCTTCCAGCGTGGGATTTTTACTTTTCTTTGCCATAAATCACGAATCTAAGTTGTGTGAATGTAGACACACTTAGATGAACAGTCTCGTTCGGATGAGACTGTTCCTCGAAGTGCGTCTACTGAACTATGAACTAGTGAACTATGAACTAGTGAACTATGAACTAGTGAACTATGAACTAGTGAACTACTGAACTATCCCTTTTTCCACTCCGCGGCCGCTTTTTTGGTCGCCCGAACGCTAAGCGCCTGCGGGGGGTGAAGCAAAAGTGACATTTATGCGTTAACACCCAGAGGCCATTCCCCCCTTGGTTCTCATTATCTTAGGGCCCGTTGGGATTTTGGGCTTAAAATCCTCCCGAGTTCTCACCCGAATACCGTCTGGACATGCGCATTTTCACCCTACTCCTGCTTTTCCTTTCGCTGCCCGTGCTGGCTACCCACAACCGGGCGGGGGAGATCATCGTCCGGGCGGCGGGCGACTGCGGCAACGTCAACGACCAACTTCGCGCCTGCGCCACCATCATCACCTACACGGAGACGATCCAGACGGAAGTTGACCGCGACAGCCTCCTCATCTCCTGGGGCGACGGCACGACGGAACTGATTGGTCGTACCCTGGAAATGGACCTCGGCAACGGTATCAAGATGAACCGCTACGAGCGTTGCCACCGCTACTCGGGTTTCGGGCGTTACTTCATCAGCTTTCAGGACCAAAACCGCGTGGCGCAGGTGCTCAACATCGACAACGGTTCTTCGGTCAACATCCCGTTTAGTGTCTATACCGTCTATTCGCTGGTCAATCCCCTCCTGAACGGCTGCAACAGCACGCCGGAGATGACGCAAATCCCCATCGAAAACGCCTGTATTGGCTCCGTGTGGACGCACAATCCGGGGGCTTTTGACGTCGACGGCGACAGCCTGGCCTTCGAATTTACGATCCCCCAGCGGGCACCGCGGGCACCCATTGTGAACTACATTTTGCCCAACCTCTTCGGCGGCAACACGGGCTCCTTGTTCATCGACGAACGCACGGGGCAGATCACCTGGGATGCGCCGGCCATTGCGGGCGAGTACAACCTGGCCTTCCTCATCAAGTCCTTCCGCAATGGCATTCCGCTGGATACGGTGGTGCGGGACATGCAGATCTTCGTCGAGGAATGCAACAACCTGCCCCCGGAGCTCGACATCCCGATCGAGGAAATCTGCGTGGTGGCGGGCGAGATCATTGAATTTGACGTAGTGGCTACGGCGCCGTTGGAGGATGCCGAACAGCTCGTACGCTTGCAGGCCAGTGGCCGGCCCTTTGACATCGAAAGTTCTCCGGCCACCTTCACGCCCCAGCAGAGTATTTTCCTGACCGACCCCGTTACGAAGACCTTCCGCTGGGAAACCAACTGCAGCCACATCAGCAACCAGCCCTACTTCGTGGTCTTCCGCGCGGAAGACGACTTTTTCGAGCGCTTCAACATTGGCAACCGGGAAGGGGGCCTGGCTACCCTCCGGGCTGTTTCGATCAAAGTGGTGGCACCTCCCCCGACGGGACTGATGACGGCGGCCGACGACGCATCCATTACCTTGACCTGGGACAAGCCCTACGCCTGTGAGGACGAGCCGACGCCGCGCTTCCTGGGCTTCACCGTTTGGCGGCGGGACGGAAGCAATCCCTTCGTCGTGGACACCTGCGAGACCGGGCTGGCCGGGCGAGGATATACCCTCCTGACGCCCACCGAAACCACGGAGATGGAAGACGGGCGCTACGTCTTCATTGACGACGACATTGAGCGGGGCCGTACCTACTGCTACCGGGTGGTGGCCCTGCTGGGGCGGCCGATTGCCAACGTGGGCCTGATCTTTGAGGAAATCGAATCCATCCCCTCCGAAGAAATCTGTGTGCAGCTGGCGCGGGACATTCCCCTCCTGACCAAAGTGGACGTGACGGCTACCGACCCCAACGCGGGGTCCATCGACGTGTGCTGGCTGCTGCCCGAAGCCAATGCCCTGGATACCATCCTTAATACCGGGCCCTACCGCTACGTCCTGAGCCGGGCGGAGGGGCAAACGACGGAGGCGGGGGCCTTTCAGCCCATTGCCACTTTCACGCGGTCCTTTTTTGGCGAGGCGGTGGACACCTGTTTTACCGACACGGGACTCAACACTACGGGCCTCGCTTACACTTACCGCATTGAACTGTTCGTAGAGAACGAAAGTGAGCCGATTGGGGAAGCACAGCCCGCCACGAGCGTTCGCCTGGGCGCGGCACCCACCGACCGCGCGGCGGTACTCAACTGGACCGCCATTACGCCGTGGACCAACTTCAGCTTCGACGTTTTCCGGCGGGACCCCGGCAGCGCCGACTACGCGCGGGTGGCGACCGTCACTGAACCCACCTACCGGGACGAAGGCTTAGAGAACGGAGAAACTTACTGCTACTACATCCTGGCGGCGGGCAGTTACAACATCGACGAGATCCCCTCGCCCCTGCTCAACCGCAGCCAGGAGCTATGCCTGGTGCCAATTGACAATGTGCCACCTTGTCCGCCCCAACTTTCGGTCCTCAGCGTCTGCGACCGTGGGGTAGACTGCACCGTGCCCGACAACCTTTTCAACACGCTGAACTGGGTTCCGCCGCTGGAGGTGTGTGGTAGTCCTGACGTGGCGGGGTACACCGTCTACTTTGCCGCTACGCCGGGCGCTGCCCCCGTGCGGGTAGGCACTACGGAGGCCGGGGTACTCACCTTTGAGCATACGCCGCCGGACGGCATTACGGGTTGCTACTACGTGACGGCTACCGATGGCAGCGGCAACGAAAGTGCCTTGAGCAACGAAATTTGTGTGACCAACTGCCCCATTTACGAACTGCCCAACACCTTCACGCCCAACGCCGACGGGCGCAACGACAACTTCGTGCCCCGGGGCCGTTGCTTCGTGGAGCGCGTGGAGTTCCGGATCTTCAACCGTTGGGGGCAGCTCGTTTTTGAAACCGAGGACCCGGCCATCAACTGGAACGGGCAGAACCTGAACGGGGAGCTGTTGTCTTCGGGTACTTACTACTACGTGGGGCAGGTTTTTGAGCAGCGCCTGGAGGGGGTTACGCCGGCGGCGGAGCCGATTAGTGGGTATATTGAGTTGATTCGGGGGGAGTGAGGTGAATGATGCGGTGGGGCATTGGGGGCGCGGCCGCAGGTGCTCCCCCCCAGCCCCCCCGAAGGAGGGAGTTAGGATTGGGAGCTGGGGGCGTAAAGAGTCTGCTTGTTTTTTGCTCTGCTATGTAAGATGCCCGTAGGGTCATTCGCCGTACTGTATGTCCGCTCTCCGACAATTGAATGTGAGTAGGGGCCTAATTGTGAACAATTTTCGCCGTCCCTCACATTTCTATTTGCATCTTTCAGGATAATTCCGCTATATTTGACAAAGAGATTAATAAACACTCCGTGTGCAAGGTTCTCTCATGTCAATTTAAAATAAAAATGCCACTTGGCAACATAAAATTCCTGCAAGATCAGTAAATGTATATACAATTGCTGTAGTAAAATCCAGTAATCGTATACCTAAACCTTTTCCTAAACCCTTACAAACTTAAACCAAGTACAATTCGCTTTGTAACACTCCATCTTAATTGGAGTGAAGACACTCTAATTGCTATTTAAAAACCTATACACCTGTCCTTTTGCAGGATAGCTGTGTACTGATAGTCTTAAATCTAGCCTTATGCATAAAATATATACTTTTCTGTTCTGCCTATTCCCCATTCTTGTTTTTGGACAAGAAATTTCTTGGCGGCCAACACCTCACCCCACAGATTTCTCAGTATCCAAATTGTTAGCCATTGAGGGAATTATTTTATCCTTTACGTATGGAGGAGAAGTTTTTTCCAGTGAGGATGGAGGAGAGAGTTGGCACTCAATTACTGACAGACCCCAACACTTCGCTTTTAAGGATGTGCTGTACATTGAAGGCCACGGACTTTTTGCGGCAACAAGCCATCACGGTATCTTTGTAAGCCAGGACTTCGGAAAAAGCTGGGAAGAAAGCAACACAGAACTAACTTGCTTAGTAACAAACAACCTCTCCAATGATGAATCCTATTTATACGTAAGCACCAGTAATGGAATATTCCAGCGGGAGTTGTCTGGAAGGACTTGGAGAAAAATGGAATTGCCTAAAGGAGGATATTCTACGTACATCCACACGGTGGAAGCTACCCCAATCGGTATATTTGCAGGAGGCGTAAACGCGCTTTACTATACTGGCGATCAAGGAAGAACCTGGGCTAGTTACCAAAACTCGGAATTTACTGATGTAATCAGCCTGTCTTGGTTTGACAATAAGCTACTGGTTGGAACCTCTGGAAGAGGAGTATTCAACTTGGACACACCCGAAAGAGATTGGCGGGAAGAAGTTGAGGTAGAAAGTGCACGGAGTGTCAGAGTAGTAGATAAACTATTTTCTATTAATGGATCCATTGTGATCCTCTCTGGAGATATTGGCCTGGGGATAGACAATGAAATACCAACAACAGGCCTACCCGATAGATACTTAATGGACTTTATACGTCTCGAAGAAAACGATTTAGCCTCTACCCGATTTTACGGGATCTACACTACTAAACCAGCTGTGATGGGACTACAGAACCCATCAACACTACCAGCGATGGAAAACTCACTATCTGGACTAAAGATTTACCCAACCATTACAGCTAGTGAAATTAACGTCGAAATCTCCTCACCTTCACAGCACTCCGAAAGCGTTAATACTATCAGGTTACTGAATAGTGCAGGGTCCATTGTTAAAGAAATAACTTTAGGCAATTTCAATCCAAAACAAAGGATTTCCATCGGTGATCTACCTGCCGGAAATTACTGGTGCCAGGTCACTTTGGGCCAAAAGGTCTACCATCAGCTAATTATTCTCTCCAAGTAATTCCCTAGTCTCTCCTTAAACCTAGATTCACAAGCTATGAAAGCGACTACCTATCTCCTTATTATTTTCATCGCCCTTTTTGCGAACAAACTTCATTCTCAAACCTTTGGAGACCACCCATCTTTGGACGAAGAAGGCTTCCGCAGATTTACCAATCTAAAAGAACAAACACGAGTTAGCGCCACTCCCGAGGCTGCCTCTCTTGTCGGACAAACTAAAGTATCCGTTAGTCCATACACTGGAGCCATTAACTACACATTGCCCATTCATACTATGAAAGGGCATGCCTTGAGCATGGGCGTTAGCTTAAGTTACGGGGGCAGTGGAAACAAGGTAGCTGAAATACCCGGATGGGTAGGCTTAGGCTGGACGCTACAAACTGGTGGCGTTGTGACGAGAACAGTTCGCGGAGCGCCGGACAATAAGAGCAATTATTTTAGCAAAGTAAGTGATATTAACGAACTAATCACATTCAGCTCCGGCGATCTCATTTTGAAAAACGAATTGATGTATGATGCCAAGTTAGGTTACCTAGAAACTCAACCTGATATGTTTGACATTAAATTTCCTGGAGGAGGCGGAACTTTTTTTATTGCTCCTAACAAGTCAATTGTCTACCGCCATTCAGAGGATTTTAAGGTTACACCTTACTTTGACTCCCAGGATAACATCACCCAGTTCGTAGTTCTGGACGGAAGGGGCAACAAATACACCTTTAACCAAACAGAGACCACACAATTAAACGTCAATACTTCAATTGATGGAGGAGCACAAGTTGGCGTCTTAGTTTATACCTTTCAATCCGCCTGGTATTTATCCGAAATTGAATCTTTTGATAAAACTGAAAAGATTTTATCCACTTACCATACGGAGGCGGCTCCCTTTGATCCGGTAGCGGATGATCATGATGTAGAAAATTGGAATTATCGCGTCAGCACACTAGTGGATCAGTGTGGTCAACCTGCATGTGGTGCATTTGTCACAGTAACAAGTTCATCTGGAGCTATATATTCGCCGCAAATAACAAATCGAAGATGGTTAAGTTCGGCTAGACTACTCCGTAACAATCAAGAAGTTGAAAAAATAACCTTCAACCATAGTAGCTTTATTAAAAGTTATGGAGGATACAGCTTTTCTGGCCGCAAGTTGAACGACATTAAAATATATAAAACACAATCAGCCAATTATCTCGGCCATTATTTCACGTATGATGAATCTACCGGGCGGCTCACCTTAAAAGATTACACCTCTAGTTATCTTCCATCTGGAGAGAAGTATGTCTTTTCGTATAGCACCCCCTCATTACCAAATCCAGATTCTAGAAGTATCGACCACTGGGGTTATTACAACGACAATAGCGCCTCTTCTCTTGTACCTTCAGTTAGTTTATGTAGCGGTACATCCTATAGTGCTGGCAACGCTAATCGCGAAACCAGCAGCAGTAGGGTGAAAGCTGGAATGTTAACAAACATATCCTTTCCTAGTGGAGGACGCGCCAAAATAACTTATGGTGCTCACCAAATTCCAGATTGGGACCTTTGTGGCTATACCGTAACCAATGCGCCAATTATTTCAGGTGGAGGAGTGCGAGTAGAAATGATAGAAAATTTCAGTGATATCAGCCACATCACGCCAGCATCTAAAATTGAATACCGCTACGTACAGGAGGGTAGTACGCGCAGCAGTGGATTAGTACTCTCTAGACCTCGGTACGATGAACTAAGCACCTATTTCACCGATGATGAATACCCTAGTCAGCAAGGTAATTCCTGTGAATACGATGCGGATTTTTACTGTGACCGAAGAAATATTAGCTCCAATAGTGTTAATGGATTACGAATGGCAGAAGGTAGTTACGTTGGTTACAGCCGAGTAGAGGAAGTTAACGGTGGAAAAACGATCTATCATTACATAAATACCGAGTTCAACGATATCGAAGTAGACAAATATAAAAACGGAAAATTACTAAAAAGAGAATTATTGGACGCTAGCGGTAAAGAGCTTACAGAGACCACTTACGAATATACTGAAGTCAGGCCAACTAGTTCAGATCTGAAAGAGGTACTAATTCACAGCTCTAGCCTCCAGTCCAATGAGATTTTTCTGTGCAAAAGTACCAGCGGAACTTACTCTTGGGTGAACACCCAGGGGCTATACGCATGCGCTCAGTATGGAACTTTTAAAAGCAGGTTTTGGTCCGAAAATCTTACACTTTTCCCCACAAGCTATGTTGTTACTAAAGAAACCATTCAAGAAAATTTTTACAATGGGACAAGTACGATTGCGGGCACGATAACCAAAGAGCGATTTTTCACTTATTCTGATCCAAATACTTTACAGCCAACGGAAATATATTACTACAATAGTGACAACAAGCAGCAAGTACAAAAAAATTACTTCGCCTATACTCCTGGCAATCCAGAAACTACCAATCTCACGACCCTAAAAAACGGCAATTTTGTGTCCGTACCTATGGCTAGTACATTTTTAGTTGGTACTAGCAAAAAATACCAAAGCCAGACCAGGCGGTCTTCTTTTTCTCACGGAACAGGATCAGGGTTTTTTGTCTCGGAAACCTATGATGGTTTCAATGGAAACGCTGTTACTAGAAATGAAGTCATTGAAGAGCGGAACGACTACGGTACGATTGCCGAGGCCAGAATCGAGCATGACGTCCCCTCTGCCTATATCTGGTCTTATCACGGGAGCTACATTAGTGGCGTAGTACAGAACGCTTCTTCCAATCAGGTGGCATTTACTAGTTTCGAATCTCCATTAGATTACGGAGGATGGACAGTGGAATATACCCAGCAGGAATTCCCTTGGCAGTCCTACCAGGAATCCAACGCTAAAGTAGGGAATGGTGTAAGTAGGTTAAACCGGCTTACAAAAACTGGTCTTCCGTCTGGGAAATATATTTTAAGCTATTGGACCAAGAAGCAAAGTGAGACACTATTAGAAGGTACAGCCACACAAGTAGGTATAGAACTTTCTCCGGTTGACGCAGAAGGCTGGCAATACGTGGAAAGAACACTTGACGTTGCAGGCGGCGACGTGAACTTCCTCTTTTGGAATTACGTCGACGAAGTACGACTCTACCCCGCGGACGCATTGATGACGACTTTCACTTTTGAAAAAGAGCACCACCATTTAAAAGGAATGGGAAGTCAGGATGGCATGGTTCAAAAATTCACTTATGATGCTTATCACCGACTGGAAGGCATCAAAGATTTTGACGGAAATTACGTTCGGACAGTAGAATACCTGTACGATAATGGTACTGGCACTACCCTCAATACTATAACCAATCGTCATCCTCTTGTTGCTGGTAAAACTACATTGGCCGCTGTAAACGCGACTGGAGTTGCTGATCTGATAAAAACTGTTAACTTTTCTGATGGTCTATTGCGGTCAGTGCAATCCGTAGAGGTAGGTGGTGCGCCAGGATTAAAAGACGTAGTATTATTTAGTGTTTACGATCAATACGGCCGAAAAACTAAAGCGTATTTGCCTTGGATAGTGACAAGTAATGGCGGAGCATACCGAAGCAACCCCGCAAGCAGCCAAGCCACCTACTATAGTTCGGCATACGGTAGTGCTGACGGCAATAAAGCCTTCACGGAAGTGATAGCGGAGCCTTCTCCCTTAAACAGGACGGCTTCAGAAAAGGGACTTGGCCAGTACCAACACGGCCAACCTAGGCAGATTGTCTATCGAACTAACACAACCAATGAAGTACGCCGATTTGACCAATCCGGTGGATTTTATTCAGCTAACACATTGCTGGTAGTAAAAGTTACCGATGAAGACGGCAGAACCTCCACAACATTTACCGACAAAGCAGGACGAAAGATCCGTCAGGACCAAGATGATGCAAAAACATACAACCTATACGATGACTTGGGCAGTCTCATCTATGTTATCCCTCCCAAAATAGCAAAATCCGGGCATGACCTACCCAGTAAAGTAGTCTCCAATAATGATGTTAAGAATAATTCCTACTGGTATGTATATTCTTCCTCAACCAATTTACTTTCGAGCAAGCACACTCCAGGTCAAGAACTTGCCAAAAGAACATGGTATTACTATGACCGTCTTGACCGGTTGGTAATGACAAAAGACCCTAGCGAGAATAAAACATTTGTTAAGTACGATATTTTAGGTAGGCCAATCCTTACAGGAACCTATTCTGGATCGGCTTTGCCCAGTAGCGGAGACGGGCTCTATGAGCAAAAAACCTCTTCTACGAGCCATAAATATACCTTGAACCAGTCTTTCCCGATCTCTGGCACCGTAATTTATACTGCGACTTATTATGACAACTACGATTACGATGGAAATGGCACTTCGGATGTGAGTTATAGCGCTCCCCCGTCTTCACACGCAGGATTTTATGACGGCTCCGCTAATGCTTTCGTACGGGGTAAACTGACTGGTGATCGTACAGCTGTTTTGCAAACAAGTGGCAACACTTACCTTAACAGTTCAACATTCTACGATCGACGTGGTCGAATAATCCAAACCCAGTCCGCAAACCATTTAAACGGGATGGACGTAACCTGGGCACAGTACAATTTCGCAGGTTGGGTGCTTCGTAACCGCAGAGAGCATTCCAGCACGCCAATTGGTGGGACGCCAAAATCTTTGATCATTAACGAACGTTACACCTACGACGAGAGGGGGCGGGTAAGAAATACTTACCACCAAATAGGCGATAGTGGTGGAGAGCAGACTATTTCTGAGCGCACCTACAATGACTGGGGAAGAGAATCCAGAAAAAACATAGCACTGCAAGGGTCAAATTTTGCCCAAAGTATTGATTACACTTACAATATTCTTGGGTGGCTACAAGGCATTAATACTGTATCAAATACGGTGATCCATTCTGCCATTTACAGTGACCTTTTTTCTCAAGAGCTAAGTTACTTCACTGTCCCCTCAACCATTAATGGGGTTGCGCAAAAGGCTGGAAACATCAGTGCCGTCCAGTGGAGAAGTCACGGTGATGACAACAAGATCAAGGCCTACGGATTTTCGTATGATGACTACGGACGCTTGGAAGCCGCAAATTATGTAGAAAACCTTAGTGGTTCACTGAGTGCCCAAGATCGGTATTCTGTCCAAAACTTGGCTTACGACCTAAACGGTAATATTGAATCCTTGATCCGCAGGGGAAAAAAGGCCGACGGTACTTATGGAATCATTGATGATCTAACGTATGACTATGCAACCACAGCAAGCATACATCAGGATCGATTGATGAAAATCTCCGACGCTGCCGACCTTAATGCAGGTTTCACCGCCCCAGCGGCGGGATGGCATAATTTTAGCTACGACCTCCGTGGTAACCTAACCGGCCAAGGCAACAGCAACATCGCTCTCACCCCAAACATCTTCAATCTCCCCGAGCAAATTGTCAAATCCGGGGTAACAACCAACATCATCTACGACGGCCGGGGAAACAAACTGGCCCAAACCACCACCGGACAACCCAGAAAAGACTATCTTAGTGGCATCGAAATCAGTGGAACAAACTTTGAAGCCATCATGCACAGCGAAGGACGCGCAGTCTTGGAAGGAACCTGGAAATACGAATACGTGCTGCGGGACCACACGCGTTGTTTGGGGAAGGGGCCCCAAACAAAAGCTACGCGAGTAGTTTTCCGGCCAGGATCGGGCACTTCCCTTTCCGTTTTGGCTACGCACGCTTACTACCCGTTCGGCATGGAAAATACGGCCATTGGGACAGGAGGTAGTGGCTATGATTATAAGTACAATGGCAAAGAGCTCGATGCCAGCTTGGGCCTCTACGATTACGGGGCGCGGTGGTATGACCCGGCTATTGCCCGCTGGATATCTATAGATCCACTCGCTTCGAGTATGTCTAGTTGGTCACCTTACAATTATGTATTCAATAATCCGCTCAAGTTTACCGATCCTACGGGAATGGCTCCCTTTACAGATTACTATAATCAAAATGGGACACACGTAAAACACGTGGATGACGGCTCTGATACTAAAGTTTTGGTAATGACTACCAGTAAAAAGGCTGAGGACGTTGATGCTGCCATTGCCAGCGGACAGACCGGTCCAGTAGCTTCACCTGAGGCACTTGAACAGATGGATGCGGCATACGATGCAACTGCCAAAAATGGTAACGAGCGTGGGTTTGCAGTTGCCACAGATGGAAAGACGTCGAGTATGGCAGAGGGCACTCCAAGTGACGTAGATGTATTGCCTCAAAGAAATGAATTGGTCCAGGATGGAAAGACTGTAGCTTATGATGTCCATACCCATCCGGAGGGTAATTCCGCTAATGAAGTCGGTGCCCCTACTCCATCGGTTACAGACGTAAGCGGAGCAGCTACTACGGATCCGCAGAATAGTGTAGTCTTAGGATTTACGCGGACCGTAACGATTACCACCAAGTCAATTACGTCAGGGAACGAGCCGAAGACTAGTACGACAACTACTACCCCTAAGACCATCGGTTTTTACAATAGTGGTGGATCTACCGGTACAATGAATTATCGCAAATATCAACTTGCAGTTCGCAAAATCAACAAAGGTGGCTAATATGAAAGTATTTCTCACAATGGCCTGCTTTGTACTGATGAGTGGGCTACAAGCGCAGTCTTTTCTTGATATTGAAGTTTTATCTTCAGAACATAAGGTTACAATAATCACGTATGATGGTGCCTTGGGGTCGGTAGCGGACTCTGATACTACTAAGCTGCGTCCGTTTAAATTTCTTTCGGTTGGCAATCTCAAACGGATGTCAGCATTGGCTCAAGGCTCGGTTTACGTAATACTTGCTTTCAAACATAACCAATTTATAGTGGTCGAATCTGCTGATATGAAGGCTTCTTTGTCAGGGGAGTGGCATCAAGTAAGGGACATAAGGGCACTTCCCTATTTCTCAGCCCTCGGTAAACTTAAGAAAGGACGTAGCCGAAGTTCTTTTGTCAAAGTATTAGGAGATTGTAAGGTTTACATATTGAATGTTCGGAAAGCGGAAGTTCCCCTATTCAAATGGATGACTACGACTATAGATTTTTTGTAAAATGTTGAAACTATTAGTACTTCAAGTGGGATAACTAGAAATAAATAACCAATGGCGGTGCAAATGAACAACGTAATATTTATGAATAAAAGCGATTACCTGAGGAATTTTGAAAAAAATGGTGGCAACAGTTTGACTTGGCATGAATATGGACATTATTTGCATTTTAAGCACCACTTCAATTATAATTTTGCATCTTATGCAACTCATGTCGGGCTACCCAGCATCGGAAGCGCGGCAGGAATGGGAACATATGGAAATAATCATAGCCGGAATCCAACAGAATCTACAGCCGATATTTTAAGTGCAGGTTTTTTTAGGAAGTCATTACACCGCTACACAAACAGAGTGTTCGTCCAAACTCAGCTCAGCACCGTGACAGGGGCAATTGCTAGTAAACGTCGGTCATCCAGCCGTTCGGAACCACCTCAAACGGACGGTCCCCAATGGGCATTTGTGTAGCGGTGTAAGGAAGTCATATTAAACTTGACAATTTAACATGAGTAAAATAATTAATCTTATTCTATTTTTTGCAGTTTTTTGCATGTTCGCCTGTCATTTCTCCGACGATAGATTGACGGCTGTAAATTCATCAAAAGAACCAATGTATTTTTCAATATGGGACTACTCTTTACGGGGCAGAGAAGACCTAAAGTCGCCTTTTTTCCTTATTCACCCAGGGCAAAAAAGGGAGATACCTTTAGATTTAAATCTCCGGTATGAGCATATTGAATCAGATTCAATAGCAATTTTCATTGTTTCAGTTAAAAATCATGATTCTGTGCGGAAACCGAATGGATATCATGCTTTTGAAGACTTACTTGAAAGGGAAGATGTAATTATTGCATATATTGCTAAGACAAGTGTGATCGAATCAGTCGAAGTCACATTGAGCGAGGATCATTCCATCCATATTCGATAAGACCTTTCCAATAAGAAGTTTTACTATTAAAATATTTCTCTCACCCCAAACATCTTCAACCTCCCCCAGCAAATTGTCAAATCCGGGGTAACCACCAACATCATCTACGACGGGCGAGGGAACAAACTGGCCCAAACCACCACCGGCCAACCCAGAAAAGACTATCTTAGTGGCATCGAAATCAGCGGAACAAATTTTGAAGCCATCATGCACAGCGAAGGACGCGCAGTCTTGGAAGGAACCTGGAAATACGAATACGTGCTGCGGGATCACCTGGGTAACACTAGGGTAGTTTTCCGACCAGGATCGGGCACTTCCCTTTCCGTCTTGGCTACGCACGCCTACTACCCGTTCGGCATGGAAAATACGGCCATTGGGACGGGAGCTAGTGGGTATGATTATAAATACAACGGCAAAGAGCTCGATGCCAGCTTGGGCCTCTACGATTATGGGGCGCGGTGGTATGACCCAGCGGTGGCGCGGTGGTTGGCGGTGGACCCTTTGGCAGAATCGATGAGCAATTGGAGCCCGTATAACTACACTTTTAATAACCCAATTAATTTTACTGATCCAGATGGCATGGCTCCCGACGGGGATTATTATAAAACTGATGGAACTTGGATAAAATCCGATGGAGTAGACGATGACAAGGCCTATGTTGAAGTTATGTTAACTACTGCTGGTGAAAGTGGAATTTCAGTATTTCATACAGGCTTTGTAGAAATTGCGGAAGGCAATACAACCTTGTTAAATCTTGCTTCGACCTCTTATGGAGAATCTAGCGAAAGGCTCAATGATGCGGACGAAATGAGTGCTATCTCGTCTGCGATCGTAAATAACAGTATGGCTAGTGGAGACGATATTCCTACCACTATCGACGGCTTTGCATTTGCAGCTTCTGACGGCAATGCCAGGGTAGCAGAATTTAATTCGACAAGTAGCTCTGGGAGGAATGGTACTTCTATGCAAGACGCAATTGCAGGAGCAATAAATGCATTGTCAGGTGGTGAGGACTTATCGAATGGAGCGACCCATTGGGCAGGAAGAGACATCGGTTCTAGTGCAGAAAAAAGAGCTACTGGGGGCCTACTATTTACAGATACTTCGCACGACCTTCACAATTTAGGTAGCAAGACTGCACCAAGAGCTCCAGTAACAACACATTGGAAAGACTCTAATGGCAGAGCGACAGGAGAAAGAGGTAGTTATAGCTATACTTGGGAGACTACTGCTGCTCACGGCGAAAGCACATTTATGAAAAAAACAGCAGCATTTTTAAATGCCACTGGAGCCCCAAGACACTAATTATGAAGCGATTGACCTTAATTTTAATATCCTCCTTCAACATAATCTTTAGTTGCGCTTCCCCTGAAGGAACCGCAAAGCAGCAAACCCAACTGAATGCTAAAGCTGACTCGATAATAATTAATGTTGATAGCTTTCCCGAACATATCAACTTCAAGCCGATTGGCTTTCAACAAATTAACGGTACATTTGAGTACTATGAAAATGACCTAACAGAGAAGAAATATAGTAGTGTATTTTTATCCGAAAAAGAAGATTTTATTGTTCGATACCACCAAATATCCGGCAATAACAAAAGTGACACGCTTGAATTTAACGGAACTCTTTTCCAAGTAAAGGGAATAAGTGGATTTGACCCTCTTTCTATGGAGATATTTCATTACAACAGTAAGGAGCAAAATTTAATTCTATTCAAGGGTAAAAGTGGATCAGCCTCTGGCAGTGGAGTTTATAACGATTTTTTTGCCCTACTAAATCAAAAAGATAAGAAATCTTCCATAGCGTTTATGAGCTCCTTTTTTGGAAGCGAAAAAAGTTTCGGCACTTGCGGCGGTACAGAAGGTGAATTGCTCTTTTTAAAACTTAAGCCATCACTTAATACCCCTGAAATGTACGAGGCTTATCTTTACGATCCGTTTGCACTAGAAAATGCACTTTCAAAACTTGATATTGAAGTGGAATATATTCTCAATCGCAAATTTTCGACAAAGAGTCAGCCGTTAGTTCAATGTGATTAATTATATCAAATGCTCCACCTACGTCATCGCACATACACAATGAATTCACTATTTGTGATCATTCTTCCTTTCTTAAGCTTCAACTGCCATAATCAGAGAACTTTCAACAGTGCAACTGAGGCCATCGTACTACAAGACATTGCCCGGATGCAGACTAGACGAGTACCGGAAGCGGATGAAGCGGAGAACTTTGCCGCTTTTCGGCGGCTGGAATCCTTGACAAAAGGGAAGGTTAATCTTGACGAGCTGGCCTACGAGTTTCACGAAAGCCTTTTGAATGAAGATGCTTTGGCGAACTACACCAAGGCTTGGCTGGATTGGGTCATCACCAACAGAGGCAAACTAACTGATACCCAACTGCAAGCAGCCATTGACCGGGCGAACGCGGTAATATCTTTAACTTTTCCGGATCAGCCAGACATGCTTAAACTGCGTATAAAGAATGGCGTAGCAGACTATGATACTTCTAAGGATCAGGCCTTAAAAGAAAAGTATTTTAAAAACATCTCAGACTTGAAATTGGAGTATCCTTCTGCTTCCCATTAGGTGGTAGGCAATGGGGCCTTGCTAATTATCCCCCTCGCCTGAATCTACCAGTTTAATCTTTGCAAATTTCTACTGCCGCTGTCCACCCAAATGGCCATGGGCTTAATTTTGTCGCGCGCTGGACCTCCGGAGCAACCTAACCGGCCAA
>NZ_JACSIT010000053.1 GCF_014349155.1 Neolewinella lacunae
GGGATAGTTCAATTAAGTGTGTCTGGGTTAGTTATTACTCTATCGCAAGGCGTAGCCTTGCGACGAGCGCGCGATCCGCGCCGCACAGTCGGAGGCCGAAGGCCGGAGACTGCGCGGCGCGGATCGCGCGCTGCCATTTTTAGCTTGGCCCCATGTGCTTGGTTACCCGATCCCCATACAGCTTAACCAGATCGCGCTGGATGGCCTTCCAGCCATACGCCTGTTTGCGCCACGACTTCTCGTTATGCATTAGGCTCAGGTACACCTGCTTCATCAAGGCCGTATCTGATGCCCAGGCAGCCTTGCCCTTGATGAGTTTACGGATGATTCGGTGGACGGCTTCCACGGGGTTGGTCGTATAGATCATTCGACGTAGGGCTATCGGGAAGTCTAGGAAGGCCATCAGCTCATCCCAATCACGACGCCAACTGACGACGATACTGCTGTACTTGTGACCCCACTCTACCTCAAAAGCCTCTAGGGCTGTTGCTGCTGCCTCCTGAGTGTCCGCCTTGTAAACCGCCTTCAAACCTCTTACCACCGCCTTCATGTCCTTGTCATCTACGAAGCGCGTGGTGTTGCGCATCTTATGCACCAGGCACTTCTGGACCACCGTGGCCGGGAAGACATCATTCATCGCCTCACTAAAGCCCGTCAAGTCATCCGTGCAGAAGACTAAAACGTCCTCGACGCCACGAAACTTTAAGTCCTCAAGTACCAGTCCCCATTGGTTAGCACCCTCATTTTCAGACATATACATGCCCAATAGGTCCCGATTACCGTGACCGTCAACAGAGTAAACAGTGTAGAACGCACGGCTGGAGTACTTGCCCTCGTGGCGGACTTTGAAATGGATCGCATCCATGTAAATTACGGCATAGAACTCTAAAAGTCGGCGGTTACGCCACTCTTGAATGACTGGAAGTACCTGGTCCGTAATGGCCGATATCTTGCCCGCCGAAATGTCCACCCCAAACATCGTCTGGAGCAACCGCTTAATGTCCTCAACCGAATTACCCTGCGCATACAGAGCTAGTATCTGCGTGTCCAAACCACTCGATAGCTCTCGCTCTCGCTTGGGTACTAGCTGGGGCTCAAAGGTCCCCTGCCGGTCCCGCGGCGTACGGATCGACAAGGGGCCAGCTTCGGAAAGAATCGTCTTGTCGGTGTAGCCGTTACGCTTGTTCTCCTCCCCTTGGGCTCTCGTCTCAGCAACATGGCCTAGGACCTCGCCGTCCAGGGCGGCATTAACCATCGTCTGGAGCAGATGAGCAAACGGGCTACCTTGCTCTAGTAGGGGTTTACGCGAGTAAAGCTGCTCGTGCATCTGCCGGAACTGCTCAGGATCGCTGAACAACTCTTCCAGCGTGGGATTTTTACTTTTCTTTGCCATAAATCACGAATCTAAGTTGTGTGAATGTAGACACACTTAGATGAACAGTCTCATGCGTGAATGCGTGAATGGCTGCCGCACGGGACACGCTGCCGCACCGAACAGTCTACCGCGCTTCATTTCAAGGTCAATCACTACAGAACTACAGAACTACTGAACTACTGAACTATGAACTACTGAACTACCCAACTCCCCTGGCAAACCTATCTTTGCCCCACCGCGTTACACCAGCGGTTCAAAAGTTCCGCAGGCTCGGTCGTACCCTACCCGGGTGGCTGGTTTGCTTTTCCTCGCTAGTAGCCCCGCTTATGCTACCCAACTCCATGCTTTATCACCTGGGCAGGTACACCTTGCTGCTGAAGTCGACCGTAGCGCGGCCGGAGCGTTTTTCGATGTACTACAAGGAAACGATGCGGCAGATGGATGCTATTGGGGTCGGTTCGGTCTTCATTGTGCTCCTCATCTCAGTCTTTATTGGTATGGTGACGGCGGTGCAGTTTGCGGACCAGCTGGGGGACAGCTTCATTCCCTCCTACTACATCGGCTACATTGTGCGGGACATCACCATCATCGAGATGGCCCCGACGATCACCTGTTTGGTGTTGGCCGGCAAGGTCGGCTCCAACCTGGCGGCGGAGATTGGCGGGATGCGGCAAAAAGAACACATCGACGCCATGGAAATCATGGGCGTCAATACGGCGGCTTACCTCGTCATGCCGAAGCTGATTGCCGCCGTGCTGGTGATTCCGCTGCTGGTGGCCATCTCGGCCTTCGTCAGCATCATCGGCGGCTACATCGCTACGGTGCTGCCGGGGGATCTCTCGCATACGGAATACGTGCTCGGCCTGCGGTCCTTCTTCGTGCCGCGCTACGTCTTCATCATGTTCGTGAAGGCCGCCGTTTTTGCGTTTTTGCTGACTTCGGTGAGTTGCTATTTTGGCTACTACGTCCGGGGCGGCAGCATCGAACTGGGGGAGGCCAGTACGAGTGCCGTGGTGGTCTCCAACGTATTGATCCTGCTCTTCGATTTCATCATCGCCCTCCTCCTCACCTAAGCCCCGGCAGCCGCAATGATTCGTACGGAAAACATCACCAAATCCTTCGGGGAAAATGAAGTCCTCAAGGGCATCACCACCGAATTTTACACGGGCAAGCCCAATCTCATCATCGGATCTTCCGGAGCGGGGAAAACCGTGTTGCTGAAACTGCTCATCGGCCTGTTCGAGCCCAGCTCCGGGACGGTCTACTACGGCGATACCGACCTGTTTTCGCTCACGCCGAAGGAGTTGCGGACCGTCCGGATGAAAGTAGGCATGCTCTTCCAAGGCAACGCCCTGTTTGACTCCATGACGGTGGAGGAAAACATCCGCTTCCCGATGGACATGTTCACCCGCATGACGGCCAAGGAAAAAAGCGCCCGCGTGGATGAGTGCCTCGAAATGGTCAACATGGAAGGCATCAACAAACGCTACCCCAGCGAAGTCTCGGGGGGCATGCAGAAGCGCGTCGGCATCGCCCGGGCAATGGTGCTGGAACCCGAGTACCTGTTCTGCGACGAGCCCAACTCCGGCCTTGACCCCCAAACCTCGATCCTCATCGATGAACTGATCTGTGACCTGACCACCCGCAACAACATCACCACCGTGATCAATACCCACGACATGAATTCCGTGATGGGGATTGGCGACAACATCCTGCTCCTGAAAAACGGCCTCGTTGCCTGGCGGGGCGACAAAAGCCAGGTTCTGGAAAGCGACAACCAGACGCTGGAGGACTTTATCTTTGCCAGCCCGTTCCTGCGACGCTTGCGGACGGATGCTTTGAAGTTGCGCAACGGGTAGGCAGGTGCTTTTTCCGCTGCGCGGTTTTTTTTCACCACTAAGAGCGTGTCTAAATTTTTACTTCCTGATAACCAAGCACTTATGAACCTGGCGTCACAAAAAATGGCTTACGTAGTCCACTATGCGCGCAATTTTTTGTCTAGCCAGAACCATAAGTCATTGATTATCAGTTCTTAAAAATTTTAGACACGCTCTAAGGCATTGAGATTTGTTTGGGTGAAGGTCTGGCAGGCGGTTGGCGTTCCTTGCTCCTTATGTTGCTTACCTTGCACCTGCGGCCGCGCCCTGAATCACCTTACGCTGATGGCGGCCTACTAAAAAAACTCCTGTGCTTTATGAAGACTATTGTCCCCGCCTGCTTTTCCCTGCTCTGCCTCGTCATTGGCATCAGCGCCTGTGAGGTGGAGACCGAATTCGTGACGGGAGAATCCGTGGAGTTGCGCTTCAGTACCGATACGCTGACCTTCGATACGGTCTTTACCGCCCGGGGTTCGGCGACGCGGCTGATGAAGGTGTACAACGATGCGGAACAGCCGGTGATGATTGACCGCATCCGGGTGGAGGGTGCCAGCGGGGTAAATTTTATTTTCAACGTAGACGGCACGCAGGGGCCGACGGCGGAGGACATCATCATTTGGGGCAACGACAGCATTTTCGTCTTCGTGGAGGTGGAGGTGGACCCGACGGAGCCGGAGAATGTGAGTCCTTTCATCGTCGACGACCGGCTCATCTTCGAGACCGGGACGGTACAGGAAGAGGTGGTCCTGCTGGCCTTCGGGCAGAATGCGAACTACCTCAATGGCTTCAACCGGGGCAGTTTTGCGCGCATCAGTTGCGACAATGCGGTGGTTACGCTGCCGCAGGATTTGCCGACCGTCATTTACGGTTCGCTCTTCATTGACAGTTGTACGGTGCGGGCGCTGGCGGGCACGCGGATTTACTTCCACGGCGGCGTCCAGCGCAACGAGCAGGTGGGCGGCAATGGATTTTTCAACGACGGATTCCTCTTCACCCAGCCCAACGGGCGGATTGAGTTGCTCGGCACCCTGGAAAACCCCGTCATCCTGCGCACCGACCGCCTGGAAGCGGAATTCCAGGACGAGCCCGCCAAGTACCGGGGCCTGATATTGGGTCCTGGCAGCACCGGCAACCGCCTGGAATACACCCAGCTGCTCAACGCGATTGTAGGCATTACGGTCGATAGCCTGGCCGAGGTGACCGTAAGCAACAGCACCATTGCCTTTTCGGGTGGTCCGGCGATCTCCGCCTACCAGGCCCGGGTGACGGTGAGCAACTCCGTTTTTCACTCCAATTTCGGCAACGCCATCCAATTCATCAAGGGTGGTAGCCTGACCATGGACCACAGCACCATCGCCAACTACGGCGTGGACGCCAGCGGCCTGGTCCTCACGAATTTCAACTGCGACGAAAACGGGGAGAATTGCCTGGCCGCGCCCTTCCGTGCCCGCATCAGCAACTCCATCATCAGTGGCTCGCGGGGCAATGAGCTGATCTTTCTGGACATCTTCAACGGCGACGAACCCGGCGGCTTCGACGTGCGGATCGACAACTCGGTGGTGCGTACCGACCAGGATTTTCTCGATTCCCAGGATGGGCTGTTTGCCGATTTCTACACCGCCATTTGCCGCGGCTGCCATAACCTGAACTTCAGCGATCCCCTTTTCCTGTCGTTAGAGATGGACGATTACCGATTGGATACGATGAGCGTGGCGCGCGATCTGGGGGTTTTCCTGCCCGCCTTCCCCGTTGACATTCTCGGTAAGCCGCGTGAGGGGGGGATGGTGGATGCGGGGGCTTTTGAGTTTTAGGGGGGGGGGTGCTTTGGGGTGAGGGGGAGAACTACCCGGAACCGCACAAAACGGAGTGGTATTTTCGCCAAAAGTTAAAGTCTGCAAAAAACTACGGAAAGAAGATATTTTTGTCTTTCTCTTTCACCCTTGTGTGAGCTTGTAGCCTTTTGACAATTGCCACCTGCTGAAACCCGGACCGCCTAAAATATTTTAGTCAGTTTGGCTTCAGATTGCGGACATTTTATTGTCAAAGGCTTCGCTGCGCACTCCAATACACCTGACGATGTCTAATAAGTGGCCTCTTGCTCTAATTCTCCTTCTACTGTGCCCGGTCGTGCTCTTTGGCCAGGAAACCTTTCGGAAATTCATTGGCTTACCAGACCCTTGGGGGGACGAAAACCTAGAGGCCATTGCCCTCTCGGAAACCAGAGTAATTGCCTTAGCTATTGCCGACCGGCCAACCACGCGCGAGCAAAATTTTGCGCTTTATTACTTCGATAAAACCACTGGAGTGCTGCAGGATAGTGTGTATCATCCTTTCCTTCCCACCCACAGTTGTCCCATCTACACGGTAGCCAGCAATGCCACTGGGGAGCTTGCGGTTGTCCGGGAGATCAACCGTGATACTTTTGAGTTTACCATCTACGGAATCGATGGCGCGGAAGTGGCCAAGTGGCGCAACTTTAGAGAACCCTTCCGGGGTGAAATCGGCCAATTGCTGCTCCTCGATGATTCCAGCGTAGTCTATACCCAGAGTAGTTGTTTTGACTGCGGTGGCCCAACGGATTTGGTCCGCAAAACCGTGAATGGGGAAGAACTGTGGCGGCAAAATTCCTTCAACTCCAGCCAAAACGTAGTTTATGATCTGTTGCAGTCTCCCGAGGGCGATCTGTACGTCTTGGGCTCGGTGGGCGACCGGGGAAGCATTGCCAAATTCAGCAGCGATGGAGAGCTGGCTTGGGAAGTCAGCCCCTCTAACGTTTTTGCCGGTGAGAATGGGGAATTTACCCGCTTCAACAAGGGAGTCTTTATTGGTCCGAACAATGATTTGGCCATCATTGGCACTACCCTTTTCATCAGTAATCTTTTCTTACGCTTAGATGCGAATGGGGAAGTTGTGGGGGCTTTTAGCCGGGAGATCGGGGGGGAAATAGACAAAAACTCCCAACTTTCGAGTAGTGGAGACACCCTTATCTTGTCCGAACTTTCCAATATCACCCGGAGACATCAGGTCTTCACAATGACCAGTGTGCTTACCCCGGTTAGCAATTTGAACGGGCAGTTTTCTAGGGTATACAA
This sequence comes from Neolewinella lacunae, assembly GCF_014349155.1. Classification (GTDB taxonomy): domain Bacteria; phylum Bacteroidota; class Bacteroidia; order Chitinophagales; family Saprospiraceae; genus Neolewinella; species Neolewinella lacunae. The sequence continues at coordinate 6,345 of NZ_JACSIT010000053.1, forward strand.
AAGTTACCTCCTGGAAGGGAATAGCCTCTACGCAGCAACCTTCTTTTCTTCTCCCCCCGGCAACAACCTCAACATCTTTAAATACCAATTTACCCGCCCCGGAACGGTGGCTTGGCAAATCGATTACGGAAACACAGACTTTTTCAACTTAGACTACGCCAGCCGAGCAATTGCCTTACCCGACGAAAGCTTTCTTGTAGTGGGCAGGCTCTCTCCCGACGGACTCATCAGCGAGCAATTACTGTTCCACTTTAACGCCGACGGGACGGAGCGGTGGCGAAGCGCCTTTGACAGCGCTGAGGCGGAAGGAATTTCCTTACAAGATATGCTCTTGGCTCCGAATGGAGACGTGATCATTAACTACCTAAAAAATCAGTCGGGCCGCTCGTTTGTCGCCCGATTTTCCCAAGTTGGCGAAATACTGTGGCAATACGAGCTTGGCGCATTGTCTATTGCCAATCCCGCAGTGCGCAACACGCTTTTCACCCTACCCGATGGGCGAATAGTGGCCGCGATATTCGCCGCCGAGGCTGGCCGTACGCATCAGCTGAAATTTACTTTCCTTTCTCCCGATGGTGAATTCCTGGAAAGTCAATACTTGGTGGGTTTTACTTCCGGGAGTAGCTACTCGGTAGCCGCGCTGGCAAATGGAAAAATTCTGCTAACCGGAACCTGGCGGAATACGCAAGAACTCACCGCCGGCGAATACGACCCCGAAACGGGCAGCCTGGTTTGGTCTCGCCCCTTAGCCGCGAATCCCTCGCTCCGTAATTTTGTTGCTCCCCAACTGTGGGAGCCCCTCTCGGCCTCCTATTTTTTACTCAGCACGGAAATTGACACGGTTGATTTTGGCCACGACCTGTGGTTGACGAATCTGGCAGCCGATGGTACGGTGATACGGCGAGAAGAAATTGGCCGCACCAGAGAGGGGAATTCGCGCAGTGTGCTGCAATTGACACAAGCGGGAGAATTATTCATCACCTACAGCGCACCCATCCCCGGCACACCCGGCCCCTACGAATATTTTCAATACAACGTGGAATGGCGAAATCCCGCCAACTATGCGGTTACTGCACAAGGAAGCATCCGCAACCCCTTCGGCTTTCTGGGCATTAACGACGTTCAGCCAGTCGGCACCGATGCCCTGCTGCTGGTAGGAATGGGAGAGTCGTCGCCACGCGGGGGCTGGGACATTATGCTCATCCGCACTACCCAAGATCAACTTGTCGCACTGGGCAACCCGGGCTCCGCACTGGCCTTAGGGGCGGACCTTTACCCCAATCCCAGCACCGGCCACACTACGGCTCGCATCACTACTCCCACTAGCAGCCCGCTTTACTGGCAGCTGTATTCTGCGGCTGGGCAAACGGTTGCGAAAGGCACCGCAGCGGCGGCCCAAGTGCATACCCTATCGCTTGATCTCACGGCCCAGCGTCCGGGCCTCTATTTGCTTTACGCTAGGGACGGGTCTGGGCGGAGTGTGGTTCAGAAGATATTGCTTGCCAGAGGGGAATGATGTGGGGTGGGGCGCTACACATAGGTAGAAAATCGCCAGTCAAATGCCGAGACCAAGGGATTGCCTTTCTTGTTGTCAGTGCCAACCTGCCGATGCCCTTGGAAGGAATTTTTATCATATTTTTTGGGATTCGCACGAAATTAAGGGCAAATGACAACAATCAGCAGCAATCTCAAAAACCTCTGGTGGTTCAGTACTGTACTCACCCTGATTATTGCCCCTTTACTTGTTAGTATCTACGACGGAAGAAAAGGTTGGGCGTACATAGTACTGATCGGCTACGTTTCCATAATTATTAAAACGTGCTTCAATCGGATCGCTTATGAAATTCAGCTGAACGAGCTTACACTTACAGCAAGCATTATGCGGGGCCCTTTCCGAATCGATACTGAGACCTACCCCATATCAGAGTTGCGAATTTGGCACAGATTAGACTCCGTATCTGACGGCGGCACCGTAGACAAACGGCTCGACATCTCGAATGATCAAGGAACCTTGTTGTTTTACCTGACCACCAGTTTGGGAGCGTGGGATGAAGATAAGATTTTAGTTGTGAAGCAGCATATTATGGAAAGTACCAAACCCGCCGTTACTAGGAAGGAGGATTAAAGCCAACGTAGCATTTCGTCTGAATTAGGATTTATTGGATTTTAAGATGGAGAAGATCGTAGCACATACCACCCAAGCCCCACCCAACGTTTATCCTGCAAACCTGGCCAGTCGCTTGAACTTCTCTACCTCCACAGCCAATTTCTTGGGGGCCACCCACCTCACCTACGACGCCCGCGGCAACAAACTCGCCCAGGAGGCCCCCGGCACCCTCCGCCGCGACTACCTCTCCGGCATCGAACTGGCCGACGGCGCACCCGAAAGCATCTACCACCCCGAAGGCCGCGCCCTCCGCGAAGGCGGACAGTGGAAGTATGAGTACGTCATTAGAGACCACTTGGGAAATACCCGCATCGTCTTCCGCCCCGACGTAGGAGAAGACACCCCTACCCCACTGACTACCCTGGCCTACTACCCCTTCGGAATGGAAATCGGGGGGCTCTCTGCGGGAGGGGCGGGGTATCCTTATCAGTATAATGGGAAGGAGTTTAGTGCTGGGGTGGGGTGGTATGATTATGGCTTAAGAAATTACGATCCAGCGATTGGGCGATGGCTACAAGTTGATCCTCAGGCTGAAAAATACACCAGCCACTCTGGCTACAACTACGTTCTCAATAATCCTCTCCTCAATATTGATCCCAACGGTGATACTGTTAGAGTATACTCGGAAACTATTAGCTCAACCGGTCACATCGCACGTCACTCATATATTAGAGCAACTACTAAAACACAAGATGTCATAATTGAACTGTGGGGCCAAGACCCTGAAACTACGAGCCGCCCCACTGGAGTCCCCCGAGTCGATGATGTAGAAAGCTCAGATCAAGTTTTGGGACGAAGCAATGTATTAGAGCATGATGTTGAGCGTCCAGAAGGTGTTCCAGAGGGGGATGAATCATTTGAAGATCAATTAATTTTACTGGGTAGCTTTTTTAAAGAGCATACTACTTCGACGGATTCAGATGGTAAAGAAAAAAACGATTATGTTCACTTGCCTGATTACCAAGCCTTTGGACCAAATTCTAATGGCTACGTCAAAGCTCTTCTTGAATTAGCTGGTGGATCAGTAAACTTGTCTTGGCGAGCAGTTGCTAAGGGAGATACGCAAGTTTATAATGAAAAAATAAAGGAAAAAGGAATTTCAAAACTTGTAAATAAAAAGAATTAATATGTTTACAACTGTCATCAAGGCGCTAGTAAGCTGTGGCGTAGTCCTCCTTACCATCATGCTTACTGTATCTAGCAATGGTGAGTTAGCATCAATAGCGTCTCTCTTATATGCATTTTTTTTCACTGCTACAACGGAAGTAGATAATTATATATCAAGAGTATTTTTTTTGACCTTAGTCTTCGTTTCCGTTTTTGCGATACATTTCCTTTTCAAGAACAAGACGGTGACACTAGGAACTATGATCTTGTATATACTTTTGAGTATCCCATTCTTTTCTATGCAAGGAGTCTGAAGGATCCCATTTTGTCTGAATTAGGATTTTTATGATTTGAAGATGGGGAAGATAGTAGCACACACCCCCATCTTTCTTGGTGCCCTTGTCTCCCGCCGTCACTGGCACGGAGGTAAAAAGCCATCCTCCCAGCGCATCCTGTAAATCCTCAAATCCAATTAATCCTAATTCAGACAAGAAACCAGCCGCCCCCATACGCATAAACCAAGACCCCAAAGATTTAAAGACAGCAAAGACCAAAGCACATACCACCCCACCCCCACCCAGCGTTTATCCCGCAAACCTGGCCAGTCGCTTGAACTTCTCTACCTCCACAGCCAATTTCTTGGGGGCCACCCACCTCACCTACGACGCCCGCGGCACCAAACTCGCCCAGGAGGCCCCCGGCACCCTCCGCCGCGACTACCTCTCCGGCATCGAACTGGCCGACGGCGCACCCGAAAGCATCTACCACCCCGAAGGCCGCGCCCTCCTAGAAAGCGGACAGTGGAAATATGAATATGTCATTAGGGACCATCCGCGTTGTTTGGGGAAGGGGCCCCAAACAAAAGCTACGCGTGTTGTCTTCCGCCCCGACGCAGGAGAAGACACCCCTACCCCACTGAATACCCTGGCCTACTACCCCTTCGGGATGGAAATCGGAGGGCTCTCTGCGGGCGGGGCTGGGTATCCTTATCAGTATAATGGGAAGGAGTTGAATGCTGGGGTGGGGTGGTATGATTATGGGGCTCGGTGGTATGATGCGGGGATTGGGAGGTGGAATGGGGTGGATCCGTTGGCGGGAGATTATGCGGCATGGAGCCCGTACAACTATGTTCTTGGGAACCCATTAGCAAATATTGATCCTGACGGAAGTAGTGTCTATATTACAACAGGGGATGGAACAATTTATCAAATAGATATTGGCACAGAAGATAAAGACTACTTTTTCTTGAATGATCAAGAAGGAAAAACTCATTTTCTTGGTGAGTTCGAAAAAAATGACAATGGACTCATTCAACTTCCCTCTAGTTTTGAGTATACCAGTAATGAAGGTGCCATATTCGGGAAAGGGGAAAATTCTCGATTGGATATTGATTTCAGGTTTGAAGTAAAAAGCGGAAATGAATATCGATCTTATATCCGCGGAGACGCTCTTGCCGCGCTACTTGGAGCTTTAGCAGAAACTAATACCCGAGATTTAACAATAGTGGGATTTAGTAATAGCGACGGTAGCTCCCCCAGCCCTAGTTCATCTCACAAAGATGGCAAGAATGGCGATTTAAGATATTTACGTACGGATCGAACTGGGGATGCCGTATTACTGCAAGATGCAGAACTAGATGCTAACCGACAAAATAAATTCAATGATAACCTTTACAAGTTTGGTTGGAAAAACATGCTTTCAGAAAATTACGTCCCTTATGGGGAGACTACCACGACTAGATTAAGGCGAACCAGCCACTTTAATAAAACAAGGCATCACAATCATCTTCACTTGCAAGGGGCGTTGTTGCATGAAGATTTTGGGTAAAGCTTACGCTGCGGTTATTACAAATTAATCAATTTTAATTTTAGAAATTGGCATACCAAAGGCTGT
>NZ_JACSIT010000054.1 GCF_014349155.1 Neolewinella lacunae
ATGTTGCCGTTCTCATCAGACTGCGGATCGGTATCGTCCTGCGCACCGCCGGGGAAGCTCTCGTCGCCGATCTGCGGCTCCTGACCGGGCGTCAGCGTGAAGAGACCAGAAAGCGACTCCGTGCCTTCGCCGCCCGCCTGGGCACCGTCGTTCGTGCCGTCAAGGTCGTCATCGGCGTCGCTCTGCGTACTGGAAGCCACCGGTGCATCCGTAGCAGGAAGTACCCCTACCTGGTAGTCGCCCGGAGCAAGGTTATCGAAGAAGTAGTTGCCGTCAGCGTCCGTGGTCGTCGTCTCGATCGCCGTCAATTCCAGACCGTCGATCATGCCGTCGCCGTTCGCATCGAAGTACAGGTTCACCGTGACACCGGCGATGCCGTACTCCAGCGGGTTGGTCAGGTCCTGTACGCCGTTGTCGTCAACGTCGTAGAACACCGTGGAACCGACGCTCATGTTGGGCAGGAAGCCGAAGTCGATCGTCATGTTGCCGTTCGTCTCTTCAGCGTCGTCCTGGTCGTCACCGGGGAAGCCACCGGCTTCCGTGGGGTTGCTGCCAGCCGTCAGGTCGAAGGGCGCCGAGGCTACCGTGCCATCCAGCTGCTCTTCGCCGTTCTGCACCGCAGCGTCGGTAGGATCGTCGCTGGAGGTACCGGAGGTTGCGCCGGTGCCGTCGGGCAGGCTCGGGATTACTACGTTGTAGGTACCGTTGGGCAGGTTGTCGAAGAAGTAGATGCCGTCGTCGTTCGTCGTCGTTTCACCGACCAGCGTCTCGGGCGTACCGTCACCGTCCAGGTCAGCGAACAGCTGGACCGGTACGTTCGGGATGCCGACCTCATTGGCACCCATCTGGATGCCATCGTCGTTCATGTCGAAGAAGACCGAAGAGCCCACGCTGTTGACCGGCACGAAGCCGAAGTCAATCGTCATGTTGCCGTTCGCATCGTCCTGCGGGTCGGTGTCGTCCTGCGCACCGCCGGGGAAGCTCTCGTCGCCGATCTGCGGCTCCTGACCGGGCGTCAGCGTGAAGAGACCAGAGAGGGACTCCGTGCCTTCGCCGCCCGCCTGGGCACCGTCGTTCGTGCCGTCAAGGTCGTCATCGGCGTCGCTCTGCGTACC
>NZ_JACSIT010000055.1 GCF_014349155.1 Neolewinella lacunae
CCGTCCTGGAAGGCCTGGACTTGTACGATGACCGAGCAGTAGTCCGCACTGCCGTTGTCGGCAACGGCGTACACCCGCACCGGTACGTCCTGGTTAACTACGTCACAGTCCAGGTCAATGCCCAGGCGGCCAGCAACCGGCGTGAAGCCAGCCTCACCCGCTTCTTCTTCGGTGTAGATGCTGTACTTGTCGATCAGGTTACCGAAGCAGTCAAACACGTCGCTGGCGATGAAGTCAGAAGCCCAGATGGCAGCCATACCACCGCCTTGGCCGTTGGGCATCAAGGTTACGGTCAGCGTTTGGATACAGATTGGCGTCGGTGCTTTGTCCGGCGTTACACAGAACTCCAGGATCTCCACGTCGAAGTTGCCACAGCCGTCGGCGGCCCGGATCCGGATGGCGTGCTCGCCCACCGGTACGTTCGTCGCGCGGATCGAGTAGCTGCCGTCGCCGTTGTTCGTCAGCGTGATGCCTACGCCAAGCGCTGCGGCGTTGTCGGGGCGGAAGCCTTGGGCTACGTCGTAGTTCGCGTCGAGTTGCAGCGTAACGTCAACGTCGGAGCACTCGTCTACCGCCGTGAAGGTCAGCGTCAGGTCGGCCGTGCACGTTACGCTCGTTCCACCGAAGCATTCTTCGGGCTCGTCCGCTTCGATGACCGGAGCCACCTCGTCGTAGATTTTCACGAACTGTACGTAGCGGAACGCTCCGCGGCTGTCGTCGGCGGCGTACACATCGGTGTCGATGTTGTCGTTGCCGTTGTCGTCGTCCGTGCCGTCCATGTCGTTGCCATCGTCCAGCGTCTGGTCAAACTGCGGGGCACCGGGGTTGTAGTTCCGGTCCGTGAAGCGGCTCAGGAACGCGAAGTCGTCCGTCAGCGTCGTCGTCACCCGGGGGATGACGTTCAGGTAGAGCAGTTGGGTCTCGGGGTTGCGGATGCCGTCGCCGTCCCGCGGGATCAGGTAGGGCTGGCCCAGCGTGTTGTACTCACACCAGTTCACTACGTCGTAGGTGATCCGCAGCTTGAAGCACTCTTCGCCGGCGGC
>NZ_JACSIT010000056.1 GCF_014349155.1 Neolewinella lacunae
TCATATAGTCACAATTTCCCGGAGTGAAGAGGTTAACGAGTTCTTCTACCGGGTCCGCCTGCCGCTTTATTGCAGTAGCAACAAAGGAGCGAATGTCCATAAATTCCTGGGCGGCGACCAGCGAACGGAAGCCTCCAGATACTTTTTGACGGACCTTATTCATGCGCAGATCCCTTTCCGCCTGATTATTATCAAACTGAGCCAATGCATGCGTCATAAAACGTAACACTTCGTCTTCATTGTCTCTTAGTCGCAGCAGTAGGTTCACCGTTTTGGTTTGAGCTGTTCGCCCGCGCGTACTCCCGTCCTCTTTAACGGCCGGAGGATTTTGCTTCAGCCCGATCGCAAGGAGCTCGCGGTATTTTTTTCGGTGGCGGCCCTGCCATCGGCGATCAACGACACTGGTGGAGGATTCGACTTTTTGTCGCTTTACTTGGAGCAAAAGTTTGATGAAGGGATCGGCCCATTCTCCCTGTTTATCCCGATCAATAGCATAGATAAGGTCACGTAGCAGATGGGCAACACATAAGGAGTGAGTGGCTTGGGGATAGGCATGATAAGAGTGATAGTCATCCCGGTGCAGGATTCCTTCAAACCAAGTGAGCACATCCATCTCATCATGTGCTTCACGTCCTCTCTTGGGATGAATCATGAACAAACTGAACAATTCCGTTGCCGCCACATGTACCCAGTGTCCGATACCTTTGACCTTCATACCCGTCTCGTCAAAAAAGCCGCACAGGGATGCTATTATGGAAAAGCGTAACGTCTCCAGAAACTCCGGTAATTGGCGTGCAGCACTCTTGCGAAAGTTGTCCAGCGTTCCGGTACTCAAGTTTACGCCAAAAACCTTCAGTAACTGCTTGGTCCGAAAAGCAGGTATGAATTGAAAAGCTGATAGATAGACACTGATCGCTTTGACTCTGGGGCCGTACTGGAATTCGTGCTTGATATCTTCCGGGCAACCAGCTGCCTGCCATTGGATGGCACAGCATGGGCAGGTCTTGATTTCAATCCTGTGCTCGGTAACAATCGTTTTTAGCGGTGGAATATCTTCCACCTGCTTGCGAATAAAACCATCCGGAGATACTCCTGATAAGTTAGATCCGCAGCCCGGGCACGCGGTGATCGTGTAGGGGATAATCTCGTCGGGATTGTCGATCAGGCGGCTCTTGCTTCCTTTGTGCCCCGATTGACCGCCGGGATTTTTGCCCGACTTTTCCCGTAGAGACCTTGCCTTAGTAGGCTTGAAGTCATCCTTGCTTGGCGGCTTGGAACTATTGCCACTAGTAACCGCTAACTTATCTTCAAGCTTCTTTATCGTCGCTTGCTGAGCTTCGCAGAATGGCATGAATAAGTCCACAAGCATCAAGCCCTCAGCACTAAGCGCCGGGCGGAGATTATCAACTTCAGCCTTAAGTTTTGCGAAAGTCATGCCGAAAAGTACTACTAATTCTGGAATTCTAGCGTTTTGTACCCTGAATAGTTACGTCTATTCTAGTAAAAAGCACTTGATTTTCTTGATTGTAAAATGTCGTAGTTAAAACACATATATTAGTAAATGAATTCACATCTAGTATGTTAGTTTCAACTTCAATTTCGCTGTCCTTCAGGTCTGATGAGTTGCCAATAAAAGTTGGTTCAGTCAATCTCCCTTTTGCTAATAATTTTTCATTTTGAGATACTTTACTACCGCCAATTTGTCCATTGCCAATTTCGATTGAAATATAAATTTCATCTGAATTTTTAGATCCTTCCAATACTCTTGGATTTGGTTCCAGTTGATGTTCTTTGATTTCCATTTTTTAAAATTTAGGTTGTCCTACTCTTTTATACGGTTTTCGGTTATCCCGTTGCTTACTTTGTTTAAAGTCCTGTTCAGCTTGTTTGACTGTCTTTTTAACATTGGGCATAACGGTCTGGCTAAATGGCGTGTGGGCGCATAGCCCACATGAACATTTTAGTCTTTGTTGTAGCCAGTTTTCTTTTTACCATAATTTCCACCATTTCTTTTTCTCACTCGTCTTTAGTGTAATCTCTTTCTTTGGTGATTTATTAATTTCCTCTTTTTTATTGACCTGACTTGATTCAATCATTTGGAGATATTTATTTAGTAGTGCAATTCCTAACGATGAGAACCTTCCTTCTTCATCCATTATTTCTTTTTGTTTCAAGTCATCTATCACATTTGGCTTCATGTATAAAGCTATTTTATCTCCAATTTCTTTCCGTTTATTATTTTGAATCGATGCTTTTAATTCTTCTGTTCTTGTTTCTCCGAGAAAAAGCATACTCAAATTCATATAAAGCATATCATCTTGCATCAAGGAATTTAGCTTGTTTAAATCCACATCATTCTTTTCTAATTTTTCTTGAAACTTTGAATGAATTTCCTTCGCCCAATCTTTATTTATTCCTCCCGCTGCTAAACTAAAATATGGTTCATTTTCCTCTACTTTATTATCTGCAATTATTGAATCGAACATTGGCTTCAAATCTATGTCGTTCTGATAAAAACCTATTCTTTTTAATGCTGCAAAACGTATAGTTTGATTTTCGTCATTTAAGATACAATGTTCAAGTAAAGCTGCATATTTTGGGTTTTTGGTTTCTCCTAAGTGCATTATTGCTTTTATCTTATTGTCAGCACTTTTTAGCTTTTGAAAGTTTTCAATCAATTTTTCGTTTGGAATATCTACTCCGATTTTTTCTATTTCTTCAAATGAAACTATTTTTAATTTGGATATAAATTCTTCGCCGATTGATAGATTATTTTTCATTCTTTCAAGCATCGAACTTGAATACTTGTTTTCTGGATTTATCTCAAAAGACTTCTTTATACACGATATTCCTAAAGGATAAAGTTTTTGAATTCCATTTTGATTTGAGTAACCACAAATTGAATCCCCTAATCCATACCAAAACATTGTATTCTCTTTATCCATTCGTACCGCTTCTAAAAATAGATTGTACGACATAAAGAAATTTTTCTCTGAATAGAAAAGTAGTGCTGATTGTTCGTAATGGTTCATATTTTATTTTTTATAATTGGCTACAACGGTCCGGCTACGCGCCGTGCGACGAAGGAGCATGGACGTCGTAGCCTTTGTTGGCTGAAGTTGTCTTCATTTAGTTATTTACATTTCCTGATGTACTTAATCTAGGACTCTGTAACTGACCACAATGATTTTCATCTCCGTGTAGTAAGAACAAATTAGGTCTTTCTTGATTGTAGTTTTTATCGCAGTAGTTGTTTCTAAACTCATTCCTAACGCTAGGGCATTCTCCTCCTGGTTTCGTACATCTTGGGTTATCTGGATCATCAGTTGGTCTGGGCCTACAAAACCACTCACTAAAAAATGCTCTATCACCAGTCTTTTTGAAGTTGTTATCTAAGATTCTGTTGTCATTTGATTCATCTCTAACTCTAATCGGGTCGCCACAAATATTTTCAAATTTATTACGAAGTATTTGATTATTAGAAGAATAGTGGGCCAAGTAAACAGCATGTAAATGCGAGCATTCCTCCGGCGTGTTGTTTTCAACATTGACAAAATGATTGTTCTCTATTTTATTGTCTCTAGAGTTTACTAAATCAATTACAGCAAATGCATAGTTCTGATTAATGGTGAATTTATTTCCGATGTTCTCAAAATACATTCCGTAAATGCTATTATTACCGTTCCATCCATTTACAAGATCATTTCTATTGCCACGAAGAAAAATTCCTAGCTTATAATTTCTAACTTTTAGATACCGAAAATTGAGATTAGTATTCTCACCTTGCTCTCCTCTCAATTTAAACCATGTTTCCTTTCCTTGCCCATCAAAAACAGGTCTATCTGATGTAAAGTCAATCGGCGTAAATGTAATTGAATGACCGTTAGAAAAACTCCATTCAACTTCTTGACCAAAATATGTTCCTTGATTAATATGTATTTCAATATCTCTAACAGGATTTTCATTTAACAAGATTTCGTGGACTCTATCTAGACTCTTTACAGCATCTTGGAATGACAATCCAGAGTTGCTATCATCTCCTGTTGATCTCATATAGATGATAAATTTGTCTACGCTCTCAATGGGAACAACATCTTCATCCTTACATCCACTTAAAAAAGTAAGAATTACCATTATCCAAATGCCAACAATTCTGTTAAGTTGCTTTTTTTGTCTCATCATATTAGGGTTTAAATTGAAGTTCTGAACACTGTAAAGACATCTGATTTACCATCTCCGTTGAAGTCACCCGTTTTTAGTTTGTCAATGACTATTTTGGAATTGGATATACGAGACCATTCTCCTAATGCAGAGAATGAAACCCTCCAGAACTGCCCATTCGGATATAAAACATCTGCGCTACCATCCCCATTGAAATCACCAACAAGAAGTCTATCTGTTCTTACAGCAGATTCTCGCACTCTATCCCATGAAGATGTTCCACCATATGAAATGCGCCATACTTCTCCGTTCGCATAAAATATATCTGATTTGCCATCTCCGTTGAAATCGCCCACCAAAAGTCTATCTGTCCTTACAGCAGATTCTCGCACTCTATCCCATGAAGATGTTCCACCATATGAAATGCGCCATACTTCCCCGTTTGCATAGAATATATCTGACTTGCCATCTCCATTGAAATCGCCTACCAAAAGCTTTTCTACCTTTACAGCAGACTCTCGCACCCTATCCCATGAAGATGTTCCACCGTATGAAATGCGCCATACTTCTCCGTTCGCATAAAATATATCTGATTTACCATCTCCATTAAAATCTCCTACTAGTAGTTTATCTGTTTTAACAGCAGATTCTCGAACCCTGTCCCAGGAAACTGTGCCTCCGTATGAGATGCGCCATATTTCTCCATTTGCGTAGAATATATCTGATTCACCATCTCCATTGAAATCTCCTATCAATAATTTGTTGATTGCAACTTGAGAAATGTTAGTTGTGTACCAAGAAGAACTAGCACCATACGAAATCCTCCACTGCAAGTATGATGGTTTTCCGTATAGTGTTTGAACTGCCTCAATATCACCTTCACTCAATTCCCCATTATTATTCCAATTAGGATTACAATAATTCATCACTGAATTTATATCGAACTCACCGATATACCAATCTCCGTCTGAACCTTGCCTTTGATCTTGACACCAACTTGGAGCATCGGGTCGATTTTGTTCATGCGCCAATCCAATAGCATGGCCGAATTCATGGACAGCAATTGCCTTTATACAAAACTCTCTGTCATTACTGCATCCGAAAGACCAATTGTTAAAGGTAAAATTAAGCACCATGCCATCCCTTTTTCCATTCAAATATCGGCCTAGATATTTTACGTGTGGACTAGTATCTTCTACTCTTATACGAATACCTCTACTACCAGAATTACATGCACCCCATCCTGTAAATTTTAGAGCACTATATTTCTGCCAAGTTTCTAAAACTGCTTGTTTTGTCCAAATTCGACCTTCTTCATTATCATAATCTGGGTCCTCCCAACAAACAGGTATGTTCACTGTTTCCCAAATTCCAGAAGTCAAAGCATTTGCTTGATTGTTTCGGCCATTATTTTGTCCATACAATAATCCCGTTTTCAGAATCATTAGCCCCATTACAATTAATATGGTCTTTTGTCTCATTTTTCATTTATTGCAGCCAACGTTTGCCCTACCCGCAGGCCGACGTAGGAGGCTTGTCGGGTAGGGCGTGTTGTGTGAATCTTATTCAAATATTGGAGAACATTCTCCTCCCGAAAGATAAATGATCGCACCACCACTTGAGTTTTGGAATTTCAATACATCATCATATCCATCACCATTGTAATCCCCGATGTACCAACCTTTACCCCTATCAAGTTCGATAGAATGATTGCTCCAAGTTACTATACTTCCAAACCGATTGCCGAATGACAATGTAACTTGTGCTCCTCCGATTCCTCTAGTTGCTAACCGAATGAGGTCACTTAATCCGTCACCGTTGTAGTCTCCAACGTACCAACCTTCTCCTCCTCTTTCTCCAAATCCACTCCATTCTACTGGTGGACTAAAACTACTTCCCGTTGAGAGTAAAACATGAGCACCTCCATTTTCATTTTTATATCGCAAAATATCGTCCTTCCCATCACCATTATAATCACCAACGTACCAGCCAAGTCCTCCTCTTTCTCCCGCTCCACTCCATTCTACGGGCGAACTAAAACTACTTCCCGTTGAGAGTAAAACATGAGCACCTCCATTTTCATTTATATATCGTAAAATATCATCTTTCCCATCACCATTATAATCACCAATATACCAACCTTCTCCTCCTCTTTCTCCCGCTCCACTCCATTCTACGGGCGAACTAAAACTACTTCCCGTTGAGAGTAAAACATGAGCACCTCCATTTTCATTTTTATATCGCAAAATATCGTCCTTCCCATCACCATTATAATCACCAACGTACCAGCCAAGTCCTCCTCTTTCTCCCGCTCCACTCCATTCTACGGGTGAATTAAAACTACTTCCTGTTGAAAGTGAGACTTCGGCACCTCCATTTTCATTCTTGTAGCGCATTAAATCATGTTTTCCGTCGCCGTTAAAATCACCTATGAACCAACCTGGGCCAGAGTTTAGGCCAAAACCATAGCTTTCAAATTCCGTGTTGGAAGAATTAGGATACAGTTCACCTGCAAAGCATTTATCTTTATCAGACAATTCATAGTTCCAAGACGAACTAAAATTATTGGCGGTGTATCAATAGTAATGGTGAGCCATCAAGTTTCGCTGCCAGAGGAAGTAGCCAATGGCCGCCACATGGTTCTCTAGCTTCTTCGAGAAAGCGACACTGCGCCGAACCAATCTACTTACCCTTGCTCTGACGCCCGTAAAATAACCTTCAATGAAAAAAGTAAGCGCCTTACTCGGATGATGCTGGTCACTTGGTATCGTCTGGTAGTATGCCTCCCAGTAATCGGTAGCAAACTGGCAGTGATCTCTTAACCGTTGCGGGAGCTTATCTAGCATTTTTTCGGCGTCCGCTTTGCCTCGACCTCCAACATGAAAGGCCAAAACCTGCTTGATCGCTGGGCAATAGACTACCCAAATCCAACGCTTGTTTTTCTTGCAGCCGACGAAAGACCACATCTCATCTAATTGAATTTCAACGGATTGTAGCTCTTCATCACTCAGATTCTCTAGGAGCTCGTAATCTACTCCCAAATTGTCCGGCGTTTGCTCCCAGATTGAAGCCGCAAAGTTCATCAGCCAAGTCATGCTCACTTCCATGGAACGACAAATTCCACGTAAGCTTACCCTTTCGCTA
>NZ_JACSIT010000057.1 GCF_014349155.1 Neolewinella lacunae
TCATATAGTCACAATTTCCCGGAGTGAAGAGGTTAACGAGTTCTTCTACCGGGTCCGCCTGCCGCTTTATTGCAGTAGCAACAAAGGAGCGAATGTCCATAAATTCCTGGGCGGCGACCAGCGAACGGAAGCCTCCAGATACTTTTTGACGGACCTTATTCATGCGCAGATCCCTTTCCGCCTGATTATTATCAAACTGAGCCAATGCATGCGTCATAAAACGTAACACTTCGTCTTCATTGTCTCTTAGTCGCAGCAGTAGGTTCACCGTTTTGGTTTGAGCTGTTCGCCCGCGCGTACTCCCGTCCTCTTTAACGGCCGGAGGATTTTGCTTCAGCCCGATCGCAAGGAGCTCGCGGTATTTTTTTCGGTGGCGGCCCTGCCATCGGCGATCAACGACACTGGTGGAGGATTCGACTTTTTGTCGCTTTACTTGGAGCAAAAGTTTGATGAAGGGATCGGCCCATTCTCCCTGTTTATCCCGATCAATAGCATAGATAAGGTCACGTAGCAGATGGGCAACACATAAGGAGTGAGTGGCTTGGGGATAGGCATGATAAGAGTGATAGTCATCCCGGTGCAGGATTCCTTCAAACCAAGTGAGCACATCCATCTCATCATGTGCTTCACGTCCTCTCTTGGGATGAATCATGAACAAACTGAACAATTCCGTTGCCGCCACATGTACCCAGTGTCCGATACCTTTGACCTTCATACCCGTCTCGTCAAAAAAGCCGCACAGGGATGCTATTATGGAAAAGCGTAACGTCTCCAGAAACTCCGGTAATTGGCGTGCAGCACTCTTGCGAAAGTTGTCCAGCGTTCCGGTACTCAAGTTTACGCCAAAAACCTTCAGTAACTGCTTGGTCCGAAAAGCAGGTATGAATTGAAAAGCTGATAGATAGACACTGATCGCTTTGACTCTGGGGCCGTACTGGAATTCGTGCTTGATATCTTCCGGGCAACCAGCTGCCTGCCATTGGATGGCACAGCATGGGCAGGTCTTGATTTCAATCCTGTGCTCGGTAACAATCGTTTTTAGCGGTGGAATATCTTCCACCTGCTTGCGAATAAAACCATCCGGAGATACTCCTGATAAGTTAGATCCGCAGCCCGGGCACGCGGTGATCGTGTAGGGGATAATCTCGTCGGGATTGTCGATCAGGCGGCTCTTGCTTCCTTTGTGCCCCGATTGACCGCCGGGATTTTTGCCCGACTTTTCCCGTAGAGACCTTGCCTTAGTAGGCTTGAAGTCATCCTTGCTTGGCGGCTTGGAACTATTGCCACTAGTAACCGCTAACTTATCTTCAAGCTTCTTTATCGTCGCTTGCTGAGCTTCGCAGAATGGCATGAATAAGTCCACAAGCATCAAGCCCTCAGCACTAAGCGCCGGGCGGAGATTATCAACTTCAGCCTTAAGTTTTGCGAAAGTCATGCCGAAAAGTACTACTAATCCTGGAATTCTAGCGTTTTGTACCCTGAATAGTTACAGCAAATCTACCAATAGCCCGAGTGCCCCCGGTTAACGAGTCCTGCCAGTTTCATCCCCCAAAGTCCCCCTTGCCACAAAAATCCCCGGAGGCAAAAAAAACGGCCTCCGGGGATCGAATTAACCTACTTCAAAATAAAAAACTGTTGTCCATAGTGTTAGAACTTTATTGGAGGTGCCCGGCAGCGACGCCAGACCGGAGTTTGGCGGGATCTCGAGTTGTCCAATAGCGGGCCAAGTAAATACTTGGCGCAGCCAAATATCCGTCTCCAACGCACGAAAAACACCGCAAGGGCGGGCAAAACACGGAGATTTCCGGGGCGGAACAGGTAGTTCTACCTATCGTGAGGTGGAGACGTTTCCCGTGAGGTGGAGACGTTGCACGTCAACTGTAATCCTCCCCTGCATATCTTACCTCGTGCATAAACCAAGCCACCCTGCGACGTAAAACGTCTGGACCTCACCGTGAGGTGGAGACGTTTTACGTCGACTGCAATCCTCCCCTGCACCACTCACCTCGTGCGTAAACCAAGTCCCCCTGCGACGTAAAACGTCTGGACCTCGGCGTGAGGTGGAGACGTTTTACGTCGACTGCAATCCTCCCCTGCACCACTCACCTCGTGCGTAAGCCAAGTCCCCCTGCGACGTAAAACGTCTGGACCTCACCACAATAAAAATCCCCCCATCAAACGATTTGTTGGTTACCTTGTTCCCCAAGACCAATGACCACCGAAGACTACAAGAAAATCGCCGACACCGTCCCCAAAGAACCGGGCGTCTACCGTTTCATCGACGCCAATGGGACCATCATTTACGTGGGCAAGGCCAAGACCCTGCGCAACCGCGTAGCCAGCTACTTCGGCGAGCGCAAAGACCGCCTGAACCGCACCCGCGTGATGGTCAAAAACGCCGCCCGCCTGGAGTTCACCATCGTCAACTCCGAAGCCGACGCGCTCCTGCTGGAAAACGCCCTGATCAAAACCCACCAGCCCCGCTACAATGTCGACCTCAAAGACGATAAGAACTACAGCTACATCTGCATCAAAAAAGAACGTTTCCCGCGGGTTTACATCACCCGCACGGTTGAGCGCGACGGCGGCTACTACTTCGGACCCTACACCAGCAAAGGCCAGCTTAAGATCATCCTCGACCTGATCAAGGAACTCTTCCCCCTGCGTACCTGTAACCTCAACCTCAACCAGGCCGACATCGAAGCAGGCAAGTTCAAAGTCTGCCTGGAATACCACATCAAAAACTGCCAGGGTCCCTGCGTCGGCGAAGAAAACGAAGGAGAATACAACGCCAAAATCGACCAGGTCAAAAACATCCTGAAGGGCAATTTCGGGGAAGTCAAGCGCCACTTCCAAAGCGAAATGGAGCGCCTGGCCGGCGAGATGGAGTTTGAACGCGCCCAGCACATCAAGGAAAAGCTCACTTCCTTCGAGAACTACCAGAGCAAATCAACCATCGTCTCTACTTCCATCCGCGACGTCGACGTCTTCGGGCTGGCCATGGACGAAAAAGAGGCCTACCTCAACTACATCAAAATTGTCAACGGGGCCATCATCCATACCCACACCCAGGAAATTACGATGAACCTCGACGACGACGCCGAAAGCCTCCTTTCCTACGCCATCCCCGAACTCCGCACCCGCTTCAACAGCATCGCCCCGGAAATCATCATTGACGAGCCCCTCGAACTGCCCGGCGTGGAAGCAGAAATCGTCCTCCCCAAAATCGGCGACAAACGCAAGCTGCTCGACCTCAGCATCAAGAACGCCAAGTACATGCTGCTGCAGCGCAAAAAACAGCGCATCAGCAACACCAACCGGCAAACGCCCGCCGAACGCATCCTGCGCACTTTGCAAGCGGACCTCCAAATGGACCAGCTCCCCATGCATATCGAGTGTTTCGACAACTCCAACATCCAGGGAACCAACCCTACTTCCAGCTGCGTCGTTTTCAAAAACGCCAAGCCCAGCAAGAAAGACTACCGTCACTTCAACATCAAAACCGTGGAGGGCCCCGACGACTTCGCCAGCATGAAGGAAGTCGTCCACCGCCGCTACCGCCGTTTGCTGGACGAGGGAGAACCGCTGCCCCAGCTCGTCATCATCGACGGCGGCAAGGGCCAGCTCAGCCACGCCATGGAATCCATCGACCTGCTCGGCCTGCGCGGTAAAATGACCGTGGTAGGTATCGCCAAACGCCTCGAGGAAATTTATTTCCCCGACGATTCCGTCCCCCTCCACATCAACAAAAAATCGGAGTCCCTGCGCCTCATCCAGCAGTGCCGGGACGAAAGCCACCGCTTTGCCCTGCGCCACCACCGCAACCGCCGCAGCATCGCTATGGTCGGCACCGAACTCCACGAAATCCCCGGCATCGGCGAAAAGACGGTGCAAAAACTGCTGGCCCACTTCGGCAGTCCCAAAAAAGTCTCCGAAGCCCTCGCTTCCGAAATCGCCGAAGTCACCAACCTGAGCGTAGCCAAAAAAATCCTGGAACACTTCCGCCGCAAAAACGCGATCAAGGAATAGGAAGCTGCCCGTGCCAAAGCATCCTAACTCCTGGAAGGTGATTTCCTTCAACATGAATATCGGTTTTCGGTACATGCGAAGGCCCGGTTGAGGGTGTTCCCACCCGAATGTTCGTGTTTTGAGTGGGGAAACCCTCAGCTGGAAGAGTTTCGGCTCCGGACGTCTCGTCCGGGAGTGTTCGGTTGGAGACACCCTCATCCGGAAATTTACGGCACACCCTCGGCCGGGAGTGTTGGGTCGAAGCCCCGGCGAACAACCGCCAAAATTCCACAGCCACACGACTGCAAGGCCGACGACGAATTCCCGACCAAGCACAAACTATCTTTGCCGCCCGAAACCATCATCGACCCCATGAAATTACCGCTTCCCCTCCTGGCCCTGTTGCTTTTGTTGTCGCTGGCTTCCTGCCGCGATGATTTTACCCTCGAAGGGGACTACCAAGACATTCCGGTGGCCTACGCCTACCTGAACGCAGCCGACGCCCGCCACTTTGTCCGGGTCCAGAAGGCATTCCTCGAATCCGGCGGCAATGCCACCGAAAATGCAGCCATCGCCGACTCCATCTTCTACGCACCCAACGAAGCGACGGTGCTCCTGCGCAACCTGCGCACCCAGCAGGAAGTGGAACTGGAACGGGTCAACGGCGAACAGTTTTCCCTGAACCGCGCCGACGGCGTTTTTGCCACCAGCCCCAACGTACTCTACACCGTACCCGACAGCGAAATCCAGCTCAACCCCGCCGATCGCGTAGTGCTCAGCATCGAGCGCCCCGGCCAGCCCACCGCAACGGCCGAAACCGTCATGCTCCGCCCCATCGAGATCCTCCGCCCCGGTGACCTGGTGCGGCTTGACGACTACCGCAGCCCCCTGGTGATGAGCTGGAACAAAGGAGACAACGCCCGCATCTACGACGTGCGCGTCATCTTCAAAGTCCGGGAAATCTACCCCTCCAACCCCAGCCGCAACCGCGACATTGCTTTGACCTGGACCGTCAACCCCGCCTTCGTACCGTCAATGGACCAGGAATCGGGGAACTCTGTCCGCTTTGAAGTCGATAAAGAAGGTTTCTACCGCTTCATTGGAAACAGCCTTGAGCCTGACGCCCAGGTCATTCGCCGCTTCCTCAGCTTCGATGTGCAGGTCTCCGCCGCAGGGCAGGAAGTGCTCGACCTGCGCAACCTTTCCAACGCCAATTCCGGACTGACCAGCTCCCAGAGTCTCCCGCGCTACACCAACCTCATCGGCGGCATCGGCCTGGTCACCAGCAATACGACCTCCCTGAAGGAAGGCATTGACTTTGACGACGCCAGCCGCGATAGCCTTCGCAACGGCATCCACACCCGCGAGCTGGGTTTCCTGTAGTTCTCGCTGCCTACTGGGCCAAACTGTAAGTATCGTTACTCTAAGTCGACGGCAGCGTGGTGCGGAACAAGCAGGCGAAAATCGTTCATAGCCAAAGCTATGGGCGGCTTTCGACTGGGCAGTTCAGCGCCGCGCTGGCCAGACTTGGGTGTAACAGGACTTGCAGGTTGGCCCACTAGCGCTGAATCGCCACCACCGGATCCAGGCCCGCCGCTTTCCGGGCCGGGTAGGTACCGAAAATGATGCCGATGAGCAAGGCAACCACGCAGACGATCAGCATCGTCCGAAGCGAAAAAATGGCGCGGAACTGCACTTCCTCCATAAAATAGTTCAGTACCGGAGCGGCAAGTAGCGCCACGCCCATCCCCAGGAGCACGCCGAAAAAACAGCCGATGGCGGAGATGGCAACGCTCTCAGCCAGAAACTCCCGCACGATGTTGCCCCGGTTGGCCCCCACGGCCTTCCGAATCCCAATCTCGGGCGTCCGCTCGGCAATGGACATCAGCAAGACGTTCATCACGCCCACGCCGCCTACTACCACGGCAATCCCGATCAGGAAGCCCATCACCAGGCGGAAGACCAGCATGCCTTTTTCCAGTTCCTTGAGGTAGCCGGAGTAGGTACGCGTTTCGGTGGCTTCCGGAATGTTTTTAAAGCGCCGGGCCATCCAGCCATCGGTAAAACGCTGGGCATCGAGAACGTGGTGGACATTCTCCAGGGCCAGCATCAGCTCGGGATAAATGGCCGGTGGATCCTGCAAGCCCCGCAAAGACGGCAGCGTGGTGGCCAATGCCAGGTTGGAATCTCCTTTCTCCGCAGCAAAGATCCCGACGATGGACAGGGAATCACCGAAGAGGTAGACTTGCCGCCCCAGGGCAACTTCAAGGGAATCCGTCGGGGCCAGGAGGCGGCGGGCCAGTTGATCATTGACCAGGGCTACCCTGGCGGCCCCGGCGGCATCTTCCCCCGCCAGGAAGCGGCCGTGGAGCAGGAAATCCTCCGCCGGCGGCGTCAGAAGGGGCAGGCCGATGGCGCTGCAGTAAATGCCCAGGCGGGCGCTGTCTGGCCCGTAACCCAGCGTCGGTACGCTGAACTGCAACTGGACCCGGGCGGGGTAGGGGAGGGAGTCGAGCAGTTCCGCAGCCACGGCCTCGTCGAGCACGGCCACCGTATCGCGTGGAACGTAAATGCCATCGACTTGCTCCCCGAGCTTGCTGGAAACAAAGAGGTTTTCCAGTGAAGTGCGGGCCGCGATTGTTTCCCGGGCGTAAGCCTCCAATCCGTCGATCATAGAAAGCATCGCCACCAGCGCCCCCACGCCGATGATGACCCCCAGAACGGAAAGAAAAGTTTGGAAGAAATTGCTGCGGAGACGCTGGAATGACTCGGTAAAGGCGCGGAACATAGCCGGAAGTGTTGGGTGGGGCACCAAAGTAGCACCCGGCCACCGCTCCGCCCTGCTTTTTCTACCGACGACGGTAGCGGACAGACGAGCGCCCGGAAGCCAACCATGCACGGCTTCCTGACGTTGCTCCTTGTCCCAGCGCCCTGCACCTGCGACCGCGCCATAAATACCTGCTTTCCGTGTCCGAGAACCTCCTCCGCTACCAATCCAGTCCTTACCTCCTGCAGCACGCCCACAACCCCGTGCACTGGCATCCCTGGGGGGAAGCGGCCCTCCGGCGGGCGCGGGAAGAAGACAAGCCCATCCTGGTAAGCATCGGCTACAGTACCTGTCACTGGTGCCACGTCATGGAACGGGAAAGCTTTGAGGATGAGGCCATTGCGGCCCTAATGAACGAGAATTTTGTGTGCATCAAGGTGGATCGGGAGGAGCGCCCGGACGTCGACCAGATCTACATGGAAGCCTGCCAGGCCGTAAGCGGCAGCGGTGGGTGGCCCCTCAACGCCTTTTTGCTGCCCGATGGCCGCCCCTTTTACGCCGGCACCTACTACCCGCCAGTGAGCAAATTCAACCGCCCGGCCTGGCCCGAACTGCTGGAGCACCTCAGCAAACTTTACCGCGAAGACCGCCCCCAGCTCGAATCCCAGGCCGCCCGCCTGACCGAGCGCATCCGCCGCGGCGACCAACAACTCCTGCGCCTCGAACCCACCGCCGAAGACCACCGGGCCTGGCGCGAAACCATGTTGGAAAAATTGCGGGGCACCTACGACCAGCGCTACGGCGGTTTCGGGGGTGCCCCCAAATTCCCCGGCAGCCAATCTTTGGAAGTCCTGCTCCTCAACGGCGTGCTGCACGGTGCGCCCAGCGACCAGCATCTGGCCGCCCACGGGGCCTTGGCGATGCTCGACGGAGGTATTTACGACCAACTCGGCGGCGGATTCAGCCGCTACACCGTCGACGCCGCCTGGCGGGTGCCCCACTTCGAGAAGATGCTCTACGACAACGCCCTGCTGCTGCGCCTGCTCGCTAAGCTCCAGCTCACCCGGCCCAACCCCCGTTTTGCGGAAGCCATCGCCGAAACGACCGCCTGGCTGGAGCGGGAAATGCGCCTGCCCGACGGCGGCTACCGCGCCGCCCTCGACGCCGACAGCGAAGGCGTGGAAGGAAAATATTATCTCTGGGACCTCGACGAAATCAAGGCCCTCCTGCCACCCGATCAGCACGAACTCGTCGCGGAATTTTACGGCCTCACCGCCGCGGGCAACTGGGAAGAAGCCGCTGCCAACATCCCCTACCGGCCCGATAGCCTGGCCGCCGTGGCTGCCAAACTGGGTGTGCCAATCGACGTGGCCGACGCCCAACTGGCCAGCGCCCGCACCCTGCTCCACGAGCACCGCTTTACGCAACGCATCCACCCCTGCGAAGACGACAAAGTCATCCTGCAATGGAACGCCCTGCTCATTTCGGGCTGGACCTGGTGCTACCGCGCCACCGGCCAGGAGCAGTATCTGGAGCTGGCCACGGGCCTCTGGAACGCGCTCCACGAGCTGCTTTACCGCGACGGACGGTGGCACCGCAACTTTACCACCGGGCAACTGGGCGCGGCGGCGTTCCTGGACGATTACGCCGCCCTGGCCGAAGCGGCGCTCGACCTCCACGACGTGACCTTTGACCTCGCCTACGTTTTTGGCGCGGCCGCAGGTGCAGTGCAGGGGGCTAAGGCAATGGTCGACCACGTCCTCCGGCACTTCTCCACGCCGGAAGGACCCATGTTTTACCTCCGGCCTCCGGACGGCAGCGAGTTGCCGGTGGCCTCCGTTGACCTCTTCGACAATGCCCTGCCCAGCGGCAACGGGCAAATCATGCGCAGCCTGCTCCGCCTGGCGCGAATGACCGACGATGCGACTTATCTGAACCGGGCCGAAGCCATGCTCGCCGCCCTGGCCGGTAGTCTGGAGAAATACCCCGGCAGCTTCGGGGGCTGGGCCTACGCCGCCCTCCAGCACGGGGCAGCCAACCGCGAACTCATCATCACCGGCCCGGGTGCGGTGGCCGCCGCCCGCCAATTCCTGTCGCGCTACCGACCGGGACTCATGATCCTGGCCTCCGAAACGCCGCGCGAAGACCTCACTCCCTTCGTAAACCGTTACCTTCCCAACGAATTGCGGTTTTACGTCTGCGAAAACCAGGCGTGCCGTTTACCCGTTACCACCGTAGCCGAAGCACTGCGGCAACTCGATTGATTTCCCTCCAACCGCCCCTTCCATGCAGCAGCGTTTACTTTTCCTGACGATCCTTCTGGCGCTGGGCTACGCTGCGGCCGCACAGCAGCTTTCCCGCTACAGCATGCCCTGGCTCGATCCCGTGCAGTTCAACCCCGCCTACGCGGGCCTGGACAACAGTCTGAGCCTGACGGGAGCTTACCGGACGCAGTGGGCGAGTCTGGAAGGTCAACCCGTTGGGCAGCGTTTCTCCGCCCACCTGCCCATCTACTACCTCAGCAGTGGCTTTGGGGTGGAGGTGGAAAGGGACGCGCTCGGAGCCCGGCAACTCAACAGCTTTGGGGCATCCTATAATTACCAACTGGTGCGGGGGCAATCTGTATGGTCCGTAGGCCTCTCGGCGCGGATGCTGCAACTTAATCTGGACGGGGGAGCCCTCCGCACACCGGAAGGAATTTACGAAGACCCCAATACCATCATCCACAACGATGATTTGTTGCCCACCGGGCCCGTCAACAGCAGCGCCCTGGCCCTGGGTGCGGGAATTTATTACCTCTCCGAAAACCTGGAGGGCGGCGTCTCGGCCCGCAACCTCAACGGACCGGTGATTGCTTTTCCGGGCTTCGACTACAGCCTGGAGCGGCAGTACCACGCCTACCTGCGGGCCCGCTTCGACCTGCTGAGCGACTGGGAAATCCTGCCCATGGCCTACGGCATCAGCGACGGCACCCAACTACAGATCAGCGCCGGGGCCAACCTGCGCTACAACGAAAACCTCTACCTCGGGGCCGCCTACCGGGGGCACAGCGCCGCGACTACCGATGCCGTAGTCATCATGGGTGGCTTCAACCTGAGTGAAAAACTCAGCGTGGCCTATGCCTACGACGTCACGCTCTCCGAACTCCGCACGGTAGAAAGTGGCAGCCACGAAATTGTGGTCAAGTACAACCTCCGGCAACGCATCGGCGCTGGCATCCCACCCCCCATCATTTACTACCCCCGGGCGAAGGAGTAAAGGGGGAAGGGAATAAAGGGGGAAAGGAGTAAAGGTGGAAAGGAGTAAAGGGGGGAAAGGAAGAAAGTCTCTATCAGCCATCAGCTACGCTGCTGCCTACGGAGGTCACGCCTTCTCACATTCGCTGCTTCCCTTTGCCGCGAGTACTAAAATCTGTTAAAAGTTGGTTTGGCTCACACAATTGATACTAAGCCGTCAGGTACGTGCGTTTCGCTCTCGAAGAAGCCGGGAAACATGTTAAAAACTTTCTGATCCCAGCGGAAAGTTGTGTACCCTCCATAACTCTTCTATCTTTGTATCGCTTTTTGAAATCTAGAGGAAAAACTCGGGTCTTTTAATGAAGAATTTCGTCAACCCCATCCTGGCCGCATCCCTACTGGCCCTAATATTTTCCAGCTGCGGCAGCCGCGAAACCGGTGAACTCGTCGGCTCGCTCGACCGCCCCGACTGGAAAGGTGTCCAACCCTACGGTATGGTCTACGTACCCCCCGGAACTGCCCACGTTGGAAACAGCGATCAGGACATTACCGGTACGTTCATCCAACGCCCCAAAGCCATCACCATCAATGGCTTTTTCATGGACGATACCGAAATCACCAACAACGAATACCGTCAGTTCATCGACTGGGTGCGCGACTCCATCGCCCACGATATGCTCGGTGACTTTACCGAAAGTGGTGCCATTGACTGGGACCTGGAGATCGACTACGAAGACGAGACCCTGGCTGACTTGTGGCTCGACGAGACCTTTGCCGGTAAGCGGCAGGTCAATACCAGCCTCTACGAGTACACCTACAAGACGGTGGACTGGGGCGAAGCTTCCAAAGCCCGTCCCCGTGGCGAAGCCCACCAGGGCATGAACCGCTACATCGAAGAGAAGACCATCAACATCTACCCCGATACGCTGGTGTGGGTGCGCGACTTCGCCTACAGCTACAACGAGCCCATGGCCCGCAGCTACTTCTCCCACCCCGCTTACGACGATTACCCCATCGTGGGCATCGACTGGCACATGGCCCGCGCCTTCAGCTACTGGCGGACGACCCTCTGGAACCAGTACAATGAAACGCTCATCGAAGAATTCCGCCTCCCTACGGAGTACGAATTTGAGTACGCAGCCCGCGGTGGCAAAGAGCACGCGCCCTACCCCTGGGGTGGTCCTTACGCCCGCAACGCCAAAGGATGTCTTCTGGCCAACTTCAAACCCGGCCGTGGCAACTACCCCGACGACGGTGGCACCTACACCGTAGCCGCCGATGCTTACTACCCCAACGATTACGGCCTCTACAACATGGCCGGCAACGTCGCCGAGTGGACAATTACCGCATTCTACGAAAATGCCAATTCCTTCATCCACGACCTCAACCCCGACATTCGCTACAACGCCAAGGACGACGATCCCGAGGCCATGAAGCGCAAAGTCATCCGCGGCGGCAGCTGGAAAGACATCAGCTTCTACCTCCAGTGTGGTACGCGTACCTACGAATACCAGGACACGACCAAGTCTTACGTCGGTTTCCGCAACGTAATGAGCTACACCGGTCGTTCCATCAACGACTTCTAAGTCCTGACCCGACGCTCCCTCCGGAGAAATTTTAAACGGTCGTTCGTCCAATTGGGGGCGGACGACCGTTTTTGCTTGGTTGGTTCAACTGTAAATTTGCGCTTCACCAAAGTCAACGGCTTATCCTTCCCTCCCAACGTGCCACACTGGTCAAAAACATCGCCCACGAACTGGGCTTTGCCTTCGTAGGTATTGCCCGGGCGGAGCGGATGGACGAAGAGGCACGCCGCCTGGAAGCCTGGCTCCGGCAGGGCCGCCACGGTGCGATGCACTGGATGGAAAACCATTTCGAGTTACGCACCGACCCTACCAAGTTGGTGCCCGGGGCCAAGTCCGTCGTTTCTCTGCTCTACAACTATTTCCCGGCTGACGACAGCCTGAGCCGCGAAGCCCCCAAAATCAGCCGCTACGCTTACGGCGAAGACTATCACCGGGTGGTCCGCGATAAACTCCGCACCCTCTTCCATCGCCTGGAAGAAAGCCTCGGGGCGGCCATCGATGGGCGGGTGTTCGTCGATTCCGCCCCCGTGCTGGAACGCGACTGGGCCAAACGCGCCGGGGTGGGGTGGACGGGCAAAAACACCCTGCTGATCAATCCCCGGGCCGGCAGTTACTTCTTCCTGGCCGAGTTGATCTCCGACCTCGACCTGGCTCCCGATACCCAGATCAAAGACTACTGCGGCACTTGCACGGCCTGCATCGACGCCTGCCCGACGGAGGCCATCAGCCCCGAGGGTTATCTGCTGGACGGCAGCAAGTGCATCAGTTACCTCACCATTGAACTGCGCGAGGCCATCCCGGCCGAATTTGCCGGACGCATGGAGGGCTGGGCTTTTGGCTGCGACATCTGCCAGGAGGTGTGCCCCTGGAACCGCTTCAGCACCCCGCACGCCGAGCCGGCTTTTGCGCCTCACCCTGACTTGCCCGCCCTGAGCCCCCGGGAAATGCGGGAGATGACCGAGGAGGTATTCCAGCGCGTCTTCCAGAAATCGGCCGTCAAGCGGACTAAATTCACGGGCCTGCGCCGCAACATCGATTTTCTTGAAGACTGAAACTTTCCGTGGAATGCCTTCCGCCTGGCGGGGTGGCTGGGCGGGCCTGCCCTTGCTCCTTATCCCGTTCCTGGCACCTGCGTGCGCGCCATCCCCTCCCGCTGCCGCCGCTGCGCCGCTCCCCCCCCGGCCGCTGGTGCTGCTGACCGATAGTACGCAGTGGGCGGCGGGTGCACTGGGCAATTACCGGGCGAAGCTGGAAAAAGAGGGTTACCGGGTACTCGTGAGCGGCTATCCCGGGGAGACGCCCGCTGCACTGGTGGCGCGCCTTCCGTGGTTATTACAGCCGGGGGTGGACCGCTTCGTCTACGACGTGCGCCTGAGCGGCGCGGCGGGCGCCGATAGCCTGCGGCAGGCATTGGAACGCCTCGGCCATCCGGCTGAGCTAGACTTGCTGGCGGATTAGCCGTTCAAAAAGTGATGGGCTATGAATTTAGGTAACTACAGTGTGAGCATTAGGTCCATGGCTTTCTTGATGGATGCTTCTTTTTGTTGCAGTTATTGATTTTCAGTTGATTGTGAATCCCTCTCCCTCGGTCCCTCTCCAGAGGAGAGGGATGACCCATGAGCCGTGATTGTACTGTATACAGTGTTGATTTTCAATTGATTGTCAATCCCTCTCCCTCGGTCCCTCTCCAGAGGAGAGGGATGACCTGTGAGCCGTGATTTTACTGTATACAGTGTTGATTTTCAATTGATTGTGAATCCCTCTCCCTCGGTCCCTCTCCAGAGGAGAGGGATGACCCATGAGCCGTGATTGTACTGTATAAGAGATTGATTTCCAGTAATTTGAGATTTTATTGCGGTCCGGGGGAGTAGTGTACGCCTCCTACGCTTCGGATACTGAAAATTTTTCCCTCAAACCAGAATAAAGACTAGAGAAGGTCACCCCTCTCCCATGGAGAGGGGCTGGGGGAGAGGGCTAATAAGCAAATGAAAATCAATACTTTAGAGCTTTAGTCCTTCCTTTAAAGCTTGGGGATGAGCACAAACCCCCGCTGGGCCAACAGGCCAAAGTCATCGAAGCTGATGCGCACGTAGCCCGCATCGGCCCAGTGCCGGCCGTAGAGGCCGCGGAGCTCAAAGGTTTCGGCCTCGGAATCGTAGCCCACCACCGTGAGGTAATGGGTTTCGGCGGTTTCCGCACCGGGCGTGTAACTATTGGTTTGCAGGCCGGTGAAGCTCGCGTCCGTCAGCAACTCTACAATGACTGGATTGCCGCGGCTGAGGGCTTTGCGGACTTCAAACACCCGGTTGCGCGCCCGCATTTCGGGCTGAAAAAGGTAGCCGAAGTTGGCGATGGTAAACTTTGGCACGGAGTACACCGCGCCGGGGATGCTGCTGCTGCCGAAGGGCATGATCGAGGCCGAGACGGTCCCTTGCTGGATGAGCAGGCGCAGGCCATCCTCAATGGTGGGCTGCTTGCCCTGGGCGGCAATGTTGAGCGTGATGTAGTCGGGGCTGAGGTTGTCCTTGTAGTTGCTGTTCAGGTTTTGGTAGTATTCTACGGCGCTGGCCAGGCTGTAAGCCCATTCCAGCTGCTGGCCGGGGGCCTGGCGAATGGGCATCATGTAGCTCTTGATGTTCTGCCGCACCAGGTCCTCGCGCGAGGGGCTCCCGACACCGGGGATGTAGAACATCAGCTGGTCGAGCACCTGGGCATCCGCCACGCCCAGGCTAACGGCGGGGCTGCGGGCGGTACCGTAAGCGGCTGCGGGTTGCTGGGCGCGAACGCAGGTGCAGGCAAGGGCAATAAGGAGCAGGGGAAGGAAAAAACGCATGGATTATCTGGTTTACAGCTGGACAGTCCTTCAACGCTTTTTTCCGGCCCTTTCGTTTGTGCCAGTGAGGCGGTTTATGGAACGGGGGTTTTAGTTTAATGAGTGACTGGCGTTGGGCTGCTGCGCACCTTTTTTGGGACAGCTGCGCCCTCCTTTTTGAACCACTAAGAACGCGAAGAGGGACTAAGGCTTTAGGATGGGAGCTTCGCTCGTTTTTTGAACCACTAAGAACACGAAGAGGGACTAAGCACTGTCCCGGGTGGGGCGGTAGGCAAGTTTGCTTCACTCCAGGGCCAGTCCGTGGTCCACCGGTTCCGCTTCGGAGATGATCATGGGGATTTCCTGACGGACGCTAAACTGTTGGGCCTGGGTGAGCTGGTGGTATGTGGCACCGAAACGACGGCTGGCGACCTCATTCCACATTTCCTGGTAGCCCGCCTTGAGGGCATCGTAGACGGCCAGGTAAGTCGAATAGCTCGTACTGCGGTCGTGGGTAAGGCTGACGACGGCCTGCTGGGGCGTGCGTGCGGGAGAGATGACGTGCTCGCGCAACAGATTGGGCAACTTCCCAACGCTGCTCCGCTGATTTTCCACCATCAGCTCGTCGGAGGCGTTTACTAAAACGGTGAGCACATTTTTATCGCTGAGGGGAGTCTCGACGAGCTCCTCCTCCACCCACACCGGCAGGCGGACCAACACGCCCTGGTCTTCGGCGATGGTAGTGGTAACTAGAAAGAAGACAAGGAGCAGAAAGGCGATGTCGGCCATAGCACCGGCATTCACGGCGGGGGCGTCCCGACGCGTCTTTTTATCAGACATGTTAAATTGTTTGGTAGGCCCGTTAGATGCGCGCCGACCGGATGAATGGCGGGCACGGGGACGAAGAAATTTCCCTACCAAACAGCCGGAAAAGAAAGCGCCACCCGGAGTGAAGTCCGCGTGGCGCTTAGGTACCAGAGTTCGGCCGGGATCAGCTGAGCAATCCCTGGAGTTGCATCGCCAGGCCCATGTCTCCTTTGATCTTGATTTTTCCACCCATCATGGCCATCATGGGATTGAGCTTTCCGCTGCGGAGTTCCTGTAGGGTGTCCAGGGTAGTGGTCACCGTGGTGTCGGCCTCTTTGTCTTCGGTGGTGACGATGGCGGGCTCCTGGTGCATATCGATGTGGATGATTCCTTCGCCGAGGTCCAGTTTAAGGCTTTTGCCGAGGTTGGGGGCTTTTTCGGCGGCCTTGACGACGCCTTCGTGAAATTGCTCGAAAGTCATGATGAAGTATTTTGGGACAAGGTAGCGAAAATTCGCTGTTTAGATAAGTCTTATTCTGCGTGCGTTACGGCCAGGGAGATGGCCCCCACGCCTGGCAGGGGATTTTCCCGGCTGAACTGCTCCACGGTCAGCGTGTAGGGGCCGGGGGCGGTGAAGCGGGCCTGGGGCAGGATGGGGATCTCCAGGGTGCAGTTTCCGCCGGAGCAGTTGCCGAGCCAGGCCCCGAAGTCGCCCGCCAGCTGAAGGCTGAGCTGTTCCGTAGTCCTGACGCCGGAAGGGAAGCCCGTGTGCAGGCGCACGTAAAAATTCTGGTGGGCAAAGTCTTCGGCGTGTTGTACCGTCAGGACGAGGCGGTAAGCCTGCGCGGTATCCTCCACGGTGAAGGCAAAGCGGACACTATCGGCGTAACTCCATCCATCCGCTGCCAGCTCCGTGCGCGCTTCGTAGATGGTCGTTGGCCCACAAGAAACGCAGGCCAGGGCTATTCCGCAGAGGAGTAAAATCACGTTCTTGGCCATGGCAGAGTGTTGGGGAAAATGACGCCGTTCGGGTACTTAACTAAAGTATTCCTTCATCCGCTCGAAGAAGCCTTTTTCCCCCTTCTCTTGCTGAGGCTTGAAATTGTCCATCTCCCGCATCCGCACCAGCAGTTCGGTTTCCTCTTTGGTAAGGTTTTTCGGGGTCCAGAGGTTGACGTGGATGAGTTGGTCTCCCGTATCGTAGCCCTGCAGGGCGGGCAGGCCTTTGCCGCGCAGGCGGAAGATTTTCCCGGCCTGGGTGCCGGCGGGGATTTTCACTTTTACCCGGCCGGAAATGGTGGGTACTTCCACGGAGGTGCCCAGTGCGGCGTCGGCAAAGTTGAGGTAGAGATCGAAGATGAGTTTTTGCCCGTCGCGTTGCAGGAATTCGTGGGGTTTCTCTTCGATGTTGATGAGTAAGTCGCCGGCCGGACCACCGCGGCGGCCCGCGTTGCCCTTGCCGCGCATGCTGAGTTGCTGGCCTTCTTCGACCCCGGCTGGGATGTTGACCTCAATGGTATCTTCACCGTACTCCCGTCCTTCGCCTTTGCAGTTGTTGCAGTTGGCTTTGATGGTCGTGCCCGTACCCGAACAGGTGGGGCAGGTGGTGGTGGTGGCCATTTGCCCGAGGAAGGTGGAGCGTACTTGCCGTACTACCCCGGCACCGCCGCAGGTCTTACAGGTGGATACGCTGCTGGCGTCCTTGGCACCACTGCCGTCGCAAACTTCGCACTGCTTCTGGCGCTTGACCTTGATGCGTTTCGTTACGCCCGTGGCCACTTCTTCCAGCGTCAGGGTAACCTTGATGCGCAGGTTGGAGCCCCGTTCGCCGCGGGTCTGCCGCCGGGCGCCGCCACCAAAAAAGTCACCGCCACCCCCGGCCCCGCCGAAGATGTCGCTGAACTGAGACATGATGTCGTCCATCGTCATGCCCCGTCCCCCGCCGAAGCCACCGGCCTGCTGGTCGAGGCCAGCGTGACCGTACTGGTCGTAGCGCGCCTTTTTCTGGGGGTCACTCAAAACGTCGTAGGCCTCGGCCGCTTCCTTAAACTTTTCTTCGGCCACCTTATCGTCCGGGTTGCGGTCGGGGTGGTACTGCATGGCCAGTTTACGGTAGGCTTTTTTGAGCGCACCTTCGTCGGCATTCTTGCCAACACCGAGTATTTCGTAATAATCGCGTTTTGCCATATTGCTGGTGATTGGTCCGGTAGATGGGCTGCAGCAGGCGGGCGTTTGCTGGTCCTCCCGGTGGAGGAGGAAGGTTTACGCCCGGCGCTGGAATTTCCCGTGGCCGTGGGGGCGATTACGGGAAAGACCAATCGACGGTCCCGATAAATTTACTTCCCGACCACGACTTTAGCGTGGCGAATGATTTTGCCGTTAAGGAGGTAGCCCCGTTCTACGGTATCGACTACCTTGCCCGCCATTTCCGGGTTGGGTACTTCGGTGATGGCCTCGTGGAGGTCGGCGTTAAAGGCTTCTCCCGTGCTTTCCATGGGCTTGAGGCCCTGTCCTTCGAGGGTTTTGAGGAGTTTTTTGACGATGAGGCCTACGCCACCGTCCCACTGCTCCTGTCCTTCGGAAGTCGTGGCGGCCTGCTGCTGGGCCCGCGCCAGATCGTCGAGCACCGGCAGGAGGGCAAGCATCGTTTTGCGGCCGGCCGTTTCCATCAGGTCGAGTTTCTCGCGCTGGCTGCGGCGCTTGTAGTTTTCAAACTCGGCGTAAAGGCGCAGGTGACGATCGTCTTTTTCGGCAATCTGGTCTTCCAGGCGGGCAATGGTGCTGGCCGCATCCGTCGTGGCTTCGCCATCGGGAGCGTCGTCGCTGTCCCGCAGGGCCTCCAATTCTTCTTCGATGGCGTCGCCCAGGGTATGCTCGGCGGGCTCGGCTCCGGAGGTTTCCAATAGCTCGTCGTCTACAATTGGTTGTTCGTTGTCTTTCTTTTTAGACATGCTGAAGAAGTTTTTCATTGCGCAGGGAGGGCTGCAAATGTAGGGCCACAAAACGGTGAGGTCACTTTGTCAGGAAGGAATGACACCTTCCGCCGATGTGACATCCCGGCTCCGGACGTCCCGTCCGGTAGCTTTAGCCCCTGGAGTTTTGCTTCGCAGTATTTTATGCTCCTGGAGTTTAACCTAGAGTTACTTGGAGTTTCCCGGTTCCGGACGTCCCGTCCGGCTGCCCCACCAAGAAAATTTACTTCGTCTTACTCGGCCGCACCTCTACTTTACTGGGCAGGGTCCGGGCGGGCATCCGGAGGAGATCGACGACGAGTTGGCCGATGTCTTCCGGTTGGATTTTCCAATCGTCTTCGGCGCTGGGCGTGTGTCCGTTGAAGTGGGTGGCGACGCTGCCGGGCATGATGGTCGAAACCTTGACGCCGTGGTCGCGCACGTCGAGCATCACCGCCTGGGTAAAGCCGACGAGGCCGAACTTGGAGGCGTTGTAGGCCGAGCCCTTGGCGAAGAAATTGGTGCCGGCCAGGCTGGAGATGGTGATGAGGTAACCTTCGTTGCGAATGAGCTCGGGGAGGCTGGCCTGGACGGTGTGGAAAACCCCGGTGAGGTTGATGTCGATGGTCTCCTGCCAGTCTTCGGCGCTGAGGTCCTGGATGGCGGCAAAGTGCCCGACGCCGGCGTTGGCAATGACGATATCGACTCCACCGAAGGCTTCGACGCCGGCGGCGATGGCCCGGCGCTGGCTGGCGGCATCGCGCACGTCGGCCTCTACGCCCAGGGCTTTGCCGGAGTGGCCGCCGGCGTTGAGTTTGTCGGCAGCGGCTTCGGCGGCGGCGGCCGAACGGCTGGTGATGATGGCGTTGCCGCCGGACTGCAGGATGGCCTCAGCGACGCCGTATCCGATGCCTTTGGTGCCGCCGGTGATGTAGGCAGTATGGTAAGCTAGATTCATGGGGCGGTAACGCACGGGGAGGCAACTGGGTTTTACCGCAGCACTTTTCCCCTCCTTATTATATGGATGGCGCGGCCGCAGGTGCTCCCCCCCTGCCCCCCGAAGGGGGGAGTCAGGACAAGGAGCAAGGCGAGGCTCCGGCAGGGTGGGGGAGACCAGGGAAAGCCGTCCAGGCCCCAGCCGGCCCCGACCTCCATCGCTATTTGCATGGACCTGGCGGGCACCTGCGGCCGCGCCCGGCATGATTTACTGCGCAGCAAAAAAAAGATGTGACCTTTTGCGCACCCTTACGTCGGAACGGACGAATGAATTTTGGTGTGTCTAGTAAATACCATTGCGCCAGCCGCTCCGGAAATCTCCGGGGCGGCTGGCTTTTTTTTGCGCCCGGGCCCCGGTGGAGGTCTCTGCGGAAAAAGGCGGAAGGTAACTAGTATAATAACTACGGGCAGCTTACCTTTGCGGCTCAATTGGGGAAGACCCAAAAAATGCCAGGTATGAAACTGACCATGCGCCTACTGTTTTTGTTGATTTTCGGCCTGACCACCACCGGCGTTTTTGCCAGCGGCGAACAGCCCGAACCTACGGAGCAAGACAGCGGTGCCCACGGTGAAGAAGCCACCTACGACCCGGTGACGACCATCATGGGGCACATCTCCGACGCCAACGAATTCCACCTGTGGGGCCACGTTTCCATTCCCCTGCCCATTATCCTGTACGCGCCCGACCAGGGCTTTACCTTTGGCCTGAGCAGCATGTTTCACCACGGCGAGACGGCCGTTGATGGCTACGTCCTGAACCACGGCCGGGTCAACCGCGTGGTCGACCGGTCTTTCCCCACGGGCCACGTCGACCTGGGCGAGCACGCCGTACACATGTCTTCCCACGAAGTGGATGGCAAGGAGCGCGACCTGGGTTTGCTTTCCTACAATGGCCAGGAGTACGAACTGGAGCAACCATCCACCCTCGACGGTGGCCTGGTAGGCGGTGGCATCACCAGCTTCTACGATTTCAGCATTACCAAGAACGTCTTCACCATGCTGCTGGCGGCTTTCCTGCTGGTGTTGGTGTGGGGCAGCGTACGGCGCTCTTACGAAAAGAACGAAGGCAAAGCCCCCAGTGGCCTGCAGAGCCTGCTGGAGCCTCTCTTTGTGTTCATCCGCGATGAGGTTACCCGCCCCATGATTGGCGAAAAGCACTACGAGCGCTTCCAGCCCTTCATCATGTCTTTGTTCTTCTTCATTCTTTTCTGCAATCTTTTCGGGCTCATCCCCATCTTCCCCGGCAGTGCCAACGTTACGGGCAACATTGCCGTGACGCTGTGCCTGGCCTTCCTGGTGTTTCTGGTGACCAACCTGAACGGCAACCGCCACTACTGGGGCCACATCTTTGCCATGCCGGGCGTACCGAAGTGGGTACTCATCATCCTCACGCCGGTAGAATTGCTGGGCCTGATCATTAAGCCTTTCTCTTTGATGATTCGTCTTTTCGCCAACATTGCGGCGGGGCACATCATCATCCTGAGCCTCATCGGCCTGATTTTCCTCTTCGGCAACAACGGGGAAAGCGTGGCAGGCGCGGGCATGGGCGCGGTTGTTGGCACGGCCTTCACGGCCTTCATGAACCTGATTGAGTTGCTGGTGGCCTTCCTGCAGGCGTTCATCTTCTCCATTCTGGCGGCCAGCTACATCGGCGCGGCGGTGGAAGACCACGAACACCACGGGCACGAGCACCACGACGAAGAGGAGGCCCACGGCTACGCAGCCGCCGTGAAACACCAACACTAAAAAATAAACTTGGCCTGGTTGGCTTTTCCGTCCGCTGGCCCTTGACGAATAATCTCTTTTTTCATCGCTTAAATTCCATCATAATGGGAGCTATTGGAGCAGGTATCGCGGCACTCGGTGCCGGTATTGGTGTAGGAATGATTGGCGCGAAGTCCACTGAGGCTATCGCCCGCCAGCCCGAAGCCGCCGGTGACATCCGTACCGCCATGATCATCACCGCCGCCCTCGTAGAGGGTGCCGCACTGTTCGCCATCGTAGTCGGCCTCATCGCCGGTTAATGCGTGGCGGGCTTTGATCCGCGATACAACCACAACGGCACCGAACCCGCACCGCGCTTGGCGGCGGTTTCGGTGCCAATTTTTAGCTTTTTTGGGCCTGGCCGGGGGTAATCCGTTTTCCTGCCCGGGCTTTTAGCGACAGAAATTCAAGATCCATGTACTCTATCCTCCTCGCTGATTTCAATGTGCTTAAGCCCGATCCCGGACTGCTGTTCTGGACGCTGGTGGTTTTTGCCTTCGTTTATTTCTTCGTGGGCCGTGCGGCCTTCAAGCCCATCCAGAAGGCATTGAAGAAGCGCGACACCGAAATCCAGGAATCCATTGATGAGGCCAAGCGCGTCCAGGCCCAGATGGCCCAGATGAAGGACGACAACGCCCGCCTGCTGGCCGAAGCCCGCGAGCAAAGCACCCGCATCATCGCCGAAGCCGAAGCCTACGCCAAAAAGCGCCGCGAAGAAGCCGTCGAAGAAGCCAAAGAAGCCGCCCGCAAAGTATCGGCCGATGCCCAGCGGGACATCGCCAACCTGCGCGACTCCGCCATGGCCGACCTGAAAAAAGAAGTCGGTGCAATGGCCCTGGATATCGCCGAGAAGGTCGTCCGCAAAGAGCTCAAGAGCGACGCCAGCCAGACCGCGCTGGTCAAAGAACTGGTGAACAACCTCAACTAAGCCACCATGACCAACCACAGTGTAGCCCAACGCTACGCAAAATCCTTGCTGGATTTGGCCGTAGAACAAAAGCAACTCGACGTTGTAAAAGCCGACGTCGATGCCCTGCTGGAAATGTCGGGCAGCCGCGAACTGCGTCTCCTGCTGGATAGCCCCGTAGTGAACGCCACCAGGAAGCGGGCCATCATGGAAGAAATCCTTACCAAAGCCGGTGCCAACGACCTGACGAAGTCTTTCGTAAAAGTGCTCATCACCAAAGGCCGCGAAGGCGACCTGGTAGGCATCCTCGGGGGCTTCAACGACCAGTACAAGCACCTGAAAAAGATCACCACGGTGAAGGTCACCAGCGCCGTGGCTTTGGGCCAGGACGCGCTCGCATCCATCAAGCAGCAACTCATTGCGGCTGGCAAGACGGAGGCCAGCATCGACCTGAAGACGGCGATCGACCCCAGCATCCTGGGGGGATTCATCCTGGAATTTGACGGTAAAGTGTACGACGCCAGCGTGGTACACCAGCTCAACAAATACCGGAAGGAGCTCGCCTAGCCTTCTCCCGCGGCTCCGGGGGCAAACGCTTGCGTGCCGTTTCCCCTGGCCCCTTATCATTCATTCTCGCAAGCAACTTAATAAAGTATAGCAATCATGGCTGGAATTAAGCCCGACGAAATCAGCGGAATCATCAAGTCGCAGCTCAGCGGCCTCACCAACGCTACCGAACTGGAAGAATACGGTACGGTACTGCAAGTTGGTGACGGTATTGCCCGCGTTTTCGGCCTCGAAAACGCCCAGGCCGGCGAACTGGTCAACTTCGAAAACGGCACGGAAGCCATCGTACTGAACCTGGAAGAAGACAACGTGGGGGTAGTACTCATGGGTACTTCCAAAGGCATTCAGGAAGGCAGCCGCGTTTCCCGCACGGGCCGGATCGCCAGCATCCAGGTGGGTGAAGGCGTCGTTGGCCGCGTAGTCAACGCCCTCGGCCAGCCAATCGACGGTAAAGGCCCCATCTCCGGCACCACGTACGAGATGCCTCTGGAGCGCAAGGCCCCCGGTGTTATTTTCCGCCAGCCCGTTACTGAGCCCCTCCAGACGGGCATCAAGGCCATCGACGCCATGATCCCCATCGGCCGCGGCCAGCGCGAGCTCATCATTGGTGACCGCCAGACGGGTAAGTCGGCCATCGCCATCGATACCATCCTCAACCAAAAGGAATTTTACGACCGCGGCGAGCCCGTGTACTGCATCTACGTAGCCTGTGGCCAGAAGGCTTCTACGGTGGCGCAGATTGCCAAGATTTTGGAAGACAACGGTGCCATGGCCTACTCCGTCATCGTCGCCGCCGGTGCCGCCGAGCCCGCGCCACTCCAGTTCTACGCTCCCTTCGCCGGCGCCGCCATCGGCGAATTCTTCCGCGATACGGGCCGCCCCGCCCTCATTATTTACGATGACCTTTCCAAGCAGGCCGTAGCCTACCGCGAAGTATCGCTGCTGCTCCGCCGTCCTCCAGGACGCGAAGCTTACCCCGGTGACGTTTTCTACCTCCACAGCCGCTTGCTCGAGCGCGCCGCCAAGGTGATCAACGACGACAAGATTGCCCAGTCGATGAACGACCTGCCCGAGAGCCTCAAAAAGGCTGGCATCGTCAAAGGTGGTGGCTCCCTGACGGCCCTGCCCATCATCGAAACCCAGGCCGGTGACGTTTCTGCCTACATCCCCACCAACGTAATCTCCATTACCGACGGGCAGATCTTCCTCACCTCCAAGCTCTTCAACAACGGCATCCGCCCGGCCATCGACGTAGGTATTTCGGTATCCCGCGTAGGCGGTTCGGCCCAGACCAAGCCGATGAAAAAGGTTTCCGGTACGCTGAAGCTCGACCAGGCTTCTTACCGCGAACTCGAAGCCTTCGCCAAGTTCGGTTCTGACCTCGACGCCGCTACGCAGAACATCCTGGAAAAAGGTAAGCGCAACGTGGAGATGCTCAAGCAGCCACAGTACTCTCCCGTACCGGTAGAAAAGCAGGTGGCCATCATCCACCTCGGTACCAACAACCGGATGCAGGAAGTACCCGTCAGCCGCATCAAGGAATTCGAAGCCCTCTTCCTCAGCGAAGTGGAGCGGCAGTTGCCCGAAGTACTGGAGAACTTCCGCGCCAAGAAGTTCGAAGGCGAGGACCTGGCCAAGCTCGACCGCCTGGCCGCCGAGCTGACTCCCCAGTTCAAATAATATCCCGCGGGCCGGGCGGCGTGGGTACTCCATTGAGGCCCGCGCCGCCCGCCTCCCCACGGATGCCCCTTTTTACAACATTACATTTCCAGTAGCATGGCTAATCTTAAGGAAGTACGGGAACGGATCGGATCGGTACAAAATACCCGGCAGATCACTTCAGCGATGAAGATGGTATCGGCTGCCAAAATGTCCCGTGCCGCCCAGCGCATCACCGAGATGCGGCCCTACGCCCTCAAGCTCAACGAGATGCTCACCAACATCCTCTCCAACCTGGAGGGCGATGCATCCACGAGCTTCAACCAGGTGCGGCCCGTCGGCAAAGCCTGTATGGTGGTGGTAACCTCCAGCCGCGGCCTGGCCGGTGCCTTCAACACCAACGTCATCAAGGCGGCCGTACAGGCCATCGAAGAAGACCTCAAAGGCGCTGCTTCCCTCGACATCATCTGCATCGGCAAGAAAGGCGCGGAGTACTTCCGCCGCAACTACGGCAAACGCCCCGGCGTGACGATCAACGTAGAGTACCAGGAACTTTTCCAGGACCTCTCCTTCGACAATACCAAGCAGGTTCCGGAACTGATCATGAACCGCTTCGCCGCTGGTGTGTACGACCGCGTGTACGTGGCCTACTCCCTGTTCAAGAACGCTGCCGTGCAGTTTGCCCGCGCCGAGCAGTTCCTGCCTGTGGAAGACAAGCAGGCCGACAAGGAAAAGAAGAAAACCAAGGCCGACTACATCTTCGAGCCCAGCAAAGAGGTGTTGCTCAAGGAGCTCGTCCCGACCATCCTCAAGACCACCTTCCAGTCGTACCTGCTCGACACCAACGCTTCCGAGCACGGTGCGCGCATGACGGCCATGGACAAGGCCACGGAGAACGCCTCCGAACTGCTCAAAGAACTCAAGATCAGCTACAACAAGGCCCGGCAGGAAGCCATCACCACCGAGATCCTCGAGATCGTTTCGGGTGCGGCGGCGCTGGAGGCTGGTTAGAAACAGTTGCAAGTATTGTCGAAAGGCCCGTCTCCATTGTGGGGGCGGGCCTTTTGCGTAGGGCGAATCTTTTAAAGGGCGCGGCCGCAGGTGCATGGAAGGGTGGGGGAGCAATGAAAGGCTCCGACCGCTGGGGGGAGAACCTGACGAACTGGGTAAAAATAGCCACTTTAGGGTAGGCTGTCTTATGTAATGGTTTTAACCCCTACGCGCTTTGGGGCCTGGATCGCCTAGGTTGAGACCCTCTGGGTCGATCCAGCTATGGACAATAGCGTATTCTCCTGCGACCCAGAGGGGTTCGACCTGGTAAACGCTCGAGCCACCATCGGTTGATCTGGGATTGAGCCCATGCCCAATGCCTGTTTAGCCTTCCCCCGCTCCTCCGTCCTGACTGGGGCCGTCTAAAAAGTCTACTAGGGGGGCATTCTGGTACAAAATACGAAAAAGTAGTATTTTGAGGCTGTTCCCATCCCCGTAGCCGATGAGCACAAAAAGAGCAGTTTTCAAGCCTGACCTCCAGAACCAAGGCTTGCTATTCCCTCCACATCTTGCCGACATGGTACCGCCTCATCATAAGGCGCGGCTGATCAGCCAGATTATAGATGGGATGAACATTGATTCGATCCTAAGCACCTATTTAGGAGGTGGCAGTAGCGCGTACTCTCCTCGGATGCTGCTTAAGGTGTTGGTTTATGCCTATTCTGATCGGGTGTACTCATCTCGTTCGATTGAGAAGGCTTGCTATGAGAACGTGTGCTACATGTGGCTAAGTGGGATGTCCACTCCCGATCACAATACGATCAATAACTTTCGCAAGCACCGCATGGGTGGCCGGGTAAAGGAAGTGTTTGCCCACGTTTTGTTGACTTTACATGAACAAGGCTATGTCAAGCTGGATGATTACTTTTTAGATGGCACTATACTGGAGTCAGTAGCTGGCCGGTACACCTTCGTTTGGAAGTCAAACGTTGAGCGTTACAAGAAGTCGGTGCTAGACCAGATAGGGATGATCGTTTCTCAGATTGACGCTTTATGTGAAAAAGCGGATAAAGAGGATGAGCAAGCTGCCGATGGGGATGATCAAGGGGACAAACTCAGCGACAGTGCAGCAGTCCAAGAAACGATTGATCGACTCAACAAAGCCTTAGAAAGTCAGTCCCCCAGCACCAAGGAGGAAGCCAAAGAGGTCAAAAAGGCAAAGACAAAACTGAAAAACCTGGAGAGCAAGTCCTTGCCCAAACTCCAGGAATATGAGCGCCAGCAAGAATTACTGGGAGATCGGTCGTCTTACTCTAAAACGGATCATGGTGCTACGTTCATGAGGCCCAAAGACGACCACTTGGGCAACGGGGAGCTAAAACCCGGCTACAATGCTCAAGTGGGAACGGAAAACCACTTTGTTGTAAACTGGACAATGCACCAGACGCCTTCTGATGCGGCCTGCCTCATTCCTCATCTTGAAGACACCGAATCGATCTTAAGCCAAATCGGATTGAACTTGCCCAAGGCCATTACAGCCGATGCGGGGTATGGCAACGAAGAGGCCTATCGCTATTGTGAGGGCAAGGAGATAGAAGCCTACCTCAAATACCCGGGCTATTACAAGGAAGAGCAAGGAGTACTTAAAGCGCCATTTGCGCCAAGCCAGTTATACTATAACGAAGAGCAAAATGTGCTGATATGCCCCATGGGTCAGCATATGACGTATTGTGGAGAGGGAGAGGAGAAAACAGCAAGTGGGTATATCCGTGAAACAAGTAAGTACAAAGCCGTCAATTGCATAGGCTGCCCCTTGCGCGGGATGTGTCATAAACAAGACGGCAACCGAGTGGTAACCATTAGCCACAAAGGTCAAAGCTATCGCCAGCAAGCCCGAGCTCGTCTGAGCACGAAAGAGGGTAGAGCAAAGTGCCTGCGCCGTAACGCAGAAGTCGAGGGCTTCTTTGGCAACTTGAAGGCCAATCTGGGAAGACGTCGGTTTACACTAAAGGGACTTACGGGGGTTAACATTGAGATGGGCCTCCTTTCGATAGCCACAAATCTTCGTCGATTACATAAATTATCGATTGAGCAAGGGCGTAGTCTGCTTACTCCGGTCGTACAAAGGGCCCAAATGACCTAAAACGGCCCAAAAATCCGTCTAGACGGCATTTTTAACTCCCTGAAGGCCCACCCAGCATGTGGGGAGGCCCAAAAAAGGAACACATATTTTTTCTTAAATGTGTCAGAACGCAACCAGCACAGCCACCGTGGCGCACCCCACAGCTTTGGGGCTGACTTTTTAGACGGCCCC
>NZ_JACSIT010000058.1 GCF_014349155.1 Neolewinella lacunae
ATTAGTAGTACTTTTCGGCATGACTTTCGCAAAACTTAAGGCTGAAGTTGATAATCTCCGCCCGGCGCTTAGTGCTGAGGGCTTGATGCTTGTGGACTTATTCATGCCATTCTGCGAAGCTCAGCAAGCGACGATAAAGAAGCTTGAAGATAAGTTAGCGGTTACTAGTGGCAATAGTTCCAAGCCGCCAAGCAAGGATGACTTCAAGCCTACTAAGGCAAGGTCTCTACGGGAAAAGTCGGGCAAAAATCCCGGCGGTCAATCGGGGCACAAAGGAAGCAAGAGCCGCCTGATCGACAATCCCGACGAGATTATCCCCTACACGATCACCGCGTGCCCGGGCTGCGGATCTAACTTATCAGGAGTATCTCCGGATGGTTTTATTCGCAAGCAGGTGGAAGATATTCCACCGCTAAAAACGATTGTTACCGAGCACAGGATTGAAATCAAGACCTGCCCATGCTGTGCCATCCAATGGCAGGCAGCTGGTTGCCCGGAAGATATCAAGCACGAATTCCAGTACGGCCCCAGAGTCAAAGCGATCAGTGTCTATCTATCAGCTTTTCAATTCATACCTGCTTTTCGGACCAAGCAGTTACTGAAGGTTTTTGGCGTAAACTTGAGTACCGGAACGCTGGACAACTTTCGCAAGAGTGCTGCACGCCAATTACCGGAGTTTCTGGAGACGTTACGCTTTTCCATAATAGCATCCCTGTGCGGCTTTTTTGACGAGACGGGTATGAAGGTCAAAGGTATCGGACACTGGGTACATGTGGCGGCAACGGAATTGTTCAGTTTGTTCATGATTCATCCCAAGAGAGGACGTGAAGCACATGATGAGATGGATGTGCTCACTTGGTTTGAAGGAATCCTGCACCGGGATG
Organism: Neolewinella lacunae; assembly: GCF_014349155.1. Lineage (GTDB taxonomy): Bacteria > Bacteroidota > Bacteroidia > Chitinophagales > Saprospiraceae > Neolewinella > Neolewinella lacunae. The sequence goes on from NZ_JACSIT010000058.1 coordinate 885, forward strand.
ACTATCACTCTTATCATGCCTATCCCCAAGCCACTCACTCCTTATGTGTTGCCCATCTGCTACGTGACCTTATCTATGCTATTGATCGGGATAAACAGGGAGAATGGGCCGATCCCTTCATCAAACTTTTGCTCCAAGTAAAGCGACAAAAAGTCGAATCCTCCACCAGTGTCGTTGATCGCCGATGGCAGGGCCGCCACCGAAAAAAATACCGCGAGCTCCTTGCGATCGGGCTGAAGCAAAATCCTCCGGCCGTTAAAGAGGACGGGAGTACGCGCGGGCGAACAGCTCAAACCAAAACGGTGAACCTACTGCTGCGACTAAGAGACAATGAAGACGAAGTGTTACGTTTTATGACGCATGCATTGGCTCAGTTTGATAATAATCAGGCGGAAAGGGATCTGCGCATGAATAAGGTCCGTCAAAAAGTATCTGGAGGCTTCCGTTCGCTGGTCGCCGCCCAGGAATTTATGGACATTCGCTCCTTTGTTGCTACTGCAATAAAGCGGCAGGCGGACCCGGTAGAAGAACTCGTTAACCTCTTCACTCCGGGAAATTGTGACTATATGAAGCTGGCTCGACACCCTGAATAGTTACGAATAGACAAAGGTGAAGCACCTGAAAATGGAATTGCAAGTTTCAAAGGGAGATACATAATAAACCTCTTGTCAATTGCTTTCTTCTTTCTATTTACTACTTGCATTTTATTTGCTCAAAACACAACTAATGATATTAAGTTTCAAAATTTAGAAACACCTTCCTCGCCTGGGTTTATATTATTAGATAATGCGCCTTCATCAATAGAAAGACCTACAACCCCACAAGGTTTTGGTGTTAGCGTTTTAGGCTTCTTTCAAGGAACTGGTGGTGCTATGGAATTTGTACCTTTTTGGCTCGCTACACATCCAAAATTAACGGCAGAAAAAATGTATAAAAACAAGTTTCCTATTCTTTACAATTTTTCAATATCTGCTGCTACTGTAAAATCTGACAGTTCAAATTATGTTGCTGGTGGTTTTAGAACGAGATTATTTCAAACGTATGGTACAAATAATATTGGGAAATTAGATGCGATTAAATCAGAACTAGAAAATGCGCTTGCTGATTTAGATCTAGAAAAAATTAAAAAACTTCAAACAGACTACTCTAATCTCATTTCAAAACCAATTTTTACGATTGATTTAGCAGCTGCGATTGGTGCTGGTTCTGTAACAAATTCATTTAGTGACCTAGAACTAAATAGATGGGCAGCGTGGATGTCATTTAACTACAGGCCCAAAGGAAACGACTTTTACATTACTGCATTAACAAGGTATATAAACAATGAAAAGTTTGAAGAATACACCATAACAGCAGACCTTTTGGATGTTGGGACAAGGCTCAATTATGATATAAATAAATTCTGTATTTCATTGGAATATTTACAGAGATTTGACTTTACAAGTAAAAATTATTCTGATTACAGACTAGCTGCAATTGGAAGTTATCAAATTTCTGAAAACTTTTTTATCACTTCAACTTTTGGAAAGAATTTTACAGATGTAAACAACATTATAGCTATGGCTGGAGTGAACTTCGGATTCTCAAGAACTAAAATAAAGGCTTACGAATAATTTAGATAATTTGGAGAATGGACATAGTAAAGGAAACACTGGGCATAACAGGCGTTTGGCTCAATGGCGGGTGACGTGGTTAATTGAACATTCTACCTCGCATCAACTTTTGTGGAGTATTGACAGTTTTGTGCTCCGAAATCCGCCACTGCGCCAAGCGCCAAACCGTTAGCGGTAACAATAAAAAATATGAAAATTAAAATCTTAGTCTTGGCAATGTTTATTTTTAGTTCCTGCGGAAATGAAGGAGGAAGTGTTTTAAATAACGAAAACTCGCCACAAGCAGTAGCAAGAAAATTCATCAAAAGTTTGGATAAGAAGAATGTCGAGGAGGCAAAAAAGTATTGTACTCTCAAAACTGCCCAGTATTTGGATTTTCTAATTAAAATGGGAGCAAAAACAAGCACACCACATCAGGTAGATGACTTTGAGTTAAGAGATTCAATCGTTGGAAAGGTAGCGTATGTTTTCTACAAAAAGCCTGCAACCGAAGCCCAAAGAGATCCACTTCGCCTGATAAGCGAAAACGGGACATGGAAGGTAGACTTTGTAACTCCTAATTAAGAAATGAAACACATTAAATTTTATATGAAACATTATTTACTCCTTTCATTAATATATTTTGGATTTTTATCCAAAATTTTGGGACAAAATTGCATAGACAAGAGGCATCCACTATACATTGAACCGTTGAGCTATGAAGGGTTTCGTGAAAACAGACAATGTGACAAGGTTGATTTCATGAAATTTAAAGATGGATCAAACCCATTATGCGTATTAGGTATGAAGTCTTCTTTTAACAATAAAGGACTTGGATTACTCTGTGGATACAAGGTTGTCAAGGCCTCGGGGGAGGTTGATGTACTCTATGGTAATAAATTAATTTATTCTTTTGTAATGTATAAATCAACCGACGGTTATCAATGGGATACGATTAAAAGTAATCAAATTTCCAAAATTTTTACAGATACGATAGGGGAATATAATTTTCAAATTGATAAATCTCCAATATCATTGTCGACGGATGGAAATTACTTTTATTTAGCGAGTGAAAAATTTTCTGTAACTGACGATGGCAAAATTCGTTACTATCGTAGTAATGACCTAAAGCAATGGGAATTGATAGTTGAAAGGGTAGAAGGGGTATCCAGGATATCTGGATTCGAATTTATAAATAACGGAACCGCTTCCATGATTTGCAGACATGGTTTCCCTTCTATGCGGGTAAGTCTCTTTTCTAAAAGTGGAAGTACTTGGAAAGAAGTACTAGAACTATCTACACCTACATATGGAGGGAATTTAGGTTCTTATATTCAAGCGTACATTGGAAGAGAAATATATCACCATAAAGCCAATGGATTTTTATTTCAGAATAGAGAAAAACCTTATTATTTATATAATAATTCCAGCCAAAATAAAGATTATTTAGTATTTAGTTTGACTAACGAGCCTAGCCAAGACTCCAGAGTTAAAAGTGGGCAGTTCAATTGGTGGACACTTCCAAAGGTGATTTATAGAGCAACCAATAATTCAAATATTATATTTGCCCAATTTAGTGAAGGAATTTACAGGTCGACAGATGGTGGTCTTACATTTAAAAAAATATGGTTTGGAGGTGGTTATCCCGACCTCTATCCAATTTGCAGCGATGGAACACTTTTCCTAAAAACATCTCCCAGTAACTCAATTTATAAGAGTATTGATGGAGGAGACACGTGGGAAGGTGTTGCTTATATGGGAAGACTCGGCGGTGACACTAAAGTTGACTTCCTACCTGACGGAACATTTCTCTTGTCAACTTACACAGGAGTTTGGCGATTTAAAGAAAAGTGTAAGCCAAGTGAAAATATACCCTCTCCTGTTGTTTTTGGAACAACAGTAATAACTCACGGCTACCAACTTTGGTTTGGCAGTAATCCTACAGAAAAAGATGAATGGGTGAATACAATGGCGAATACAATACTAGCTAAAGTAAATAATAGAGGTTGTATTTGGGAACATAGAAACAATGTATTTGAACCCTTGCCTGATAAATGCCCAGACAAAAAAGGGGAAAATATATTGATGTTTGACTGGAAAGAAGAAAGCAATAACTGGGAGGAGGGACAAAGCGAAAATGCAGGAGATAGGTTATTTTCAAGCTTGATAATGTCTAGTCAAAGTGAAGGAATAAATTTGAGTGGACTGCATTTCATAGGGCATAGTAGAGGAACTGTGGTCAATACAGAAGCAATTGAGAGGCTTCTTGTTTTAAAAAAGGATGAAAAGTACAGAGATAGAATTTCTATTGATCAAGTTACCAATTTGGATCCTCATGATTGGGGGATGGATCTAGGGATGGGAGTCGTAGGAACAGATTTTGATAATCATCCCAATTTAGATAGTATTGACTATCCTAAGAATCGTAAGCCCAATAATGGAGTAATTTCTTGGATCGGGTCAGGGTTTAATGATACTTATTATCAAGTTGTTGACCCAATTTATCCTTATGGCAGACCAGTCAAAGGAACATTTAATGTTGATTGGAGTCAAAAGGCTCCAGGACATAGTGAAATCCATGAATACTTCTTAAAGTCAATAAAAAATGAAGCGATTGATCAGCATGGATACAAGTACTCAAGAATTGTCAACAAAACACGCCCTCTCAAAGATTCCGCTAATTACTATTGCTATCTCGATGACAACTGTAGAGAACAACCAGAGTTTAGTTTTTTCGACCCGATGGTAATTAGCGGCACTAATAGAATCAGAGGCATTTTCAATGGTAGTTTCGATAGAGGGACTGTGGGTTGGAACATAGTACCTGATGCATTTTTATTTAGATCAACACGCGATCTTCCACCCTTTTTACCTTTCACAGATATATCATCATTTGCCTCTCTTGCAATTCTTACAAATAACCAAACTAGTACATTAACTCGTGAAAGGGCATACTTTCCCCCAGATGCAAAGTCCTTTTCATTTGAATATAAAGCCGGAAAAATTAGAAATGGAAAGCTAAAGGTAATAATTAACGGCAAAGAGGTGACAATGGTTGACTTGTCTGAAGGTGATTCTTTCAATCAAGTGCTAGTGGATATATCAGAATTTTCAGATAGAGTTGTGTCAATTAGATTTGAATTTATCGCTGAGCGTTCTGATAATCTTTTTTATCCGCAATTATTGATTGATAATATTTCATTATCTAAAAAACCTTATTCCAAAGGTCTAAATCAGACACAAACTTCTCCCGTGCCAAAAAATAAGCAATTGGATATTATTTCATCTAACATATCCAGTAATCTCAATTCCTCCTTTGACAATCAAGAAGCCTGGACTACCGCCAATGGCGATGTTCTTATAGTGGATGGGGTTGCACTACTCAGAGCATCGCAAAAGGGGATTCCCGTGAAGTTTTCTTCTGGGGATTTTCGGGTACATGCAAATGCAAGGGATTTGAAAATACGTATTGCGAAGAATAAGATTGGAAAAGGCGAAATCCAAGTTTTCTTCAAAGAGTTAGACTCTGGTATAGTTCATGAATTGCATAGTGAAAGTGTCAATAACTCGGCGTTAAAAACTACTAATGTTTTGTTAAATGCTTCAAAGGCATTAGAGGGGGACATTGATTTTACAAAGATACAACCTGAATACAACGAAATGAAAATAAATGTTTCTAAGATTTCTGGCAAAGCAGGAAAGCTAGAGATTTCTTTTATCAATAAAGGGTCTTTGAAGCATGGAGTTTACATTGATGAAATATCGATTGAATGAATCATGCATAAAAAAAACCGCCAACACCGCAGCTACGCCAATGCTCCCTAAGCGGTCGCACTGCGTAGCTGCCAACGTTACTATCCATTATAACAAAAGGAAATAGAACCAAGAATTGAAATTTTACGAGCTGAGTCATATTGGAGAATTCCACGTCAATCACAATGAAGACTTTTTAGTTTCTGAAGAAGCTGGAAAAGATAGGCATTTAATTGCGGTTATGGATGGCTGTTCAAGTGGAACAGATTCTCATTTCGCTTCTACTTTAATTGGAAAACTACTTAGGAAAATTGCAAAGCAAGAGTCATATGAAGAATTTGCAAAAAACGTTACAAAGAACCTTAAAGATCAATTAGAACAAGTTTCTCTGAAGCTCTTCGAAGAATTGTCAAATATTAACCGGCAACTTGACTTAAGATCTGACGAAATTCTTTCAACCTTGATTTTGGGAATAATTGACATCAAATCATCTATAGCTGAAATTGTCATAATCGGAGATGGCATGATACATGTGAACGGCAAAAACATAGAGTATGAGAACGACAATAAGCCTGATTACATAGGTTATCATCTAAACATGGATAAAAATCTTTGGTATCAAACCCGAACTAAAAAATTAACTGTCAACAAAATAGAAGACTTGACAATTTCAACCGATGGAATTCATACTTTTAAAAACTTTGATGGCAAATCATATGATGATATAGAGCAAATAGAAATAATGTCAAAATTCTTTGAAGACAAAAGCGAATTAGAAAACACAAATAAATTAAAGAAAACACTTATCGAAATAAAGAATCAATATGGATTGATGCCTAGTGATGATTTAACAATGATAAGAATTGTAAACGAATAAATGGAACGGATAGTAACAATGTACACCATGACCATACTCCCTATCGGTCGTACGGCAGGTGTACTCACCGTTATGGGCAACCAAAGAAAAAATAAATGAGCGTACGAATCGGAAAAAGATTAAGATATAAAGATTTGTTCGACGATGAACCATTAGACTTCCATGAATATTTCAAAGGAGTTGGCAAAGAGGATATTTATAAAGCAATATCCTTCTTAGTGAATGTGGCAAATCCAAATCATAAGCACCATAATCCCAAAGACATGGTTAGCATTTGGTTTTGCGATGAAAACAAAGAATTACGAGAAGCACTATTAAGCAAATTAAATAATGGAGATTCGATTGCAAACATAATTAGTAGCCTTAAACTAATGGAATTTGTAATGCAATCAAGTTTCGATGAAAACAGAACAAAGTCAGATGCTGAATTTGAAATTGATTTATTTAAGGCATATTTATTACTAAATTCTGAGCAAGATATAATTGAAGAAAAAGGTCACAAGAATCTTCCACCTGAGAAAGAAAAGGATGAAAGAATGCTTGGACTATTTTTAGCGATGAATTTTCATGATTCCGATTTGACTAATTACAATTTGTCAGAGTTGATGATAATTCAGTTAATTAAATCAATAGATTTTTTTAAATACTTGGAGAGTAGAAAAGAGCTTAATCCTCATCTGAAACTTTTCCTATCCAAATATAATAGCGATTCATGGGAAGATTGGATAAAGAAATATTTAGCAATTATTTTCCCCATTATCCAGAAAGAAGAAAAATCGTTTTTTGATTACACAATAGCCAAAGATGAAAACTATGAAATGAATTGTAAGTTTTTTGATTCCTTTACGATAAATGATGAGAATGATTTTAGACTTTCAGATTTCATTACTTTACGTAGTAATCCAATCTTGAAAATTGATGAAGGACATTATAGAATCTTAAACAAGTTATTCTTGGTTGAAAAACTTTTTAAGAGTATTCAATTTCAATTTAGTTTACAAATAAATAAAGAAGTCAGCAAAGACGAGCAAATAAAAGATTTCAGGTCAGACCATTGTGATAATTTTTCAGAAAGAACACTATTGTATAACATTCTGCGAAATTCATTTCCAAAGAAGAATTGGATACACTTATCGGGGGATGATTTTTTAGCAAAGGGATATTCAGCAGAACCTGATTTCTATGTCAGATTTAAGAACAAAGTATTTCTTTTTGAAAGTAAAGATGTTGTCCTTAAAGGTGAGGAAAAACAATCAAGAGATTATCCAACCCTAAAAAAGGCATTAAGTGAAAAGTTTTACAAGATAGAGAAAGGTGGCAAAATCGAGCAAAAAGCAGTTCTACAAATAATCGAGAATATCAAAAGAATTCTTACAGTTTACTATGATAAATGTGATAAAGGATATAACCCTAAGAACATAAAAATTTATCCAATTCTTATTATTCATGATAGGCAGTTTGATTCACTTTCTGTCAATGAGTTAATTTCCAATTGGTTTGAATTAGAGTTATCCAAGATAAAAGGGGAATTCGACACTTCGAACGTCCAACAAATTATCGTCTTGAATATTGACACAATGATTTTGTACCAAGAGACTTTCAAGCAAAGAGGAAATAATAGATTGGAGAAACTAATTTCTGATTACCACGAGAACATCAAATTTGAACCTGCAAAGTATAGAAGTCTTGGAGAGGTCAAAGCAAAGAAACTAAATTCGTTACGTCCCTTCACCAATTTTGTGGATGTAGAATTTGACAAAAGAAAGGTCAATAAAATACCTACTCATGTAATGAAATATGCAAAAGAATTATTTAAAGATGAAAAAGAAGGCAGCCCATAACATTGCATAAAACGGCAATTGCCAGCAAAAGCTGGCAACTGCGTTTATGCGATACCGTTGGGGCCAATCTAAATAAAAACCTTATCTTATCGATGTATTCAATTATCACATTTAAAGTAAGAATACTTATGAAAAAAGTAATGTACTTGATCATCTTTTTGATGAGCATGACGTCTATCGATATCCAGGCTCAATCATGCTCGATTGATTTTGGTGACTATTCTAGTGCAAGTTTTAATTCTTCAAATTGTACGTACCTATTCAATGGTGTTTTTGTTTCCCTAATAGGGTTTAATGATTTTGGTGAAGAAATACCTATTTGTGGTTCAGGAGAGGATCCATGGATAGCTAGGATAATGAAGCCTAACATTCCTTTGATTGGAGAGTCTATAAGGGTCACAACCAATGGAGGTCTTGAGACCATGACTATTAGATATAAGTATATAGGTCAGGAATTATCAGAGGAATTTTTTGATGAATCAATTGTGATAGACGATTTTTCAAATTTGGAATTCATTGATGTGTTAGATATTGAGTGTACTTTATTAGGGTCTGAGTGTGGTTTAAGCCCTGCAAGTGTTGCCTTGGAGGTTGTAGATCCTGTTATTCCTAATATTCCTTCAAATCCGACAGCCCAACAAACAGAAACTACACTTTCTGGGTTGACAGATGACTATCGTAATGGAATCAACGATTATCATTACTATGAAGTTGATAATGAAATTTGTAACTCACAATCGAACTCGAATTGTACTGTCGATAATGTTTATAATTTCATAAAAAATAACAGAGAATTTCAAGTTCCTCAATATTTAGATTTTCCACAGACTCCTGCTGATATTCTAGATACTGATCCAATAGCATTTCTCAAGAGGCTAATTAATAATAGACTCTTGACAGATGAAATCACAAACTTACCAGCTATTGATGGAGATACAGTAATTATAGGGGGGAATGATTTAAGACTTTTAGCTGGAATAGCTGGCTTAATTTTAAACCAGGCATTGGAAGAGTGTAGTGGATTGGTAAATATCAACTCAGATCCTGTTGTTATTTCCTTACACGATGAAGGTAAAAGTATCACCAATTATACATTGCCAGGTCATACACTGCATCCTGGAAAAATAACTAGATTTGTCTATTCAGAAGATTGCGGTCAGACAGTTCGTGTAAGAACAATAGGTGAGGGACTTCACTTTTGTGGTGACACTCCATATGGTGTAGTGTTTTCTTTTCTTAATATTGGTGTAGGAAGAGAAACATTTCAGAATATGGACAATCGCCTTATCATATTCTTCAATTGAATTAATAAAATACAAGCGACATGAGATATTTATTTCTATTTTTTGCATTAGTATCTGTAAAGCAAATAGTTTTTTCACAAAGCCTTCTTGGGAATGAATGGTTTGTCAATGAAATAAAAATTGTAACAGATGATACAATCTTGGTAGCAGATATTGACAATTCAGAGTTGATTGATTTAAGTGGATTAGTATATAATTTCGTGACTGATTCTACTTATTCCGCTGTAAATATTGAAGGCGATACTGTTTATGGTATATGGAGTCAATTGGATAATAATGAAATATCAATAGATAATTATTTAGGAACTATTGATTTTATAAACGATGATGTTTCAGTTTTGAAGCGAATGTTTGAGTACTCTGATGGAACAGGAGGTACTAATATTGGCTTGTCGTTAATTTACTTAGGAAAGGAGCGTTTAGTAAGTTCGACATCAGAAATTAATAAACTCATAGGTGTAAATATTTATCCAAATCCAACTAATAATTTTGTAGATATAGAGTACTCTGGGTTATCAAGCAGGCCTGTAAAATTAAATATATATGATAATTTAGGTCGTATGGTTTTGAAACTTGATAATCTCCAAAGTAATTCTAATTTGAGATTAAACGTTAGTAATTTTAACAAAGGCCAGTTTTTCTTCCAGTTTATTTTTGTAGATGGGATTATGGTTGAAAAAGTATTAATTAAGTGATTAACAGTGAAATTTTATGTGTTTCTACAATGTAATCAGAATTAAATTATAGACTGGCCCCAACACTGCGCCACCGTCAACCGGGCTGGTTTGCCCCCCTATTAATCGGACTTTTCTACAGTTCCGTTGAAAGTTGGTTGGTAAAGGTAATAAATTTTGGTTTTTGCCCCTGGTTTGCCCCCCTATTAATCGGACTTTTCTACAGTTCCGTTGAAAGTTGGTCGGTAAAGGTAATAAATTTTGGTTTTTGCCCCTCAGAGCGGGACCATTTTTTGCTGTTTAGGGGCTTCTGCCTTCGGCTTGCTTCGCCCTTCCGTTTCCTGTTTACAGTGCGTATCCCCGGCTTCGCTACTAATCAGCCCTAGCTCGTTCTTGATCAGATAGCGCGGTATCTTCAAGCCGAAGATCAGCTTTTCACGTTTCCCCTTCCGACTCGTGACCAGGCCCGCCTCGTAAGCTTGCCAAAACACCTGTGGTGGGAGCATCGCCGTGGCGGAGTTTACCCGGCTATTGTTATAGTTTTCGTAGAACAGCACCAGGCGCTGCTCCAGCTGTTCGAGGGTCGCAAAGCGATCATACTTTAGAGCCTGTGAGATAATCGAGTGAAAGCTTTCGACATGGCCGTTTTCTTGTGGTGTGTACGGATGGGTAAATACCTGACCGAGATGGTTGTCGGCCATGAACTCCCGCAGTCGGGTGGCTAAGAACTGCGGGCCATTATCGCTGCGTACTTCCACGTGGATGTCCTTACTTAGTAGATCTGCCGGCTGTAGGTGATTGATAATGACTTCCTCCCAAGCCTTGGCCACCGTCGCCCACTTCATCGAGTACCCTACTTCGTAGGCAAGGGCTACGCGGGTGAATGTGTCGATGATCGTCAACACAAAGGCATGGCGACGATACTCCTCTACCCAGAACATCTTGATGTCCATTTCCAGCAATGTCAACGGGCGATCCGGACGGGCGCAACGCTGACTGACGTAAGGGCCTCGTTCACTTCGTCGACGCTCCAGTAACTGATCATAGTCCTTCATCAAACGGTACACTTTCTTGGCGTTGATGCGGTAACCTTCGAGTTGTAATTGAGCCGTCATCCGCTTGTATCCGCAACGCAGATCGTCGTCCTCTTGGATCGTTTTGATCTTGGTGACGATCTCGGAATTTGGCCGCTGATGAATCTGTCCCTCACCATCGTAGTAAGACGTGTGGGTGGAAGCAGGAGCGCCCGAACGAACGTGGCCTTCAGTTTCACTGCAAGGGCGATGGTAATACTGATGGCGCGTCATGGCAAAAGCATCCAAAGCTAATTTGAGGGGCAAGCCCTCTTGATTGAAACGCTTGATGGCATGACGCTTGTCGTCCGGGCTTAGGTTTTTTTTTCCCGGGCCTCTTTGAGCGCACGGATGAGTAGTTCCTTTTCGGCCACAAGTTCCTTGAGTTGCCGATTCTCCTTCTCCAACTGCTGGAGCTGGCGGATTTGCTGGGAACGAACGCGTTTCCCAAAGTGCTCCTCTCCCTGTTCTGCAAGTTGCCTCTTCCAGTTGTAGTAAGTAGC
>NZ_JACSIT010000059.1 GCF_014349155.1 Neolewinella lacunae
GCCGCAGGGAGGTAATCGATAAAATCATCCGTGGGATCAGCAGGAGTGCCATTATCATTCACCGTAGCTACACCATTTTCCGGCAAAAGGACGATACGAATGGCATTGGTACCGGGTAAATCAGGACCGAAATCGTCATTGGCCAGTACGTCCAATACCACGGGGTCTTCCACAAAAAGTTCAAAGGTATCGTTGACCGCAACGGGCATTCCATCACAGGCGTCCGGAATACCGTTTCCATCACCGTCCAGTTGATCATCTCCTGCGCAGCACTTGTCCAGACAGTCAGGAACACCATCCCCGTCCGAATCTGCTCGAACGTAGGCATAGTAGACGATGAAGTCGCCCAATACACTGGCATTAATCAGTCCACCCACCGAAATCCTTACCTCATTGAAGGCTGCCGTACTGGGAAAGCCGATGAAGGCAACATCGGCGCTGCCACTGAGCAGCGTAACCCGCACCAAGGGGTCATTGGCGGTGAAAGATTCAACAAATGCCCCGTTCAGATAAGTCGCAATGGAGATGCCCCCCAGCAGGCTTGCGCCTAGTAGTTCACTGCTCGCTCCTACTACAAAGCCTGCTTCATAGCCCCCGGGGAATACTGTATTTGCGGTTACCGCAATCGTGCCACTTCCCGCTACCGACGCAGTGAGATCCAATAGGGTTCCGGTCGATAAATCGTCATCCACCAGCGCCGAAAGCGGCTCGATGGTACAGGCTACACACAGCAGATCATTTATCCCCGTCTCGTCGTAGTTAATCCTTCCGCAGTAGTCAGCGCTAGCGATAATGGGCTCAATGCACAGCGCACCCGGGTCTACCAAGGGATCTACGCTAAAGGGACAACCCGGTGCCTCCGTAAAGGCATAATACACCCTCAGGGTACTTAAAGCCCCAACCGTTGGGTTGTAAACAATTTCTACTTCGTCGAAGGGCAGGCTCGTGGTGAAGCCAATGCGTTGAAGGTTTTCCCCGGCTCCGAGCAAGCCTACACCCAGCAGGCTTGCACTGCTGGCAATTTCCTGCTGCTGGTTGTCCAGGTAAGTGACCAACTGGACGGAAGACAGCACGTTCAGGTCCAACAGACCCGTGGGGAATTCAATGACGTAACCTACCCGGGTACCTGCGGGATAGGTATTGTTCGTGTCTTTTACCGAGACCAGCGAGCTTTGTACCAGCAGTGAAACCAGGTCGTCGTATTCCAGGAAATTCTCCAAATCAGTGTCCACCACGTTCGATGCATCGGCATCCGCACACAGTATGCAGATCCCCGTGAAGGTCATCTCGTCGTCCACGATTACGCCTGGCCCCACCAAGGGATCATTACAGGCCAAATCAGTACCGGAGACCACGTAATTGACCTGCACCGTGTCGCTGCAAACTCCGTCCGAGAGGATGAAGGTATAGATGCCTTCCACGGATAGACCAGTGACCACGCCCAGCGCATCGACGGTTGCCGGGCTGGGATTCCCGGGATCGGCGGACCAGGTCTGCCCTGCCATTGCGGGCGGAAGCTGGGCCTGTCCAGTACCAAATTCCGGGCAGGAGGAAATGTCCACTCCCGCATTAAGCATACATTCCGGATTACAGGCCAAGGGCAAACCAGCACTGTTCAGGATGTTGTCATCGCCCACGCATTTGTCAATGCAGTCCGGGACGCCATCAAGGTCCGTATCATAACGAATAAACGCATTGAAGATGTCTAATCCGCCTAAGAGACTGACGCCCGAGGTCGTTACCAATTGCACTTCATCGTAGGGGGCAGAGGTGCGGAAGCTCAATGACTGCCTCCCGCCGGGAAGCAAATCGACGGACACCAGGTTTTGGTCCAACTGCACGTTTTCTACCGGAGCACCACCTAAGTAGGTCCGGATGCGCATGGTGCTGAGAACGGATAGGTCTAGAAGACCCAAAATTCCGTCTGGAGCAACAACAAACCCCACATCCGAACCGGCGGGTTGTGCTGCACCAATGTCCACCGAAAGCGTAAAGGTCTCACCGACTGAAATGCCATAGTTGAAACTGGCATTGTTCCCCAGGTTGTCATCAATCGCATCACCAGTGGAGGTGATGGAACAACCTATACAAAGAATCCCACCGGAGAATGAGGTTCGTGCACCGACGATGGAAGGGGTAAAACCATTCGACGGAATAATCGCCGTCTGGCAATCCGCATCACAAAGCGGGTCTTCTTCAAAAGCATAAAACACCCGCACGCTTCCCAGCAGGGTGAGGGTGGAACTGAGGTACAGTTCAATTTCGTCAAAGGGCAAAGTGGTGGTAAAACCAAGGCGCTGCTTGCCGCCAGCGTTGCCCAAA
>NZ_JACSIT010000060.1 GCF_014349155.1 Neolewinella lacunae
GGCATCTCCATTGCGACTTATCTGAACGGGGCATTTGTTGAATCTTTCACCGCCAATGACCCCTTGGTGCGGGTTACGCTGCTCAGTGGCAGCGCCGATGTTGCCTTCATCGGCTTTCCCAGTACGGCAGCCTTCAATGAGGTAAGGATTTCGGTGGGTGGACTGATTAATGCCAGTGTATTGGGCGACTTCATCGTCTACTATGCCTACGTTCGAGCAGATTCGGACGGGGATGGTGTTCCTGACTGTCTGGACAAGTGCTGCGCAGGAGATGATCAACTGGACGGTGATGGAAACGGTATTCCGGACGCCTGTGATGGAATGCCCGTTGCGGTCAACGATACCTTTGAACTTTTTGTGGAAGACCCCGTGGTATTGGACGTACTGGCCAATGACGATTTCGGTCCTGATTTACCCGGTACCAATGCCATTCGTATCGTCCTTTTGCCGGAAAATGGTGTAGCTACGGTGAATGATAATGGCACTCCTGCTGATCCCACGGATGATTTTATCGATTACCTCCCTGCGGCGGGTTATCAAGGTGTAGATTCATTACGTTACCTTATTGAAGACTCAAATGGGAGTACCGATACGGCAACGGTGAGGTTTATAATTGAACTCAACGACGCTCCGGAAGCGATGGATGATGCGGTACCTGCCTTTGAAGATACACCATTGACGATCTCCGTGTTGGACAATGATATCGACGTCGATGGACCGGATACGCTGCTGACTGTAGTGCAGGGCGTAGTCAATGGAGATCTGATGCTTAACGCTGACGGCACTTTCACCTACACACCTGATGGCAATTTCAATGGTCTGGACAGCTTCCGTTATTCCTATTGTGATAACGGAATGCCAAACCAGTGCGATACGGCCACCGTCATCATCACCGTAGCTCCGGTCAACGACGCTCCCGTTGCGGTAGGTGATGTCGCTACAGCGGACGAAGACATACCTGTGGTGATCGATGTGCTCGCGAACGATATGGACGAGGATGGTCCCGACACGCTGTTAACGATAGTACAGGACGTAATGAATGGCGATTTAGTGATTAACGGTGATGGCACGATTACCTACACGCCGGATCCTGATTTTAACGGCCAAGACAGTTTCACCTATTCCTACTGCGACGGTGGGGCACCCAACCTTTGCGATACCGTTACGGTAATGATAACAATAAATGCCGTAGATGATTTGCCGGTAGTTGGAGACGATATAGCTACCACGGACGAGAATGTGGCGGTTAATTTATCCGTGCTGGTCAACGACAGTTTTGGTGGTGATGGCCCGGGCACCGGAGCGATTACGATCACCGTGCCTCCAAGTAATGGCGTGGCGACAATCAACAACGGTGGTACGCTCAATGATCCGACGGACGATTCGGTAGACTACACGCCGGATGCTAACTACACCGGGCCGGATAGCTTTGAATACCAGATATGCGATGCAGACGGCGATTGTGACCAAGGAACGGTAATGGTCACTGTAAACCCTGAAATGGTAGCTCCATCCGAAGACTGCAATAACCCTTTAGCGGGCAAGAATGCAATAGTTGATGAAATTTCTCCGGGTTTAGTGGGTCTGCTTTTGGCGGGAAGCAACTTAGGTAACGTAGTAAATGAGGATTTAGAAGATTTTGTGGACATTAATATTACTGCGGCTGTTTTAGGGACGGCTATTGTATCGGTAAAAGACATTAGTGAAACCTATCCCGCCGGACGCAGAGCTGGTTTCGTCCTCCAAAGCAATGGGGGTTTGTTATCCGCCAGTGCGCTCAGTGGTTTGTCGATTCGTACTTACCTCAATGACGTGCCCCAGGAAACAGCGACCTTCAGTGGTGGTCTTCTGGACCTTGCAGCTTTGGGCAACGCTGGCGGCAAGCAGCGCCTTGGTTTTACCACCACTTTGCCCTTTGACGAAATTGAACTGTACCTCAGTTCCACCCTCACCCTGCTGGGAAGCGTGCGGGTGTTTTATGCTTTTGAAGAAGACCCGCTTTGTGATGCGGATTGCCAGACGGCGATTATTCCGTCGAATGGTTTTACCCCTTCCATCGTCGGTGCACGAACCTCATTCTCCGGTGGGATTCTTTGTATAGGTTGTTCCATCACCTCCACTGGTGATGCGATTGATGACAACCTGGGGAACAATGCCAGTTTCAACTATGGCATTTCAGTCGGTGAGACCTTTACGCTTTCGGTGGACATTGGTGCAGCACAACCCGCCGGTTCGGATGTGGGGTTTGTTGTTGCTCCAGACGGAATTTTGGGTCTTCTAGACCTATCCGTTCTCAGCACCATGCGCATCCGGACCTACTTAGGTGGTGCTCCGGTAGAAAACGTGCAGTTGGACCAAAACCTGGTGTCCGTCGATTTGCTTCCCGGCGGGAGGCAGTCATTGAGCTTCCGCACCTCTGCCCCCTACGATGAAGTGCAATTGGTAACGACCTCGGGCGTCAGTCTCTTAGGCGGATTAGACATCTTCAATGCGTTTATTCGTTATGATACGGACCTTGATGGCGTCCCGGACTGCATTGACAAATGCGTGGGCGATGACAACATCCTGAACAGTGCTGGTTTGCCCTTGGCCTGTAATCCGGAATGTATGCTTAATGCGGGAGTGGACATTTCCTCCTGCCCGGAATTTGGTACTGGACAGGCCCAGCTTCCGCCCGCAATGGCAGGGCAGACCTGGTCCGCCGATCCCGGGAATCCCAGCCCGGCAACCGTCGATGCGCTGGGCGTGGTCACTGGTCTATCCGTGGAAGGCATCTATACCTTCATCCTCTCGGACGGAGTTTGCAGCGACACGGTGCAGGTCAATTACGTGGTCTCCGGTACTGATTTGGCCTGTAATGATCCCTTGGTGGGGCCAGGCGTAATCGTGGACGACGAGATGACCTTCACGGGGATCTGCATACTGTGTGCGGATGCCGATGCATCGAACGTGGTGGACACTGATTTGGAGAATTTCCTGGAATACGACGACCTGGTTTCACTGCTGGTACAAAGCTCGCTGGTCTCGGTAAAAGACACGAACAATACCTATCCCGCAGGTACCCGGGTAGGTTACGTCATTGAATTCCCCACGGGTCTGTTGGACCTGAACGTGCTGTCTTCCGTCCAGTTGGTCACTTACCTGGACAACCAGCAGCAGGAAATTGCCAGCAGTGCAAGCCTGCTGGGTGTAGGCTTGCTCGGAGCCGGGGAAAACCTTCAACGCATTGGCTTCACCACGAGCCTGCCCTTCGACGAAGTAGAAATTGTTTACAACCCAACGGTTGGGGCTTTAAGTACCCTGAGGGTGTATTATGCCTTTACGGAGGCACCGGGTTGTCCCTTTAGCGTAGATCCCTTGGTAGACCCGGGTGCGCTGTGCATTGAGCCCATTATCGCTAGCGCTGACTACTGCGGAAGGATTAACTACGACGAGACGGGGATAAATGATCTGCTGTGTGTAGCCTGTACCATCGAGCCGCT
>NZ_JACSIT010000061.1 GCF_014349155.1 Neolewinella lacunae
GCTAGTAGATTTTGTTGACTGACTAAATCAAAAAACGCAGGCAACGCCATAGCGTTGTTGAGGCTTTTTGATGACGGCAGGCGGCAAAAGATGCTGCAGATTACCCGAAAATTTAAGTTTGACAGACCACTAGTTAACGCCAGGCCCAACTTCCCCTGCTCTCCCCTTTGGGCCATTCCTCTGCACCTGCGGACGCGCCCAAAACAGAATAGCTCCGCCAGTGACCAGTCACTGCGGAGCTATTCCATTTTATGCGAGCACCGTGGCTAAAATAAAAACGAAACCGAATAATTGCTTGAATTTAGTTGCGCATTAACTACGCTGCTGCCTCTGGCGGTCATTCACGCATTAGCCTACGGCCGCTTAGCCTCCGCCCGCGCAAAGTCTCCCGCGCGAAGGATGATCATTTTATCTACGTCGATGTACTTGGTCATCGCGGCGTTGATCTGTTCGGGGGTGAGGCTCATCATTTTCTCTTCCAGCTTCTTGGACCACTGCATGTCGCGATCCAGGTAAGCGTTGGAGCTGAGCATTCCGGCCAAAGAGCGATCCTGGGCGCGGTTCATTTGCTGGCTCTGTACCCAGCTGCTTTTGGCGTCCTTGAGTTCCTCGGCGGTAAAGCCTTCGGTGCGCGCCCGTTCGATTTCTTCGCGGAAGGCCTTTTCCAGTGCTTCGCGGTTCTCGGGGTTGTAGATGGCGTAGGCCATGAAGGTGCCCCGCTGGTCTTCGTCGCTGGCGTTGAACTGGCTGCCTACACCGTAGCTCAGGCCATCGGTGCGGCGGATGCGGGTAGCCAGGCGGCTGTTCAGGAAACCACCGCCCAAAATAAAGTTGGCCATGTTCAGGGCTGCGTAGTCGGGGTGGTTACGGTCGATGGGCATGACCTGCGTGGCAATGAACCACGCGTTGGCCTTATCCGGCGTCTCCAGCTTTACCATATCGGGTTTGACGGCGCGGTAAGGGCGGGGGATGCGCTCGTATTTCTCGGGGCTTTTCCAATTGCCGAAGTTGCGCTCGAGTGCCGCCACGACGGCTTCCTTATCCATGTCTCCGCTCGCCGCGAAGGTAGCGTCGGAAGCACCGTAGAAGTCTTTGTAGAAGGCCTTCAGGTCTTCCAATTTGATGGATTTGAGGGCGGCAACGTCTTCGTCAAAGTCATTGACGTAATAAGGATGGCCCTTGGGGTAGTCGCTCGTCCGCTTCTGCATTTCCGTGAATACGATGGCCTGGGGGTCGCTGCGGCTTTCTTCCACGCCCGCCAGTGCTTCCTTCACCAAGCTGTTGAATTCCGTTTCTGGGAAGCTGGCCGTCCGGAGGATTTCGCCCACCAGATCGATGACGGCTGGCAGGTTCTGGTTCTCCGTTTCAATGGAGACGTAAGCCCCCGTTGCGCCGCCACCGATGAAAACCTGCGCTTTGAGGGCGTCAAATTTGTCCTGGATCTCCTGGCGGCTGTATTTTTCCGTACCCATCATCAGCATGCGGCCCACCAGGTCGCCCACGTCAGAACGGCCTTTGAGTTTTTCGAGGTTGCCGAAGCGGAGGTTCATCGTGGCGTTGACGCTGTTGCCGCGGGTTTCCTTCGGCAACAGGGCGTATTCCACCTTGGTTTTGCCGACGGTGCCGGAGACGGTGCGGCCATCGATGTTGTCGTAGCCCGGATCAAATTCTTCGCCTTCGGCGATGGCGGCGCGGCCGGTGTATCCTTCCGTCAGCAGGCTGAGGTTAGACACTTCGGGGATCTCGGCGCGGTCGGGCGCGGCCGTCGGGAAGAACCGCCCAATGGTCCGGTTGGAGGGCTTAAAGTAGGTCTGGGCTACGCGCATTACGTCTTCGGGCGTCACCTGCTCGATGCGGTCGCGGTAGATAAAGCCGAGGCGCCAGTCGCCCTGGGCAATGTATTCACTCATGGAAAGACCCACCCGGTTGGCGTTACGCTGCGCGAGTTCGAAGTTCTTCAGGCGGCCGTCTTTGGCACGTTTGACCTCTTCTTCGGTCGGCGGATTCATCTTCAGGGAGTCGATGGTCGCTTTCAGGGCCGCTTCCACCTTGGCCAGGTCATTTTCCTGCAGTACGTTGGCGTTGAAGAAGGCGAAGCCCGGCTCGGCCAGCGCGGGCGCAAATCCCCACAGCACGCTGGCGTCGCCTTCCTCGACGAGGGCTTTGTAGAGCCGGCCGCTGGGCTCGTCCGTAAGGATGTCCATCAGGATCGCGATGGGGGCGTAGTCGGCGTGCGGGCCGGCGGGAATGTGGTAGGCGGCCTGTACCACCTGCACGTCGCCCGTACGGCGCAGTTCCACGAAGCGCTCACCGTCCTGGACGGGTTCCCGCGTGTAGGTGGGATACAGTTCGCGGTCCGGACGGGGAATGACGCCGAATTTCTGGTTGATCAGTTCCAGGGTTTTCGCCTCGTCAAATTTGCCCGCTACCAGCAATACCGCATTGTCGGGTTGGTAGTATTTGCGGTAAAAGCCCTGCAGGCGCTCGATGGGGACATTTTCAAGGTCGGCCTTGGAGCCGATGGTAGATTTTCCGTAGTTGTGCCACAGGTAAGCGGTGCTCAATACCCGCTCCATGAGGACGCCGCCGGGGTCGTTTTCGCCGGATTCGAATTCGTTGCGCACCACGGTCATCTCGCTGTCGAGGTCCTTTTTGGCGATGAAGGAGTTGACCATGCGGTCGGCTTCCAGATCCAGCGCCCACTCGAGGTTTTCGTCGGTAGCCGCGAAGGTCTCAAAGTAGTTGGTCCGGTCGTACCAGGTCGTACCGTTGGGGCGGGCACCGTGGCTGGTGAGCTCGGCCGGGATATCCGGGTGCTTAGGCGTGCCTTTGAAGACCAGGTGCTCCAGCAGGTGGGCCATGCCGGTTTCTCCGTAAGCCTCGTGGCGGGAGCCCACCTTGTAGGTGATGTTGACCGTGGTGGTGGGCACCGAAGGGTCGGGGAAGAGCAAGACCTGGAGGCCATTGTCCAGTTGGTATTCCGTGATGCCTTCCACGGAAGTGATCTTTTTGGGGCTTCCGTCTTGGGCACTTAAGGTCGTAAAGGCCAAAAGGAAACAGACGACGAATAGTAGTGATCGCATGAATTAATGATTAGGGTGAAGAACGTAACACAAGATCGTAAACGCGCCGACGAACGGCGGGGGTATTTCGATGAAAGACGGTAACAAATGGACGAAGGTTGCCATTCCCGGGCGGATGGGAGGGAGGGAGAACAACCGGGCGCGGTCGCAGGTGCCGGGTCAGGGACTCGGGAGCAATGCCCGCCGGGTAGGCTTCCATTGCTTCGGCAAGCGTGCCCCTGCATCCTGCGTCAGCGCCCCGGCAGCTTACCAATCGTCGGCAAAAGCTTTGTTGAAAATTTGCTCGTTGATCTGTCGGGAAATCTCTTCGATGGCCTCGTCCTGCACCGAAGCCAGGGTCTGGCTGCCGGGGAAGTCGAAGAAGAAAGAGAAGTTCTGCTTCCAGTTACCGGGGTCGTCAGCAGGCTTTTGCAGGTTTTTGAAGTCGATGGCCACCACAATCGTCAGGCGGTTGAGGGCCGAAAAGGCCGCTGTTTCGTCGCCCGCGCGGGCAGCTTCGGCCGTGACGCGGAAATCGACGAGGGTACCCGTAATCAGCAGATCGGGGTTCTCTTCGGTGATGACCAGGCGGGCTTCGTCCCGGACTTTATTGCGGAGGCTTTCCGTCAGGTCCAGGTGCAGCGTGGGCGGAGCACCGATCGCGTTATCGACGTAATTGGGTACTGCTGCGGTCTCGACGCCCTCCGGGATAGAAATTCCTTTAAAGGAGTAGCAGGCGACCAGCAAGCAGGGCAGCAGCACCAGGCTAAGGGCCCGGCGAAAAAAAGAAATGGGAGGAAAACGATGGACCATACCCAAGCATAACGCCGCAAAGAGGCTTTTCGTGGTACCTACCGGCGCATTGTGCGTGCAGCAGCGGCTCAGGCGGCGCTGGCCTGGAGGGTTTCCATGTCGCGCACCAGGATGCGGCCACGGTTGAAGTAGATCAGGTTTTCCTTGCGCAACTCGTTGAGTACCAGCGTCACGGTTTGGCGGCTGGTGCAGGTGATGTTGGCAATGTCCTGGTGGGTAAGGCTGTGCTTGAGCAACATCTCAAATCCTACGCGGCGACCACGCTCAGCCACCACTTCGTAGAGAAAACCGACGATGCGGCTGCGGGCATCCTTGAAAATGAGGTTTTCGAGTTTGTGCTCGGCGGCCATCATGCGCTGCCCGAAGAGCTGGAGAAGGCTCAGGCTCAGGGCTGGGCTTTTGGCCAGAATCCGCTGAAAATCACTGACGCGGATGGTGTAGAAATGCACTTCTTCCTTGAGCGAGTGGGCCGTTTCGGTCCGCTGGGTCTCGCCAACGAGGGCCAACTCACCGAAGATGGCTTCGGGGTGGATCAATTGCTTGATCACTTCCTTGCCCTCACTGTTGTGGGTGCTGATTTTTACCGCGCCCTGGGTGAGGAGAAAAATGTGGTCGCTGGCGTCGCCGGGCTGGTAGATGACGGAGTAGCGCGGCTTCTTGCGGTGCTCCATCGCCTCACAGAGTTGGATCTTCTCTTCGTTCGTCAGAGCAGAAAAAAGTTCAAACTGTTCAAGTAAGGCAATTTTGGCAACGGTAGGCATGGCGCTAGTCTTTTTAAATGGTCTTGAAGGGGAAATCGGAAGGCTACATTTGGCAGCGGAGGCATTTTGCCCTTTGTCGTTTGGCCGCTACAAGTTTAGGACACCATTTTGGAGCGCTCCCCCCAAGCAAGGGGGAAAATAAATTCGGTGAGGGCCTCTGCGCACCCGTTCATGCCGGCCAATCGAGCAGGGCCACGCGCTGGAGGGCCAGGATGCTGAGGGCGTCGCGGATGCGGCCATCCAGGGTCATGGCAATGGCTTCGCGCAGGGGAAGGCGACGGAGCTGGAGTTCTTCGGTGTCTTCGGGCTCAGCCTCTTCCTGGCGGAGTCCTTTGGCCAGGTAGGCCACGCCGTATTCGTCGGTGACGGAATTGCTGAGGTGGAAGTCCAGCAGGCGCGTCCATTCCCGGGCCACCAGGCCGGTTTCTTCTTTGAGCTCCCGTTGCGCCGTCAGCAGGGGATCGCTGCCTACCGGGCAACCGCCTTCGGGGATTTCCCATTCGTAAGTGCCCAGGGCGTAGCGAAACTGGCCGACCAGGTAGGTGTAGCCTTCGTCGTCCACCGGGACAATACCGATGGCGTGGTTCTTGAACTTTACCAGTCCGTAGATGCCGGGATTCCCCGCAGGGTTGATCACCTCGTGGTGCTCAATGCGGATCCAGGGATTTTCGTACGGTACGGCGGTGGTTAGCGTTTTCCAGGGCATTTTCGGGAAGTTTTAGTAGTTCATAGTTCAGTAGTCGGTAGGCACTACTCAACTACGAACCATAAACCGGCTAAAGTTATGCAGTTAGCTTTCAGTATGCTTCGCTCTGTCACTATCTGAACCTTACACCCACCATCCCACGCACTTCATTATAACGGTATATAGAGCTTGGCGCTGAAACGCTGTAGCCACCAGTCAGCTTGAGGAAAGGGGAGAGCCTTTGATTGGGCAAAAAATCCACCCAAAAACCAAGATTGAAGCCAAGCAAGTTTTCGGGTTGGGAGCGACCGTCCGTTCTATCATCGCCTGGAATTACATCTTGACACACGAAAAAACGGAAACTGGTTCCAGCTAATTCGGTATAACAGGATTCGATGAGGTAATCGCTTTGCTGTAGAACGCCATAAAACGTTCCTCCGATGAGGTAGGTGCGCAGCTTTTGCGCTTTTGGGTTGAGGGCGAGGTGACCACTTATCTGGAAGGTCAGGTAACTGGCATCGATCCTGCTGGCCCCGGTAATGGTTTGGCTTTCGTTCCATTCAGGAACGCCGGGTACGATGTTGAGATCGCCAGTGTACTCGTATTGATCGTACGATAAACTGCCCACAATCCGAAACCCATCGTTGACGGGAAGCATCAATCCGGCTTCCCCGAAGGAAAGTTTATCCCGGTTGAAATCAATGTATTGAAAGAAGCCCGTCCCCGAAGACCAGCCTGAGTTGGCGAAACCGACTCCACCGTAGAAAGCTAAGGAATTATTGGTTTTCGGAGACTTCTCATTCCAAAAAAAATCGTGGTTTTTACAGGCGGACAATTCCCGGAAAAATTGCCCGACCTGGTAGTCAGAAAAGAGGTAACTCTTACGTTGGAAAGAACAGGCATTTTCAACTTCCAGCAATTCATCAAGTTTCAGCTGATTACCAACGGCCAGGTAAGCACCGGGTAAAAGATAATAATACTTGCGGGCCGGAGTCTCCAGCAACAGGTCATTGGTGCCCCTGATGCGCTCGGTATAGTTGAGCTTGTAGAGGCTGGCTGTTCCTGTTGCCAGGCGTTCCAGGAACTTGGGCGTACCCAATAAGCGCTTATCGGTAAGGTCAATGGTACGCGAGGACACAAAAGTTCCTTTCTTAGGATGGTGGTAACCGGCAACGTCGGCCGGAGTAAATTCCTCTGCGTCCCCATCCATCGCCTCGAATCGGATGAGTTCGTCGTCGGAAAAACTAGAAGGGAAAGTAATTTTTCCCCGGATGGTATCTCCCTCGTTAGTTACGATGTAACCCGTTTTTTGGGAAAGAAGCGGTGCCCCAAGGAACAAAAATAAAATAGCCGGTAAGTATCTGGACATAAGGAGAGGGTGTTTACACAAGCGCATTACACGAATCAGCCTACGCCAGTCCGCCTGAGTCATTAAAATTGGTGTATCGCCCATGTCGTTAGGATGAACGACAAAACAAGGACAAATCACGCAACCCACTCCAAAGGTAAAAAGGGCAAGCGACTCGAAGCCAAAAAAATAGGGATCCTGCTGCCCCAAACTAAAATTCTACTCCTTGCTCCGGTAAAACTCCAGCAAACGGCGCGTTACCCGGTGCGGATAAAAGCGGGGCTCTACGCCATAAGGATTGATGTGGATGCCCGGATCGGGCCGATCATCCACAAACTTGGCGATGTACTCCGGGTCGTAACCTTCGGGGAGGGCTGCGATGACTTTTTCCCTGGCAAGGTGCCATTCCTGCCCCAGTTGCTTACGCAGCAGGCGGATGTATACGAGGTCTTCTTCACTGGGCTGTTCCATGATCTACTTTGAATGTTTGAATGCAGGGTGGCTCGGGACGCCCCGCCAGGTTGATCGGTTGCAGACGTCCCGTCCGGCTAAACGCAGTTGAGGCGCAGGATGTGCACCGGCGAAGGTAGCACCTTTATTCGCCGATGGAGGCGCAGACGTAATCCGGAAAAATGCCGGAAGATTGGATTTCCGTGGCGGCGCTTTCCCGCCGGGTGTTGCCGGAAAGGACCAGCGCCGTATCGATGCCAAAGGAGTTGCCGCCCAGGATGTCAGTGTGCAGGGTATCACCTACCATGAGGATATCGGAGAGACTGACGTCGGTAAGTTCCCGGCCCACGCTTTCCAGGCCCAGTTGAAACATTTGCATGGCGGGCTTGCCGAATTTCACGAACTGTCTTCCCAGCACGTATTCCGCCAGCCGGGCGATGCTGCCCGTGGCCAGGGCCACGTCGTTGGCCGTTACCGGGTACAACAGGTCGGTATTGGCCACTACCACCGGGGCCTGGCTCTGCCGCAGGAGGTTGATGACGCGGTTGACGTCGGTGTTCAGGTCGTAGCCCTCATCGTCGAGAAAGGCAATGGCCTTGATGTCGTCAATCCGGCTCATGTCCACCTCCGCAACGGGGATGGCCTCTAAACCCGCCCCGATGATGTACTCCGCAGCGGCGGCGGTACCGAGATAAGCTACCTTGCCAGAGCGCACTTTTTGTTGCAGGAACTGCCGGGTTGTGGCTCCGGAGGTGATGATTTCTTCCGGCGGGAAGCCCGGAAGGCCGTATTTGACCAGGCGGCGGGAGGCAGCCTGGGCGGAACGGGCGGCGTTGTTCGTCAGGACCCGCAGGTGCTTACCCTCGGCGCGCAAGCGGGCGATACATTCCACCACGCCCGGGATGAGCCCGCGGTGGTTGATCAGCACGCCGTAACTGTCCAGGAAAATCACTTTGTAACGGTCGGAAACCTCCGAGAAGCGGTCGATGTGCACGGGAGTAAGGGAATAAAGGATGAAAGGAATAAAGGATGAAAGGATGAAAGGAATAAGGGAGGAAAGGAATAAGGGGGGAAAGGAATAAAGGTAAGTTGGGGACTGTTCACCTGAGCTTGTCGCTGAAAGTAAGCCGTCTACGGGGCCGCTTACGTAGCGTCGGGTGGAGCCCCGACGTTTTCGTTCAGACGGATAGTCGCTAAAGGTTCAGCGCGTTCAGCAGCTTGGCTTCGTCGAATTTCTCATCCAGCGTGGGCAGGTGCAGCGTCAGCGCATCGTGGGCGAGCGACCTGGCAATGGCGGGCTGGAAAAAGAACTGCCCGAGGCGCAGGACGTAATTGAGCAGAAAAAACCGGTAAGCCTCTTTGATGAACAGCACCTCCTCCCGGGAAAGGGGGAAAACCTCGTGGTAGGCCTGCAGAAAAGACACAAAGCGGTCTTCCAGTAAGCGATCGACTTCGTAGGTGAACACCGTGCGGTCGCCCACCTCGGAAACCACCCGGCTGAGGAAGTAGAAATCGGCCACGCGGGTCGACATCCTGAACCAGTCGTAATCCCAGCGGCTGGCCAGGTGGCCGGCCCGGTCCAGACTGAAGTTGCCGATGTTCCAATCTATGAAGACCGGGATTTTCTGAAAACCGTAAACGTTGATCCGGAAGGTATTTTCCAGAAACAAACGACACTGTTCCTGGATCAGATCGAGGTGCTCCGGGTAATCCGCGGCCGCCGTTTGGAGGAGGGAATTGACGTCGGTGGTCATGTTCCGGTCGGAGCGCGGCAGGGTGTGGCTGACCAGCGTGCAATCGCGGTGGAAAAAAGCCATTTCCCGCCCCAACTGCGTCACCTGGTCGTCGGAAAGCCGCCGGGGCATGTGCTCCAGGATGCGCAAGGGGCGGTAGAAGATGATCCAGGCGTCCTGGTCTTCGCCCACGTGGCGGTGGAAGAATATATTGGGTCCTTTCATCAGGGCGCGGCTCAGCAGGTCGGCGTAGCGCACGGGCAGGTTGTTGGAAAGGACATTGATGATGGTGTGGTCTTCGGCGAAGTTCTCGAAGGAGCCAAACACGGTCACCTTGGCGATGAGGGTATTGCCATCCTCCATCGTGAGCTGGTAGACGGAGTTGGTGGAGACCCGCGCGCTGATGTCTTTGATCTGCTTGATCTGCCGGGTGTGGTCGTAGGCCCGCCAGGCGTAGCGGATGATGGTTTCGTAATCTTGCATGCGCTCAGGCTGTTTCGAAGTAGCGGCGGCGCTCCCAGTCGGTGACCGCCCCCGAAAATTGCCGCCATTCCCATTCGCGGGTGCGCAGGAAGTGGTCGGTGAAGTCTGGGCCGAGGATTTCCCCGGCTGTTGTGTTCCGCCGCATTGCACCTGCGGCCGCGCCCAGATCCGTCGGTAAAGATTCCCCGATTGCCTGATGGTAAGCACTGCCTTCCACGGGCGGCAGGGTAAGGGGCAGGGCCTTTTCGATGCCATACAGCCCGGCGGCAAGTGCAGCAGCGATGGCCAGGTAAGGGTTGGCATCGGCACCGGCCACGCGGGTTTCCAGGCGCGTTCCCTTCGGACTGCCGGGGATGACCCGCAGGGCCACCGTGCGGTTATCAACGCCCCAGTTGGCCCGCGTCGCCGCCCAGGAACCCGCCACAAAGCGTTTGTAGCTGTTCACGTTGGGCGCAAACATGGGCAGCAAAGCGGGCAGCAGCGCGAGCT
The DNA here is from genome assembly GCF_014349155.1 of Neolewinella lacunae. Taxonomy (GTDB): domain Bacteria; phylum Bacteroidota; class Bacteroidia; order Chitinophagales; family Saprospiraceae; genus Neolewinella; species Neolewinella lacunae. Next base: position 9,825 of record NZ_JACSIT010000061.1, read on the forward strand.
GACCCGCTACGTAGTGCGCAAACAAGTCGCTCATGCCGTAGCGGCCCGCCGGATCGTGGAAAACGTTGTTGCCATTTTGCCAGAGCGACTGGTGGAGGTGCCCCCCGCAGCCGGGCAGAGCGGCCGACGGCTTGGCCATAAAGCTGGCGACCAGGCCGTGGCGGTAGGCGATTTCTTTAACCCCCTGCTTGAACAGCACGGCCCGGTCAGCGGCTTCCACGGCCGGACCGTAAGCAATGGCGGCCTCCATCACGCCGGGCCCCGTCTCCGTGTGCAAGCCCTCCAATGGGATACCAAAACGCCCCAGTTGCTCGAATAAATCGCGGTAAAAGGGCGCGTTCTGGCTGGTCCGGAGGCCCGAGTAGCCGAACATGCCCGGCGAGAGCGGCTCCAGGTTGGCGAAGTTTTTCGCGGCCAGGCTCCCGGGCGTTTCGGAGTAGGTAAACCATTCGTATTCCGGCCCGAAGCGGGCTTCAAAGCCCATTTCCCGGGCCTTTTCCACCGTCCGCAGCAGCAGCGCCCGCGGGCAGGCGGCCGCCATGGGTGCGTCCGACCCGGCAAAATCGGCCAGCAGGAAAGGCAGGTCGCCCTCCCAGGGAATGTTGCGGCGGCTGCCGGGCAGCAGGCGGGCCGGAAGATCGGCAAAACTACCGTCGTCGCGGCCGTTGTCGTACACCACATCCTGGCTGTCCCAACCGAAAAGAACGTTGCAAAAACCGAAGCCTTCGCCCAGGCTCTGCAACACTTTTTCCTTGCTCAGGTACTTGGTGCGCAGCAGGCCGTCCACGTCCGTCACGCCCACTTTCACGCGGTTCGCTTCCTGTTCACGGAGCCATTGCTGAAGGTCTTGCATCGTTTGCTTACTTGGTAAATCGGGCCAATGGGCAGTATGGCGCTGCCGCAGGTGCAAGGTAGGGGATACGGAGCAGAAAACGTTTGGAGGGACGATTTTCATCCCAGAGCACCGACGTGAGGTCGAGACGCTTTACGTCGAGGGGGGGAGGTTTTTACTGCGCCGTGGAACGTCTTGGCCTCAAGGCTTGTCCGGCGCAGCCCCAAGCTTAGTGTACTTAGTGCGCTTAGTGTCCTTAATGGTTCAAAAAGATGAAGCCGTGCAACGGCTCAAGCATTGCTGCTACGTGAAACGTCTTGACCTCTTAATCCAGCTTCAAACAGTCCAAAAAGGCTTTCTGGGGCACTTCGACTTTACCGAACTGCCGCATTTTCCGCTTACCTGCCTTCTGCTTTTCGAGGAGCTTGCGCTTGCGGCTGATGTCTCCGCCGTAACATTTGGCGGTCACGTCTTTGCGCATGGCCGAGAGCGTTTCGCGGGCGATCACCTTGGCACCGATGGCGGCCTGGATGGCGATCATGAACTGCTGCCGGGGCAGCAACTCGCGCAGTTTCTTGCACATCCCGCGGCCGATGTATTCGGCCTTAGAGCGGTGGACAAGGGCGGAAAGCGCATCGACGTTTTCGCTGTTCAGCTTGATGTCCATCCGCACCAGGTCGGTTTCCCGGTAGTCGAGGGGCTGATAATCGAAGCTGGCGTAGCCGCGGCTGATGGACTTGAGGCGGTCGTAAAAGTCGAAGACAATTTCGGCCAGCGGCAGCTCGAAGTGGAGCTCTACGCGGTGGGGGCTCAGGTAGGTCTGTCTCAGCAGCGTACCCCGTTTATCGATGCACAGGTTCATGATGGCCCCGATGTAATCGGTGGTGGTAATGATCTGCGAGGAGATGAAGGGTTCCTCGACCATGGCCCGGTTGTTGGGTTCGGGCAGTTCGGCGGGGTTGCGGATTTCGAAGACGTTGCCTTTGGTGTCCGTTACGCGGTAGGTAACGTTGGGCACGGTGGTGATGACGTCCATATTGAACTCCCGGAAGAGGCGTTCCTGAACGATCTCGAGGTGGAGCATCCCCAGGAATCCGCAGCGGAAACCGTAGCCAAGGGCGGCGGAGGTTTCGGGCTCGAAGATGAGGCTGGCGTCGTTAAGCTGGAGTTTTTCGAGGCTGTCGCGCAGGGGCTCGAAGTCGTCGTTGTCCAGCGGGAAGATGCCGGCGAAGACCATCGGTTTTACTTCCTCGAAGCCGGAAAGCATCTCGCCGCGGCGGGCGTCGTGGGTGACGGTATCGCCGACTTTGATTTCGGAGGAGCGCTTCAGGCCGGTGATGACGTAGCCTACATCGCCGCAGCCGATTTCTGCGGTGGGCTTCATGTTGAGTTCCATGGCCCCTACCTCATCGGCGTGGTAGCTGGCCTCGGTGGCGAGGAAGTGGATTTTATCGTTCTTCTTCAGCACGCCGTTCATTACCCGCACGTAGGCAATCACGCCGCGGAAAGGGTTGAAGACGGAGTCGAAAATCAGGGCCTGGAGGGGCGCGGCGGGGTCACCCTTGGGCGGGGGGATGCGGTTGACGACGGCCCGCATGATTTCGGGGACGCCAATGCCCGTCTTGCCGGAAGCCAGAATGATGTCTTCGCGCTCGCAGCCCGTCAGGTCGATCATCTGGTCGGCCATCTCTTCAATCATGGCCGTTTCCATATCGACCTTATTAAGGATGGGGATGATTTCCAGGTCGTGCTCAAGGGCAAGGAAGAGGTTGGAGATGGTCTGGGCCTGGATGCCCTGGGTGGCGTCCACGAGCAACAGCGCCCCCTCGCAGGCGGCGATGGAGCGGGAAACTTCGTAGCTGAAGTCAACGTGGCCGGGGGTATCGATCATGTTAAAGATGTACTCCTGCCCATCGTCGGGGTGAGTGTAGTGCATCTGGATGGCGTGGCTCTTGATGGTGATGCCACGCTCCCGCTCCAGATCCATATCATCGAGCTGTTGATCCATCTTATCCCGTTCGGAAACGGATTGGGTAAAGTCCAGCAGGCGGTCAGAGAGGGTACTCTTACCGTGGTCGATGTGGGCGATAACGCAGAAGTTACGAATATGCTTCATATGGGGCGCAAAGGTAAGGCTAATTCATGTCCTCAGGAAGTAAACCGTTCGGACCGTTGCAGTGGGCGGCACTTTGCCAATCCACACTTAGGGGAAACGGCGGAAGGGGCTTTGGGTTGAGGGAAATCCCCCCCGCCGGCGAACAAATTTGGACGGCCTCACGCTAGAGGTAGATGAAAGGATGGCTAAGACCTCTTGCAGCGGACGCAGGTTGATTTTTAACCCGGCGTCGTGAATGAAGCGCGTTGTTTAATGCACTTCTGGTGCGCACCCTTCGATGAGCCAGTCAATTGAAGATACTTGCTTCCCGGCCTGGTCCGTCCCTCCACGGTGTATCCATTGCCGGTGGTTGCCGCTATCCCTCAAGACCGCATTAGTAACCCACAAAACCAATCAGATTATGACCAAGTATTTCACATCCCTACTCTTATTCCTGTTCGTGCTGGCCGGCAGCGCATCTGCCCAGGAGGAAATGACCAAGCCCTCCACCAACCGCGGCAGCGACGTCGCCACCGCCGAAGACTACCAGCGCATTTTCAAGAACAGTTTCAACGTTGAACTGCGCGCCCTGGCCATCGAGGCCCTGGAGCTGGACGAAAAGCAGACCACTGCCTTTACCCCCATCTTTCTCGATTACACCCAAGCTAAGAACGGCCTTATGACACGCCGTACCACCCTGCTTGACGACTACCGCGAGGAGATGAAGGAAGATGACACGGCAGAAGACGAGCGGGAAGAAACCGCCGACTTCATTGAAAACTACTGGGAAATTGACATCGCCGAAATGGAATTGCAGAAAGACTATTTCGACCGTTTCGAAGACGTCATTACCGGCGAGAAGGCGCTTGAATTCTTCGCCCTGGAACGTATGTACCAGAATCGCCTGAACCGCACCATCCTGATGGAAAAGGTGCCCACCATCCGCTACCTGGTGCCTTCCGACTATTCCTACCAGTGGGAGATGGACCAGTACAAAGAATGGAAAAAGGTAAACATCGACGGGAAGGTTTCCCTGGACCACAAGTTTACCTCCACCGGCCTTTCCAAGTTGCTCAACGCCGCCGAAGCCATGACACAAGCCGAAGGCATCAAGGTGAACAACTTTGACCAACGCAAGGCTATGGTAATGAAGAAAGCCGATCAGTTGCGCGACAACTGGAAAAGTACGGAGCACGCTGACTACGCCCGGGCCGCCTTCGTAGAAACCGCCAGCATCTTGCAGGAAATTGCCCAGTCTGACCGTTTTATGTCCCGCAAAGCGTGGACTGACCAACTCAGTGCTAACGCTAAGGCCATTAAGCCCGACGTAAAACTGACTGCCCAGGCCGATAAAGTGTACAACTTTTTCGATACGGCCGAGACCATCGTCAACGACCTGGTGGAACAAGCCAACAAGCAAGCCCGCAAATAAGCCGGAGCCAAGATTTTCTTACGCTTAGTTACTTTGCCGCCCTGCTTCCGTGAATTCGGAGGCAGGGCGGCTCATTTTCGGGCCAGCCTTAAGATAAATACGGCCCCGGCGGCGTTTGCCTGGGTGATGGTACTATCTTCACGCGCTACAATAGCCCTTTTTGCCCCGATGAGCCTCGTCTACCGCCTTGCCTTCCTTGCTATCCTAACCATTCATTGCACCTGCGGCCGCGCCCAGAACGTGCAATTGCCCGGTACAACCCTGGCCGAAGCCTCCCCGCAGGGATTGCCGCCCCGAGGCGAACGCCCGCCGGCACCGGGCCTCTACGACCTCAGCAAAATCGTGGAGATTGAGCTGACGATGCTCGACGAAAACTGGAAGAAGAAACTCAACTTCTGGAAAAAGCAGAACCTGGGAGACCGCGTACTGGCCACGCTCAAGGTAAATGGCATGACTTACGATAGCGTCGGCGTCCGCCTCAAAGGCAACAGTTCCTACTTCGGCCCCGCCCGCGAAGACAAGAAAAAGCTGCCCTTCAACATCAAGGTCTCGGAAACCAAAAAGGACCAAAGCATCGAGGGCAAGTACCAGACCCTGAAGCTGAGCAACCTCTTCCGCGACCCCAGCTACCTGCGCGAAGCCCTGAGTTACGCCATTGCCCGCGATTACGTTGCCGCCCCCGACTGCAACTTCGCCCGCCTGACGGTCGATGGCGAATACTACGGCCTCTACAACCTGACGGAATCGGTCGATGAGCAATTCGGGGAAGACGAGTTTAATTCCACCGACGGCCTGCTGGTCAAGTGCGACCCCGAAAGCAAAAACCCGCCGCCCAGCACCTGCCCCCCAGGCGTCGGCGCCAACCTGACCTACCTGGGCGAAGACTCGCTGTGCTACGCGGCCCGCTACGAAGTCAAGCGCTCCGAATACGGCTGGCAACAGCTCATCAACCTCACCAAGGCCCTGCAGGACGAAAAAGAAGACCTCGGCAAGCACCTTAACGTGGACGAGGCCCTCTGGATGCTGGCCTTCAACAACGCCCTGGCCAACCTCGACAGTTACCTGGGCCTGTTTTGCCACAATTACTACCTCTTCCAAGACGACAGCGGCATCTGGCGGCCCGTGGTGTGGGACCTCAACCTGAGCATCGGTGGCTTCCGCCTCGTGGAGCAAAACAAGGTACTGACGGACGAACAGCTGGCCACCATCAGCCCATTCCTGCACTTTTCCGACCGCAATGAAGACCGGCCGCTCATCCTCCGCTTGCTCGACCGGCCCCTCTACCGCAAGATGTACGTGGCCCACCTGAAGACGATTTACGAGGAGCAAATGGCTAGCGGCCTCTACCGCAAGCGGGCCGAGAAAATCCGCGCCCTCATTACTCCGTTCGTGGTTCAGGAACCCACTCCACTCTACCCCGTGGAAACCTACACACAGAACTACCACAGCTCGGTAGACGTACAGGGCGGTGCCGTCATCGGAATCGAGGAATTTTTCAAGCGGCGCAGTGAATACCTCGCGGCCCACCCCCTGTTGGTGAAACCTACCCCGGTGATTGCCGACCATTCCGCCACCCGCGACGGCGAGCAGGTAGTCATCAGCCTCTCCCTGGCCGCTGGCGAGCCCGCCGAGGCCGTCTGGGTAGCCCACCGCGCCGAAAACGCGGGCACCTTTCAGTACGCCCGCCTGGAGCCGGTGGCCGATAGCAATTACACCGTTGCCCTGCCTGCGGCCCAGGTCAAAGACTACTTTCTGGTGGCCGAGGGCAGTATCAGCGCCACGGTACTGCCCGCCCGCTCGGCCCGCGAATGGTTTACGGTGAAATAATTCTGGTCTTTATACCCGCAATGCCGCCCGCTTTTTTTGCGCGCACGCAGGTGCCGGGGAAGTCGACAAAAAGCAATGATGGAAGAGCTACCCGACAACGTAATCTGGCTGGAAGACGCCGACCGGAGCCGCTACGTGCACAAATACGACTTTCAACCGTTTGAAACCGGGGAGGTGGCCACCTTCTACGATTACCACGCCGGTGGTTTCCTGGATTACGACTCCGCCCTCACCTGCCGCGTGGTGGAAGATGACCTGCTGGGGCCGGTGGCGCGGGCGGTGTAGGGGACGAACGAAAACGGTGGGTTTTAAGGCAAATGGTCTCCTAAACGAAAACGTCGGGCTCCACCGACGCTACGTAAGCGGCCCCTCCAGGGCCGGGCAGCACGGTAAAGCCATCTTGTCATCCTTCGGCGTACAACGCCTCCATCAATAGCCTATCCCTTGCGGCAGCTCCCTTAATCCTTTTCTCCTTTCTCCTTTACTCCTTTACTAATGATCAGTCGCTTCCGCGCCCACTACCAGACCATCGTCCCCAACCTCTTCCGCAGCGTGCCGGTGGATTACCGCCGGGAGCGGATTACCACGCCGGACGGTGACTTTCTGGACCTCGACTGGCTGGACCACCCCGCAAGCCGGCAGCTGGTGGTGCTTTCCCACGGCCTGGAGGGGGATAGCCGCCGGGTGTACGTGGCCAGTGCGGCGCGCTACTTCCACCGCCACGGCTGGCACGCCCTGGCCTGGAACTGCCGCTCCTGCTCCGGGGAAATGAACCTCACCGAAAAACTCTACAGCCACGGACAGGTAGAAGACCTGGAGACGGTCATCAACCACGCCCTGGCCACGGGCCTTTACGACCGCGTGGTGCTGCTGGGCTACAGCATGGGCGGCAACCTGACGCTGAAGTACCTGGGCACGCAGGGAAAACAGCGCCCGGAGCAAGTCACCCACGGCGTAGCCTTCTCGGCCCCGGTTTTCATTGCCCACAGCGCCGATAGCCTGGACCGGGCGGAGAACATCATCTACCGCCTCAAATTCCGGCGGGCGCTGACGGAGAAAATCCGCCGCAAGGAAGCGCAGTTTCCGGGGCGGGTGGACTTCAGCCGTTTGAAAGACGTGCGGGTGTGGCGGGACTTTGACCGCTGGTTTTCCGCCCCCATCGGTGGATTCGACGACCTGGATGCTTATTATGACTATCTTTCGTCGGGCAACTTCGTGGCGGGCACCACCGCGCCGGTCCTGATCGTCAATGCTACTAACGACCCCATCGTGCCGCCGGCCTGCTCGCCGCACGAACTGGCGGCCACCCATCCCCTGATCCACCTGGAGCAACCGCACTGGGGTGGCCACGTCGGCTTCGCCCTGCGGGGTAAACCCCACAACTGGATGGACGAACGGGCCCTGGCTTTCGTTAATGGATAAAGATCTCCTTCCCCGCGTAGCACCGTTCAAACTTCCCTCTCATGAACTTAAAGGCATATTCGATAGATTTACATCAAAAAACGGTAGCTTTTCGTTAGAAAACGGTACAAACTCCTGCCCATGAAATCTCTTTTAACGCTTCTGCTGTCCCTGCCGCTCTGGCTCAGTGCACAGTTCGTGGCCCCCAGCTCCAGTCCTCCCGCCGAAACAAGTACCGAGGCTGGCTATACCCAACTCAGCGTATCCTATCACCGGCCTAACGTACGGGGCAGGGTGATTTTCGGGGAACTTTTGCCGTGGGGGGAAGTCTGGCGGGCGGGAGCCAACGAGAATACCCTGTTGAAGGCCGACGGAGAGTTCCGGGTGGGCGACAGTACTTTCCGGGCCGGAACCTACTCCCTCTACCTCATCCCCCGGCGGAGCGGAGACTGGACCTGGGTGCTCAACCGCAGCACCCAGAACTGGGGCACCCAGGGCTACCAGGACAGCAAAGACGTTCTTCGCATTCCCGCCCGGCCCATTCGCCTGCCCGAGCGCATTGAGACCCTGGAATACCGCTGGATGAACGTCAGGCCCCAGTCCGTCGATCTGGTCCTGGAGTGGGAATGGTACCGGGTTTCCCTGACCATCTCCCTGCCTACCGACGAGCAGGTTGCCGATAGGGCCGCCAGTTTTCTTAACCCCGCCCAAGACCCTAAAGAGTACTACGCCGCCGCCCGCTATTACCTCGATAACAAGCTGAACCTGCAAAAAGCCAAAGCCTGGATGGACCGTTGGGCAGCCCAGGATGAGGAACAGTTTGGCCGCCTCCGCTACCAGGCCCTGATTGAGTACCAACTGGGCAACGAAGCCAAAGGCAAACGCCTGATGGAGCGCAGCCTCGAACTGGCCAAAGCCGCGAAAAACACCCACTACATCCGGATGAACGAGGAAAGCCTCAGGGAATGGTCGCGTACCCCCGAAAGCATCTCGCCGGATAGCCTCCTGGCCCGCAGCATCCGCTACCACGACCCCGAAAAGCAGTGGACCGCCAAGGCCCACCTGCTCCAGCTGGCCGAAAGCCGCACCGACGGCACCGTCCGTCACACCCGCCTGAGCCTCTACCCTGCTACTGCGGACTTTGACCTTTACCAGGTGCGCGGCAAAGACAAGGTGCAGCTCCGCTTCCTCAACGGCACTTATTCCTTCAGCCACCAGGGCCGTACGGACATCTCCGACTCCACCCGCGCCAGCCTTCACCTGGACGAAGCCCGAACCTTACTGCTGCGCGACTACTACACCTACCTCTGGGGCCTGCCCATGAAACTCGAGGACCCGGGCACCCTGTTGCAACCGACGGTACACCGCGTTTGGTACGACGGACGGGAAATGCTGGAAATGGAGGTTCACTACACCCCGGAAACGGGCAAGGACATCTGGTTTTTTCTGTTCGACCCCGTAACTTACGCACTGGCTGGCTACCGCTTCTACCACGCCAAGGATGGCCCCGGTACGGGTGAATACATCCTGCTGGAAGGCGAAGCCACCGTCAACCAAATGAAATTGCCCGCCCGCCGCCACTGGTATTCCACTGCCGACCGCCTGTACCTGGGCACGGACGAAATCCTGGAATAGCCCAACCGCCCCCTTCCATGAGTACCCTCCATACGCCCGACGACCCACGCCACCAGGTGGGTAACCCCCTTGATAAATCCTGGTACCGTATCCTGCCGCTGGCGGGGGTGATCTTTTCCTTTGCCGTGGTGAGTTTCTACTACGGCCGCCTGCCCGCAACGGTGCCGATCCACTTCGGGCTGGACGGGACCGCCGACGGCTACGGACCAAAATGGATGCTCTGGATGCTGCCGGCAATCAACCTCGGCCTTTTTTACGTCCTGGGCTCCGTCAGTAAGGCCGATTTCCGCTGGTTCAATTACCCCGTGAAAATCACGGAAGCGAATGCCGCCAGGCAGCACGAAATCAGTTTGCAACTACTGGCGGTAATGCGCCTCGTCTGCTGCCTTGGTCTGGCCTATCTGGTCTATGCCGTGGTACTGACATCGCTTGACGGACAAGGCTATCTGAGCATTACCGGCCTGGCGCTGTTCCTGCTCGCCGTTTTTCTGCCGATTGGCTACTTCCTGTGGCTGGCCCGTCGGCACCGGTGACCGACGCCCATTAAACGCAGGTCCTGACGCAACCCGGGAGCCCGGGGCCCGGTACCTCTGGCTGCCCGGCTGCGTTTTTATGGACAATAAGTTCGGCACTTACCGCCCTCCTTTGATTACCTTCGCCACCCGAAACAGCCCACTGGCAAATGAATGTACTACTTCTGGGCGGCGGTGGCCGCGAGCACGCCATGGCGTGGCGCCTGAGCCAAAGTCCCCTCTGTAAGCAGCTGTTCCTGGCCCCTGGCAACGCCGGCACCAGCGAATTCGGCCAGAACCTGGCGATCAATCCCCTCGACTTTGCTGCTCTCAAAACTGCGGTTTTGGAACACCGGATCGGTCTGGTGATCTGTGGCCCGGAAGAGCCCCTGGTGCGCGGCGTTCAGGACTTTTTCCGGGCGGATGCGGACCTACGCAGCGTGCGCTTCCTCGGCCCCAGCGCCGAGGCCGCCCAACTCGAAGGCAGCAAAGCCTACGCCAAGGTTTTCATGGAGGAACAGGGCATTCCTACGGCGGGCTACCGCAGTTTTACCGCCGCCACGCTCGAAGAAGGCCTCGAATACCTCAACCACTGCCAGCCCCCGATCGTACTCAAAGCCGATGGCCTGGCCGCCGGAAAAGGCGTTGTCATTCTCAATGACGCAGGCGAAGCGCGCACGGAATTGCAAAGCATGCTGGAAGGCAAATTTGGTGCAGCCAGCGCCGAAGTGGTGGTAGAGGAATTCCTGGACGGTATCGAGTTTTCGGTGTTCGTCTTGACCGACGGCGAAAGCTACCGCCTGCTGCCGGTCGCCAAAGATTACAAACGCATCGGCGTGGGGGATACCGGCCCCAATACCGGTGGGATGGGCTCCGTGAGCCACCCCCCGTTTGTGGACGCCGACCTCATGGCCAAAGTAGAACAACGGGTCATCAAGCCCACCCTGCGCGGCATCCAGCAGCGGGGACTGGATTACAAAGGCTTCATCTTCATCGGCCTCATTGCGGTGGACAATGATCCCTACGTAATAGAGTACAATTGCCGGATGGGAGACCCCGAAACGCAGTCCGTCATGGCCCGCCTCAAGACCGATTTCCTCCAACTCTGCCTGCAAGCCGCCGACGGTGAACTGGCGGCGGCCACCATCGAGATGGACGAACGGCAGGCGGCGACCGTCGTGATGGTCAGCGGCGGCTACCCCGGGCCCTACGAGCAGGGTAAAGTTATTGCGGGCATTGAAGCGGTGCATGACAGCATGGTCTTCCACGCGGGCACCAGCCGGAACGCTGCGGGAGAACTGGTCTCCAGCGGCGGCCGGGTGCTGGCCATTACGAGCTACGGCAAAGACTTCCGCGAAGCCCTGCAAAAGAGCTACGCCAGCGCCAAAAAAATCCACTTTGAAGGCGGTAATTACCGGGGAGACATCGGCTTCGATCTATAGATTTACGCTGCTTTTTTACCGGTTCATCCACCATTTGGGGGTCTTGGCGTGGGCTCCCGGCGGAAGTCCTTGCTGAGGACTGCCCTCGCTCGTCTACCCCACCCTGGCACCTGCGGCCGCGCCCCGTACGGCGTTGTGACACCCTGAATGACCAATACAGCGGGGCGAGCAACAAAATTCTGTTGTTTCACCAAATGTTTTTTGCGCGGTCGCAGGTGCCGGGAACGCTATGAAAACGGGCGGTGAACGGCCAAAAACGCGCTGTTTTGCCCCGGAAAAATGCGGCAAAGCAGCGGAGCGAGAAACTTTAGCTATATTAGAGCACGTTGGGGACTTCGCAAACTGCCGCAGTTTGGTTATTTTCACCTCCCCATCTCTTCCACTATTACCCAATTAGCTTCGCTATGCAGTAACTTTAGTGGGCCAAAAGAGAGGAGAGGTTGAGCAGCGGCAAGCCGCCCACCCCAAACTGCCCCTGGGCATTTCTCAGGAGTCCCCCAGCTTTGAAAAGGATCAGAACCTATGCGCCAACTTAAGATCAGTAACAAGATTACCTCCCGCGAGAGCATCGCGCTGGAGAAGTACTTAACCGACATCGGGCGGATCGATCTACTGACGCCGGAAGACGAGGCCCAGCTGGCCGTCCGCATCCGCGAGGGCGACCAGGCCGCGCTGGAACGGCTCACCAAAGCGAACCTTCGCTTTGTGGTGTCGGTAGCCAAGCAGTACCAAAACCAGGGACTGAGCCTGGCCGACCTCATCAACGAGGGCAACGTCGGCCTCATCAAAGCGGCCAAGCGCTTCGACGAAACGCGGGGCTTCAAGTTTATTTCCTACGCCGTGTGGTGGATCCGCCAGAGCATAATGCAGGCCATCGTGGAATACAGCCGCCTGGTACGTATGCCCAACAATAAGGCCGCTGGCTATAATAAGGTCAGCGAAGCCATCGCCTCCTTCCAACAGAAATACGAACGGGAGCCCGAGCCGGAAGAACTGGCCGAAATGCTCAACGTGACGCTGGCCGACGTGGAACGTGCCCTGAGCGGCCGGATGCGCCATCTTTCTTTCGATGCGCCCGTGGCCGGAGACGATTCCGAAATCACCATGCTCGATACGCTGGCCTCGGATGGGCAGAACCACCCCGATGTGAAAATCATGCACGAATCCCTCTCCAAGGAAGTACTGGCCAACCTCAGCCTCCTCGCCCCCCGCGAGCGAACGGTGCTGGCCTGCTACTTTGGCCTCGACGGAGAGACCCAGCTGAACCTCGAAGAAATCGGGGAACGCTTCGACCTGACGCGCGAACGGGTCCGGCAAATCAAAGAGCGCGCCATCCGCCGGTTGCGGCGCAACCGGAACAACAGCTTGTTGAAAGGGTACCTCGGGTGATGTGGGATGTCCGATGGGGGATGTCAGATGGATGATGTGACGCGACACCGGCTTAAATGGATCCGGACCTCCGGTCCGGTTAGGGTGTGTGCCCGACCGGAGGTTCGGATCCGAGACAGCCTTGCTTAATTCGGCCGGCCCAGTTTACGGTTTTTGTAGCGGGGGCCCGTCAGTTGGGGTTGGCGGCTCGTGGGGTCGGCAGCAGCGGTCGGGGTACGCTTGCGGTTTTTGTAGGCGGGGCCCACCAGGGTCATTTCGCTGGTGCTGGCCGTTGCGGGGGATTTGTATCCGGCCCGACCAGCGGCGAGCGGGTTTTTGTAGCGGGGGCCAATAGCGGTGGATGGTGCTTCGGCCTGGGTGGTGGATGCGGGTTGCTCCGTCTGGGCGCTCACGGCGTGGGATGCGAGGAGCAGGCCCGCGACGAGCGGGAGGGATAAGAAGATTTTCATTTCAGCTCAGGTTCTATTCGGTTAAAAGAAATATAACAAGTCCATTGAGAGGCTCGTTCGCCAGAATGATACGATAGTAACAAAAAATGATAGTAATGCTTTCATTTTTACAAGTAGGTGACACAATCAAGCTCTGTGGGTGAAAAGGGTGAGAGGACCTGGGGAGAGTGGTTCCTGGAGCCACTGTTTCGGCCGCGCACCTTACCTTGACCGGCAAAGCGAAAAATCATGGCCAGGGGAAAAAGCGAAAAAAACGGGAAGCGACCGGGGCGGAACAAAATCGAAAGCATCCGGCCGGAGGGAAGGCGTGCGTTCCTGCAAAAAACGGGGCTGGCGGCCCTGGGCTTCGCAGCGGGTGCGGCCTACCTGGACGACGGTGGCTGGCCAGCCCAGCCCGTCGGTCCCCTGCCCGGTAAACACCCGGGCCTGATCGTGCTCAACGACAAACCCATCAATGCGGAGACGCCGCCGGAGCTGCTCGCCGATTCGCTGACGCCCAACGACCGCTTCTTCGTGCGCAACAACGGGGTGGTGCCGGCCAACTTAGACGCGACGAACTGGACCCTCACGGTAGGCGGCGAGGCCGTGCGGCGCGAAAAAAGCTATACCCTGACGGAGCTGAAAACTAAATTTCCCGTCGTTACCTACCACCTTACGCTGGAATGTGGGGGCAATGGCCGCAAGGAATTCAATCCGCCCGCTACTGGCAACCAGTGGGCTACCGGCGCCGTCGGCTGCGCAGCCTGGACGGGCGTGCGGCTGCGCGATGTTCTGCAGGACGTGGGGATTACCGACCGGGCGGTGTACGTGGCATACTACGGCAAAGACACCCATCTATCTGGCGATCCGGCCAAGGTGGTCATTTCCCGGGGCGTCCCGGTGGCGAAGGCCCTGGAAGAAGAAAGCCTCATCGCCTGGTCGATGAACGGTAAAGACTTACCCGTGCTGAATGGTTATCCCCTGCGGCTGGTCATTGGCGGCTACCCGGCCTCGGTCTCGGGCAAGTGGCTGGACCGACTGGTGGTCCGCGACCGGATACACGACGGCGAAAAAATGCTCGGCCAGTCTTACCGCGTTCCCTGCTCGCCCGTGCCTCCCGGCGCGAAGGTGGCCGACGAAGACATGTGCATCATCGAAGAGATGCCCGTCAAATCCCTGATCACCTTCCCAAAAACAGGGGCAATGCTGCGCAAAAGCCAAACCCTTCCGCTGGGGGGACACGCGTGGGCGGCCTCCAGCGGGGTGGCCCGGGTGGAGTACTCCATCGATTTTGGGGCCACCTGGCAGGCCTGCACCCTGGCCCCGGCGGCCAACCGCTACGCCTGGCAGGACTTTAGCGCCCGGATTTCTTTCCCCTCCGCAGGATATTTCGAGGTGTGGGCGCGGGCCACCGACGGGGCTGGGGTGGCCCAACCCATGCTCGTCCCCGGATGGAACCCCCGCGGCTACCTCAACAACGCCTGTCATCGGATTGCTGTAAAAGTCATCGCCTGATGCTCCCCAACCAAAGCAATTTCAACCTGCTCATCGGGCTGCTCAATGCCTTCGTGGTGGTGGTCATTTTGGCGATGATCCAATTGCTGCTCGGCGATTCCCTGGCCGCCTGGTTTGCGCCCGCGCCGGAGCCCGTCGTCGCCGTTTACCGGCCGGGAGCGGGCGGCGGCACGCGTGCACCCGACCCCGCAGAGCGCGTCGAGAATGGCCTGCACGTAGCCACCGGCCTGGTGTACGCCGAAGGCTTTGAGATTGTCCGCGGCACCTGCACCGCCTGCCACTCCGCCCAACTCATCACCCAGAACCGCGCTACCCGCGACGGCTGGGAACAGATGATCCGCTGGATGCAGAAGACCCAAAACCTGGGGCAACTGGGTGCCAACGAGCCCATTATTCTGGACTACCTGGCGGCGCACTACGCCCCAGAAGCGATCGGACGCCGTGCCAACCTCGACGTAGAAGCGATCGAATGGTACCTGCTTGAGTTGGAGTGAGGATGTTTGATGTCGGATGTCAGATGTTTGATGTCTGATGTTGTACCGAGGATTGTTGGGACAGTTCATCAATGTGTAGCTATTAAACTACAAACTACAAACTATGAACTATGAACTATGAACTATGAACTATGAACTATGAACTATGAACTATGAACTACAAACTCTCACCCGGGGGTAAAAACCGTCAGGAGGTCGCTACCAATCCATTCATGGCGGAGCGCTGCGGCGGAAGCGGGGAGCTGCGGTGCGGGCAGGCCAGTACCGAAGCGGTGGGGGGTAGTGAAGACGCGGGCTTCATCCCAGCACCCGGCGGTGCAGAAGGCCTGAAGGAGTGCGCTGCCGCCTTCGACGGTGACGTGGCCAAAGCCTCGCTCGTACAACTTGCCCAGCACCTGCGCCAGCGCCCCGGTGGATAAATCGGGTCCGATGGCGTACTGCGTGACTTCGAGCGAGGGACGCGGGAGGCCGGAAAACAGCAGGGGAGACGGTCCTTCGCCACGGAAGATGCGTTCCCGGCCCGTGGTGCGGTCGCGCGGGTCGACGATGACGGGCTGGGGGTGTGGGCCGGGGAACAGGCGGGTGGTGAGGGCGGGATCGTCTTCCACCACGGTGCGTCCGCCGACGAGGATGGCCGAGGTATTCGCCCGCCAGCGGTGGACGAGGCGGCGGCTGATGGGATTGGTGAGCCAGTACTTTTGCTGGCGGTTGGCCGGGCGCAGGAATCCGTCGGCCGACTGCGCAAACTTGAGCAATACGAAGGGCCGCCCGAGCTGGGTAAAAACCCGGCGGTGGGCATTGGGGGCCAGGGTTGGGGCAAACGCCGGGTACTCCCGCACGGTAATGCCCGCTTCGCGCAGTAGGGCAACACTTTGCCCCCCCGCCCCAGTGGTGGTGTCGCGCTGGGCGAAGACGACGGTGGGGATTTTTTCGCGGCGGATGACGTCCACACAAGCCCCCGTGCGGCCGGTTACGTAGCAGGGTTCCAGGCTGATGTAGAGTGTGCTGGCGGGAATGAGCGGCCGATCGGCGGGGCGCACGCTGGCCAGGCAATTGACCTCGGCGTGGGCTTCGCCAGCCCGCTGGTGGTAGCCCTCGCCAATAATTCGGTCGGCATGAACGAGGACGGCACCGACGCGGGGATTATCCCGCACCCGGGCATCGGCCAGCTCGGCCAACTGGGCACAGCGGAGGAGATAGTCCTGATCGGTCATAACGCGGGTTCAGCGTTTGAAAAGGGACGGCGGGCGCGGACCATCTCGCGCTTACCCGGCGGGCCGGGGAGGCCTTCGACGATAAAACCCACGGATTTGAGGTTGCGTTTGAAGGCTCCTTTGGCGCAGTAGGTCACCAGAACGCCCCCCGGCGCGAGGGCGGCGAAGCAAATGGCGAGAGCCTCCGGCGTCCAGAGTTCGGGCTGGCTGCTGGGCGCGAAGGCGTCGTAGTAAATCAGGTCGATCCGGCCCAGGGGCCAGGCCGTGGGGAGGCCGGCCAGGAAATCACCCTCCCATTTCCAGAGCTGAAAATTGGGGTCCAGGGTAACTTCCTGGCCCCAGGGAGCGTCGTGCAGGGCCAGGAAGTCGGCCCTGGGGAGATTCAGTAATTCGGGGTAGTTGAGGTGGGCGGCCGTGGCGCTGGGCAGGGGAAAGCGTTCGCAGGCGTAATAGTGGATGGCCGTACAGGGGAAATGAGTGGCTACCTGCCGGGTGAGCAGGGCGTTGAGACCGGTGCCAAAGCCCATCTCGAGGATGCGGAGCTGCGGCGGCCCTTCCCCCAGGCGGTCCCAGAGGCCCGCGTCTAAGAAGACGTGACGACTTTCCTGAATGGCCCCGTGGCAACTGTGGTAGGGGACGCCAAAGGGCTGGCTGACGATGCTGTGGCTGCCGTCGCCGGTGGTCAGTAACACCGTTTCCGTACTCACGCTGCGCGCAGTTCGTCGACGCGAATGTCCAGATGCGAAGCATCGTAAACGCAAACGCCGCCTTTGATGAGCAGGGCCTGGGGCGACTCGTGGGGAATCTCAAATGTATCGGCAATGAAATTACTCACTTCGCGGTAGCGGATCAGGTCCAGGTAGTAGGTTTCTACCGTATCTGGTTCGAGATCCCAACCGAGTTCCAGGCGGTGTTTGGCCATGGAACTGATGGGGCAGCGGGTGCTGTGCTTAAGAATGAGACAGGGCACGACGCGGCTGCGCTCAATGAGGTCGTGAACGTCACTGACGGAAGTGAGAGAATGCCAATGCATGGAAAGCGGGTTCAGTTTGCCAGCGGCCGGAAACGGAATCTGGAGCTACTGCGGGCGGCGGGTTCAGGCGCTGGGCGGGGTAGCAGCAGTTCCGGTTTAGTCCACTAAAGCAGGTTCAAAGCAACTGAAACACAATCTGCAAAGAATTCGTTGAGGGAAAAGTTGGTGGGGCAGCCCATCCCGCGGTTGCAGGAGCTCAGGGTGGAGAGGGCTACGGCAGCCATCACTACCAGGGTACGGGAGTTGCGAAAAGAAACTTTCATGGGAAATTACGATAACTGGAGTAATCTGAAGAAACGGCCAACCCTGCCTGGGGCGGCGTTGTTAGGACCGAAAACGTACCGCGGGGCGGTAGTGTTGCGCCCACCGGCAAATCGTTTTTAGAAGTGTTGGTGAAGCGCTACATTTGCGCCCGCAAAGATAACCCACTATGGCCAGAAAAATTGCCCTCCGTGACGCGCTCCGCGAAGCGATGATTGAAGAGATGCGTCGTGACGACAAGGTTTTCCTCATGGGTGAGGAAGTAGCCCAGTACAACGGTGCTTACAAAGTCAGTAAAGGGATGCTCGACGAGTTCGGTCCCCGGCGCGTTATCGACACCCCGATTGCCGAGCTCGGTTTTGCGGGCATTGGCGTTGGCGCGGCGATGAATGGCCTGCGGCCCATCGTGGAGTTCATGACCTGGAACTTTGCGGTGCTGGCCTTCGACCAGATCATCAACAACGCGGCCAAGACGCTTTCGCAGAGTGCGGGGCAGTTCAATTGCCCGATCGTGTTTCGGGGCCCGTCGGGTTCGGCGGGGCAGCTGGCGCAGCAACACAGCCAGACTTTTGAGAGCTGGATGGCCAACACGCCCGGACTGAAAGTGATTTCTTGTGTACACCCCGCCGATGCCAAAGGCTTGCTGAAAAGCGCCATTCGCGATAACGACCCGGTGTGCGTAATGGAATCGGAATTGTTGTATGGCTACGAAGACGAGGTCCCCGAGGGAGAATACCTGGTACCGATCGGTAAAGCAGCCGTGCGCCGGGAAGGGACGGACGTGACGCTGATTGCCTACAATAAGATGGTTCTCGTTGCCCTGGAAGCCGCCGAAGAACTCGCTAAAGAAGGCATCTCTGCGGAGGTCATTGACCTGCGGACGATTCGCCCGCTCGACCGGAAGACGATTGTGGAGTCCGTCAAGAAAACGAACCGTGCGGTAGTCATTGATGAGGCCTGGCCCTTCGCTGGCGTCAGTTCGGAGATTGCATATGAAATCCAGAAATCGGCCTTCGATTACCTGGATGCTCCGGTCATCCGGGTGAACAGCGCCGATGTTTCCCTGGGCTACGCGCCCACCCTGGTGGAGGAATTCCTGCCCAACCCTACGAAAATTATTCGTGCGGTAAAGGAGGTGGCTTACGTGAAGTAGTGGCTGGTCCGCTGTTGCTGCTTTCCGCCGGAGCCCAAGTGCCCTACGCGGGGAGAGGTAAAGGGGGGGAATCCTTGGGTAAGTCTTCGCGGCTTGTCTACGGATCCCCCCCCTGCATTATAGCTACCTGGCGCTGATCATTTGAGCCGTTTTGATCAGTCCGATCATTTCTGCGCGGTAGCCATTGGGGTCCTTTCCCCGGGCATTTTCAGCGAGTTCGAGGCAATGTTCCCAGGTAGCATCCCCGAGGTATTCACTGCCAGCGAGAAGCATGGCAAATTCTGCTACGGCGGCTGACCAGCGTAAGTCAGCGGAGGGTTTTTCCCTTCGTTCGTTGCGTTTGGTGATGGGGTGGACTATTTTCTGGGAGGCTCCCACTACATCTGGCTTATAGCGCAGGCGTAGTTCTCCGATGCTTTGGTAGTTGGCAAAGTCCGGGGCAGGCACCAGCTCGTATAGAACGGTAACGTTGTGTCCAGCACCCATTTCGGCAGCGTCCTTGGTGTCATCATCAAAATCCTCCTGGTTGAGCAGGCGGTTTTCGTAGCCGATGAGCCGGTATTCAGCTACTGCGTTTTTCTGAAATTCGAGTTGGAGTTTGACATCTTTCGCTACGGTGTAAAGGGTTCCGCCGAATTCCTCAACCAATACTTTATGGGCCTCGGCGGGAGTATCGATGTAGGCATGGTTACCGTTGCCTTTGTTGGCCAGCAATTGCATGGTGCCTTCCTGGTAGTTGCCAGTGCCGAAGCCGAGCACCGTGAGGTAGATGCCTGTTTCTCTTTTTTCTTCGATGAGTTTCACCAGCTCATTTTGGTTGGTGATGCCGACGTTGAAGTCGCCATCGGTGGCCAGAATGATGCGGTTATTACCGCCGGCAATAAAGCTTTCTGTGGCCACCTGGTAAGCCAGCTGGATACCGGCACCGCCGGCCGTAGAGCCCCCTGCCTGAAGATCCTCCAGCGCATTGAAGATAGACGCGGCATTGGACGTGGGTGGCAACACCAGGCCAGCGGCACCGGCGTAAACGACAATGGATACTTTATCGGAAGGCCTTAGGGACTGGGCCAGCAGGAGCAGACTCTGTTTCACCAGGGGCAATTTGTTGTAGCTCGTCATACTGCCCGATACGTCGAGCAGGAAAACCAGATTCGAGGGGGGGATTTCCGCCGGAGCCAGGGGCATCGTTTTTGCGCTGATGCGGAGGAGTTGATTGTTGGAGTTCCAGGGGCAGGTCATCAACTCGCTGCGAAGCGCAATGTCGCTTTTGGAAGATGGGTTGGGGTCCTCATAGGGGAAGTAGTTGATCATCTCTTCGGACCTTACTGCATCGGCCGGGGGTAAGGTGCCGGCATGGAGAAAGCGGCGGACGTTGGCATACGCCGCCCGGTCCACATCGGTAGAAATCGTGGAGGTATTTTCCTTCTGGGTAGCAATGAATTTGTTGGGAAGGATTTCATTGTAGGATTCTCTGCTTTCGGGGTCAGTACGGTGGCTGTTCCCCGTCGCCGGTTTTGGACCTCTGCGCTTGCGGGAGATACTGCTGAGGTCTTCCTGGTGGACAACCGCAGCAGACATTTCCCTTTTTGCCGTTGTACCGTAGCCCGTAACAACTACCTCCTCGAGCAACACCTGACCGATCATAACAACCCGAATCAGGCTATCCCCGACCAGGTAATCCGCATCCTGCGTTACGAATCCAGTGTAAGAAATGTTGAGGCGTACCTGTTTTGCGGGAGCCAGTCCGCAGAGCGAAAATTTGCCGTCCCGATCGGACACCGCCCCCGAGTTAGTGCCTTTGAGGAGAATACCGACGCCAATCAGGGGAGCGCCGGAATCATCTACAACTATCCCGGAAATGCAGTCAGCCTGGGCAGAAAGTTGCAGGGTAAAAAAGATGGCCAGGAGGGGAAGAAAGTGCTTCATACCAGTGGTTTTTTCATTTGGATGAACGCTGAAGCATTTTTGCATACATCCCTCAGAAAAAAAGATCCCCGTTCATTCGTGCGAAAAAAATGGAAGCGGGCTCCAACGAAAATTATCTCGTTCCGCAGAGTAACGCGAAGCCGCTGTGGGACGATAAAGTGGCACACTGTCTCCTGCATTTACTATTCGCTGTACACCCTGCCCCCAGGCGTCCCCGGCCTGAAGCAACTAAAGTTATATGGCCAACGCGCCCCGTTGGCCCGATCATTGTATTCCTATCCCATCTATCCCATTCCAACCGAGATTTTCATGAACTACCTGCTCATCGGGGGCTCCCCCATCTACCAAACCGGCCTGTCCCAAATTCTCCAGCGATGCCTGCCTGGCGCCCAGCGGCGTTTACTGCCCTTCGGGGCGGTTCCCGAGGGAGCTTACGATTTGGCCATCGTGGTCATTGGCAACCGGCCGGCCTCCGCCGTCCTGGAAGTACTGCGCAAAGGACTGAAACCCACCATTCTGCTGGGCAGCTACCAGCCGATGACTGCCGTAAAGCGCTATTTCAAGGCGGGCGCGGTGGCTTACCTCTTACAAGGAACGCCCTCGGAAAGCCTCTGCCAGGCCGTCGGCTGCGTCCGGGAAGGCAGCACTTTTATCGATCCCACCTTGAGCGCGGCGTGGCTGGGCCGGCAGCGCGGAGACTACCCCCAGGGCACCACCGAGGCCCTGACCAAGCGCGAGCGGCAGGTGCTCGAACTCATCGTACAGGAACACACCACCGACGAAATTGCCGGGCAACTCTTCGTCAACCGCTGCACCGTGGAAACCCACCGCTCGCACATTCTTCAGAAGCTGGGGGTCCGGAATACCGCCGGCATCGTCCGGGAAGCACTGCGGCGGGAGTTGGTGGGGTAGTTTTTCAGTGCATAGTTCAGTAGTGCGTAGTGAGCCTGTTCATCTAAGGATGTCTGCTGAACTATGAACTGCTGCATTATTGAACGCTCTCCCCTACCCCGGGCGGTAGCTCCCTTTCCCCCGTTTACCCTTTACCCATTACTCCACTCATGGAAAACCATGATTTTTCAAAATCCGGGTTTCTAAGGATTTTTTGAGGGGGATAAAGCGGCAATTTTACATCGTCAATCCCACTCCCAAAAACACATGCCCAGCGTACAAGATAATGTCAGTGCCCTCCTGGGGGTCGTCAGGGGCTATCTCCAGGACCGCCTCAATGAGATCCAGACCTGGGACCTGAACCGCGTCCTGATCGGCAACATCGCCCGGGCCGACTCCCTCGGCACGGCCACCGATGGGACGGAGCACGCTTTGAGCGATGCGGTAGTGCTCACCCTCGTCAGAACCGAAGAAGACCCCACGCGCAAAAACCAGCGCAACTACCGCGCCAACCCCCTGGCTACTGATGCCAGCGACGGCATTTTGTACCGCAACCCACCCGTGGGCCTGAACCTCTACCTGCTCATCACGGCCAACCACCAGAACTACGCCAATGCGCTCGATATCCTTTCCAACGTCATTGCCGTCTTCCAGCAGCGCAAGAACCTGACCGACGACGGGGTGGTGACCTGGCCAGCGGGCGTGCTTTTCGGGGAACGGAGCCTGAAGTTCAACCTGCTTTCGCCCACCTTCGAGGAAGAAAACCACCTGTGGAGTATGCTGGGGGGCAAGCAGTTGCCCTCCGTGCTCTACATGGTCCAAACGGCCAACGTCGAGATGGTCCCCGACCAACCCACCGTGGGCCCGCCCATCAACCAGATCACCCTCAACGAAAGCATTTACTGATGGGCTTCCAGATCGGCTACCGCAAACTGCTCACCCTCCGCTGCTGGCACCCCACCTACCTGGGGCGGATGGCGGGAAAAGTCCCGCACGACGGCAGTGCCCTGACCATCGCCGAGCGGCAGGACTACCTCCGCTACGACCTGCGCAACCTGCTGGATATTTTTCCGACGGCGGCGGGCGCGGCCACCCTGCAGCGCTTCAACCTCCGCTGGGTAACTTCCACGTTGGGGGGCTGGCTGCTGGCCAAAGACACCTTCACGCCGGTTGAACCGGGCCTGCGCCTGCAACTCGGGGTGGCCCTGCGCGACCCCGGTTTTGCGGCCGCCACCGATTTTGGCATCAGCAGCCGGCAGGGTAAGCTTTTTTACCTCAGCAACGCTGGAGCAACGCCGGCGGCCCAGCACGACCTGACGGCCGGCGACCTGCGGGCCATCCACTTTGAAAACAGCCAGGCCCGGCAGGTGCGCCTGAACCAACTGGCCCCGGGTACCGACGGCCAAGTGCAACTCCGGGACCCCTTACTGGCTGGCAATCCCGTCTTGCGTACCCTCCCCGTGGGCGGCGGCGCGGCAACTACCGACCATTACTTGCTCGAACTGCCCACGCTGGCGGCGGGCCTTTACCGCTTCACGGGCACCAACATCGACAACCAAAACCTGGTGGTGGGGCTGACCGACCGCCCGGAACTCCTCGGCGTGATCGACCTGCAACTGGCCGGGTGGGTAGCGGCGGCCTGTGACCTTCATTTCAAACCATCTCCCAACCCCTAGCAGCTATGGCTAATTACCCCATCCCCGGCGTCTACGTCGAGGAAATATCCACCTTTCCGCCTGCGGTTGCGGCCGTTGAGACGGCCCTGCCAGCCTTCCTGGGCTACACCGCCTTTCGCCGCAATGCCGCTGGGGCAGACCTGGGGCAGACCACTCCGCAGCGCATCGGTTCCCTGCTCGAGTTCGAGGCCCGCTACGGGCGCGGAGCCACGCCCACGGTAGGCAGTGTGGAGCTGGACGAAACCGGCGCTTTCCTCCGGGCCAGCGTCAGCCAGCGCTTTTACCTCTACGATGCCGTCCGGCTCTTTTACGCCAACGGTGGCGGCGATTGCTTCATTGTTTCCCTGGCCGACGGCTTTCCAGCCAACCCGGCGGTGGCCGACTTTACGGCCGGCCTTACGGCACTGGAAACCTGGGATGAGCCCACGCTCGTGCTGGCACCGGATGCAGTATCCATCCCCGAACCCGCAGACCCTGCCGCCTTCAACGCCTACTACGGGCTGGCCGACCAAATCCTCACCCACTGCCGCACGTTGGGTGACCGCTTCGGGGTGCTCGACCTGCTGGCCAATGACCTCACCGGGGCCGACTTCCGCAACCAAACCGGCACCAACGGCCTCAAATACGGCGCCGCCTACACGCCCTGGCTGGAAGCGGCCTTGCCCAAGACCCTCTTCGCCAACGACTTCGGTAACGTTTTTGGGCGCCGGGGCGCAGGTGCAGGGTTAGGACTGACGGCAGTGTTGACCGACGTTGCCCCTGCGCTGGTGGCCGCCGTAGCCGCCGCCACAACGCCAGAAGCCCGCCAGGATGCGGAAAATGATCTCCTGCAAAGCTCGGGCATTTACAAGGGCATCATGCGCGGCCTCAACGCTACGCCCGTGGCCGTGCCGCCGAGTGGTGCGGTGGTCGGTCTTTACGCCGAAACGGACCGCAACCGGGGCGTCTGGAAAGCCCCCGCCAACGTCAGCATCAACGGTGTTGGCCGACCCAGCCGTGCCTTCACCGAAAGCGAATTGGGCAACCTCAACGTGGATGTCACCTCCGGGAAATCCATCAACGCCATCCGCTTTTTCACCGGCCGGGGCACCCTGGTGTACGGTGCGCGCACGCTGGCCGGCAACGACGGCGAATACCGCTACGTGAACGTCCGCCGCCTGATGAACATGCTGGAGGAGTCCGTTAAAAAAGCCACCGAGCAATTCGTCTTCGAGCCCAATGATGCCAATACCTGGGTCCGGGTACGGGGCATGATCGAGAACTTCCTGACGCTGCTCTGGCGCGACGGTGCCTTGCAAGGGGCCCGGCCCGACCACGCCTTCCGGGTAGCCATTGGCCTGGGGCAGACGATGACGGCCCAGGACGTAGTCGATGGCCGCATGATCGTCGAGATCGCCGTAGCGCCCGTACGCCCCGCTGAATTCATCATCCTCCGCTTTATGCAACACTTACCCACCAGCTAAATCATTATCCCCATGCTTGCCAACCTGAGAGTTCCCGGTGTTTACGTCCAGGAAATCCGCACCCTCCCCCCCTCGGTGGCGGCCGTGCCCACGGCCATCCCCGCCTTCATTGGCTACACCGAGATCAGCACCGACGGCTTTGGGGAAAGCCTGGTCGACCGGCCCCAGCGCATTGAAAGCCAAAAAGATTACGAAGCCATCTTCGGCTACGGTCCTCGCCCCACGATCACCTCGGCTACGCTGGATGCGAACAACAACTTCATCACGGCCGACGTCAACATTCCCTTCCATCTCTACGACGCCATCCGCCTTTTCTACGCCAACGGGGGTGGAGAATGCTTCGTCTGTTCCACTGGCAACTACGCTGGCGGGATCGACCCGGCAGACTTCACCGGCGCCGGCCGGGCGCTGGCCCAGATTGCCCTGGTGGATGAGCCGACGCTGCTCCTGTTCCCCGACGCGGCGGCGCTGACGGCGGCGGAACTGGCGGGGATCCAGCAAGTAGCCCTGGCCCAGTGCGGTGCCCTGCAAGACCGCTTTACGGTGTGTGACTGCGTAGAAACCGATACCCTTGGCACGAATTTCCGGGACGAAATCGGCACCAACAACCTAAAGTACGGTGCAGCGTATACGCCCTGGCTCAGCGTTCGCCTGGAACGGGGCATCAACTACGGCATGCTCCGGGGCATGGCGCTCAACGGGCCAACGGGACCCATCGCCGGCGGACTGACCAACGCCGGGCTCCAGAACAACGATGCCAACGTCGTCAACCTCCTGGCCCGCTACGATCTAATTGACGACGTAGACAGTGCCTACCGCGACTTCCGCGCCGACCCTGCGGGCGTTGGCGCCGACGAGACGGCATTGACAACGGCCATTTCCGACTTGCACGACGCAACGGATGCGGACGCGGACGGCACGCCCGTTACGGTAACGACGCCCCGCGATGCTTTCCTGGCGGCGTTGACGGCCTACACGGGCATTGACGACACCGACCCTGCCCAAGCGGCCGGCATTCCGGCGGCGAGTGGACGGCTGAGCGAAACCCACGCCGCCTACCGCACTGCGCTGGAGGCCGCCTACCAGCCGGAGGCCAACCTCCGCAATCTCTTCCCGGCCTACCGGGCCATTGCCGACGGCATCAACAATTTGCCACAAGCGACGCCGCCTTCCGGGGCCGTGACCGGGATTTACGCCCGCACCGACGCCCAGCGCGGCGTGTGGAAGGCCCCCGCCAACGAAAGCCTGAACGGCGTTTTGGCCCCGGCCGTCCGCTTCACTACGGCCCAACTGGGCAACCTCAACATCCACCCCGCCGGGGGGAAATCCATCAACGCCATCCGGTCTTTCACGGGCCGGGGCACCCTCGTCTACGGCGCACGGACACTGGCGGGCAACGACAGTGAAAACCGCTACGTGAACGTCCGCCGCTTGCTCATCTTCCTCGAAGAATCCATCAAAAAGGCGGCGGAGCAATTCGTCTTCGAGCCCAACGACGCCAATACGTGGATCCGGGTGAGGGGCATGATCGAAAACTTCCTGGAGCTCCAGTGGCGGGCCGGTGCCCTGCAGGGAGCGCGGGTCCGCGATGCCTACCGCGTAGCCATCGGGCTGGGCACGACGATGACGGCCGACGACGTAACGAGTGGCCGCATGATCATCGAAATCTCGCTGGCTCCCGTCCGACCCGCCGAATTCATCATCCTGCGCTTCTCCCAGCAGCAAGCCCAATCCTAATTTGAAAATCCCCTTTTGCCATGGCAACATTACCCTTACTGAAATTCAGCTACCTCGTGGAGTGGGGCGGCGAGCGCGTAGGCTTTACCGAAGTGACCGGTATTGAATCCTCCACCGAACCGATTGAGTACCGCGAAGGATCCACCCCGGTAGCCTCCAAGCTGAAAATGCCGGGAATGATCACGTACAGCAACATCACGCTCAAGCGGGGCACTTTCGCCCAGGACTCTGAGTTCCACCGCTGGTTTGCGACCCACCAGTTCAACAGCACGGAGCGGCGCGACCTGACGATCAAGCTCCTCAACGACGCCCTGGAGCCGGTGATGACCTGGCGGGCGATGAACTGCTTCGTGGTGAAGTACACGGCCAGCGAGCTCAAAGCCGACACCAACGAAGTGGCCGTAGAAGCCATTGAGGTGGCTACCGACCGCATGGAACTGATGGAAAACTAAAAGCAGAGCACCATGCAGCCGCCCTTTGCCGTCGGGTTTCACTTCAGCGTTCACTTTGCCTTCGACATTGGCTCGGTAGACTACCGCTTCCAGTCCGTCAGTGGCCTGGGAGTAGAGTACGCTACCGAAGCCGTGGTGGAAGGCGGCGAGAACCGCTTTGAGCATAAGCTGCCGGTGCGGACGCAGTACAGCGATCTGGTGCTGAAACGGGCGCTGGTGACCGACTCGGCCCTGGTGACCTGGTGCCGGGAAGCCTTTGAAGAGCGGGTGTTTGCACCCACTACCGTTACCGTCCACCTGCTGGATCCGGCGGGGGTTCCGTTGCGGAGCTGGCACGTCGACCGCGCCTGGCCCCGGAAGTGGTCCATCTCCGACCTCAACGCCGAGGAAAACGCCCTGGTGATCGAAAGCCTGGAGTTGAGCTACCGCACCTTCCGCGTCAACTAACGCCTCCTCGGACGGCCACTGCTCCTTCAACTTTCTCCCCCCTTCGGGGGGGCGGGGGGGAGCACCTGCGGCCGCGCCCTTTGTCTTACCAACCTCATTTCACCGTCATGCCGGTCACCATCAAAGAATTCATCATCACCGTTAAAACCGACCAAAAGGCGCAGGCTCCCGTGACGCAGGCGCGGCCCGAGGAACGGCAGCGCATCCAGGAAAACGGCCAGGACGCCCTGGTGCGGGAGTGCGTAGAGCAGACGCTGCGAATCATGAGAAACAAACAGGAGCGGTGAGTACGCCGCCCCGAAAACCTCCCTTAACCACCTGCTAAACAGCCTCATCCCCATGCTCGGTCCACTGGAAAAAATGAAAATCCTGGCGTTTACGGACAGCGAATACACGCGGCCCGCCACGGTACCGGCCTTCCCCGTGCTGGTCAATCCGGAGAGCTACGCGATGGACCACGCCATTGAGTACAACACGGAAACAGCGACGGGCAGTACGGGCAGCGAAGCGGCCTTTGTACGCAAAAACCCGGAAGTATTCAGTTGCGAGCTGCACTTCGACAACACGGGCATCCTGGACGGTCTTCCTCGTCCGGATGTCCACGTCGAGCTCGAAGCGTTCAAAGCCTTTTTGCTGGACGTAGAGAGCGAGACCCACGAGCCGCGGCACTTTATGATCATCTGGGGCAAGATGATTTTCAAGGGCCGGGTAACGGCGATGAACATCAAATACAAGCTTTTTGCCGCCGACGGCACCCCGATCCGGGCGACGGTGGAGCTGGCTTTCAAGGGAAGTTTCAGCGACTTGCTGCGGCTGGCGATTGACAATTTGCTTTCGCCCGACCTGACCCACCTACGGGTCATTCGGGCCGGCGACACCCTGGCCAACCTCTGCCAGGAAATCTACGGCGACACCAGCCAACTGATGGCCGTGGCCAGGGCCAATGGGCTGAGCAGTTTCCGCTCCCTTGCCGTCGGCAGCCAACTGGCCTTTCCACCCCTCCAAACCCGTAAAGTATGAGTGCGCCCCCTTCCAGAATCATCCCGACTTCGGCCGCGCCCACGGTGGCGACCTACACCATTAAGAGTGAAGGCAACGCCGTTGGTCCGGAGTTGACCCTGCTCTCCATTGTGGTGGACCAGGAAGTCAACCGAATCCCCGTGGCCACGCTCATCATCCGCGACGGGGCGGTGCAGGAACAAACTTTCCGCATCAGCGAAGGGGAAGCCTTTGCACCGGGTAAAAAGATCAGCGTTGAGGCCGGGTACCGCGCCGTCAACGCCCCAATTTTCAGCGGGGAGGTGGTCAGCCAGCAAATCCGCATCCGCGAGCAGCGCTCCTTGCTCATCGTCACCGTCAAAGACCCCGCCTACCGCCTGACGATGGGCCGCAAGAGCCGCTACTTCAGCGACCAGACCGACTCGGACGCCTGGGAAAGCATCATCAACGGCGCGGGATTGCAGGTTGACGGGGAAAGTACGACGGCGGTAATTCCCGAACTGACCCAGTACCGCAGCAGCGACTGGGACTTCATCATGAGCCGGGTGGAAGCCAATGGCCTGGTGTGCATCACCCGGGACGGCAGTCTGCGGATTGCGGCCCCGGCTACGGGCCCCACGGGCGTCCTCAAGTTGGAATACGGGGCCAACCTGCTCAACTTCGACGCGGAGCTCGACACCCGCACCCAGTACGCCGAAGCCGAGGCCCGGGCCTGGTCTCCCGCCAACGCCGAAACCATCACCGAAAGCGCCCCGCCTTCTGCCGCCGGGCCGGGAAATGCCTACAGCACCGATGCCCTGGCTGATCTCCACGGTCGGGGTCCGTTGACCGAATGCCACGGCGGCGCACTGGAAGCCTCCGAACTGAGTACGTGGGCGGGGGTACTGGCCCGCCGCAGCCAGCTGGCCCGTGTCCGCGCCACTGCCGAATTCCAGGGAACCAGCGAAGTGAGCGTAGGCGATACAGTAGAGCTGGCGGGCCTGGGCGAGGTTTTCAACGGGCTGATTTACGTCAGCGGCATCCGCCACGAAATTGCCGATGGTCAGTGGCGGACGAGTGCGCAGCTGGGCCTGGACCCCGAGTGGTTTACCGGGCGGTTTGCGGTGAGTGCGCCACCGGCGGCGGGGCTGTTGCCGGCGGTGAGTGGCCTCCAGATTGCCACCGTGGTGCAGATGCACGATGACCCGGCGGGCGAGGAGCGCATCCTGGTAAAAATCCCCGCCCTCCAGCCCGAGGGAGAAGGCAATTGGGCCCGCCTGGCCAGCACGGTGGGCGGCAACGCAGCGGGGATGATCTTCCGGCCTTCCGTAGGGGAAGAGGTGCTGGTGGGTTTTTTGGACGACGATCCGCGTCATCCCATCATCCTGGCCGGGCTCCACAGCTCTGCGCAGCCCTCTCCCCTGCCGCCGGAAGAAGACAACTACCGGGCCGGCTACGTCAGCCGGGCCGGCAACAAGCTGGTGGTAGACGACGAAGAAAACGCCATCACACTGGAAACTGAGGCGGGCGATAGCCTGGCCCTGTTGGGCAAAGACGGCAAGATTGTCTTGCAAGACCAGCACGGCAACGCCATCACCTTCTCCTCCGCCGGCATCGAGATCAACAGCGCCAGCGACCTGGTGCTGAAAGCCAGCAACGGCATCACGGCGGAGGGTACCACGGTGGAGATCAACGCCTCGGCCAACGGCAAATTCGAAGCCGGCGCCACCCTAACCCTCAAAGGATCACTCGTACAAATCAACTAAGCCATGCCCCCCGCCGCCAGAATCGGAGATTTCCACACCTGCCCCCTGCAGACGCCGGGTACGCCGCCCGTTCCCCACGTTGGCGGGCCGGTCATCGGGCCGGGGGTGGCGACCGTCCTGATCGGCGGAATGCCCGCCGCCGTGGTGGGCGATTCCCTCACCTGCGTAGGGCCACCCGACAGCATCATTGCGGGCTCCGGCAGCGTCCTCATCGGCGGAATGCCCGCCGCCCGGCAGGGGGACAGCACCGCCCACGGCGGCAGCATTGCCGTGGGTTTTACTACCGTCCTCATCAACTAAACAACCATGGAAAAAGCATTTCTCGGCATCGGTTGGAGTTTTCCGCCCGCCTTCCCGCGGGAAAGCGGAACGGTTGCTTTAAGTGCCGGCACCCAGGACATTGAGGAGAGCCTCCGCATCCTCATCGGTACACTACCCGGCGAACGGGTGATGCTGCCCGAGTACGGGGCCTCCGTGCGCGACCTTCTTTTCGAGAGCATGGACACGGGTACGCAGACCCTGCTTTTTGACCGGATGAAGACGGCTATTCTTCGCTTTGAACCCCGCATCGAGGTGCTGGAACTCAGCCTGGACAACCGCTTTTTGACGGAGGGCCGTATCGAGTTGCGCCTGGATTACCGCGTGCGGGCGACGAACTCCCGCTTCAATTTCGTCTATCCCTTCTACCTCGCTGAAGGCAGCCAGGTCGAAACACCCTAATCTCCGCCATGCCCACTACGCCCACCGCTCAAGTCCGTAACCCCCACCCCGTTCCCGCCGACGGTGCCTTCCAGCTCGACCGGCTGCCCGCCGCGCTGCAAAGCACCTACGTGGGGGTAGACGAAATGAGCACGGAAGCCTGGGTGGATTACGTCGCCCGGCTGGCGGAACTCGTTACTTACTTCGACGAGACCGAGGCCGCCCGGGGCAATTGGCTGCCTTTCTACAACAGCCAGCCGGCGGCCCTCGTGGCGCGCATCCTCAGCTGGCCGCTGGAGCTGCTGGCCGAACGCATCAGTGCGCACCGGGAAACCATTGAGGACAATGACCTGGCGGACCCCGAGGGCGAGCGCCGGCAGCTCCTCGCCAGCCTGTTCGACCTCGTCGGCACCATCGCGATTCAGCTGGACGGGGTGGTCCGGGCATTGCCGGTCAACTCCCCCTTGCACCTGCGCGCCGGCGCCCTCATCCGCCACCGTTTGGCACCGGACCTGGCCCGCTGGATGGCCTACCACAAAGCTGCGGCGGCGGGGGGACTGCTGGATGACAACCGCGATTTGCTGGCCCCGGATCTGGTGGGCCAACACCCGCTGGGTGGCCCCAGCCAGCGCCTCCAGGACCTGATTGACGGTACGCTGAGCCTCTCCACTTACTGGAGCGAGGGCGAAGACTGGGGCGCGTACGCAGGTGCAGTGAACGCCCAAACGGCCGTGTACGGTACGGATACGCCGGGGACGGACCCCGCCCGGGAGATCGTCCACGCCGCTGGCCACACCTTTTTCCACGGCATCTACGAGGGTTTCGTCAGTGCGCTGCTGCACCTGCGCCAGCAGGCCCAGACCGAATGGGAACGTCTGCTGCAAAGCCCCGATCACGCCCCCCACCTGGCCTTGCTGCTGGCCTTTCTGGAAGTCAGACGCCGGCAGCAAAGCATGCTTAATGCACTGACGGACCGTCATCTGGACTTCTACTACCGCCGGGTGCTGCGCCTGGCTCCGGGGGCGGCAGCCGCTCCGCAGGCATTCCTCCACCTGGAGGCGCGCAACGGCGTGACGGCAGCGTACCTGCCCGCCGGCACCGTCTTCCGCGGCGGTAAAGACGAAGCGACCAAACGGGAGCGCCGCTTTCTGAGCAAGGCTCCCGTCAGCGTTTCCACCGCCCGGATTGCGGAAATGCGCGCCATCTTCAAGGTGGCCCAAAACCCCGCCATCTTTGCCTTCCCCGGCGAAAACCGGCCGGTATTTGCCCCGGCCGACGGCGGGCGCCTCTACGCCGCCACCGTAGTGAACAGCACTGACGGACTGGGCGAAGCGCTTCCCGAGGGCAGCGAAAGTTGGCACCCCTTTGGTTACCGCGCTCCGTCGGGAACCCAACTGACGGCGGGAATGCCTACTGCCCGGCAGGGACTGGCCATCAGCAGCCACTACCTCTACCTGGCCGAAGGGACGCGGACGGTGCGCCTGACGATGAATGGTACAGGCGTTGCGGCCCTGGTGGGCAAGACCTTCAACGTGGCCCTGAGCACCGAAGAAGGCTGGTGGGAAAGCACCGCAACGGTGGCCGCCGGGCGGGTGCTCACCATTTCCCTGAGCCCCAACGACCCGGCCATCACGGCCTACAACGAAGAAGTCCATGCACTGGGCCTGGACGTTCGCCACCCCGTTTTGCAACTCACCCTACGGCAAGTGCCGGGGGTGGCCTACGACTACCAGGCACTGCGGGGAGTAGAACTCAGCCAGATTAATTTGTTCGTAGCCGTCAGCGGCGCGAAACAGTTGCAGCTAAGTGGTCCGACGGGGCCGCTGGATCCTGCCAAGAGCTTTTATCCCTTCGGTGCGGCACCCAGCGGCCAGGAAGTCCTCACGATCGGCCACCCGGAATCATTCCAGAAAGCCGCCAACATTGACGTGAAATACGGCTGGAAAAACTCCGTCCCCAGTTCTGCCCCCACCATGCGGGTGGAGATACTGACGAATGGCAGTTGGGTGCGCCACGACAACTACAACGAAGTCATCAGCGGCTACCAAACCAACAACCGTGCCTTCACCGTGGGGGCGGGCAGTACATTGCCGGCCGGGGGGGACGGCAGCCCAGGGTTTTCGGCGGCGGCCAGCCGGGGGTTTGTCCGTTTTAAATTGCAGGGGGACTTTGGGCACCGGGCCTATCCGGGCGCCCTGGCCAGGGCTTTGGCCATAGGGGGAACGAATCCCATCCTCCCCGCCCTGCCCTTCGACCCCGAGCTGGACTACCTGACGCTGGACTACGATGCCAGCATCAACCTGGGGACCAGCGCGGTGAACGACACGGACGATACCCAGATCCACCACCTCCTGCCCTTCGGAACTGCCCTGCCGGAGGTGAGGTACGGCCGCTTTCCGCTGCTGGCCGAGGTATTGCCCCAGACGGAGCCGACCATGGACGCCGGCGCGCTCTACCTCGGCATCGAAGCCTGGGTTCCGGGGAGCCAACTGAGTTTACTGGTGGTGGTGGACGAAGGCTCCGCCGACCCCTTACTCGAAAAACCCGCCGAACACCTGACCTGGGAATACCTGCACGACAACCGCTGGACGGCTTTCCCGGCCGATAAACTTCAGGACGATACCGATGCGCTGCTGCGGTCGGGCTTGGTCCGGCTGGACCTCCCGGCGGGCACCCGAGCCCGCAACCGCCGTTTCGGCGACGAACTCCTCTGGCTCCGTATCCGGGCCGGCAAGCACACCGATGCGGTTAACTACCTGCGTGGGGTGCACGCCCACGGAGTGCAAGTAGGCCAGGAGCTGGCGGCAGCTGACACCGTGAACCTCAGTCCTTTACCCCCGGCGACCATCACGAAGCTGCTGCTCCCCGCGCCGGGCATTAAGAAAATTACGCAGGCTTACCCCAGTTTCGGGGGACGACCGACGGAGGCGCGCAATGCTTACTTCACCCGACAAAGCGAAAGACTGCGGCACAAAGACCGGAGCATTACGGAGTGGGACTATGAACATCTGGTACTGGAGGCCTTCCCGGCCGTCGACCGCGTCATTTGTCTCCAGCACCTGGAATTTGCGCCGGGGGCGACTACGGGCACTTACACCTACCACGAATTGCGGGCCGGGCACGTCACGATCCTCCCCCTGGGCCAGGGCAGTGGCTCGCGGGCCAACTTGTTGCGTCCCTACGTGAGCCTTACCACGCGGGAAGACATCGCCAATTTCCTGCGGGCGCGGATGAGTTGCCACGCTACGCTGCACGTCAGGAACCCCTTGTTTGAGGAAGTACGGGTGGTGGCCGACGTCCGTTTCCGCGCGGGCACCGACGAAGCCTGGGCCCTCCGGCAGATCGACACCGACCTGATTGGCCACCTTTCCCCCTGGGCCAGTGAAGGCCTGGGCGACCTCAACCTGGCCGCCGAGATCCACCGCTCCGTCGTGCTGAACTTCCTGGAGGAACTCGACTACGTCGACTACGTAAAAAACCTGAGCCTGCGCCACCTCGCCGATGCTGCGCAGAACGGGCAGGAACGCCTGAAGCCAACCAAGCTGGTAGCCGTGCTCGTGGCCGCCACCCACCACCTGATTACGCCCTTGCCCGCGCCGCCCGCAGTGGTGATTGGGGAGGTGTGCAACAATACCCACCGCAGTCACCGGGGCCGCAACCGGATCACCATTGAAAACCCCATTGCCTGATGCAACCGATCAACCCCGCCATCGCTCCCCACCCGGCCGAAGATTACGCAGGCATGCGCGCCGAGGGTTTTGCCGCCATTGAGCGGCTGGCTCACCAGCGCTGGACCGACTACAATGCCCACGACCCGGGTATTACCCTGTTGGAAAACCTGTTGTATGCACTGGCCGAAACCGGTTACCGGGGGCAGTTTGACCTGGCGGATTTGCTTACCGGCCCGGGAGGAGCGATTGATCACCGCCAGCCTTTTTTCACTGCCCGGCGGATCCTGACTGGGGCTCCGCTGACCAACGACGATTTCCGGCGGCTCCTCATTGATAGCCTGGGGCTGAGCAATGCCTGGGCCATTTGCAAGCAGTGTGCCTGCGGGCCCCTACTCTTCGCGGAGTGCAAAGACGGTGAACTCAGCACCGCCCCCCGCTGGCGACTGGCCCTGGATCCCAGCAACCGCCGTGAAGAACACCCCGTGCGCATCCAGGGCTTTACCGACTTCCTGCTGCAGTTTGCCACCGACCAGGAATACGGCAACCTCAATAGTCACCGCCTGGACGGAACCTTGGTTTATCCACTCCCCGCAGGCGAGTTCCTTTCCATCCCCGCCGAACTGCGGTTCCCGGATTGGCGACAGCTTTCGGAGTCTGCCTACCGGGAAGTCAGTGCCTCCACCACCGTTTTGGAGGGGCTTACGATTGAGCGCTTCAGCCGTGACCGTACTTTGTTGGAGCCGGTTGATGCCGATGATTTCCGGCGGGGTGTGCGGGACATTTTCTTTCTGGACGTCACGCTCCGCCTGCGGACGGGCGACGGGGCCCTGATTCAACTGCTCCTCACGGAGATCACCCTGCGGGTGTGGCTGGGGGCGGAAGACGCGGCCTTGATTGACCCGCCCACGCTGGAAGCCCTCCTCGGCCAAAGCGACCTCTTTGCCCGCTACCTTGGCAAACTCCAGCGCCGCGAAGGCATCCTGGCCACGAGCCAGCGTTTACTGCATGACAACCGGCGGGTGGGCGAAGACTACTGCCGCGTGGATGGCATCCGCGCGGAAGACGTTGCGGTGTGCGCCGATCTTCACCTGACTCCGGGTGCGGACGTAGAGCAAACCCTGGCCCTGGTGTACTACACCCTCGAAAGTCTCCTCAATCCCCTGGTGCCCTTCCGCACACTTGCCGAATTGGAAAGTCTGGGCATCCCGACGGAGGCCATCTTTACGGGGCCGCCCTTGCAGCAGGGCTTTTTGCTGCAGGAAGACCTGGATGCGGCCCAACTGCGGAGCGTCGTTTACGTCAGTGACCTCGTCAATGCCCTCATGGACTTGCCGGGTGTGAGCACCCTGGAGGCCCTGCGCTTTACGGTGTACGACGCTGACGGGCGTCCGTTGGCACCCGCTCATCCGTGGTGCATTCCCGTCAGCCCTGGCCACTATCCGGCGCTGTACCTGGCCGCTTCGCAGGTGATGGTCTACAAAGATGGATTGCCACTCTTGCCCCGGCGGGCGGAGTTGCGGTCGGTGCTGGCCCAGTTGCGGGCGGCCGACCGGGCAGTGGCTCTGCCGACGGAGCAACTCGACTATCCCGTACCAACGGGTAAGCACCGCCCCGCGCCGGAGTACCTGCCGGTTCAGCGGACCTTGCCGACCATTTACGGCCTGAGCGAAGAAGGTTTGGGCGCGGACGCAGGTGCCGGGCGGAGGGCAAAGGCAAGGCAACTGGCAGGCTACCTCTTTCCCTTCGAGCAGATTGTTGCCACCACGGCCCAACAACTTGCCGGCTTCGGCGACCTCTTCTCCACCGATGAGGCCGTTGCGGCGACCTACCCCCACCCCAGCCTGGCGGGGGCGGGCGAGCCGTTGGGGCACCTGGCGGAGTTGCTGACCCCGGCCGCCACGCCCGCCGCCCTGCGCGATCTGCTGGAACCCGCCGGGCGTTTTGCCGACCGAAGGAACCGCTTCCTCGATCACTTATTGGCCCGCTTCGGGGAGTCCATTGCCAACTATTCCCTGCTCATCCACGACCAAAGCACGCGCCGCGCGTACGGTCCGGAGAAACTCATCCAGGACAAGGTGCGCTTCCTTCGCTTTTACCCCGAGATCAGTGGGCGACGGGGAACGGGCATCAACTACACCCGGGCGGAGGGCGTTTGTGCCTACCGCAACCGTAGCGGCCTGGGGGAAAGGATCCGCCGCCTGCTGGGGATGGAGGACGCCCGGGCTTATTTCAGTTTAGAGACGGAACGCATTGAAGGCGGCTGGAAGAGCGGCTTTGTCGTGACGGCCCCGGCTCCCAACCTTTCCATGGCACCTGCGCTCCGGCGCCCCAGTGGTGAATCCACGGACCCTCCCGGCATCTACGGCGCGACCGCCGAGGAGGCCGAAGCCCGGGCCTGGGAGGTGGTGCGCGAGCTCATCGAACTGGCCCCCGACCCCGCCAACTACGCGGGAGATGAACTCCACAACGCCGCCGGGGAAGCCCTGGCGACGCTAGGTGCGGGTGTGACGCAGCAGGAGGTGGCCGATTTTTTCTCCGCCGCCCTGGCCCGCGAACGGCTCTACGTGGTGGAGCATATTTTGCTGCGGCCCAAGTTTCCCGGCGATGCCCTGCTTAGCGTCTGCCTGGCCGAGAACTGTGAACACTGGGGGATGGAAGACCCCTACTCCTTCCGCATCACCTACGTCTTGCCCGCCGACGTGGAACCCTTCAGCCAGGATATGGAACTGCGGCGCTACGCCGACCGGCTCATCCGCCGCGAAACGCCCGCCCACCTGCTGCCGAAGCTCTGCTGGGTCAGCGATGCCAAGGCCGAAAGCGAATACTCGCCCGAGGAACTGGCGGAGCTGGCCGAACAGTGTCGCTGCCCCGTCCCCGATGCCCTGGCCCGCCA
Source organism: Neolewinella lacunae (assembly GCF_014349155.1). GTDB lineage: Bacteria > Bacteroidota > Bacteroidia > Chitinophagales > Saprospiraceae > Neolewinella > Neolewinella lacunae. The sequence goes on from NZ_JACSIT010000061.1 coordinate 47,087, forward strand.
ACTGAGCCGCTTCGAGGCCGTCTACTGCGCCTACCTGGAGCGGAACAAAGACTTTGCCTGGACGGCCCTGAACGACGAACTGAGCAGTGCGGTGCTGGACCTGCTGCCCCCCGCCGCAACGCCCACTACAGCCCACCTGCTGCTGGGCTACTACGGCGAAAATTTCCGGCGCTTCCTGGCCGACGTAGCCCGGAGCAACGAGACATTGCCCCCCGCCGCCAGCGCTGACTGGGCCGACAGCGTCTGGGACGACTTGGTGGACGACCTGGTGCTGATCCAGCAAAACGACCCCGCCTTTTACGGCCAAACAGGTATGGAGGACGCCGCCCGGCGGGCCGACTTCCGGCAAACTGTGGAAAGCTTTTACGGAGATTGGCTGGACGTCAGCTTCCGCCTGCACCGCCTGCTGCTGGTCTTTGAACAATTGCGCAGCGCCTACCCCGAAGCCACCCTGCACGACTGCGATGACGGGGACGATGACCAACCCGTACGCCTGGACCAAACCACCCTCGGTACCCTTTAAAATTTAGCCTCATCATGTTACCCATCCATCCCAACTATCCGCAATTCGCCCCCAACCAGGTACTGAGCAGCAGCCACCTCAACCAACTTTTTGACTACCTCGAAGAGCAGGGGCGGCTGACCCGCACCCACCTCATCGGCATCGGCATCGTGTGTGGCCTCCGTGCGGAGCTGAACCCGGCGGGTACCGGCATCACCATCAGCCGGGGCTGCGGGGTGAGTTCGGCCGGGCACCTGCTCATTTGGGACGAAGACGAAGCGCTGGAGTTTTTCCGGCCCTACTCGCCCCCGGAAGACATCGACTATACCTTTTTCGACCTACCCGACGGCGAAGGGACCTACCCGATGTGGGAACTGACGACCGACCGCAACGACGACCCCGACGCGAGGGCCCTGAGCCGCAACTTCCTGACGGGTGCCAACCAAGTGGCGGGTGAAGGCGACGAAAAAGTCTTGCTCCTGCTCATTGAATGCCGGGTAGTGGATAACCGCAACTGCACCCCCAACAATTGTGATGACAAGGGCCGCACGGTAGAGACGGCCATCCGTCCTGTACTGATCCGGCGGGGAGACCTGGAAGAAATCCGGCGGGTACTTGCGGCGGGCAACGCAGGGGTGGCCGCCTACTACTCGCTGTTCCAGGACCGGGCGGCGCGCCTGGGTCTGGCGACGCTGCGGCCGCCGCGCTTCAACGTCCCCAACACCAACCCCGTCACCACCCGCCAGGTTCTGGAAACCTACCGGGCTACCCTCTCGGCAACTTTTCTGGCCCGCGTGCAGGTGGTGCTCAACGCAGTGTACGCCAGCCTGGCCCCTTTGCTGACGGACTACACCAGCAATCCCTTTGCGAACCGCATCACGGGGCTGAGTTTTCTCCACGACGGTCGCTTGCTGACGGGTGCGCATGCCCTGGGCTATCAATACTGGTTTGACCATCTGTTGACCATCATCAACGCCTACGAAGAATTGCGCAGCAAAGCCGAGGAGCTCTTTAGCCTCTGTTGCCCCGACGACCGGATCTTCCCCCGCCATCTGGTCTTGCACCACTTCACCGCTGCCGGTATTTCGGACGAACTGCGCCACCTGTGGGTCAGCTCGCCCGTCCAGAACCAGCAGGCCGAAGGGAGGGCTGAGTTGGAGTCCTTATTTGATCGTCTGGTGGCCCTGACCCGGGCGACGGAGCTGCCGCTGCCCCCGGCCCCGACGGGTGGTGGCCGGGATGTTTTCACGGCAGAGGAGGTCCGGGAGGAATTGCGCGATCGCCTCCGGGCGGCTACCGCTGAACGCCGCGTGCGGGAGATTGCCGGAGACAACAACCGACTGAGCGCTGCGTCATCAGAAGCCCAGCCGCTGGCTGTTGCGACGGCCAACTTCCAAGCCATCGGCGCGGTGCGCTTTGCGGAATTTTTGGGTCCGGCCATCCTTGCCCCGGCTCCTACCCAGCCCAGCCTGCGGCAACCCATTCGCATTACGCCTTCTTTCCTGGGCAAGCCCCTTTCCGAGAAAGCGATTCCATTTTATTACGACCCGGCCATCGTGTTGGAACCCTGGAATTACCGCCTGAGCCGCCGGGGCCGCGCCGCCGAAAATTACGGCTTTGATGCAGTGGATTGGAACGGTACGGACGACTTCATCCGCCGCCCCCTCGTGTACGACCTTGAGCCCCGCAATTTCGTGCGCATCGAAGGGGCCATCGGCCAGCACTACCTCCCGGTTCTCCGCGAAATCCGACGGCAGATCAATGAATTCCGCTTACCCATCGACGTGGTGGCGCTGCGGACGGGCACGCTGACCGATGAGTTGGAGATTGAGGACTTCGACGTTCTTTTTGCCGACCTGGAAAGCCAGTACCAAACCTGGCGGGCGCGCCTGCTGGGGCGGTTGGCCGAAGTAGCGGTGCGGTTTTACGACACCAAAATACTGGGGCCGAAGGGTGAAGCGCCGCCCTTTGCCCTACGGGGTTTCCCACGGTCTCCCCTGCTGCGCCGCTTAACCGGATACCGCTACTTCGGGGGGACGGTGGGTGACTTTTACGAAGCCCATTTTGATCAACACAGCAGTTCTGCGCCCTTCAGTACGGGCCTGGATGGGTCTTACGGCGTTCATTTGGGCGTCATCCACTTCCTGGTGCAACTGGAAAACCGCCTGGGAAGTACGCTGCGCATCCTCGATTTTGCCGAGGCGGAGCAGGCCCTGGAGGAATTGCAGGGGGGTGGGCGCCTGTTCGGAAGGCTGGCGGCCCTGGGCCTCAACGATGCCCAGACCGGTGGGGCGGCTACGAGTCTGAAAGTAGATCTGGAAGAGTACGCCGACCAATTGGACGAGCTCATTACAGCCGGCGACCTCGATGCCCTGCGTGCCCTGCGGCTGAATGTGGAAAGCCGGCGGGAGGACGCTTTGCAGCAACAACTCCTGGCCACCTTCCAGCGGCAGCACCCCGGTTTACAATTTAAGGCGGGCTGTGAATTGGGCGGCACTTTTATCGTAGTATACCATGGCCCCGAAAACGCTGGTGGAGGCCCGCGCCAAACCGGGAGGTTCCGCCTGACGGGTGTAGTGCTCAACGACGGCGAGCCCGTTCCAGGCGTCAATGTCGCGGCCAGGGGCTTCAGCAGCGGGACGACTACGGACCTTGACGGCCGCTTCAGCCTTTTCGTGACGGTCTTACCCGTTCAGCTGGTCTTCAGCTACCCGGGATTCCCCAGCCAGGAACGGTGGGTGATGAAAGAAGAGAAATTCCTGAGTATCGACCTGGCCGAAGACGGTGGGGATGGAACGGACGAAAACCCCATCCAGGGCATTAGCGAGGGGACGGTCGTAGCTGACTTTTACCTCCCCTACCGCTGTTGCGGCCAGGGTGCGCCGATCCACATTTTTCCGCCCACCCCGCCGGAGCCGCCTGTCCCTCCTCTGGTGGCCCGCCTGGAGCAAAGCAGTTGTTCACGCATCGACAGCAACCCTACTAACGCGGCACAGGCCACGGTAGCCCTTGCTACCCTGCAAATCAGTGGTGGTACGCCCCCTTACTTTATTGAGGATAGCAACGGCAACCGACAGGCGGCACCTAATGCAGCCTTTGAAGTCAGGGCAGGTGTAGCTTTTACGGTGGTGGATAACCAGGACCAGCGGGTGCCCATTACCGTATCCTTATTCCCTCCCTTAAACGTACAGCGGACTGGCGAACCACGCTGCCTGGATGGCAACCGGCGCTACTTACAAGACTTCCTGGTGGAAGGCGGAAAGCCTCCTTACCGCTACCAAGACGCCCGGGGAAACCTGCAAACCCTCACTTCAAGTCAGGTGGCCAGCCTGGAAATCCCGAGTGGGGAAGGCTTCGTCCTGCGGGTCGAAGATGCCTTCGGCGAAGCCTGTGGCCAAACCATTGAACTACCCGCTTTTACCTGTTCCACCAATCCGAACCCCAACGACTGCGGCCTGCCCTGCGGGGGCATAGGTACCATCCACAGTTCGCCGCTCTGGACCCAACGCCCCGCTGGCGAAGGGGTGACCTACGAGAACCTCCTTTTCCAGGTGGAGCGCCTGCACCTCGACATCAGCGACACCCAGCGCTTTGCCCTCAGTGCCGATGATTTGCGCAGCCTCAACCGGAACCTGCAGGCTACCATCGACCGGGAGGCCGACATCAACTTAAACACCTACCCGCAACTGATGAGCGGGCTGGTCAACAACATCATGAAGTTTGTCGACGAAGTCATCAACCGCGAAGCCAACCTGGCCGGAGGGCAACGGGCCCTGGAGTTTTCTACGAGTGCTACCCGCAATTTTGACGAGTTGACGGTCAGTTTCTTTGAATGCTTCCGCTTCAACTTCGTGGTTACCGTAGCCTACAATGAGTTGGATAAAGCCTCCAGTTCCCAATCAGATCGCAAACGGACCATCGAGTACAGCAACGACGGTGCACGGCCCGACAGTGTTGAAAGCTTCTTCCCCTCCCACCAGCGCTTCAGCGTAGACCGTTGCGATCGGGCAGCGGCTCCCAAACCGCTCTGCACCGGGGAAGTATCCGGGCGTATTACCCAGCGGGGTGAAGGGGGTAAGCGCAGCTTCAGCGTCCGGGCAAGTGAAGACCTGGCCCAGATCTGGTTTGAGTTCCCCTTGGGCGAGCCTGGCCTATCGCTGACCAACCCAGCGGAGGTGGAATACCGGCGCGATGGCATTGCCACCCGGGCTACGGCTTTGGTGGTGGGAGATAATGGCTGCTTTGCCATCACCACCAGTACGGTGAACGTCTGATGGCCGCCCAGCACCATATTCTCCGCCAGCATCTGGTGTTGGCCGCCAGTGGGATTGCGCCTTTGGCGGCTAATACCTGGCACGAGCGCCTGGACCTACTTCAGGCCAGTACCATCCTGCCCGCCCTTGAGCGGCAGTTGGCGGCCGTGGACCCAGGCAGGGAGGAAGTGGTGATTGAGCGACTGGAAATTACGGTGGAAGCCCCGGGCCTGGATCAGCTTGAAGCGACACTGGAAGCACAAATTGCCCCGCTGTTGGCCAAAGCATTGCGCCAAGCAATGCCGGAGCTTAATGGCCCCCGGACGGCAGCCGTCCCCTTCATTCAACACTTGGTCCACTACCTGCAAACGGGCAACCTGGGGCCGAGTTTTAGTGATGCAGCGGCTTTTCAAGCGGCTTTGGCAGCCTGGTATGCCGTTGCCGACCGGGGTGATTGGGAGCTTTTGTTCGAGTTGGCGGTTGCGGCACCGGAAAGGATATTTGGGCGCATCGCGCAGGTGCCGGGCCAGTCGCTTTGGGCGCAAGGCTGGGCCACCCTGCGGAAGCTCTACCCCCACCAGGTTGGACAACATCCCGCCCCTGCCCTACCCCACCAGGCACCGCCCCACGGCGATTTGAACCTGTGGGTAGCCACCCTTAAAGCGGCGGGCTACGGGAACAAAAGGGCAGCCCTTACCAACCAGCCAAGCCCCAGCAAAAGCCTCCCTCAACTTGCGCAGGCTTCGGGATCAAGCCCGGGTGCCCCCACAACCTGGTACCCGGAAAACGCGGGCATTGTGTTGCTGCACGCCTACCTACCCTACCTCCTTAAGGAAACAAATTTATTGGACGACGACGGCCTTCCCCGCTACGGACCAGCGGCGGCCTTATTGCATTACTGCGCTTTTGGCCAGCCCAACGGCCAGGAATGGGACTACCCCCTGACCAAAGTCCTGCTGGGCCTGACGCCCGACGACTACCTGCCCGGCCCAGGTGCACCACTGTCAGCGGAGCCCCTGGCCTTTGCGGATGCTTTCCTGGAGGGCGTCATCGAAAACTGGGGAGCCCTTGGCCAGGCCAGTCCCGCCGCCCTGCGCGATGCCTTCCTGCAACGCCCAGGATTACTCCGCCGTCAGGGACGCACCTGGCACCTGACGGTGGACCGCAAGCCTTATGACGTCCTGCTGGACCGCCTGCCCTGGGGCATCAGCATGGTAAAAGCCCCTTGGATGCCGGACCTTCTACAAGTCGCCTGGTCATGATCGAAGCCCGTGCCCAACGCCCTCGCCCCGCCCCCCGCAAGGCGGAATCCTTACTGCCACTGGTGGGTGGGGCGGGCCAGGCATTGCTTCCTACTCCCCTCCTTGCACCTGCGGCCGCGCCCAAAACCGACGCTGACCAACTTGCGGAAACCGCCCTCCTGGCTCCGGCGGACCTGGCCGCAAATGCCCCGCGTGCCATTGAGATGGCCCCCGAGGCCCCGGAAGCACCCTCCCCGGAAGACCCCGCCGAAGCAGGTGCCGAGGCCGAACTGGCCGTGGAGGAAAGTCCGCGGATGGAAGTGGAACTGATCATCCCTCCACCCTCGCCCGAGATCGAGGCCCGATCCAGCCAGGGCGCACGCTCCGCCAGCGGTGGCATGGGCGGCGCAGGCAGTGCTAACCAGGCCCTACCTCCCGCCGATGAAAATGCCCAAACCGCCCGCACCAACGTCCAGGAACCCGACGCCGAAACCCTCGCCCGGGCCGACGCCGCCCTGACCGCCACCCTGCGCGAAGTTCCGGCCCCCAGCCCCGAAATTGAGCAGCTCTGCGACGACATCCAGGACGCCATCGAAAACCGCCGGCCCGTCGACGAAGACAGCCTGCGCCGCGCCAACCCCGCCGCAGAAGCCCAGGCCGTGGGCGATAACCTCAATTCCGACATCCAGGGCAGTGCCGATAACGTCAGCGGCACTTACGACGCCGTCAACGACCCCACCAGCGGCACCCCCGAGCAAGTAAGCGCCCCCCTGCCCGAGCCCGCCACCTCGGTGGCCACCCCTCCCGTCAACGCCGCCGGAGCCAGCCCACCGGCCAGCGATCCGGAAGACTTAGACCTGGGGCCGGACCTGGCCGCTACCAGTAACTCCGTTGAAGAAGCCGGGATGACTACCGAACCCGCCGAGCTGGTAGAGGACGAACCCTTTGCCTCGGCGCGCGAGGGGCTCTCCGAGCTGGAAGCCACCGCAGCCATCGCCCCGGCGGAAGTGATGCGCCAGGAGCAGGAAGCCATTGCCAGCAGCCAGGCCAGCATGCGTGCCCTGCAGGTCCAGGCCCTCCAAGCCCTGGAAAACAGCCGGGGCAACACCATTCAGGACACCTTGGGTGGCCAACTGGCCATGGCCCGCACCGAAGAAGAAAAACGGGTGGCCGCCTCGGCTGCCGCCGACACCATCTTCACCCGAGCCCAGGACGCCGTCAACGCCCTGATCGACCCGATGGTCTCCACCGCCATGGAGCGCTGGACGGCGGGCAAAAACCGCATCGTTGGCGAGTTCGACCGCGAGCTCCAGCGCGCCAAAGACCTGGTCGATGAGCGCCACGAAGGCATCGGCGGAGCCATCGTCTCCATCTGGGACGACGTCACCGGCCTGCCCAGCAGCATCACCCGCATCTACGACCGGGCCGAAGCCACTTTCGGGCGGGAGATCTGTGCACTGATCCGGGAAATTTCCACCTACGTAAATGGCATCGTCATCGCCTGCGAAGAGTTGATTGACAATGCCGACCGGGACATCCAAAACCTGTTCGACAGCCTGGGGCCCGAGCTGGCCACCTGGGCAGCGCAGCAACGGGGCGGCTTCCAGGAGCGGCTCGATGGCCTGCGCAATCGGGTCCACGAGACCCAGACCAACTTTACCAACGACCTGGTCAGCCAGGCCGGCGACGCGGTGCAAGAGGCCCGCGAACGCATCGATGCCCTCCGGGAAGCGGCCAAGGGACTCATCCAGAAAGTAGCCGACGCCGTCAATGCCTTCCTGGAAGATCCGGTGCGGGCCATCATCAATGGCCTGCTCTCTTTGGTGGGGATTGCGCCGGGGGCCTTTTGGGCTTTAGTGGCCCAGATTGAGCAGGTGGCCAGCGACATTGCCGACGACCCGAGGAACTTCGCCAACAACCTTATGGCGGCCGTGGGGCAGGGTTTTAGCCAGTTTTTCGATAATTTTTTCACCCACCTCCTATCGGGCTTCTTGACCTGGATGTTTTCGGCCATGGGGGCGGTGGGGGTGCAGTTGCCGCCGGATATGTCGGTGGGCAGCATCATCACCTTCTTTTTGCAGTTGATGGGCATTACCTGGCCCAACATCCGCCAGATTCTGGCCCGGCACATCGGGGAGGAAAACGTGGCTTTACTGGAGCAGGCCTACGAGCTACTGAGCATCCTCATTACCCAGGGGCCAGCCGGCATTTATGAGATGATTCGCGAGCGGTTGGACCCGGCCATGATCCTGCAAAGCATCATCGATGCGGCGGTGAGCTATTTGGTGGAACGCATTGTGGCGATGGCTACGGCGCGTTTACTCATGCTCTTCAATCCGGTGGGAGCCATCGTACAGGCCATTGAGGCGATCTTCCGGGTGTTGCAGTGGATATTTCAGAATGCGGCGCGGATTTTCAGCCTGGTCCAGACCATTGTCAGTGGCGTCGCCGACCTCATTGCGGGCAACATCGGGGGCATGGCCGCACGGGTGGAGCAGGCCCTGGCGGGCTTGTTGGTGCCCGTGATTGACTTTATTGCCAGCTACCTGGGCCTGGGCGACTTGCCAGAGCGGGTAGCGGATGTGGTGAAGGGTTTTCAGCAGATGGTCCTTGGAGCCATCGACCAGGCCATTGGTTTTCTGGTGGAGCGGGCACGGGGGCTTTTGGCGAATTTGGGTTTGGGCGCGGGCGCAGGTGCAGAAGATGGGGATAATGAGCTGGGGGATGATGAGGTGGGGAAGAATAAAACCTTCAGTGGCGGAGGGGAAGGCCATCGGATGTGGATCGGCGTAGGGGGAAGCACCACCGTGATGGTGGCCAGTGGCACGCCGGAACCGCTGGGCACCAAAGTAAGGCGTTGGATTGGGGAGGTGGGGGATTTGCCCGCCGCCGAAGCCGCCGAAGCCCGGGGGCTGCTCCAACGCGTGAGCGCTCAGGAAGGCATCCTTTTGACTGAGGCGGAGCAAGCCAAACTTGCCATCGCCCAGGCGGACGGGCCAGCGGCAGACCCTGCCCTGATTGCCACCGCCCAAACCGAGGACGCCGAGGTAGAGCGCAAGCAGGATGAACTTGCCCCGGAAGTGGGGCGGCTATTTGATATTTTTGAGGGGGGGGTGCCCTTTCAAGCCTTTAACCGTCAGGGCAACCTGGGCACTGCCCGCCTACCCTTCACCGTAGAGGAAAGAAGTGGTGACCTCAAAGTAGAAATGGGCGGAAGCAGCCTGACGGGCAAACTCAACGCAATGGCCTACGGGCCTACCGCACAGGCACATCACCAACACGGCAACCAACTGATACAAAGCGTGCTGGAAGCGACGGACCCCGCCGTGCGTTTCATCGAACGGGTATCGGTTCGCAACGGCCGATTGCAATCTCCACTCCTTCAGGAGGTACAATCCAATGCCAACACCATTGAATCCCAACTCTCTACGCTGGGCCCCACCAAGGCACATTCCCTGGCCCACCTGAGCGCGCCGCCCCCCCACAACATTCAACGGCAGGAAATAGCCTTTACCCCCGATGCAGCCGTCCCCCTGAACAATGCGGCGATGCTGACGGAATACGACCGCCAACTGGACTTGCAAACCCAGGGCATCAACCAACTATTGGTGGACCAATGGGTGCTCAACCGGAACGCGTACAGCGTAGACGAATCGCGTTTTGCCGCTCTGGATTCAGAACAACGCAGGGTGCTGCTGTTGGAACTCAACCGCCGCGCCACGGCAGCGAATAACGTCAGCCGCGCCAACGTTACCAAATACCAACGGGCGCTGGATGCCCTGGCCGAAATTGAGGCGGATCCGGACAATGCAGATCCCTCCGCTTTCGTCCGCGTGGAAGCAGTTTCCGGCCGGATCGGCAATGAGACGCAATGGAAACGAGTCCACATCACCCAAAGGCCCGGTCTCCTAGCCCAAGTCCGCGCTGAAATGGAACTGCAATACCCGGGATGGACACAAATCACCGCGCAGTACAATATCTTACACAATGCCGACCAGGTGGCGGGGGGATTCGGCACCATCCCTGCCGTCGCCTTGCAGGCCGAACCCGGGCCCGACGGAGACCTGGCCACATGGCGGGCATACCTCCAGCACCTGGCCCAGTACATAGGTTCGGCCGACGTAAACCAGGCCATCGGGCGCAGCTGGAGAACCCGCTACGAATCGTTGCACACCGGCATCACCACAGCCTACCCGCCGGAAGGTTGGGGCATCTGGAAAATGAATGTATCACTAAGAAGAAGCTAGCACCATGAGTTCAGGAATTGAGGCTTTCAAGCAAAAATTCGGCTCCCCCAATCCCGCAGCCACCCCCATCCACTTTTCCGCAACGTGGGCCCAGGGGCTTTGGCAATACTTCGTTGACCAAGCCGGGGCGGGTTATTTTCTACACGGCTTCGTCTACCTGTTTGGGGCAGAAGCCAATGACCTGAATCCGCTACTGGCGCATTGGCATTTTCTCTTCGAAACCGAGGTGGAAAGAATGGTCATTGGCCGCAATGCCTACGGTGCCTTGCTGGTACTGGAAAACCCCGACCAAGACGCGACCCGTGGCAAAGTTGGTCTACTGGACCCGCTTACCGTTAGTTATTTTACTGACCCCAACCTCACCTTTGTCTCCCTGCAAGCCAGGTGGTTACCCCTTGATCTGTTGCCCCGCTTTTTAGACGATAGCGTATATCGGACGTGGCGCACTACCGATCCAGCAACTTTGGCGTTTGATCAGCTGCTGGCCATTAAACAGCCCCTCAGTCTGGGAGGCAAAATGGACCTCGAAAATTTCCAGGTAGAAAATATCTTCGATTACTACCGCAGCACGGGAGAAGTCTACGCAAAACACCCTGGTCATGGAGGAAAGAAAGCCTGATAGCACTGAGAACCTGGGCCGCGCCATCGCCTACCTCGGGAAGCTCATCCGGGGCCGGATTGAAGTGCACCTGGGCAAGCGGGAGGAGGCCAGTATTGCGGCTCCGGATTTTAGTTATGACGACAGTCCGTTCACCCTTTTCCTGCGTCGCAGGCAGCCGGAGTACGCGGAATACGTCACGCTGCTGCTGGCGCTGGTTCCTCACTTACGGGTAAATTTTTTCGATGATCTGCTGGCCGATTACTTCGCGCCCGGCGTGCATTTTCCCATTTTCGGCGGCACCCGGGGGGCCAACCACCGCGGGCTGCTGCCTACCGGCGAAACGGTGCAGTTTATTTTGGCGGGAGAAAACCTGGCCCAGCGGCTCCAGGTCGCCCGCTTGTTTTCTCCCGAGCACTGGTTCCACCGCCAAAATGTACTGGGCCTTTCTTCTGCCCCCACCGGCGAGCCCCCAATGGCCGGCCAGCTCATCGCCCAGCCCGAATGGGTCGAACAAATCCTTACCGGCAAAGTCAGTCCCCCTGCCTTTTCCAGCAGCTTCCCGGCCGAACGTGTGGAGACCCAGCTGGAATGGACCGACCTGGTGCTGCCCGAACGCAGCCTGACCGAACTCAACTACCTGCGCAATTACCTGGCCACCGAGCAAAGCCTGGCCGGCAACAGCGCCTACGGCAAACACAGCCGCCGCGGGTACCGCGCGCTCTTTCACGGTCCGCCGGGAACGGGCAAAACCCTCAGTGCCGCCCTGCTGGGCCGGGCCACCAACCGGCCGGTGTTCCGGGTGGACCTCTCGATGGTCGTCTCCAAATGGATCGGGGAGACCGAAAAAAACCTGGCCAAGCTCTTCCAGCGCGCCGAAAGCAAGGGCTGGATCCTGTTCTTTGACGAAGCCGATGCCCTCTTCGGCAAACGCAGTGAAGTGAAGGAAAGCAACAGCCAGTACGCCAACCAAACCACCAGCTTCCTCCTCCAGCGGGTAGAAAATTACGACGGCCTCTGCATCCTGGCCACCAATTTCCGGAGCAATCTCGACCGGGCCTTTACCCGCCGCTTTGAGGCGATTGTGCCCTTCTTCCCGCCCGCGCCGGCCGAACGCCAGCGGCTGTGGCAAAGCATCTTGCCCCCGGCCCTGCCCATGGAAGCCGGCCTGGACCCCCACGAGCTGGCCGAGCACTACGAACTGACGGGCGCTGGCATCGCCAACGTCGTCCGCCACGCCGTCCTGGAAAGCCTGGCCGCCGGCGCCAGCACCCTGAGCAAAAGCCAGCTCCTGGCCGCCATCGTCCGCGAATACGCCAAGGAAGACCGCGTCGTCAAACCGGGCATTCTTTAGTCCGCTTAACGGCGGCAGCGACGTCGCTGGTGGGGCAAAATAAAATTTGGAGCCTGTCTGAATTATCCGCAACTTTGCTCCAATAAGTGCTATTCTTGCACCTGCGGCCGCGCCCAGCGCAGCAAACTGATCAGCAAAAGTGCTCCGCTGGTCTTTTGACAACCCGCCGCAGCCCGCCGAGGCACGTTCTTTCTTCGCCCAAACCAAAAAACCAAGATCATGGTCGCTACCCAAATTCGTACGGAAAAAGTTCAGCAGAGCCGCGTCCAGAGTGTGGACTGGAACAACCTGCCCTTCGGCAAAATCTTTTCCGATCACATGTTCGTCTCCGACTACCGGAACGGGGAATGGACCGACGACCGGATCGTGCCTTTCGGCCACTTCACCATGCACCCCGCCAGTATGGTGCTGCACTACGGGCAGACCATTTTTGAGGGGATGAAGGCCAGCAAACTGGCCGACGGAACGCCGGTGTTACTCAGCCCCCTCGACCATGCCAAGCGCCTCAACGCCAGCGCCCGCCGGCTGATGATGGCCGAGTTTCCCGAAGAACGCTTCGTCGAAGCGGTCAGCCAGCTCGTGGCCCTCGACCAGGACTGGATTCCACCCGCCGAAGGCAGCGCCCTGTACCTGCGGCCGTTTATGTTTGCGACCGACGAATTCATTGGCGTGCGGCCCAGCGACAGCTACCGGTTCTGCATTTTTACCGCCCCCGTAGGTCCTTATTACGCCAAGCCCGTGCGCCTGGTCGTGGAGCAGGAATACATCCGTGCCGTCCCCGGCGGCACCGGCGAGGCCAAAGCCGGTGGCAACTACGCCGCCAGCCTGCTGCCCGCCTACCTGGCCCAGCAAAAAGGCTTCGATCAGGTCGTCTGGATGGGCGGCCCCAAGCAAACCCAGATCCAGGAAGTCGGAACGATGAACATCTTCTTCGTCATCGACGGTGAAGTGGTCACCCCCGCCACCGACGGCGCCATCCTCAAGGGCATCACCCGCAAAAACTTCATCGCCATCCTGCGCGATAAAGGCTACCAGGTGACGGAGCGGGTGGTAGAAATCGACGAAATCGTCGCCGCCCACGACGCGGGCAAACTCGAAGAAATGTTCGGGGCCGGCACCGCTGCGGTGGTCAGCCACGTCGCCGAACTTCAGTACAAAGACAAACTCATGGTGCTGCCCGACGTGGCCGAGCGCAAAATCGGCCCCATGCTGAAAAAGCACATTGATGGCCTGCGCACCGGTGCGGTGGAAGACAAATTCAACTGGCTGGTGCGGGTGTAGTTGCCCCTCTGGACAGAAGTAATTTAACCTGAGGCTGGAGCTGGGAATGTAAATGGCCGCTGGTTAAGTTCTGTAGTTCTGTCGGGGATTACGTTCTCACTACCAAACTACAAAACTACCGAACTCCCTTCTGACGGGTTTTGAATAACATTTACTGGTGATTATTGCCAGTAATGTGTTGTCGTGGCCCAACCGCAGGTCAATTTACTCGCCGGGGTACTTGAGCCCCACCATGTCCCGCACCCGCGTGAGCGTCCGGTGGAGGGCCAGCGAATCGTCCAACGACCATTTGGCGTTCTCCCGGCGGCCGTTGCGCACGTCGTCCATCACGGCGAGGGCCTCGAATTTGTAGCCGTTGGCGCCTTCGAAGTCGAAGTAAAAATTTTCGGGTGCCGCGTCTTTATCGCGCAGGATACTGAAGCTGCTGGGCTCGTGCCAGCGCGGATGCCAGTGGATCATGGCCCCGGAACCGATGATGAAGGCCTCGGTTTTGGTCCGCCCCAGTACCGTGGAGTAGTTGTGGGAAAGCTTGCCGCTGGCGTGGACGCAGGTTACCTGGGTTTCCAGGTCGATGCCCTGCGGCGAGAGCCGCGCGGTGGCGCTGATTTTCTCGGGTTCCCCGAGGAGAAATTGGGAAAGGAACTGGGGGTAAATGCCAATGTCAAGCAGTGCACCGCCGCCCAGCGCGGGGTTGAGAATCCGGTTGTGCGTAAGGTCGATGGTGGGCGCGGACGCAGGTGCCGGGGAAGTCAGGATACCCGCCAGGTCTCTGGCCCGAAAACCAAAGTCGGAGCGGACGCTCTGTACCTCGCCGATGGCCCCGGAAGCAATGAGTTCTTCCAGTTTCAGCGTAGAAGGCAAAAAGCGCGTCCACAGGGCCTCCAGCAGGTAAACGCCCTCGGCCCGGGCTACGCCGACCATTTCTTCCACTTCGGCCAGGTTGAGGCCCATGGGCTTCTCGCAAATCACGGGGATGCCCCGGCGCAGACACATCAGCGTCAGTTCCCGGTGCTGCACGTGGGGCGTGGCAATGTAGACGGCATCCACCCGGGGGCCCGTGAAGGTCTCCTCGTAAGTACCCGCCACGTGCTCCGCCCCGTAGGCATCGGCAAAGGCGCGGGCGCGTTCCAGGGAGCGGGATCCAACGGCCACCAGGCGGGCATCGGGGATGAGGGCGAGGTCGTCGGCAAATTTCCGGGCGATGTTCCCCAGGCCAAGAATGGCAAAATGAAAATCAGACATGGGCGGTAGTACTTATGCGCGAGGCGCAATATCGGCCCTGCCGGACGAATGCCGGGCATATCCTCTCCACCAATGTCAAAAAATCAGGCCCGCCCCTTGCGGAAGGTCATCGCCCCCACGCCCAGGCAGGCTACGGCCAAGACACCGTACAGGGCGGCCGTCATTTGCCCACCCTCGTCGCTGGCGGAAAGGTCGATGCCCAGCACCTCAACGTTGGCCGTGGAATCCTGGAAGGTGGTGATGGCCAGGTAAGCGAACGCGAGGCCCGCCAAGACGAGAATGATGGGAAGAATGCTTTTCATAACTGGATGTTTTTTACTGAATAGTGTGGGGCAGTGCCCGTCATAGAGCGCAGGCAGTGGCCCCAATGTTCGGGCGGGTGCCAAAGCCGTCTTATCTTCGTTGTTGCTATGGATCACCAGTACCACTTCTTCGAACAGCTCCAGATGCGCTTTGCCAGCCGCCAGGCTATGGTGGCCGAGGTAGCCAGCACCCTGGGCCTGAGTAAAGACGCCATTTACCGCCGGCTGCGGGGGACTACCGTGCTGAGCACCAACGAGCTCGTTCAGCTCTCCCACCACTACGGCGTACGCCTTTCCAACCCCGGCGATGCCCACTACTTCGCCTTCAACCACGCCGAGACCGTCATCCGCAGCCCGGGCGACTACCTGGCGCAGCTGACGGATCGCCTTGCCAAGATCCAGCGCCTCAGTGGACTGTTCATCTACCTGGCCAACCCGGGGCTGCCCTTCTTCCACGAAATGGTGTATCCCCGCCTTTTTGCGTTCAAACTCTTCATCTACGGCAGCACCTGCTGGAATTTTCCCGGCTGGCGCGACCGCAAGTTCAGCGTAGACCTTATCGACCGCAAAGTCCTGGAACAAGCCCGCGCCATCGGAGAATATTCCTACACCGTCCCCGGCCGGGAACTCTGGACAATGGGCATGCTTCGCGCTACCCTCGACCAGATTGAGTACATGCACATTACCGGGCGCTTCGCCGCCGAAGCCG
The DNA here is from genome assembly GCF_014349155.1 of Neolewinella lacunae. Classification (GTDB taxonomy): domain Bacteria; phylum Bacteroidota; class Bacteroidia; order Chitinophagales; family Saprospiraceae; genus Neolewinella; species Neolewinella lacunae. Next base: position 62,816 of record NZ_JACSIT010000061.1, read on the forward strand.
AAGCCGAAGCCCTCCTCGACGAGCTCGAAAGCCTCGTCCGCCACCTAGAAAGCATGGCCCGCCACGGACGCAAATTCCTCCCCGGAAGTGCCACTACCGACGGACCCGAGTTCTTCCCCGCCCACAACGAAGTAGCCAATAACGACAACGTGATCCTGATCGATTCCGATCAAATCTCCAGCCTCTTCGTCACCTTCATCACCCCCAACTTCCTCCAAACCGAAGAATCCATCTTCTGCGACCTCACCCGCGAATGGTTCAAGGGCATCGATAGCATGTCCTCCTCGCTCGGCGCCGAGGCAGGTAAGTACCGCGCCTGGTACTTCAACCGCTTCTACGCCCAACTGCGCACCACCCGCCAACGCCTCTTTTTTGGCGATGAAAATGGTATGTAATTAAATCGTAATGTATTAATTGCACATCTTAATTCCGGGGCTAAATGCTATGGGCTAATTTTGCCCCCAGCTTCAAAGGAATGGACAATTTGTCGCAGGATCCGGTCTAAAACGAAAAGAATCCGGCAACCCAGCGGTCTGCTAGTGGCCAATCAGCCGTTCCCTGCGAGCATAAAAAGACCCATTAGAGTCCGGATCTACACCACGAAAATTGCCTTGGTGCAGCGTGTCTCCCCCCGCGTTCGTTCCCAGGCACCCGCATTACCCCTGTGAACATCCTGCCCCGTCGGTAAGAATGGCAACATTCGCCGTCGGGGCATTTTTGTACCCCTTACCTTTTGACTCCCGTGGTATCCGCGCGCATTTCGGGCAGCTCATAGCTGATGTCAAAATCATCCAGCACCGTATCCAGGATCCAGTCGTCGCCAACGGTGTACTTGTGCTTCAGTCGGTGGCCGTAAAACCCGGCCAGCGTCGCCCAGTAGCGCGCCGTCAGGCCGCCCCGCAGTTCTTTGATGAGGTCGTAAATCGGCACGTCCAGCTCCCGCTCAATCATGGAAATGAGCACTTTACCCTGGGTTTTGGACATCTTCTTGAGCGGCTCTTCAAACTTTTCTTCCAGCTCTTTTTGCAGGCGCTTGTTGTACTTTTTGCGCTCACTGTTGCTCATGTTTTGCGTCATGTATTGCGTTTCCCGAAAAATCCGGATCGCGTCTACCGCGTAAGGGTAGGCCCGCTGGGCGTAGATGCGGTAGCGGCGGTATTGCTTGTAGTCTTCTTCCGTTTCAAACACCTCGGGGGAGCTGATGGAGACGTCGCCCAGCTGGGCAATGATCAGGGTATCCCCACAGGCATCCACCACGTAGGGGTAATATTTGCCATCGATCTTGGTGTAACCATTTTTATTTTGTGGCACGGCCTGTTGGGCGCTGACGCAGGTGCCAAGGAAAAGAACGAGGAGCAAGGGAAGCGAAATACGCATAGTAGGGAAACTGAACTGTGCCATGAAGATAAGGGCTGCTTGGGACTTGATTGGTACCCGTCCGTTGGGGACTACTGTTCTGGCCAAAAGCCCCAAAAGAGTATGCTGAGCGTAGGAAGACAGTTTATAAATGCTTTTGGCGGGCCGATGGGTGTAAAAAGGGATGTTAAAGTTCAGCGGGTGGCGGTTGGCAGACACGCTCCTCCGGCCCGGCCTCAGTACACTACGATGCCGCGCTCTTCCAGTTCCGTTACAAACGCCTGGGCCTTGTTGAGCATCTCTTTGATGGCCCCCACACTTTTGAGGTTGACGGAGGCTCCCCGGGTAAAGCCCTTCTGCCGGGCCACGTCGTAAACGCAGAGGCGGTAATCCGCTTTACCCAGCAAGGTTTCGTTGCGGAGGTCAACCAGCAGCAGGTATTTGGCCCGCTTGGTTTTGAGCCGCGCGTCGGTGAATGCGCCGCGCAGCTGCAGGCGTTCCCGGTCTTCGTGGTCGTGGAAAGCGTCGGTGAGTACCTCCGTGCCAACGTTGGCCTTGAGTTCTTTATCGAGATAGGAGGCAAAAGCCTGGGCCTGGGTGCTGTTGTAGGAGGTGGTCGAGGCTTTGCCCTGGTAGTAGGCCACGGCGATGTCCACTTGCGGCCCGTCCGTCATGAGGGGTTTGATGAGTTGCCGTATCCGCGTGTCCCGCACGAGCCCGGGGTCAAGTTGCACCCGATCGAGTAGCTCCGGGTTGATGAGCACGCCGCCGGGGCGTACGGGGGTGGTTCCCGTCCCGGGGCTGGGGTCAGGCTCTTGGGTGCGGCCGGGCTCCTTGGCGGGGTCGGCAGGGGGAAGCGTGGCGTCTTTCGGTTCTTCCTGGACGGGTGTTTCCTGGGCGGTGGTGCTTGCCTGGGTAGGCTTTTCGTTGCGGGGCAGGACGGCCCAGGCCAGGAGCGCCAGCAGCAGTACCCCGGCGGCGAGGTAGGGCCAGCGTGGCCGACGGGCCTTGCGGTCCCCCCTTTGGGGCTCGGAGGGGCGTATTTGCCCGGCATCCCGAACGCTTTTGGAACCATCGCCCGAGGGCGTTTTCTCGTGCCGGAACGCGGGAGACTCGGCGCGGCGCAGCAGGGTGAGCATGTCCTGAACCAACTGGCTTTCCTCGATGGCAATGAGCCGATCCTCGGCCAGGTTGCCGATCATTTTATCCTGCAAACTCCGCCAACGCCGCTGCAAAATGATCAGCTGCGAAGCCAGATCATTCTCCGGGTGAGTGCTCAGCTCAATGCCCTCCATGGCTACCAGGGCTTCTTCGAGGCGGTTATCGCGGATGAGGTCACGAATGTTGTCGTACATGGGTTGAAGGTACGGAATTGGCGCAATTGCTCTACATAACTTTAGCTAGGCTAGTGCTGTGGCGGCTGTAGTGTCGTGGCTGTAGTGTCGCGGCTTTAGCCCGACCCCAAACCTTCGGGCTTTAGCCCGACCTAAACCGTCACCCTCAAATTCAATTCCTTCAACTGCGCATCGTCAATAGCCGCCGGCGCATCAATCATCATATCCCGCCCCTGGTTATTCTTAGGGAAGGCGATAAAATCGCGGATGGAAGACTGCCCGTTCATCACCGCACAAAGCCGGTCAAAACCGAAAGCAATGCCCGCGTGCGGCGGCGCACCGTACTCGAAGGCTCCCATCAAAAAGCCAAACTGTTCTTCGGCCTGTTCCTTCGTAAAGCCGAGCAGCTTAAAATTGCGCTCCTGCAAAGTCCGGTCGTAAATCCGCACCGAGCCGCCGCCGATTTCTGCACCGTTGATGACCAGGTCATACGCATCGGCTTTGAGGGATTTCATCGTCTCGTGGTCGCCCGTCAGCATCCGCTCCACCTCTTCGCGTTTGGGGCTGGTGAAGGGGTGGTGCATGGCGTGAAAGCGCTGGCTGTCTTCGTCCCATTCCAGCAGCGGGAAGTCTACTACCCACAGCGGCGCAAAAGTATTCTCCGGGATCATGCCCAGCTCGGCGGCTACGTGGAGGCGCAGCGAACCGAGTTGTTTGCGGCTTTTTTCGTCTTCGCCCGAAATCACCAGCAGTAAGTCGCCCGCTTTGGCGCCACAGGCTTCCGCCCAGGCGGCCAGCGCAGCGTGGTCGAAGAATTTATCGACGCTGGATTTGAAGGTGCCGTCGGCGTTGCACTTTACGTACACCAGTCCCTTGGCCCCGATTTGGGGGCGCTTGACCCAGTCGGTCAGGCCGTCGAGTTGCTTGCGGGTGAGCTCAGACTGGCCGGGGACGCAGATGCCCACCACCAATTCCGCCGCATCAAATACGGGGAAGCCTTTGCCCTGGGCAACGGCGTTGAGGTCCACCAATTCCATCCCAAAACGGAGGTCGGGCTTATCGGAGCCGTAGCGCCGCATGGCGTCGTCGTAGAACATCCGGGGGAACTTGCCCAAGTCCACGCCCTTCATCACCTGGAAGAGGTGGCGGGTGAGGCCCTCGAAAGTGTCCAGCACTTCGTCTTGGGTGACGAAGGCCATCTCGCAGTCGATCTGGGTAAACTCAGGCTGCCGGTCGGCGCGCAGGTCTTCGTCGCGGAAGCACTTCACGATTTGAAAGTAACGGTCGTAGCCCGCCACCATGAGCAGCTGCTTGAAGGTCTGGGGGCTCTGCGGCAAGGCGTAAAACTGTCCCTCGTTGAGACGGCTGGGCACTACGAAGTCGCGCGCACCCTCGGGGGTGGATTTGATCAGGAAAGGCGTTTCCACCTCGACAAACTGCTGGCCGCCGAGGTAGGCGCGCACCGCCAGCGCGAGGCGCGAGCGGAAGATGATGTTTTGCTGCAAGGGCGGGCGGCGCAAATCCAGAAAGCGGTACTGCATCCGCAATTCGTCTCCCCCGTCGCTGTCCTCTTCAATGGTGAAGGGAGGCACCTTGGAACTGTTCAGGATGGTCAGTTCGTGGGCAATGATTTCGATGTCGCCAGTGGCCCGGTTGGGGTTTTTGTTGCTGCGTTCGCGGACGCGGCCTTTTACCTGGATGACCCACTCGCGGCCCAGCTTGCGCGCCCGCTCGGAAAGGGCCGCATTGTCGTCGCCGTCAAAAACCACCTGCGTGATGCCGTAGCGGTCGCGGAGATCAACGAAAGTGAGGCCACCGAAGTCGCGGCCAATTTGAACCCATCCGCTGAGGGTTACATCTTTTCCGGCGTCGGTGAGGCGGAGTTCACCGCAGTTGTGGGTGCGAAACATGGCAAGCTGATTTGGGCGGCAAAGGTATGCTGCTGCCGGGGATTTTTCGTTGGCATTCCCACCCGGATGCCTTTGTTTCACCGACTCAGTTGACCTGCAGCATTTCCAGTTCCAGCCCGAAGTCATTGCGGTACTGCCGGAAGAACAGGCTGGCGTCGGCTCCGCTGGTGAGGATTTCGCCGACGTAGACGAGGTAGCCCTGCCCGCCCACTTCGAGGCAACTGAGGAGCGCGGCGGTGGCTTCCAGTCCGTAGCGCCCGTTGAGGTAGCGGGCGCGCTCGCTGGCGGTCTCAAAATCGGGGTAGCGGCCTTCTTCCAGGACGTAGTAAGTGCTCGTCAGGCGGTACAGGGCCAGGCAGTTGTAGCTCGTGGTGCTTTCGCCGTCGGCAGCAATACGAAAAAGCTCGACGGCCCGGGGAATATCGGCTTCGGAGACCAGGTCATCGGTGACGCGGATGTCGGCCTCAGGGGGTGGCCCCGTGCCGCTGCGACGGTGGTCGTATTCCCCCGGCAACAGCGCATCAGAAGCCCCGGAAGCGGCGGGGCTGGCGGCTGTTTCGAGGGGAGTGAGGTCTGGCGCCGCCGCAACCTGGTTTTCGGTAGCAATGGGTTCCCAGCGGGAATGCAGGTAGCAGAGGTAGGCAAAAAGTAGCAGCAGCGTGGGCAGCGCAGCCACCACCCAGCCCGGAAGTTCGTAGTAGCCGGGCCGCTTTTTGATCTCCTCGGGGTAGAGGCCGCGGATGGCGTGGCGGATTTCCCAGTGCAGGTGTTGCCACAGGCGACGGGGGCGGCGGTACCAGGCCGGGCGGCCTTTCGTGGCGGGCAGCAGCGGAGCGGTATAGTCGAAATTTGGGGCGGTCGACGGCAGGTAATTGCCGACGGAAAGGGGGTCGGTAACGCCATCCGTCGGCACGGGCGGGGCCAATTGGGGCGCGGCCGCAGGTGCCGTGGATCGCTTGAAAGGCAATGCTTTGCGGAGGTTGGCCACCAGCGGAGGCGCCTGGATGGCCGCCACCCAGAGCGGCAACTGCGAGCGGCTGCCCCCAAACTGATCGATGTGGCTCGGCTCGATCAGCCAACGGACTTTATTGTCCTCCCGCACCTCCAGCAAGCCAAAACCAAACCGGATACACTGCCGCTGCAATTCTTCGAAGTAGACGTGCGTCGTGTCGGTCGCAAAAATCTCCCGGTCAAAAGCCACCCACTGCGCATCGGCGTGGAAGCGCATGAACTGGGCAATGGCGTAAATGTAACGGTAGTACCGCAGGCTGCGCAGGCTCGCGGCAGCGGTCACGAAAATCAGCACAAAGGTCAGCGCCAGGAACAGGTAGACGTCGGGGCGGCCAAACATTTCCCACAACGACTTCCCCAGCACCTGCGTCAGCGCCATTCCGGCCACGAACACGGCCAGGGTGATGAGCAAGGCGTGGACCAAAATGCGAAAGCGATTGATCCAGAAAAGGATCTCGTTGGCTTTGTTCAGGCTGGTGGCTTCCACCGTAGCCGTAAACCAGCTGAGGTCCGGCTTCTGGTAAGCCAGGCGCGCATCAATCGTAACGCCCGCGTAGTAATGAACCCTGGAAACGACCCGCGTGCCACTCGTGCCCGAGCGGGGGCGCAGTTTGTAGTGCTGGCGCAAAAAATTGATGGCCAGGCCACGGATCTGTTGTTCGGAATACGCCAACGGCAGAACGAGATGGGGACGCTAAGGTAGTTCAGTAGTTTAGTAGTTCATAGTTCAGTAGTTCCTAGTCCACTAGATCAGACATACCTGGATACCGAGTATCTACAACTGAACTATGAACTATGAACCTCCCCAACGCACCTTTCCTGCCGCGCCTTACCTTAGCGCCATGACCCTGAACTGCAACGGCCGCCTGCTCTCCCTCACCCGCCCCCTCGTGATGGGTATTCTCAACCTTACGCCCGATAGTTTCTACGCGGGCAGCCGCATCGCCTCGGTGCAGCAGGCGGTGGATAGGGCCGGAGAAATGCTGGCCGCCGGGGCGACCTTCATCGACGTTGGTGGCATGAGCAGTCGCCCCGGTGCCGAACTGATCAGCGCCGCCGAAGAAATGGACCGGATCCTGCCCAGCATCGCGGCCATCGCAGCAGCCCACCCCGCCAGTTTCGTCAGTGTCGATACCATCTACGCCGCCACCGCCCGCGCGGCCGTCAGCGCCGGTGCGGCCCTGGTCAACGACATCAGCGCGGGCAATCTCGACCCCGACCTCTTCCCCACCCTGCCCGGCCTGCGCGTTCCCTACGTCCTGATGCACATGCCCGGCCAGCCAACGGATATGCAGCAGCGGACCGATCAGTACGGCTCCGACGTAGTAACCAGTGTTTGGGATTTTCTGGCCCGGAAACTCGGTCAACTCCGCGCCGCAGGTGTTCACGATGTGATCGTTGACCCCGGCTGGGGCTTTGGCAAAACGGCAGAACAGAACTACACCCTGTTGCGCAACCTGGCGCTGTTCCGCCAACTGGGCGCCCCTCTGCTGCTCGGCATCAGCCGCAAATCTTCCATCTGGCGGCCACTGGGCATCACTGCCGAGACCAGCCTGCCCGCCACTACTGCCTTGCACCTCTACGCCCTGCAACAGGGGGCCAACATCCTGCGGGTACACGATGTAGCGGAGGCGGTACAATCCGTACATTTACACGAATTACTGGCCGCAGCACCCCACATTTGAAGGAGCCGCCGACCACAAACCATCACGTCATGGCCGATTACCAATCCGCCCCCCTGCCCCCCAACCGCCCCCAGGGCCTCAACCGCACCCAGGTGGTGATCATTTTGCTCATCATGGCCATCCTGGGCACCCTGATTTTCAAGTACTACCGCGGCACGCCGGGCAGCTTCCTGGCCAAACCCGCCGAGTACGAACTCCGCTACCTCCCCGCCGATTTTAAAGCCAACATCGACGCGGAAACCGCCCTGGCCATCCTGCAAAATCCCCGGCGCTACCGCCGGGAGTTCGATCAGGTCGTTTACGACATCAACACCGATATCCTTACCCACGTCTCCAACCGCATGGGGCTCAACGACAGCCTGCAGACTGAAGTCATTCGCGAGTACGATCGCCAGCATCCGCAGTTTGCTGAGTTGTATTACAATGACTTCATGCGCAAGCGCGACACCACCGCAGCGATCTACGAAACCTGGTACGACGAAGGCGGCCGCAAACTCACCGAAATCTTCGAAGAGGTCGCTTCCAACTACACCTGCTTCATGGTCAATAAGGTCATCGCCGCCGTCATCCCCACCCGCAATGGCAACATCATTGCCCGGGGTGCCGACGTAGAAAACCCCTGCAAAATTGCCACCGGCGAAGCCCTCCGCCCCCTCATGGCCCGCCTGGCCGAACGCGCCGCCATCGATGACTTCAGCAAAAGCAAGGGCCTGTTCCAGGAAAAAGTGGAAAACGTCATCGGCGAACTGGCCACCATGGAGGTCCGTGATAAAAAAGGCATCAGCAAACAACTCCAGACTTCGATCTGGGGCATGAACGTCTCCGAAACGGACGTTGAAATCACGGCCATCTCCATCCTCAAAGTTGGCTTCCGGCTCACCGATTACTTCACCGTTGATCTCGACGAGGGGACCAAGACCGTGCGCATCACCCTCCCCGAGCCGACCATCCTCAGCCACGAAGTCCTCCCCAAAATTGAAAAACTCGACATCGGCTGGATGCGCGAACTCGAGGGCGTCAACATCAACGAGGGCGTCAACAGCCTCCGCGAAGCCTTCCGCTCCGACGCCCTGGCCAGCAATATCATGAGCCGCGCCAAAACCCAGGCCAGCGAACTGATGAATACCATGTTCCAACCCATCGTGGCGGGCATCGGCCCCGGCTACAAAATCGTGGTCGATTACCAGGTCCCCATCGAACGCACGACGCAGGGGGAACTCCAGTAAACTCCGGTGTTTTGCTCAGGCCTACTGCCTAGAGGTTGTCCTCCAAATACCGTGCGTAATCCTCCGGCGTATCGATGTCTTCGGGCGGGCGGGCGAAGGTAATCCCCAGCACCTCCGGCCCGGCTGCAGCGATGAGGCTTTGCGCGCCCTCTGCACCGTTTAAGGCCAACAACTGCTCTGCGTAGCGGGCGGGGAAAACAGCGGGCACCCCGGCCCGCTGGGGGTACTGGGTGGCAATAATCCGGTCCGGGTTATCGGCAAAGGCGGCAGCGTGGCGGCCGAGGGCGGCAGCGTCCATCCCCGGCTGGTCGGCCAGCATCACCAAAAATCCCCGGGGGCCGTAGCCCAGCGCCGCCCGGATGCCAACGGCGATGCTGCTGCCCATGCCCGTCGCAGCGGCGGCGTTGAAGGCAAACTCCAGGCCCGGCCAGTCGGCCAGGTGCTCCCGGATCTCCCGGTCGGCGGGTCCGGTGACGATTACGACCGGGCTCCCCAGAGCCGTGGCCGCCCGCAGCGCCCGGCGCAGGAGGGTTTCCGCCCCCACGGGAAGAAAGAATTTGGCCTGCCCCATCCGCTGCGACGCACCCGCCGCCAAAATGATCGGGATGAGCAAAGGCCCTTCCATCGTTAGCGCAGGATGACGATCTCGATCAGTTCCGTCTCGGGCGTGATCGTCTGTTGGTCGATTTCGTAAGACCAGTTTCCGGCGTCAATGCGGTAGGCCATCCCGTCTTTTTGGGCGCTGGTGTAGCCCTCGATTTCGGAGCCGTGAAATTCCAGGGGGCCGAGGACTTCAACGAGCCGCGCGTGGGTCATCCCCACGTGCACGCCCGCGGAGGTGCGTACTTTGGGCGAGGTCAGGTAAATATCCCCCACCTTACTTTCGTCGTTGGGGTCGGGCATTACGTAGCCGAGTTCTTCGCCGGCAGCACCGTCGATGTAGAAGACGTCAAAATCGCCCTCGCCGGTTTGCAGCAGGCCCGCGCGGAGGGTGGCGGTATAATTGGCCAGCGGCTCACCGGGCTTGATGCCCAGAAAAGCGCCGTTGGCAATGGCGTAAGAACCTTCCTGATCGGTATCCACCGCATTGCCGCCGGCAGGGGTCATTCCGGTAGAATCCGCAGTGGAAACAACCGTATCTTCATTAGGGCGCGCGCCGCAGGTGCAGAGGAAAGGGATAAGGAGCAAGGCAAGGAAGCAGTGGGAAAAACGCATGGCTGGTGTGGGAATGAGGAAGGCGGTGCCCGGCTTTAGGACCGCTAAATCGTTGTGCTTGTTGCCCCCTCCAGTTGCCTTGGAGACAGCAAAAGGGACCGTCGTTCAGACAACGGCCCCTTCCCAATGGAATGTGTACCCCGTAAGGGACTCGAACCCCTGACCTGAGAATTAGAAGTTCCCTGCTCTATCCAGCTGAGCTAACGAGGCAATTACCACTTCAATGCCGAAGCCCGGCCCGAAGTTGCCACAAAGCTAAGCCCCCCGGCGGATTGTTCCTAAGGCTGCCCCACTTTTCCCACCCTCTGCGTGAATAGTTGCGGCCACCCGTGCATGGTCCTGAAGACCACTCACTCCAACAAAACCGGACTTTCGTCCAACGTAATCCGGCCCCAGCCTGTTAAGAAAATACGGGCCGCGGCAAAAGCCAACTGCCTCCAAAAACCCCGTCAACTGTCCAACAAAGGTGATTTTTCCGGATATGCTGCGCAAAAAGCGATATTACGTACTCTTCTTTTTCCTGCTCTTCGTGGCCTACGCTACGTACCGGATCAAGCCGTTGCTGGACCTCCAGTTTACGGACCAGGAGCTGACGGCCGCCTTCGCCAGCGGGCAGTACGGAGAGGTCCAGCTCGGCTACCTGGAAGGCAGCAGCCGCAAGCTCCGTTACCTCCAGCTGGGCGACGATCCCGGCAAGCCCCTCCTGGTCTTCCTCCACGGGTCACCCGCCAGCAGCGCCTTCTGGATTTCGTTGCTGCGCGACAGCAGTCTCCGCGCCCGTGCCAACCTGCTGGCCATCGACCGGCCGGGCTACGGAGGCAGCGGCTTGGGCCTACCGATGATTTCCGTGGCCGAGCAGGCCGAAAACGTCGCTTCCGTCATCCAGGCCCGCCGACAAGGCCCCACGCAGGCCGTCGTCCTCCACGGCAGCAGCTACGGCGGCACCGTCAGCGCCCGCATCGCCATGGATTATCCCGGCCTCATTGACGGCCTCCTGCTGCAATCCGCCAGCCTGGCCCCCGCCGAAGAGTACACCTACTGGATCACCGAACCCACCAGCCACTGGTCGTTGGAATGGCTCATGCCCGCCGCCCTGCGTACTGCCAACTCCGAAAAACTCAGCCACCAGGACCAATTGGAAACAATGGCCCAACACTGGGAAAACATCAGCGCCAACACCGTCATTTTGCACGGTACCGACGACTGGCTGATCTACCCCCCCAACGCCTATTTTGCCTGTGATCAACTGACGGGCGCCAGCACCCTCGTCCACCACATGGTCGATGGCGGCCAGCACGACCTGATCTGGCGCAGCCCCCGCCTCATCCGTCACTACCTCCACGAACTACTGGATCACGCTGCCCCCAGTGGCCCGGCCGAACGGTAGATCACAAATTTTTGGTTCTCCGCTACCGTCAGCACCTCCCCGAAGCGCCGCTCCAGGTGGGTGGCGTAATTGAGGTGGCGGTTGGCCACTACGACGAAGTGTCCGTCCGCCGCGAGTTTTTGGGTGGCTGCGGTGAATAAGTCCAGGCTGGCATCAATGCTGTTGCGGTGACCGTCGTGAAAAGGCGGGTTGGTGACGATGAGGCCAAAGTGCTGCGCGGGCCAGTGCGTCAGGTCGGGCTGCCAGCGGAGATCAGCGGCGGGCCCCAGGTTGCGGCGGGCCGAAGCGATGGCCAGGGAGGAAACGTCCGTGCCCGCCACTTCTGCCGCCGGGTAATGCCGCTGCCGCAATTGATCGACGATGACGCCGTTGCCGCACCCGATATCGAGTAAGCGCACCGGTGCAGGCAGCCCGCAGAGCAGCGGGTGAGTAGCCCAGGTATCCAGCAGAAACTGGGTAGCGTAATCAATGTGGTGGGCGGAGAACACCCCCCGGTATTGTTCGTAATCGCGGTCTTGGTAACGGATGGTGTGCAGGCGATCGGGCGCGGGGTCGGGCAGGCGCAGTTGGCTGAGCAGCAACAGGCGGGCTTTTTTGTAGGCGCGGCTTTGTTCGACCTTGCCGGCGTAGGCCGCAGCCACTGCGAGCAGGCGGGGCGTGAAGTGGCGGGTCTGGAAGCCCACGGCCAGGTGGGTTGCCGGGCTGGCCGCTGCCGCAACGTAATGCAGGTACTCCGCGAAGAGGTCCAACGACTTGGGCAGGTGCAGCAGGGCCAGCGCGGGTGGCGGTGGTGGGGTGAAAAGATCGAAGGAGCGGGGCAGCAGGCCATCCTCCCCAAAGTTGCTCCGAAACGCAAAGGCCAGGCGCTGGTGATGCACGGCATTGTCGGAAGCCATCGTCCGTTCCCGACCTTCCAGGCAGGTGGTCAGGACGCCAAAGTGGTCGTGCAGGGCAAGCGCGGGGCCGGGGGGCTGCTGCCGGGCCCAGTCGAGCAGCAGCACCTCGGCGGGCTTGAGCAGGGGGGCACTGGCGGTCCCCCCCAGGGCAAGCAAGGGCAGCCGGTAAGGACGGCCGGCGTAGTGGACGGTGGTGAGCTGGGGGTCAATCACTGCTGCGAAGGTAGTGGCACGGCAGTCAAAACATCGCTCCTTCATCCTAACTCCCCCCTTCGGGGGGTCGGGGGGGAGCACCTGCGGCCGCGCCCAAAAAAATAGCCCCAGACTCTCGGCGGAAGAGCGGGGCTAAGTCCAGGAGCCGAAGCCCAGGGACAATCGGTCCACACCGGATGGCGTGGCCGAAAAAGGTAAATGCCGGGAAGCCCGGCATTTGGTGGAGGCGGGGAGATTTGAACTCCCGTCCAGCGAAAGCGTCAAGCAGCTTTCTACACGCTTAGTGACCAGTCAGGATTTTCGAGCGCGGGGAGAGATTGGTCACCCTCTCATGTCCGAACCTTAGATCTTTAATCTTACCCTCGACTCAGATCAGGGTCGACGGCCAGTCCCAAAGGGGGGAGCGCGGCGTGATGTGTATGGGACCTCAACCACACGGCGCGTGAAACCAGGAGACTAATCTAGGATTAGGCAGCCATGGCGTAGCTGGGAGTGCCAACTAAAGTGTAATCGTTATTTTTTACGGAGTAACCAATCATGCTCCGGCGTGCTTACTACAAAACTCACTTCCCTGTCGATTCCGGTACGCCCCCGTTAGGGCTCCGCGGTGGGTAAACTTGCGGACCATCAAGGGAGGAAACGCCCGGCGGTAGCGGATGGTTGCCCGGTGGGCGGCGCGGGAGGTGTTTTTTTTTGTTCCACCGGCTCGGGGGGGGCAGCCCCCGGCCCGCGTCCGCAAAAAGGCGCGGCCATCGCGGGCGGAAGCATACCTTTGCCCCATGGCAAGTACTTCCTACGAAACCGTCATTGGCCTGGAGGCCCACGTTCAGCTGGCCACCCAAAGCAAGGCTTTTTGTGCAGACCGCAACGTATTCGGCGCGGAGCCCAACCGGAACATCAGCGCAATCAGCCTCGGATACCCCGGCACGCTGCCGATGCTCAACGAGGTGCAGGTCCGCTTCGCCGTCAAGCTCGGCCTGGCCCTGGGCTGCCGCATCAACCCGCGCAGTACCTTCGACCGGAAAAATTATTTTTACGCCGACCTGCCGAAGGGCTACCAAATTACCCAGGATGAAAACCCCATCTGCCTGGGCGGTGGTTTGCCCCTCCGCCTGCTGGGGACGGCTGAAGAAAAACGCACCGTGCGCCTCCACCACATCCACATGGAGGAAGATGCGGGCAAGAGCATTCACGCGGCCGACGATCCCTTCACCCGCGTTGACCTCAACCGGGCGGGCACGCCGCTACTGGAAATTGTCACCGAGCCCGACCTGCGCTCCGCCGAAGAAGTGGATGCCTTCATGAACGGGATGCGCCGCCTGGTACGGTGGTTGGGAGTAAGCGACGGCAATATGCAGGAAGGCAGTTTGCGCTGCGACGTCAACATCTCCGTCCGTCCCAGCGGCCAGGAAGCCTACGGAACCCGCTGCGAAATCAAAAACATGAACTCCATGAAATTTGCCCGCCAGGCCGTGGCCTACGAAGTGGAGCGGCAGATCGGGCTGCTGGAAAACGGCGAAATGGTGCAACAGCAAACCCGGCAATACCACCCCGAAGACGGGACGACCAGTGCGCTGCGCGACAAAGAAGACGCCCACGATTACCGCTACTTCCCCGACCCCGATCTTCCTCCGGTGGTAATCTCCGAACAATTCATTGAAGAGGTGCGGGCTGAAATCGACGTCCTGCCCTGGGAAGCCTTCGAGGAACTCGTCAGCCATTACGGCCTGGAACCCGCCGATGCCGACCTGCTGAGCGAAGACCGCGAGACCTACCTCAGCTTCGTGCGCTGCGCTGCCCATAGCCCCTCGGTGCCCGACCTGGCCAAACTCTGGCTCAATCGCCTGGGGCCCTGGCTGGCCGAGCGCGGCATCCCGCCCACCCAGTTGCCCCTGACCCCCGAACAGCTGGCCGCTTTTCAAAACCTCATTCTGGAAGGCAACGTCGCCGCAGCAGCAGCCACGAGCAAACTCCTGCCCTCCCTGCTGGCCGCCCCGGAAGACCCCCTGCAGCGGGCTACCGACCTGGGACTGCTGCAAAATACGGACACCGATTTCCTGGGGAGGCTGGTCGATGAAGTCCTGGCTGAATTCCCCGATAAAGCTGCCGCCTACCGCAAGGGCAAAACCGGCCTCATCGGCTTTTTCATGGGCGAAGTGATGAAACGAAGCCAAGGCAGCGCCGGCCCCCAGGAGACGAAGGCCCTGCTGGAAGCCCGACTGGGGGCTTAGGCGGTCTCTGCCATTTACTCGGAAGGCACCTCGTGGGACGGTTCCACCACCCCGCCGCCCAGACTGCGGCGCAGCTCCCGGATTTCTGCGGTCAGGGCATCGACCTTCTCTTCGAGGTCTTTGGTATTGTCCATCATCATTTCGTCGATAAAAACGGCGTTGGCCAGGCTCATGCCAAAGATGCCACCCAAGACCACGACCACGGCGAAGTACAGGCGAGTCATCCCGATGCCCAACCCCGAAAGCGGGTCACTTTCGTTATCGACGATGGCGGCGGGAATGTCGTTCCAGCCTTCCAGGGTAAAGAGTTGAAAGATGCTGTAAATGCTCACCAGTGGGTCACCGAAGTACTCCGGAGCAATGTCGGCGTAGAAGTGGCAGGTCAGGATGGCGAACAAAAAATTAAGAAAAACCAATGCCACCAAAACAAAAACGGAGGCCCGGATGGCCCGGCCCAGGCCCGTCACCACCTGTTCGATGTTGGGAATAAAGCGCAGGAAGCGCACCAGGCGGATGAGGCGGAACAGGCGCAGCAACACGAGCAGGCCCGCCGCGTCGGAAATCGTCACCAGCCCCTCCAGAAAAACGGGCAAACTCCCCACGGTCACGAAAAAGTCGAAGCGGTTCCAGGCCCCGCCGAAGTAACTCCTGGGCTTCAGCACGCTCAGCTTGACGATCACCTCGACGATGAAAAAACCGATGAAAAGGTGATCAACCGCCAGCAGCCAGCGGTTGTAGCGCAGCTCCGGGAAATACAAAAGAAAAATGACCAGCGCATTGAGGATGATGGCCAGGAGGATAACCCGCTCGTTGAAAAAAAGACGCTTTAGCATACGTTGGTCTAAAGGGGAAGGAAAGCGCAAGGTAAGTCCGCCACACCAACTATTGTAGGTGGCGGCGCTGGATTTGCCCGCCCCGTCCCCCCATTTCTGACCAATCCTTATCTTGCGGCATGGATACGATCGTGCAATATTTTGAAACTATTCCCTCCAGCCACCGCAGCCTGATCCTGATCGGGGGCATCACCTTTTTCTGGATGCTGGAAAGCGTGGCACCGCTGTTTACCGTGCGCTACGGAAAGTGGCGGCACGCGGGGGTCAACTTCTTTTTCACTTTTACCACCATCCTGGTCAATTTCACGATGGCTTTTTTGCTCGTTGCCGCCAGCGCCTGGGTAGTAGCGGCCAACTTTGGCATA
This sequence comes from Neolewinella lacunae, assembly GCF_014349155.1. Classification (GTDB taxonomy): domain Bacteria; phylum Bacteroidota; class Bacteroidia; order Chitinophagales; family Saprospiraceae; genus Neolewinella; species Neolewinella lacunae. The sequence continues at coordinate 78,478 of NZ_JACSIT010000061.1, forward strand.
GTGCAGTGGTTGAATCTGCCCGTCTGGGCTACCGCCCTCGTTGGCCTGCTGCTGCTCGACCTCATCGGGGCCTACCTGGCACACTGGACGGAGCACCGCGTCCCCGTTCTGTGGCGCTTCCACCTGGTGCACCATACCGATCAGCACGTAGATACCACCACCGCCAACCGCCACCATCCGGGCGAAAGCGTCATCCGCTTCTTCTTCACTACCCTGGCGGTGTTTATCGTCGGCGCACCACTCTGGCTGGTGTTTTTGTACCAAAGCCTGAGCGTCGTGCTCAGCCAGTTCAACCACGCCAACATCACCGTGCCCAATTGGCTGGACCGCCCGCTCAGCCTCCTTTTCGTCACACCGAATATGCACCGCGTACACCACCACTATCAACTGCCGCTCACCGACACCAATTACGGCAACATCTTTAGCGTCTGGGACCGCCTCTTCGGCACCTACGCGGTGGCCGATAACCGCAGCCTCGTCTATGGCGTGGATACCCACATGGACCCCAAAGACCACGGCCACCTGGGCCGTATGCTGGCCATCCCCTTCCAGAAAAAGGTCAAAAACCCGCAGGGCTAGTGGATGGATGCGGGCGCGGCCGCAGGTGCTCCCCCCCGGCCCCCCAAAGGGGGGAGTTGGGATGAGGAGCAAGGGAAGGGCCACTGGTCGAGGCCCTATACGCCGAATTGAGGATAGGAGGTCGCTGTACAACGGCTCGACCATTTTGAACCACTAAGAACACGAAGAAGGACTAAGTTTAGAACGCCCATTGGTCCGGGGCCTTGTACGCCTCTGCGGACATCCCAACAAACTCCATGCAACTCCATGCCCAACTCCATGTAACTCCATGGGCTACCCCCCCCTAAGGCATCCAAACCAGCATCCCACTCGGCACCCGGGGCTCAAAGCGGGTACTCTTGGCGGGCAGCATGCGTCCGGCGGCTACCTCGGCAAAAAAACGGTCGGTCGTCAGCGGAAAATGGCTGAGGTAGGTGCGGTCTGGAAGAAAATTGCGCTGGGCAAGGTCATCTCCCGGCTCCGGCGCCATCTCGAAGGTGATGCGGTGGTCGCGCTTGCTGTCCACAATACCAAATACCGGGGCCAGCACCTGGGCATCGAGCCATTCGGCGGCCGTTTCGCGGCCCTGCGGACTTTTGCGGGTTAACCGGTAGTGCAGGTGGTTCCGGGAAAAAGCCCATTCCCCGGGTACGCTGGGAATGATGGCGCTTGGGGTGGCTTCGATCATAAAGTAGGCACCGAGCCGCTTTAGGACTTCGTCGGTATTTCCCATGTCGTCTTCGATCACCCGGGTAAAACTGCCAATGGATACCTCTTCGCCGCCGATGATGCAGACGGGAAGAAAAGCACAGGCAGCGTATCCCTGGGCCGCCAGTGCCGCGTGGGTGGCGGCCCGGTGGTGGCCATCGGCAATGCAGAGCAACTCCGCCTCGGCCAAATCCAGGGGCTGGGGCAGTTGGCCCATGCGGGGCAGGTAACGGCGCAAGTGATAGGTATTGTCGTTCCCCACAAAAGTCACGGCTCCCCCTTCCGCCACGTACTCTCCGTCCACCCGCGCCCACCATTTGGCCAGCTGCGGCGTGGTCAGCAACACCGGCTTGCCCAGGGCGCCTCCTTCCTCCCGGGTCAGGATTTCCTGGCGGGCCAGGCGGCTTTGCAAGGTTGCCTCGTGGGGCCGGACGAGCCCGCTGGAAAAAGCCGCTGACGGCAGCAGACCGCAGATTCCGCGGCTCCACTCCCCCGTGCGGTGGCGCTGAATCCGCAATTCCCCAAAGCCTCCCGCACTTTCCCACTCCAGTTGTCCGGGCGGAATACAACGTACCCCATCCCGGCAAAACGGCAACTCCGAAAAGCCCGCGCGCGGCGGGTGGTGGTACTGCGGGAAAGGGTATAAGCTTACGGTCATGCGCTAAGGATGGGCGAAAGGTAAGCATAAAGCTTTTTTTCTTTCTCCAGTCGGTCTACCAGTCCGTTACCAACGGCGGAGGGGAAAAACCTCCCCCCGCCGAAAGTGCGCCCGGTCGGGGGGCAACTCCAGAAAAGCAGCCGAACGCAGCAGGCTCGTGCTGTCTCCGGAACCCGCATTGCGCGTGGGCGTAGCCAGCAAAGTGCCCGTGGCTGCGTCGCTCCGCAGGGCCACCAGTTGGAAGAGGGTGAGGGGGGCGGCAAAATGGCAGTCCTCCGTTAGCTGGGCGTATTCCGGCGGAGGGGGAGGTAAACCCGCCTGGGCCATCAGAAACGGAAGCACGTAATGCACGGCACAGCAGAGGGTGGAAACGGGGTTGCCCGGCAGGCCGAAGACCATCGTCTCGCCACGCCTCCCCACCCAAAGGGGTTTCCCCGGCCGCTGCGCCACCCCGTGCAACAGCTGCCTTACCCCCAATTCGCGGAGTACTTGCGGAATGAAGTCCAGCTTCCCCATCGATACGCCGCCGCTCAGCACAATGACTTCGTAATCTTCCAGCGCCTGGGCGAGGGCGCTGCGGATCAGCTCGGGGTCGTCGCGCAAATGCTTCAGGGTGGGTTGCAGGCCTTGCCCCGCCAGCAGCGCACCCACCTGATAGAGATTGGACTGCCGGATCTGGTGCGGCAGGGGCACCTCGCTCACGGGCACCAACTCATTGCCCGTGGCTACCACCATTACCCGGGGCCGCTTGCTGACTTCCACCCCGGCGTAACCACAGGTGGCCAGCATCCCGATTTCCGCTACGCCAATGCGTTGGCCGGCCGGGGCCAGCATTGCCCCCGCCAGGCTGTCTTTCCCCCGCCGGTGCAGGTGCGCCCCGTCCTCCAGGCCCTCCGGCAATCGAAAGGTGCCCTCCCCTGCTTCGAGGTCTTCGTAGCGAACGACCGTGGTACACCCCGGCGGGAGTGCTGCACCCGTCATGATCTCCACGCACCTGGTAATATCCTCCAGAGGCCGGGGGGCGTCGCCCGCTGCCTGCAACCAGGCCACGGGGAAATTGCGTTGCCCGGCAGCATAGGCAGCGTAATGGATGGCAATGCCGTCCATTGCCACCCGGTCAAAGGGGGGATGGTCGCGGTCTGCCAATAGGGGCGCACTCAGCACCCTGCCTTGCGCCGCCTCCAGGGTTACCCGCTCGTGGCCCAACGCCAGCCGCTGCGCCAATACCAATGCCAAAGCCTCCAGATACGTCAGCAACACCCTTTCTGTTTTGCCGCAAGGTAAGTGCTGCGCCGCAAATAAGCTCCGGCCCCTTCCGGCTGCCAACAGCTTGCCCGAAAAGCAGCATTCAGGTATGCCTTCAGTTGACCGCGTAGGGCATTCGGCGGCTGGCGTTGCGCATCAGTTGATCCACCAGCATTTCGGAGGTGGAGAAAGTGCCCGAGGCTACCCAGTCGTAGTTCCACAACATGCCCGCCGAACCATCGTGAATGGTCAGGTTCACCGTCGTTTGGTTGGTTGTCCCCCACACCCCAAAGAGAACGCCCAGCGCCACTGCTGCCCCTTCCGACATGGGCTTGGTGGTGTTGTATACCGAAGTGATTACGGCGTCCACATTCAGGGCCTCGGCCATTTCAGCGGGCGTCATGTTGCGGTTTTCAGGACTCCAGCCCGCCCGCTCCAGCTTGACAATCGTCGTTTCCGGGTCCATGATTTCCAGGCCCCGGATTCTGCCCTGTTGTTTACGACGCAACATCCAGCTGTACATTTCGCGCTGGAAGGCAACGGCGTCGGCAGCAGCGGCCTGCCGGATCATTTCGGGATCGTCTTTTTTCCTTCCCTGGATGTTGACCGTGGGCGGTAAAATGGCAATGATGCTGTGGGCGGCCACTGCGGCGGCAACGTTGGGCGCTTCATAAATGCGGGGGCCACATCCCGTGGAAGTAAAGAGGGCAATGACGATCGTCATCAGTAGCAGGATCTGTCTCATAAGAATGAATTTTTGAACAGGGGTGATTTGTAGCACGAAAGTGCAGCAATTACCACTTACTTTTCACCGTCCGATACCGCTTTAGCTTCTTTTTAGCGCTTCCTTAGTTCATTTTAACAATCCGTGCCCGGGGTGGCACTGGCCCCTGCGAATGCACCCACCATCGATGCGGCGGTGCCTCCGGTCGAAAAAATTGGCGTAAGCACCACCATTTTCCCGCCAAGCGCGTATCTATACCGACCGGGAAGCACATCGCAACCCATTTTTTCCTCGCAACAAGGGGTTAATCCGTCATCCGTTTTCCCGCTTATCGCCCGAAAATAAGTACCTTCGTACCGTTATGCTGAACAAGACGCTTGCTGGCTTTTTTGCGGTTTTCCTGGGCCTCTTCGGGGTCCATTACTTCTACGTGGGCAAAGTCTTCCGGGGGGTCGTCCAGTTCCTGTTCTTTTGGAGCATGGTCATTCTGGTCAATAATTCCGGTGGCCCGGCCGAAGAGCTTTTTGCCTTCATGGTGGCCTTTTCCGTTCTCATTCCCGTCCTGACGGGCATCGTCTGGTGGGCCACCCCCAAGGAGCGCTGGCAGGCCAAGTACGACCCTGAAAGCCTCCCCCAACACACGCCCCTGGGCATTGCCGCCCCCGCCGTTCAAGACACCAAGGCCCTGAAAGCCGAAGGCATCCGCTACTACCGCAGTGCCGACTACGACCTGGCCATTGAGGCCTTCCTCGAAGCTGCCGCGATCGACCTGGGCGACGCAGGCACCCACTTCAACCTGGCCTGCTCCTACGCCCAACTAGGGCAATATCCCGAGGCAATGCGCCACCTGGAGCTCTCCGTCACCTTCGGCCTCCCGAAACCGGAAAGAATTGAGAAGCACCCGGCCCTGGCGGCCATGCGCAAGCATTCCGCCTACCAGGTTTTCCGCAGCAACAATTACCGCCGTTTAAACCTGCTGGAGATGGCCCCCAGCCCAGCCGAAACCGAGACAGAAATCCTGGAAGACTTCGCCAGCCCGCCCCCGTCTGCCCAAAGCGGGCCGACGTACACGCCCAAGGCCGCCTTTCCGGAACAACCCGCCGCGCCCCCCGACCTGCTGGAGCAAATCGCCCGGCTCCGTGAACTCCACGACGCGGGCATCCTCACCCAGCGGGAATACCAGGCCCAAAAGGAAAGGTTGCTCGGCTAAGTCTCTGCGTCAATTTTCCACCCTTCCCCGCTTTTCATCCCTACTGCCCAGCGTAGTACCAAAACTACCAGCTCTTGCGAAAACTGCCTTCCTTTCTTCTTCTTGGCCTCCTTTGCCTGTTGCTTCCCGGGCTGCGGGCCCAGGGCCTGGCCGGTGCGCGCAATCTCGACCGGGCCGTGCTGATTCATCTGGGCTACGGCCCCTACGTCAGTGCCGGCGACCTGAACGCACGCTTCGGCAACGGATGGTCCCTCGACGGGGGTGCCGCCTGGATGCCCCAAAACAGCAATCTGGCCCTGGGCTTTAAGGTGCAGTTCGGCTTTGGCAACCAGGTTCGGGAAGACGTCCTGGCCAGCCTGCGCACCCGCGATGGCTTCCTGATTGGTAACCAGCGGGAGCCAGCCGATATCCAACTGCGCCAACGCCAGCTTTTCGTGGGGCCCAGTTTAGGCTATACCCTTCCCATTGGCAGCAACCAGCGCGCCGGCCTCCAGCTCACCTCCAGCGTAGGCTACTTCTTCCACCGCATCAAAATACAGAACGACCCCGTCCAGAGCGTCCCGCAGCTCGACGAAGCCTTGAAAGGAGGGTACGATCGCCTCACCGGCGGCCCCGCCTTCTACCAGTTCATCGGCTTCCAGCAACTGGCGGTAGACCGGCTCCTCAACTTCTACCTCGGCGTGGAGGCCACCGTGGGCACTACCCGGGCCCTGCGCAATTTCGATTTCCCTACGGGCGCACCACCACCGGAGGACACCCGCCTTGACGCCCTTCTGGGTTTCAAGGCCGGCCTCATCATCCCCCTCTATTTCGGAGAGGGACGCGAAATTTTTTATAAGTAATGACGGGGATGTACCGGGTGGGGACGGCGGCCTACCACGGCATGATTGCCCTGGCCGCCCGCTTCGGGCACCGCCAGGCCCGGCAATGGGTACGGGGCCGGCAAAACGCCCCTTCCGCCCGGCAGATCCGCGACGCCATCAACCAGCAATTCGGCACCACTACCCCGCCCGTCGTTTGGGTCCACGCCGCCAGCCTCGGCGAATGGGAACAGGGGCGCCCCGTAGTAGAAGCCCTGCGCCAATTCCACCCCACCTGGCAATTTGTCCTCAGCTTTTTCAGTCCCAGCGGCTACGAACGCTGTAAAGACACCGACGCCGTCCACCACGTCACTTACCTCCCCCCCGACGGGCCGAAGCGGGCGGAGGAATGGACGAGCGACCTGCGTCCCAGCCTAGCCATTTTCATCAAATACGAATTTTGGTTTTTTCACCTGCGTGCCCTGCACCGGGCCAGCGTCCCTACCTTTTTGATTGCGGCCAGTTTTCGCCCCAAGCAGTCTTTTTTCCGGCCGTCGGGCGATTGGTGGCGGGCCATGCTGGCCTTTTTTACCGGCATCATCACCCAGACGGAGCAAGACCGCGAACTCCTTACCGGCCCGGGTAAATATCCGCCCGAGCGGGCCACCGTGGGGGGTGATCCGCGGATGGACCGCACCCTGGCCCTGGCCGAGGCCCCTTTCCACGACCCCATCGTCGAGGCCTTCGCCTCGGGCGGGCTCACGATCGTGGCGGGCTCCGTCTGGATCGACGACCTCGTCATCTGGTGGCCGGTTTGGCAGCGGATGCCGGCGTCCGTCCGGCTCATTCTGGCACCGCACCAGTTGGTAGAAAAGGAGTTGGCGCAGACGCAGGTGCAGTGGAAGGCCGAACGCTATACGAAGACCTCCGCCGCACAAGTCGCTGGCAGCCGCGTGCTTTTGTTGGATACCATCGGCATCCTCAGCAGGGTTTACCGCTATGGCGACCTGGCCTACGTAGGAGGGGGCTTCCGCACCGGCCTGCACAATACGCTGGAGCCCCTGGCTTACGGCCTGCCAACCATCTTCGGGCCCCGCCACGAAAAATTCCCCGAAGCCGCAGCGGCCATCCGGGGCGGCGGTGCCTTCTCAGTGGGATCCGATGCGGAGCTTTTTGCGGTCCTGGAACAACTGCAACAACCCGGCCCGCGGGAGGCCGCTGCCCAGGCCCAACGCCGTCTTGCGCAGTCGGGTGCCGGCGCGGCGGTGCGGACGGCCCGGCAGGTGATGCATTGGCTGGCCCTTAGCCTCGCCCTGCTCTTTTGGGCAATTCCTGGCACCTGCGTCCGCGCCCAGCCGGAGCCACTGACGCGCCAAAGCACCTTCTTCCTGCAAAACGACCGCCTGGAAAGCGCCCTGAACGCCGCCTTCGAAAAAGGGAACCTGATGGTCGCCCTCGCCGGGGTGGAATGGCGGCGCGGGCTGGCCCTGGTAGCCGGCACCTGCCCCACCGGCGAAAGCCTGGCCCTGGAAGTAACCCTCGATGCCAACGTCAACTACGCTTTCCTGGCCTCCGCCGAAAGCGGGGCCTACGACGTAGACCTGCTGCTGCGCGACAGCAACGGGCAACTCCTCGCCCAGGACACGGAACTGGACGGTACGCCCATCCTGGAATTTCGCCCCACCCAGGGCGGCACTTACCAGCTGCAGGTACACGCCGTAAGCGGCCCTGACCCCAACAGCCACCTGGGCCTCAGCCTGTTACGAAGTGGCGGATGGCCGGTGTTGGAACGCGACTTCCGTACCCTGAGCCAGGTCTTTTTTGCATCCGTGGCGGGCATCAGCAAATCCACCGGCGCAGCCTGGCTGCAAGTTTCCGGTCAGTGGTGCCTGTTTGGCTACCTGCTCGGCGAAGGGCGGGGCGAAACCCTGCGACGCATTCGCCCCGGGCCGGGCAAAGGCTATTTTGTGGCTTCCGGAGGGAACAATTTCCGGGATATCGACCTATATTTGGCAGATGAGGAGCAACGCATCGTCTTAGTGGACACTGCCCCCAACGCCTTTCCACTGCTGGAATACGTTTTTCCGGCCAGCGCACCCTACGAACTCCGTGTGGAGGTGGAACGGAGCCGCAACCCGGGGCTGCTGTTGCTCGGGCTCCTCAAAGAGTAAACCCGGCGGGCTACCGCGCCCGCCACAAAACCACCAAACCATGGGTAAAGTACTTAAAGTCATCGAAGTCCTCAGCGAAAGCGGCGTCAGCTACGAAGACGCCATCAAAACGGCCGTGGCGGAAACGTCCAAAACCGTTCGCCACATCCGCTCCGCCTACGTGCAAGAACAATCCGTAACGGTGAAAGACGGGAAAGTGGACATGTTCCGCGTCAACGTCAAAATCACCTTTGAGGTCGACGTGTAGGCCAACCTTTCTGGAAACGAGCAACGGCTGCCTCCCACGCGGGGGGCAGCCGTTTTACTTTTGCATGGTTGCTGGCCAGCGCTTACTTCGCTGCCAGCTTCTGGATCAGTTGATCGACTTCCACTTCCCGGCCCGGTTGGTAGCCGGAGAATTCCCGGACCACCTTGCCTGCACCGTCGAGCACGTACATCTGGGGGATGCTGCGGAAGCCGAGCATGGACTGGAGTTTGCCGTTGGTATCGACCAGAACGTCGTATTTCCAGCCCTTGCGGGACACCAGGGGCTTGATGCGGCTGACCATTGAGCGGGAGTCGACACTGATGGCCAGAAACTGGGCGCCGTACTCGTTTTGCCACTTGGGGAGGTAGCTTTTGAGGTGGTCAAGCTCGGCGTGGCAAGGCTGGCACCAGGTGGCCCAGATGGCGATGACGGTGGGTTTGCCCTGCCCAATGTACTCCTGCAGTTCTGCGGGCCGGAGATCGACCGTAGCCAACCTCGGCGTTGGGAAAGTTTGTTGCGCGCTCAAGCTGAGGCTCAGGCCAAGAAAGAAGACGAAGAGGGAAAGCGGCTTAGCCATAGGAGATTGCTTTGTTGGGCCTGGGAAACGCTGGGAGTGCTCTTAAGGATTGCCCAAAATAGTTTATAGTTTTCCTAATCCGGTGCCTGGGGGCTGAGCAGGTGGGGTGGGTCAGCGGATTAGCCCGTCCAGCAACCAGTCGGCCAGCAACTGCCGGTTGCGGGGTTCGACGATGCGCACCTGATCGGAGGGATTGGCGATATTGCCCAGTTCGATGAAGACGCCGCTGGGTTTGCTTTCGCGCAGGACGAAGAGGTCGCGGGCACCGACGGTGCCGGAGTAGCCGCGGCCTTTGCGGAATTGCTCGTACTTATTGGCCATTACGAGGTGCATGCGTTCGGCCTGTTTGGCCCCGAGGAGGTCTCCGTCGTGGTGGTAAAAGAAAAGGTCGATGGTTTTGTCCTTGTGGCGGCTATCGACGTGGATGGATATCATGAGTTGATCGGTGATGCCTTTGGCCAGGTTTTGTTCGTAGAGCTGGTTGATGATTTCGCAGCGTTGGCCGAGGCGTTCTTTTTGACCCCGGGGGATTTCTGCTCCACCCCAGGCCGTTTCGTCCTTATCGCCCTTGAGGTAGACGTCGTCGCGGATGCCATCATCGTCGCGGATGATCATGTAGGGGGTACCGCCGTGGGCTAGGATGTTGCGGGTCAGGCGCAGGGCCACATCGTAGGCGTACTCGTCTTCGTGGAGGTCGTGGCCCGCCCGTTTGCCGATGGTGCCGGGGTCGGGGCCGCCGTGGCCTGCGACGATGTAGAAGATCCGGCCCGCGAGCTTGTCGTCGATTTTCGGGACGTAGGCATATTTTTCTCCGAAGATTTTGAAGGTACGGTAGGCCGTGAGGGTTACCTGCTTGAGTGGATCATCGGGTGGCGGGCTGGTGACGTTGCCCTGGTGCTGGGTGATCTCTCCCTGGTCGAGAATTTCTTTAGGGGCGGCCTGGAGTTTCTTCTCGAAGCAATTATCGATGTGGAAAGGGACGTAGAGCACCTTGTCTTCCCGAAAGTCCTTACTGCGTACGGCGGCGCGCAGCAAATCTTCGTTGTAGTGCTGGATACTGAGGGCGCGGGCATAGTTGTCGTTGCCGGTAGTGGTACGGATGCTGGTACCGTTGTAGGTATAGACGGTAACGGGGAGTTCGTAGCCACGCCCTACCAGCAACTGGGCGTTGGCTTTGAGGCCATTGAGGCGGTAGAACTCGGTGAGGTTGCAGGGAAATTCCAGCAACTGGTAGCGGCGCAGCAGGGAGTAGACGCCGTCGCCGCGTTCGGCCACCACGCGCAGTTGCTCGGCGCGCAGGGGAAGACAAAAAAGAAGCAGTAAGAGCGGAAGTAGTTGCTTTTTCGGGATCATAGGATAGAAAAAATCAGGCGGAAGACGCTGCAAGATACGAAAAGGTGATGGGGGGGGTAGTTAGTAGTTCATAGTTCAGTAGTTCAGTAGTTCAGTAGATCATAGTACAGTAGTTCTGTCGTTCTGTCGTTCTGTCGTTCTGTCGTTCATACTCGGGTACTTCGTGGTTTTGTCGTGAGGGCTGGTATACGAGTAAACCACAGCTACCGAACTGTTGAACTATTGTGAACTACCGACTATTGACCGGCGGCCTGCCGTACCTTTGCGGGCGTGAATACCTGGCAGAGCATTATCCACCTCCTGCGGTGGGAACTGAAAACGGAATGGCGCAACCGCTCGGCATTGGGCAGTGTCCTGCTCTACGTGGTGTGTACTACCGTAGTGGTTTACTTTGCGGTGCGGGAGTTCAGTCCTATGACTTTTAACGCACTATACTGGGTGGTGTTGTTTTTTGGGGCAACGGTGGCCAGTGGGCGGAGTTTTTTGCGGGAAGGGGGCCGGCGGCACTATTATTTTTACACGCTGGCGAGTCCGGAGGCTTTGCTGGCTAGCAAGCTGCTGTACAACATCCTGACCATCTGGCTGGTCAGTGTCATCACCTGGTTGTTGCTGGCCTTTTTTGCGGGCCGGAACTTCGTTTTTGAACCCGGCTACTTCGTGGTGTCCCTGCTGCTCGGCGGGCTGGGCCTGGGGGCCATCCTGACCTTCGTGGCGGCACTGGCAGCGCGGGCCGGCGGGAGTGGGACTTTGATGGCGGTCCTGTCATTTCCCCTGGTAATCCCCCTACTCTACTTGCTCGTCAACGCGGGTGGCTATGCGGTTGGATTGACCTCGGGCGAGGAAAACAGCTACCTGCTGCTGGCCCTTGCGATTGATTTGCTGTCACTGGCCGTGGGGCTGGTGCTGTTCCCCTTCGTGTGGCGGGATTGAGGCAATAAAAAAGGCCGGTCTGCAGGAGAAGAAGCTCCCCCACAACCGGCCGTAGTTAATTGGGTATTGGCTTAAGCTTAGACGATCTGATCGTCGTGGTAGGTAGGGGTGTCTTGCTCTTCGTTCGTTACACCGTACTTCGGGCTGGAGCCCCACTTGTTGGGTTGGGTATCGCTGTCCTGGCAGAACCAGATGAGGAGGGGAATGATGCCGATACCAGTGAAGATGATCAGCTGCCACCAGCCACTGCGGCCCGTATCGTGCAAGCGCCGGGCTCCGACGGCAATGGTGGGAACAAAGAAGACGACTTCCACGACCTTCTCGATGACTTCGACGTCAAAAAGGAAATTGTCCCAGGCGCTGGCCGCTGCGCTGATCAAGGTAGAAATCAGCATAAAGCCCCAGAATTCGGCCCGGCGGCTGCGGCTGTTAAAATCAAAGTAGCGGCCGAGGGCGAGCGTAAAATTTTGCCAGATCATGATAGAAAGAATTGGGTGATTGATGTTGCAAGTATCGGGCTGATGAGCGTGCAGGACAACTCTGCTCGACCAACCTGCGTACCAAAACGACGAAAGCGTGCGACCGGGGTTGCAGCGCCGCCCGGCGGAACCACCCCGCAAAATCCCGCTCCCCCTAACCTTCTTCCCGCCCCCGGCGTTGGGGAGAGGAAGAATAACTGACTATGCCCGCGATTGTTTCCTCCAAATTTACTTCCTCCCACGCCCGCGTCAATCAGGCCCCGGCGGGCAAGCGGCCGGAGTTCGCCTTCATCGGTCGTTCCAACGTAGGCAAGAGCAGCCTGATCAACATGCTCGTACAGCGCAAGGAACTGGCCCATACCAGCGGCACCCCGGGCAAGACCCAGCTGATCAATTACTACCTCATCAACGAGAGTTGGTACCTGACTGACCTCCCCGGCTACGGCTACGCCAAACGCAGCCTGAAAACCCGCGCGAAGTGGGAAGACCGCACCGAAGAGTATTTCCTGCACCGCAGCCAGATGGTGTGCGCCATGGTGTTGGTGGACAGCAACGTGCCGCCGCAAACCATTGACCTCGACTTCATCAACTGGCTCGGCGAAAAGGGCGTCCCCTTCGTCATTGTATTCACGAAGACCGACCGAAAAAAGGCCCGCGACCTGGCCAACGTCGAAGCCTTCAAGCAGACCCTGCTGGAGTACTGGGAAGACCTGCCACCGGTGTTCCTGACCAGCGCCGTGACGACCGACGGCCGAGATGAGCTCCTCACTTTTCTGGATACCACTTTGAAAGAGATGAACTGGCCCTTTGCGGCGGAGCACTGATGGCCGGGCCGACCCGCATTGCCCGCAAAAGACGGGCCCGGCACCTGCGGCAGCGCCAGAAAAATTTCTCGCACTATATTGGCACGCATACCAGCATTTTAAAATTTCACTGCTATGAGCCAGCCCCGCCGCATGAAACGCCGCGACTTCATTAAGAGCACCGCCGTGCTTTCCACCCTCGCCTTCCTGCCCGGCTGCGGGCCCGGCGAAGCGACCACGGAGGCCAGCACGCCCGCCCGGCTGCGTACCGCCCACATCGGGGTAGGAAACATGGGCGCAGAAGACCTCAAAGCCGTCGCCTCTCACCCCCGGGTGGACGTGACGGCCCTCTGCGACGTAGACGCCAACGCCCTGGCGGCCGCCCTGGCCCTGCACCCCAAGGCCAAGACGTATTCCGACTACCGCGTGATGCTCAAAGAAATGGCCGGGGAGATTGACGCCGTTTTTGTCTCGACGCCCGACCATACCCACGCCCCCGCCTCCATGCTGGCCATGGAAAACGGCAAGCCCGTCTACTGCCAAAAACCCCTGACCCACCACGTTACCGAAGCCCGCGCCATGCGCAAACTGGCCGCCGAAAAGCAGCTGATAACGCAAATGGGCATCCAGGTCCACTCCTTCTACGACTACAAGCTGGCCACCCTGCTCATCCAGGCCGGCATCATCGGCAAGGTCAGCAGCGTCCGCGCCTGGTCGAACAAAAACTGGGGATACGACGGACCGGCTCCCGAGGGCAGTGACCCCGTGCCGGAGCACCTGGACTGGAACCTCTGGCTGGGCACCGCCGCAGAGCGCCCCTACAAGGAAGGCGTTTACCACCCCGGCGAATGGCGCAAGCTCCTCGACTTCGGCTGCGGCACCCTCGGAGACATGGGCGTACACATCTTCGATACGCCCTACAATGCGCTGGCGCTCGATGTCCCCACCACCATCAAGAACGAGTGCCGGGCTCCTACTGGCTTCGGCTTCCCGGAAAACAACGTCGTTACTTACGAATTTCCGGGCACGGCCTACACCACCGAAAGCTTCCAATGGGTATGGTACGATGGCCCCGGCGTCCCGGCTGAACACCCCGACCTGGTCTTGCCCAACGGCGATGCGCTGCCCGAACAAGGTGCCATGTTCGTAGGGGAAAAAGGACGGCTGCTGCTGCCGCACTTCATGGAACTGCCCCGCCTGATCGTCAACGGTGCTTACGAAGACATCGACCTGGCGATGGCCGGTGAGGAAATGGCCAACGCGCCGGTGGTCCGCGATTACGCTGGCGAAAGCCCGAAACACTACCACCAGTTCGTGGACGCCTGCCTGGGCGAAGACACCACTACGGCCCCCTTCGAATACGCCGCCCGCCTTACGGAGACCATCCTGCTGGGCGTCATCGCGGGTCGTTTTCCGAACCAGACCCTGCACTGGGATAACGCCACGGCCCGCTTCCAGGAAGAAGAGGCCAACACTTACCTGGACGGAACCTACCGGAGTTTTTAAGGGGGCGCGGCCGCAGGTGCTCCCCCCCAAGGGGCCGTCTAAAAAGTCAGCCCCAAAGCTGTGGGGTGCGCCACGGTGGCTGTGCTGGTTGCGTTCTGACACATTTAAGAAAAAATATGTGTTCCTTTTTTGGGCCTCCCCACATGCTGGGTGGGCCTTCAGGGAGTTAAAAATGCCGTCTAGACGGATTTTTGGGCCGTTTTAGGTCATTTGGGCCCTTTGTACGACCGGAGTAAGCAGACTACGCCCTTGCTCAATCGATAATTTATGTAATCGACGAAGATTTGTGGCTATCGAAAGGAGGCCCATCTCAATGTTAACCCCCGTAAGTCCCTTTAGTGTAAACCGACGTCTTCCCAGATTGGCCTTCAAGTTGCCAAAGAAGCCCTCGACTTCTGCGTTACGGCGCAGGCACTTTGCTCTACCCTCTTTCGTGCTCAGACGAGCTCGGGCTTGCTGGCGATAGCTTTGACCTTTGTGGCTAATGGTTACCACTCGGTTGCCGTCTTGTTTATGACACATCCCGCGCAAGGGGCAGCCTATGCAATTGACGGCTTTGTACTTACTTGTTTCACGGATATACCCACTTGCTGTTTTCTCCTCTCCCTCTCCACAATACGTCATATGCTGACCCATGGGGCATATCAGCACATTTTGCTCTTCGTTATAGTATAACTGGCTTGGCGCAAATGGCGCTTTAAGTACTCCTTGCTCTTCCTTGTAATAGCCCGGGTATTTGAGGTAGGCTTCTATCTCCTTGCCCTCACAATAGCGATAGGCCTCTTCGTTGCCATACCCCGCATCGGCTGTAATGGCCTTGGGCAAGTTCAATCCGATTTGGCTTAAGATCGATTCGGTGTCTTCAAGATGAGGAATGAGGCAGGCCGCATCAGAAGGCGTCTGGTGCATTGTCCAGTTTACAACAAAGTGGTTTTCCGTTCCCACTTGAGCATTGTAGCCGGGTTTTAGCTCCCCGTTGCCCAAGTGGTCGTCTTTGGGCCTCATGAACGTAGCACCATGATCCGTTTTAGAGTAAGACGACCGATCTCCCAGTAATTCTTGCTGGCGCTCATATTCCTGGAGTTTGGGCAAGGACTTGCTCTCCAGGTTTTTCAGTTTTGTCTTTGCCTTTTTGACCTCTTTGGCTTCCTCCTTGGTGCTGGGGGACTGACTTTCTAAGGCTTTGTTGAGTCGATCAATCGTTTCTTGGACTGCTGCACTGTCGCTGAGTTTGTCCCCTTGATCATCCCCATCGGCAGCTTGCTCATCCTCTTTATCCGCTTTTTCACATAAAGCGTCAATCTGAGAAACGATCATCCCTATCTGGTCTAGCACCGACTTCTTGTAACGCTCAACGTTTGACTTCCAAACGAAGGTGTACCGGCCAGCTACTGACTCCAGTATAGTGCCATCTAAAAAGTAATCATCCAGCTTGACATAGCCTTGTTCATGTAAAGTCAACAAAACGTGGGCAAACACTTCCTTTACCCGGCCACCCATGCGGTGCTTGCGAAAGTTATTGATCGTATTGTGATCGGGAGTGGACATCCCACTTAGCCACATGTAGCACACGTTCTCATAGCAAGCCTTCTCAATCGAACGAGATGAGTACACCCGATCAGAATAGGCATAAACCAACACCTTAAGCAGCATCCGAGGAGAGTACGCGCTACTGCCACCTCCTAAATAGGTGCTTAGGATCGAATCAATGTTCATCCCATCTATAATCTGGCTGATCAGCCGCGCCTTATGATGAGGCGGTACCATGTCGGCAAGATGTGGAGGGAATAGCAAGCCTTGGTTCTGGAGGTCAGGCTTGAAAACTGCTCTTTTTGTGCTCATCGGCTACGGGGATGGGAACAGCCTCAAAATACTACTTTTTCGTATTTTGTACCAGAATGCCCCCCTAGTAGACTTTTTAGACGGCCCC
>NZ_JACSIT010000062.1 GCF_014349155.1 Neolewinella lacunae
GTGGCGGTAGCCCTGCGGGGTGCTGATGCGGTGCTGACGCTGGAAGTGATGGCTACGGCTGCGGGTCGCCTGAGCGAACTGGTGAGCCTGACGGATGAGATTACGGTTCGGGAGGGTGTAAGCCTGAACGGAACGGGTGGTGCCTTGACGCTTTCGTTCACGACGGCAGAAGTGGCCACGGGCCTGAACGCCCTGCTGCAGAACACGCCGAACCCGGTACGCGGTGAGACGGTGATCCGCTACGAGCTGGCCGTTGCCGGTGCAGCGACGCTGACGGTACAGGATGCCGCTGGCCGCCTGCTGCTGACGCGCAAGCTGGACGCTACGGCTGGCCGCAACCAGGTGGCGCTGACGGCAGCGGAGCTGGGCGCAGCGGGTGTACTGACGTACACGCTTACGGCCGGCGACTTTACCGCTACCCGTAAGATGGTGGTGGTTCGGTAGGACTGAATCAGAGTTGCCCTTTGGGGTGACTTAGGGGAAAGCCCCGCTGCTCCTTGGTTGGAGTGGTGGGGCTTTTCTCTTTTGGTGGTGGGACCTGCGGTCCTGGTGGTCGGGCTAAAGCCGCGACAATACCTTTAGCGACCTGCGGGCTTGGGGGTCGGGCTGAAGCCGCGACAATACCTTGGGGGTCGGGCTGAAGCCTCGACAGTACCTTGCTCCTCTGTCCCTTTTCCTGGCACCTGCGGTCGCGCCCGAGACAGACCAAGGTAAGCAAGTGATGGTATGATTAGTAACAGTTTTTGGAATGGAGCGTGCTTTACCGGTTTGTGCTTCGTGATTTCCCCGGCAGGTATGCCGATGCGATTTTGGGCAGGCAGGGATCGGGAAGTAGCTGCAGCTGGATTTTGGATTTAGAGCTTCCAGGGAGTAACCTGTTGAGGCAGGGCAGCTGGCTTGGTTTGGTGTTTACCGGTAATCAATTTTGCTGGCTTTTGACTACTTTGGAAAGTTTTGTAGCTTACCGCTTTTACGTGTTAAACACCACTACCTTGAAGGTTATAATCGCTGATGACCACCCCTTGCTATTGAACGGTTTAGAGCATTGCCTGAGCGATGCGGGCTACCGCATTATTGCAGCGGTGACCAATGGAATTGAGGCACTTGCTGCAATGGCGAAGCACCAGCCCTGCCTGGCGGTACTCGATATTTCTATGCCGGGGATGAATGGCCTGGAGGCGGCCCGCCAAGCCCGTGCGCGGGGCCTGGAGGCCAGGATATTGCTCCTTTCCCAATACAAGAACCTATCCTACATTGCCCGTGCGAAGAGCATTCCCGTTGATGGCTATTTGCTAAAAGAAAATGCTGTTCAAGACATTGTCAGAGCCTTGAGAACTATTGAGCAGGGGAAGTCCTTTTTTGACGGTGATTTGGAAATTATTTACCGCCTGGAGGTAGCGCCTTTGCTCCGTAAACTTGAAAACCTAAGTCCTGCGGAACGTAGAATCCTGCTGTGTATTGCAAGGGGGGAAGACACCAAGGCTATTGCGGAGGGCGTCGGTATTTCCCGGCGAACAGTGGAAAAACACCGGGAAAACATCCGGAGGAAATTGGATTTGGACCTCCCCGATGGGCAGGCCCTGAACCGGTGGGCAGGAGAGCAGCTGGACCTCCTGGAATGGGGATAAACCCGCATTTTAATGCGGTAAAACACCTAAGTTATGGCTGATTACGTAGTCCTACGTAGTTCAGGAGGTGGCGGGGCGGTCTACTTTTGGGCTTCGACCTAAATTTTTTTCGCAACGTAATCTTATGTTCCTCAAAACACTAAGAG
Organism: Neolewinella lacunae; assembly: GCF_014349155.1. GTDB lineage: Bacteria > Bacteroidota > Bacteroidia > Chitinophagales > Saprospiraceae > Neolewinella > Neolewinella lacunae. The sequence continues at coordinate 1,775 of NZ_JACSIT010000062.1, forward strand.
TGCACTTAGCACTACTCATCTTTCTGTCCGGTGGTATGATGACCGGGCTAAACGCCCAATCCAACATTGTAGGCTGCACAGGAACCATCAATCTAGAGGGCGATGGTTCCGTTCGTGACTACATCATTGATCCGGGTTTTACCGGGACGCTCCGGATACTGGTAGAAGGAGGCGAGGGCGGTACTGCTCGCGTTAGAAATGAGATACTGGGAGAAGTTTCCTTTTGTACTGGCAGCGGAGGAAGGGGCAACTCCGTTGAGGCAGGCTTTAAGGTCGCCACTTCCGGCGCTGGAACTTTACGTCCCGGTGGTACTTTGCGCTTCATTCTGGGGGAAAGGGGAGAGTCCAGTACGGTGAATGGCACGCTCAGCGTAGGTAAGACTGTAGGCGGCGGTGGCGGCGGTTCGGCCCTATTGTACCGTGCTCCGGGAACCAGCAACTGGACGCTGTTGCTGGTGGGCGGCGGCGGTGGTGGCGGAACGGCCACTACGGGCGTCGGTTTTTGCGTTGCTACAAATGGAGGTAACGGAGTGGAGGGCAATGCCGAAGGACTATTTGGTGCCGGAGGAGAAGGCAATGCCGGTGGCGGCGGCGGCGGCGGCGGCGCTGACGTAAATGGCGGCGGACAAACCTGTATCAACCTGAACCTGGAGACGAATACGGTCCTCGATGGAGGAAGAGGTGGGGTAAACGGCGGCGCTGGCGGTACCGACGAAAATTGCTTAACCACTGAGGTCCTCAACGGTGGCTTCGGCTTCGGCGGCGGTGGTGGCGGATCCGTGGTTGGCGGCGGTGGCGGCGGATACATCGGTGGACGGGCCGGCATCATCGCCGAAGGGCCACAGGGCCGCGGAGGGGGCAGCTTCTGGAATTCTACTTACGCCACCAGTGTGACCGAAGGTACTATGCTCAATCCGGCACTTCCCGGTATCATCATCAATCCCGATGGTTTTGCGCTCATCCGGACTTTCTTCTCCAGCGAACTCACCTGCCCTGCTGATCAGATAGTTTATCTGGGCCCCACGGGTACTGCGCCGCTCGGGCTTACCTTCCCCGGGTCCGTAACCGCCAGCCAGACCAGCTTCGATTGTGACGACCTGGGCAACAATACGGTAACCCTTTCCAGCGGCACCGAGGATTGCCAGGTGAGTTGTACTTTTCAGGTCCGGGTCAGGGATACCATCCCTCCTACGGCCTCGTGCCGGCCCGTCACCTTGCCGCTCAATAGCGATGGTGCAGCCGTACTCACCATCAATGCCTTTGATGCGGGCTCTTCCGACAATTGTGGGGCTTTTACCAGAAGCCTATCGCAAACCACTTTCGATTGTGAAGATGCTCTCGGCGCTCCAATCAACGTTACGATGACCGTACGGGACCCGTCGGGGAACTCCCGTTCCTGCTCCGCCGCCGTCACCGTACAGGACAATGTTGCCCCCAGTATTTCCTGCCAAAGCATTACCCTGCCACTGGGAGGAAACGGTAGCGCTGTCATACCAACGGGAACCTTCAACTTCACCCTGAACGGCATCATCACCAGCAGCGCAGATAATTGCGGTATTTTCTTCAGCTCGCTTTCTAAGTTTTCGTTCGACTGCGCGGACCTGGGCCCCAATACCGTGCAAGCTGGGCTGGCTGACGTACAAGGAAACAGTGCAAATTGTACCGTAACCATTACGGTTGTTGATCCCATTGTCCCCACGCTGGCGGCCAATGACACTACCCTTTACCTCGACCAAAACGGCCTGGCGGAGCTATCCATCGAAGATTTTGCGTACGCCCTTTCCGATAACTGTGGCGCAGAAATCACTAACCTGCTTCGCTTGTCTCCCGTTTCTTCTCTGCTCAATACCCAGGGCGCGGCCGCAGGTGCCGGGAATGTTGAAGGAGCAAAGTCTTTTCCTCCGGTACTGTCTTTCACCTGCGATGACCTGGGTAACGTAAACCTTGAAGTAGAAATTGAAGCAATGGATGGTAGCGGCAACATCGTTCTGGATACCATCATTGTGACGGTACTTGATGACATCGCACCAAGCATCACCAACTGTACCCCAACTGCACCAACCGTTTTGGTTAACGATGACTGTGTTTTTGCGGGCTCCCCGGGGACTTTCTTCGTCAGCGAAAACTGCCCGGATGGCCTGCAAATCCGTGAAAACTATTTTGATGAGGCGGGCAATTTGTTCCTGTCGTTGACTTTTGATGAGCAAACTGGTGGCAGCAACCTGGGTGCCGGGCGCAACCTGCCAGTGGGGCGGGACAGCATCCAGCTCATCGTCTTTGATGCTTCCGGTAATTCAGATACCTGCAGTTTCACGATCCAGGTGGAAGACAACACTATTCCCGTAGTCACCTGTTCTGAGTTCACCGCCACCTTCTCCGCTTGCCCCGACGGAGTTTTTGCGAACTCCCCCTCCGGAACGTTCTCCCCGATTGGCAACCTGAGTGACTTCTCGGTTGCTGCTGGTGGCATCTACGTTGCATCTTTTGACCTTGCTGGTTGCGTAGACGACAACTGCTCAGGTTTGGAAGCAGCCTTTGTAGACTCCTACGAAGAAAACCGGATCGCAGGCTGTTCGGTAGACATCGTCAACGTCCTGGTCATCCGCGACGCCGCTGGCAACCAGGCCACTGATTCGATCTTCTTCCGGTCTACCATCGCCTTCGACGGTGATGCGCCGGTTTTCACGGTGTGCCCGGCCGATTCTCTCATTGATTGTGGCGTAGTACCCGTCGTGAATGCGGCCGATGCGACGGCCACCTCCGCTTGCGGTACGCCCGTGGTTACGGTCTCTGAGGCCGTCATTGTTGGCACCCCCAACTTTGCCGGAACCACTTATACCTTTACCTACACGGCCACCGACGGCTGTGGCCGGATGACGACCTGCGAGCAGATCTTCACCGTCCAGGACACCACCGCCCCCGTCATCATCTGCGAAGCCATTGAGGTGGCGCTCGACAGCACGGGCAACGTTACCATTGAGAATGGCGACGCAGTAGTGAGCATTGATGACGACTGTGGAGGGACTATTTCCGGTCCCTTCACAGTCGGCGGCCCAACGGCCCGTATGTTCGACTGCCTGGACGCCGACTCTACTTACCAGCGCACCGTAGTGGTTACGGACGCCAGCGGCAACCAGGGCAGCTGCACTTACGATGTGACGGTGATCGACAACATCACCCCCGTCATCGTTTGTGAAGCCATTGAAGTAGCCCTCGACAGCATGGGCGTGGCGATGATTGAAAACGCTGACGCAGTGGTCAGCATCTACGACAACTGCCCGGCTGACCTGAGTGGTCCCTTCACCGTTGGTGGCCCTGCGGCCCGGACCTTCGACTGTTCCTTTGCCGATTCTACCTTCCAGCGCACCGTCGTCATCACCGACGCCAGCGGCAATCAAGGCCGCTGTACTTACGATGTGACGGTAATTGATACGATCGCACCCATCGTAATTTGTGAGGAAATCGTTGTTCAGCTGGACGCGGCAGGTGTTGGCACCTACTGTGAGATCGAACTGTTCGAAGCTACCGACAACTGTGCGGTCAACTTCGCGCCCTTCGACCAGTGCTTTGTCCTCGGCTGCGCAGACGTTGGCACCTTCGAAGTTCCCATTACGGTCTTTGACTTCAGCGGCAACAGCAGCAGCTGTACGGCTACGGTCACGGTGGAAGACAATGTTCCCCCCGTCGCCGTGTGTCAGGACGTCACCGTTCAGCTTGACGTCAGCGGCAATGGCTCTACCACCGCTGCGGTGGTAGGCAACGGCTCGAGCGATGCTTGCGGCATTGCCAGCCTTGCGCTCAACGTGACGGACTTCACCTGCGCCAACGTAGGCCCCAACGAAGTTACCCTGACGGTAACGGACGTTAACGGCAACAGTTCCACCTGCACGGCCACGGTAACGGTAGAAGACAACATCGCTCCCGAGATTGTCGTCACCCCCCAAACGGTAGTACTAAGCAACGCCAACGGAACGGCTACCCTGACGGTTGCCGACCTGGCTACCGCTACGGACATCTGCGGCATCGCCTCTTTGACGGCCAGCCAGCTGCTCTTCACCTGCGAAGACATCGGTGAGGTGGAAGTGATCATCACGGCCACGGACGTGAACGGCAACGTAACGACGGCCCCGGTCATCGTGACGGTCCAGTTCCTGCAGCCCAACCTTTCCTGCATCGGCGAGATCAACCTGACGCTCAACGATGACTGCCAGGGCCTGCTGATTCCCCGCATGGTCCTGACGGGCAACGTTGCGTGCCTGGACGTATTTGGCTTTGACATCACGGTAATGGACAGCGACCCGAGCAACGG
>NZ_JACSIT010000063.1 GCF_014349155.1 Neolewinella lacunae
TAATTGAACTATCCCGGCAGCTTATTCAATTATTCAATTATTCATTATTGTCCTGTGCGGCAGCGTGCCCCGTGCGGCAGCTCATTCACGCATTCGCTCATTCACGCATTCGCTCATTCACGCATTCACGCATTCACGCATTCACGCATTCACGCATTCACGCATTCGCTCATTCAATCATTCGCCCATAAACCCAAGCCACTCCCCAAGCCACCAGGCTTCCCAGAACAGCCCCGCAAAGAATATCCCCGGGATAGTGCTTACCAACGTACACTTGGGCGAGGGAAATACTGACCGCCCAGAGAAACAGGCCCGCCCGCCAGCCCCAGTGGGCCTTACGCAACCAGGTAAGGGACAGCAAGGTGGCGAGTGCAAAGTGATTGGTGGCGTGGTTTGAGGGGAAACCAAAGCGCCCGCCGCAGGGAATGAGGATGCGGGCGTGATCGGCCACCGCCGGCTCGGCGCAGGGCCGCAGACGCCCCACCCACGGCTTCAGCACGCTGGCCGCCAGTTGGTCTGCCACCGCCAGCGCCACCGCAACGGCCAGCAACAGGTAAAGCGTCGACCGCCAGCCGTACTGCCGGAGGAGCAAGTAAACCATGACGAGGTACAGCGGTATCCAGGTCGTCTTTTCCCGGTAGGTGGGCAGGATGGCGTCCAGCCAGGGATGGGCCAGGCCCTGGTTGATGGCATCAAAAAGCGCGTAGTCGAGGTTCAATGGGCCAGAGTTTTGCGTAGCACAAAGGTAGAACGCTGCGCAGTAAGACCTCCTACCCTGTTTCAGGTGCCCGCTCTTCCGTCGGGTGGAGCCCTCAGAAAAGAAGAACACGCATTCCCCCGGGCCCACTAAGCTGCTTTACCTTTGGGCCGCACTTTGTCCCCAAGCCGGGCCGACTGCCATTTCTTCAACCACTCCAATTGCTCGACCCTTGCCTCTTAAAAAATCCATTTCCGGTTTCCGTGGTACCATTGGCGGTAAAGCCGGTGACAACCTGACGCCCGAAGACATCGTCTCCAACGTAGCCGGCTACGGCACCTGGCTCCTGCAAAGCGGTGCCCGGCCGCTGGTCGTCATCGGCCGCGATGGTCGCCCCAGCGGTCCGGTGGTCAAGGCCCTGACGGTTGCCACCCTCCAGAGCCTGGGCATTGACGTGATTGACTGCGACTACGCGACTACGCCCACCGTGGAGATGGCCGTAGTCCAGCACCGCGCCGGCGGCGGCATCATCCTTTCCGCCAGCCACAACCCCCGGGAGTACAACGCCCTGAAGCTGCTCAACGAGCAGGGGGAATTCATCTCCGCCGCCGCCGGGGCCGACCTGCTCGCCATCGTAGCTGCGGGCGACATCACCTACTGCCCGGTGGATGAACTGGGCACGGTAACGCCCGACCCCACAGCCTTAGACCACCACATCGCCGCCGTCCTGGCGCACCCACTGGTGGACGTCGAGGCCATCCGCGCCGCCGAAATCCGCGTGGTCCTCGATGCGGTCAATAGCGTCGGGGCCATCTCCATCCCGCCCCTCTGCGCAGCTCTGGGCGTAACCTGCGAAGTGATGTACGGAGAGCTGAACGGGCAGTTTGGCCACGGCGCCGAACCCTTACCTGAAAACCTCACCGACCTCATAGCACGCATGCGCAACAGCGATGCCGATCTGGGCATTGCCGTAGACCCCGACGTTGACCGCCTGGCCCTCGTTGGCCCCGGTGGCCGCTGGATTGGCGAGGAGTACACCCTGGCCGTGGTCGCCGATTACGTCTTGCGCCACACCCCCGGCCCCGTAGTCAGCAACCTCAGCAGCAGCCGTACCGTGGCTGACCTGGCCGCCAGCTACGGGCAGCCCTACCATGCCGCCGCAGTGGGCGAGGTGAACGTAGTGGAAATGATGAAATCCGTCGGTGCCGTTATCGGCGGCGAGGGCAACGGCGGCATCATTGATCCCAACCTGCACTACGGCCGCGACTCCCTGATCGGCCTCGCCCTGGTCTTGAGCCATCTGGCTACCTCCGGTCAGGACATCAACCACCTGCGCGACACCTACGCCCACTACGAAATGATCAAAGACAAACTGGACGTAGACGCCAACTACGATCTAAACGCCGCCTTCCGACGCGTCCGGACCGCCTTCCCCGGAATCCCCACCAACGACGTGGATGGACTGAAACTCGACTTCCCCGACGGCTGGGTACACCTGCGGGCCTCCAATACCGAGCCCATCGTGCGGATCTACGCCGAGGCCCCCTCCGTAGCCCGCGCCCGGGAACTGGTGGCCTCAGTGAAGCAGGAGCTTTAAGCGCTTACTCTTCCTCCAGCAGGGGCGGTGGAGCGGGCGTGGCCTTCGTCGCTTCCTCCCGTGCCGGGTAGGCAATCCGCATCTGGTAGACGCTTTTGATGATGCCCTTGAAGATGTCTCGGCAGGTTTCCAGTTCGTAAAAGTTGAGGCGGCTTTCTTCCAGCTGGCCGGAGGTAAGTTTGCCGCGGATGATGCTGTCCACAAAGGCAAATAATTCCTCCTCGGTTGGGTTTTTGAGGCTTTTGCAACCCGCTTCAATGCTGTCGGCAATCATCAGCAAGGTCTGCTCTTTGGTGCTGGGGCGCGGACCGGGATAGCGGAATTCCTTATCGCTTACTTCGTCTTCGGAACGGTCCTTGAGGTAGGCACGGAAAAAATACTCGACCCGGGTGGTCCCATGGTGGGTGCGGATGAAGTCGATGAGCACCTCGGGCAAGCCCGCCTGCCGGGCCAGTTTGATGCCCGTACTGACGTGGCCAATGATGATGGCAGCGCTTTCCTTGGGACCCAGTTTTTGGTGGGGGCTCGGTCCGTTCTGGTTTTCGATGAAATACTCGGGGTTCTCGATCTTGCCAATGTCGTGGTACAAGGCAGCCGTTTTGACGAGCAGGGCATCGGCTCCGATCGCCCGGGCAGCCTGCTCCACCATGTTGGCCACGTTGAGTGAATGTTGCAAGGTCCCCGGTGCGTGCCGGGCCAGCCGTTCCAGCAGGGGGCGGTTCATGTCACTAAGTTCCACCAAAGTAATCGGGGAAATGAGTCCGAAGATGCGTTCCAGCAGCGGAATCAGAGGATAGGCCAGCAACACCAAAAAAGCATTGCCCGCAATCCAGAGCAAGGTATTAAAGTCCAGCGTTCGCCACGTCCCCCCACGCATAAGCTCCAGGCCCAGGTAGCCCACGCAATAGAACGCGTAAAGCAGCAGCAGGCTCCGGAAAAAGCGTCCCATGTCCCGGGTGTCAATGTCCATCACAATCACCACTACCCCGGCCATGATGCTCAGGAAGGTGAACGAATAACCCTGGGGCGTCAGGAAGCTGGCCACCAACACCACCGAAACGTGGATGAAAAAAGCCAGCCGCTCCCCGTAAAAAATCCGGATCACAATCGGCACAATGCAGAAGGGCACCAGGTAGGCATTTATCTCCGGCGAGAGGTCGATGGCCCACATCATCAGGGCATAAAGGACGGGCCAGAGGAGGATAAAGACCAGGTTTTTCCAGCGGAGGTAGACCTGCGGGAAGAAGGTCCGGACGTAGTAAAAAAGCAGGATCACCACCAGCGCAATCTGCAGCGCAAAACCCCAGAAAACGGACCAAAAGGTCGCCTGTCCGCCCAGGTCTTCGTTGTACATTTTCCGGTAGCTTACCAGCTTCTGGAAAGCGTCGTCCGTCACCGGTTGGCCCTGGCGGATAATCGTTTCGCCGGCCTTCACCAGACCGTTGTAGGGGCTCACCTGGTCGAGCGCCTGCTCGCGCAGCCGTACCGTCAGCGAATCGCTGTAGAAGATGTTGTGGCGGAATTTATCCTGCAAAAGCTCCAGCAAAAACTCCGGCGACTTCAGGTCGGTATAAAACAGGCTGTCCGACAGCCAGACGACGGCGTCGCCAGGGGTGAAGATATTGGACACGGAGACCTTGTGCTGTTCATTGCCGTTGACGACGGTAATGACGTGGTCAATGCCCTGGTCCCGGTAATCCTCGGACCGCACATTGATGATGCCGCGTTGGTAAATTTTATCGATCACCTCCAGGCCGTAGCGGCGGTGGCGTTCGGGTTGGGCCAGGATGTCCTGGTTTTGGTTGCGCGCCTTGGCGCTGTCGAGTTTGGTTTTGAATTCCGCCAAAAAGTCGGCGCGGGCCTCCCGGACGATTTCCTGGTCGAAGCGGTAAACCGGGGTAGCGCGCTCGCGTACGGCGGCCAGATCGGCCCGCAGTTGCTCCTCGGGCTTGAGGATGGGAATATCGTAGGGAGCCTCCAGGTCGGCGTAATGCCAGTCTTGCCCCCGCTCAAAAGTGAACGGAAATTTCTGGTTGTTCGGGTACAGAAAACTGATGAACAAGACCACCGCGCTGCCGAGGGTCCAACGCAACAAGCGACGGGTAGTAAGCAAGGGAGATTTAGCTGAAATAGAGCAATGGATTTAGCGCAAAGGCAAAGATAGTCAGCGCAGGGACAACCGAGGGCGCGGCCGCAGGTGCTCCCCCCCCCGGCCCCCCGAAGGGGGGAGTCGGGATGAGGAGCGGGGGGTAAGACAAGAACGCCCCTCCGCGGCAAACCGGGAGGGGCGTTCTTTCCTGGCCAGAAGGCCAGCCGGGCGGCAATTACTGCGTTACGGCGTTAGGATCGGGGTTAACCGTACCCGTCATGTGCAGGAAGGTCTGCGCGGGGTTGGTGTTGGCCGTTACCGTTACCTTCTGGTCGCGGGCACCGGGCTTACCTTTAGAGTTGAACTGGACGGTGATCTCACCGGTAGCACCGGGTGCGATGGGTGCCGTTGGCTTAGAAGGAACCGTGCAGCCGCAAGAACCTTTAGCGTCAGAGATGATCAGGGGCTCAGAACCCGTGTTGGTGAACTTGTAGGTGTGGCTGACCACTTCACCGTCGGTTACGGTGCCGAAGTCCCAGGTACCGTTGTTTTCGAAGGCCATCGTGGTGATGGGGCCAGCGGGAACGGCAACACTTGGCTCACCGGGAACTTCGCCAGTGGCGGGCGTGGTGGTCTGGATGGTCTGTGCAGCCGCGTTGCGCACTTCGTCGTTGCCAGAGCTGCAAGAGGTGAAGGAGAAAGCCAGTGCAAAGACGGCTACGAAAGAAAGGATATGCTTGAACATGTTGGATGGTAATTGATCCGTGTGAAATAATATTTGTCCCGGGAAACCGTATTTAGCTCCCTTCGACGGGACAAAGATCATGCAGCAAACGTTGGCACCTCCCCAATGGGTGTTGAAATCTTGTTAACGGTTTGTCAACGGCATTTTGGCTGGGTGGCAGCCACAACGGGTTGAAGAAAAAAGGCCCCGGAGGCCAGGTTGTGTTATATTGCCCGCCTAAGCTTCGGTATCATGCCCCTCTTTCAGCGCCTGCTCTTTCTGCTACTGGTTGCAATAACCCTTCCCCACTGCGTAGACGCGGTGGTGCCCGTTTACCAATTTGAAACCGGTTTCCTGCTCATCGAGGGGCGGATCAGCGATGCCCCGGGCTACAGTGAAGTCAGCGTGGCGCGCAACGAAATTCTGTTCGGTGACTATACGCTCTCGCCCGTCCCCGGCGCGGTCGTCAGCGCAGTTGCCGAGAACGGCGAAGAAGTGTTTTGGGAGGCCATCCCCGCCACCAACCGCTTCCGTGCCCCGGAAGGCTGGGTGGCCGAGTCTGGCCGCTCCTATTTCCTGCGGGTGACAACGCCGCAGGGGGAACTGGTAGAGTCCGAACCCGAGCCAGTACCCACCCCCGTCCCCCTGGAAAATGTGCGGGTACGCTTCGAGCAGGAGGCCTACTTCAGTATTTCCCGCGACCGCTTCATCCCGGCCTTTCTCCTGGAAGCAGACCTCCAGGACCCGGCCGGCGAGCGCAATTACTACCAACTCCGGCTGACGACCTACGAGATGATTGCCGTTTGCGCAAGTTGTGAACGGTCGCGCTGGCGCAACGGGGAATGCATTGCAGGGCCCGACACCCGCTTCGTGCGACGCTGGGATTACCTCTGCGACGCCGCCTGCTGGATAAGTTCAAGTGGCCAGGAAATCAATGTCTTCACCGATGAGTTCAGCGACGGCCGCCGCGTGACGGGTCTGGAGGCCGGCAGAGACAACTACGATTCGAGTGGAGAGCTGCTTTTCGACGTGCAATTGTTCAGCACCTCGGCGGCCGCCTACAACTTTTATCTCACCCTCAAGGGCCTCGCCGAAGGTTCCGGCGGACTGAACGCGCCCCTGCCAGCAGCTTTAGTTGGCAATCTGGCCGACGTAAGTCCGCTGGGCACCAATGTGCTGGGCTTCGTCGGTGTAGTCAGCGTCAGCCAGGAACGGATCTTTATTGACCAGGACACTTTTGGCGGCATGCCGCTGCCCTTTGACAGCCAGATCATTCTTGAGCCAGTCAATCCTTCCCCCCCAACCGCACCCTGCGAAGGAGGTACCCGCACCCGCATTCGGCCAGAAGGCTGGGGCGAATGAACGCGCCTCCCCTACCCCAACCCTGCCTCTCTGTCACCTTTGCACCTGCGCCAGCGCCCAGCTACTATTCCCCAATGCGATTGTTTACCACTGCCATCCTGTTCTTTGCCCTCGCAGCGCCGGTTTTCGGGCAAAGCACCACGCTGAAAATGACCACCATCGACGCCAGCACCCGCAGTGCCCTGGGCTTCGTCAACGTACAAATCGAAGGCAGCAACAGCAACGGAACGACCGACGAAAACGGCGACCTGACGCTAACCCTGCCCCGCGGCAAGCACTTCATTCTAGCCTCGTTTGTTGGCTACGAAACCCTGCGGCGGGAGACGCTGTTGAGCAGTACCTCCACCCGCATTACCCTGGAACTGACGCCTACCGCGCAGGTGCTGCAGACCATCGAGGTGCGCTCCAACGACGCCAGCGAGCGGCTGGAAAGGCCGATGATGGGCGTGGAAAGGCTGAGCATTGCGGACATTGAAATCCTCCCGGTAGCCCTCGGGGAAGTCGACGTATTCCGGGGCCTGCAACTGCTCTCAGGCGTAAATTCCGCCGGCGAAGCCAGCAACGGCCTGAGCATCCGGGGGGGCACGATCGACCAAAACCTGGTCCTTTTTGACGGTGCCCCCATTTTCACCCCCACCCACCTTTTCGGGCTTTTTTCCGTTTTCACCCCCGATGCCCTGGGGAGTGTTGATCTCTACCGCGCCAACATTCCTGCCCGCTTCGGGGGGCGGATTGCTTCGGTGCTCGACGTGCGTTCGCGCAACCCCAGCAGCAACCACTTCAAGATGCAGGGTGGCATTGGCCTCGTCTCCAGCCACCTGAGCGTTGAAACGCCCCTGACGAAAAACAAAAAACTGCAACTGCTGGCGGGCGGGCGCGCTGGCCTGAGCGATTTCCTCTTCACCAGCATCGAGCGGCTCAAGAATACCGAAAGCCGCTTTTTCGATAGCACGGTGAAACTGCGCTACACACCCAACCCCAGCAACATCTTTACCCTGGTGGGTTTTTACAGCAAAGATTTTTACCAGATTGACCTGCTCAACCGCTTCAACGGCATTGTGGCCCGGCAAAACCAAAACGACTACTTCACGCTCAACGGCACGGCCGAATGGCTAAAGATTTTCAGTGACCGGACGAGCCTGCAGACCCGCCTGGTGCGCTCCAACCACCGCCCGCAGGTCCTTTTTCCGCAGGAGGATACCGAAAATGTGGTCAGCTTCGCGTCGCAGATCCGTTACACCAGCCTACAGTCCATTTTGGAAACCCAGGGGCGGGGGGGGCACCATTACTTCGGAGGCATCCAGTTACAGCGCTATGATCTGAACCCCGGAACCTTAGACCCCGGCGGTGCGCCCTCGGTCGCGGCAGTACAACTGGACCAGGAACAGGCCCTGGAGGCCAGCATTTTTGTGGAAGACGAGTGGATGCTTAGCGAAAAGACCCGGGTTTCGCTGGGCTTGCGGTACACCCACTTCCTGCAGCTGGGGCCGGGGGAGGAACGTTCTTACGGTGATAGCCCTATCGTGGAGGATCCCTTTCTGGAAAGTACCAGGAGTTTTGCCGGCGGACAGGTTATGCACAGCTACGGCGGCCTGGAGCCCCGGCTAGGCATCAGCCACCAGCTCAGTCCTAAAGTCAGCCTCAAAGCCGCCTACGCCAGCAGCCGGCAGTACCTCCAAAACATCTTCAACGCCACAACGCCGGTGCCGAGCAGTCGCTGGAAGGTGGCCGACAACAATGTGCGGCCGCAGCGGGGCCAGCTCGTCAGTTCCGGCGCTTATTTCCTTCCGGGACTGGGCCGCTACGAGATCAGTGTGGAAGCCTACTACCGCGCCATTGAGGACCTGCTGGAGTACAAGCCCGGTGCCGAGTTTTTCCTCAATCCCCGGGTGGAGACTGACATCATCCAGGGCCAGGGCCAGGCTTACGGCGTCGAAATTGGAGTGAAAAAGCGGACAGGCACCCTGACCGGAGAGATCAACTACGCCTACGCCCGCAGCCGCAACCGGGTGCCCGGGCCTACTTTCGGCACCAGCGTCAACGGCGGCGAATGGTACAATGGCTACTTCGATCAACCCCACACCTTCAACTCCAATTTTACGATTGACGACGGGCGCACCAACCGCGTCAGCTTTAACTTCGTCGTCCAGAGCAATCGGCCCTACACCGTGCCCAACGGCTTCCTGACGATTGACAACCAGCCGATTCCCATCTTCCTGGAACGGAACAACGACCGGATGCCGCTTTACCACCGCCTGGATTTCAGTTGGACGATTCACAACCCCCGCCTCGTTAAAAAGCGCTGGGTGGGCGATTGGACGGTGACGGTCTACAACCTCTACGGCCGCAAAAACGCCTACAATATTTACTACCAGGGCCGCGACCCGGGCAGCCCTACGGCCATTTTTGGCAACAGTCCGCTCGGCAGCTACCGCCTGACGATTTTCGGGGCACCGATCGCCTCGCTCACTTACAGTTTTAAGTTTGAGTAGGGAGACTGGTGCGTTACTTCTTTTTCTTTTCCCACTTCTCTGCTTCTTTTAAAAGTTCGTCGATGGACATATTGTCCGTCCGGCTGAAGTGGAGGGTTTCGCGGTATTCCTGGCGGTCTAGTTCCACCACCCTGATCTCCGTCCCGGTGTATGCTTCGATGGCGCGAAGCCGGTCGTGCTCCTGCGGTGCGCAGAAGGAATAGGCAATCCCGCGCCGCTCCCCCCGGCCGGTGCGCCCGACACGGTGGACGTAATTGTCTGCCTGATCGGGCAAATCGTAGTTGATGACGTGGGTGACGTCGGGGATGTCGATCCCACGTGCACTCAGGTCGGTCGCAATCATCAACCGTTGCTCGCCGTTGCGGAAGGCCTCCAGCGCTGCGTTGCGCGCGTCCTGATCGAGTTCACCGTGCAGGACGAGGCTGGGCAGGCCAACGCGGAGCATCGCATCGTGAACCCTTTGGGCGCGGACGCGGGTGCGAACGAAGGTCAAAATCTTAGCATCGGGATGTTCCTTGAGGAAGCGTTCCAGAAAAAAGCGTTTGTCGTCCATCTCAATAAAGATGACAGAATGGTCGACGTTCCGGGAGATGGGATCCTTGGGAGAGATCTGGATGCGGATCGGCTTTTTGACCAGTGTGTAGGCCAGTTTTTTGATCTGTTCGTTGATGGTTGCGGAGAAAAACAGGGTCTGCCGCCGCATTTTCAGGTGGCCAAGTACGCCGCGGATGTCTGCGATGAAACCGAGGTCGAGCATCAAATCCGCCTCATCCAGGATGAGGATATTGACGCGTTCAAGGCGCAGGATTTTCTGGTTCAGCAGGTCAAACATCCGGCCCGGGGTGGCGATTAGGATGTCGACTCCGTCTTGCAATTGCTGAATTTGGGGGTCTTGTTCCACGCCGCCGGTGAGGGCAAAAACATTGACGCGGGTGCCCTTGGCCAGGGCCGTGAATACTTCGTTCAACTGGAGGGCCAGCTCGCGGGTGGGGACCATGACGAGGCACTTGATCCCATCCTTACGGCGCTGGTTTTCGCGGCCGGTGTGGATCATCTGGACGACGGGGATGGCGAAGGCGGCGGTTTTGCCCGTGCCGGTTTGCGCAATGCCCATCACGTCTTCGCCTTCCAGGATGTGGCGGATGGCACGGTACTGGATGTCAGTGGGGCGCTTCCAGCCCAGCTTGCCGATGCTGCGCTTGATCTCGGGGGCGAGGGGGTAATCTTCGAATTTCACGGCCCAAAGATACGACGCTGGACGGGGGCGGGGGCAGTGGGCTGAGGCAGGATATCCCGCTGGCGGGCGGATTAATCGGCTTCCGCCATTTCGCTCCGCACCCGGGCGACGTTGGCCAGGTGGTAAGGCCGTTGGCTACGGGGAAAAGCGTAGCGTTGGAAGAGGGCAGCCTGGTCAAAGTCAATGCCCTCCCGAACGGCCCGCTCCAGATCTGCCAGGTACTGCCGGCTCTCCCGGAGCCGCTGTTGCATTGCTGCCGGATCGCGGGTGTGGGGTCCGTGGCCGCTGATGAGGATGCGGACGGCACCAGACTGCAGCAGGCCGTCGACCTTATCGAGGGTAGCCCGGTAGTCGGCAAAAGAGTGCTCCACGAAAGGAAACTCTACGTCGCTCAGATAGTCACCCACGATGAGCATGCCCTGGCTGGGGAGGAAAGCAATTAGCCCATCGCGGTTGTGGCCGGGAGATTGGTAGAAGCGCCATTCGTCGGTTCCGAGTAGCAGCGCAGTGCCGTCGCCGGCAATGGGATGACGAATAAGCGGGTAGGTGATGGGGTACGGACGGACGATGTAGTTGTCTTCATCGAAATCCCGGATCTGCTGCAAAACACTTTCCGGGTCAGGATGGCCGGTGAATGCCTCCGAAGCCAGGGTGATGGCACCGGGGAAACGTTCCCAGGCGATGATGTGGTCGTAGTCGGAGTGGGTAAAGAAGAGGTAAAGCGGCTTGCCAGCACCCACCCGGTCGACGTGGGCAGCGATGCTTTCCACCTCACCGGGCAGCCAGTTGGGGTCTACCAGCAGGGTATATTCAGGGGTACTGTAGCAGGTAGTGACCGTCTGAAACAGCGCACTTTCGAAGAGCGTTAGCGTTGGGGTAGAAAGCTGAAGGTGCATGAATAGTGTAAAGGAGTGCTGAAGTTAGTATTCTTGTGCGAACGCTCAAATTGTCCGCTGCGTTTAACCACACGGTGGAAGGGGTAGTTGCACACCACCGGACAGCATACATTTTACCCGCAGCGAACCAAAACCAAACGCGTCAGTGATTCCTAAGATCAAATCAGAAGCCCTCCCAGACGATACCCTGAAGTATCTCTTTTACCTGATTGTGGCCCTGGTAGCAATTTTGACTTTGGTAGCTTTCTCTTCTGCCCGGACCAGCGCTACGATGAACGAGGTGGTGCACACCTGGCAGGTAAAGAATGAGCTGGAGAAGTTGCTGCTCGAAATCCGCAAAGCGGAAACCAGCCAGCGGGGCTACCTATTGAGTACAGACTCCAACTACCTGGACCCCTATTATGCCGCCGTGGCGAGCTACGCGTCCGTTTACGCGGGCTTGGAAGAGCTGATCGGCGATGCCCCCGAACAAAGGAGGCGTGCGGCGGAAATCGATAAGCTTACCAGGCAAAAATTCCAGGAGATGGACCATACCATCAACATGGTACAGGAGGGACGCACGGAGGAGGCACTACAGATTTTCAACACCGACCTCGGGCAGAAGTACATGGTCAACATCGAAACGATTGCTGGCTTTCTCGCAGCGGAGGAAGACAATTTATTGGCCAAGCGCACCCGCTCCAGTAGCACCTGGCGAAAAGTGGTAATTGGTCTCATCGCCCTTTCGATGGTCGTTATCCTGATCAGTCTGTTTGGTTTGATCGGCAAGGTGCGTCCGGTCTTTGCTAAGTTGGTAGCCACCCAGGTCAGTTTACAGGAAAGCAACCGCGAGCTGGCCCAGAGCCTGGAGGAATTGGCCAAAATCAACCAGCAAAAGGATGAAACCGTGCGGCAGAACCGTGGCCTCATTGAGCGACTGAAAGCCAAAAAAGAGCGGCTGAACAACTTTGCCTTTGTAGCCTCCCACGACCTGCGCGAGCCGCTCCGAACCGTAAGCAACTACGTGCGCCTTTTCGAAGAAGACTACGGGGACCGTTTGGACGAAGACGCCAAGCAGTACTTTGCCTTCATCCATAAGTCCACCAACCATATGCGCAACCTCATTGCGGGACTTCTGGCCTACTCGCGCCTGGGGACCAGCGCCGCGCCGGAGGAAGTGGATCTCAGCGCTGCTTTGCAGGATACGCTGCACGTACTGGATAGTGCTATTGAGGAGAAGGGGGCTACCGTAAGTTCGGCTCCTTTACCAACCATTCAAGGCTACCGGATGGAATTACTGCTGTTGTTCCAGAACGTGTTGGCCAATGCGTTAAAGTTTAGTCCTGCCAACCAACCCCCGGTTATCGACATCAGCTGCCATGAGACGGAGGACTTCGTGCAGATCAGTGTTAAAGACAATGGGATCGGAATCCACCCCCGGAATCAAAAGAAAATTTTTGAGATGTTTAATCGCCTGAATGCCGCAAAAAGTTACGAGGGACAAGGCATCGGGCTGGCCTTTTGTCAGCAAATTGTTAATCTCCACCACGGAAATATCTGGGTAGATTCCGAACTCGGTAAAGGGTCAACCTTCCATTTCACATTAAAAAAACAGGATTATGATCGCGATGAAGCGGAAGCTTAAGCGGGTATTGCTCATTGATGACTCGGAGTCAGACAATTTTTTCCACTCCCGAATCATCCGCAAAGCCGGTATTACCGACGAAATCAAGGTAGTGTACAGCGGCGAGGAGGCGCTGGAGTATCTGGTAACGGAGATGGTCCAGGGAGGCTTCCCCAGCCCCACGCTCATCTTTCTGGACATCAACATGCCGGGCATGAACGGCTGGGAATTTTTGGATGAGTACGATAAACTGGCCGTCATGCACAAGGGCGAAATCATCCTGACTATGCTCAGCAATTCCATTGACTCGCCCGACCTGGAACAAGCGAAAGTGCGTGGCAATGTCGCAGGTTACTACAGCAAGCCCCTGGAGGAGGAATATTTGCTCGAGATCCTGCAACGGCATTTCCCGGATTACCTGGAAGACAGTTCCCTGCCGGCATCGGAAGAAGAGTAGTATCCCGCCGGCGCTTCCACTCGCCCGGGGAAAAGCCTGGCCAGTGAAATTGCCTCCGCAACCTAAGCACTTGGCCAGGACGGCAAATTTCCGAACCAGCGCTTACCTTTACAGTAACAACGAAACGCCGGGCAGGGTATTTGCCCGGTCCGTTCCCTCCCTGCCCGTCCGATTTTGGGCGCGGAAACAAGCCTCCCATTCTTTTCCCCAATGAACAACACAATGCAACAAACTTTATCACGCTCCTTATTTTTTGCCGCTTTTCTGCTGCTTGCGGCCACCTTGGTGGGCCAGCAGCGTGTACAGCTTCGGGTTCCCAATGTGGTGGCCATTGGCAATGAGATCATGTGTGTCCCCGTCATTGCCGATAGCTTTCCGGCCATCGCTTCGGTCCAGTTTTCCGTGGCCTGGGATCCCCGCGAAGTGGACTTTGTGGAGCTCCGTTACGGTGCCAATCCGCTGGAGCTGAATGCTGCGCGGGTAGCGATGCCGGAGCCCGACAATGTCGTAGTGGCGTTCCTGACCGATGACCTGACGGGCATCACGCTGCCGGCGGGAACGACCATCATGGAATTGTGCTTCAATGGCGTCAACGCCAGCGGCAGTACGCCAATCACCTTCAGCGGATTTCGGGAACCGGAGTTCGTCCAGGAAAACACGATCACTTCTTTTCCCTTTGACACCATCCCCGGGAGCCTGAACTTCGGGCCCGACCTGGCCACCACGGTACTGCCGGGAGATACCGACAACAACTTTCAGGTGGACCACCGCGACCTGCTCAACATCGGCCTGTTGCACGGCCGCACCGGGCCAGCGCGTGATGACGACGGCACGGTCTTTTTCCCCCAGCAAGGACTGCGCTGGCCGGGCGAGCTCAACAGCGGCCTCAACCACGCCCTTGCGGACGCCGATGGCAATGGAACGGTGGGCGCGGGCGACTTAGCCACCGTTGACAATTTCTATACCCAGAGCATGACTACCGCCTTCATTCCGGCACCCGATGCCAGCTCTGTCGTGCCCGAAGCGCCCCAGCTGACCATCGAAAGCCCCGAGCTCAACGTTGGGGAAGCCGCCACACTGGCCGTCAGCCTGGGGGATGGGAATGATCCCTTTGCCGTAGGCTACGGACTGGCCTTCACCGTGGCTTTTTCCCCCGACGAAATCTCCAGCAGCTCCATCAGCGTTGATTTCAGCAACTCCTTCCTGGGCAATGATTTGCTGACGATTGCCCGCGTCAATGAACTCACGCCCGGCCGACTCGAAATTGCCCTGAGCCGCAAGGACCAAATCAACACCACCACGCCCGGCGGAGAAGTCTGCCGTATCACCTTCACCCCGGAGAATCCGAACACCAGCGAAAGCTACACCGCCAACCTGTCCATCATCCCCAATGCCTTCATCCTGGCCGACCAGCAATCGGCCCCCATTCTAGGCAGCACCGTAGGGTTGATGGTGATGGGAGGCACCTCCGCCAGCGAACCCACCTGGGGCCAGGACCTGGTCCTCTACCCCAACCCCATCGGAGAGGAGCAGCTTTTCCTGGGCGGCAATTTGCCTGCGCTAAGCCGCATCCGCCTGCTGGAAACGACGGGCCGCACCGTCCGCGACCTCTCGGGCGACCTCCGTCAGATCAACCTCCGGGGCCTTCCCGGCGGTACTTATCTGCTGGAGCTCGGAGCGGCACAGGGCGTGATTTACCGGCGGGTGGTTAAGCTATAGAAGAACGCACCGTACCTTCGGCCGACGGGCGGAGACAACATTCCTCTCCGCCCGTCGGTTATTTTTGCAACAACGCATTTTGCATGTTCTACAAAATATTGGCCCTTGAGCTCCTGCTGTGCATGGGTTTGGTGGGCCTGAAAATCCACCAGTCGCTGCCCGCCACCCGCCTGGAGATTGGAGAAAAGACCATCGTGCTGAAGTCGGGACCCGCCCAGCCAGCGCCCATCATCCACCTGCCGGAACCCGCCCCCGCGGTCGCTGATGCGAAGCCGAAAACGGTAAAAGCCCTGCCGGTAAGGAAGCCCGCTCCCGTCAATTACAAGTACAGCAGTGGACTGACCTTCCCCGTAGAAGGCCACGGTCCCGAGCACGTCATTTCAGTGTTTGGCGATAAGCGCGGCAGCAAACGCACCCACAAGGGCATCGACATCAAAGCGCCCCGCGGAACGGCGGTGGTGGCCGCAGCCGATGGCTTCATCGAGACCGTTCGGGATAGCGGCAGCGGCGGCAAGCAGGTTTACCTCCGCGACGGCACGGGCCGGCTGTTCTACTACGCTCACCTCGATTCCTGGTCGGTAGCCGAAGACGATGTCGTAAAAGCTGGCGACGTCTTAGGCACCGTCGGCGATACGGGCAACGCGAAAAATACCACGCCCCATCTCCACTTTGAGGTGATGATTGGGAAGAAGAAAGAGGCAATCGATCCCTTGCGGTTTTGGGTTGGGGTTTAGGTAGCGAATGCGTGAATGAGTGAATACGCTACCGCGAGGGATAGGCGAGACAGCAGCGTAGGTAATGCGTGACCGCCGTAGCAGCAGCGTAGGACGGACGCTCAAAGGTCGATTTCCGGACCTCGAAGATGAGCGCAGCGGAAACCTTCATTCTGTCTGGAAAATGAACCTTTGAGCGTCCGGTGCTTACCGCCCAGCGCGAAAACCGGGTACGCCTACAGTGTACCTAATTAGACGGCCTATCTCCCAGGTCCTTTCCCCTTGCACCTGCGACCGCGCCCAAGTCGCCCAAAAAACAGTTGGCAAGACAACAATTGTAGTCGCTACTTTGTATCTTGTGCAGCCGTTCGTGGCCCTACCAAACTCACGTGCCCCCCTCCGCTATGCCCATTTACCACCAACTCGGCCAGATTCCGCCCAAGCGGCACACCCAGTTCCGGAAGGCCGACGGGACGCTGTACTACGAGCAACTTTTTGGCACCATCGGCTTCGATGGCATGTCTTCGCTGCTCTACCACCTGCACCGCCCGACCCAGGTGAAAGACATCGTGCGGAGTACCGACGTGCAGCCCAAAGTGGCCGAGGCCAAAACCATCAAGAGCCGCAAACTCGTGGGCTTCAACGTGCCACCGGCCGACGATTTTCTGGACAGCCGCACTACCCTGCTGCTCAACAATACGGTCCAGATCGGCCTGGCCGCCCCCCGAAAATCGCTGACCAATTATTTCTACAAAAATGCCGATGCGGACGAACTGCTGTTCGTTCACCGCGGTACCGGAACGCTGCGCACCTTACTGGGCAATATCCCCTTTGAATACGGCGATTACCTGCTCATTCCGCGGGGAATGATCTACCAGATTGCCTTCGATACGGAAGATAATCGCCTCCTCTATGCGGAGTCCACCGACCCGATTTACACTCCCAAGCGCTACCGCAACCACTTCGGGCAACTGCTCGAACACAGCCCCTACTGCGAGCGCGACCTGAAGCTTCCGCGCGATCTGGAGACCCACGACGAACAAGGCGAATTCACGATAAAAATCAAAAAGCAGGGCGTACTCCACGAGCTGGTTTACGCCTCCCACCCTTTCGATGTGGTGGGTTGGGATGGCTACAATTTCCCCTACGGATTTTCCATCCACAACTTTGAACCGATCACGGGCCGCGTCCACCAGCCGCCGCCGGTGCACCAGACTTTCGAGACCAAGTCCTTCGTCGTCTGCTCCTTCGTGCCGCGGCTCTACGACTACCACCCGCTGTCCATTCCCGCGCCCTACAACCATTCGAACATCGATTCCGACGAGGTGCTTTACTACGTGGATGGCGACTTCATGAGCCGCACGGGCATTGGCCCCGGTTACATTTCTTTGCACCCCGGTGGCATTCCCCACGGTCCGCACCCCGGCACCTACGAGGCCAGCATCGGGAAGACGAAAACCGAGGAATTGGCCGTCATGATCGATACCTTTGCGCCCTTGCAAGTCACGGAAGCCGCCCTGGCCATTGACACGGGCGATTACCACCAATCCTGGCTCGAAAAATAATCCAGCACCCTACTATGACCACCCACAATTCCGCCGATTTTTCCATCCACAATTTGCCCTGGGGCATTTTTTCCCTGCCCGGCGAATCTCCGCGCGTGGGGGTGGCCTACGGCGACCAGATCCTCGACATGGCCGCCGTGGCCGAGCTCGACCTCTTCGACTTTGATACCAGCGTGTTTTACGAAGACCACCTCAATCCCTTCATTGCGCTCGGGAAGCAGGTGACGAGCAGGGCGCGGACGCAGGTGCAAAGCTGGCTGCGCGACGAGCAAGGCCCGTTGAGCAACCACGACCACCTCTTCATTCCGCAGTCAGAAGCGACCATGCACCTGCCCGTCCGGGTGGGCGACTATACCGACTTCTACTCCAGCATTGAACACGCCACGAACGTCGGCAAGCTGTTTCGCGACCCCGACAACGCCCTGCTGCCCAACTGGCGGCACCTACCCGTGGGTTACCACGGCCGGGCTTCTTCCATCATCGTCAGTGGCCAGAATTTCCACCGCCCCAAAGGCCAGGTGATGCCGCCCAACGCCACGAGCCCGGTCTTCAAAGCCAGCACGCGTTTGGATTTTGAACTGGAAATGGCCTTCATCATCGGCAAAGACTCTGCCCTGGGCGAGCCGATCTCCACCGGCGAAGCCCCGGACTACATCTTCGGGATGGTTCTTTTCAATGACTGGTCGGCCCGCGACATCCAGAAGTGGGAGTACGTCCCCCTCGGCCCTTTTCTGGGCAAAAACTTTGCTTCTTCCGTCTCGCCGTGGGTCGTTCCACTGGAAGCACTGGAGCCTTTCCGCGTACCCGGTCCGCGCCAGGAACCCGTGGTGTTGGAATACCTCCGTTGCAACGGCCCCCAGAACTACGACATCCAGCTGGAGGTGGGGTTACGTCCTGACGGCGGCGAAGAGAGCGTCATTTCCCGTTCCAACTTCAAGTACATGTACTGGAACATGCCCCAGCAGTTGGCCCACCACACGGTCAATGGCTGCGACGTCCGCGTGGGCGACATGCTGGCCTCGGGGACGATCTCTGGTCCGCACCCCGGCAGCTACGGCTCGCTGCTGGAAATCTCCGAAGGGGGTAAGAAACCCCTGACCCTGGCCGACGGCAGCACCCGGACTTTCCTGGAAGACCACGATACCCTGACCCTGCGCGGCTACGCCGAAAAAGATGGCATTCGGGTCGGCTTTGGTGCGGTGACGGCTACGGTGCTCCCTGCCAAGTAACTTTACGTGAGGTTGGGCCCTGGCAATAATCACAACTAACTGGTCTTCAACGGCCTTTAGATGGCAGTTCGGTAGTTCGGTAGTGGGGCCTTGTCTACTACCGAACTACAATACTACAGAACTACCGAACTACAACACTACCGAACTAGCCCCTTAACTCAGACTTTCTCCTGCTATGACCATCGACCCCGCCAGCCAATCCATCCCCGCGCTGTTCAACATCCTGACGACGGCCGTGGCGCCCCGGCCGATCTGCTTTGCCAGCACGGTCGATGCAGCAGGGCGGGTGAACCTCAGTCCCTTCAGCTTTTTCAATGTCTTCGGGGCCAACCCGATCACCTTTGCCTTTTCGGCATCGCGGCGGGTGCGGGACGGCTCAACGAAACACACGCTGGAAAATATCCTGGAGGTGCCGGAGGTGGTCATCAACATCATCGATTTCCCCTTGGTGGAGCAACTTTCGCTGGCCAGCACGGAATACGCCAAGGGGGTGAATGAGTTTGTCAAGGCCGGCTTTACGGAGGTGGGTAGCGACCTGGTTCGTCCGCCGCGTGTAGGAGAAGCGCCTATTGCTTTTGAGTGCCACGTTGACCAGATCCTGGACCTGGGGACGGGCCCGGGCAGCGGCAACCTGGTCATTGCCCGGGCGGTACGCATCCACCTGGCGGATGGGGTCTTGACCGACGGCAAACTTGACGCGGCCAAACTCGACCTGGTTGCGCGTATGGGCGGTAACGAATACCTGCGCGCTTCCGCGGAAGCGAAATTCACCATCCCCAAGCCCATTCATAGCCTGGGCATCGGCATTGACCAGCTGCCGGAGGCAGTGCGCAACAGTGCGGTACTAACGGGCAACAACCTCGGCCGGCTCGGCAACCTGGAGCGCCTGCCCACCGCGGAAGAAATTGCCGCTACGGCCGAGCGCCCCGAAGTACAAGCTGCCGCTCAGGAAGGAGAATTGGCGCTGCACCTACTGGCCCAAAAGGCTCTGTTGGCAGGAGCAACGGAAGAGGCTTTGCGGGTTTTGCTGGTTGGTGGTCGGTAGACTGGCTGCTTGGGAGGACTTTTGTCTGAATCAGGATTTTCTGGATTTTAAGCTATTGAAGATGGGGGAGCGGGAAGCCCTCCTCCAATCCTGCTATGTTCCGACAGGATCGTAGGTCCGGACCCAGCAAAACTCCATGAAAAAAACAATACCCGCCCCCGTGAATTCTCGGTTAGATTTTTGCTGGCCTAGGCACAACACACCCAAAAACGCCTTACTTTGCCCGCGCTTTCACCTACTCAGCGAGTACATTGAAAACTTAAAACAATCTCACACGACACAATGATGAAAAAATACGTCTTCTATTTTCTGGCTTTTGTTTGCATAACCACTATTAAAGCACAAACCGTCTTTCACACCAAAGACATCGAAAACTTCTACCTAGCGTTTGACAGCATTCAAGCCACTACAAACAAAGAAAAGCAAATTGACTTTGTACAAAAAATATATTTGGACAACGGGAGTTTGGGCGTAGAATACGCAATAAACCACTCCATTGACGGAGGCAAAAGAGCTACTGCAAAGCATTGGGTAGACTTAATGAACAACAGCCAAGAACACCTGATTAAAATAAGGCCCTATTTCACTAACCTCAGCTCCCAGATGAAAATATTAGAGCCGAAGTTCAAATACTTTAAAGAGCAGTACCCGGGGTTCAAGGATGGAGACGTTTACTTCGTGATGGGTTTAGGCATGTTTGGAGGCCGACCAGAACGAGAAGGCCCGAATCTATTCATTGGCTGCGAACTGCTGGCCAATGAGAAGCCAGACTGGGCCGTAAGTATTGTCCTGCACGAATACGTTCATACCCTACAAAATCAATCTGATAACGCTCTTTTAGCACATTGCTTATACGAGGGAGCGTGTGATTTTGTTTCGGAAGTGATCAACCAAAAGAGCCTGGTCGAAACCTACCCGGGAGGCTACGTTGGCTTTGGGCACAGCAATGAAACAGCCGTTTGGAAACAGTTTAAAAAATTCATTGCTTCAAACGAAAAAGGCGTTTATTTTGATTGGCTATATGGCGTGAAAGGCAGAAATTTAAATGGGGAACAGGTAAAGGACTTGGGCTACTTCGTGGGATACAAAATATGCAAAGCGTATTACGACAAAGCGACCGACAAAAAGCAAGCCATTAAGGACATCATCGAAATGGATGTTAGCTCAGATGAAAAAGCAAGAGCCTTCTTGATTGCTTCAGGCTACGCAGCCAAAGGGGATTCGAAATTCATAAAGAACTTCAAATTCGAGAAAATAACGGAAGTCAAGAAAGGATTGAAACTTATCCAATACGGCTACAAATTGGACAAGGAAAACATCATCTTCACCTTTGCATTGCCAAAAAACATGAGGGAGGAGGAAATTGAATACGTTACGATTGCAGGCAGCTTCAATGGCTGGAATCCGGACAATTCAAATTACAAAATGACTAGGACCGGGACGGGCATCTACCAATTTACTCTCCGTAAAAAAGACCTGAAAGAAGTCTACCACGAATTTAAATTTGTGGTAAATGGAGAATTCTGGCAAGCCGTTCCAGAATCCGCCAAAAATACCCAGAATGGTAATTTAACGCTGGAGATAAAGTAGGCAAGACCTGGTAAGCCTCACTATGAGAATAGGCGGCAAGCATCTGCCGAAGCTACCTCTGCGGCGAACGCGGGCCTGGCTTTATTTGGCCCGCGTTCGCCGCAGAGGTGAACATCGTGATTAGCGTAGACAAAAAGAGTTCCAGCGATTAAAAAAATACCGCCGTACGGCAGGCCCGCATCCAATTAAGTAAACTCCATGCAACTCCATGCATTACTCCATGTAACTCCATGGGCTAAAACCATCCTTTTACCGTACGCTAAAACGGTACACCGTGTGCGTGCTGTAATTTTCTCCGGGCTGCAGAATGGTGCTCGGGAAGTTCGGCTGGTTGGGCGAATCAGGGTAGTGCTGGGTTTCAAGACAGAAGCCCGCGCGTTGCTGGTACTGCCGGCCGTTTTTGCCGGTGAGCGTTCCATCAAGGAAATTGCCGGAGTAAAACTGGATGCCGGGTTCTTCGGTGAAGACCTCCAGGACGCGGCCAGACAGGGGTGAGTAGACCGTAGCCACCAGCTCCAGCGCCGTACCGCTGCGGTCGAGGACAAAATTGTGGTCGTAGCCGCCGCCGAAGGTGATTTGCTCGTGGTCCTGGCCGATGTCGCGGCCGATGGCTTTGGCAGTGGTAAAATCGAAGGGCGTGTTGGCAACGGGGCTGATCGTTCCGGTGGGAATCAGGGTGACATCAACGGGGGTGAAGTTGCTGGCTTTCATTTCCAGTTCGTGGCCGAGGATATCGGGGCTGCCGTCGAGGTTGAAGTAGCTGTGGTTGGTCAGGTTGACGGGCGTAGCGGCGGTGGTGGTAGCGGCGTAGCGGATGCTGAGGCCGTTATCGTCGGTCAGCGTATAGGTTACGCGGGCGGTCAGGGTGCCGGGGTAGCCTTGTTCGCCGTCGGGACTGACGTACTCCAGCACTAGGCTGGCACCGGTCGAGTCCTGGCCACTTGAGACAACAGTCCACAGCCGCTTATCGAAGCCGCGGTCGCCCCCGTGGAGGTGGTTGGGGCCATTGTTGGTGGGCAGTTCGTAGGTAGTGCCATTAAGGCTGAATTTTCCGGCGGCGATGCGGTTGCCGTAGCGGCCAACGACGGCCCCGAAGTAGGGATGCTCGCCCAGGTACGACGGCAGGGAGTCGAAACCAAGGACAACGTCGGCAAAGGTTCCGGCACTATCCGGCACACTGATGCGCGTTACGATGGCGCCGTAGTTGGTGATTTGGACCTCCATCCCCCCGCCGTTGCGCAGCGTGTGGAGGCTGGCGGGCCCGTCGGGCGTCGTGCCAAAGGGTGCTTCGGTAACGGTGAAGACGGGAGCCTCTGGAGCGGGGTCAGCGGTAGTATTTTCTTCGGTACCGCTTCCGCAGGATAGAAAAATACAAACTAAGAAAATTCCGGCTGAGTAAATAAAACGAATAACTGAGGGAGAAAAAGCGACCATGTTTAGAGCGGGTAAGTTGTGGCGTGTTGTGAAATGGGCAGGAAGATAGGCACTCGCGGCTGGATCCGGGCCTCTGGTCCAGGTATAACTTTTTTAGCCCATGGAGCCGCACGGAGTTTTGCGTAGAGTTGCTTGGCGTTTGGCAACGCGGAGACGTCTGCCCCTCCCCCGCTCTTTGTCCGTTACCCGGCACCTGCGACCGCGCAAACACGACCTGGGCGCGGACGCAGGTGCAAAGAAATGGACCGGAAAGAGCGAGGTTGAGGACATTTTACGCCGGCGGTGTACCTTGCGCAAAAAGCAAAACCATCGATCTTATGCAACGACTGTTCTACTACGCCCTATGCTGTACCATCTGCCTGCAATTTACCGCCTGCGGTGCCCAGAAGCAAAGCCTTTTCAACGGCCAGAACCTGAATGGCTGGATCAATTACGGCACGGAAAAATGGTACGTGCAAGACGGTGAGCTCATCTGCGAGAGCGGACCCGATGCAGACTACGGCTACCTGGCCACCGAGCAATTTTACGACGACTTTGAGCTGACGCTGGACTTCCGGCAGGAGGCCAACGGCAACAGCGGGGTCTTTTTCCGTTCCACGATTGAGGGTACCAAAATCACTGGCTGGCAAGTAGAAGTGGCCCCTCCCGGCAACGATACGGGCGGCATTTACGAGTCATACGGCCGCGGCTGGCTCATCAAACCCGACCCGGAAAAAGACGCTGCGCTGAAGATGGGCGACTGGAACACCATGAAAATCCGCGTCGAAGGCCCGAAGGTGACCACCTGGCTCAACGGCACGGAAATGATTGAACTGACGGACGAAAAAATTGGGGCTGCCAAGGGCCGCATCGCGCTGCAAATCCACGATGGCGGAGGGATTAAGGTCCGGTGGCGGAATATTTTGCTGAAGAGCTTGTAGGGGGAAGTGGGTTGAGGGGCGTTTCTCCAGTGAGTGAATGAGCGAATGTGTGAATGCGTGACCGCCGTAGGCAGCAGCGTAAGCTAATGGGCTGCTGCACGGGACACGCTGCCGCAGCGTGCTGCTTTTATATTTGCTTATTCAAATCACCTAGTGATGCCTGAACGAAACCTGCTATGGCTGCGACTTGACGCCCGCGATAACGTGGCCGTGGCGCTGCGTGATTTGGCGGCCGGTACTTTGGTGGAAGTTGATGGAATTTCTCTCCGGCTGAAGACGGCGACGGCGGCGAAACACAAGTTTACGCTGATGGACCTGCCTGCGGGCGGGGCGGTGTACATGTACGGTACGCTGGTGGGCGAAGCTACCGAGCCGATTTGGGCGGGTAGTGCTTTGCATACGGGGAACCTCGTGCACGCTGCGACGAACTACGGGCCGCAGACGCCGCGCGAAGCTTGGCTTCCGCCAACAGTGGAGCGTTGGCGGAAGCGCCACTTCATGGGCTACCACCGGGCGGATGGGCGCGTGGGGACGGCGAACTACTGGCTCGTGATTCCCCTGGTATTTTGCGAAAACCGGAATGTGGAAGTCATCCGCGAAGCGATGCTGGAGGGGCTGGGCTACGGTCGGGCGCGCAGTTCGCCGATTGACCTGGGCGTCTTAGTGGAAGCCTACCGCGCGGGGCAGTCTGCCGGGGCCATTATGGCGCTCAATCCCCTGCGGCCGGAGGCGGCACTGCGGCGGGAGCGGGTCTTTCCCAACGTAGACGGCATCAAATTTTTGACGCACGACGGAGGCTGTGGGGGGATTCGGCAGGATGCGGAAGTGCTCTGTCGAATCCTGGCCGGGTACATTGCCCACCCGAACGTGGCCGGAGCAACGGTACTTTCCCTGGGTTGCCAGAACGCGCAAATCCCCATCTTACAACAGGCCCTGGCAGAGTGGGGACTGGCGGGAAAAAAGACCGTCCACTACCTCGAACAACAGGCGGTAGGCGACGAACGGACCTTCATCGCCGAAGCCGTAAAAAAGACCTTCGCCGGATTGATGGAGGCCAACCTGGCCACCCGCGCCCCCGCTCCCCTTTCGGCCCTGACGCTCGGCCTGGAATGCGGGGGATCCGACGGCTTTTCGGGCATTTCTGCCAACCCGGTTTTGGGCTACGTTTCCGATCTGCTCGTTGCGCTGGGCGGCAGTGCGGTGCTGGCCGAATTTCCGGAGCTTAACGGGGTGGAGCAGGAACTGATTGACCGCTGTGTAACGCCTGCACTGGCCAACAAATTCAGTCGCCTGATGCAGGAGTACGCCGCCGCCGCAGAAGCGGTTGGCTCAGGCTTCAAGAATAACCCCTCCCCCGGCAACATTCGGGATGGACTGATAACGGATGCGATGAAATCTGCGGGCGCGGCGCGGAAGGGCGGGAGCAGTCCGGTAACCGACGTCCTGGACTACGCAGAGCCAGTAGTCAGGCCAGGCCTCAACCTCCTGTGTACGCCCGGCAACGACGTGGAGAGTACGACGGGGCTGGCGGGCTCGGGTTGCAACCTGATTGTATTCACCACTGGCCTGGGGACGCCGACGGGCAACCCCATTGTTCCCGTCGTGAAAATGGCGAGCAACCACGCCCTTGCCCTGCGGATGGCCGACCTGATCGACTTCGACGCGGGCGGCGTCATTACCGGCGCAACGAGCATTGAGCAGCGGGGCGAAGATTTGCTGGAGTACCTGCTGGGCGTCGCCAGTGGAACGGAAAGCACGGCGGCGCAACGCCTGGGGCAGGATGATTTTATTCCTTGGAAGCGGGGGGTGTCGCTTTGAGGGCGATTACTTACCGCCCCGCCGTAAAACCATAATTGTGGTGCCGAAACGAATTCACCGCCCCACGGACAATTTCCACGTAGGTTTCGCCAGTGGAGTTTACCTGGCGTGTTCCTTGCGTCCCTGGGCGGATGGAGAGCTTCTCGTTCATAGTCAGTTCTAACGCGGCAATGACTTTTTCGTCAAGGGTATCGGTTGCGTAGAGTTGGTACAGGCAGGTAGTGGCGTTGGAGAAGAAAACGGTGACAATTTTCAGTTGAACGTTTTCGCTTCCCGTCAGGGAGGATGTCAGAGCGTTCTGGATTCGCGCTTCGAAGTAGCTTCGGGAGAGGTTGATGGTGGGTGGCTTTTCGAGCACCTTGAATACCTCCTCGCCCAGCCCCGAGCTGAAGCAATCGGCTTTTTTGATCAATTGGTAGCTGGTGGGGCTGGAGGAAACTTTGCTGGTTCCGGCGTATGGTGATACGGCCGATACAGGGCTTGAGCAGTGGAGAATGGGCAGGAGCAGCAAGACTAAGGCTAATAGTTTCATGGCACGTTGCATAGGAAGAAAATGTGTCTAACGCTTTATATTTAAAATATCTCCCGCAGTACGCATCGCCTCTAAATCAGCGCGGGAAAATCCGATTACTTCAGTAGAATAATTTTCCGGCTTTTCGATCCGGTACAAGCGAGTGATTTTGTTTATTTCGTACTCGTTGGGGTGTACAAATACACTATCGCCCACGACCCTTGCCACCAGGAAAGTAGAATAACTTCCCTGGTCGAACTTGTATTCATAAACGTCTCCGGCCATGGGAGAGGCGAGATACGCTGCGGTATTTTGACTGCTTTGGCTGCTGGCAAAAGCACCGATAATAAACAAAAGAATAAAGATTCCAACGCCAGCAAATTGCCAGACAGGGCCTTTGGTTTCTTCCTTTAGTTTATTGACCCGGGATGAAATTGACTCCGGCATCTCGTTCTCATCTAGCGCGTTCTTACAGTGCTGACACTGGGAAACCCCGACCTTCCCGATGGGAAATAAGGGAATCCAAAAAATATGTGCATGCTTCCGGAAGATGCTAAGGACTAAGGAGCCTTGGGTATTACAACTTGGGCAAGTTGCGTTAATCGATTGCGCAGAGTCCAGATGGACGGCTCTGCTTCCAAAGATAATCATATGGTGTTTTTAATGGATTTCCGGACGCTTGTAGGTACCGGGTAGTGTAGTAAGTTTTCAAGTGAGTGCTCCCCTACCCTTGCGGCAAGTAGCCGAGGTAGGCGCTGGCTGAAGTGGCGTCGGGCAGCGCCACCTTAGGGCTGGCAAGGTAAATCTTTTAACCGAAACTGCAACCAAGGCGGAAAAAAATTAAGCCTCCCTAATTTCAACCACCTGAAAGCTTTCGTTTGGGCGAGCAAAAAAGAAATCTACCTACTGCTAGCTCTCCACAATTTTCTTCATTCCGCTAACGACGGAATCCCAGTTCTCTGCGGAATGGTCGGCGCGTTCCTGGTCGTAGTTGCTCTGGTGAATAACGAGTTCAGTATCGGTGCCGTGGGGCGATACCTCGTAGCAAACCCAGAGGTAGTTTTCGGGGAGGTCTTCTTTGCCACTCCAGTTGCTGAGGTAGGAAAAAGCGAGGCGTTTGTTGGGTTCGTATTCCAGGACTTCGCCCTTGTCCTGGTAGCTTTGTCCTTCCCATTCGCCTTGAAAAACGATTGGGGTGCCTACTTGCCAGGAAGTGACCAATTCTGACCCGAAAAAGTATTCCTTCACGATTGCGGGGTTGGTGAGTGCTTCCCAGACTTTCTCAAGCGGGGCTTTTACGGTGGTTTTGTACTGGATCTTGAAACGCGTTTCCATTTTGGTATGATTGGTGGTTGTATTATTCTGTCTGCCGGCTCGGGGGCCGCAAGTTATCAGTTATCGTTGGGGCTGTGCAACGGACGCTCCCCTACCCTTTCCTGAAGACTGTAGAGCCCAGCGTAGGGTACGCCAGGCAAGGTAAAACATTTCTCCGGAGGGTGGCGCTGGGTGGGGCGAAAAAAGTTTGTCGGAAACGATATGTTGGGCAAAGGCGTTACTTGTTCAAAAGGTGGGTTGCGGTCCAGAGTTGATCTTTGCTGAATTCACCGAAGTATTGGCGTTGATGAAGTCGGTAACGCTCAGGGCTGTTTCGGTGGTTTTGTTTTTTGCCATGCGTGTGATATTTGAATTAGTTCAGATCGACCTGCAACACGACCAAAACCCAGTGGATTCAATCTTCGTACGCCATTCTCTCCGTGGCGAGTGCTTTCCCGATCATGATGATTCCGATAATGGGGATGAAGAAAAAGAACCTATCAGTAGCAACAAGTACGATTACGGAAAGAAGGATAAGGCCTAAACCTCCCATTATGCCCGCGATCCTGTTGCTTCCACTGTTTTGTTGTTGGGTTTGTTGAAGTTTTTCGATGTGTTGCTTTGCCTGAGGAATGGTAAGGAATCGGGTATCCACCTCTTTAATGATTTCGCTGACGGGGTAATTTTCTTTTACCATCCGGGTAATTGCTCTCTTCTCCGCAATGGCCAATTTATTAGATTCTTGCCAGATGAGTGTGGTGAGTATTTCATTGTCAATAACACCCGATTCCTGTACCTCGGCGGCATCTCTTTTGCCAAGTAAAATTTCCCTCACCAGCGGTGCATATTTGTCTGCCAGAATATTTCTTGCACTCGTCATTACATTAATGATGTCGCGTTCAAACAGGCCCTCCTGTTTCAGTTCAGTCTCTATCTCGGCGGTAGATTTTTTTCCTTGAAGCTGCTCCGCAACGCGTTCAGCATATTGAAGTTTAGTCCGGTATTCCATTAGCAGGATTTTAAGCTTTTTACAAAGGGAGTGAGTGACCCGGTCGCTGGGTCTGGCCGTAAAGATAATGTGTTTTGACAATGGTGCAATACCTGAATTGATTTTGAGGCTTAAAGAATAAAACTGTCGGGTCTACGGCTGCGGGCAGAATTGTCCTTGCCGTTCAACTTTCATGGCACCTGCGGCTGCGCAAGTATCAGAAAACCATGCATTTTGGGGCGCGAACGCAGGTGCAAGGTTCGAATGAGAAAGCAGGGTCTGGAAGATAGAAAAAGCCTTTCACTCGGCCCAAAAAACGACCGCCGCCACCCAGGAATGGGCAACGGCGGTCGGTGTTCAAGGGAGCATGGGGCCAGTATTCAGCAGTGATCCAGGGCTAATTAGCGGTTAATGTATCCATTTTTCAGGCAGAAATTCAGCCATACGCAAATGTCGGTAACAAAGTTATCGCAGAAATCCACGTACACGACGTTGGGCAATTTGCTGGTGGTAATTTGCTGGGTTTGCTGCTGGTCAGATAAAACCTGCGTGCAGGTACTATTTGCCAACTTAGCAAAGTCCTCGATGGAGCTGTTCAATTGATCGAAGTGAAAGGTCATCCCCTCGAAGATCTGCTGGGTCAGGGTCCAGGACAACAAAAAGAGGTCGCCGCCGTGATTGGAAGACGAGTGCAACTTGTGCAGTTGGTCTTTGCGCATGTCGTTCAGGCTATTGTCGTCGGAGTATTTGTCGTAGACCACCAAATCCGCTGCAGTTGCGTTGTTATGGCTAGGGTCATAGTCGGCATAGGTATACAGGCCACTGTAATCAGCCGAAGAATCCGAACTGCTGTAAGGCAAAAATACTGGAATAGCAATTCCATTTGTGCTGTTACCCAAAATTTGCCGGAGTGTCATATTCGCAATCCGACCTTGCTTATCAGACGGAGAGAGCAACATACCGCTCAGTGCACTTGAGACTTCTCTTTCCAGATCCCACTTATCGCTGTTTCCGCCGGGGAAATCATAATGCGAAAACTTCAGAATCACGACCTCCTTGCTTTGTCTGAGAAAAGCACTTACGTCGTTGAGAATATCACTAATTGAGGCACCGTAACATCCCATACCAGCGGTTGAGTGGTAGCAATAAAAGGTGTTGTTGAGACTGCGGGATGGCCGAATATCAAAGTAGCGGATACCCGATTGCAGCATATCAGCAAAGTTTTTGCTTTGCGTTTTCGTGGAATCTTCACTCGCGACCGTGCAGTTGTGGGTAGTGTACATCCCGGCATCGTGGGCACCGGGGATGACCATGTTCTTCAGCGAAACGTCCAGGAAGTTGTTGTGCATCCAGTTGGCCCGGTCGGTATAGTCCCCCATATCCATTACCTTGGAAAGGTAAAATAACAAGTCGGAGGAATTGCCCACAATTCTGTTTTCGTCGTTGAGTTTAGCGGCACTCAGCTGGGCAATCAGGCTGAACGCATCATTGCAGGCAATGGACGGTTTATTTCCCCAGCCGACGAACTTGGGATCCATCCAATTGGCCTTGGTATTATAGCCGCTCCCCGAAACGTAGCCTACCTTAAGGAAGGTGCCGTAGACGTCGGCATTGGTCAGGTAATCGTATGCGTCTATTACCTCGTCCCAGAAGTGGTTAGCGCCTTCCTGGGCATCACCGGCGCTGGCTTTTTGCAATTGATACAAGAGCAAGGCCTCGCCGTGGTCATTTAAAGCAATACAAGCATCGTGTTGGCCATGGGAGGATACTGCTACGTAATCGTGCTGCCCCCACACAATTGATTTCTGGCTAAAATCAATGGTTCCCACAGAATAGTAGACAATACCATTCAAGTCGTGGGTTTCCAAAATGGTGTTCGAATTGTTTACCGCCAGGTGGGGCGTGTGCCCCGTACTGTAGGGTAATCCCGCGAACCAGTCAATGGTTTTGGCATTGGTATCGACGGTACCATATTTCATTTGCAGGGTGCCAGAGGAATCGCTTTCGTACGCAAAGATTAGGTCGCTTCCTGAGGATAGGGCTACGGTGGGCTTTAAGCCATTAATACCGATGGCCAATTCAGCTCCCCAGCTGATGTGGTCTCCGCTGACGATCCCTACCTGGTATTTTAGGGCAGATACCCCGGAAGATGGATTGGAATCCTGGAATACCAGAACTACCGTCCCGTTGTCGTTCATGCTAACGGACGGGAAATACCCCGAACCATTGGTCTGGGCATTGGTTTTGTTGCTGGTACCGAGTACATTGTTGGTGGCCGCCATTAAGCCATAATTGTACCACAGGTTGGAGTTGTTTTGCGATTTGTGGACCTCCACGTAGTGGTTGCTGCCATTGAGGGCTACTGCCGGCAACGAGCCGGAATCGTACTGTTTCGGCAAGCCGTACATTACATTTTTCATGATGAGAAACGCTGTTTAATGAGAGAATTGTTACTGCTGCAAAGCTAGCACCAGCAGGCCCAGAACTTTGCCAGTAGAAATACCTGTTTTGAAAATCAGGTAGATTCCGCTTGGATTGGGAAGGGTGTTCAACAAGAAGCGTATACTACCAGCCCAAGGGTGATCAGCAAGACACTTGCCACCAGCCAATAATATGCCCCAAGGACTTGCGAGAGTGCTCGGTATTTGATGATACCCATCATGATACTGCTGCCAAAAAACAGTAG
Organism: Neolewinella lacunae; assembly: GCF_014349155.1. Lineage (GTDB taxonomy): Bacteria > Bacteroidota > Bacteroidia > Chitinophagales > Saprospiraceae > Neolewinella > Neolewinella lacunae. The sequence goes on from NZ_JACSIT010000063.1 coordinate 30,687, forward strand.
AACAGGGATGGTAATTAATTCATAGATGGCAGAAATTGGCGTGGCCAACACTACCCCACCCCTTGAGAGCGATACGGCTGCTAACAAATAAAAAGACGCAATTAATGGGACGGCGATCAGAATTGAACGCGAGGGCAAAGTGGTGTTTTTGTTGAGCATTGTACCAATTACTGGAGTTTGGTCAGGTGTAAAGGTAGGCAATAAATTCCGAAAGACTTTATGGACGGAGTCGGATAAAGTCAATATGAAAGTAATCCTTAATGGTGGGATCCACGGCCAGAACTTCCCCTGTGACGTGGTTTTCAATTGCCACAAAGTCGTGGTCTTTCAGAAAAGCAGAATGGAAATATTGGTGGAGATTGGTTCCAAGGAAATAAAGCTGTCCTTCCTGTGGTTCTGCCGTCCAACTGCTCGCTAACTTTTGCTGGCTTAAGACGTATTTGCAGGTGGCAGCAAAAAATGCCGCGTAGCCAACGCAGTGTGTCGCCTTGGACGTCACCAGCTTGTTGGGGTCAACGTCGTTGTTATCGGCCGTGAAGTGAAGTTGGGAGGAGGTAATGGAGAGGGAAAGCTTAATTGCCTCAGTAATACCTAAGTCAGTTCGCCTATTCACTTTAGATGCAATGAGATCAGCTAGTTTCTCATCCTTTACCGTGTAGTTCGTACTTGCTCCGACTGACTCGTAATCTACGAGGGTGCGGTACAAAGGGCCGCGGAATACAGCTGCAAGTACGGTGAGCAGCAAGAGGGTGAGTAGTATTTTTTTGAGGCGTGGCATAGGACAGCAGCTCTGTTTAAATAGCAACATTCCTGTCGCTCTATTTTATCCTCAAATTCCCAGTGTGATCAGATGTTTCACTTTATGATACCTCAAAGCCGCTTTGATGCATTCCTTTACTGCCTCAACGGGGATTTCTACGTCTAATGAAAATACAATCGCGCGATTCCCTTCGTATTGAAAGATATTACCAAATACCGCCTTGAAGGTGTCCACCAGGCGGCTGCTGCACTGAAAATACATGGCGTACTGATTTGGCGAGCGTGCTTTCCAGTCCATCCGCAAAGTGCTTCCAAGTTTTGTCACGAAACTTGGTTCGCCCCATTTCAAGGTTTCTTCTAACTTGTCTACCCCTTCGGTTTCAAATGCTGTTTCTATGACTAAAGCCCTTAAGTTTTGCAACTTCCCCTTCACGGGCTCAGGGTAATTGGTCAGTACTTCCTCGAATCCGGGGTTCGTCTTGATTTCCAGATTTTTCATTCAGGACTATTTACGAGTGATGAAGATACGGAGTTTGGGCAGTATGGTAGTGTATTTTTTGTCTGAATTAGGATTCGCAGGACGAAAGGATCAACAAGATTGCCAAAGGCGTATTGATCCTCACTATTACAAAGAACCTCTTGGGCTAGTTACCAATGAAAAATAGAAGCTTAATACTCCAGCACAAAATCAATCTTTGCGAGCTCATGCTCCCCCCCTTTAGAGGATAACAGCAGGTATTTTTCACCTTTCGGGAGATGGTCCACCGAAATTGTAAAAGTTGTTTCTCCGTATTCAAACGGTCTTTCTACAAAGTATTGCAAAGTGCTGTCTGAGGAAAATATTTCAACCCGCCCCTCAAAACGATCCAGAGACTTTATGTTTAGGGAAATGAGACCAGCCTTGGTGGACCACTGGGAAAGCTCGGTACTTAACTCTAATCGTTCAAATTCAGCAGCAAAATACTCGACTGGAAAACACTTTGGATCATAATCCGGTTCGTAGTTTCCCTGGACTACCGTATTCTCATCTATCCGGAACCTTATGGGTAGATTAAATTGTACGCGAACGATTCGGCCATCGTTAAATCCGGGATCAAAAGTTGAACCCTGGGCTTGCATTAATTTCACCAGTCTTAGCGCTTCTTCATCACAACCGTCGCCGATTGAACGAACAATCTTGATATCGTTCAAGCAGCCATCGACTTCAACTATGAAGCTGACAACTACCATACCTTGAGTACCCTTCTCGTAAGCAGCGTTGGGATAAATCTGATTGGAGTAAATGAAGTCCAGCATTTCTCTTGTAGCGCATTGTTGCCTCTCTGGATAATACGAATGGTCAGAACAGCCAGAGAAAAGTGGCATCTGCTGGACTACCTTATGAATCGTGGCTGTCTCATCTACCTCCGTACAGGCGCAGCTGTTCTGGGCCGACAAAGTGGGCATCACCATTAAGATGAACAGAAAGAGAGTGAATAACTTTTGCATTGATTATCAGTTAATTGTGGGTGAATTTAGGTTGTGTAAGGTTGGGGCGATGCATAGATGCCCGATCCGGGGCTAAACCTACGTACAATACTGCTTTCTGCCAAGGACTTGGGCGAAAAATCCAGAAAATGGAAAAATTTACCCCTCACCCCAAGACTTAGCCTTCACGAACTTCAACAACCTCACCCACTACTCTGTCAAATCCCTCAACTCCTCCGCTAAATTCCTTCGCGCATTCCTTTCAAATTTGTCGAAGAAGTGATCGGTCTTGAAAATTTTTTCCATTGCCAAGAAGTGCTTCAGGACTTTTTTACGTCCCGGGCGGTAAATAAAGTCGGGAAAGACGGCATACTCTTTCCTGACGTTCTGGCAATACCGGGCGTAGACTTCAGGAGTGCTCCCTAGTATGGACAGATCGGCATCCGTAAAGTAATTTGTGTCACTATTTACCGAGGCCTGGTGCGATTTGGTGGCTAAGATCTGTTCCCTGCACAGAACCGTCACGTCCGCAGGCACGGCCAACTGCTGCATTATTTGTACTGCATGTGCCGCACTTCTTTCCTCGTTGTCGGATTTCAGGGGCTTATAAATGATGTCGTGGTAAAAGAGGGTGAAAAGGATGGCCTCCCAGTTTTCCAGCTGGCCCTTGATTTCCGTGAGCTGTAGCAGAAGGTGCTCCAGGTGCCGTAGCGTGTGGTAATGTCTTTTCTGGTTGGTGTAAGCCTTTTCCAGCTCATCCCACAAAGCTTCCTTCTGACGAGGGTCAGCGGAGTAAGTGGCCAAGAGTTCGAAGAAAGTATTCTTTAACAAAGCTGTGTGTTAAAATTCCCGCTTGCGGAAGAGACTAACCATTGAGCCATCCGCCCCAATGAGGAAGGCTGTAACGGTTAGTGCTCAAACAACACCGGGTTCAGGGGAGAAGCCGCCACGTGTCCGATCTCTACTCCCGGGCACCAGGTTTTCCAGTCGTTCTCCTGACCGGAGTTCTCGGGTTGCTTCAGCTTGATGTCCTTATCCATATATATAATGGTCATCACCTTCCGGACTTCCTGGGTAGTGTTCGCGCCCGCCCGGTGAAAAACCCAGCCGGAGTGAAAGCTGACCTCCCCGATGTCGAAAGGCTCGATGGTGTGGGGAAAGTTGTTGATCCGCAAGTTTTCCCTGATCACCTTTTCACTTGTGTCGCTGATGGAGAGTTCCCGGCCAAGGACGATGCGCTGGCTGCCGGCACTAAATTCCAGCGGGCCCATTTTCAAGGGGGTGGCCTGCAGCGGAATCCATACCGTTACTGTCTTATCCGAAGACAGCGGCCAGTAGTGCTGGTCGGCGTGCCAGGGGGTGATTCCCCCACCCCCTTCTTTGAACAGGGCCTGGTCGTGATAAATCCGCACCCCATCCACTTGCATCAAGTCGGTAGCAATCTGCGCCAAACGCCGGGAAAAGACCAGCTCCTTGATGTCCGCATCTTCCCTCCACAGGTTGAACAACTGCAGGAAGGCCTTACCATAAGTGTCCCTTTCCTCCAGGGGAACGGCCACTTTGTTCAGTTGCGCCACTTTTGCAGAAATGATGGCGTTGAAGTGCTCGATCACGTCGGGTGGAATGACCTCCTTAATCTTCAGAAAACCATTGCGTTGGTAGTCAGCGATTTGCGCTGGGGTCAGAGCGAAGGGTTGGTTGATGATGGATAGATTCATGGTTATTGGCTCTGGATCGTTAGGCTTTCTCTACGGCAAGATAAGAATATCTTGCTTTCCAGCAAAGGCTGCCTTGAAAGGCTTGACACGCAAAACTTAGGCTTGGATTCTACGTTTATGCCAAAATTAAGGCATTTTTTGGCTTCGCAGTATTTCAGCTGGGCGCGGTCGCAGGTGCAATGTAACGGGACCGAAGAGCGATGGACGCCATACCTAAGCATCATCCAGTTCAACTATAGTAAAACAACCAAGAACTTGTGAAAAGTGAAAGAGCCGAACGAACAACTCAAGTCCTTGTAAACATTGACTTCCAGAATTGTCGCCTTCAATTCCCAAAATCACAAAACCTAGGTTGTTAGACTATAAACTTGGCTACCACCCACCTTAAAATTAAGAACGGAATGGCAATGACGACCGAACCCCATAAATTTTCCGGTGTAAAAACCTCTGGAAAGCGCTTAACAACGAAGAATATCATCATGGCCCCTAAAATAATGGAGACATGAAGCACGATCATACTAGGCGTAAATCCTCCGAAGTAGATTTCCAGTTCCTGCTCCGATCGGTGTAAAAAGATTCTTTCTGCTACGACGAAAAGCAAATTGGCGTTAAAAAACCAGTTTCTAAAGGAAAGGATCTCCATATTCGTTGCGAGAATATCCATCTGGTCGTGATTGGCAATAAATCCGAAAAAAACGACCAGGAAGACGAAGTATATTCCCATGAGAAAGAAAGACTCAAACCCAATGCTCTGCTGCGTACTTACCACGGTTGCATTAGGATTTTTCTTGAAGAAAAACCAATCTACGACCAGGCGAATAAGTTCATTCCACCAGAAAAAATAAATTAAGTAGAACACAGTGGTGTTTCCACTTAAAATAGAAAGCAAAGTGAGGATGGTAAAAACAAGGAAATCCCACTTGCCGTAGTTTGCAACCTGGTTTTTAAGGAAAGCTTTCATTTTTTGTTTGCGGAGGCTTTTCCCGTACGATCAGCAGCAGCGGAAATGCTATCACTTTTCAGTTTCTGCTGACTTTGACCTTCACGGGCGTGAAAAGATTAAAGATGGCGCTCTTTACGGTGCCTGTGTTTGCATCATCAGTGCGCCGAATGCCCGTACAGGGGAAAGGGAAGGACTTCCCCGACTGACGATCAGGGGCGAAGGTATGCATTTCTGATTATTCGCCAGGATGGGAATACGGGAGAGGTTCGTGCTGGCCAGGCTCGCACTGCTCTTCTATCCTTTGCACTGCACCTGCGGCCGCGCAATGCTGAAACATCAGGATACCCGTAAATTTTAGCTCCCCGTCTATCGTCCGCACCTATTTCCCTGATTCAAATACCACTAACCGGGCCGACGACGGGCGTCTGCGCCGGTTTCGCGATGCCATAAATCACCAAAACGCCGGAGCCGCCACCCCAGGTTGAAAAGGCCGGGTCAGGTTTGGCTTGCATCACGGTCTGCGGCAGGTTCCAATTATTCGCGCACCAGAGATTGCCCGCCTGGTCGACGACCACGTCGGTCAACATCTGGATACTGCCGGAATGAATGGTGTGAATTAAATCGCCGGTATGAAATGATTTCGTGCGCCCGGTGGGATTAGCCCCAGCCATAAAGGATACTCCCCTCCCCAGAAAATTGGCGACCCAAATATCATCGTTACCATCCACCGAAATGCCCCAGGGTGCGTTCAGTTCCCCATCGCCATATGGCGTTAAATTGGATCCCTGGGTGGTTTCATCCAGGGCATCGATTGGGTTGGCGTCAAAAGGTATCATAAAAACCGAACCCGTTTTATTATTGCGCCCGAGCGTTTGCTCCAAATGCGGATAGCCGAGCGCAAAACCTTCGATAATGGAAACACCGTCCGTTGGCGTAGTTGCGGGAAACTCCGGACTGGTATTACAAGCCACCCAACAATTTCCCTTTGAATCCAGCGCTACCCCGCGTCCACCACCCGCCAGAATAAAGCGGTCCACCGGACTATTTTCTTCCGTCGGAGAATAGCGTACTAATGACTTGCTGTTCGTATTACTGATCCACACTCGGTTGGCATTATCAATCGAAACGGCAAAGGGTGCGGAAAGCACCTTGCTGAGGTCATTATTTTCTACGACCCTGCCCCGGTGTATGTCTCCTGCGGGGAAATACAGCATTTGATTGGATGAAGTCCCCACAATCCATACATCACCGTTGGGGGCCACACCGATGCCTTGTAAGCCCCCGATATTCTTGAGGGCGACCGCAGTATTCTCCGGAATATCGTCGAGCAAGGGGGAGCCGTCTTCCAGCCGGTACACCCCAATGGATCCATTAAAACTCGTTACCCAACAAGTACCCGCTTCGGTGACGGCCGTGCCCCAGCCGGCACCATCCACGCCCATTCCCGTATACCCGGTTACTGGTGGCGACAACAATCGCCCCGTCGAATCCAGCTTGACGAGGCCGCCACCAATGCCTTGGTAAACCCCGTTCTGTGCTCCGGGCATCCAGTTTAAACCCGTCCACAAATTGCCGTCAGCATCGAGGGAGAGTTTTCCAGGGGCGCAAATCCCTCCCTGGCCAAAAGCCAGAATCATGGCAAAATCCGCCGGAGCAAAACTTAAATAAGGGACAAAAGGAGCACTCCGCCGGCTCACCGGAACCAGGCTATTGGGCTTGGCCGGAAAACCGTCTTTGGGCTGCGGATACGCTTTATCAAAAAGGGAAAATAAATCGGCTGGATGCAACCAGGGCGATTGGGCAATCCCAATCATCGCCTCGGCGGTATTCTCCGGACGCGCGCCTGCTAACGGCGTTGCGGCATCTAAAAATGCCCCCCGCCAGTCGTATCCTTCGATGTTTACCGTGCCGCAGGCCGTAATGAGCGCGGCCAGGGTATTCAAGCGGGCCAGGGTCTCATTCTGGGTGATGTTGAAGGGATTGAGTAAAACCTCGCCCCAGCTTCCGGTAACCGGACTAACCAGATTGGGTGTATTTTTAGCGGCAATCGTAATTCCCCTTAAATTTCCGGACAACTGCAGTCCGGTAAAAAACTGGGCGCAGGTAAATGCTGAAGCTACCGTAGTGAGCTCATTTACCACTACCCCACTCCTGGCAATCTCCTCCCACAAATTTGGCGACAAGACGGACAGCAGGACCACCGTAGGGTCAGCCATTTCCGCCGTGAGGTAGAGTACGTCGTCAGTTGATGCAGGAGCGGCGGTGAGGGAAAATTTGCCCTGGGCGTCGGCGATCACTGTGCACTCCCCAATCGCGTCGGGCGTATTCGCCGCCCACAATTTTACCGTTGCAGTAGCGGCAGGAGCTTGGTTAAAGGATAAGTACCCGTTAATGGTAATTTGACTGGACATTGGTTGATTTTTATGAGAGATTTGCAGCGCTCATGATCCCGCCCAAAGGCGATCATAAGCTGGAGTTAGCCTGGGGCCAAGTAGCTCCTACGGGGAAGCGTACGATGGAGGGAGCCGAGGGCAAGATAAGACTTTTTGGAAAATCTGGGGACAAAACCAATAAAAGATGGCCCGAAAGGGAGATTTTAGGTGATAGATTACGAAAGCTATGAAATTAAGTTTACAGCATACGTAAATCGGATTTAACGTTTAAGATTCAATTCTTCGATACAGCAAATTACAATTAGCGCAAGATGTGCCTGATCACTAAAACGTTAACTGATTAGCCCCAAAGTTCCCCGTACTCTTTTGGTTCGCGGTAACCGTAATGGACTCAATATCCGTCGTGACGGCCAATGCACCTGCAAACGTAGAGGCGGACCCAGTGGTCACGAGCGACAAAGGCACCTGGACGGTCGGACGGTTTTTGTAAACTACATTGGCCAGCACCGTAAAATCAGCAGGAAGCCAAAAGGGAGGCGTCGAGCCGTTGGATACCTTGCAACCACACATCATGGTGACGACTGCGGAGATTTGGTTGTTAGTCAATACCGGCGTATGCACCAGCAGACCGGGGATCACCAGGGTCAATTTGTAGTTAAGTTGAAACGGGCTGAGGATTACCGGTTGACGGAGCGTCAATGTTTTGACGCTGCCGTTGGGCCCTGGAACCGGGTAGTACACCAATACCTCGGTAGGTGTATTGATGTCGTTGTCGTTCAAGTCGACCAGGCCTTGGGCGACCACCGTGAGGCCCGGCTGCGGCGTCAGGTAGTTGACCGTGACCGGCACCACGGCCTGGGTCGGATGATTGGTTAGAATAGGCACCACGCTGGACGCGCCGTCAAAGTACGCGACGCCTACTTCCCCATCGTCCGGCGGGGTGGTCGGGCCCGAAAAATAGGGCAACTGTTGGGCGTTGCCATTGATTGCTACATAAACCTTGATATCTTGCGGGTAAAAGGCATTCTGACCAATAAATTTTCCGCCGAGGGCTTGCAGGTAGATGGCGAAGTTTGCTTTCGTGGGCATGGGTTCTCAGATTGTTTAATGTGTCTGGTGTGGGTGAGTGATGAGCAAATATAAATGCTTTTTTGGGTTTGCTGCAGGGGATGTACGGATCGGTGGGACACCTTGGTGAAGGGCTAAAGATGATCGCTGCCACGTAGAGAATGGCTAACTTCCCGAAGGGGCAAATGCGCCAGCAAGTTAAGCTTTCTTTTTGGACGTTTTACCAGATCGGGTGAAAAGGTTATTTTGAAAGCTACTTCCCTACTGGCGATAATCTACAGGTACTTGACAGGGTATACTAGGCCACTCCCTTTTGTAGGTTGATTTAGTTATTAACTCATTATTAATGACCGTAGCTACCTGAATTCGGGTACTATCGATCTCAATTTGCTTGAAATAAATTTCACTCTTCTCTATAACACAATGGTCCGCTGCGATTTCAAGCTGCTCTAGCGGCGTAGTTCCTGACCTCCGCCAGTACCTCTTGACTTTTTGGCAGGTTCGGGTCAATCCCACACCTGCTGAAAATGCGTAAAGCCAAGCGCTCATTGGTATAGGCAGTTGTAATATCAGCCATGGAAAATGCTCCGCGTTCAAGGTCGGGAACCGCTAAGTGGTGGGCAGCTTTAGCCAAATTAACTACCGTTAGCGCGCAGTTGACGTGGAAGTCGATCTTAAGCCAATCACGCCCTTGCCCCTCTTCTAAACCGCTGAACTGCTTGCCATCGCGGAAAATGAATTCTTGTTGGTAACGACAGCGGTAAGCATGGACAATTTGTTCGGCTGGCTGATCAACATCGGTGCTCATGTATACCTTCACAGACTTGATTTTGTTTTTTTCGTCAAGTTGGTGTATAACCACGATACGGATTTTTAATCCTGCTACTTTTAGTTGAACCACGCCCGTCCAAGCAACGGTTTGAGGTGAACTCAGCGCTTCCACTCGACTAAATACGGCAGGATCAAGGTTAAATAAGTTGACAAAGCCAGCATATTCCTTAGGCCGCCCTTTTGACTTTTGTGGTCCGCTGTAGTAGTAGCGCAGACTGACGTTTTTACGCAAGCGGGAGACTACATGAAAACCTGCATTGACAACGCGTTGGATGAATGGATTTCGGGAAAAGTACGCATCGACTACCACGTATTTACTGATCTGGAGCAGTTCGTCAGCCCGTTGCTCAAGGATTTCGGCATAATAATCCAGCAAAGATT
>NZ_JACSIT010000064.1 GCF_014349155.1 Neolewinella lacunae
TTGGCCGGTTAGGTTGCTCCGGAGGTCCAGCGCGCGACAAAATTAAGCCCATGGCCATTTGGGTGGACAGCGGCAGTAGAAATTTGCAAAGATTAAACTGGTAGATTCAGGCGAGGGGGATAATTAGCAAGGCCCCATTGCCTACCACCTAATGGGAAGCAGAAGGATACTCCAATTTCAAGTCTGAGATGTTTTTAAAATACTTTTCTTTTAAGGCCTGATCCTTAGAAGTATCATAGTCTGCTACGCCATTCTTTATACGCAGTTTAAGCATGTCTGGCTGATCCGGAAAAGTTAAAGATATTACCGCGTTCGCCCGGTCAATGGCTGCTTGCAGTTGGGTATCAGTTAGTTTGCCTCTGTTGGTGATGACCCAATCCAGCCAAGCCTTGGTGTAGTTCGCCAAAGCATCTTCATTCAAAAGGCTTTCGTGAAACTCGTAGGCCAGCTCGTCAAGATTAACCTTCCCTTTTGTCAAGGATTCCAGCCGCCGAAAAGCGGCAAAGTTCTCCGCTTCATCCGCTTCCGGTACTCGTCTAGTCTGCATCCGGGCAATGTCTTGTAGTACGATGGCCTCAGTTGCACTGTTGGGCTCTTGGTCGGTTTTTCCTTCAGAGGAAGTACAGCTAAAAAGGATGAGGAAAGAGAAAATGGAAAGTAAGGTCAACTGCTTCATAATTAACTTCTTGGTGCTGCAGTAGCCGGGCAAGCTGTCTCATTGGGCGTGAAGCACAAGCTTATCCGAGATCAACTTGTTATTTCGAACCTTAAGCAGAAGGAAATCACCCTTCCTGAACGACCTGAAAAGCCTTATCTGAAAAGCGGCAGATGTGACGACCATCTTATCAGTTGTATCATAACCAGGATATGATACCAGTATCGTATCGTTTGCCTCAACATTTGATCCTGTTGTCAATACGATTTCTCCTGAAACTAGCTTTTCCACTACATAATTGCTAAAGACCTCACCTGTTCTTCCATCCATTACCGCTAGGCTGAAGCCCAAGTCGTCCTGTAAAGGAAGTATTTCAATTGAAGATTGGTAAGGCTTTAAGATTACCGTTTTATGATTTAGCTCATAAGTTCCCGTAACAGTATCGTTCGCTAGCCCGCCCAAAACTACAAATTCAAAAGACCTTGAACTTGTGTCTATCTGTAAAGAGGTTTTAACACCCTTATCATCGGACAGATATTGATCATGCAAAGCGAGGTGACTAGAGCAGCCGTAGCTGGCGAGGAACATTAAAAGAATATTTGCCGTAAGTTTGATTTTGTTTTTGCTTGCCATTCTTTCGCATGATTGATGCTATTATTCACGAGGAGTTGGTACAAGCACACAAGGGGAAGTGCCGGATAATGGCCGGAAAACTACTCGCGTAGCTTTTGTTTGGGGCCCTTCCCCAAACAACGCGGATGGTCCCGCAGCACGTATTCGTACTTTCAGGTTCCTTCCAAGACTGCGCACCCTTCGTTGTGCATGATGGCCTCAAAGTTTGTTCCGCTGATTTCGATGCCACTAAGATAGTCTTTTCTGGGTTGTCCGGTGGTGGTTTGGGCCAGTTTGTTGCCCCGGCCATCGTAGATAGAGTAAATCGACCAAGATCTTATAAAAAATAAAAGTGCCGAACGACAAAGTCAAGTCCTTGTAAACCTTGACTTCCAGAAGGATAACCTTGTATCTCCAATATCACAAAACCTAGGTTGTTGCACTATAACATAGATCCTAGGCTTTCTCCCATGGCCGCTGAAATAATCTTAGCGAAATAGAGATTGGGTTTTAACAATGGTTGCCATTTTTTACTCTATATTTTGCTGAATTGGCTGGACCAAATCTTAATCACCCACTTTTCAAAAAAAAACGTAAAAAGTCAGTAGTAGTAGGTAAATGCAGTGTGTTGTTGCCGAGTAAATAAAGGTTCTCCCGGGCTTGATCTGCCGACTCCAATGTACTTTCCTTTGTTCAAATCAAGCGTCACCAATTCATTAACGTAGGCGCCTCCGGGAGATTTAACCTGAATTCGTAGGTTGACAACATCTTTGATGGTTATTGAATTATTACCAACTATGCTTTCCTCGTAGTAAAGGTAATGAACAAAGTTAGGAAGTAGGTTCCCAACGCCTTTGTAATAGGAGACTTTGACCCGTGAAAATCCCGTTTCTGGAACAGTCGATATTACCCTTTCAGAGAGTACTTCCACGTTTTCCACCCAGAGTGAAAGAGTACACACTACTCTACATTTTTAGAAAGTGCGAAGCGAGCACTACCTTAGGGGTTAACCACAACTCCAACTCATGCTCACTCCGCAACTGCGTAAATTTACTGACTTGTACGGAAAATACGGTCTTGGTGCTACAAAAAACCTTCACTTGATCTGCCAACTTCTCATTTTGGGAAGAACTTGCAGCCTATGGAAACTCAAGGATTATGTCGGCTTGGCCCTCGACAAACCGCTTGTTCAGCCCGCCAGTCACTATCAGCGATTGATTCGATTTTTCGATGCCTGGCAAGACAACGCTGGCTTTATTCTTGACGTTCAGCGACGAACGCTGAGCCTACTTCGTCGCTTTCGTTTTACTCACTTACTCTTGGATGGTACCAGTTGGAAGCGAGGTCAGCAAAAGTATCACTACATGGTGTTGAGCGTTCTAGTCGGCTCCGTGGCCATCCCCATCTATTGGAAACAACTAGGTAAAATTGGTGCTTCCTCCCAAGCAGAGCGCAAAGCTCTGTTTACTGAAGCGATGAAACATCTCGACCTGAAGGGCATGACGCTGCTTGCTGACCGAGAATATGTCGGCCAAGAATGGTTTAAGTTCCTGATTGACAACAAAATAGAGTTTGTCATCCGACTGAGGTTCGGCGACTTCTACCAAGCTGTAGACGAAGCTCCCGGTAAGACTTATCAGCAGATGTATGACCAGTGCCGGAGTCACGGTAAGTTCTGCCGCAAACGTATAAAGTTGGGTGGACAGTTCTATTTTATATCGATGCGTCCTAATCCTAAAGGGACCGCTGGTGATGAGGTGATCATTTTTCTGACGCGCCTCCGACCGGTCAAGAAGACTGTTGACCAATACATAAAGCGTTGGCG
>NZ_JACSIT010000065.1 GCF_014349155.1 Neolewinella lacunae
CAACAGTGCAACTGAGGCCATCGTACTACAAGACATTGCCCGGATGCAGACTAGACGAGTACCGGAAGCGGATGAAGCGGAGAACTTTGCCGCTTTTCGGCGGCTGGAATCCTTGACAAAAGGGAAGGTTAATCTTGACGAGCTGGCCTACGAGTTTCACGAAAGCCTTTTGAATGAAGATGCTTTGGCGAACTACACCAAGGCTTGGCTGGATTGGGTCATCACCAACAGAGGCAAACTAACTGATACCCAACTGCAAGCAGCCATTGACCGGGCGAACGCGGTAATATCTTTAACTTTTCCGGATCAGCCAGACATGCTTAAACTGCGTATAAAGAATGGCGTAGCAGACTATGATACTTCTAAGGATCAGGCCTTAAAAGAAAAGTATTTTAAAAACATCTCAGACTTGAAATTGGAGTATCCTTCTGCTTCCCATTAGGTGGTAGGCAATGGGGCCTTGCTAATTATCCCCCTCGCCTGAATCTACCAGTTTAATCTTTGCAAATTTCTACTGCCGCTGTCCACCCAAATGGCCATGGGCTTAATTTTGTCGCGCGCTGGACCTCCGGAGCAACCTAACCGGCCAAGGCAACAGCAACATCGCTCTCACCCCAAACATCTTCAATCTCCCCGAGCAAATTGTCAAATCCGGGGTAACCACCAACATTATCTACGACGGCCGAGGCAACATGCTTGCCAAAACCACCACCGGACAACCCAGAAAAGACTATCTTAGTGGCATCGAAATCAGTGGAACAAATTTTGAAGCCATCATGCACAGCGAAGGACGCGCAGTCTTGGAAGGAACCTGGAAGTACGAATACGTGCTGCGGGATCACCTGGGTTGTATGGGGAAGGGGGTCAAACACAAGATCGCAGAACTCAAATTGAGGGCACGAAGTACTGTACCGCAAACTGCTGGGCGAACCTGCGCTGTTATGTGAATGCTATTTTTCTGGAAGCTTTAGGTATTGATCAGCGGTTAACACCGGAATTTTAGCGCCCCTGAAATCTTTTAAATTTCTGGTGATGATGTAATCCATTTCGTTCTCCAGAGCAGAATAGTACTGAAGACCATCCTCAAAATCTTTGAAGTCAGTATCGTTCAGCGCTAGCCGAACAACTTTTCCGCTTAAGTCTATAATGGTGACGATCAACTCTAAATCTCTTAAAACCTTGATGGTTCCTTCCTTGCCGAGATGCTGGCCCAGTATATAATTCGTATTTGCAAAGGTTAAAGCGGAAACGAACAGTCTGACCTTACCCGTATCCCCCAGTGAGCATACCCTTGCGGCAGCTGCGTAGGCTTCTCGTTTGGCCAGGAGGTCTAAGACGATGTTGGTGTCGAGAAAGAGTTTATTCATTTGTACTTGTCCCTTAAGTAGTTCGTGTAATTCTTCTCGAAGTCAAAGTCTTCAGAAAGCGTTATTACGCCTAGCAGTCTATTGACCGTAGGAGAATAGGCCTCCGGCACCTCTTGTTCATGCTTTACCACTGCCGAAAGATAACTCTCGATCATTCTAGACAAGCTAATGTTATGAGCCTGGGCATACTGCTTAGCGCTATCAATCACTTGAGCATCAAGACTTAGCGTCAGTTTCCTGTCCATCATTCATTGGTTTATACGTGTAAATATACAAACATTATACGTAAAAAGTTGCGGATGGGCGTGCTAATTGTCCCCCTCGCCTGAATCTACCAGTTTCAGCTGTGCATTGTCCCCACTTCTACCTGTCCATCCTAATGGATTTGGGCTAAATTTTACCATTGGCTACCCCCCATCGGTAACTAGCCAACCGCCCCTCCTCCCCTTGCTCCCTATCCGAACTCCCCCCTTCGGGGGGTCGGGGGGGAGCACCTGCGGCCGCGCCCATCCAAGAACGCCTCAGCGGTGACAACTGCAGCGCCTTCCGGGCAGGCTCCGGCCAGAAAATGCAATAAGAACCGCCCAAAAATGGTTACTTTTGCGCTCCCTTTCGGGAATGTTTCGGACGAACACGATGAAGGTGCCACGTGCAATACCAATGCTTATGAAAATCTTCCCTTCCTACCTTTTACTGGGCTGGCTGGTGCTGGCCGCCGCGGTGGTCCAGGGCCAAAAAGATAGCGATGTGCTCTTTACCGTAGCGGATGAACCCGTGACGGTGGGCGAATTCCGCTACATCTACACCAAGACGAACGGCGAGCGCGCCGACTTCAGCGAGGAAGGTGTGATGGAGTACCTGGACCTCTACCAGCGCTTCAAACTCAAGGTAGCCCGCGCCCGCGCCATGGGCCTCGATACCGTGGCTGAACTCCAGCGCGAGCTGGAAGGCTACCGCCGGCAACTGGCCGATAACTACCTGGTCGACCGGCAGGTGACCGACCGGTTGGTCAACGAACTCTACGCCCGGCAGCAGCAGGACGTGGAGATCAGCCACATCCTCCTGCAATTCCCCAGCACCCCTCCCCTACCCGCTGACACCCTGCGGCTCTACCAGCGCGCCCTGGAGCTGAAGCAAGGCCTCACCGCCGGGAACTTCGCCAGCACCGCCCAGCAGTACAGCGACGACCAGTACAGCAAAAAACAGGGGGGCAAAATCGGCTTCATCACCGCTCCCTTCCCCAAAGGCCTGCACCGCCTGGAAGACGTCATTTACAACGCGGCCCCGAACACCGTTGTGGGCCCCATCCAGACCACCGCTGGCTACCACCTGGCCATCCGCCACGCCAGCCGCCCGGCCCGGGGCGAGATGGAAGTGGCCCACATCCTGGCCCGGACCAGCGAGGTAGAAGACGCCGCCCGCGGACGCATCCAGAAGGCCAAAATACTGCTCGACCAGGGCGAAGACTTTGCCAAAGTGGCCGCCACCTACAGCGAGGACGACAACACCAAGGCCAACGCCGGCTACATCGGCTTTTTCGGCATCAACCGCTACGAGCCCGCCTTCGAAAACGCCGCCTTTGCGCTGGAGCGCGACGGGCAGGTGAGCGACATCGTGCGCACCTCCGCCGGTTTCCACCTCATCCGCCGCATTTCCCACCGGGGCATACAACCGCTGGAAGACGTCCGCCCTCTTTTGGAAAGCAAGATCAAGGCCGACGGCCGCTACGAAGACGCTAAGAAGCAAATGCTCAAAGACATCCGCGCCAAGGCGAAAGTAACCGAAAACAAAGCCGTCTTTGGCCGCTTTGCCGCTGCGCTCGTGGATTCCACTTTCTTCACCTTCCAGTGGCAGCCCCTTCCGGTGAAGGACAATACGCCCCTGCTGACCATCGGCGACGACTACCGCCTTAGCCTGGAAACCTTCCAGGAGTTCCTGCGCAAGAACAGCCGCCGCCGCATCAGCCTGGGCCGCGCCCCCCGCAGCAACGCCGCCACCGTAGCCGATGCCCTCTACCAGGAGTGGATCGATGAACAGATTATGGCCTACGCCGAAAGCCGTCTGGAAGTGGACTTCCCCGAGTTCGCCGCTCTCATGCGGGAGTACCGCGAAGGCATCCTGCTCTTCGAAGCCACCAAACTGGAGGTGTGGGACAAAGCCAGTGACGACACGACGGGACTCAAGGCCTTCTTCGAACGCAACGCCAAAGACTACCGTTGGGGCGAACGCGCCGAGGTGACCCACTACGTACTTCAGACCAAGGCGGGCATTGACGCCGAGGAAGTCTACGCCTTCGCCGCCACCAACGGCCCCGACAAAACGCTCGATAAGTTCGGCCGCATGAACGTGGCCGCCGAAACAGAAATTTACGAACTCGAACGGCTTGCGGAACTGGATAAGCTGGCGGCAAAAGTCGGCAGCCGGTCTGCCGTAACCAACGATCTGCGCGAGGGCACCGCCTCCTTCTACAAAGTGGAAAGCATGGTGCCCGCCCGCCAGAAAGAACTCCAGGAAGCACGCGGTTACGTGATTGCGGACTACCAAGACCAGCTCGAACGCGAGTGGGTCGATAAACTGCGCCAACAGTTCCCAGTAGTGGTGAACAAGAAGGTGCTGGCTAAAATGATCAAGTCGTGAGAAAAACAATGGCCCTACTATCGGTAGCTGGGCTGCTGGTGCTGGCGGCCTGTAGCGATGCGCCGGAGGGAGAAGACAAGCTCCTGGCCCGCGTCCACCAGAAAGAATTGCGCCTTTCGGAACTCGCCGGCATGTTCCCCGATAACGCCACCGCCGAAGACAGCAGCCTCGTCATCCAGGCTTTCGTCACGCGCTGGTGCAAAGAAACCGCCCTCCAGTGGGAAGCGGAACGCAACCTGCCGGCCGACCTCAACATCGACCGGCTGGTGCGCGACTACCGGGCCAGCCTGGTCAGTACCCACTACGAGGAAGTGCTGGTGGCCATGCGCCTGGACAGTACCATCTCCCCGGAACAACTCACGGCCTACTACGAGGAGAACAAAAGCCAGTACCTGCTGGAGCGCCCCATTGTCCGCTGTTTCCTCATCCGCGTACCCCACCCGGTGCAGGATGCCGAGGAATTGCAATCGCTGTGGAACAACGGCGAGATCAGCGACACGATGGCCCTAAAGAATTACTGCGAGCGTTTCGCCGAAGTGTCTCTTCTCCAGCCCGCCTCCTGGTACAGCCTGGACGATATTGCCAGCCAACTGCCCAAAGGGGTGCTGACGGCGGGCAACATCAACTCCAAGCGGGAGTTCAGCTTGCAGGAAGGCAGTTTCCGCTACTACTTCCGCCTGCTGGAGGTAAAACCCCGGCTGGAAATTGCTCCGCTGAGCTACGTCGAAGACCAGGCGCGCAACGTCATCCTCCACAACCGCAAGCGCGAAGTACTGGAACAGGCCCGGGAGGAAATCTTCGACCGGGAACTGCGCCGCAACAATATTGAAACCTTTACCAACGAGTAAGTGTACCCCTGGAAGACAGACCACCCTGGCTGCCTCCCGATTTGTACCCTACTCCTGAAGCGATACTAATGAAGCTTACCATATACGCCCCCTTCCTGCTGCTATTCCTCCTGCCCGCCGGACTTTTCGCCCAGGCGACGGTCATTGACGAGGTGATTGCCCGCGTTGGCGGCGAATACATCCTGCTGTCGGACCTGGAAGAGCAGTTCGCCCTGGCCGCCAGCCAGAGCAACGGGGCACTCGCGCCGGATACCCGCTGCCAGATCCTCGATCAGCTCCTGGTGGGCAAACTCCTCTACAACCAGTCCAAGCTCGATAGTTTGGAGATCAGCGACAGCGACGTTGAGTCCCAACTCAACGCCCGCATCGACCGCATCCTCAGCTACATGGGCGGCAGCATCGAGCAGTTCGAAGACTACTACGGGCAGAGCATCACGGCCACCAAAGAGCAGTTTCGCGAAGACCTGCGGGAGCAGCTGGCCGTGGAACGGATGCGCGGTACCGTCGTCCGCGAAGTAAAGGTCACCCCGGCGGAGGTCAAAACCTTCTTCGCCCAGATCCCGAAAGACAGCCTGCCCTACTTCAACGCCGAAGTAGAAGTGGGGGAAATCGTCGCCAAACCCGAGCCCAACGAAGAAACCCGTAAGGCCACCATCGCCCGGCTCGAAGGCGTCCGCGCCAGCATCGAAGCCGGAGAAATGACCTTCGAGGAAGCAGCCAGGAAATTCAGCGAAGACGGCTCCCGACAGGCCGGCGGCGACCTGGGCTGGACCAAGCGCGGCAAGTTCGTCCCCGAGTTCGAAGCGGCCGCCTACAACCTCGAACCCGGCCAACTCAGCGGCATCGTTGAATCCGAGTTCGGCTACCACCTCATCAAATTGCAGGAGCGCCGCGGCAACACCATCCGCGTTTCCCACGTCCTGATGCGGCCCCAGGTGACGGACGAAGACATCGAAAAATCGCGGGTTTTCCTGGACAGCATCGCCAACCTCATCCGCGTAGACACCTTTAACTTCAGCTACGCCGTCAAACGCTTCGGCTTCGATAAAGTGCAGAGTTTCAACAACGACGGCCGGATGACGAACAACGCCAGCGGCAATACCTTCTTCGAAATCGGCGACCTCGACCCCGACATCTACTTCACCATCGACGAGATGGAGGTGGGCGACGTCAGCAACGTCATCGAATTCCGCGACCCGGGCGGCGACCAAATGCTGCGCGTCGTGCAGCTGCAGTCCCGCAGCGCCCCGCACCGCGCCTCCCTGCGCCAGGATTACGCCAAAATCCAGGACGCCACCAAGCAGGCCAAACAACAGGAGTACCTCAGCGACTGGATCGAAAAGACCATCAACTCAACCTTCATCATGATCGACGAGCGCTACCAGGCCTGCACCAGCATCCAGAATTGGATCAACGACAGCCGCAAAATCGCCAGCGGTAAGTAAGGTTTTTCTGGCGCGCGGCCGCAGGTGCTCCCCCCCGGCCCCCCGGAGGGGGGAGTTAGGACAGGGAGCAGGGAATGGTGGAGGCCTTGTCCGCCGAAGGATGGGCGCCGCCTCCCGCACGGTTGAGCCTCTTTTCCTGCGAAGTAAAACGTCTGGGCCTTACCTGAGGTCGAGACGTAGGCGGTCTAATTAGGTAGGCTGCAGCCGTACTCACTTTGGCCCGTTCGTTGAGTGCTCAACCAAGGGCTTTACCGTAGGAAAAGGACGTACGTTGGTCATCGCAAGAGATTAAACCGCCTAGGGATCGACCCAGAGGGTCTCAACCTAGGCGAGGTAAAAAGTCTTGACCTCACGCCTCGAAGGAGAACTCGTTCACGAGGTTAATCCTAAAATGGGAACGAAAAATATTCATCTCGCCAGGATTAATCAACCCTCGCGGCGTATGCCAAAAGTTAAATGTTGAATTCTCAATCGTAAATGTTAAATCAAGAAGACCACCTTCCCCCGCAGGAAAAGGTGGCCTTCTTCTAACTCGGTAGGAGCTCCTGGTTTAACGCAGAATGGTAATGTTGCCTTTCTGGATCAACTCCTGGCCCGCCGGGCAAAGCACGCGCAGGTAGTAACCGTAAACATCGGGCTCAAGGTCGTCGCCGCCAATGGTTCCGTCCCAGGAATCGAAGATGTTGTCGCTGGAGTACACTTCCTGCCCCCAGCGGTTGTAGATGATGAAGCGGAATTCCGTCAGTTCCTCGGCGAAGCGGGAGCGAACCTGCATCACGTCGTTCTCATTGTCCCCGTTGGGCGTGAAGGCATTGGGCACGTAGATGTGGTCGGCGTCACAAATGGGGTCTTCCACCCGCAGCTCGATCTGGACATCATCCGTGCAGCCATCCCGCGTCACCTGGATCTCGTACAGCAGGTTGCCCGCTGCATCGGGAGTTGCGGTAACGACCGGTCCGGTGGCGGGGTCAATGGTGCCGTTGGGGATCATCCATTCGTAGGCACACTCGCCTTCACAACCTTCCACGGTTAGCGTAGAGCTTTCACCCAGCAGAATCTCGGCAGGGTCGGCCGTTCCCGTCAGCCCGTCAAAGTCTACCACCGTCGCTTCAATCGTCACGGTAGCGGAACAGCCCGTAGCCAGATCAGTTACGGTGACGGTAACCGGGCCAGAGACCTCTCCAACGAAGACCGGTGCAGTGGGATCAGAGTTGTCGATGGCGTTAGCGGGGGAATAGGTGTACTGCAAAGTAGGCAGGGGCCGCACTTCTCCAAAGATCTGGGGACGCTCACCCGGGCAGGCCGTTACGTTGGGCAGGGGCAGGCCGAGCGAAATGCCCGAGACGTTGATCGTGACAGGAACCACCTCGCTACAACCGGTGATGGTATCGGTAGCTTGCCCGAAGAGCTGGTAGCTTTGTCCGGGTTCCGCAGCATCGACGGTGTAAGTCGTGCCCGTACCCACCTGGTTCGTCAGGCCGGCATCGTCAAACCACACGATCACTACGTCCGGGTTTACGGTACTGCCCGTTACGGAAACCATGGTCGGTTCGCAAACCGCCGTATCCGCCGGCGTAGCCGTAAAGGCAATCTCCGGCGCAACGTCTACCGTAATGGTTTGGGTGCTGCTGCAATCCGTGAGGGGGTCGGTAATGGTCACCGTCAGCGTCCCATCTTCCGTGAAGGTACCCACCGGGTTGGCGGGGTCCGAAAGGTCAAGGCCATCGGCGGGGTTCCACTCGTAAACGTAGCCGGCAACTGCCGCTCCGCCGTCAATCGTAAATGACTGTCCGAAACAGGGGGCTACCAGTTCCGGATAAGTATTGGGCATAAACGGCGTGGAAGTAACGGTGACGGTAAGCATCGTATCGCAGCCAAACTGGTTGGCCACCGTAACCATCAGGTCTACGCTGCCTTCCGCCGGACTCGTGATGTCCACCCGCGCACCGTCCAGCGCACCGTTGATGATGGCGTTGGGCTCCCAGGCGTAGGTGAGGGTATCGTTGGGATCGAAATTGAGGACCTGTACACTCGTGTCCGTAGAAGAACAGAAGTTAAGCCCCATTGCGCCCACGTTGATGCCCGCATCCACCTGGTTGTTGATGATGACGACCGTATCCCGCTCCACACAAGCGAAGGCGTTGGTGGCGGTGACGACAATCGTGTCACGTCCGCTGGGATTGATGGTCAGGGAAGATCCCGTGCCGATCACGTTGCCCGCCAGGTCCGTAAAGACAACGTTGACGCCGTCGTTGGTCATCAGCGTAACGCTCAGTTCAATGGGGGTGCCACAGGTTTGTACCGTGCCGAGGTCAATATCTCCTCCGTCGATGGGTCCGTCGGGGCCGTTTACGGCCAGACCGATGCTGTCGGCAACGATCAGCGTGACGGTATCTACGTTGCTGCAGTTAAAATCGGCGGCGGCGCTGGTTACCGTGACGAAGTAGGTCCCGGCGATGCCCGTGGTAGGGTTGGGGGTGGCGGGGTCGAAGTCGGGGGCGGGAGACCAGGTGTAAATCAGGTTGGTGTCCGCTCCGGGGTTCAGCTCGGCTTCTTCTCCGGGGCAGATGATGATCTCCGTAGCCAGGTTGACCACGGCCAGGTCGACGGTAAAAGAGGTATCCACGCTGGAAACACAGTTGTCGGCGGAAGTCACTTGCAGGGTAGCCGTCACTTCGCCCGAGGTATTCACTTCCAGCGTGGGGTTCTGTTCCGTGGATGTCGTTGGCGTACCGCCGGTGAACGTCCAGCGGTAGGACAAGGCCGCGCCACTCACGTTCAGCGAGTTGTCCGTAAAGTTGATGCTCGTCGTCCCGTTCTCGCAGTCGCCCAGGCCAACGCTGAAGCCGGCTACCAGAACAGCATCAAAGGTGGTCACTTCGCGGGTAAAGAAGCTGACGCATTCCTGGTCGTAGATCAGGGAAAGGGTTACGGTATAGGTTCCGGGGGCAGCGTAAACGTGGGTGGGATTGGCCTCCGTACTGGTGGTGCCATCCCCGAAATCGTAGCGGTAGCCGAAGGTAACGGTACTGGTATTGGTAAAGCGCACGGTGCTGCCGTCACAATCTACCATCTCGGTAAAGGATAGCGTACCGCTGTCGTCAATGAGGATGATCTGAATATCCTCCGTGGCAGTACAGCCGTACTGGTTGGTGGCTACCACCGTGGCCGTGTAATCGCCTGGGCCGCCCACGAAAGTCGGATTGGCACTGGTCAGGGTTGCGGGATCAAAAAGGTTGGCCGGAGACCACAGGTAGCTGAGGGTATCGTTCAGGTCCAGGTTGGTCACACCCACACTTACTCCGTCGCTGGTGCAGGCCAGCAGCGTATCCGGCAGGGCGATTTCCACTGGTCCACCGCTGACGGTGAAGGTGATGGTATCGGTACAGTTCTGGGCGTCCGTCGCCACTAAAAGGTAGTCTGATTCTCCACTTACGGGAACGGTAAAGGTCGTACCCGTACCGATGGCAACGCCGTTGGGATCGAAGAGCACAATTTCGGCCGGCACATTGGTGGAAGCCGTGAAAGTAGTGGTAGCATCACAGATCGGGCCGCCGCCGATTACCTGCAGGTTGATCTCGGGGGCTACGTTGATGGTGATGGTTTCCGTCACCTCGCAGGTAATGCCTTCCGCATTGGTGCTGCTGATGACCACGGTGTAGGTGGTAGTATCCTGCGGAAAGAAGGTAGGCTGGTTAGAGCTCGTACTGCTGATCCCCGTGGCGGGGCTCCAGGTGTAGGTAAAGTCGGGGTTGCCCGGGGACGGCAGGGATACCGAGGTTCCAAAACAGGTATTCAGGCTTTCCGGGAACTGGTTGCTGGTGAAATCAAAGACGGAAACCGTCACGCAGGTTTCCTGCGAACAACCGTTCTCCTCCGTCACCACGACGCAATATTCCCCCGGCAAGGTCACCCGCACCGTGGCGGTAGTGGCGGTATCGACACCGGGCCCGGACCAGGCAAAGGTGGTCGGACCAATCGCAGCCAGGTTACGGGCGGTGAGCGCAGAGGTATCTCCGGAGCACAAGCGGGTTGGACCTACAATTGCGGCATTGACCACGGGGACGCGGGCCCGGAACTGGGCCTGGCTATTGGCAAACCACCAGGTATTGAGGGTGTTTTTGTCGCCGTAACCCGTTGTCAACTCATCTTCAACGGCACTACAGGAATCCACGCCAATGTCGAAGAAGTCCCACGAACGGGGTGTTTCCATGCAGTCGTTCCCATTGCGGTTGTCCTTAATGGCACCGGTTCCGGGAAGCTGAGGGATTTCCCGGTCATCCCAGTACAACTCAGTGGATTCGAGTTCCAGGCTACACAGCGGACGCACGGTCTGTACGCAAAAACCGTTGCGCATGTACTCCACGTCGTAGGCCGACCAGTGCTGGATGCCCTGGGAATAATTGATGATGACGTCTACCGTATCGGTAAATCTTACCGGGGTGCTGTCTCCCCGCAAGCCATTCCAGGGAATACACGCCGAAGTATCCGTTCCCACAAACTCGTAGATGAGGGATACGTCTTCGCCATTATCGTCCAGTACACCGTTGCCGTTAAAATCCAACAAGATTTCCACCAGTCCCGGCCGCGTAACGGAAACGTCGAGGCAGTAAGGTGCATTCTCATCGCAGCGGAAAGTCTCCGCCGCCGTCACCATGCCACATTCCCCGTCGGGGAACAATTCGATGTCCGGCAAAGAAAGGAAAATGCGGTGCTGGGCGGAGGCATTGGTAGCATTTACACCGGGGATGGACATCCGGTCTTCCGCAATATTGCCCGTTTGGCCTGGCCCCACACTGTTGAAGGCCATATTAAATGAGAGCCCCTGAAAGCCGGAGTCCTGAAAGTCGATCAAGGACACGAATCCATCTTCGGTATAGCTGTAAAGGCGGCCGTTGAATTCGCGGTCCCAGACACACTCCGGCGTCTGGGTTCCGTCCACCTGGGGGAGACGGAAAGCCCAGCCCCTCGACCATACCCGGCCTGGGACTACTGCGCCGTCGCGGACCACCGTAAAATCCCAGAATGGAATGCTCACGCGTTGGTTTCCATCCCCGGGGATATCGTCAAACTCAATCGAAAAATCACCCGTAGTTCCGGGTCGGAAGACGAAAACCTTCCGTCCGGCAACCGTCAGCGTGGTATCGTAAACGCCGTAGGCCGCGTCTTCGTAGCTGTTGACGTTCGCGTTGGTATTGCTGATCGTGAAAGGGCCGTGCACGACGGGATTGGTACCATCTGCGGTCAGCTGACGGACGCGAAAGCTGTAGCGCGAATTGTTGTCATTGAAGGGTACTCCGGTGTCCTGGTATTCGGGAGCCAGGCCAAAGAAGACCGTTTCGTCGGCCCGGCCAATGGAAACAACCAGGCGTCCGGGCTCCGGACCGTTGAAGTCCGCAAATACCCCAAAGCCAGGCCGGCCGGTATCCAGCATGACCGGTGCGTCGGCCGCAGTAGGTGCAATGTCTTGAATGCCCGCTGCGGACAGTTCAGCAGCCAGCAGCAATGCCGCCAGCGGAAGGATTAACCCTGCAGCGAATGCGCGTTTGAGAAGTTTATGGATTGATTTCACGATTACTATGCTTTAAAACGCTGATGGGATTATTTCTTCAAGTTCAGGCCGGCGCGCAGCACCACCCGCCGCTCCAGCGAGGCAGGCTGACTGTAAATGGACTCCCGGACCTGGTCGAGCCTTTCGTAGATCTTGGCCAGTTTAGCCGTGGATTCGCCGAGCGCAGATTCGGTGTAAGTCAACTGCTTGTTTTTGATGTAAGGAAGCAACGCACCATCGCGGTAGGTGGCCAGGAAGTTTTTGACCGACGTAATCCGGCGGCCACTTAAGCGGCGGTTGTATTCCGTCTCCGCGCGCGGGCTGGCGGAACCCTGGAGCTCCAGGTTGAAACTCCGTCCGCTCCGCATGTGCTGAATAAGGGCGTCGGCAAAGCGTTGCAGTTGTTTATAGCCCGTTTTTACTTCCTGTTCAAAGAACTGGGCGATGTTGCCCCGCTCGATGAAGGCATCTTCTTCTGGCAAACCTTCCCCTGCTTCCTTCTTAAAGATTTCCTCGTTGCCAATGTAGGGTTCGTAGGTCTCGTCGTAACTCAGGCGCGTGGTGAACGAAGTGGTCCGGGGGTCCGGGTGGTCGTTGTCAAAGTAAACCTCGAAGGGAAGGAAGTCATTAAGGTTATCGCTGAACAAGGGAACGTAGTAGATCAGCTTGCCGCCGCCGTCCACCAGGTCTTGCTGGGTAAAGACCAGCGTATCGGTACGGGGGAAGTAGCCCTCCCGGCGGGTATTGAGAATAAAGGGCTGGTCCAGGTTGACGGTGTAGTAAAAGTCGTTGCCGGTGGGGTTGGAACGTTCGTCCACCAGTTCTCCGTCACTTTTGCTCAGGCGTAGGGTAGCGTTGTTCAGCGGATCGTCGGTCCGGCCATCGATAACGTAAACTTCCAGGGTTTGGCCGAGGTACAGGTCTCGCCGGATCGTACCGCCCTGATCGGGGCTGTAATTCCGAAGGTCCACCTCCGTGTAAGCTTGGCCAAAGCCATCCTTCCTGGCCTCAATCCGGTAGTTTTTGCCGATCTCCAGATCGAAGTGAGAATCATTGCCGATGGGGTTGGTGATTTCCCGGACCAGCGTCAGCGTCCCGTCTTCGTTCACCTCGTAAAGGGATACGGTCGCGCCCGTCAGCTCGGAAAGGTCAACGTTGTTGAAGGTGAAGATGTCCAGATTGACTTTCGGGTTGAGCTCCAGCCGCCGCTCAATGAAGGAGAGGTCTTTAAGTTCAGGGCTGGCCAGATCGAAGGCGTCCAGGTCCTCGGTAAAGCCATCCTTAGTAGCTTTTAGTTCGTATTTGCCGCCGGGCTCGACGAGAAAGTTGAACTCGTTGTCTTCCAGGTTGGTAATTTCCTCAATCAACTCCGGGCCAGTAGGCGTAATCTTGTAGAGCGCTACGGTGGCGCCAGGAAGCTCTTTACCCGTGAGCTTATTGAACGTCAGGGCCTGCAGGTCCAGGCGCGGGTCGGGGGTAAACTCGTAGAGGTCGTAGCAGCATACGTCGCGTTCTTCGGAGTAAAAAAGGGCTTCCTCCACCGGGCGACGGCTGGCTACGTAAGCCTGATCGGGGTCGTCAAAGCGGGTGTAGTAGGCTTCGTCGGCGGAGGAGTTTACGGGGTTGCCCAGATTTACGGGCCGACGAAAACGTCCGTCAATGAGGTAAGACTTGTAAATGTCCAGGCCACCGAAGGTAAAGCGACCGTCCGTTGCGAAATACAGCGTCTGCCGGGGGCCGTACCAAAACGGCGAAGCATCGTCGCCCGCCGTGTTGAGTTTATCCAGGTTGGCGGGCGCACCCAGGCTTCCGTCGGGGGCCAACGCCGCCCGGTAAAGGTCCAGTCCACCCATTCCTCCTGGCCGGTCGGAAGCAAAGTACAGGAAAGAGCCGCCATCGGTGGCGTCCAGGCCAATGCTGGGCTGGGTCGTGGAATACCCCGCCACATTGAGGTCCAGCTTCACTGGGTTGGCCCATTCTCCGTCCGCCCCGATATCCGCCCGGTAGAGGTCACAGATCAGTTCATCGTAATTCCGGAAATCGCAAACGGAGTAGTACACTTGGGTCATCTCCAGGTTGAAGGCCGTGTGGGCCACGTTTTTGCCCGGCAGGTTGATGCTGTTCAGCAGCGGCACGGCGGTACGTTCTCCCGTCTGGCGCAAAATGCGGCTGAGTTGGCGCTTCGGAGAAACGGTGTCTTTCTTGAATTCGAAGTTATTTGAGGTAAAGTAGCGCGTGCCATTGGGGCCCCGGACGTACATCACATCCGAGTTCTCCGTATTGAGGCCCTCGGGCATGTGCTGCAAAATAACGTCTTCGCTCCGCGCCAGGGCATCGATCGCCCAGTTGGAATCGTTGATCTGGGCCAGTGCCGCCGAGCGGTACTCCTCCGGAGCGTTAGGCTGCTCATCGAGGAACAACTGGAAATTGGCCGCCGCCTGGTCGTAGTTGCCCTGGCGGAAGGCACTCTGCCCCATGAAGTACTTCACCAGTGGGTACTTCGTAATCTCCGGCCGGCTCTGCAATTGCAGCATGTATTTTTCCGCCTCCCGGTAAGCCGTAGCACGGTAAGCGGCTACGCCGGCCTTGTAGTATACTTCCGCGATCCGTTCTTCGTAAGCCCGGTCTTCTTCCCATTCGGGGTCGGCGGCAATGTCGTAAAGACGGAACGCATTATAATGGTCGTTACGCTCCATCGCCTGGTCACCCCCTTCAATGTAGCCAGTGAAGGATTGGTTCTGCGCGTAAAGCCCCGCAGAAACCAGCAGGGAGAGTACGAGAAAGGTCAAAAATCTGTACATAGTAAATGGGATTCTGGGATCGGGGCTAGATAAGGGGGCAAACTTTGAACTCGGGAATGGGACGAACCTTGCGGATAAGGTAACGAATGGACAGCTCCATCCCTCCCCGGTTCTCCGTGGCAATGTCGAATTCACTGACGTTGAAGTCGTAATTCAGTCCCACTTTAATGTCGTTGTAGCTCACCTCGAAGGTTGGCCAGTAAGAATCCTGGATGGCGTCGCGGCGCAAGCCCAGGCCCGCCATCAGGCTGATGCGCTTGCTCAGGGTGTTTTTCACCCATACCCGGCCCGCCGCCGTAGCCACGAACTCATCGTAAAAGGCCCCCTGGTTCTGGTACGTGATGGCCCCAACCAGGTCGACGGCCGGTAAAATTTGCAAAGTGCCAATCGCGTAAGGGCTCAGCCGGCGCTCCAGCGGCACTTTCGCGTCGTCGTAGAAGGCCTGGTCAGGGGCCGTAATGTGGTGCAGCGCCACCCCGAGGTCGAGCTTCGTCCGGCGGTCGTTGCGGAAAACCAATTCGCTGGTTTGCCTGGATTGCAGGCGCAGGTTGAGCCCCAGGCTGAAGTCGGGGAATACCTGACCGTCGGCATCGAAAGACTCCCGGGTGGGCAGGCCCAGATCAACGATGCCCCGGGCCTCGTCGTATTGGTTGTTGAAGCGCAGGTTGCCCTGCTGGAAAGACCGCTGTACCAACGCAGCCTTCCCGCCCGCACTCAGGATGATGCGGGGAGAAAAGACCCGGGTGTACGACAGGTTGAGGTCGAGGTTGGCCCAACTCAACTTGCTGTCTCCCGCCCGGTCGTAGTTGAAAGCGACTCCGCCCGATAACCAGCCGCGCTTGTTCAAGCTGCCGAGAAACTTCTTATCGATGGCCAGCGTGACGGTCTTGTAGTCCACCGGAACGTCCGTCCACTGCGATTTGTAGTTGCCCATCATCCGTACATCCCCCCGGAAGATGCCCGTAAGCGCGGGATTGAGGTGCAAGGGAGCGTTGTAGAACTGGGAGTAGTGGAAATCCTGGGCCGATCCAAGGGCTGGCAGCAATGCCAGTAGAGCCACCGCAACGAGGAGGCGAAGAGAATTCATGGTCACTCTATCTGAAAGGGTAAACGTATTTCGCATAGGAGCTTGGGAGAGATTACGTCTTGGAAAAAATCGGTTTCGTTAAAAGCCTGCAGTTGCAGCGTGTTCTGTGGTAGTGTTCTTGCTTACCTCCCATGTAGCTATCCGAATACGGACGCAAGCTACGACGAATTATATAAATTCCAATACCGACCGTTCCTTTTATTTTCAGTACCGCTTCCTAGACCGGAGCGCAAATTGTGTACCAGGGTCTAGGAAATACCGTTTTGCTGCCTACTTTAGCGTCGTAATCACCAGTTGGTTGCTTTTTTTGTTTGACAGTTTGACGAACACCAAAGAACACTATTTCGCCTCTTGTGCTGCTTCCCGACCCGGGGGGTAGCATTCACTCCACCACCCGGTGGTTTCAATCTCTGTGTTTTTCCAATTGCTTTCGTTTGACGCTTTAGTGGGCTGCTGCCCGCTTAAAGTGCATCATTTTTTGGGATCTAGCACAACGGATTGAATCGTGAAACAACTTCTTCTTCTCTTCATCGCCACCTTTTTAGTTGCCGCCAGCGGCCAGGCCACGCGTATTTACGTAAGCCCCGCCGCCAACGGTTCACTGGCTGGCTCCAGCTGGGCCAACGCCACCAGCGTAGAAGATGCCCTGGCCCGGGTGGTTGCGGGCGACGAGGTCTGGATGCTCCAAGGCACCTACCCCACCTCCCGTACGGGTAACCGCGAAGCCAGTTTCGTTGTTCCCGCCGGCGTACAGGTCTACGGCGGCTTCCTGGGCAGCGAGGCCAGCCCCACCGAGCGGCCAGCGGGAGTGAAGAGCATCCTTTCCGGCGACATCGGCGTGGTAGGTGAGCATGCCGACAACGCCTACACCGTTGTCCTGATGCTTTCCGCTGGCAACCTCTCCTCCATCCTTGACGGATTTGTCATCACCCATGGTTGCGCCCGCAATTTCCGCGAAGGCTTCGGTACCGGCAGCGCCGGCGGTGGCCTCTTCATCCAGGGTGCCCCCGGTGCCACGGCAGCCCACCAGATCTCCAACTGCCACTTCACCGCCAACCGCGCCCACAACGGTGCCGCCGTTTTCGTCAGCGCCGGTCGTCCCTCCTTCATCGCCTGCTCTTTCGTCTACAACACCTCCGATTACAACGGAGGCGCCGTGTACAACTACGGCGTAGGCAGCGAAGTGAGCCCCATTTTCAACCAGTGCCAGTTCGTCGATAACGGCAGCAACTCCGGTGCCGGCATGACCAACAACGGCACCAACGGCTCCGCCAGCCCGCTGCTGCTCGACTGCAACTTCACCAACAACGTTTCCACCATCAACGGCGCGGCCATCTACAACATCAGCAACGATACCGGCCGTTGCAACCTCGTCATGGAAGGCTGCACCTTCGAGGGAAACGACTCCATCCTCGGTGAGGACGTCTCCGACTCTGGCGTGAGCCCCGACTACGCCGAGCGCGCCCGCCAAAACGGCGGCGGCACCCTTCGCCCCGTCAGCGTAAAGCGCTAGTAGTCAAAGACTAAAATTAGTGATGACCTGGCGAAGTGAGCTTGTTTCTCAGCAAGCGCGTTGAAGTTGGGCATCGCCATGGCTACGTCGGGTTTCGACTCGGGCAGATCAGTGCAGAAATAACAAGTCGATGGGCTCCTGATTTCGGCATTGTACCGCCAGGCTGCTTCCCTGCCCGTCTTTTGCGTGCCTTCCCTATTCCCGTTCGCCTGCGGCACTGGCCGGCTAACCCCGTTTTTGTCCTATCTTGCGGGCCGCTGTCTTGTTGACCACCAGCCCAGGATTTGCCTATGCTACCCGAAGAGACGAAGCCCGAAAAACACGTCGAATCCTCACCCGCGGAAAACCTGCGCAGTTGGTTCAGGGATTTTATGAACCTGCGTACGGGCTCCGACCGCGCCGGGGCCGTCCAGTCCATTGTCAATGGCAAACAGATGCGGGGCTCCAATGCCTGGATGCTCGTCTGCTCCATCATGATCGCCAGCCTGGGCCTCAACCTCAATTCCAGCGCCGTCATCATCGGGGCCATGCTCATCTCTCCGCTGATGAACCCCATCCTGGGCATCGGCCTGGCGGTAGGGACGAACGACCGCGACCTCCTCTGGCAGGCCCTGCGCAACTTCGGCATCTCCATCATCATTGCCCTGCTCACCAGCGTACTCTACTTTTCCCTGAGCCCCCTCAACGAGTTTACCAACGAGATGCAGGCCCGCACCGAACCCACCATCCTCGATGCGTTGGTGGCCATTTTCGGCGGACTGGCGGGCATCATCTCCGTCACCCGCGAAGAGAAGACCAGCGCCATCCCGGGCGTAGCCATCGCCACCGCCCTCATGCCGCCGCTCTGCGTGGCCGGTTACGGCATCGCCCTCTCGTTTACCGAAGGATCCCTGGGCTTTTCCGTCTTTTGGCGGGCCTTCTACCTCTTTTTCATCAACTCGTTCTTCATTGCAACTACCGCCTATATCATCATCCGCCTGCTGCGCTTCCCCTACCGCAAGTACATCAACCAACGGGAAGCGCTCCGCAGCCGCCTCATCATCGGGCTGGTCAGCATCCTCATCATCCTGCCCGGTTTTTACATCCTTCGGCAAGTCCTCAACAACCACAGCTACCGCAACGCCGCCAGCGCTTTCACCGCCCGCTATTTCCCCGAGAGCAAATCGACCTACGTTTTCAACGCCGACGACCCCAACGCTCCCTTGCTCATCTTCCCGGTGCGTCCCCGCTCGTTGAGCGCCGACTCCCTGGATTTTTACAACGAACGCTTGCGCAACGATCCTTACCGGATTCCCAATGCGCGCATCGTCACCGACACCAGCGTGGCCAGCCTCCAGGACAAACTCAACTTGCTGAACAACCACGGCAGCCGCATCGCGCAGTTGGAGCGCACGGTCAGCAGCCAGGCCGCCGCCCTGGAAAGTCTGCTCCAGGTTGCGGCCGATGAAAACGCCGAAAAAAGCCTCGCCACTCGCCTTCAACTGGCTTTTCCCGGCATCAGCTCCGTCTACGTTCAGCAGCGCGCAGATGGCCAGGCCGCCAGCCAATACGTCCCCCTCGTGGCCATCCAACGCAGCTGGCCGGGCGTTCGCCCCAATACCTCCGTCCTTCGCGCCGAGCGGCAGCGGCTTCAGGCTTACCTGCAGTCAGAACTGCGCGTAGACTCCCTCTTGCTGGTCATCGAGGAAATTTAAAGGGCGCGGCCGCAGGTGCCAGGCCCGTACCCCAAGGAAGAGCAAGGG
The DNA here is from genome assembly GCF_014349155.1 of Neolewinella lacunae. Classification (GTDB taxonomy): domain Bacteria; phylum Bacteroidota; class Bacteroidia; order Chitinophagales; family Saprospiraceae; genus Neolewinella; species Neolewinella lacunae. The sequence continues at coordinate 18,992 of NZ_JACSIT010000065.1, forward strand.
AAGGTACCCGCCAAAAAAAAATGGCCCGGGAAGACGAACGTCCTCCCGGGCCAACTCATTTAATCCTCTTGCGCAGCCTTAGGCAACGCTGATCTGCCGGGGCGCCTTGGGCAGGGCCTCTTCGCGCTTAGGCAGGGTCAGGCGCAGGATGCCATCCACGTAGGTAGCATCGATGCCTTCGTCGTTGATGACTTTGTCGTCCAACTGGAAACGGCGGTGGAAGTCCGTCAGGTTGAACTCCCGGAGGCGGAAGTTGGGGGTTTGCTCCTCACCATTTTTCTCAGCGGTGTAGGATACTTCCAGCGTGCCTTCGTTGCAGGCGATGTGGAAGTTTTCTTTCTTCCGTCCCGGAGCCAGTACTTCGAGGAAGAAGGCTTCATCCGTTTCGGCAATGTTTACGGCGGGACGGTAGCCATAGTTGGCCTTCGTTACCGTATCATCGAAGAAGCGGAAAAGATCACTGGGGAAGGGGCGGTTATAATTTACAAGTTTCATGGTGGATTGATTTAGCTTTTCGTGCAATAGCGCACGACATCGCCTGGGCAAAATCCGGACCGCCGGAGAAAATTGAAAATTTGCGTGACATTATGACGTAAAAGCAATTGTTCACCTGCCTTTTTGACACCCCTTGCTTCCAAATCGTCACTTTGCACCTGCGGCCGCGCCTGAATGGATAGTGGGGGGAGAGTTGGGTTGGTGCTGCGGCAGTACAAGTCGGGCTAAAGCCTCGACAATACCGGTCGGGCTGAAGCCTCGACAGTACCTTGGGGGTCGGGCTAAAGCCCGACAGTACCTTTAGCGGACGGTCCAGCCGTTGCCGAAGCCGGCGGGGGGACTCACGAAAGTGAGTTTTCCGCTGCCATCTTCGGCCATCAGGATCATGGCTTCGCTCAAGACGCCCGCCATTTTTCGAGGGGCGAGGTTGGTGACGACGGTGACGTGCCGGCCGATGACCTCCTCGGGGCTGAAGTGCTGCGCGATGCCGGAAACGACCGAGCGCTGCTCGCTGCCCAGATCGATGGTCAGTTGGAGGAGTTTGTTGGACTTGGGGACGGGCGCGGCGGTGAGGATGGTGGCCGTGCGGAGATCGAGTTTCAGGAAGTCGTCGAAGCTGATCTCGGGTTTCGGGGCGGCACGTTCGGCGGGTGCGGTGGCTTCGGCGGCGGGGGACCCGGCGGGGATGGCGGGCTTGCTGGCCAGGATGGCCGCCAGTTTATCGCGTTGCCGCTGGATGATGGCGTTGCGGCTCTGGTCCTGGCGATCGATGATTTTGGGGAAGAGGACACCCGCCTCACCGAGCGTGTGGCCGGCGGCAAGCAGGGGCGCTCCGGCGGCAAGGGCCGTTAGGGCCAGCTGCCAGTCGCCGTTCTGCGCGGGGGCCTGGTTGAGGGTAGCGCGGAGCCGCTCGGCGGAGAAGGGGATGAAGGGGGTAGCCGTCAGGGCCAGCGCCGCCGCAATCTGGGCGCAGTTGTGGAGCGTTTCGGCGATGGCCGGGTCGGTGGGGTTATCCTTATATAAGGTCCAGGGCGCGGCGTCTTGCAGGTAGCCGTTGCCGTAGGTGGCCAGCTCGACGAAAGCCGTGGCGGCGTCTTTGAAGCGGAAGGCGGCGATGTCCTGCCCGATCTTATCGACCGAAGTGGCGAGGGTGGCCAGCACGGTGGAGGTGGCCGAAGCGGGAAGGGCGGGTACCTCGCCGGCGAAGTACTTGTGGGTAAGCACCGTCACCCGGTTGATGAAATTGCCGAGTTTATCGGCCAGGTCTTTGTCGTGGTAGTCGGTGAAGCCGTCCCAGGTGAAGTCGGCATCCTGCTGCTCGGGGAGGTTGCGGATGAGGGCCCAGCGGAGGGCGTCCTGGTGGTTGGGGAAATCCTGGAAAGCGTCGAGGTATTCCTGCAGTTCAATGCCCCAGCCGCGGGATTTGGAGAATTTATCGCCTTCGAAGTTGAGGAACTGGTTAGCGGGTACGTTTTCGGGCAGGTTGTATTCGCCGTGGGCCTTGAGCATGGCGGGGAAGACGATGCAGTGAAAAACGATGTTGTCTTTGCCGATGAAGTGGATCAGCCGGCTGTCTTCGCCTTTCCACCAGCGTTCCCAGTCGGTGTTGTTTTCGGCGGCCCACTGCTTGGTGCTGGAGATGTAACCGATGGGGGCATCGAACCAGACGTAGAGCACCTTCCCTTCGGCACCTTCGAGGGGGACCTGGATGCCCCAGTCGAGGTCGCGGGTGATGGAACGGGCGTGGAGGCCACCGTCGAGCCAGCTCAGGCACTGCCCGATGACGTGCTTTTTCCACGCGCGCGGGTCGTGCACCTGCTTACCATCGAGGAGGCCTTCCTGGATCCAGGGCTTGAGCCATTCGGCGTGGGCATCGAGGCGAAAAAACCAATGTTTGGTTTCCCGCAGTTCGGGCTTGGCACCGCTGAGGGTGGAGACGGGGTCGATCAGGTCGGTAGGCGAAAGGTCTTTGCCGCAGTTTTCGCACTGGTCTCCGAAAGCTTTGTCGGAGCCACAGTTGGGGCAGGTACCCTGGATATAGCGGTCGGCGAGGAACTGCGCGAATGCGGGGTCGTAGTACTGCTCGGTGGAGCGGACTTCAAACTGGTCGCCAGCGGCCAGCAGCTTGAGGAAAAAGTCCTGGCTGGTAGCGTGGTGGAGGGGGGCGCTGGTGCGGTGGTAGTAATCAAAACTGATGCCGAGGGCCTCGAAACTGCCCTTGTTGAGGGCGTGGTACTTATCAATGATGGCCTGGGGGCTAATGCCTTCCTTCTTGGCGCGCAGGGTGATGGCCGCGCCGTGCTCGTCTGATCCGCAGACCCAAAGGACCTCCTGGCCCAGCAAGCGCAGGTAGCGGGCGTGGATGTCGGCGGGCAGGTAAGCCCCGGCCAGGTGCCCCAGGTGCAGGGGGCCGTTGGCGTAGGGAAGTGCGGAAGTCTGGAGGGTGCGCATGCTTGGTTTTGTAGTCCTTGGTCAGTTGATCATTAATCCGCTGCCAAGGTACGGAAGTTGCACTTTGTGGACTGAAAAGTTGGGGTTTCCTTACCGAACCTTACTCTTTCGTACAATTGTCAAACGGCTCCATTTGCCCTCTCCCTCGGTCCCTCTCCATGGGAGAGGGATGACCCAAGCACCGTTCTTTTGACGTTAAAGGAGTGTTTATCAGCCGCTAGAGTTTCTGCTTAAAATCCATTCATTCCATTTCAATAGATAGACCACAGAGAACGGATGTTGACAAACCTCTAGGGCCAAGGTGTTTGATCTAGTGGGGTTAACCCGTACGCGCGTTAGGGGCCTAGACTGCCTAGGTTGAGACCCTCTGGGTCGATCCAGCTAGGCACAGGGGCACATTCTCCTACGACCCAGAGGGTCTCGACCTGGTAAGCGCTTGGGCCTCCCCCGGTTGGCCAAAGTGAGTACGGCTGCAGCCTGGCTAATTAGACTGCCTACCTCCAGGGTTAATCCTGCGCCGTTTCCCCCTCCGGCAGCACCCAATCTTTGGCGCCCCACCACTGCCAGTGGATGGTGCTGAGATCGGCAGCGCGATCGAGGAAAGTATGGCGGGGGCCACCGTTGAGAGAAACGCGGAAGCGGGGGTAAATGGCGAGGTCCTGGCCAGCGGCGGCGCGGAGGTCGCGCAGGTGGTGGGCGTACTGCAGGATCATGTCCGGGTGGGTGGTCATCTTGCGGTACTGCTTGGTCGTCAGGCTATCGCGGGGCTGAACGATTTCCTCCGCCCCGGTGGTGCGATCAACGAGGAGGTAGTGCCCGTGGCCTTGTTTGCTGCGCAGCATCATGCGCCAGCTGTAGCGGTGCCCTTCTTCGGTCCAGTTGACGTCAGAGGGGAAAAGCCAGTGGCGAAGGGGCAGAAAAAGGTGGAGGCCGATGATGAGGGCCAATCCGGCGGTGACGAGTGGCCGGTAGCGGGGGTGGCCCTGCCAGAGGGAGGATGCCTGGCTGGCGGGGGATTCCGGGGCCCTCCCTACCCTACCCTGCCATTGAACGACCCAGCGCCGCACCTGCGTCCGCGCCCACCCCAGCTTTTCCGCCGGGATCCCAAAACCCGCCAAACGATGAATGGCCCGCCGTGGCCAGTCGGGTGCAAAAAACAGGCTGGTGAGCACCATCGAGAGGTAGGGGAAAATGCCGATCTGGAAAATGAGGTGGTTGGTGGCGTGGAAGAAAACCAGGAACCCCAGCGCCACCCAGCGCAAGCGCCGGTGCAACAGCAAAAATGCCGCCGTGAGATCGAGCAACATCCCGCCCCAGGCCATGACGTAGGCGGTGGGTTTGAGCGCGAAAAGCGGGCCGAGCAGGGGGATATCCGCGCGGCGCTGGAGCCAGGCGTGCAAAGGCGAGGCCTCCAGGAGCCAATCGGCGTTGATTTTGGCGATGCCGCCGAAAAAGTACACCACGCCCATGAGGGTGGGAAAGAGTAAAACCGTCCAGGCGGGCACTTCCGTGCGCCGCTCGCCCGGGTTCCGCCGGACGTCGAGGGAAAACTCCCGCCACGCCGGCGTCAGGGCCAGCAACCAGGCCAGCCAGGTGAACAAGTAAGCGTGGTTCAGGTAATGGGCCTTTTCCAGCAGGAAAAGGTAGCTGAAAAAGAGGGCAAAAAGCGGTGCGGTAATGCGAAAGCGCCACCCCAACGCCACGGCCAGGCCGAGGAGAAAACCCACGATGAAGTAGAGCGAAAGCAGCGGCTCCGGCAGGGGATGCACCCACTCGAAACCATAGTAACGGAAGGTATAGCCCGCAAAATCATCCAAATACCAATGGTAATAAATGCCATTCCCGAGGATGTCGCCGCCCCCGAGCAGGCCCATTGCGACCCGCAGCCAGACCAGGGTGGGGATGGGGACGGGCCGGAAGAGGGGGAGGGGCATTGGTGGGTTTTTTACAAAGTTAATGAGTGAATGCGTGAATGAGCGAATGAGTGAATGGGCTGCCGCGAGGGATAGGCGAGATGGTGGAGGCGTTGTACGCCGAATGATCGCGGGCGGGGCGTATGTTTACACCTATCCGGGGGATAGACGATAGACGATATTGGATATTTGATTGGGCTCGCGCGATGGGGGAGATTTATACTTCGCACACGATTTACGCCTCCGAGGAACTTTTGCCTTCAAAGATTAACACTCCGAAAAAGTGTTCCTCCCTGCGAACGGCAAAAGATGCCTCGGAGGAGAAATCGTTCCAGAGGTTTTACGCGATGCACACGATTTACACCTCCGAGGAACTTTTGCCTATTGCATACGGCAAAAGATGCCTCGGAGGAGAAATCGTTTCACCAAATCAAATGTGCTTTTCGGCGTGGTAGCTGCTGCGTACCAGCGGGCCGCTTTCGACGTAATCAAAGCCTTTGCTGAGGCCAAGGGCTTTGTAGTGGGCGAAGGTATCGGGGGTAACGAATGAATCAACAGCCAGGTGCATGGCGGTGGGCTGGAGGTACTGCCCGATGGTAACGACATCAACACCGACCTGGAGCAGGTCGTCGAGGAGCTGTTCTACCTGGTCTTCGGTTTCGCCGAGGCCGACCATGAAGCCGGTTTTGGTGCGCTTACCGGCGGCTTTGATGCGGCGGAGTTCTTCGAGGCTGCGCGCGTAATTGCCCTGGGGGCGGACTTTGCGGTAGAGGTCGCGCACCGTTTCCATGTTGTGGCTTACCACTTCCTGGCCGCCTTCGATCATGCGGTCGAGGGCTTCCCAGTTGGCGCGGACGTCGGGGATGAGCGTTTCGATGGTGGTTTGGGGCGTCCGTTCCTTGATGGCGCGCACGGTTTGGTACCAGATTTCGGCACCGCGGTCTTTGAGTTCGTCGCGGTTGACGGAGGTGAGCACGGCGTGCTTGACCTGCATGAGGTCGATGGCTTCGGCGACGCGGCGGGGCTCGTCGGTATCGTACTCGGTGGGTCGGCCCGTTTTCACGGCGCAGAAGCTGCACGAGCGGGTGCAGACGTTGCCCAGGATCATGAACGTAGCGGTGCCCGCGCCCCAGCACTCGCCCATATTGGGGCAGTTGCCGCTCTGGCAGATCGTGTGCAGCTTGTATTCATCCACCAGCGCCCGCACTTTTTTGTACTCGGGGCCGATGGGGAGCTTAACGCGCAGCCAATCGGGCTTGCGTTGGCGTTCGCTGGGGGACGGGGCTACGGGGAGGTCAATCATGGGCTTACGCACTTGAGAATGGAAGACAAAGGTAGGGCGGGAAAGGTTGTCAGGGAAATTTACAATTTACCATGCAGGATGTACAATTTAAGATTTTTCTTACGCCGTAATTTGCTCTTTTTGAGGCACTTGTACGCAGCAGAGGTGGTGATTTTCTTGGGCGCGGCCGCAGGTGCTCCCCCCGGCCCCCCGAAGGGGGGAGTTAAGACAAGGAGCAGGGTACGGCGCAGCAATAGCCGAAGTGTTTCCCTTCACTTTTACTAGCGATGGGGGATTAACTTTGTCGCATCAAAAAAATATTCGACCTCCTCACGCGGGCGGACCGCCGCCAATTCCGCTACCTGGCCGGTAGTGTCGCCCTGCTTTCGGTCCTGGAAGTAGTGGGGGTGGCCAGCGTTTTGCCCTTCATGGCCCTGCTGGCGGAGCCGGAGCGGATCAGTACCTCGCCGTGGCTGGCGCGGGCTTACGAGCGGGGGGGATTTGTGGATACGCGGTCGTTCATCATCACCGCCGGGGTCGTCGTTATTCTGTTGTTGGCCCTATCGCGGTTCCTGGCCGTGGCGGTCAACTACTGGCGGGAGCGCTACCAATACGGGGTGTACGAGCGGATGAGCAGCCGGCTGCTGGATTACTATCTGGCCAAGCCCTACCGCTTTTTTTTGGGGCAGAATACGGCGGCCTTGCGGTCCAACGTCCTCGATGAAGTGATGGTGCTGGTGACGGGGTCATTGGCTCCCCTGATCACCTTGATGATTAATGGCGGGATGGCCTTGCTCATCGTGCTGTTGCTGCTGGTGGTTAGTCCGGGAGTAGCCGTAGGTTCGGCGTTGGTGTTTGGCGGGGCTTACCTGCTCATTTACCAGTGGCGTAAACGGCCGCTGGCCCGCCTGGGAGAGGCGCGAATGGCGGCATCGCGCACCCGTTCCCGCGCCCTGGAGGAACTGCTGCAAGGCATTAAGACGGTAAAAACCTACGGCAACGAAGCCCACTTCGTCAAACAGTACCGGCAGGCCACGGCGGTGATGGCACGCGTGATGCCCCGGCTTTTGACCATCTACCAAACCCCGAAGTACCTCCTCGAAGTGATCGCCTTTTGCGGCATCATTGGCATTACCCTGGCGCTGTACCTGCAATCGGACGACCTCAGCCAGGCCCTCCCCACCCTGACCTTGTTTGCGGTGGCGGGCTACCGACTCTTGCCCGCTTTGCAGCAGGTATTCGGGGCCTACGCCATGCTGCGCGCCAATACGGCGGTGGTGGAGCAACTTTACCCTGACCTGCGCGGCAGCCTGGCCCACACGACCGCCCCGGCAGTACAGGAAGAAGACTTGCCCTTCACCGAGGCGATCCGCGCCGAAGCCCTGGGCTTCCACTTTGCGGGCGCGTCGACGCCCCTTTTCCAGGGACTTTCCCTGACCATTCCGAAGGGGCAGGTGGTGGCCTTCGTCGGGCGTACTGGCTCCGGCAAAACCACCCTGGTAGATCTGATAACCGGCCTGCTGACCCCCTCCGCCGGTCGGGTGACGGTGGATGGCAAAGCCCTGACCCCCGCCACCATCCGGGCCTGGCGCAACCAACTGGCCTACGTTCCGCAGCACGTTTTTCTTTACGACGCCTCACTGCGCGACAACATCACCTTCGGCTACCCCTGGCAGGTGTCGGACGACGAAATGCAGCGGATTCTGGTGATGGTCGATCTCCACCACTTCGTCACCGAGGAGGCTGCCGACGGGCTGAACACCCTGCTGGGCGAAAATGGCGTTCGCCTGAGTGGCGGACAGCGGCAGCGGGTCGGGCTGGCCCGGGCGCTGCTGCGCAGTCCTTCCGTGCTCATCCTGGACGAAGCCACCAGCGCACTGGATAACCTGACGGAAAAAAACATCATCAACTCCCTGGAACGCCTGCCCGCCGGGCTTACGGTCCTCATCATCGCCCACCGCCTGACTACGGTGCGCCGCGCCGACCAGATTTACGTCCTCGAAAAAGGGAAAATTCTTGGCACGGGCACCTATGATGCGCTACTGGCCGAGAATGAGCGGTTTCGGGAGTTGGCGGGGTAGGTGCCAGCGTTGCCGGGTTGCTACAGCTTACTTTCTGATGGTTACGCGCTGGGAAGTAGACCCTACGTTCAACACGTATACTCCGTTCGGCAAGAAGGAAAGGTCGAGGCTGCTTGCCCCGAATAATTCCTGCTGGTAAACCAGGTTCCCGCGCAGGCTGAAAACGCGCAGTTTTTGTCCCAGCGCCGTGGCCTCACCTTCTACCGAAATAAATCCTGTGGTAGGATTGGGGAAAACACTGAACTGGGCGTTGCGTTTGACGGCAACCCTGACCACGCTGGAGTATTCAAATGTTTGGTCGACATCGATCATTTTCAGGCGGTAGTAATTCGTTCCGTCGAAGGGGGAATGATCAATGGCCTGGTAGGCTTCGGTCGCGGTGGTGGTCCCCGCGGCGGGCGTTTGCGCAAACGTTGTCCATACCGTTCCATTAGGCGATTTCTGGACCGCAAATAAAGCGCAATTGGATTCCCTTTCCGTGGTCCAGTCAAGGAAAACTTCCTTTTTAAAAAGCGTCGCTTCGAAACGGGATAACGCTACGGGCAAAGCGCTATTGCCGAATTTAACAACGGTATTGGTATTTTCAATTTGTACGTAAATGTTTTCGTCCGCATCGGCCTTTACCGACATGGGCTTGACGCCCTGGGTATTGTAGGAGGCAGACCATTCCAGGCCGTTTAGGTCAGAGAAAGCGTAGAGAAACATTGAACTTGGCGCACCACCGTTGTTATCGCTTTGTCCTGCCACGTAGTAATTGCCACTGGGGGCAGTCGTTACGTCGTACACCCAGTTGTTGGTTTGCGGCAGATCACTCAAACTGCTGTTGATGATTGCTCCGTTCAGAGCGGAAACTTGGGCTACGAAGAGCTTTCCCGTCCCAAAACTGGTCCAATTTGTGCCACTGATGACTATATTTCCGTTGGGCAGTTTGGCCATCCGACCGGACGTTGCGGACACTTGAAGATCAAAAGATTCCGCAAAAAGTACCCCGCCGGTGGGGCTGTATTTGGTGAGCTCCACCAAATTATAGGAAGAGCCGAATTTCTGGCACAAAGTATAGGTGTTACCTGAAGCGTCCACTAGTACATCAGTTGCCCACGACTGGTTGAGGTTAATTCCGGCAGAAGACCAGATGAAGTTCCCATTTTCATCCCACACTGCTACTTTGTTGTCGGTGCCCGTCGTAGAGGTCGTTCCGAGCACGGCAATTTTTCCATTTTGGCAATGCATACCCCTAAGGCCATGGACATTTGAAAAAGTATGAATTCTTTCCCAGAGGAGGTTTGCGTCGTTATCAAACTTAAGTAAGACAAACCCACCGCCAGACTGCGAACTGGTAGCGCCCGCGCTGGCAACGTAGAGGTTGCCGGTTTCGTCCAGCATCGACTCATTTCTGCGCCCTAGATTAGTATTCCCGTCCCGATTAAAGAATCCGGTAATCGTTTGGTTTTGCAGCAAAGCCCCGCCGGAGGAGAACTTGATTACCTTTAGCGCATTAGGCACTTCAAACTGGTTAGACAGGGTAAAGCGGTAGCCGACGATAAAAATGTCCTGGTTGGCATCGGTTCCCACCCAAGTGGCGGCCTGGTAGTTGCTGGCGAGGTTGCTGCTGATCGAATCTTTCCAGATGAGCGTCCCTTGCGGCGAATGTTTTTGCACGTAAATGTACTCGGCAAAACCCGCCAGGCTGAAACCGTTACTGACCGAAATAATATTGTTATCTGCATCAACGCTAAGTGCTTTGCCCAAGGTCAGGTAGTTCGGGTAAGTTCGTTCCCATTCCACGTTTTGGGCGGGTAAAAGAGCGAAAGTAAGCGCAGCAAGGAGGGTGATTAAAAGGCCTTTCATGTGGTAAAAATTTAAGCAGGTGGTTTAATACAGTGAAGCAAACGTGGGCAGTAGGCAAGGTTTTCGGACCGCTCAGTACGCCACGGGTGACGGAGGGCACTTCCGAAGGCAGCGGTTTTTTTTTAAAAATTCTTTATCAAAATCTTGCCTCCTGGGTAAGCGGTGGCACGAAAGTCTTGGCCAGACGCAATAGAAAGCCCACCCGCCAGACAGGCAGTGCTTGGGTACTGGCCAAACACTATCACCGAAGGTGACTTATGTTACCAGAAAGCGAAAGTTCAGATTGGTTTTGACAAAGATTTTCAACCGATAGCGTGGATTCCTACTAAAAACGACAGGGCTGCTGGGTAATCTTTGCGCCAACAGCAGGGTCTCAAACCCAAAAATAGGTTTAAACACCCACTTTACCAAGGAGAAGCGTCTGTAGAAAGCCAAAAAGTGTTCAACCCGCGGGATTTGTGAGGGATTGCCGCAGAGGACCGGGCTGTAGTGGTGGTTTTGGGGGGGGCTTTGTGGGGCTTTGTTAGGGGTCCTAGCTGATTAGAAACCCTACCTTTAATAGTCGGCTGCCTGTACGGGTGAAGTCGATCAAGCGTTTTGTTGCGGCATCAAGGTGGTCTTTGAGTTTTTCCTTTTCCATGCTTTACAAGTTGATTGGCTTGGGTTAGTACTAATGCAGATACGCTGAACATTACTGATTGAACACATAGACGGAAAAGAGCGTGTAGCAACAGCGTCCTCGTCAATACTCCTTCTTATCCTGAAGCAAACTGAGCCCCACGTTGAGCAGGAACAAGAGCTGACTGATGATGGTGACCAAAAGGGCGATGCCCAGGGTTTGGTTAAACGCCTGGAAGGTTAAATAATCACCGCTGCTGGAGTCATCAGCGATTAAGCCCACGGTTAGTATCAAGACTAAAGTCAGGGTGGTCATCACTACGTGAATGATGGTCATCCACCTGATGAGTTTCCGCTTGCGGACGGCCCAGTACAATAACCCCAGAAGGAAGAGAAACGCTGAGGATAAAAAACCTACGTAAAACGTTGAAACATCAAAGTAGGTATCGTAAAGTTGTAGATTAACGGAACTGTTGAGCCCGATGAGCGAAAGGACCATCAACACGGGGATGGCATACCAAAGCGACTTGTGGGGGGAGGTGGCGATTGAATTCATGGTGTGGGCAATTTAAAGAATTTGAACGAAGATCGGTGTATTTACCCTACGGGCAGGGGCATTGAGCACCGAAGCCGCGGGAAGCGTGACGAGAAGGGAGGCAAAGATCAATCCTAACACCCATGACAACTTTCAAATTCCTCCTCAGCAACGGCTTCCAAGTAAAATTCCCCCCGCGTATTTTTCTTTGACACGAGTAAACTAAACCACGAAGATCCTCCGCAGGATTCGCTCATGTTCGGGGTGTAAAAAATGCAGTCTGGAAATCCATCGTTGTTTACATCTCCTTTCCAGATTAATCTTGGCCCCTGATGGTTTCCATATTGGTAAGATATAAGGTTTTTCCAGTGTAATTTAGCACCTATGTTTTTTCTTTTCATCTCCTCCTCGTCACCAACGTGAGGATCATGCATGGCATTTATCAGAAGATACTCTTTCTTTATTGAAGTGCTGTATTCAATACTGGCCAATTCTCGGGCACATAAGTAAAATCGCTGGTGCCCCTTCTCATAGTAGAGGTAGTTCTCGTAAGGATAAATAAATTTTCCAACACCTCCTAACCCTTTTCCTGTAAAATCAGAACAATCCAGTAGTTCACCTGATGGATTTTCAATTTCCGCAGGAACACCAATTGCTACAATTCCGCCCTTGTTCACTGAATCCATCACGGATACGAACTCCCCCGCAGCTTGGTAATGCATTCCATCTGCGAACGTACTTTCATCGACGTCATAATCAATCGTCAGGTTAGATCGTTTCAACTCTGCCTCGCATCCCGATTCTCCACTGACTATACGGAAGGTGTACCAAATCAAAGCAGGGTCGTAGTTAATGGCCGTGCACCTGGTCCCCAAATTGAGAATTCTGTACCCGTTATTGATCTCACCCGAAGGAATGTATAGCTTCCCACGTTTTAAGTAACCTGAAAACACATAACCCTGGATGTTCCGGTACCTGACCTTAACCCATTTCCCAGGCCGGCCATCAATCGATATCTCCTCTTCATTCCCTGCGCCTGGGATCACCTCTACTTCGGCCTGGAAAGGCAGTCCACCCACTTTTTTAGATTCCAGGGATTTTTCCGCCCGGACGTTTAAGCCGCTTTTTGCGACAACAGTGTAGAATTGGTCGCTTTCGATGTCTTGGGCAAGAATTGCTCCCGTCCCAAGTACAACATGAAGCAAGGTTACAAGAATCACCTTGAAGAGACTCGCCCCGTTGATCGAAATAAGTCTATTGCTCATTATGTATTCGTTACACCGTTATCAGTATGGATTTCCAGTTTGGAGTAGACTGGCCCTAAAACTATTCCTAATAGCCCCGAAGCAGAGCAAAAGCAAAGAACTATGCCGATTGCGTCTATCGGACCACTAACAATTTCCCTGTTTGCAAGACTTTGCTTCCATCCGACACCTTAAATAGGTACAAGCCACTGCTCCAGCCCTGTGTGGTTATCTCCTCATCTAATCTACTGGTGGAAACCAGGGCACCCAAGTTGTTATAAATCCTCACACTCAAGTTAGATTCATTATAAAGCCTGTCGTTAAATTTAAAATTGACAACTCCTGTATTCACCGGATTGGGATACGGCACTACCCTACCTTTTTCCACCTGTTCCGCTACACTTAATATATTAACTCCTCCGTAAGGAAAAAACAGAGCAGACAGGGTATCTTCACCTGCCTCAATCTTGAACTCGGCATCATAGTACATTACGGTATCTGTTTCCTCCATTTCTATATTTAGAAAGGGGTGGCCTCCGCCACAAACATCGAACCAACCACCCGGGGTACAGTCTACTATATTCATAAAATCACAGGTTTCCTGAAATTTTGACTTATCCCAAGTCAACGTAATCGGCCAGTTGTCACATTTTATTACGGCCATTATTGAATTGGCTTCGCTAAAGTAACTTGGGTCAGTACAAACATACCCGATGACCATTTTCTTCGATTCAATTACCCGAGGGTCTTCATCTCTGATTTTATCATAATCGTAGATAGACGCCCTAACTTCAAAAGCTCGAACATAGGCACTATCCAACAAATCGACCTCTCCTAACTCAGGGTCTATTCCATACCCACCATCTGCGGCATAGCCCAGAACTATGGTGTCCCTATTACCTATTGCATCCTCAAAATAAATAGGTATGGAAAAGCTTTGTCCGTACAGTATGGAACTCAGCAACATCATCACTACCGCTGAAAGAACGTGGAAAGTCTTCATAATGGGGTTTATTTTTGTCTATTGGCAATCGTACCGGGATCAGCAACTTTGCTAACTCCCGCAAGTTACACCACTTCAAAAATAGGCATTCACATCCACTTCACCAAACCGCCCTCTATCCCTAGCCCAAATCTAGAACGGGTTGAAAATAGTGAGCATCCGCTCGAGTCGCTAGATGCCCCCCCTTCCCCCGCGACGGAAGTCCCCTATTCCCCCGCTTCAATCCCTTCTCCGCCCGCAAGTTCCCCTAAACCCAAATGCTTACCGCCACCTGTTCTTTAGCAAGTTCAATCGCCTCCTTGCGCCTGACGTCCGCTTTCAAGGGCAAAAGATAGGTATTGCGTTTGGTGTCAAACCAAATGGCCGTTTTCCACTCTGTTGCGCCGATTTTTGCCGTTGCCTTGAGGCGCCCCCAGCCCTCTTCTTCGCTTTTTTGGGTGTTTCTGATTTCCTCGGCCAGGTCTTCCGGGACGGAGACAAAGGTCCAGCTACCCGGCCCGGGGTACTGCCAGGGCTTTGCGTGGAAATCGTATTTTATGTTTGGCGTTTCCATTGGAGTTATGCAGTTTTTACGGCCTGTTCTTACCAGTTGTCCGGCCCTCAAAGCTAGTCTGTTTTCCCAGTTTGGTCCGCATTTTAGTGGTTAATCCATCCTTTGCGTTGCAAGTTACACTGCACCTGCGGCCGCGCCCAAAAAACGAACAAGCACCTGAATACCAAATGATTAGCACTTATTCTTTTGCCCTAAGACCAATAATTGCTGCCCCCTTTTCCCGCGCTGCACGATAGCTGCGTCCACTTGAACGATAAGTGCGTGCCCCGCCGCGGCCCGCCCCGCAGCTTTGCATTCGTCAGCGAGCGCTCGACGCTCCATTCCATTCACTACCAACCAAATACATTCACCATGCAGACCACATTTTCCATCCGCTTTAGCGCGGTACTCTTCGCAGTCGTCATCCTTTTTGGCAGCGCCTGGGCAGCACCCGATCCTTCCCCTGTACAGGAAGGCGTCTTCTTCCTGAAAGCCCGGCACAGCGGCAAGTTCCTGAGTGTCAAGAATGCCGGGCAGGAAAATGGTGCGCCGCTTTGGCAGTGGGATTTCCACGGCAAAGCACAGCAACAATTTGAATTTACGAGCGCTGGCGACGGCTATTTCTTCATCAAGGCAGTCCACAGCGGCAAGTACCTCAGCGTAAAAAATGCCGGACAGGAAAATGGCGCGCTGCTTTGGCAGTGGGATTTCCACGGCAAAGCCCAACAACAGTTTGCGCTCGAACCGGCCGAAGGCAATGCCTACTACATCAAAGCGCGGCACAGCGGCAAATACCTATCCATCAAAGATGCCGGCAAGGAAAACGAAGCTATTCTGTGGCAGTGGGATTTTCACGGCAAAGCCCAACAACAATTTGAAATGGTTGCGGTAACGTCTGCCGCGAGCGTTGATTGGAATGACGATCCCCTGCCCGCCAATGTCCGCCCCGCCAACCCCCAGTACCACAGCTTTACCGTGACCAACAAAAGTATGTGGGACGTCAGCTTCCGGGTGCTTTTTAACGGTGCCAAAGATTGGACGAGCTGGACCGACCTCAAGGCTGGGCTCAATGCCTCCACCGCCTATCTCACGGGGGAGGCCAACCAAACCATTCGCGACTACGAGATCCAATGGAAGGACATAATGGCCTGGAAGCAATTCCCCGGCGGAATGCCCATCATACCGGATAATTCAAGTATGCACGTGACCATTTCCGGGAATACCCTTACGGGGATTAAAATCGATTGAGGCACACGGTACGGACGAAAACCATTATTTCTTCCATCAGGACCAACAACCTGGAAGTGATCACTACAAAAGCATAACAACTATGAATTTTTTCAAAATATTCGTCCTCCTGCTGGGCACTTTACTGGTGCAGTACCAGGTGCAGGCGCAGACCAACGTCGCCCTGAATAAAAGCGCTACGCAATCGAGTGAACACGTCAGCAATGCGGGTGGAGCCTCCAAAGCCGTTGATGGCAAAACTGACGGGCGCTGGCAGAATGGCTCCGTTACCCATACGAGCAGCGCGGGGCAAAACAACCCCTGGTGGACCGTAGACCTGGGCGATATTTACGAAATATCCCGGATACGCATCTGGAACAGAACCGATTGCTGCGCGGAACGCCTGGACAATTTCAAGGTATTGGTAAAAAACCACCCCAGCGGAGACCCCTGGCGCGGATTCGTTTCCGGTACGCAGCGTAATACCGGTGGCAATCCATTTACCTTCGATGGCAAAGCCCAGGGCCGTTATGTGATGATCCAGTTGGTCAACCCCAAAGGCATTTTATCGCTGGCGGAAGTCGAGGTTTTTGGCACCAAAGCCGAGTCCATTCAGCTCCCGGCGGGTCCGCTGAGGCCCCGGGAGGGCACCTTCTTCCTCAAGGCCAAGCACAGCGGTAAATACCTCAGTGTAAAAAACGCGGAAAAAGAGAATGGCGCCATTCTCTGGCAGTGGGATTTCCACGGCAGAGCGCAGCAGCAATTTGAGTTTATAAGTACGGGCGACGGTTATTACTTCATTAAGGCGGAACACAGTGGCAAGTTCGTCAGCGTCAAAAACGCCGGTCAGGAAAACGGCGCTCCGCTTTGGCAGTGGGATTTTCACGGCAAAGCCCAGCAACAGTTTGTGTTCGAACCCGCCGAAGGAGATGCCTACTACATCAGGGCCCGGCACAGCGGCAAGTACCTATCCATCAAAGATGCTGGCAAGGAAAACGAAGCAATTCTGTGGCAGTGGGATTTTCACGGCAGGGCCCAGCAACAATTTGAATTGTACGTGCAAGCGCCCGCCGGGAGCGGCGGCAATGGCAACGTGCCGGCCGGGCCCACGCTGGCTTATGGCACCAATAACCAATTGCAAACCGGGCAGGTGGACGCTTTCCTCGCCGGCGTAGTACAGCAGCCCGTAGACCTGAGCGCCGGGGCACGCATCCCCTCCGGGATGAACAACCTGGAACGGCCCCAAACCACCCACTACTGGGAAGACAACTTCGGCAACCACATCCAGGGCCTGGCCCTCTTTCCCGATGGCCAACGCTTTGCCACAACCTACACCCAACACTATACCGCTGGCTGCAAGGTGCCCGCTGCCAGCGACCTAGCAAAACTGCTGCCTAATGAAATTCCCAACTTTAATGTGCAAGACCTGGCCTTCCTGAGTGACCTCGCCTTCCGCGAAACCGTCATTCAGCAACTGGAACAAAAGTGCAATACGGCCATGGAAACCTACTACGCTGGCCGAAAATCCCTGATTCCCGTAGCTGGTAACGGAAAATTCCACCTCAACCGCGTGCCGTCGTATAATTCCATCGAGCCCTCCGGCATCAGCATCGTGGGGAACCTTGTGGCCATCGGCTGGCAACATACCATCAAATGCTATTCCGCCCACCCAACGACGGGAGCACTCACGGAAATCCCCCAACTGCAACTCGA
The DNA here is from genome assembly GCF_014349155.1 of Neolewinella lacunae. Classification (GTDB taxonomy): domain Bacteria; phylum Bacteroidota; class Bacteroidia; order Chitinophagales; family Saprospiraceae; genus Neolewinella; species Neolewinella lacunae. The sequence continues at coordinate 35,934 of NZ_JACSIT010000065.1, forward strand.
AGAACGCACCGAAATTGCCAGCTACGGGGCAGTTGCCTTAACGAACCACCAGGGACAATACTACCTGGCAGCCGCAAGCGACCAAAAGAACGACATAGCGAAGGTCTCGCTGTACCAAATGAAATATAATGGCGGCACCCCATATTGGTATTTAGTGAAAAATTTTACCACCGTAATTGACCCCGCCCGACCCGGAAATGTAGTTGCCGATAAAAACCTGTGGAATATTGATGCCATCTCCTTGCTCAGTGATGGCCAGGACCTTTATCTGGCAAAACTGATGTACTGGAAAGTGGATGGCACGGAATATTCCCGCGAACGGGTGGCCTTCACCAAAATAACGGTACATACCGCCCCGACACTACACGCCAGTACCCAGGAAAAAAGTTACGTCGATTTACCCCGCGCCGCCCGCACCTGGGATAAAGCTTTTTTCCGCTGGGGCGGCACCGCCTTCGTTAACCCCAAGGGGGAACTGGAAATATATAACTGCGACCGGGTATACGCCGAAGCCTCCCCCGGCTGGCTGGGCACCATCCGCTACACGGCACGGGAGTAAGAGCTTGTCTAAATTTTTACTTCCTGATAACCAAGCACTTACGAACCTGGCGTCACAAAAAATGGCTTACGTAGTTCACTATGCGCGCAATTTTTTGTCTAGCCAGAACCGTAAGTCATTGATTACAGCCCACAAAATTTTAGACAAGCTCTAAGCAGCCCACTTCATTACCCCCGCCAATGCCACCGTAAATAAACGATTTACGGCACTTCGCTTTCCGGCATCAAAGTGAAACAATACCGTTCTTTTTCCGCCAGTCGCTCGGGTTGCACCCAAACTCATCATTGAAAGTGCGGGAAAAATAATTGGGGTCGGAAAAACCCACCGCGTAGGCAATTTCCGATACGTTCCGCGCCGGGTCCGTGAGCAGTTCACGGCCCCGGCGCAGGCGTACGGAGCGCATAAACTGCGAGGGCGTTTTGCCCGTGACTGCCTTCAGCTTGCGGTACATCTGGCTCTGGCTCATCGCTACGGCCGCAGCGAGTTGGGGAACGTCGAGCGAAGGATCGTCCAGACGCTCCATCACCACCTTTTCCAGGACCGCTAAAAAGGCCGCCTCGGGGTCAGGTCGTAAGGCATCCGCCAGCGCAGGCACCTGGCCCTCCGCGTAATAATTGCGGAGTTTACGGCGATTTTCCAGCAAATTTTCAATGCGCAGCAGTAATTCAGCCCGGTCAAAAGGTTTGGTGAGAAAAACATCCGCACCGCTTTCCAGGCCCGCCAGTTTATCTTCCTGCGTCACTTTTGCGGTCAGTAAAATAATCGGAATATGGCTGGTGCGTTGGTCTCCCTTCAGCTCCTTACTGAGTTCGTAACCATTCCGGCGCGGCATCATAATATCGCTGATGATTAAATCGGGCACCTCCTCCAAAGCGGCCGCCACCCCACTTTCTCCGTCGCTCGCCTGTCGCAATTGATACGCCCCTTTTAATAAGCCAAAAATATATTCTCTTACGTCTGCATTATCATCCACAATCAGGATGCAGGGTTGCTCTTCCGCCCCCGCATCGGTTTCCGGAGCGGGCATTTTCGGGGGCGCGGACGCAGGTGCAATGCCCGCCACCTCTGGAGCAGCAAGGAAAGGACCGCCCAGCCGAGGCCCCCCTTCCAAACCAAGTCTACCCTGGCCTACCCTATTTTTCGTGGTCGTCCGGATCGGCAGCAGTACCCGGAAGGTAGTCCCTTTGCCCACTGTACTGGATACCTCGATGTCTCCTTCCAGCAAGCGCACCAGTTCCCGCGCGTAAGCCAGGCCAATGCCCGTGCCCTCCACCACCTGGGCATTATTCTCCACCTGAAAAAATCGGTCGAAAATCTGCGGCAATACCGCTTCGGCAATACCAATCCCCGTATCACTGACCTTCAGCTGGAGCCAGCGTCCATCCTTCGTACTTTGCTCCCGGAGGTGCAAGACGACTTCTCCGCCCGCCTCCGTAAATTTTAGGGCATTGGAAAGCAGGTTGAAAATTATCGGCTGCAGTTTTTCCGGGTCATAATCCATCCACAGCTCGGTAGCCTCCGTATAAAAGACCAGCTTAATACCCTTATCCGTCGCCAGGGAGTGAAAAGACTCGGTCAAATAGCGGAGGAAAGCGACGATCTCCCCGTAGATGTATTCCGGCTGCACCCGTTGGGTCTCCAGCCGGGAAAGCCCCAGCAATTGGTTGATGAGCCGCAAGAGCTGGTTGGCATTGCGCTTAATCAGGTCGCGCGCTTTGCCATCGCCGGGGATTTGGTCTGCCATGCCGAGAATTACGGTCAGCGGCGTCCGGAACTCGTGGGTGATGTTGGTGTAAAAGCGGGTCTTCAGATGGTCCAGCTCTTTCGTCTTTTGGAGTTCAAGGTCCTGCTGCCGCCGCCGGTACCCCATCCCCAGGGCAAAGGTGAGCAAGTGGCAGATGACCGCCACCTGGATCCAGTAGTAGTGGATGAAGTTGGTGCCGGGAAAGGGCTCCGGGAAAAACTGCTCCAGTACCGCATTGACGGCCACCACCACCGCCGTAAAAGCCCCCGCCACGGCAAAGTAGCGCGCTACCACATTTCCCGAGCGCAGGAGTTTATAGCAAACCCACAATCCGAAACCGGCAAAGGGGATGATCAACACCTTAATCAATTGCAGTCCGCGCCCGTCCCGCGTAGGGAAGTACCACAGCGCCAAAGCCCCCAGGATGGCCAGGTTGCCAACGATGAACCAACGGACGATTCGGTCGAGGCGCGGGTCCAGCCGCCGCAAATTGACGAAACTGCGCATAAACACCAGGGTCATGATGCCCGTGATGTACTGCATGGCCTGAAACAAATGCCACCCCCAGGCGGGATAATCCTGAAAAATCGCCCGCTGCCAATAGCCCACATCCCCCAGGGTCAGCGCAGAGATACAGAGCATGTAGGCGCAGTACCACAGGTAAGATCCTTCCCGCACCGTGAGGTACAGGAGCAGGTGGTAGAAAATCAAAATCCAGATCATCCCCTGGAAAACCCCGTTGAAAAAATCGCTGAAGCCCCAGTTGGCGTGGTATTGAACGTAGGCCGGGGCCATCAGGCGGACGGCCCGCCCCGCCGGCCGCTGCACCAGTTTCCGGTAAGTGAGTTGGACTTCCACGGCTTTGCCCGCCTTCAGTTCAACGGGCAAGTGCGCGGCGTAGCCTTCCTGCCGGTGGAAAAATTGTACCGCCGGCCGTCCGCCACTCTCCCGCTCGGGAACCAGGGTGCCCAGGTGCACGGGCGGGCCAAGTCCCGAGACCGTTACATCCTGCGCGTAACCCAAAAACAGCAGCGGCACCATATCCTGCGCGCTCTCCAAACGGAAGCGGATCGAACGGACCGTATCCAGTTCCGCAGGCGTCAAACCCAACCAGGGCAAAAGGTCCAGCGAGTTGGGTGCGGCGGCAGAGCGGCCATTTACCTTCACCTCTATCAACTCCGGGGCTAAACCCACCTCCCCGGGCGCTTCCCGCCCACAGCCCGTGGCGAAGGACACCAGCAGAAAAGCCACTGCTACCACTCCCCTCCAATCAGTTATCTTCACGGACATAGTTTATGCCTGGGTACGCCCTCCCTTTCCGTGAGCAGGTGCGGAAGGGATGGCCCGGGGCAGAGCGGCAGCGCTGTACTTCGCACTTTGCGCCTCCGGTGAAGAGTAAAAATAGAAAAACTTTCCGAGCGGCCCAAGGCTTGGGAAAGACCGGCCCTTCCGGCACTACCCTCATTCCAGGCGTTTGGCTTTCTCCACAATGCTCCGGAATTCTGCTTTGAACCGGTGTTCATCGTTTAGGTTGGTGGCTCCTATCCAATGCAGTACCTGATCGTAGGTACTGGCCCCCTTGTATTGCGAGTCGGTAATCAACATGGAAAACGAAGCCACGCTTGCCGTGAATTTCATAAAATCCGTGGACTCATCGAAAGACTTTCCCTCGTCAAAAACTTGCAGATCCAGGAGAACGCTGTTGTCCGCAGCTGCTTGCTTGTACCTGAAATCAATCGTAAACGTAGGTACGGTCTTAAACTCCGGGTTCGCCTTGGGAACAATCTCGTAAAGGGCCGTTACGTTCTGGTCCGCCCCAATTTCTCCAGCATCCGCACTGTCGTCCTCAAAATCCTCCTCGCTCAACAGCCGGTTTTCGTAGCCGATGAGGCGGTAGGCGGTAACGTTTTCGGGGTTAAATACTACTTGTACCTTGACATCCTTAGCGACGGTAAAGAATTTGTTGTATTCGTAAATGAATACCTTGCGCAATTGCTCGATGTTGTCAATGTACTCATAGGTGCCGTTGCCATTGTTGGCTATCTGCTCCAGAGCGGCATCGTTCAAATTCCCTCTCCCGACGCCGAGTACGGTAAGGAATATTCCCGACTCCCTTTTTTCCTCAATGAGGGCTACCAGTTCTTCCTGGCTGGAAGGGCCTACGTTGAAGTCCCCGTCCGTCCCCACAACGATCCGATTATTACCGCCCACGATGAAGTGCTCCTGGGCAATTGCGTAGGCGGTAATGATTCCTTCCGCACCCGCCGTACTCCCTCCTGAACCTAAGGCATCAATGGCGCGCTTGATGGTGGCTTGGTCACTACCGGGGGTTGATTCCAGTACAACCCCGGCTGAACCAGCGTAGGTCACAATCGCCACCCGGTCGGTGGCCTGCAGCTCATCCACGAAGAGTTTAAATCCACTTTTCAGCAATTCAAGTTTGTCCTCACTGCCCATTGAGCCCGATACGTCGATCAAGAACACGAAGTTTGCTGCGGGTCGTTCGTTCTCCGGAATCGGCTTCCCTTTGATGCCAATCCGCATGAGCTTGTTGGAGGGATTCCAGGGGCACTGGCTGACCTCCCCGTGCAAAGCTATGGGGTGGGTGGGGTCGGAGAATTCGTAGTCGAGGTCAAAATAATTGATTAATTCTTCCGTGCGGACGGCTCCCACTGGCGGCAGCTGGTTGTCCTGTTGGATAAACCTGCGCACATTGGCGTAAGAGGCCCCATCAGCATCAACCGAAAAGGTAGACACTGGTTGCTCGGCGACCTGAAGGAAAGGGTTTTCCCCCACCTCAAGGTAGGTATCACCCGATAATCCAATATCTGAGAACCCTCGGGGCGCAAAATCCTCGTGGTAGCCGCAACTATGGAGCAAGCCCAGTGCTAAAATGGCTAAAGACAGTCTGATTAGTTTCATTCGTTATCGCGTTTACGGTGCCTTAAATCAAGAACTTGCGCAGCCCGACCAAAGAAAGTCCGGCGGCAAAAGCAATGCCGCGCGCCTAACAAATTTAGTCCCTGAACGCCACATTTCCAAACCGGCGGGCTACAGCGCTGTACCACACCCCTGCGGCCTGGCGTTTTAGCATCGACACCTGCGTGGAGCCCCCACCCCGCCCAAAATCTTTCGAATCCCCCCCTACCTTATGCAAAAGGCGAACTTATGATGAGGCAAAGTACTTCCCAAAACCTCATCAACTCACCTCCCGGACCAGCTTCTTCCTTACATTAAGAAGGCTCCAAATCAAAAATATATTCAAGAAAAAGCTTAGGAGAAATTTCTTGTTGTACTTAACGAAGTTACTCACCAATCCTAGTTGTTGGGTAAACGCATGGTCCGTGCCTGCATTATCATTTGACTGCCGCGCTAGAATTACATCCTCCAAACCCAATGCCATTAATGTTTCATTCTCCACATTCCGGAGGTGTTCATCACTTAGTTGGAACTCATTTTCAAAATTCAAGAGTGCCTTGGTTGGCGTTAATTGCCGGCGGTAATTCCCAATCCCCAGCTGTCCGTTCCAATTCTCTCCCCATACGAAGATGTCGTTGTTGTGGTCTATGGCAATAGACTGAAAGCATCCTCCGCCGATATCCTTAATGTTTTCAAGATCAAGCTGAACCGGCAGCGTGGAGTTTATTTCCGAATTGTTGCCGAGCATTCCGTTCTCATTTCTCCCCCAAGTCCATACTCTATCATTTTCATCCAGCATCATGGTGTGCCAACTTCCGCAGGCCACTTTCTTGGCATTTGGCAAATTTTGCAGCTTTGTGGGCAGGTGTAAGTCTTCGTAGTCCCCGGTTCCGAGTTGTCCATAGGGATTGTCTCCCCACACCCACACTGAGCCGTCTTTCTTCACCGCAATCGCGTGGTGCCACCCGGTGGCCATGTCCAGGACATCAGTCATTCCTTGAACGCTTACCGGTACTTTTTTAAGCTCCGTGGTGCCATCACCCAGGTTGCCATAGGCATTTGAGCCCCACGACCACAGCTGCCCATTTTTATCGAGTGCTAAGGAGAAATATCCAACGGAGGCTATCTTTACAATGTCCTTCAGGCCTTCAACAAATGTGGGCACTTCGGTATGCTCCCGGTTGCCGTTACCAAGTTCTCCGTAGAAATTATGCCCCCAACTCATCACCCTGCCGTCTTTCAAGAGTGCTAATGAATGCCAGTGTCCACCCTCTACTGCGATAGCGTCTTTTACGCCATCAACCAGCTGTGGGTAATTGTAATCTAAAGGCAATTCAGCGCCTAGTTGACCGTAGTTGTTCCACCCCCAGGTCCATACTCGCCCCTGATGATCTACGGCTAAAGTGTGTTTGTACCCCCTGGAAACAAAATCAATCGGTGGCAGACCTTTTACTTTGACTGGGTAGATCCTTCTGGCAAAGGTGGAATCCCCCAGTTCGCCGTATTCATTTTTCCCCATCGTCCACACTTCTTTCTTTGTGGACAGGAACACAGTATGCTGGTTTCCTCCGTCTATGTATTGGGCAGATGCCGGAAGGCCTGAAACCAATAGGAACAAAACAGCGAGGAGTACAATGAATGGGTTAGTCCTGTTTTTCATTTTGGTAAAATTTTATGTATCCTAGAATGGGTGCATCAGGCAAGACGTCCTTACCCTTTAGGCCGGGGAGGGTAGCTACATTTAATGCTCTAATCGATTCCCCTCTAATACAAAGCGGCCACTGCCAATTCCTGTCTGCAACAGGTTTGGATGTTTCAAATCACCTTACACCAAGCTCATTACGAAGTCTTTGCTTTATGTTCGTTTTGACGAGTAATAACTATTGGCACACCAGTCCTCACTTGTCTGAGTGAAATCCGATGGTATTACCTTCAGTATCCATCAAAATCGAACAAAACCCGTGTTCTCCGAGCGACATCTTTTCTTGTAACACTTTACCACCCGCATCTACTACTCTTGAAGTTTCAACGGCACAATCTTCGCAGGTGAAGTATACCAAGGTTCCACCTGTTCCGGGTTTCATACCACCCGTCTTACACAAGGCTCCACTTATGTTACTTCCTCCTTGTGACCAAGGAAAACTTAACATGTGCAAGTCCCCAAAATCGCCTGGTGCCTGCATGGGTATCATTTCTATTTGTAAAACCGTCTCGTAGAATTTTTGAGCTCTGCTCATATCCTCTACATAAATTTCTACCCACGTGAAGGGGTTCTTTTGGGTGGCAGTCATATGTGCTTTAGTTGAAAGAGAATTTGTTGTTTTGCTGTTTGAGTTGGCTGGTACCGTCCTTTACCCTATCCACTGTTGTATTCAATTGCGCCTTTCGCAACTTTCCCAATCTTTCCAGGGGGCGAACGGTGCAGCGTCAGACTGGAATGAACCAAGGATCAACATCGGCAATTGGTCCACCAAACCCCATGCTGAACGGCACGAGGCTTAGGAGGAAATTCAAGGGCAGCAGGTTTTCACCGGTCCTGAGTCTGCGATCAACATCTGGAGGGTATAAAACTATAGTGTAAGGTAATGCCTTTCTTGGACGTAGCTACTTCTTCAGGCCAAAATTCAGACAAAATTTCCCCTTCCCGGAAAAAATCTTCCAACCAAGACCACCAGTTACCCTTGCCCTCTCCATCACCTATCCGCAGACCTCCCCTTTCCGCTGTGCCCCCCCGCTGAAAACAATTGCCCCTTGGCCATAATGGGGAGGACGGTCATCTTATTGCCCCATACTATCTCCTGCAACAAAAACTCAAAAATAGTAGGAATATTTCCCCCCTTTGTCTGCAATGAAGAAAGCTCCGTCACTTAGAAACTTCAGTCGGTACACATCGATATCCGTCTCTTCAAGTTCCTTTATCAAATTAGCGGGCACATCACCCAAAAATTGATACCCTCCCTCATAAACTACTACAAGGCCAGTGTTGGTCATGTGTGCGGCCCAAAGCTCACCGTACTCACTTTCACCTGCTGCCAACCAATCCATAATATCCGAATCGGAGGCAACGTAGAAATCATCGCTGATCATGATCCAATCTCCCTCATCATTAAACGTGATGGAATTGATCACTTCACCGTTATTGTTCCATTCTTCAATGGCAGCGTCCAGTTCAGCAGGGCATCCGTAGGAAGTAACGCCATTATCCCCCCACAAAACCAGCCAACTGCCGTTATCCGTTACGGTAACATCATCAATTAACTCGTCTCCTTCGTTGAGCTCGGTTAATTCTGCGAACATGGCGTCAGGGATGCCTTCTGCGGCCCAACCGTTTTTCTCGGTCAGCGCAATATCGCCCCCCGATAAGGTCATGGCAACGTTTTTGCAAGTGCCCCATTCGGCAACCTTGTCGCGAAGGAATTTCCGGCCTTGGCCGAACGAAATCTGGGTAGCCAGCACTAAAACAAGTGCGATAAGTAATGCTTTTTTCATAACGGCCTGTACTTTGAAGTGGTCAGAATGGTTCACAGTATCCGTCCCCACCAAGGGATTACCCCCACTGGTCAGACAAACGATGCGCAAAGTAGTGCGTTTCCGAGACTTCGGAGGCCCTTCTTTTTAAAGGCGGGCAAAACCTCGCTTACTACCCAAAAAATCTCTCTGCCAAGCCTACTTTGGAACCTTTGCCCCCACGCCTCGGCTAAACCTTCTCCCTCCCTCCAGCGATTTCTCCCTCCAGGCCCTCTTTAGCCGCCAATGTGCGAAGAGCCTTCACCCGGCGGAAATATCTTGGTGGGCAAAAGCCTCACTCAGTGCTCTTAGGTAGACTTCAGCACTTTGCTACGCCTACTATGGCAAAACTTCGGTACAAGTAGAAAGTTACCTTTCACGTTGAGTAGAGGGAATGGAGAGACCGGACGCCCACAGGTCCCTCTTTCTAAAGGCGCTTCTCACAAAGCCGGAAGCACAGTAGCCAACCTAGGTGGGTGATAATTTTCAACCTTGCAAGAAAAGGTTGAGCTCGTTCAAAAAAATGCGCAACAGCAAAAGCTTAGCCCTCCTTCGTGTGCTTGTCTGTGTGTCATTTCTATTTAATTTCTGTTATTATTTGATTGTTTAACTTCCTCTTTCTAACTACCAATTTCTTTAAACCAATGTAATTTTCAACCGATAAATTAGAACTTATCGAAACGACATATTTTTTACCCGTTGCAATATCTTCGATTTTTCGGAAATCATCTTTCGCGAAAATTTCGACTTCCTCCCCCATTTCTGTTAAATAGCTTTCTTTGGAGGTAAAATCTGTCGGTGGCGGCGGCGGTGGTTGAGGAGTTGGTAATTTCTCTAGATGGCTTACCAAATCGTCCCACCAAATTTCAATTATATCAGCAAAGATGTGCGTGCTTGAAAAACCGTCCCGCTTTGTACCTAAAGTAATTCTTAATTGCTGAACGGAAGCTAAGCGATAATACAGATTTTTTAAGTCATTCAGCGTTATCCCTTTCCCGATGTAAACAACAATTCTTCTATTGCCATTTCCATTCGCTAAGAAGAGCGGTATTTCGTCGAGTGTTGTGGCCTTGTCTCCTAGCCTAACTTTTATTAGGTTGTCCGCTGTTCTATAATAATGCATTACATAATTAAAATCATTTGCTTTTGATAAATATGCTTCCGTACCAATACCGATTAGTTCATACTCTTCAAAATCAAAATGTGTAATTTCTCTGTTTCTGTGATAAATTAAACTGTCGAAAATTACGAGCGTGTCTTCTTCCCAATGTTGAATTTCAGTTTCAAATGTTAGATCATCTCTATCAAGTGGAATTTTAATTACCCCATTTCTGATTTGAAATCCCCCCGTCTCTTTAAATGAATCACTTCCAAATAGCTCTACCCCATTCTCTTTGAAGTTTATACCATCAAATAATGGCTCGTCGCATCCATTTGGGACTGCAATCCAGTCCCCTTTAAGGTCCTCTTTCGTGATTTCCTTACATGAAGCAAAGAGCAAGGCTGCTATTATGGGAATTAGATTTCGAAGCTTCATTTCATTTTGCTATTGAGACGCAACTACCTTCCTAGCGTAACAAACCGGCTACCAGGAAGAAGTTTAAAGTTATGAATTTCATTTTATGATCCACTCTTACGACTACAAGTTGGCACCTCTCTCTGGTATTTCCCTATAGGCTACAGTGTGTGGAGCTTCCTTTATGTACCACTTCTGGCCGACCTTCATAACGCTCCGCCCCTCATAATTCATTAGCCTAGCGATTTTAAATCTTCCAGTAAGAACTCTATTGACTGCTCGATATCGGCCTCTTTGGCAATCTCACTTAATTCTTGTGTAGTGGTGGGTTGGTAGTTTTGCTTTTCTTTGAGTGCGTCAATGTCGACTTTTCTATCCACCACTTCCTTATTTTTAATGCGGTGTAAGCGTACTGAACTTCATCAATAGGCCCTGAAGAATCAGCTTGATCCTTTTCTATTTTCGATTCGGTGAATTTCATTTAATTCTCTTTATTAATCCCTCAAAGCACTTAGCAACTTCTCTTTCATTTGGTATTGGCCTGTATGCTAATGCCGAAAGTTCAGTTTGGTATTTTCCTTTTAATCGTTGCCAGATGATTGAAAAGTCATTTACCAAAGGTGATTCTGAAATCACTTTGCCTTGCCAACCCCTCGGCTCTTCAAAAATTTTTCTATCGTGCTGTAGAATAGCGTCAAATTTTTTCTTAAACGAATCGGATGCTACAAACTCAACACATTCACGGTCTCCCATTAAGTAATACAAATCATAAAAGTGCCTTATCTTTTCGGATACACTTTCAATCACATCCTCCTTAAAAGAAACCCGAATTAGAGACACCATCTTCTCCAATAGCGTTTGTTCTTTGCTCAATACGTTTACCTCAAAGGAATGGAGATTGTATTGATCGATGTATTTCAAATTACTTGTTTGCATCAAAAAGTCATGCACCAAACTCTTAACGGCGAGCTTTTTAAATGGGAAGGGATTGGCAAACGAGTTAATTTCAACAATGAGCTTATTGTTTAAATTGCTCTTTTCAGTTGCCACATATTCAAAAACAGATTTTCTGAATCTTGAACCTTTGCTAGTCACACCATCCATTTGCAACTCGTTTAAATCGGGTGTGATTTCTTTTTCGATAGTGCGGATGATGGTTTTAATTTCATTTCCCGTTCTTTCCTTGTCATTTATGATCGCAATATCTACATCCTCAGAAAATCGCTCTATAAGATTATAGGCCTTTGACAACGAGGTGCCTCCTTTAAAAACTGATTCACCAACAAATTTACTTTTCGCCAACCGACTTAACACCAATGTTATCCAGTAGTCTTTCTCTAAAAATTCTAATTTAATATCTAAGTGCTGTGACGCAACCCTTAATATATCAGAAAATAATTTTATATCGTGGTGTAACTTCATACAATATTCCATTTTTCGGTGGTAGATAAAGTTTTTGCTGCACCTGATAGTTTATACTTAGTAATCGGGTTCAATGATTTAAAAAGTGGCTCGGCCGTTTTGCGTTGTTGCAATTGCTCCAACAACGCACCTAATAAAGCTCTTGTAGAAGGCGGATATTTTAAAGCCAAACGAACCAAGGCATTGGTTTCCTTATCCGTTAATTTTTCGATGATTGCTAAAAATCGTTTGCAGGATGTTTCTATACTGGCATCAGGTATTTTTTTAACGTAGCGCATGGCATCCAGTAACTGCAACAAAGCAATGTTTTCTTTGGTGATGGCATTTTTTTGCTTTACAAAAGAAATCGTATAACGTCCTCTTTTAAAATTGGGGCGGACATCATTTTTACCGATTTGTATGGTATTGCTTACCTGGGTTGTTAAGCCCAATTGGTTATAGATGCTGTAACCAGTGAGATAGCCTGTGGGCTTTCCATTTTCTTCCAATAGGTCCTTTACTACTTGTGCCTGACTGGGTTGTAGCTGGCCAAAGGGCGTATTTTCCGGTTTGTAGTATTTCCCTTTGGACAGCTTGGCAATCTTCCCCGAAGCCACCATACGGTTCAGGGCTTTGATGACCGCTTCCTTTTGGCTCACCTCAGAAGCTAAGTCAGCATAGGTGAATACATAACCTTTGGGTAGTCTATCTATCGTAGATGCTATGTATTCAGCGGTCTTCATACCATTGATTTTCGTGCAAAGATAGGCAAAATGTCCAGTTTATTAGCAAAAAAACTGGACATTTTGAACATTGCGGGGATGGAAGTTGCTTGGCGACTGCCTGGCCCTTGACTTCCACCAAACTCGACTCTAGCCCTTTCCCGCTCGCCTAAACCCCTCCCCCCCCCAAAAAAACCTCCCCCACAAAGCCCACCAGCCCCCCATTCCCCGCCAGCTTTACCTTCCAGCACACCACCATCCCCAGCCACGTCGACCTGCCCACCCTATTCTTTCCTCCGCTGTGGAGGACATGTTGCGGGGGGAAGGCTACAGGGGATGCAGCTGGTCATCAGGTGCTTCTTCCGCGTTTGGTGGATGGCGTTTGGCGCATGAGGTCTTTGCATTGGTTCGGGCAAAGTTCCTGCGGGAGGCCCAGGCGGGCAGATGGGGTTGGGTGGACGGTTACGCACCTATAGATAGCCAATTAGAGTAAATTGATTTTTAAAATCCATGAGCGCACAAGTAAATGATTACTTTATAATTGATTCGAATAAATTTACCCACTCCTGGTTTACAAACTCAAGCCGGAATTTTTCCATTAGCATCCTTTTCCTGGCTTTAACGGAATAACTAATCAATGCTCTTTCATCAGTGTAAAGCATCAAAAGGTTTTTGCAAATATCGGTAGGAGTAGTACTCCGGTACTCCAGATGGGGATGAGACCACTGGTAAGTACTTTCGACCAGCTCTAAAAAAACTGCAGCATCACCCCAAATCTCTTTTTGATTTGAAAACCCAGGAACTATTTGTGCTGCGGTGGTTAATCCATGCTCATTACTCGCCAACCCCCATCCTTCGCCCATTGAGGTATTAATACCTACATCACATGACTGATAAAGAAGCTTGAGATCTTTTAAAGGTAAGATTGTTTCATCGTTGGGCATGATAACCCTTCCCTCGATTCCAAGCCTCAAAACTTCACTTTTAAAAAACAGCCGTTCCTTTAAGGTGGCGTGAGGAAGATGAAGAAACAAAACGGCATTAGGAGCCATTTTTGAGAATTTAGAAAATCCTTCAATCGTCAAATCCAACCGCTTTCTGGCCCAGTTGCGGTTAGCATTCAGAACTATAAAACTATCTTCATAATTATTGCCCTTTTTAAAAAAGGCTCGACGAGCAGCAACACGGTATTCGGCCAGAGTTTGATCTTTGACCGGGCCAGAACTCCAAAAAGTCTCTACCGAATGACCAATGACAGTACATTCGGGCAACACTCCGCAGTTTGCTTTTTCCAATACTGCATCAAATTGATCTTTTATAGATTTAGAGAAGAAAATTAATCGGTCAAATTCTAAAACCACTGCTATTTGCCCAAGATCAACCAAGTCACCGTCTACAGGAATGTAGATGGTGCGCTTGATGCCCAATCGTTTGCTGTAAGCAAATAAGGTTGAAAAATAATTCAGTGGAAACAGATCAAAATACCACAGGAATAAAGCTGGCTGTAAGGCTCGAAAGCCGGACATCAAGAAATTTTGCTGGTGCAAAAGACTGCCATTACAAAAACATGGAATGATGGTTCCTCCCTCCGCTCTTGTATACACGTCTCCCTCCTGATCCATTGCAAAAAGAAACACTTGGTAATGATCCTTCAATGCATCTATGATAAGGTTCGAGACAGAAGAAAGGCCCACCCCTTTCTCAATAGTACTTATAATGGCAATCTTCTTCATTCGCCTGCAGCAGAAGCCCGGAAGTTTTTAATTTTAGCCGGCTACTGTCATAAATGGACAAATGTGAATGATCTCCACGGGATTTTCTGCATCTACATCTACTTCTACATCAAGATCATTTTGCGTTAAGAACTGGTACTTCCCACTGTATCCCTCGATATCAAACGGATAATTTGGGCTAGCCAGTGAATAACTTCCGTCTTTATCCACCTGAAATACAATCCGATACAAATTGCTCCTAACACTAATAACTCCGAAGGATGTCATCGGAAATATATTTGAACAAGATATCGGTTCGGGGGCGAATCCCTCCAAGCGAAGATCGTTCATTTGATTGGCCAGTTGCATTATACGCTCCTCATCTTTTAGCTTAGAAGGAGTATGACCCGCAGTTGCCATATTGTACATTTGGGCGTAAACGATTACTCTACGGAAAATTGATTTCCCCTGAAAATCTTCCCTCAACGAAGAAAACACCATCGATGTGGCCAGAATGTCTTCAGCTTTCTCTAAATAATCCTGGGCGCGGCCTTCTAATACGTTTGGATATACGGTCTCTTCGTAATATTTCTTACTGGCCAAGGCCTCATCTCCCCCACCCGCTCTATTAAAAGGAAGAAAAGCTACTTTATCTGCGTTATCAAGATTTACTTGGCTGTATCTATACAGATTGCCAACGGCGATGTTTCCAGAGGAACCAAGGTTAACAGTATATACCCAAGCATTTAATATTTTCCCCAGGTTTAAAATAAATACTTCCTCTTGTTCTGCCATTTTAATGGCAAAATTTTTGATCTCACTAATACCAATAAAGCGATCATTCGTATCACCACTGTTTACCTCACAAATTAATATGATAGCCATCAATTGGGAATTTACGATCGACTTGTAATATTCACAATAATCGTCAGCGTATTTATTAATTTGCTCGCTGGTAACTTTCGTGTAATATTCTTGAAAGCTGTAAGGTTTTATAATCGTTGCTTCAAACCATGATTTTCCATCGGCAGCAATCCGTTGGCTTATCATATCGGCGTATAAATCTAAGAGGCCTGTCCCTCTTGTAGGACCCATGATTTGGTTGTGAATATTGGCAAGGCAAAATTCGACTGAATCATTACTTCCGAGGACCCGCTCGTAGAAAATGTCAAATGTTCTACGCCCCATGTGGGGTAATTTACCGTCAGGGGTAGGCGTGAAATACTGTAAATAATTTTCAAAAACAGTATCGATTCTGCCAATATCATCAAGTATTGCAGCGTGGGCCCCTAGCCACCTATCAAGGCGTTGGCCATCAACGAGTTCTTTGAGGTGCTCAGAAATGTCTCCTAGCTTTTTGTTCACCTCTTTTAGTTCCTTGATAGCCTCATTCAGTTTTGAAGAAATGTTCTTTAACTCATCCAGCTGCGCTTGATCCATAGCAGCACCGCCATCATCACCGGTAACAAGTGAGAAGATAAAGCCGATTCCGGCACTGGTAGGGTCACCAGCTATCGTTTCGATAACCGAACCCAGCATTTTTTCCCCTACATACTGCATGGGGGTCTTCTTCTTGGCCTTTTTCGTTTTTTTATTCTTGGGCATAGTATTATGTATTAAATATTGAATGGTGTGGCCTGAATCTTAATAGAAACTAACGCCAAAGGTATGCGCCTACCCGACTGAATATGCGGCGTTTCGCATAGCTGCTAATTGAAAGCAGCCCCAACATACTATTAAAGGTTCAAACATCCAAGTTTTCAGGCCAAAATTTTAGCCAGGCCCTCTTTGGCCCTCACTTTTTCCACTTAATGCTACTGGGCCAGGCTAAGATTCGGGGAGCATCTCGTGTGCTTCGCCCCCCCCTTCCAGCCCACCACCACCCCCGGCTAGGCCGACCTGGCCCACCCCATCCTTTCCCCCGCTGGGGAGGACATGCTGCGGTTGGAAGGCTAAAGGGGATGCAGTGGGTCATCGGGTGCTTCCTTCACATTAGCTGGATGGGGGAGGGGCGAGAGGGGCTTTCCTTTGGTTTGGGCGAAGTTTCGGCGAGGCTTGTAAAATCATTTCACTTCAATCTTTGAGATTCCTGGAGGAAACTAATGACACACTTTATGCAATATCCCCTAGAGACCTACGCTAGGTATGACTTTTTCCTCGTTTTCCCAGATCGACCTAAATAGCACACTACTCTACATTTTTAGAAAGTGCGAAGCGAGCACTACCTTAGGGGTTAACCACAACTCCAACTCATGCTCACTCCGCAACTGCGTAAATTTACTGACTTGTACGGAAAATACGGTCTTGGTGCTACAAAAAACCTTCACTTGATCTGCCAACTTCTCATTTTGGGAAGAACTTGCAGCCTATGGAAACTCAAGGATTATGTCGGCTTGGCCCTCGACAAACCGCTTGTTCAGCCCGCCAGTCACTATCAGCGATTGATTCGATTTTTCGATGCCTGGCAAGACAACGCTGGCTTTATTCTTGACGTTCAGCGACGAACGCTGAGCCTACTTCGTCGCTTTCGTTTTACTCACTTACTCTTGGATGGTACCAGTTGGAAGCGAGGTCAGCAAAAGTATCACTACATGGTGTTGAGCGTTCTAGTCGGCTCCGTGGCCATCCCCATCTATTGGAAACAACTAGGTAAAATTGGTGCTTCCTCCCAAGCAGAGCGCAAAGCTCTGTTTACTGAAGCGATGAAACATCTCGACCTGAAGGGCATGACGCTGCTTGCTGACCGAGAATATGTCGGCCAAGAATGGTTTAAGTTCCTGATTGACAACAAAATAGAGTTTGTCATCCGACTGAGGTTCGGCGACTTCTACCAAGCTGTAGACGAAGCTCCCGGTAAGACTTATCAGCAGATGTATGACCAGTGCCGGAGTCACGGTAAGTTCTGCCGCAAACGTATAAAGTTGGGTGGACAGTTCTATTTTATATCGATGCGTCCTAATCCTAAAGGGACCGCTGGTGATGAGGTGATCATTTTTCTGACGCGCCTCCGACCGGTCAAGAAGACTGTTGACCAATACATAAAGCGTTGGCG
>NZ_JACSIT010000066.1 GCF_014349155.1 Neolewinella lacunae
GCCACGGGCCTGAACGCCCTGCTGCAGAACACGCCGAACCCGGTACGCGGTGAGACGGTGATCCGCTACGAGCTGGCCGTTGCCGGTGCAGCGACGCTGACGGTACAGGATGCCGCTGGCCGCCTGCTGCTGACGCGCAAGCTGGAGGCTACGGCTGGCCGCAACCAGGTGACGCTGACGGCAGCGGAACTGGGCGCGGCGGGTGTACTGACGTACACGCTGACGGCCGGCGACTTTACCGCTACCCGTAAGATGGTGGTGGTTCGGTAGGACCAAATAGGCATTGCCCTGATGGGCGACAAGTTTAGTCGGGTTTACAGCCGCGACAGTACAGGCCCCGCTGCTCCCTGGTTGGAGTGGTGGGGCTTTTCTCTTTTGGTGGTGGGACCTGCGGTCCTGGTGGTCGGGCTGAAGCCGCGACAATACCTGGTGGGTCGGGCTGGAGCCGCGACAATACCTTTAGCGACCTGCGGTCTTGGGGGGCGGGCTGAAGCCGCGACAATACCTTGGTGGTCGGGCTAAAGCCGCGACAATACCTTTAGCGACCTGCGGGCTTGTGGGTCGGGCTGAAGCCGCGACAATACCTTTAGCGACCTTCGGTCTTGGGGGTCGGGCTGAAGCCGCGACAATACCTTGCTCTCTTTTTCCTTGCACAGCACCTGCGGCCGCGCCCGAAAAAAGGAGATGAGGATTTGTATTTGATGGGATGGAAAAGTTATTCCACGCTATTCAGGAATTTATAAAGATCGTCTTTGGTTCCCAAATCTAATTTTTTGCGTAGTCGGGAGCGGCTGACGTTTACGCTGGAGGCCAGAACGTTCATTAATTCGGCAATTTCGCGGGTGCTTAAACCTGATTTCAGGTAAACGCAAAGTCTTAAATCGTAATGGGTTAATTCCGGGAAGCGCTCGCTGAGGCGATTGAGAAAATCCTGGTGTAGTTCCTCCATTTGCAGGCTGAAGCTATTGTCTTCGGTTTCTTCGTAGTTATCGAGGACGCGGCTGAGCTGGGTCAACTGAAATTTAATGGCCGGAGTCTGTTGGGTGAGGCTATCGAGTTTTTCCTTCAGAATTTGCAATACCCGGCCTTTTTCGTCACTTTCTTTAGCTTTCCTGGCCAGTTCGATGGTTTTGCCGCGCAACTGTTTTTTGATTTCGGAGAGGGCTTCTTCGAGCTGGGCGTATTTCTTTAGCAAGTTGTTTTTCTCTTCGGCGGCGGCCTGGAGCCGGGCGTTTACTTTATCCCGGACCTGGAGCTGCCGGCTTTGCTCCCGCAGTTTCCTGCTTTGCCACAGATGGTTGAGCCCGAGAAGCAGGAAGAAAACCACCGCGTAGAGCAGGTAAGCCCAGTACGAGGTATGCCACGGTCCTCCTACGGAAAATGAGAAGGTTGCCTCGGAAAGTTGGCCTTCCGGCCCGTTTGCCCGCACGCGCAGGGTGTATGCTCCTGCTGCCAGATTGACGAATTCGGCCTCGGTGGTTTCCGCCCAGTCACTCCACTGGTCCGAAATCGGATCAAGGGTATACTGGTAGCTTACCCGGTCTTGTTGGGGGACGCTAAAGTTAGCCCGGAGGTGATTGAGGTAGTGCGGAATTTCGTCTCCCTCGGCCAGTATTTGCGTAGTGTCGTTATTGAATGCTACAACACGACGAATGGAAAGTGGCGGGATGACGGCGGGTTCCGCCCGGAACTTCCGGTTGATTAAAGCGAAGCCATTATACACCGGAAAAAAACCGTAAACCGAATCCAGTGGAGTGGGGTAGAGGGTTCCCGCCAAGGGGTTTTTAATATGGACGGTCTGGGCTGGCGCGGGTCCTTTGCTGAAGTCCATTTCCGCTTGCTGGAAGGTATAAACGGCCCCGGTGGTAATGGCCTGTATGGCTCCGTCCGTCTTTTGCAGGTGAATTGTTTCGTTATTGAATTGGGCGGCGGGAAAAATTTTCTGTGCCTCGACTCCCAGGTCCTGGTCCAGGCTGGCGCGGAGGAGGCCGTAATTGGGTAAATTGATCCAAAGGGTCTCCGCATCCTCCAGCAAGAGGGCACTGCAGGCTCCCTGGATGGGGGCTATTTTGCGGACATATTGCCATGCACCGTTTATTTTTTCGAATAGGGCGATTCCGTTGTAAGTGCCGGCCAGCAACTGCCCTTCCGCTATTTTCAGGATACCGAGCGTTCCCTCCTGGCTGCCCAACCACTCGAGGGTTTCCCCGTTGAGTTGAAAAAGGCCCCGGTCGTGGCCCCCCAGTACTTTGCCGTCGATAATCCTGAGGTCCCATACCTGCCCTGATGACCCCGCAAGCAGCTTGAATGCAGGAAGGGCAGCGCGGTTATTGAGCATTTCCCAGTCGGCGTAATATAGCCCCTGGTTGGTGCCCAGGTAAAAAATGCCCCCGTGAAGAAGGCCCGTGTGGCCAGTCCCCACCTTGCCTGGGACGTCCAGGAAATACGCCACTCCGCTCCAGAGTTGGACGGAAGAAATGCCAAAGTCCATGCTCAGCCAGAGTTTGCCCTGGGGACTGTAGTGGGCGGCCAGGATGGTATTGTTGAGCAGGCCCTTTTGGCGATTGATGTGCTGGGTGATGTTTCCGGCCAGGTCGCTGATGTAGATGCCATTGAGCACGGTGCCAAAAGCGTAGTGGGTGCCGTCTACGGGGGTGAAGGAAAAGACCTGGTCTTGTTGCAGGTAAGGATTGATGGGGGCATCCACGGCAGTCAATTGCCCGGTGGCAAAACGGAACAGGCCTTGGTTGCGGGTGACGATCAGTAGTCCGTTCCCCGTTTCCTGGACACCCACGATGCGGGGCGTTTGGCCAGACGATGGCGGAAATCGGACTACGGGCTTCAGGCTCAGTCCGTCGAAAGCAAATAAGCCGTCCAATTCGTCGAAGAGATAAATCAGTTCTCCGCTGGCACAACTGCCCGTAAACCGGTGGGGGGCGGCAATTTTGGTGAGTTGCGCTTCGGCGTAGACGTAGATATTGTCAAAGGAAACGAAAACGGGGTAATCTTTGATTTTGTAGGTAGCCCAGAACTCCTCGTTTAAGCCATCGTTGCTGTCGCGGAAAGGATAGAGGGAGGTGAAGGTGAAGCTGCCCTGCGGGGTGCGCTGCCAGCGACCGAAGTCTTTGTCGGAACCCGAGTAAAGCACCGAGTCTGACTCGATCAGCACCGAGCGGGTAAATCCCCTGCTGCCCGAAAAGCGCTGCCACTGCTGCCCGTCGAATTCCAGCAGTCCTTTGTCGGTAGCAAAATAGACCAATCCGTTAGGAGCCGAGGCGATGTCCCAGGCTTTTCCTGCCCGGTCGTAAGTTTCGGGTGGGTAGTGTTGGAGCAGGGGAACGCCCTTGGTAGGAAATTTCTGGCCGCAGCATAAGGCGGCCGCCGCCAGGCAAATCCCCAGAGTCCAGGTCCTTAGTCTTCCCATTGCCCCCCAAGGTAGTCATTCCGCGAAAATGCGTTGGGGCAGCTAGACATACTTGAGTTCTTCGTTTTTGTCCCAGATGCCCCAGTAGGCTCCAACGTCACCTTCGGCGCCCACCTTCCACGACTCGTCGAAGGAAGAAAAATAGAAGAGATCAATTTGTTCTTCGGCCGACCACCGCTGGGCATTGATGAAGTATTTCATGGCATTGAGCTCGGAGGGGTGAGCCCCGTCCAATCCCTTTCCCTGGCTGGGCCAGCCGGTTTCGGTTACGATTACCTTTTTGCCTTTGGCGGCCTTGAGCGCTTGCTGGTACATGTCTTTCATATAGACCAGGGAGTATTCCAGGGCGCAGCCTTCCCAGTAGGGATAGCAGTTGGCCAGGATCAGGTCGCAGGCATCGGCCACCTGGGGATGGTCCCGGAATTCGTAGTAAGCATCGACGTAGCCTACGGGCACCCCGGCTGGTACGGCTGCCCGGACCCGCTGGATGGCGGCCAGGAGCGTTGCCTCATCCAAGTCGTTGCGGTAGAGGACTTCGTTGCCTACGGCCGCGATATCCACCAAGCCTTCCTGGGCCAGTTCGATGAGGCCGGCGATTTCGGCTTCGTTTTTTTCGGCGTCTTTCCCGAGCCAAGCCCCGACCAGCGTTTTGAGGCCCATTTCCCGGGCTATTTTAGGGATCAGTTCATTGCCTTCGGTGCAGGAGAACGAGCGAATCCAGTTGGAGAAAGGCTGGATGATTTTTAGCCTTCGGCGGACTTGCTCTTCGGTGAGCTGGTCGCCCGGCTGCTGTCCTTCCTCATAGGGGCTCATGCAAATACCGTGCATCCCCCTTTCCAACGTGCCCAAAAACTGGTTAGCTATTTCGGTTCGGCTCTGGTCGGTAAAGTCCAGTCCGGAAAGCGCTAATCTGTTGCCTGATTTATACGACATGTTTGCGGAATGTTTAGATTAATTTACCTGCTGTGCCATACTTCAAAACACCGTCCTTATCCCACAGCCCCCAGCGGGAGCCCACGGCTCCTTCCTGCTGTACTTTCCAGATTTCGTCAAAGGAGGAGAAGTAAAAGACTTTAACGTCTTTTTCCCGCGCCCATTCCTGCACGTTGATGAAGTATTTCATGGCATTTTCGGCGGAGGGTTTAGCGGCTGCTACTTCCTGGCCTTCACTGGGCCAGCCCGTCTCGGTAACCATTACCTCCTTATTACCAGCAATGGCCTTTACCAAGTCGTACATGCGCTCGAAGTAGGCCAAAGAGTGGGCAATGTCGGCACCTTCCCAGAATGGATAGCAGTTGATCAATACCACGTCGCAGTATTCGATCAGTTCGGGGTGACTCAGGAACTGGTAGTAGGTATCGACGTAGCCCAGTTGGACGCCGGCGGGGAGCAAAGCCCGGACGCGCTGCAGGTAGGCGATGATTTCGCCTACGGATAATTCGTTCCGCAACAATACTTCGTTGCCTACCGTGGCAATATGCACTACTCCGTCCTGGGCAAGCCCGACCAACGCATTGATCTCTTTTTCATTGCGGACTTTGTCTCTGCTGATCCAGGCCCCGACCACCGTACGCAAGCCTTTTTCCCGGGCGAGTTTCGGAATCAGTTCGTTGCCGCCCGTACAGGAGAAGGAGCGAATGGCGTGGGTAAAGGGCTGTACCGTTTGCAGGCGGTCCAAAATCTGGACCTCGGAGAGCACGTCACTGGGATCCTGACGCTCCAGGTATGGGCTGAAGCACAAGCCGGGAAGCTTATTTTCGAGGGTTTCCGCAAACAATTGCTGCAACTCAGCTTTGGAGGCGCGGCTGAAATCCCGCCCGATTGTGGTGGAGTGAATGCTTTTCCCCGCCAAAGATTCCAGTTTTCCTTTCTGGTACGCTGAAGAAGTGCCCAGGCCCAGTTTTTTCAGGTTAATGGCCTGCCGCACTTCGTTGGCGCGCATCTCCGTCAGGTCGTACTTCCGCATGACGAACAGGGCAATCAACGTACCGGCAATGGGCACGCCCGAAAAGAAAGCTCTTAAACCCGTGATGGATTCTTCGGTATACGACTCCGGGCTGAAGCCCACAAAACTCAGGATGACGCCACTCAATCCACCGGCGATGGCGAAACCGAATTTTACCATCCACCAGTAAATGGCCCCGAAAATTCCTTCCCGGCGCTTCCCGGTGTTTAATTCGTCGAGATCAATGACGTCGGCAGTCATGGACATCATCAAGGTAAACAAACTGCCGATGCCAAAGGAAAAGAACGGAAGGGCAAATAAGAACAGGTAGGGTTTACCCGGTATGAAAAGAAACCAAAGGAGGATGTAGCCGAAGACAGAAATGCCCTGGGCTACCATAAAGGCTTTTTTCTTTCCCATTTTTCTGGACATCCACGCCACCGTCGGGATAACTGCGAAGGTGGTCACCAGCGCCCCAACGCTGCCAAACAGCGTTGGCCACAAGCCCGCCGCCGCCGAGTCTCCGCTGAAGAGGTAGTAAACGACGATGAAAAAGGAGAAGGCTGCTACGGTATTGAAGGCGTTGAAAATGAAGAAGGTAGCGATACACATCCGCCGGAAGGGAACAATCTTGAAGGCCTCTACGAAACCATAGAAAATCTCATTCAGGCTGCCGCCGATGTTTTTAAAATTTAGGGGCGCCAGACTTTCGTCGTTTTTGGTGGATTCGCTCTTGATAAAAATGGCGGGCATCATGGCCAGAATCATGCAGGAAATACCGACCCAAATCGATAGATTTCTGGTGGCTGCATCTGCATTTTCAAACCAGGCGGGATCGTACATAATTACCCAGAACCAGGGCGCGATAACCCAGGCCCACTGCCCGATCCATTGGGCGGTGGCCATGATGCTCGTCCGCTCGTGAAAGTCGTCGCTCATCTCGTAGCCCATGGCCACGTAGGGCACGCTAAAGATGGTCAGGCCGAGGTAGAAGATGAAGGACCAGACGAGGAAGTAGGTGAAATTGTATTCGAGGCTGTTTTCCCGGTACACCTGCCACATGATGATGAAGGAAATACCCATGATGATGGCCCCCAGAAAAACGTACTGGCGGCGGCGGCCCCAAACGGAGCGGGTATTATCGGAGATGAATCCCATGATGGGGTCCGAAAAAGCGTCGAAGATCCGGGGCAGGAAGTAGATCAGGCCCCACATCCAGCCGGGGAAGCCCAGGTCTTGCACCAACACCACCATGAAAATCCCCAGCGCGGCAGGGAACATCTGGTTGGCCAGCATTCCCAGGCCAAAGGCTACTTTTTGGCCGAAAGGGACTTTGCTACTTGCTTTTCCGTCTATGGCAGGAATATCAATTACTTCGTTATTGACTTTAGACATGATCTTAACTTTAAACTGAGTGAGTAGTGAAATACGGGTACAGTGGGGGAGCCTGCCGGTGGTGCCTTTAGCGTTCCTGGAGGGTATCAACCGGTGGAAGCGCTACGCTGGCCAGCAGGCTGGTGGTATCCCCGCCGAATGTTTTAGTGATGGGGTTGCCGTCGCGGGTCAGGCCCGCAAAAACGCCGGCGTCAACCAGTGGCCAGAGGGCGTGTTTGGCCTGCCCGCGGAGGTTGATCAATCCGAAGTGGTTCTCGGAACCCCCGGGGTTTTGGGCGTCTTTCCAAGGCTCATCAAAGGCTTCAAAGTAGAAGCAGGCGATGTTTTTTTCGTCTGTCCAACTGCGGATATGGTGGTAGAAGAGGCTTTGCTTGTATTCGTCGGTGGCCCGGGAGCCCTCCGCGCCGTACAGGCTGTTGTCGTTGCTGGCCCAGCCGGTTTCGCCAATGTGGATGGGTTTATCCACTCCCAGACTTTGCATATAGTGGGCAACGGAGTCATATTGGCTGATGGCGTAGGCTTTGGCGCGCAACATGGCCGCTTCGATCATGGCTTTTTTGTCTTTTCCCGGCCCCTGCGACCGCGCGCCCCAGAACTGCGGATTGTAGTGCGTATCGTGCATGGGGTAGGTATGCATGGAAATGTAATCCACGGCGTGAATCAGCTTATTGAGGTCCTCTACGTGGTATTCACTGCCGCCACCGCCCCAGGACGCGAAATTATCGGAACTGGTGATCCAGAGGTCTTTGGGTAATTCCCCCTTTTGCTTGAGCGCCTGCAAATGATTTACCCATTTCAGGATCACGCCCGGCTGCACATAATAGCTGGTCGCCCATTTTACCATGGCTTCGTTGCCCACGGCAATAACCTTTACAATGTCGGGATGTTGCTGCGCGAGGGCGACGGCCCGGTCAATTTCCGCAGCATTTCTTTCGCTCTCCGCGTTATGGTCTGGTGGGAGGTCCGTCCAGGCATTTTTACAGTCAATCCAGGCACCCAGCATGACGTACATTTCAAAGCCGGGGTCTTCCTTTTTCAGGGCTTCGATGGCGAGCAAAACATTCGGTGCGTGGGGCAGGTGAACGTTGTAGGTACGAATAATCCGGACGCCCATTGCCGCCAGGATTTTCATATCTTCCTTTAATTGCTGCAGGCTGGGTTGGGTATCCCGCGTCACACTGCGGTAACCTCCGTACGATATGGCGTGATAACCCGGTTTTCCCAGTATTTCGGCAGCGGTGAGGTGGGGTGCTTCCATGGGTGTTTGATTTTCCGAAGAACAGGTGTGTAGCGAACAGAATGCACCGAATATCAGGGCGGCTAAGCGTAGAATACCCATTTTTCGGCAGTTTCCGCTGCGGGTGGCTCCCAGGTACTTCATTCGTTTTGAATTGGCAGTGCAACCAAAATCTCGCGTACCGCTCCGGTGCGTGCAAAGATTTTTTTGCTGGTTTCGGGATCTAATTTCAGGTTGGGATTTTTTTGCAGGGCGCCATCGGCGTATATGATTTCTACCCCGGTATTTTCCGCCCGCCGGTAGGTAATTGGTACCTGGCAGTAAGTGAAACACAGGGCCCCGGCGGGCACATGCTTGCTTTGGGCTTGGCCACTTAGGTCAATATAATCAAATACGCTGCCGGTAGAAAGAAACTCCTGTGCCCGGAGCAAATCGGGCTTGAAATGCAATTCTCCCCCGGCTACTACCAGGCCCAATTCGCCAAAGCGACTGATGATGTCTTCTTTGACTTGCCCGGTCATGCCCGGCTGTTGGGCGCCCTTTCCCTTCGGAGTGTGGGAATAGGGATCGGTGGGGAAAGCACCGTAATGCGCCGGGGATTTATGTACCCCAATCCCTTCGTTAATTGCGTAATAATGGGCTGCCAGCCGCCCGGTAATTTCCTGCGGAGCCCCCGCCGCAATGGCCTGCAGGCAACATTCCTGCACCGCCAGTTGCAATTTCGATACCATATGCCAGTAAATAGACCCCAGGCCTTCGTAACCAAAAAAGGTACCCGAGCGGCCGGTAAATTCCCGGTGATTAAACACTTCCTCGAAAATGCCCAGGACCTGCTTTTTATTTTCTGGCGTCAGGCTGTCATAACGGCCCGGATCGATGGCGTTCAGGGCTTTACTGACGTCGCCGCTGTTTTTAAAATTGCCGTTAAAGTGGAATGCTCCCGTGACGTCTTCGGTAATAATGCGCGTATCTTTTTGCTGCAACATTTCCCGCAGCAGGGGGGATGCTTTCAGCGCGGCCGCAGGTACCGTGTTTTTCCTTAAAAAGCCGGGGAGGTCTTTATCGGGGTAGAGGATATAGCTGTTTTGGTCTTTCCGGTAAAGCGAGCTGTTTTTCAGCGCGTCCAGCACTTCCAGGCAGTCGGCCGGGGCCAGTACCCCAGCACTTAAAACCGCCACCTGCCCCTCCAGCATTTCGCTCAAATGACCGACGGAAAGCCCTGCCGCATCAATACCGACCAGGTTGTAGGCGTGGTACAAGCCGTCGGCACGTTTATTCGCCCGGATGCTGTGGTCGATGAAGGCCAGGCTGGTGTGCAGCAGTTGGCGAATGTCCTTGCTCAGGATGAGTTGGGTGTTGCCGCTGAATCCTTGCGCGTAAATCCGCTGGCGAAAAGCGTGGGCAGCCGTTCCCAGGGCGTCCAGCATTTGCTTGCGGCTCCGGTCGTCCAGGCCCGCGCTGAGCAAGGAGGTATGCGCCTGGAAGCCCGCAAAAATGCCGTCGAAAAGCCCTTTTAACTCCTCGGAAATGGCCATTTCCTGTTCCGCCCCGTGGTCCAGCACCTGATCAAAAAAGACAATGAAACGGCGCAGGTAATAGAGCGTCACCATGGAGACGCCGTTGCCCACCAGGGCATTGTTGGCGTCGTTCCATTCGGGGCGCTGGGTATTCATCCAAATGCCGCCTTCGGGGATGAAATTGGCGAGTTTTGCCAGCAGGGTAGCCAGTAATTTTTCCAGAAATCCTACGCGGTGGATACTCCCCGTTCGGTCGCGCAGCAGGGCACCGTCGGCCCCCATTTGCTCTTTTCTGGCGTGAATCTCCCGGTCCAGCGCCGCGTCAAAGTCAATGGTGTCTTTGGGGTTGTCCAGGATGGCTTCGTAGGATTTAATGCGGTAGGGTACGTTGGCGTAAACGAAGAAGGATTTGCCAAAGAGATCAGCCACACTGCCCGGCTGGTGTTTTTCGAGCAATTCCAGCAGCTTCAGTAGATAGATGATCTGGTGGTCGCCCCAGTAGCCGATGTAAGACCAGGGATCATCGGGCTCGATGGTCTCCCAGTCGAAGCCGTCTTTGGTAACCCGGTAGGGGTTGTAGCCATCGAAGGTACTGGCGTTGACGAATTTAAAAATCATCCCCCGCAGGAAATCGGGGTAACTGTGGGCGAGCGCTTCCCAGTTCTGGAAAATATCGCGCCAGTTGCCCTCGTAATCCAGGATTTTGCTCCCATCGGACTCGTTATGGGTGTTAATCGAGAAGCGGTTCCACGGCCGGCTGGGATCCCCGTGCCGGCGGCTGAATTTCAGGGGCAGATATTCCAGACAGAGGCGCTGAAAATCGGGGTCGGGAGTGGCTTCGGCCAGCGCCGTGAGCTCGTGCAGGGAGCATTTTTCGGGAAGCTGCTGCAAGACTTCTCTTTGGTTTTTGCTGACCTGGTGATTGGCCTTGGCCAGGTAATTCAGGAGGTCCTGCCGTTCAATGTTGTAATTGTCGTCAAAAATCCCTCCGCGCATAATGTTGAACAGCACGTTGGCGAAGTGGCGCGTATCCCGCAGCGGATCGGCGGTACACTGCAGGGCATCGGCCGCCGCGCAGAGGGCCAGAAGGTTTTGGGTGCCCAGGTCGGTTTCCCTGGCAACCTCCGCCGCCAATGGCTCGGGTTCGGTTAGCAATTGGATCAATCGGGCCAGCGCCGCGTGGTCCTGGTTGACGTTCGCGCCAATGGTCCACGTCCGCGTAGCCTGAGCGGGCAGGACCAGGGTAGCGTGCACGAAATAGGCACCTTTTTCTCCTTTTACGTCGGTTTCCGGAGTAATTCCCTCGCCCCGCCGGAAATTGCCCAGTTGGCGGGCGGAGAGCAGGTGGCCGCGGGCATCCAGCCCCAGAGACCAGACTACGTTGGCTTTCAGCGCTTCGCTGGGCTCGGCTTTGTCCACGATGATGGCGCTGAGTGCGTAAATACCAAGGCCGGTTGCCGCGTGGAGTTCACTTCTTTTGTAGGCATCCACCAAATTGCTGGTGCGGTTTTGCAAATCACTGGGGACGCCGGCGGGAAGGATGTTTTGCAAGCCGTCCAATAATTCCACGGAAATTTCTTCTGCCGAATCATTTTTTAAGGTGGCCGTACGAATGAAGCCGAACTGGTTGGAAGAACTCCACTGGTATTGGAAGGACAGCTGAAAATCGTGGTTGATTTCCTCGAAAATTATTTTATTGCCATAAATGCTCTTGTAAAGGTTACGGCTGGTGCGAAAGCGGCCTTCCCCGCGGATGGAAAAGGGCTCCCAGGTGCCCCGGTCAGCACCATTTACGCGGATCCGGAAAATGGATTTACTGCCCGTAATTTCTGCCGATTCGGTAATTTTATCGTCGGTGTAATAGGGGAATAAGGCGTATTCTGCATTTTTCCTGCCGGCAGAAATACCCCCGTTGCTGGCCACAAACATCCAGTGGTTGCCGTCACTGACGACGCTCATGAAAAATGGACGAAACGTATCCACATTTGAGATCTTATAAAAATGCTCATTGTTCCACTCAATTCGCTGGAGATCTTCCATGAAATTTTATTTTATTTTAAGGCATAAAACAACACTACGGAACGGCGTTCGCGCGCTTGGCTTATTGCGTAGTATCAGTTTGCTAATGCACTGGCGTTCAGCTTTTTCCGCCTTCTTTGCCCGTCCTGGCCGCGGGGGCATCTATTCGCCTATTCGCTTTATTCGGAGTGCGCGGCCGCAGGTGCCAGGGAAGGGATAAGGAGCAACGGAGGCATTCCCTTCGCTCCCTCAACTTACCCGGCACCTGCGTCCGCGCCCTTGGTAATATATCCTTGCGAAAAGAAGTATCCAGCGCAGGGATAATTTAAGCCGCGATTAATTGGTGCGCTCCGATACGCGCACGTAGTCGATGACCATGGGCTGCGGGAAGGGCGTCTGGCTGGTAGGGAAACCGACGTAATTTCCGCCCACGGCAACGTTGAGGATCATAAAGAAGGGCTGGTTGTATACCCACTCTCCCGGAACGTCTTTTTTCTCGATGCGCTGGTAAAGGAAATCGTCTACGAAGTAGTCGATATAATCCTGGCCCCACTCAATGGCAAATACGTGGTATTCGCTGTCGAAGCGGCCATTTTCCAGGGCAAAATCGGAAGTGATGGCATTGCCTCCCGAGTAGCCAGGGCCGTGGAGGCTGCCGGCAATTTTATCGGGGATTTGCCCGCGCAATTCCATGACGTCAATCTCGCCGCACTGGGGCCAGGTGACTTCATCGATGTTGGCCCCCAGCAACCAGAACGCCGGCCACAGGCCCGGTCCGTAGGGCGTTTTCATCCGCGCTTCGAAGCGCCCGTAGGCCTGCTCGAAAATGCCCTGGGTTTTGATGCGCGCCGAGGTAAAAGAATTGCCGTTTCGGCGGGCGGTAATCTGCAGGTTGCCGTTACCGTCGAGGGACACGTTTTCGGGATTGCTCGTGTAGGACTGCAATTCCGCGTTGCCCCAGCCATTGTCGCCCGTGCCGAGGTCGTAGGTCCATTTTCCGGGGTCGGGGAGTTGGCCAGCGGCACCGTCGAATTCATCGCTCCAGACTACGCGCCAGGTACGCTCTTCCAGGTTTTGGGTTTGGTCCGCTTCGCAGCTGCTCAGGCCAAGGGCCAGGCTGGTCATCACTACCAGAAGGAGGAGGTAAAACCCGCGGATCGTTTTATTGGATAGTTTCATGCTGAAATGTATTTTGGTGGATGGAGCAGGGGAGTTGACCCGCATTTAGTTTGCGGTAGTCAACTCCCACTGCGGGGTTTAATTTCGGAAATACACGTTATCTACGAAAATGGTGGTGGCTCCGGTTGGTTGGCCCACCAGAATATACTGGGCGATGTTGGCTCGCCGGGTCAGTCCCGTAAAATCGCTCAGAGGAATGTCATAGCTGATCCATTGCCGCTGGGCGGGGGTGGTGAAATTGACCTGGTGCTCCACGTCGTCGCCGCCACCGAAGGCACCGTCGGGCCCAAAGTCAACGAGCTTGATGCCGAAGGTGGTGAAGTCTGCCGACCACACGTCGATCCGGAAGTGGGTCATGGCCGTAGCGTCCACCTGATTGGCCACCGTTTCGATGCCCACAAAATCGAGCATGCTGTATTTCTTAGTGGCGTTGCCCGCTACATTGATGTCTTCCAGTACGGCCGCCGACCAATCGGTGCGCCAGGTATCTACGGGTACATCGGTATAGGCATCGCTAAAGAGCGAAATGACGTTGGCTGCCGCCGTTGTGGGTGTTGGAGCGGCTGCGACCGGGGAGGTCGGGTTACCACCACCCCCGCTGCCGTAGAAGTAGAGGTTATCAACAAAAACCGTTGCTCCACCGGATGGCTGGGCTACGAGGATGTATTGGGCAAGATTGGCCCGCGTGGTCAGGCCGGTAAAGTCGCTCAGGGGAATGTCGTAGCTTACCCACTGGGCCTGGGCAGGCATGGGGAAATCGATCTGGTGCTCTACGTCGTCGCCGCCGCCAAAACCGCCGTCGGCTCCGAAGTCAACGAGTTTGATGGAGAAGCTGGTGAAATCCGCCGACCAGGCATCGAGGTGGAGGTGGGTCATATCCGTTGCATCCACCTGGTTGGCTACTGTTTCGATGCCGACAAAATCGAGCATGCTGTATTTCTTAGCGGCGTTGCCAGCTACGGTAACGTCTTCAAAGGTTGCGGCAGACCAATCGGTGCGCCAGGTGTCTACGGGCACGTCGGTGTAGGCATCGCTGAAGAGGGAGATGACATTGGCTGCCGGGCGCGTGGGCGCAGGCGCTGCGGTGGCGGGCTCCGTTGGGTTGCCGCCGCCGCCCGTCCGGTAGAAGTAAATGTTGTCGACAAAAACGGTCGTGGCACCCGTCGGTTGACCTACGAGGATGTACTGCGCGATGTTGCTGCGGGTAGTCAGGCCGGTGAAGTCGCTCAAGGGGATATCGTAGCTGATCCACTGGCCCTGGGCGGGCGTGGCGAAGTCGATCTGGTGCTCTACATCGTCGCCGCCGCCAAAACCGCCGTCGGGGCCGAAATCGACGAGCTTGATGGAAAAGCTGGTGAAATCACCGGACCATACATCCAGGTGCAGGTGGCTCATGTCAGCCGCGTCGACCTGGTTGGCTACCGTTTCGATGCCGACAAAATCGAGCATGCTGTACTTTTTCGTGGCGTTGCCCGCGATGTTTACGTCTTCAAAAGTTGCGGCAGACCAATCGGTGCGCCAGGTATCTACCGGTACATCGTTGTAGGCGTCGCTGAACAGAGAAATGACGTTGGCCGCCGGGCGCGTGGGGGTGGGAGCGGCCATGGTAGGCTCGCTTCCGCCGCCGGATCCGCCGCCGTCTCCGTTGTAGAGGTAGAGGTTGTCCATGAAGACGTTCGGCAGATCACCCGAAAGTACGATCTGGGCGAGGTTGGCCCGCGAAGTCAGGCCAGGAAAGGCGCTGAGTGGCAGGTCAATACTTACCCACTGCTGGGTCTGCAGCACGGGACTGGTGATGGTTACTTCGTGCGAAACGTCGTCGTTGCCGCCGAAGGCACCGTCGGGCCCCAGGTCTACCAGCAACACCTTGAAGGTTGCGGGCAGCGCCGTCGGGTCGGGCGTCCAGATGTCCAGGTGGATGCGGTTGACGGCCCGCGCGTCGATGGTGGGGGCGGTAAACTGGATGCCGACGAAATTCAGCTGGCTGTAGCGGATGATGTCGTCACCCGGAACAACCTGAACGTTGGCAGACTGGGTCGTGGAAAACTGCCAGAAGCCGTTGTAGAAATCGACCGGAACGTTGGTATAGGCATTGCTGAAGATGGAGATTACGTCGGCCGAGGGCACGGTTGGGGTAGGGGCCGGCGTGGAGGGCAGGATGGGGTCTCCGGTGGAGGTGATGGCCAGGGAGCCTACCGCTGGCTCCCCACCCAGGGTAGCGGTGATGGTGGCCGTACCGGCGTCCAGCACCGTCACCGCCCCCGTGGCATCTACGCTGGCTACGGAGGGGTTGGAAGAAGTGTAGGTGAAATAAGAGGGGGCGGCATTGACCCGTTGGTTGATCCCCGTTGGAAGGTTGAACACGGCAAAACCGTCGGCCCGGAAGGTGGCACCCGTTTCTACGGTCTGCGTCAGGTTTTCGCCGTTGAAGATGCCGGAGTTAACGGCCACCACGGTGCCCAGTTTTTCGAATTTCATCTCGTCGATCCAGAACGTATAGCCACGGCCGTTTTCTGGTCCTTCGGAATAAAAGAACATGCCGCGCTCCTGGGTGAGTTTGGAAGGGTCGGGGATGGGGATATAGTATTTCTGCCAGTTGGTATTGATGGCGAGGCCTTCGACGGAGGCTTGAAAATTGTTGCCGCCCAAGTCGTTGCCGATGCCGACGATGTCGATATTGGCCGCCTGGGTAGCCCGGGCCCAGAAAGTGAGTACGTTGTAGCCGGATAAATCCCGGCCGCCGGTCAGGAAGAAAGCACCACCGGCGTAAGCCCCCGCTGGGTCTTCAAAGTCGGGTACGGCAAATTTCATGGAAGTGGTGCCGGCGTATTTGACTTCGGTGTCGACGTCAAAAGCGCCCACCGCAGAGCCTCCGAAGGCGGCGTAGTTCAGGTCGCCGGGAAAGCCATCGATGAAGACTTCGGCGTTGGTGGGGAAGGTGGCCAGTTCGAGTTCCTCCAGTTCCCGTTCGCAACCCATGCCAAAGAAAAGGGCGGCAAAAAGTAGTGCGGCGCGCAGTTGGTTAAATCGCTTTTTCATTTTCAATTAATTTTTCGCGGGTTACTTGAAGATGTTGATGTGGAGGTAAGTGCGGATTTCCCACTCGTTACCATTGTCGAAGCCAATCGCCGTTGGGGCGCAGGCCAGCGTTCCGTCGGGCATCGGTGCACGCGTTGGGCAGTAGCGGGGGGAGAATTGGTCGAGCGTACGGTAGATGCCCATCACGCCGATCTTCGTTTCCGGGAGACTGAACCAGCTGGGCCTGCCCAGGGTGGTGGAGAGGTCGAGTTGCAGCTGGGTCGGGAAGGTGAGGTTAAAGTCGCGGTGGTAGTCAAATGGCCCCCAGTCGTTGAATTTGATGGAGGAGATGAGTTTCATGTGCTTGTAAATCAGGCGCACGTCGGTACCGAAGCGTTGGATTTTGCGGGGGTCGGAGCCGTTGGCCTGGGCGGTGCCGGTATAGACGTTGGCGACGAGGCCAAGGTCGGTATTGACCTTCGAGACAATGCGGGCGTGGGCCTCCCAGAGGTCGGCAGCCGGGGCAGCGCCGGGGAAGGCAAAGAAGGTTCGGCCGTCTGGCAGAATACCGATGGCGGCATCCTGGGTGGTGGGCAGGTGGCGGAAAACGAAGCCGGCGGCAACGGCCAGTTTGGCGTCTTCGGCCCGGTCGTTGTCCCACTGGTGCATGTAAGTGGCCGGCGTGGGGTCGAAGGTGAAGAGGATTTCCCCCGCCACCGTCTCCCGGTTGGCGCGAACGGAGAAGGGATCGGCCAGGATGTTGCGCGGGCGGCCCGGGGCAGTTACGTCGCCCGGGATCGGCCCCTCAATCGGGCGCTGCCAGAGGAAGTTGGGCGCAATCTGCAGGTTGCCCACCAGGTAGGTGAAGCCACTCAGGAAGTTGTACTGGTTGCCACTGCCGCTGTCTTTCAGGCGCCAGCCGGTGAAGGTCAGCGTCGGGTCGGCGCTGCCGCCAGCCACCAAGCCCTGGGCTGCGGCCTGGGCGTACCAGTTGATGCGGCCTTTGGAGTAGGTCAGTTTTACTTTACCGCCCCAGTTGTCGGAAGACTTGATTTCGTCCTGGTAGACCGTGTAGTCGCCACTTTCCCCTTCCACCAGTTGGAAGGAACGGCCAATGAGGGGAGACCCACCCCAGATACCACCCAGCTGGATGCCCAGGTTGCCCATTTCTTTTTCAATCTGCAGGGTGGCCCGGCGGGTGCGGGGCATGGGGATGGCGAAGGAGCTTTCCGTCTGTCCCCGCTCTTCGAGGTCTTCGTGGAAAATGCCGGTTACTTCCATGCCCATCAGCTCACGGCGGTACT
This sequence comes from Neolewinella lacunae, assembly GCF_014349155.1. Classification (GTDB taxonomy): domain Bacteria; phylum Bacteroidota; class Bacteroidia; order Chitinophagales; family Saprospiraceae; genus Neolewinella; species Neolewinella lacunae. The sequence goes on from NZ_JACSIT010000066.1 coordinate 17,039, forward strand.
TGGCCAGTATGGCGGGGTTGGCTCCCCACCAGAGTTCAGGGCCCATGGCCAGGGTGAGTCCCTTCAGCTCTTTTTTGCCTTCGATCTCTACGCCCAGGGGAGCCTGGCCGTTGTAGATGTCGATGTTCGGCCCGTAGTTGGCTTCGGGGTAGAGCCCGAAAAAGTCGCCTTCGTAGCCCCAGTGGTAGTGGCCCGTACGGTAGAAGGCGGTGAGGTCAAATTTATCGTGGGTCCAGTTGATGTCGGCGCGGTAGAGGGCGATGCGGTTAACATCCGCCTGCGTCACCTGCCCGTTGGTGGAGTTGAAGGTAACGGGGCGGCCGCGGTTTTCGTAGAAGACTTCGTTGATGGGGTTTTGCGCCACGTTGCCCAGGATGTTGAATTCCACGTTGGCCCGCAGGCTGGGGTTGGGGTTGGCCGAGACGCCCACGAAGATGGACTGCATGTGGTCAAAGCCGAGCTGGTTGGGGAAGACGTTGTCCGTCGGGTCGTCTTCCTGCGGCGTAGCGATGAGGCTGCCGCCGGTGTTGAAGGAGGTCAGTTCAGCGCTCAGGCGGCTCAGTTGGATTTTTCCCGCCCGCTCGCTTTCCATGGCCGCCTGGTCGCCCCGGGCCCGGGTGACGGCATCCATCAGCTGGATGTTGTCGAAGTAATTGTCCAGATCGGCGTTGCTGCTGCCGTTGGCGTAGGGATCGTAGCGGTGGGCTTCTTTCAGGGCGTAGTAGGCAGCCCGGGGGTAGAGGCTGTAGAGGCCGCGTTCGTTGGTCGGGCCTTTGGCCGTTACCCCAAACCACTCTTCGTTCATGTTGTTTTCGCCCGGGACGTAGTCGCGGTCGTAGCCCCCGTTAGACCAGGAGGCGTTGTTGTCGTGGACATCCAGGTTGTCCGTCTGCCCAAACTTCCACCAACCATCACTGAACTGGAAGGTGAAGCCACCCAGCGAGTTATCGGCCCCGCCCATGCCAGCGGCGTTGGCGTAAATTTCTTTCCAGTTGCCTACCATGTAGTAGGCCTGGGCAAGTTGGTCTTCGCGGTTGGATTGGGCGTTGAAGGCGTCGGCTCCGAATTCGGTGAACAGGATGGGCTTACCGTATTCCTGCCGGACCCGGGTAAATGCGTCGCCGAAGGAGACGCCACGGTACATGTTGGTGCCGAAAATGTCGATGGCCGGGCACTCACGGGCGATGATGTCCAGGAACAGGAGATCGCCGTTGCACATCGCTACGGGGTGGGATTGGTCAATGCCCTTCATCGCCACCGTCGCTTCGTTGAACAGCTTGTACATGGCTTCGGCCCGGATGGTGGATTTGCGGTCCTGGATCGGGATGTCTTCCGTTTCCGCCCCGCCCCAGAAAAGGCCGTAGTTGTTTTCGTTGCCCAGCAGGTACATCAGCAGGCCAGGGGTATTTTGGTACTCCTCGGTCATTTTGCGCACCTCATCGAGCAGCAGTGCCCGCACCCGGGGGTCGGAGTACTCGGTGTTGGCCATCCAGCCACCGTCTATCGTAAGTCCGTACCGGCCAAAGGAGTGGTTGAGCATCGTGTAGATGCCGTATTTCTCGTAGATGTAAGTGATCCAGCGGGCGGGAACGCCAGTGTACTGCCGGATGGCGTTGACGCCCATGTTGCGCAGCAGAGACATCTCTTCGTCCAGGGCCGCCCGGATGATGTCGTCGGGTTGCGTCCATAAACTGTAGGAATAGTTGGTGCCGATGGGGAAGTAATCCCAGTTCATCCCGTTAACCATGAAATCGGCACCGTTGACGGTCAGTTTCGTCCCCTCCGGGCCTTGCACTACGCGCACCTGATTGGGTTGGGCCCACAGTCCGGCAGCAGCAAGCACCAGAAGCAGGGGTAGAATTAAGCTTTTCATACGATCGACTATTACTGTGAGTAAATTCTGAAAAGAGTCAGAATGCAAAATTAAATTCGCTTTAACGCCTTGAAACTATTGGTTACTTCCGATTTGCAAGATATATACAATTGCTATACAGTCGGGTGATACTTTGTGGAAAAGAGACAAACCAGTTTCTAAAATGTTCAAAATCAGCGTCTTATGATTGTGCCATTTTTCATACCCGCATACTGTCTGTATAGTGGTTTTATAGGTGCTGGGTGGGAAATTACCCCGGCTCAGGAAGGTCAGGGGAGCTGGGTTGTGCTGGGCGCGGCCGCAGGTGCAGGGGAAGTTGAAGGAGCAAGGTGAGGCTGGATGGGGTAGGCACCCCGGATTCCGGAAGCGTTGCATTCTCCATCCGGGGTTATTAAGGTTGGACCCTCCGGGGTCGGTCGAGTCAAGCCCCAGCTTCGTACATTCGAACATGTTCGAATGATGGTGGGAGTTGTTCGCTGCCGCCGCCCGTCCCCCTGCACCCCCGGTTCGCACTTTCGAACATGTTCGAATGTTCAACGTCCCCTGCACCTGCGGCCGCGCCCAAAATTGTCTAATGCAGGTGTGCCTCCCCAGCGCCACGGGGGATGCGGATGTCCTCGACGATGTCCTGAACCGCCTGCGGGGGCGGGGTGGTGAGGCGACTGACGACCAACGATACTGCAAAGTTGACCAGCATGGCCACCGTGCCGAAGCCCTCCGGCGAGATGCCGAACCACCAGCTGCTGGCCGGTGGCACCTCGGCGACAAACCAGCCCAGTTTATAGACGGCCATGTAGCCGAACATGAGCAGGATGCCGACGACCATGCCCGCCACGGCGCCCTCGCGGTTCATCCGTTTATCGAAGATGCCGAGTACGATGGCCGGAAAGAAACTCGCCGCCGCCAGGCCAAAGGCCAGGGCCACCGTAGCCGCCACGAAGCCCGGCGGATGAATACCGAAATAGGCCGCTACCACCACCGCGCCCGCCGCACCTCCGCGCGCCCACCAGAGCTCCTCGCGGTCGCTCATGCTGGGCTTGATTTGCATCTTCATCAGGTCGCGCGAAAGGGCCGTGGAAATAACCAGCAACAGCCCCGCCGCAGTGGAAAGCGCCGCCGCCAGGCCGCCCGCCGCCACCAGGGCAATGACCCAGTTGGGCAGGCCCGCAATTTCGGGGTTGGCCAGCACCATGATGTCGTTATCGATGTACAATTCATTGGTTACGCCTGGGTTACTCGCCAGGCCCGGACCGTAAGTGATGATGCCATCGGCGTTTTTGTCGGTCCAGGCAATCAAGCCAGTCGTCTCCCACTTCGTAAACCACTCGGGGATTTCGGCGTAGGGCTGGTTGTGGATCGTGTCGATCAGGTTGGTGCGGGCGAAGGCCGCGATGGCCGGTGCCGTAGTGTAGAGGATGGCGATGAACAGCAGCGCCCAGCCGGCCGAAATCCGGGCGTCTTTGACCTTCGGTACCGTGAAAAACCGGACGATGACGTGGGGCAAACCCGCCGTACCCACCATGAGCGCGAAAGTGATGGCAAATACGTCGATGGTCGACTTCTGCCCGCTGGTGTACTCCGCAAAACCGAGGTCGCGGTGCAGCCCATCCAATTTATCCAGCAGCGCCACGCCGCTGCCGTCGCTGACTTCCCCGATAAAGCCAAGCTGGGGCAAGAAATGCCCCGTCATGTTGAGCGAAATGAAAATGGCGGGCACCATGAAGGCAAAAATGAGCACGCAGTACTGGGCCACCTGCGTGTAGGTAATGCCCTTCATGCCGCCCATGATGGCGTAGAAAAAGACGATGGCCGTGCCGATGTACACGCCGGTATCGATTTCCACCTCCAGAAAGCGACTGAACACCAGGCCCACGCCCCGCATCTGCCCGGCCACGTAGGTGAAGCTAATCACGATGGCGCAAACGACGGCCACGCTGCGGGCGGTGTTGGAATAATAGCGATCCCCGATGAAGTCGGGCACGGTGAATTTACCAAACTTACGTAGGTAGGGCGCCAGCAGGAGCGCCAGCAAAACGTAGCCGCCCGTCCAGCCCATCAGGTACACCGAACCGTCGTAACCCGCAAAGCTGATGATGCCGGCCATGGAAAGGAAAGAGGCCGCGCTCATCCAGTCGGCCGCCGTCGCCAGTCCGTTGGCCACGGGGTGGACGCCGCCGCCGGCCACGTAGAACTCGTGGGTGGAGCCCGCCCGGGCCCAAATGGCGATGCCGATGTAGAGGGCGAAGGTGAGGCCGACGATGAGGAAGGTCCAGGTTTGTACGGTCATGGGTGAGTTGGTGAGTTGGTGAGTTGGGGAGTTGGGGAGTGGTGAGGCTAAAAACTAAATAGGGTAATGCGTTTCTCCTGTACCGAAATATGGGTGAGTGATAATCACTAGCACCATAAGTTTCGGATACTGCGCTGGAAAAGCTGATTACTTTTTTACGTTTGAACGGGATTTGGCCATGATCATTAAAATTTCCTGCCACTCTTTACCAAGTAGTGTGACTGCAGCTTTGTCGATTGGTATTTCAGAATCGTGCAGCATTTCGAGCCAGAATAGGGTTTCATCGGTTTCTTCCACCACAATCGACATTTTGGCGTAAAACTCATTCGTTGACCTTGCGCGGCAAGCTGCTCGATAGTTCGCCGCAGCTGAAGTTGCTGATTTAAGGAGCTGAAAACTAATCACTCTTAGTACAGGGGTTTCTTTTTGCTTACCCATTAGGTTGACTATAGCAATTGCTGCAGCCTTAGTCCGCTGCCGCATTTTTGCAGCAAACTCAACGTTGCTATCTCTCTGCTTATACGGGGATTTAGGTTCCGCTACTTCAAAATGATCATCAATTGGCAGATAGGTATCTAAGTAATTCATACTTTACTTTTTTGTCGATTGAAATTCAGTGAAAGGGATAAGACGGCGCTTTACTAAGAAAACGCCATCACCCCCAAAATATATGCGGCAGCCTTTCCAGTGCGGCAGCCAACTCACCAACTCACCACTCACCAACTCACTCCCCGAAACCATACTTCCCATCCAAGCGGTTCATCAACCAAACGTAGACAAAAATGAGGACGACAAAAACGTAAATAGAACCCTGCTGGGCAAACCAGAAACCGAGCCTGGCCCCGCCGATGCGGTAGTGGTTGAGGGGTTCGGCCAGGAGGATACCGAAGCCGTAGCTGACCACAAACCAGATGCTGAGCAGAATCACCAGATAGCGCAGGTTCTCGCGCCAGTAGGCGGTGCGGCGGTCTTGAGAAGTAGGGTGGGGCGGGGGAGATGGCATGATCTTGTAGGACTTGAGTAGGAGAGGGGCGGGAAGATCGGCATTTCTGCGGGTGTTGCAACAACGCGGTGGACCAAATTTACCGATCGGGCGAAAAGCTGCGTGAGGATGCCTCCCTCTTGCTGGAAATAGCCTGGCACTTTGCCTGCTGCGCAAGGCGGCGGATTCCCGCAAGACTTTGGAAGGTGGCGCAGGGTAGCCTCGGCTAAGGGCGTGTGCCCTACCTTTGCGCGTTCAATTCCGTCTGCCTTGAAATTCGACGTACTTTACCAGGACGAGCACCTAATTGTTGTCAACAAGCCTTCGGGCCTGCTGACCATCCCCGATCGCTACGACCCCGACATTCCCAACCTGATGCATTTGCTCGGCGCGCAGTTTGGCGACCCCATCCTTGCGGTGCACCGCCTGGACCGCCCCACGAGCGGCGTGCTGGTGGTCGCCCGCAACGCCGAAACCCACCGGGAGCTGAACCGGCAGTTTGAGGAACGTGAAGTGGACAAGATCTACCACGCCATTGTAGAAGGGCAGCCCGGCGAAGCGGAAGTAGAAGTGGATGAGCCCATTGCCAACAACCCCGGACAGACGGGCCGGATGATGGTCTCCAATAAAGGCAAATACGCCTTCACCATCTTCAAACAGCTGGAAAGCCTGGGCCACCAGTTCAGCCTCCTCGGCGTGCAGATCTTTACCGGCCGTACGCACCAGATCCGCGTCCACCTGGCATACGCCGGTTTCCCCCTGTTGGTGGACCCCTTCTACGGCAAACGGGACGCCTTCCGGCTCTCGGAGATCAAAGGGCGGCGCTACAACCTAGGTAACGACCAGGAAGAACGTCCGCTGCTGGACCGCGTCCCCCTCCACGCCGCTCGCCTGGCCTTCGATCATCCCGCTACCGGCGAGCGGATGCAGTTTGAAGCGGAAATGCCGAAAGATATGCGGGCGGTGTTGAACCAGTTGCGGAAGTTGAATAAGGGGAAATAGTGTGTTGGGGCCTGCTGCGCAGACTTTTTTGAAGCACTTTGATTTGGCCTGCTGTGCAGTCCTTTTTTGAACCACTAAGTTCACGAAGCGGGACTAAGATATGGAAGATAAACCTGGTGTAGAATGTCCCCAGTCAAATAGAAAGAACCCGGTTGAGGGTGTCCCCACCCGAATATCCACGTTTCGGGTTAGGACAACTTATCTACCGCACATTTTGCGCTTATCGAGCCACTTGATGGAGCTTCGCTCTTTTTTGAACCACTAAGAACACGAAGAGGGGCTAAGGTATGGCAGGAAAACCTGGCTGAGAGAGTCCCCACTCAAATAGGAAAACCCGGTTGAGGGTGTCCCCACCCGAACATCCACGTTTCGGGTAGGGCCATCTTACATACCGCACATTTTACGTTTTGAACCACTTGTTAGAGCTTCGCTCTTTTTTTGAACCACCAAGAACACGAAGAGAGACTAAGGTATGGCAGGAAAACCTGGCTGAGAGAGTCCCCACTCAAATAGGAAAACCCGGTTGAGAATGTCCCCACCCGAACATCCACGTTTCGGGTAGGGCCATCTTACATATCGCACATTTTACGTTTTGAACCACTTGTTAGAGCTTCGCTCTTTTTTTGAACCACCAAGAACACGAAGAGAGACTAAGGTATGGCAGGAAAACCTGGCTGAGAGAGTCCACACTCAAATAGGAAAACCCGGTTGAGGGTGTCCCCACCCGAACATCCACGTTTCGGGTTAGGACAACCTCTCTACCGCACATTTTACGCTTATCGAGCCACTTGATGGAGATTCGCTCTTTTTTTGAACCACTAAGGACACGAAGAGAGACTAAGGTTGAACCACTGAGGGCACTAAGCGGGACTAAGTTTGGGCCTGCTGTGCGGACTGTTGAAATTGCGGATTTCTTTGCAAATTCGGCGAAGGCGTTATATTTGCTTAGTATGGCGCAAGTCACTTCGCCGTTTCACTACGGCATGATACCGTAAACCTGCTCTTTTAACGAATAAAGCCCTCGTGGTTACAATGCTAGTTTTCGAAGAAGCCCATTGCTCCACCGTTCCAGGAATTAAACTTCCCTGGGCGCAGTACCACAAATCAAAACCCTTCCCCACCATGCCCGCATCCTTCACTCGTCTTTGCCTGCTGCTTTTCTGCGCCGCCGCTTTATTCGCCTGCGGAGGCGAAACGCCCGCATCCGAACCTGCCCCCGGCGCCCCGGCCAGCAGTAGCCCTCCGGCGAATGGGCCACAGGTGGAAGTACTGGAGAGCATCCCTACGTCCACCGGAACTTCGACGGGGGAACGCCTCTGGGAATTCAACGGATATCCCCTGAGCAAGGTGCTGACGGAAATTACCGGCGAACGTATGCGCATCCCCACCGCAGCGGATCAATACCTCAACTTTCGCTACTACTTTCCGGATACCAGTCGGGCGGCGGCGCAGCAAATTGCCGTCCGGGCCATCTTGGCAGCTACCGGGCACGCTACTTTAGATACCGCCTACGTACGTCAGTTGGTCACCGTACTGGATTGCGGCGGGAGCCTCTCCAACACCGTAACCGTACCCGAAGGCGTAGCACGGCAATACGAAAACGGAGTACTTACCGTACACGAGCAGGATTTGCAGACTTTGGTATCCGACCTGAACCGCTGGCAGACCGCAAGCTTTGTCGCCGCAAGCCCAGGGTGTAAAGTCTCCGGCAACTTCCCCCTGACCGAGGGCCTGCCCGCCCTAGAAAAAGCCCTGACCGCCAGAGGACTCACTACGCACCGGGAAGAAAGACCCGTGCGGATGCTGAGTTTGGGGGAGTGAGGGACTGGATCTTTATCGTATCGTTAGGTTTCCTTTTAGAAGGTCAGCTTGCAGCAGTGACGGGCTCTCAAGATTTATAACTCAAATTAACGATAACGGCCTATTCCAAGGCTCCAAACCCTCGAATGTATGCTGATACACAAGGCTCGCGTATTTACTTTTTTGCTTGCCCTATCTTGCGTGACAACCGCGTGTCAGCCAGAAAGTGAGAGTGATCATTCCAAAGTTCCTCCGCACGGAGATATAGAAATGTTTAAAATAGGGGAAGCTAAAATTCCCGTAGGCCTTAGCTACAATTACGATAACTTCGCTGGACTTACCCAGCAAGCGTCCAGCCAAAGGAACAGGATTCTGCATTTGTCGAACGGGCAAATTTATGATTTTGACCCCATTGGGGAGAAAATCAATAACTACTACCCGCTGCCAAAGGATGGGCCAAAGAAAATAAAGCCCCAATCAGACTTCGACGGAATTGCGGCGGTAAATGAAAATACTTACCTGTACGCAGCAAATATGCTCAATCGGCTGCTCTTAGTTTCGCCGGAGCGCGTTGAAACCGTGGTGGACTTTAAAGGCCGCGAAGATGTTTACCTGGTCAGTTCAGCTCAAAACCGGCCCCTGCAAACGCCCGCCGGGGATTTCCTTTTTGGCATCTCCCCCGATCCTACCAACGATTTGGCCCAGCATTTTGCTTTTCTCCAGTTCAATATGCAGGACCGGTCCACTTCGTACGTAATTCCTTTCCCGGAAGAATACGGCCAAAATTTTTACAGCACAACGCCGTATCTCTACTGGCCTTCCATCGGGTTTAACAGTAAAAATAAAGAGTACGTGGTCTCTTTTCCGGTGAGTAATTACCTGTACGCTTACGACGAAAATTTCAAGTTTAAAAAGAAATACCCCGTCGTCACCAATAAATTTAGGGAAGTAGAACCCTTCTCACCCCCCGTCAAATTTGGTGAATACCCAGACATGGAAAAGGAGGATAAGTATTTCAGAGAGCTGTCTTATTACTTCAGTTTGTACGTTGACAACCAGAACGGATATATGTACCGAGAGGTCAAAGTAAGAAACCCGGTTGCCGCCCTGGGCTTCGACTACTACCTGCTGGTCCTAAACTTGGATTACCAGGTGTTGGGAGAATGGAAAATTCCCGAGTACCTCCGCCCTTTCAACATGTTCTGCAGCGAAAAAGGCTTGAATATCTACGACGTGGGGGCGCTCGGTGTCACGGAAGCCGGAACCGCTACCTTCTCCATTTACAAGCCTAACTGAGGCTACGTAGTTTTAGCCCACGGAGTTTTGCTTCGCAGTATTTCATGCTCATGGAGTAAAGCATGGAGTTACTTGGAGCGTGATGTGGTAGAGCCGTTATACGGCGACTATCTAATCTTAGCCCCTCTTAGTGTCCTTAGTGGTTCAAGAAAGGAGCGAAGCTCCAAACAAGTGGTTCAAAAAACGCAAAATGTGCGGGATGTAGGGTGTCCCTACCCGAATCGTGGATGTTCGGGTGGGGACACCCTCAACCGGGTCTTCCTATTTGAGTGGGGGCACCTTCAACCAGGTTTTCCTGCTATACCTTAGCCCCTCTTCGTGTCCTTAGTGGTTCAAAAATAAGAGCGAAGCTCCAACAAGTGGTTCAAAAAACGCAAAATGTGCGGGATGTAGGGTGTCCCTACCCGAATCGTGGATGTTCGGGTGGGGACACCCTCAACCGGGTCTTCCTATTTGAGTGGGGGCACCTTCAACCAGGTTTTCCTGCTATACCTTAGCCCCTCTTCGTGTCCTTAGTGGTTCAAAAATAAGAGCGAAGCTCTTCTCTCAAGGAACTCAGTGGTTCAAAAAAAAGAGCGAAGCTCATTCACAACTACCGCCGCCGCTTAGGCCCTTTAAAATTCCCCCCCATGCCCGCCATCGCCGGGTTGTTCGACATTTTGTGCATCATCGTGCGCATCTGATCGAACTGCTTGATGAAGCGGTTCACATCGTCCATGCTCTGCCCACAGCCGCGGGCAATGCGCTGCTTGCGGCTCATGCTCATCAGTTCGGGGTTGGCACGCTCTTTGGGGGTCATGGACTGAATGATGGCCTCCACTTTGGAGAAGGCGGAGTTGTCGATGTCGACCCCGTTGAGGGCCTTTTTCATGCCGGGAATCATGTTGAGGAGGGATTTGATGTCCCCCATTTTCTTGAGCTGGTTGAGCTGGCCGAGGAAGTCGTTGAAGTCGAACTTGTTCTTCTTCATTTTCTTCTCCAGGCGCTTGGCCTCTTCTTCGTCGAACTGGTCCTGGGCCCGTTCTACGAAGGAAATGATGTCCCCCATGCCCAGAATGCGCTGGGCCATCCGGTCGGGGTGGAACACGTCCATGGCCTCCATCTTTTCACCGGTAGAGACGAATTTGATGGGCTTTTCAACGGTGTACTTCACCGAAAGGGCCGCACCGCCGCGGGTATCACCGTCGAGTTTGGTGAGCACCACGCCATCGAAGTTGAGGCGGTCGTTGAAGACTTTGGCGGTGTTGACGGCGTCCTGGCCCGTCATGGAGTCCACTACGAAGAGCGTCTCGTTGGGGCTGATCGCGTCGCGCACGTCGCTGATCTCCTGCATCATCTTTTCGTCGACCGAAAGGCGGCCGGCCGTGTCGACGATGACGACGTCGTACTTATTGTCCTGGGCGTAAGCGATGGCATTGAGGGCAATCTCCACCGGGTTTTTGTTCTCCGGCTCTTTGTAGATGCCCGCGCCGACCTGCCCGGCCAGTACCGTCAGCTGGTCAATGGCTGCGGGGCGGTAAACGTCGCAGGCCGTCAGCAAGACCTTCAGCTTGCGCTTGTCTTTCAGGTAGTTGGCCAGCTTGCCCGAGAAGGTCGTTTTGCCCGAACCCTGGAGGCCCGCAATGAGGACTACACCCGGCTCGCCCTTGATGTTGATGCCCACCGATTGGCCACCCATCAGCTCGGTCAGTTCGTCCTGGACGATCTTGACCATCAATTGCCCGGGCTTGACGGCCTTAAGGACGTTTTCGGTGCCCAGGGCTTTTTCCTTCACGTTGTCCGTGAATTCCTTGGCAATTTTATAGTTCACGTCGGCCGCAACCAGGGCGCGGCGGATCTCCTTCAAACTGGTGGCGACGTTGATTTCGGTGATCTTGTTGTCACCGGTCAGGCTTTTAAAGGCACCTTCCAGGCGGTCGCTTAAGTTATCAAACATGCGGGGCAAAATTTATCGGGCGGCAAATATACAAAAACGCGGCGTCCACGGCGGTGGTTGCCTTTCGCGGTGCCTGATTTTTGCGGATCCGGGCGCGGCCGCAGGTGCAATGCCCCGTTGAAGAAGCAAAGCCCAAGATATTGTCGCGGCTTTAGCCCGACCCCGAGGCCGAAGGCCCTTTTTTTGCCCATGGAGTAGCATGGAGTTCCTTGTCCAGGCAGCTACGGCGAAATCGACCTCCTCCGCTCCTTAACCCTCCACTGCACCTGCGGCCGCGCCCCCAATCACGGCATCACGAGCTCCATCAACACCACATCCACCACCTGCCCGTCCACCCGGCCAATGGCGTGCTGGGTACCCACCAGCCGGAAACCCAGCCGCGTGTGGAAGCGGATGCTGCCCGCGTTCGTCGCCCAAATCCGGGCCGTCAGGTGCCGGTAGCCCAGGGCGTAGGCCGCCGCCAGCAAGGCCCGGTAGAGCCGCTCTCCTTCGCCCGTTCCCGTGTGTCCCGGCCGGAAAAAGGTCGAACTTTCCCCCGCCACCGCGTAGCCGCCGCGGGGGCTGTAGGGCTTCACCCCCGCGTAGCCCAGTACCCCGGCTGCACCTTCGGCCACCAGCAAGGCCGCCCGCGGGTCATCCAGCACTGCCAGATAATCCACCTCGCCGAGCGGCTCCAACGCCAGGGTTGCCTTTCCCAGGTAGGCGTTGAAAATGGCCGCCAGGGCGGCTGCATCGAAGGGCCCGGCGGGACGGATACGGACAGAAAGCATACTAATTCCCGGCAGTTTTGCTGAAGAAAGTTCCCACTCTCCCCAGCCTGAACCGGCCCCACAAAAATAGTGGGCCAACCAGTGATTTCTACGTCCGATGGCACGCATACCTCAGATGATTGCTTGGGGAAAACCCGGAAGACAGTCCCGATACATTTCCCCGGGAACAGGACTTAACCTAAATTTAATTAGATTCATTCAAGATAATGGGCAAGTCGCTTGCAGGGGTCGATTGGCTGTGCCTACCTTTGCGCTATTAAGAATTGGTACAGATAAAAATAACTCCTCAATGAGCCGTTTTTTACCCTTCCTGCTGGCCTTTGCCGGCACCTTTTTCTTCGCCGCCTGCGTAGACGATGACGATGACCTCAGCCCCGACTTCACCATCCCCACCACCTATGACTTCAGTCGCGCTGGCAACTCCACCGTTTCTTTCACCGGCCAGACCGAGCGCATTGGGATGGCTAGTGAGTTGTTTGCTGCCTTCCTCAACTTCTCCCGTACCGAGACCGACCTGAACAACATGTTCCGCAACCCCGAGGGCGTTGATCCTTTCGCCAGTGCGGCGCTCAATGCGGCTACCAAGTCCGTCCGGTCCAAAGTCGCCGATAGCCAGGCCCTTTTTGCTGCCAACAGCGTAGCGGCGGCGGCCATCAAGGCCGATTTTGACGGCTGGATCACCGCCCAGGTCGCCGAAGTTTTCCCCAACCGCGAGCAGCTCGCCTCCGCTGGCCAACCCGGACAAATTGCCGACGGCAGCGCCGTTCGCTACGTCAATGCCTGGGGACTGGAGTACAACCAGGCCTTCGGCAAATCCCTGATCGGCGCGATGATGTACGACCAGATTGCCAACCACTACCTGACGCCAGCCGTGCTCGATGCGGGCAGTAGCCGGGCCGACAACGACGCGGGCATCACCGAAGGCAGCAGCCCCTACACCTACATGGAGCACCGTTGGGACGAAGCCTTTGGCTACCTCTTCGGCGCTTCCGCCACCCCCGCCACGCCGCTGCTCGACCTGGGGGATACGAACGATAGTTTCCTCGGGGAATACGCCGATCGGGTCGACCAAGACAGCGACTTCGCAGGCCTCGCCGCCGAGCTCGAAACGGCCTTCCGCACGGGCCGCGCCGCCATCGTTGCGGGCGACTACGCCGAGCGCGACCGCCAGGCCGAAATCATCCGCAGTGCCCTGGAGAAGGTCATCGTCGTCCGCGCCATCTTCTACCTCAAGCAGGCGGAAATTGGCCTGCGGGCCCAGCCTGCCGACTTCGGTGGCGCCTTCCACGACCTGAGCGAAGCCTACGGTTTCATCTACAGCCTGCGCTTCATCGATACGGCCGATGCCGCCACCAACTCCGCCAACTACCTGACCACCCTGCGCAACGCCGGCGGCAACGGCTTCTGGGACCTGAGCCCCGATGCCCTCGCCAGCCTCGCCGACGCCATCGGTGCGGAGTACGGCGTTTCCGTCAGCCAGGCCGCCAACTAAGACAACACTTTGAACAATGGATTTTAAAGGCTCCGGGAAGTCGCCACGAAAATGGCGCCCCGGAGCCCACGTTGGGCCGGGCGGCGGCGTTCGGAATCCCTTCAAAAATTGCTCAAAACAGCTAACCTGCCACGCAGGCCCTCCTCAGCCACCAAGTAACCATTACGATGCGACTGACTTATCCTTTCCTTTTCCTCGTTGCCGTGCTGCTTTTGGCGGGTTGTGGTCCCGATGGCGCGGACGACGACGGCCCCGTACTGCCTTCCTTCGACCGCCGCGGCATGCTGACCGAATGGGCCGATGAAGTGGTGATCCCCAACCTGACCGACCTGGAAAGCCGGCTCTCGACGTTGGTCGCCGCCCAGGACACTTTTGCCAGCGCAGCCAATCCGGCCAACCTCACCGCGCTGCGGGATGCCTTCACCCAGGCCTACCTCAGCTGGCAGCGACTCAGCCCCCTGGTGATTGGCAAGGCCGAAGAAATCCGCCTCCGCGAGCAGCTCAACACTTACCCGGCCAACGTCGTGAAGATCGAAGAGAACGCGCTCGCCACCACTCCCGCCAACCTCGACCTGCCCTCCAATACCGCCGCCCAGGGCTTCCCCGCCGTCGAATACCTGCTCTACGGCTTGGAAGAAGGAGCACTGACTACCGGACCGCAGCATACCGCTTACCAGGCTTACCTGACGCAACTGGCCAACCGCATGCTCGCGCTGACGACCACAGCCCTGGCCGATTGGAACAACGGCTACCGTGCCGTCTTCATCCAAAACGACGGCAACAGCGCCACGGCCAGCATTGACCGGACGGTGAACGACTACATCTTTTACTACGAGAAATTCCTGCGCGCGGGCAAAGTCGGCATCCCCGCCGGCATCTTCAGCGATGACCCCTTACCCGACCGCGCCGAGGGCCTCTACGCGGGCAATTCCCTGCCCCTGTTCCTGGAGGCACTGGCCAGCTCCCGGGATTTCTTTGCCGACCGCGGCCTGGCCCGTTACCTCGACGCGCTGGACGTCCGTCGCGACGGCGAGTTGCTCAGCGCCCGCATCATCCGGCAGTTTGAGGTGGTTCGGACCACCACGGCGGGCCTCGACAGCAGCTTTGCCGACCAGGTAACGAACGACAACCAACGCATGCTGGCCCTCTACGATGAAATGCAAAAGCTCGTCGTGCTTCTCAAGGTCGATATGCTCCAGGCCCTGAGCATCAACGTCGATTACGTCGACGCCGACGGTGACTGAGTAACGGGCTTGCCGGATTGACTACGCTCCAAACAAAGTGTTTCATGGGACGACGCTCCCTTTCCGCCGCTCCTTTGGCCGTGTTCCGTATCGGGTTCGGGCTAATGATGCTGCTCAGCGTCGTCCGCTTCTGGGCCAAGGGATGGATTGAAAAGCTGTACCTGGAGCCGACCTACTTCTTCAGCTACCGCTACTTCGAGTGGGTCAAGCCGCTGGGCAACTGGACCTACCTGCTCTTCGCCGTCGTGGGACTTTCTGCGCTTGGCATCCTGCTGGGCTGGAAATACCGCTGGTCAAGCACGGTGTTTTTTCTGAGTTTCACCTACGTGGAGCTGATGGACAAGAGCACCTACCTGAACCATTACTACTTCGTCAGTCTCCTCAGTTTTCTGCTCATCTGGCTGCCGGCTGCCGACTACTTTTCCCTCGACGCGCGGGGCCGGGAGCGGCCGACGGTGCCGGCCTGGACGATCCACGCCCTGCAGGTTTTCGTCGGCGTGGTGTACTGCTACGCGGGTCTGGCGAAGCTCAATTCCGATTGGCTCTTGCAGGCCCAGCCGCTGGCCATCTGGCTCCCGGCCAAGTACAGCCTCCCCGGCCTGGGCGATCTGTTGCAACAGCGCTGGGTGCACTTCGCCTTCGCCTGGCTGGGGGCGGCCTACGACCTGTTCATCCCCTTCCTCTTGCTCTGGCGGCCCACCCGCTGGCTGGCCTTCGGGGCGGTGGTGGTCTTTCACGTCCTTACCCGCGTCCTCTTTCCCATCGGCATGTTTCCGTACATCATGATTGTCAGTGCGCTCATCTTTCTCGATGCGGGCGTCCACGAGCGCATCATCGGGTACCTGCGCACGGGGCTGGGGCGATTGGGGGCGCGGCCGCAGGTGCCGGGGAAAGTCGTAAGGGAGCGAAATTGGGGCCTGCCCAAGACGGTGGTCTGCGCCGTGCTCGCCTTACACCTCCTGCTGCCGTGGCGGTACCTGCTGTACCCGGGGGAATTGTTCTGGACCGAATCCGGCTACCGCTTCAGCTGGCGGGTGATGCTCATGGAAAAGGCGGGCTACCTGAGCTACCGCATTGAAGACCCCATTACGGGGCGTAGCCGGACGGTAGACCCCAGCCGCTACCTGACGCCGTTGCAGGCCAAGCAACTGGCTACGCAGCCTGATTTCATCCTGGAATTTGCCCACCACCTGGCCCGGGAATACCAGCAAAGAGGCCAGGCCCCGCCCGCCGTCTACGCCGAGAGCTACGTGGCCCTCAACGGCCGGGGCAGCCGACCCTACGTAAACCCCAGCGTTGACCTGACGACGGTGACCTGGGCCACGCCGCGCACCGCCTGGCTCTTGCCTTTTGAAGACACTATTTATGGACTGTAATCCTTTTCGGACTTTGCTCCGATACCCGTGGATGGGCCGGAGCCGCCTCACCTTGCTCCTCATGATCCTGGCCTGCACCTGCGGCCGCGCCCAGGTGGCTCCCCCGACGGAACCGAGTGGCGCTGCTCCGCCAAAAACTTTGCTCTTCCGGCTCCTGGACGCGGCCAACGAAAGCCCCCTGGCGGCCGTGGAAATCTTTGCCGCCGAAACGGGTAAAGTGGTCTTGACCGACCGCCAGGGCGCGGCCGAACTCGCCTTCCCCGCCGGCACGACGGTGGTCAATCTCACGATCTTCACCCCCGGCTACCGCACCCGCCAGGAGGCCGTCGCGCTGCCCGGCACCCGCACTGCGGTAAGCTTCGCCCTCGAACCCCTACAGCTTGATCTCGACGCCGTAACCATCCGCGCCGAGGGCGAAAAACGCTTCGCCCTCCAACGCCTGCGGGCCGTGGAGGGGACGGCCATTTACGCCGGAAAAAAGACCGAGGTGGTGCGCCTGGAAGCCCTCACCGTCAACCTGGCCAGCAACCTCGCGCGGCAGCTCTACGCCCAGGTAGCGGGCCTGAACATCTACGAAAGCGACGACGCGGGCCTCCAGCTTTCCATCGGCGGGCGGGGCCTGGACCCCAACCGCTCGGCCAGCTTCAACACCCGACAGAACGGCTACGACATCAGCGCCGACGTACTGGGCTACCCCGAGAGCTATTACACGCCGCCGGCCGAGGCCCTGGCCGAAATCCAGGTCGTGCGCGGCGCGGCCAGCCTGCAGTACGGCACCCAGTTTGGCGGCCTGGTCAATTTTGTCTTCCGCACCCCCAGCCCCCGCAAAAAAATCGAACTGACGAGCCGCCAAACCGTCGGCAGCTTCGGCCTTTTTACCAGTTTCAACGCCCTGAGCGGCACGGTGGGCAAGCTCGGCTACTACGGCTACTTCAACTACAAGCGCGGCGACGGCTTCCGGGAAAATTCGGGCTTCAACAGCCGCAATGCCTATCTCCACCTGGGTTACGCCCTGAGCGAAAAGGCCCGGGTGCGCCTGGAGTACACTTACCTGGACTACCTCGCCCAGCAAGCCGGAGGACTAACCGACGCCCAGTTTTACGCCGACCCGCGGCAGAGCAACCGCAGCCGGAACTGGTTTGCCGTCGACTGGCAACTCTTTAACCTGCGCTACGACCAGAAACTGAACGACCGGACCAATGCCTCCGTCAGCGTCTTTGGCCTCGCGGCGGGCCGGCAAGCCGTGGGTTTCCGCACCAACCGCGTCTCGCAGGTGGATGACCCCACGGCCCCGCGCGACCTCATCAGCGGAGAGTTCAACAACTGGGGCGTGGAGGCCCGCGTGCTGCACCGCTACCAGCTGGCCGGGCGCGCGGCCGTATTCCTGCTCGGCAGCAAATACTACCACGCCGAAAACAGCGCCGTACAGGGCCCGGGGACGAACGGGGCCGACGCCGACTTCCGCCTGGCCACCGCCGATTTCCCGGCCTACCCCAACCAGTCGGCCTTCGCCTTCCCCAACCGCAACCTGGCCTTCTTCGGCGAACACATCCTTTACCTCAACGAGCGGCTCAGCATCACGCCCGGAGCCCGTTTTGAGTACATCCGCACTGCCAGTCTGGGCGATTTTCGCCGCATCGACTTTGACCTGGCCGGCAACCCCATCCGCGACGAGACTTTCCCCGACGACCGCGTCTTCGAACGGCAGCTTTTCCTCCTCGGCATCGGCGTGAGCTACCGCCCGACGGAGCAGCTGGAATTTTTCGGCAACATCAGCCAGAACTACCGTTCGGTGACTTTCAACGACATCCGTACGGTCAATCCCTCCTTTCAGGTCGATCCCGATATCCGGGACGAAGACGGATTTACGGCCGACGCCGGGGTGCGGGGCGAAGTGGGCGCACTGGCCTACACGGCCAACGTCTTTGCCCTGCGCTACAACGACCGCCTGGGGGAAGTGCTGACCCCCGAAGTGGTCGTGCGGGCCGACGGCACGAGCGGGGAAACGGGACGGATCATCCGTCGGCGGGGAAACATTGGCGCGGCCTTTCTCTACGGGTTGGAATCTTTGCTGGAGTGGAATGCCCTGGCGGGGAAAAGCCGGGCCGGCCGACCGTATACCCTGACGGCTTTTGCCAATACCAGCCTGACCGGGTCGCGGTACACCGCCTCCGAAATTGCCGGCGTGGTGGGGAAGGCCGTGGAGTTTATTCCCCTGCTTAATCTTAAGACGGGCCTGCGTTTTGGCTACGCCGACCTGCTGGGCTCGCTGCAGTACAGCTACCTCTCCCGGCAATTCACCGACGCCAGCAATGCGCCCCAGGACCGGCAAGACAACCAGTCGGGCATCGTCGGGGCCATCCCCGCCTACGGGGTGCTCGATCTGTCGCTTTCCTACCAGTGGAAAAAGCTGAAACTGGAAGCTGGCGTGACCAATTTGCTCGATGAAGTGTATTTCACCCGCCGGGCTACCGGCTACCCCGGGCCGGGCATCATCCCCAGTGCGCCACGGGGTGGGTATCTGGGGATTGAGCTGGTGTTGTAAGCCGCCCACCGTACCTTTGTGCCATGGAAACCAGTAAAATCGTCAAAGCCTTAGCCACGGTACAGGACCCTAACACGGGGCAGGACTTGATCACGGCCAATATGGTCTTGCACCTGAAAGTAGAGCCGCCCAACGTTTCCTTCACGCTGCAATTGCCGAAGTTGGATGCGGACTACAAACAGCAACTCAACTTCGCCTGCCAGGAGGCGATCCTGGCGGTTTACCCCCAGGCGGAGGTCCACGTCCACATGGCCAATCCCGGGGCTACGGCAAGCGCCGGTCAGGGCGGTGGCCCCCAGAAAAGCAACCCCTTGCCGCACGTGCGCAACATCATTGCCGTCGCCAGTGGGAAGGGTGGGGTAGGGAAGAGCACCGTTGCCGTCAACCTCGCCCTTGCGCTGCAAGACCTGGGAGCAGTAGTGGGCTTGCTGGATGCGGACGTTTACGGGCCTTCCATTCCTACGATGCTCGGGCTCCAGGGCCAGAAGCCGACGGTGGAAAAAGTCTACGGCAAGCCCAAGATCAAGCCCCTGTTCGCCTACGGGATGCCCGTGATGAGCACGGGTTTTGTTGTGGAGCCGGAACAGGCAGTGGTCCTGCGCGGGCCGCGGCTCTCCGGCATCGTCCGGCAGTTTCTCGAAGAGTGCGTCTGGCCGCCAATGGATTACCTGATCATCGATTTACCGCCCGGGACAGGAGACGTGCAGCTCTCCCTCGTCCAGACCGTCTCCGTTACCGGCGCAGTACTGGTAACGACCCCACAGGAGGTGGCCCTGGCCGACGCAATCAAGGCCATGAATATGTTTTTTCTCCCCGATGTCCAGGTACCCGTCCTGGGGGTGGTAGAGAATATGTCGTGGTTCACGCCCGCAGAATTGCCCGACCACAAGTACTTCCTCTTTGGCAAAGACGGGGGCAAGACGCTGGCCAAAAAATCGAACAGTATGTTGTTGGGGCAGATCCCGCTGGTGCAATCCATCCGCGAAGGCGGCGATGCCGGCCTGCCCGCCTACCTCAACAAGGAAGACGCCATCACGCGCGAAGCCTGGATGAAAGTGGCCAAAAACGTCGCCCGGCAAACGGCGCTGCGCAATGAGTTGCTGGCGGCAACTCCGGTGGTGGAGGTGAAGCGGTAGTTTTAGTACGGTAGTTCTGTAGTTCTGTAGTGGACCATTCCCCACTAGGGTACTGCCGTCTAAAGTCCGTTGAAGGCCACTTCGTTGTGATTATTGAAGGGTCTCAACTTAGGCTGTTCCCTTTACTTACTTTTTGTCACTACCAATTTTAGCTCCCCTTTCAAGAATGTCGAGACGAGCTTAGAGCCTCAAAAATGCTTAGTGTAACTTAAAAAGAATGGTGCTTGGGTCATCCCTCTCCGTTGGACGCGTTTTCTGGGGTAGGGGCCCCAGAAATAAGCCGAGGGAGAGGGCAAAAAGAGTAACGTACAATCATATTCAAACGGAACAGCCTAGGTCTCAACTCACCTCGGTTAGCCCTCCCGCAAACGCCGCACGACCTCCCCGACGGCCGGGCAGACCAGCGTATTGCGCAGGGTGAGGGGAAGAATCTGGAGCATGTTTTTGCGGTCGGTGTGTGGGTATTCCCGGCAGGCGCGGGGCCGGGCCGTGTAGACGGAGCAGTAGTTATCGGCCCCCAAAAAAGGGCAAGGTGCGGTGCGGAGGACGTAGTCGCCTTCCTCATCGAGGCGGAGGTAGCGCGTGACCAGTTCGGCTGGCCGGATGCCGAGGTGCTTGGCCAGGCGGTCGATGTCGACGTCGCGAAAAATGGGGCTGGTGGTTTTGCAACAGTTGGCGCAGTCCAGGCAGTCGATTTCCCGGAAAACGGCGTCGTGCTGGGTTTGGAACTGCTCGTCGAGGTCCCGCGGCGGGCGGGTGCGCAGCTGGCGGAAGAACTTCTTATTGTCGGCCTGTTCCCGCTCGGCGCGGGCGATGGCTTTGGGGATGTCCATGGGTTGTTGATTTGAAGGACGATGATCTTTGGCCGGGTGGTTTACTCCAGGGCTAGAGAATACCAAGTCCCTTTTCCTACCCCGTTCTGCTGGAGTTGCTGATTGTGGATAAGCGTTGCAATGTTTTTTCGGAGTGTATTCCGATTGGCACTGGTCAGCCTTTCTAATTCACTCATCGTGGTGCGGCCACGCGATTGGATAATCTCGAGAATTTGCTGGGCCAGTTCTGGCATTTGGGTGAGGAGAATGTGTTCCCGGCTGACCTTAATTTCCAGATTATCCTTTTGCCGCTTAAGCGATTTAAGAAAAAACAGCAACCACGGATGCCAATCGGTCTCCGCGAGGCCCAGGGTAGACTGGGTGCGCCTGAGCGACAAATAATAGGCTTGCTTTTCTTGTTCGATGATGGCTTCCAAAGAACTGTAGGGCACGTAGCGGTACCCCACTTTCAGCAGCAGGTAGGTGGTAAGCGCCCGTGAAAGGCGGCCATTCCCGTCTTGGAAAGGGTGAATGGCCAAAAAGCAGAGGATGAAAATACCGACTACCAAAAGCGGGTGAAAATGCCCGTCGGAAAGCGCCTGCTGCGTCCATTCCACCAGTTCCCTCATTTTCTGGGGCGTTTCCCGGGGACTACTTGTTTCAAAGACGATGCCAATTTGTTGCCCCTCTGCATCAGTGGCTACTACGTGGTTGGGGTGCTGCTTGTACTGGCCTTGGTGCCACTGGTCTTTGTCGCTGTATTTGAGCAACAGGCCGTGCATTTGTTGTATGAAGTTCTCGGAAAGCGGAATGTCTGCGAAATGCTGAAAAATCGTATTCATCAATTCGGCGTACCCGGCTACCTCTTGTTCGTCGCGGGTGTTGAAATTGGCGACAGACAGGTTGAGCAGCAATTGTTCCACCTGTCGGTCAGATAGCTTACTTCCCTCGATACGCGTGCTCGATGCAATACTTTCAATGGTGGCTACTTTCTGGAGCCGGACCAACACCTCCGGGGCTAAATTTCCGAGGGCACGCCACGCTCCTTTGAACTCATCAATCTCGGCAATGAGGTTGAGGATCTCCGGGGTAATTTCTAGGTTTTGTACGGATCGCATGACATAAAAGTACGCATAAGTACGCATAAAACCCCCTCTCAGACAAAAAAGTACACATAAATACGCATAAAATGGTCTTTCCCCGCAGTCCTTAAATGGCGATGGGCGCGCGGATGGCCGGCAGCGGGTCGTAGTCGAGCAACTGGATGTCTTCGAAACTGAGGTGGAAAATATCCGGGGCACTGGCAGCTATTTCCAGGCGGGGTAGGGGACGGGGCTGCCGGCCGAGTTGCTCGCGCGCCTGTTCCACGTGGTTGTTGTAAAGGTGGGCATCGCCGAGGGTGTGGACGAAGTCGCCCACCCCCAAACCACATTCCCGTGCCACCAGGTGGGTCAGCAGGGCGTAGGAAGCAATGTTGAAGGGAACGCCCAGAAAGACGTCGCCCGAACGCTGGTAGAGCTGGCAGCTGAGTTTGCCCTCCGCAACGTAAAACTGGAACAGCGTATGGCAGGGCGGCAGTCCGGCTTTGACCATCTCGGGGAGGTCGGCAGGGTTCCAGGCGCTGACGATGTGCCGCCGCGAATCGGGCTGGTTGCGGAGGTCTTCAATGACTTTCGCCAGCTGGTCTACCCCGTTGAAATTGCGCCACTGCCGGCCGTAGACCGGCCCCAGTTCGCCCCACTGCGCGGCAAATTCAGCGTCTTCCCTGATGCGA
The DNA here is from genome assembly GCF_014349155.1 of Neolewinella lacunae. Classification (GTDB taxonomy): domain Bacteria; phylum Bacteroidota; class Bacteroidia; order Chitinophagales; family Saprospiraceae; genus Neolewinella; species Neolewinella lacunae. The sequence goes on from NZ_JACSIT010000066.1 coordinate 39,364, forward strand.
TTGACAAAACGTTCCAGTTCCGCCTTCCACTCCCGGCTGTGCTGGGGGAAGCGCTCGGCCATTCCTTTTTCTTCTAAGTAGTGACGGAAGGGCCACTCGTTCCAGATCTTGACGTTGTTCTGGACCAGATAGCGCAGGTTCGTATCGCCGCGGATGAACCAGAGCAGTTCGTGGACAATGCTGGGCCAGTGGACCTTCTTGGTCGTCAGCAGCGGAAAACCCGCCGCCAAATCGCAACGGAACTGGTAGCCAAACACTGAGCGGGTGCCGGTTCCCGTCCGGTCTTCCTTCAGGGTGCCGTGGTCGAGGATGTGTTGGAGCAGTTTGTGGTAAGCTTGCATGGTGGAGCACTTGGCTGGCGGCAAATTATCACTTTTTGCCGTTTTTGTCGGCTTTTGCTGGCGGGCACGGTATTGTCGCGGCTTTAGCCCGACCCCCTTTCGGGCTTTAGCCCGACTCCCTCAAGGTACTGTCGCGGCTTAAGCCCGACCCTGCTTCGGGCTTAAGCCTGGCACTACTGGTTGGGCTAAAGCCACGACATTACTTTTTTACTATCTTTCGCCCAAACCACCGCTACACATGAAAAAGCTTGCGCTGCATTGGCAAATCCTTCTCGGCATGGCCGCCGGTATCCTTTTTGGCGTTTTGGCCAGCCAGATGGGCTGGGCCGAGTTTGTCAAAGACTGGATTAAGCCTTTCGGCACCATCTTCATCAACAGCCTCAAGCTGATCGCCATTCCGCTCATCGTGGCCAGCCTCATCAAGGGGGTAACGGACCTGAAGGACATCTCGAAACTCTCCCAGATGGGGGGGCGGACGATCGTCATCTACATCGCTACCACGGTATTGGCCATCGTCATCGGGCTACTTATCGTCAACCTCATCGGGCCGGGCCGGGGCCTCGACGCCAGTACGCGCGATTCGCTGCTCAACGACTACGCCGCCGACGCCGGTGCCCGCATCACCGCCGCTTCGGCCCAGCGCGAATCCGGCCCCTTGCAGGCGCTGGTGGATCTGGTGCCCGAAAACATCGTCGGGGCAGCCTCCAACAATGGCAATATGTTGCAGGTCATTTTCTTCGTCATTTGCTTCGGCATTGGCCTGATTTTGATCGACCCTAAGAAGGCCCAGCCCGTGAAAGATTTCTTTGACGGCGTCAATGAAGTGGTCCTCAAACTCATTGACCTCATCATGATTGCGGCGCCTTACGGCGTTTTTGCCCTGCTGGCGGCGCTGGTGGTGGAGGCACCGAGTACGGATTTATTCCTGGCCCTGTTCTACTACTCGCTGTGCGTACTGGCCGGGCTGGCCATCATGATTTTCATCGTTTACCCCACGCTGGTGAAAGTGTTTGCTGGCCGCGGCCCCGCCTTCTTTTTCCGCGGGATCAGTCCGGCGCAACTCCTCGCCTTTTCCACCAGTTCGAGCGCCGCGACGCTGCCCGTGACGATGGAGCGCGTAGAGGAGCACCTGGGCGTGGATGAGGAAGTGACCAGTTTTGTGTTGCCCATCGGCGCGACCATTAATATGGACGGAACCAGCCTTTACCAGGCAGTGGCGGCCGTGTTCATTGCCCAGGCTTACGGTATGGACCTCAGTTTGATGACCCAGCTGGGCATCATCACCACGGCACTGGCGGCCAGTATCGGCTCGGCGGCGGTGCCCGGTGCGGGGATGGTCATGCTCGTCATCGTACTCGGCCAGGCGGGCATTCCCGAGGCGGGCCTGGCCCTGATTTTTGCCGTAGACCGGCCCCTGGACATGTGCCGTACCGTGGCCAACGTCACGGGCGATGCCACCGTGGCAATGATTGTGGCCAAATCCGTCGACAAACTCAACGACCCCGAAGAGCGGAGGTTGGATGATCATTACGTGGCAGCAGAATAGTTGGGCGCGGCCGCAGGTGCTCCCCCCCGGCCCCCCGAAGGGGGGAGTTAGGACAAGGAGCAAGGCGAATACGTCGGTAACTTACATTTTGCGAGGGAACAGGCGGTAGCAAGGGTACGTTCCCCAGCTAACGGAGGCAGCGATTGCCTTTCAAAAAAGCAAGGCATGAAGACCTATACCGAAACCGATCAACAGCTGCACTACCTGAGCCAGGTCATTGCCAAAGCCAACCGTACCTACGTGGCGGCCAAGGACGACGACAGCCACACCAACCTGTATTTTGATCCCTTGGGCGATCGCCTGACCGGGCGCTGGATTGAGGTGCCCGGGGGAAAGCTCCTGCTCACCCTCAACCTCCCCACCCAGACTTTTGAGCTTGTGGATAAGCGGTCAAAAGTGGTGGGTTCCGTAGCCACCCTGCAAAGGCGCCGCGTGGAGGTGGAGCGGGAATTGGCCGACGTTTTTGTCACCCAGGGACTGCCGGTGGAAGGATTGTTGGCCGATATGCACTACGCGATCCCCGAGTATGCTTTTGCGGGGCAGGAAATCGGGCAGTTGGCACCGGAGGGCCTGCGGACCTGGGAAGAATACCGCGCCCTGGCCAACCAGGCGGCCTTGTTGCTGCTCGGCCACGCCCAGCTTTGGGAGGAGATCCGAATCTGGCCCCACCACTTCGATACCGGCATTTACCTGAAGGTGAAGGAAGACCTGGGCATTGGCTTCGGCCTGGCCATGGAGGATGATATGATCGGCGCCCCCTACTTCTACCTGTCCGCTTACCCCGAAGGACGCAGCATCGAGTACCAAGACCTCCCCGCCGGAAAGCATTGGAAATGGGAACTGAATGAAAACTGGAAAGGCGCGGTCTTACCCCTCCCGCAGCTCGAGCCCTATCCGCCAGCCGAAAGACTGGATATGCTGGCGCCGTATCTGCGACAGGTTTACGGGTGGATGATGGGGCAGTGAAAGGGAGATTTTGGCTTAAGTATTTAACTTTATGTGAAAATTAGTGGTAAGCTTGTTACCTTAGCCCCTACGCCAATTGCGGGACTTAATGGTAGTGGTGGCAGGTAGGCAATTTAGTTGTCAAGCTCTGCAAATCATAATTCATTGTGCTGGCTTTTGTATTAAAGAAAATTTTTGCTTTTTGAGTGACTTTTTGTTTATTATTGTCTCAGAGTAAGCTGAAATGGCTAGATTCGATATCGGCTGCGTTCATCTCTAACATAGGCGATAAGTTGTTGTGTATTGGGTTAAATGTATTGTCCTTTGGAGTGGAAATTATAGTTATGAATAATTCAATTTTTTGTTATGTATACACTATTTGCTATCGTAATTGCGGCTTTCCTTTTTGTCTGGGTTTCGCAATTTAGGCTAAGAGAAAAAGGGCCACATCTAAAAAATGATGGACCAAAAAAGCAGTCCGTTTTATCTAGTAGAAGTCACGATATTCGCATAAATGTAAAAGCAATTGGTGTGAATAATTACAAAGAGTATAATCTCAAGGCGGGAGACGTAATCAAGTTATGGCCTGAACCTGGATCGAAAAATGTATTGATATACCCCGCTGTGAAAAACGTTGGGGACGAATTACCAATTGCTTCTTTCGAATCATCTCTAATTGCCAATGCTTACCCCTCTAAAAAATATAGAATATCTGCTACTGTTAAAGAAATTTCTGGTAGCACGTTAATTTTGGATAGAATTCTAGATGTTGTAAGCAAAGACGAAGAGCGAAGGGCTGCCAGCGAAGATTTTTTTGAAAAAATTAGTAAGCCCACTCAAAAAAGTCTCCAAGCGAATATTAAATTTCTCATGGATGATGAATTTCAATGGAATTCGAAGGTTTACCTTGCCTTCGGAGACTTAGAAAGGTGTATCCATAAAAGTAAAGAATTGAATGACTGGGAAGTCGTCAAAGAAGCCTTCTGGATTAATAACGAATTCGGACAAAAAGTAAGTTTAAGGAATGGCACTTTGAAGCCAGATGTAATTAAAATTTTGCGAAACTACAAGTCGAATCACGTGATGCATTTAAAATACAGTAAGGGGCAAAGAGGAGCTGGTTATGGAAGAGGAGGATATTATTCTTGGGATTGCAAAGGGTGAACGAATATGAAGGCAGCCTTATTTCTCTCTATTCTAAAAATGCGTTTTTGGGAATAGCCAATATTTGCCTATGAAACCTCCAAAATTTTTCTTTTTACTACTACTCGCCACGATATTCGCCTGCCGTGGGCAGAACGCTCCCGAAGCAGGCGCGGTGCAGCCAGCGCTGGAACTCGGCGATACGGTGCCAGCGCTGAGCAAGGATATATGGTACATTTTCCAGGCGAGCAATGGCGATTATTGGTTTGGCAGCGCCAGCGACGGTGCGTACCGGTACGACGGGAAAGTTCTCCTGTATTTTTCTGCGGCGGACGGGTTGGGCAGCGGCGGCATCCGAGGTATCCAGGAAGATAAAAAGGGCCAAATCTTTTTCACCACGCTGGCGGGCATTAGTAAGTTTGACGGACAAAGCTTCCAAACGCTGGAACCCGTCATTGCCAACGGACCGGAAGAACACTGGGCCTTACAAGCCGACGACTTATGGTTCAGCACCCTCGGGAAAGAAGGAGAGCAGGGGCCTTCCCGCTACGACGGGGAAAAGCTGTACCAATTGCAATTTCCGAAGCACCACCTGGCGGATGCCTACTTCGCGGAGTTCCCCGACAAACCCTGGAGCCCCTACGATGTGTACAGCATCTACCGGGATCGTAAAGGACAGGTGTGGTTTGGGACCTCCAACTTCGGCGTCGGCCGCTACGATGGGAAGTCGTTGGGCTGGCTGTACGAGGACCACCTGACGAATACGCCCGAGGGGGGCTCCTTTGGCATTCGCTCGATCCTGGAGGACGCGGAGGGTAAGTACTGGTTTTGCAACAACCGTTTCCGTTACGACATCGCGGCGGGCGTAAGCGACGCGGATGGCAAGGCGCTGCTGGAGTACCGCCGATCCCCCGGAATAAGGGGCTTAAGCACCGCTCGAGGAGCCGATCACATCTACTTTTTCTCCGTGGTGGAAGACGCCGCTGGCGACCTTTGGATGGTCACTTACGACGAAGGGGTTTGGCGCTACGATGGACAGTCCGTCACCCACTATCCGGTGAAAAAGGGTACGAAAGACCTAAGCCTCTTTAGCCTCTACCAAGACCGCAAGGGCGAGCTCTGGGTGGGGACCCACGAGGCGGGGGTGTACAAATTTGACGGGACAAATTTTGTGCCGTTCGTTCTTTAATCAAGGCCTTAGGTAACGGACGATAACGCAAGCGTTGCCCAGCGCAGCAACGGCCTACGGGCCCAAGGCCGCGTACGGATTCGGGTGTTTAACCGACTTTTCTGCGCAGTAAATGACCTGGGGCAATTGTCCGGACATTGCTAAAAAAATATCCTTGCACCTGCGGCCGCGCAAAAAAAATGTCTTATCTTGCCATCAGAATGGTCTTATACATTTGAATAATCCTATTTTGAGAACGCAGGGTCGTTGCTCTATTTAACATATTTCACTACACTCTTATGAAGTCTTTACTCTTTATTGTGATCGTAGCACTGGGGTGCTGCGGCAGCCAGCTTATTGCGCAAGACGACCCGGGAAACGTAAAATTCGGACAGGTTTCTGAGGAAGATCTGAAATTAACGGTGGCCCCCGGCGACTCTACGGCCGATGCTTACGTCCTTTATGATTTGATGGATATGCGCATCGAGTATACGTATGAAGGCCGGCCGGGGCTGCGCGAAAGCGTCCATCGCCGGGTAAAACTCCTGCGCGAATCCAGTTTTGACCGGGCGGAGGTGCAGGTCATTTACAGCCGGCAGCACGAGAAACTGATGGAGACCAGCGCGATGGTCCACCTGCCCAACGGAGAAAAAATCAAGCTGAGGAATTCCGATTTCATCCGCGAGCGCTACGACGATGAGCGGGACATTTTCAAGTTTACCTTCCCGGGCCTGACGCCGGGGGCGATCATTGAATACGAATACCAGAAGACGGACGAGTTCATCACCGTGCCTTCGCGTTACTATTTTCAGGAGTCGGTGCCGGTGCGCTGGACGGAATACCGGGCGTTGATTCCCGCCTATTTCAACTACATCAGCCTGGGCAACGGCGGCAATTTCCACATCAACAAAACGGACCGTTTGACGCGGCACTACGGCAGCGAACAGATTGCCCACACCTCTATCCAGTGGGCCTACCGGGATCTGCCCGCCTTTAAACACCAACCCTACGTTAATAACTTTACGGATTACATCCCGCAGGTCCGTCTGCAACTTCAGTCCGTGCGCTACCCCAACCAGGCGACGGTAAACGTCTTCAGTACGTGGGGAGAAACGACCAAGGACATCCATACCTGGCCTTCCTTTGGCCTGGCCTACCGCAACCGGGGCAACTACGGCAAAGCCTGGAAGGAACTGCAAGCGCAGGTTAACCAACAGGCCACGGACGCGGAAAAAGTGGAATTCCTTTACAACTACGTAGCGGGACGCATTGAGTGGGACGGTTACTTCAGCTGGACTTCGGAGCACACGCCCAACCAGGTGTTTGACGCCGCCAAGGGCAGCAGCGGGGAAAAGGCCATGCTTTTGCTGGCGCTCCTGCGGGAGGCGGGCTTCAACGCCCAGCCGGTGCTGGTGCCCTTGCGCGACACGGGCAGCCCCTTGGAGCTTTACCCCTTGATGACCCAGTTCCGGCACCTGATGGTAGTGGTTCAACTGGACGGAAAAGAGGTGTTGCTGGATCCCAATGACGTCAGCCGGCCGCCCGGGCTTCCCCGTGTGGTCGCCCTCAACCACCGCGCTTTCGTTGCCGACCCGGAGAACCCGCACTGGATGGATGTGGACGTACCGTCCGCGAGCCAGGCCGTTATTGCGGAAGTAGTACTGGCCGAAGATGGCCTGGCCGAGGTCAGCATTCAATCCCGCCTGAACAGCTATTTTGCTTTCGATGGCCGGACCAAGATCAAAGAAAAGAAAGAAGACCTGGAAATGCCGTTGGTAGACGATATCCTCGGTGCTTTTCCCGAAGCAGAATTGGTGAGTTATAAAGTTAAGGAGGAAGAAACCCTGAGCGGGCCGTTGAGCGTCGATTACCAACTCAAGGTGCCGATGGGGCAGCCCCTCGACGATTATCTGTACGTGCAGCCCATTCTCTGCCCGATGCTGGATAAAGGGATGGCCGACGTAGAGGAGCGCCTGTACCCCGTGGACTTCAGTTACCCCTGGCAACGGCGCTACATCACCAACATCAAACTTCCGGAGGGCTACGCCATCGAGGAACTGCCCGAATCCATCCGGCTGATTTCCGAAGACGGAAGCCTGGTGGCAACGTTTGCCGTGGAAAAAAAGGACGAGCAAACCATTTCCCTCAACTTCACCGTCAATGTGAAACGTACGGTTTACGCCGCCGCCGAATACCCTACGGTCCGGGATATGTTCCGGCGCATCATCGACCTGCAGCAGTCTACGCTGGTGCTCAAACGTACGTAATCATGCACCCCATCATGAAAGGTTTCGCATCTGTTTTTTTCTGCTTGCTCTGCTTTGGCGGGTCGGCCCAGGACCTGGCTATCTCCGCACTCACTGTCCCATCCTCCTTGCGCGAAAATGCGGGTTCGGTGGTGCGTTCCTACGATATGCGCTACGAGGTGCTCTCCGACAACCAGGCCACGGTTTACGTCCGCAAGGTCGTCACCCTGCTGAACCGCGACCACGACGACGAGAACCAACTGGTGGTGTACTACGACAACGACTCCAAAATCACCCGTTTTGCCGCGACGCTTTACGATGCTTTGGGGGCTAAAGTCCGCACGGCGAAAAAAAGCGAAATCGAAGATTATATGGCCATCAGTGGCGGGCAGTTTTACACCGATAGCCGCGTGCAGGTGACGACCCTTTCGCACCCGACTTACCCCTACACCATCGAATTTGAATACGAGAAAAAGCTGAGCAATTTCGGCATCGTTGAATTTCCCCGCTGGTTGCCGATGTATTACGGGCAATCGGTGGAGGCGGCCAGTTTCGTGGCCGTGGTCCCCAAGAACAATAAGCTGCTGTACCGTTCCAACGAGTTGCCCGCGCCTACGGTGACGGATGAGAGTGGTAAAATGAGTTACAGCTGGCGGGTGGAAAACCTGCCGGCGCGCAAGCCCGAAGCGCTGGCGCCTCCGATAACGCAAACGATGCCTTACCTGCACACGGGCCTGGAGCGCTTCAACGTGGGGAAGTACCAGGGCAGTCTCAACAGCTGGCAAGACTTTGGGGCTTTCATGAACCAGTTGCTGGCGGGCCGCAATGCCTTGCCGGCCGACCTTAAGCGCCTGGTGGCGGAAACTACGGCGGACCTGACGACGGACCGCGAAAAGATTGCTGCGCTCTACCGCCTGCTGCAGGGGCGCACCCGCTACGTGGGGGTACAGCTGGGCATCGGTGGCTGGCAGCCTTTTTCGGCCGAGTACGTGGAGGAAAACCGCTACGGCGACTGCAAGGCACTGAGCAACTACCTCGGCGCGATGCTCAGTGAAGTGGGCATCCCTTCTTACCCCGTTTTGATCGATTGGAATGACCGGCAATTCTACCCGGTAGAGGAAGACTTTACCACCTCGGCGTTCAACCACATGATCTTGTACGTCCCTTCCGAAGACATGTACCTGGAGTGTACCAGCAGTACTTCGCCGCCGGGCTACCTGGGGGATGGCAAGCAGGACCGCAACGTACTCTGGGTCACTCCGGAAGGAGGTTCCCTACAGCGGACGCCGGCATTGGTGCCCGCCGAAAATGGTCACGTGCGCTCCGTTGCGCTGGAACTGGCCCCCAACGGCGATGCTGAATTCCGGATGCGGGCGGCTTACTACGGGGTGCCGCACGAAGACTTCCGGGAGCTGCTGCACCATGAGCAAAACCCCACCAAGCAGTTGGAAATATTACAGGACTGGGCGGATTTGCCCGACGTAACCGGCAGCGGCTACCGCCTGGAATGCGACCCAGACGAGCCCGTGGCGCGCCTGGACTACACCACCCGACTCACCGGATACGCCCGCACGCTCGGTGAACGATCCTTCGTACCCCTCAACAAGTACTTCAACTACGATGAGGTGCCGGATAAACTGAGTGCCCGCCAATTTCCCATCGTGCGCAATGAGGCGCGTTTTTACGTCGATTCGGTCTACCTGAAGGTGCCCAGCGAGCTGGAGGTGGAAAGCCTCGGGGACCCCGTCATCACCTACGAACACGCTGCGGGCGAGTACCGCTCGGAGGTGAAAACGGAACCGGGGCAGCTGGTATGGATCCGCACCCTGAAGCTGCTGCCCGTGCAGCTTCCCGCCACGGACTACGAGGCCTTCCGCCAGTTTTTTGTGGACGTCGCCAAGGCCGATCGCCGGCAGGTGGTGCTGCGCAAGAAGCGGACGTAACAAGGAAGGTTTTTTTGGGCGCGGCCGCAGGTGCTCCCCCCCGGCCCCCCGAAGGGGGGAGTTAGGACATCCCCCCAACCCCCAAAGGGGGAGAAGCTGGGGAGGGACACTAGCCCCGCAAGCTCCGCAAAATCCAGGCTACGGAATCAGGAATTATTGAACCTTACTCCAAATGCCGCAATTCCCGCGCTACGTAGTTGTAGATGCAGTTTGCTTCGTAGTCGAACCACTGCTGCCGGTACTTGTCTTCCTGATCAATGACGTAGCGGAAGCCGCTGAAGGGTTTTCTATTGTTCAGGGCATTGAAGAGTTTGGTTTGCAGCTGCGGATTTCCCGTTAGTTGATCGGCGAACGCCTCCCTGCACTTGAAGGCTTCGCTGGAAGTCCATTTGTGGATCTGGACGAAATCATCCTCCTCGTCTTTCAGCTTTTTCAGGGAGTCGGCGTATTCTTCTTCGAGGCCAAAATCTTCAATATCCTCATCGTCGGCGGGTAAGAAAATGGTTTCCCCGATGACCTTGTTGTAGAAGGCGCGCATCCCCGTATCGAGGTATTCGGCGATTGTTTCGATGTCTTTTGGCGTTGGTTTTTTCATTTTCGCGCTTCGATTTTTTTGAGACGGGAGGTAATGGAGCCTCGGTTTCTTCCGAACAGGAGGGCGAGTTCGTTGATCGATTTTCCTTCGTTGGCGAGTTGCGCCAGTTGCTCATCAGCTTCGGTGGTCCAGGGTTGGTAAGCGTTCCCGTGGCTCTGTCTGATTTCTTCTACGGAGTAAGCTTTTTCCGACTTTTCCGACTTTCTTTTTTCGCGAAAATTGTACTTTGGCTGGTATTGCGCTATCAAATGTTCTTCGAGTTCCTTTCTCCCGATGGCAACGGCGATGGCGGCCACTTCGAAGTTGTCTTCAAAGCGCATGTTCAATTTCTTCTCGAACTCTGGCGGGAACTTTTTACTTGGACTTGCCATTTGGTAGCCTTCCTTATCCGAAAATAAGACAGCGCCGATGGTGCGTCTTAGGGAGTGGTGACGCGTATCCAGCAGGTTTTCCATGCTTTTCCGGACATTTTTCGTTTCGCTAATGTAGCAAATGGTTCCTTCCTCGCGTATTGCGTATACCCCTGCGGCAGTGTCAAATGACCTTACCCAATCTTCCGAAAATTCGAATATTTTCCACTTTCCGTCAATCAGCTTCAGCGCTAAACCAGTTAAGTAGGATTCGATTTTTGGGTCCATATTTGAGTTGCTCTGTTTTCGCAGTTAATCCGTTGGCACCTGTTTGTTCCCTTGCGTAGCCCAATCCTCAGTCCATGGCTGCTGGCCATTCAAAGCTACAACGGACGGAGAAATTGGGCAAGTGGCGCAGGGAGGAAAATGGTGCCTTCGCGCAAGAGCGGATGTAACCCACCCATGAAGGGGCCGCTTTCAAACTCCAGGAACTGCATGATTTATGGCTGCGGATGGATGGTTTGCGCAGGCAGCTCGGCCTGCCCTAAATATCCGTGTTCTGAGTCATTTCCCAGCAATTCTTCCCGGAGTTCCGTAAGTACGATGCCTAGCCAATTGGTTCCTTCCCAGGTGGTCAGCGACTTTGCCCCGGGGTGCTCTTCCGCCAGACCGATGCCCCAGATGTTGTCGTCAGGACTTGCCTCGACGATGGTTTTGCCACGGGTGTCCAGAAGATGCTGCAGTAGTTCGGGGTTTTGCTGGAATTTTTCCTTATTGGCTTGGTAGACGATGGCGGGAGCTTCCTGGGTCCAAACCTGGGGGTCAAACCCCTTCACTTCCCTGCCCAGTTGTTTTTGCTCGCGGGGGTTGGTCGAACGTAGGATTTTCTCGGCAACCTCCGCGTCGGAAAACAAGGTGGCTTTGCCGTACATCATGTATTGTTCCGCGCAGTTGAAGGCTTGCCCATCAGCCGTAAAGTTGCACTTATGCCACTGCGAAAAGGGGTGTACGCTCCGCCAAAAATAGGAATAGGATTCCGTCAAAAAATTGGGGGGATATTTAGCTGCTTCTTCAGCAGACAAGTCCAAAGCCTGCGACCGAGAACCATCATTTTGTGCCTCGAACTTCCTCAGAGGTAACTCTGCTACAGCAACCCATCTGCTGGAATCCGCATCCCCAAGTTGTAAGCCCCGGTAAATGTGTTTTCGGATGATCGGCGAAAGCTGGTCCGACGTAATGCAACGCAAAATCTGCTCTACGAAGGGGCTCGCGTCAGCTCCGGGCGCGTCTAAGGCAATGGCGTAGCGATTGGGGTGTCGCTCGCTAGGCAGCCTTTGCGCGGTGCCGAGCCGGTATTGGTAATATTTCAGTTCCATTTTTGGGGTATTTGGTAGGGTGTTTTCAGGCGACCCGCGTCAAGGGCTAATAAACGGTTTTTAAAGCATTGGTAGCAACTAGCTTTTCAAATTTCGTAGCGAACGAACTGAATATCTTGAATACGTTCGAAATCTTTGTCTGCAGATATCAAGGGGAGATTCATATAAATTGAAGTAGCGGCAATAATAGCGTCGGGGAGCTTTAATCTGTATTTTTGTTTCAGATCTATAGTAATAAGCTTTATCGCCTGATTGAGGTCTACTATAATGCAGTTATCTAAAAACTCTCTGATTATAGCACGATTTTCCTCTTTAAGTTCCTGATAGCCTAGCAATTCTAACTCTGTGATAAAAGATACGTGAATATCGCGCCGTTTAAAAGTGCCGACACTGTTGTGTCTCCATTTAGAAGATACAAGGCTATATTCGTATCTATCAGTAAACTACTTCCACTCATCTCTCATCACCTTTTGGATAGACAGAGGCGATACACGCAAGGCCAGTACACCACAGAACTTGGCTGCATCAAACCTGTTCAACTTAGGTAAGGTTTCAAGGAGTCTATCCATGCTGGCTTTGTCGGTGGAATGCTTGATAACTACTGTCATGGATCTGGTTTTATAAGGTTACAAATTACAGATGAAAAGATGGCTGGCTTCAGAGGTCATCTTGAAAATGAGTTTTGTGAATGCTTTGTCAATGGAAGGGAGTGTTCAATAACCTGTGTCTAGGTTAGATAATAGTAAAGCGAAGCTTTACAGCCCGCAGGGCGCGCAGCGTCCCCGGCTCCTGAGGCCGTA